>CAWECA010000001.1:0-97818 GCA_963807435.1 uncultured Verrucomicrobiae bacterium
AAACTCTACTTCGGTCGAGGCAACGTCACGACGATCCCGAATCTCTCGCAGTCGAAGCTGGCGGAGTTGCCCATGGCGCTCCCCCCACTCCCCGAGCAGAAGAAGATCGCGCACATCCTTTCGACGGTGCAGCGGGCGATCGAAGCGCAGGAGCGGATCATTCAGACCACCACCGAGCTGAAAAAGGCCCTCATGCACAAGCTCTTCACCGAAGGCCTCCGCCACGAACCCCAAAAACAAACCGAAATCGGCCCCGTCCCCGAAAGCTGGGAGGTGGTGGAGATTGGCGACGTCTTCAAGTTCACCAGCGGGAAGACCAAACCAAAGGATACTGCATCTGAGCCAACCGCCGAACGAACGGTTCCGGTCTATGGAGGCAACGGAGTGCTGGGCTATGCAGCAGAGAGTCTCCTCAATGAGGATGTGTTAATCCGCGGCAGAGTTGGCGAATACTGTGGATGCGCTCACCTTACAACGCCTATCTCATGGGTAACTGATAACGCACTGTACGCGAAGGAGGAGAAGCGGTCGTGAATCGCAGTTACGCTCGGACTCATTTCGAGCATCTCAATCTCGACCAATACAGCAACAAGATGGGGCAGCCGCTGATCACCCAAGGAATCATTAACCGGGTGAAATTCGGACTGCCGTCTCGCGAAGAACAAGACGAACTCGCGAACGCGTTCGAGACTGTCGACGCGCGAATCGACCAGACCACAGCGATGCGGAATTCCCTCCAAGACCTCTTCCGCACCCTCCTTCACGAACTGATGACCGCGAAGACCCGCGTTCACGACTTTAAGTCACCAGCCATTCACTAGCCAACGACACGCTATGGGAACAACGAAGCAAATAAAGGTCGCTGACCTGAAAATCGACTCACTAACTACCGCACCGTTCATCAGCCGGATGAAGAACACGCGACCAATGCGTTGATTTCGATTCATCCGAATTATTTTTGGGGATTGATGGAGAGCTTGCTCGATGACGGTTACAGCCCCACCGAGAATATCGTCGCGCTGAACGTCAAGGGGGAGCATGTCGTAAAGGAAGGCAATCGGGGCGAACGAGCTCCCCTAAAACTGATTCACGGCCTCACCAAAAATGTGGAACTCCCGGAGCACATCCAAGATCGAATAGACAAGCTCCCCGGCACGTGGAAGGCAGATAACGAGACCATACCGTGCGTCGTCTACCCAGCGAAGGACGCCGCATTCGTGGACAAGTTGGTCGCAAGAACGCACGCAAAAGGTGACACGGCCGGGCGCGACAAGTGGAATTCAGTCGCAACTGCTCGCTACGCACGCGACCAACTCAAAAAATCGGAACCCGGCTTGGACCTGCTGGAGGCCTATCTCATTAAGGGGAAGAATCTCAATCCCCAGCAGGCTGAACGCTGGTCAGGAGAATACCCCCTCACGGTGCTCAATGAAGCTCTTCAAAAGCTCACGCCAATTTTGAAGACCAAAGGGGCGGCCGATTTGGCGTCGTCCTATCCTGGCAAGAACAAAAAGCTATTTGATAGCGTCCTTTTCGACATTGGCACCGGAACTCTCGGCTTTAAGGAAATTCGGCCTGCTTCCCAATCGTGGGTGACGGCATACGGGCTTGCAGCTCCGAATCCAGGAGGTGGCTCATCTAGCTGGGCGGCACAGGAAGCGCTGGAGGAAAGGGAGCCACGGGTGGTGGCTCAGCCGGAGGAAAGGGCACGGGCGGTTCAACCAATGCCCATCCTTCTAATGATCCGAAGTCGGTCCGGAAGAAACTTTCGTCTTTCAAGGTCAGAGGGACGGGTCGCGATAAGATTGCAACGCTGCTTAACGAGATTGTTGCACGTTAAACTCGAAACCCACCCTCACGCATTTTGCTTCCTGTTGCGTAGCTTATTCGAGCTTTCCGCTAAAGCGTATTGTGTGGATCACAAGAAAGCGGTGGCCCCGATCCCAAGAAGAAAGACGGTTTGGATAAGTCCTTGGCTGATCTCCTTCGAGACATAGTAAAGCATTTGACCAACAACGGGGCGGACAAAGCCAAAGTTAAAGTGCTTCACGGGCCGATGACCGAGTTGGCAAAACCGAACGGGCTCCTTTCGGTCACGTCGATGAATCAATTGGTTCACCATCCATCGTTTTCTGTGTCACCGCCGGACATTTGCATCCTATTTGGCAATGTCTTCCCACTCCTTGAGGAGATGAATGGCTAATCCTCCGGCAACGGCCGCATATGAGCCAGTATCAAACACCGCTACGATACCCTGGGGGTAAACAACGCTTGTGGGCGTTTGTTGACGAGATCCTTACCACCAATGAGCTCAGTGCAGCTGATTACGTCGAGCCTTTTGCGGGCGGCGCGGGCGTTGCGATGGAGCTTCTTTTGAGAGGGCGCGTAAAGCGAGTCCATCTCAATGATTCGTGCATCAGTGTCTATTCTTTTTGGCATTCGCTCTTGAACGGAGCCTGAAAGGTTCTGCACAGCGGTGTCCCGCGCATCCTTGAACGTTGATACTTGGAGGCGTCAGCGAGAAATCTTCCGAAACCGCAATTCGGCAGATCGTTTCGACCTCGGATTTGCCATGTTTTACCTGAATCGGTGCAATCGGTCGGGAATTCTCAATGGCGGGGTTATCGGCGGATTGGACCAAACCGGCGAATGGAAAATCGATGCAGGTTCCCGCGGAACCAATTGATCTCCCGAATAGAGGCAATTGCGGCTAGGAAGAGTGACATCAAGGTTCGGAATTGGGATGCGGAGCGCTTCATCACTCAGTATGTCCCGCGGCTTCCTGAGAAAACCATCGTCTACTGCGATCCGCCATATTTCCGCAAAGCAGATCGGTTATACTTAAACCACTACAAACCAGAAGACCACCAACGCATCGCCGCGGTTATCCAACGCGATATCACCCAGCATTGGATTGTTTCGTATGATTGCTGTGTGGAAGTTCAGAAGTTTTAGAACCAAACATCGTTTGAATAACTTGCTGCAATATAACACGGCGAAGGCCTATAAAGGGTCGGAACTCTTCATATTCTCCGATCGAACAGAAATCCCATCTAGCTCGTCATTAAGTGCCATTAATAGAGCGTTAGTCGGCTCTCTTTGAGGTATCCGATGCCCACACTCGGAGAACACAAAACGGTCCAAGCCCGGATCCTCGAATACGCCGAGGCCGTCGGTTCGATAGTCGTGTCGCATGCCACTGCTTTCGTCAACTAGGATTGGTTCGCCTCGTATCGTGATTTAGCCATGAAGGAGATCGCAAAAGAACTAAAGGCCATTTACAGGAAGTTTGAACCTTGGCTCGAAACCCGACGAGTTGGAAAACTCCGGAAGGGCCGAATGTTCGATTGCTGTGTTCGGTCAGCCATCTCGAAGCTGTTCGATTTCAATACCTCGATTATAACTCTCGCTCTTCAAAAACCAATTCCCGCTTTCTTTGTTGCCGGCTCGCTGCGTGGAAGTTGCGAAGACCTAATCGTCCTTGGATTTTTGCAGAATGTTCCGAACGCTCAGCGGGACGAGATATTGTCGAACTGGCTTCTTCACGAGATTCATACAACCTCCTCTCACACAAACTGCCTTTTTCCGAAAGAATAGACCCTTTCAGAATGTTTTAGCCTCTTGACGATCAAACCGTCGTTCAAAAGCATGTCGCGGTCGTCCATCCACTTTGGAAAGCACTAGGATTCAAGTTAAAGCCGGACGGGATCGCACCTTCCACGTGGGCACTTGCAAAAAAGGCGGGTATTACTGAGGTTTACGAATTCTTCTACCGGTTCTCATGTGACATCGTCCATTTCAACCCCGCTGTTCTTCTACGCTTCGGTTGGGGTGACGACCCGAGCAAACCTCGATTCGATGCCTCCAACTTTGATCTGTATTACCAAAGTTTCGGCTTGATCTACGGGGCATATCTCTGGTGCCTGTTCCTTCAGCTTCTAAGAAGAAATATGCGTGGTTCGAAAGAGACACGCTCGGCCGAGAGAGAGTTAGTCAAGTGGTTGAAGATGCATGAACGATGGCCCGAGATGGTGACAAGGGAGGAGATGAACTTGCCTCCAGCAAAGGCCAATTTTCTCGCTTTCTTGGCGCGAATTGCCATCGCGCAAGATCACAAGCCTCTAATCAGGCGAAAACGAAGGTAGGCGTCCATGCCCGCACCCGGAGAACACAAAACCGTCCAAGCCCGGATCCTCGAATACGCCGAGGCCATCGGTTGGACGATTGTGTCCCGCGAGGAAGCCGAGCAGCGGCGCGGGTTTGATCCGGACGTGCCGCCCGCCGACCGCGCCAAAAACCGTTCGCTCTTCTTCGACGATCTGCTCGACGCCAAGGTGCGGGAATTCAACCCGCGCTACGCCGAGGCCGAGGGCGCCTTGCTCGGGCAGTTCCGCCATCTCCACACCGACATCTACGGCAACCGGGAATTCGTCGAGCACCTGCGCAACCGGGGCAAGTTCTTCGACCACGAGGAGAAGCGCGAGCGCGACCTGATCCTGATCGATTACGACGACCCGGCGAGCAACGTTTACGAAGTCACCGAGGAGTGGGCCTTTCACAACGGCCACTACGGCACGCGGGAGGATGTCGTCTTTCTCATCAACGGCATCCCGGTGCTGGTGATCGAGTGCAAGAACGCCAACAAGGACGAGGCGATTGCCCTGGGGGTGGACCAGATCCGCCGTTACCACCGCGAGACGCCCGAGCTGTTCGTGTCGCAGCAGCTTTTCACCGCCACCGACGCCATCGGCTTTTCCTACGGGGTGAGCTGGAACACGGTGCGGCGGAACATTTTCAACTGGAAGGACGAGGAGGTCGGCAAGCTGGAGGCCAAGGTGAAGAGCTTCTGCGCCATCCCGCAGGTGCTCGCCTTCCTGAAGGACTACATCGTCTTTGCCGAGAAGGACGAGGAGCTGAACAAATACATCCTGCGCCAGCACCAGACCGGCGCGGTGGAGGCGACCGTCAGCCGCGCCCTCGATCCCAGGCGCACCCGCGGCCTCGTCTGGCACACCCAGGGCAGCGGCAAGACCTTCACCATGATCAAGACGGCGGAGCGGCTCTTCCGCGCGCCCGAGGCGGACAAGCCGACCGTCCTGCTGATGATCGACCGCAACGAGCTGGAAGACCAGATGCTCAAGAACCTCGCCGCGCTCGGCCTCGGCAACCTGGAGCACGCCAGCAGCATCGCCCGGCTCAACCAACTGCTGAAGGACGACTACCGGGGCATCATCGTGACGATGATCCACAAGTTCCGCGACATGCCGGCGGACCTCAACACGCGCTCGAACATCTACGTCCTCATCGACGAAGCCCACCGCACCACCGGCGGCGACCTCGGCAACTTCCTCATGGCCGGCCTGCCGAACGCGACCTTCCTCGGCTTCACCGGCACCCCGGTGGACAAGACCGTCTACGGCAAGGGCACCTTCAAGACCTTCGGCTGCGAGGACGACCAGGGCTACCTGCACAAGTATTCCATCGCCGACAGCATCGAGGACGGCACCACGCTGCCGCTCTACTACCAGCTCGCCCCCAACGAAATGCTCGTCCCGCACGAGACGCTGGACAAGGAGTTCCTCTCCCTCGCCGAAGCCGAGGGCGTGGCCGACATCGAGGAGCTGAACAAGATCCTCGAGCGGGCGGTGAACCTGAAGAATTTCCTCAAGGGCAAGGAGCGGATCCAGAAGGTGGCGCAGTTCGTCGCCGAAGCACTACCGCGAGAACGTCGAGCCGCTCGGCTACAAGGCCTTCCTCGTCGGCGTCGATCGCGAAGCCTGCGCCCACTACAAGAAGGCGCTCGATCAGTTCCTCCCGCCCGAGTATTCCGAGGTCGTTTACACCGGCAACAACAACGACTCCGCCCTGCTCAAGGAATTCCACCTCGACCCGAAGAAGGAGCGGCAGATCCGCAAGAGCTTCGGCAAGCTCGACCAGCAGCCGAAGATTCTCATCGTCACCGAGAAACTGCTCACCGGCTTCGACGCGCCCGTGCTCTACGCCATGTATCTCGACAAGCCGATGCGCGACCACACCCTGCTGCAGGCCATCGCCCGGGTGAATCGCCCCTACGAGAACGAGGCGCAGGAGATGGTGAAGCCCCACGGCTTCGTCCTCGATTTCGTCGGCATCTTCGACAAGCTGGAGAAGGCCCTCGCCTTCGACAGCGACGAGATCAACGCCATCGTCAAGGACCTGAAGCTCCTGAAGGTGCTCTTCAAAAACAAGATGGAGACCAAGGCGCCGGAGTATCTCCGCCTGATCGAGCGCAACTTCAACGACAAGGACGTCGACACCCTGATCGAGCACTTCCGCGATCCCGAGCGGCGCAAGGAGTTCTTCAAGGAATACAAGGAGATCGAGATGCTCTACGAGATCATCTCGCCCGATGCCTTCCTGCGGCCGTTCATCGACGACTACGCGACGCTCTCGAACGATCTATCTCGTCGTGCGGAAGGCCTACACCAGGCGTGTCTACGGTCGACCGCGACTTCCAGAAGAAGACCAACAAACTGGTGCAGGAGCACGTCGGCGCTGAAGTCGGCTATAAGGCGCGACGGGCCGCTCGACCTGGTCGAGATCAATGCCGACACGATCAAGCTGATCAAGGAAAAGCGCGGCGGCGACGGAACCAAGGTGATCAACCTGATCAAGAGCATCGAGAAGGCCGCCGAGGAGAACAGCGACGACCCCTTTCTCATTGCCATGGCCGAGCGCGCTCAAGCGGTGCAGGAGAGCTTCGAGCAACCGCCAGACGTCACACGGCCGACGCGCTGCGAAAGCTGCTGCGAGGACGTCGAGCGCAACGAAGACGCGGAAGAAGGAGCAGGCCGAGAAGGGTTTCGACGGGCTGACCTTCTTCGTCTACCGCACCCTGCTCGACGCCAAGGTCGGCAACGCCGAGGCCGTGAGCCGGAAGATCAAGGAAGCCTTTGTCGCCTATCCCGAACTGGAAGAAGAGCGAAGCCGCCCTGCGGGAACTGCGCAAGAAGGTGACCTTCGCCAGTCTTCGCGGAAATGGACGACCTCGACGCGGTGACGCGGATCGTGGATGACCTTTTCACACTGCTGGAGAAGGCGGACCGGATCTGAGTCGATGAAAGCGATCGATCACAAAGAGCGCATTCAAGGAGCGCGTCCGCCGACTGGGCCGACAAGCTCGACGTGAAGGTCGTCTGGCTGGGAGTCGGCCGATGAGTAACAAATGGGCGTCTTGTTCAACGGCCGGCCATCTGAATTTCAACGACGAACTGCTCGATCTTGATCAGGAGCTTTGGGACTACGTGATCGTCCACGAGCTGCTGCACTTCTTCGTTCCAAACCACGGCAAACTCTGGAAAAGCCTGATGCGCGCCCATCTGGGTGAATATGAGTGGATCGCCAAAAAAAACTCGCGGTCCGATTCAAAGCAAGCCTAGCCGAAAATTAGCGGCGCCTGCGGTCGGTTCATCGCCGAATTCAGCGACTCGTCGCCCAGAGCGATTCCAGTGTTTGAGAGGGTCGCCGACAGGAACGTCGGCAAGCGCGGCGCTTGCCCTACAAATTTCCAGACGTTCCTTGAAAAGAGATGTTGCTGGTTAGCAAATCCGGGGCAGTTGTTCGCCGGAAAGCATGTCAACCACGCGGGTTCCGCCTACGCGCGTTTTCATCATCACGAAGCCGGGATGTTCGTCCACGATTTCACCAATGACTGCGGCGTCTTTCCCTAATGGCTGGGCGCGCAGAGCCTGCAACGCGGAATCGGCATCCTCCTGCGCAACGATGGCCAGCAGTTTGCCTTCGTTCGCCACGTAAAGCGGGTCGAGCCCAAGGATTTCACAGGCGCCTTTTACTTCTTCGCTGATGGGAATCGACGCTTCATCGAGAAGCATGCCTACTTTTGCCGTTTGCGCGATCTCAGTGAGCGCGCTGGTCACACCGCCCCGAGTCGGATCGCGCAAGACGTGAATGTCGATCCCGTTAGCAAGAATCGCAGCGACAAGTTCATACAAGGGAGCACTGTCGCTGGCGATCTCTGTTTCGAACTCCAATCCTTCGCGCACCGACATGATGGCAATGCCGTGCACGGCAATCGGTCCGCTGATGATGATTTTGTCGCCAACCGTTGCGCGAGCCGGACCGATGTTTACTTCGTTCGGCACAATGCCGATGCCCGAAGTGTTTATGAAAATCTTGTCTGCTTTACCGCGATCGACCACTTTCGTATCGCCCGTGACGAGCTTCACGCCGGTGCTATCGGCGGCAGCGTGCATCGATTGCACCACGCGCCAGAAATCTTCCATTGGCAGACCTTCTTCCAGGATAAAGCTGGCTGAGAGATAGAGCGGGCGCGCTCCGCACATGGCGAGATCGTTAATCGTGCCGTGCACGGCGAGTTTCCCAATGTCGCCACCGGGAAAAAAGATCGGACTAACGACATACGAATCTGTGCTAAACGCGACGCGTTCGCCGTTCAGCGAAAAAATGGCGCCATCGTGCAATGGTTCGAGCAGTTCATTGCGAAATTGCGGCAGCGATCATCTTCTCGATGAGCTGATGACTCAGTTTCCCGCCGCTGCCGTGAGCGAGGACAATCTCCTTGTAATTAGTAATCGGTAATGGGCAGGAGGCGGTAAGAAGCGATTCTTCCGGGGGTTCTTCGCCTTGTGCTGTGATGTCACCATCAGCCCGGCAGGGCGGGCAGTCCTCTGCGCGCCGAGGCACGGACGGCAACAGAGTGCCGTCCCTACCATGAACGTCGAGTTTAGATGACATCTTCTGCTCCGAGCGCGATGTGGATCAAATCCCAAAGCACGTGCACCAGCGTAGCGTGCACTTCCTGGATTCGGTGGATACTGTAGGACGGCACGATAAAGCAGTAATCCGCGACCTCCGGGAAACGGCCGCCGTCCTTTCCGCCCCACGCGATGGTGAGCATTTGTTTCTTGCGCGCTTCTTCCAAGGCGTAAATCAGGTTCGGCGATTTGCCGCTGGTGCTTACGGCCAGCGCCATGTCGCCGGGTTGGCCTAACAAACGAAGTTGATTCACAAAAGCGCGGGAGAAATCGATGTCGTTGCTCACGGCTGTCATCGTCGCGATGTCGGTCATCAGCGAAACAACCGGAAACGCCACGCGTTTCTCGATGATGGGATGAGTAAACTCGACCGCAAAGTGAAGCGCGTCGCATAAACTGCCGCCGTTGCCCATGGTGAGCAGCTTTTTTCCGTCAACGAACCGTTTGGCCATGTCGCGGCTCAGTCGTTCGATGTCGTCGGCGTATTTTTCGAAAAACTTTTCCTTCATCTCCACGCTTTCGCCGCACTTGCGCAGAACCTTGTCGCGGAAGCTTTCGTTAAGCTTGTCGATCTTGTTTTCGACAGCCGTGGTCATGACGCGGCGACCGCAGGTTCCGCTTTCTCCAGGTGCCGCCCGTAAGCGTAATACGCGGCGCATGCGCCTTCGGCGGAAACCATGGTCGCGCCGAGCGGATGTTCGGGCGTGCATTGTTTCCCGAACGCCGGACAATCGTGCGGTTTCTTCACGCCCCTCAATACCAATCCGCTGATGCAAATCTCCGGCTCCTGCGTGTCGATCTCCTTGGTGTCAAAAATCCGATCGGCGTCGTGATCGCGGAATTCCCAACGCAATTTGTAGCCGCTTTTCGGAATCGACCCGACTCCGCGCCATTTACGATCGCACACATCAAAAACATCATTCACCAATCTTTGAGCCACCTGGTTTCCGTCGCGTTGAACCACTCGCGGATATTGGTTTTCGACGGTGTGCGTTCCGGATTCGAGCTGACGCACGGTCATCAGAACACCTTCCAGAATGTCGATCGGCTCGAATCCAGTGATCACGATCGGAACCTTGAAACGATCGGCGATTGGTTCGTACTCGTGGTAGCCCATTACCGTGCAAACGTGACCGGGCCCCAGAAAGCCCTGCACCCGATTCAGCGGCGATTGCAGGATGGACGCGATCGACGGTGGAACAAGAACGTGTGAAACCAGGATCGAGAAATTTTTGATTCCCTGTTTCCGGGCCTGAAAAACCGACATCGCGTTGGCGGGGGCGGTGGTCTCGAAGCCGATGGCGAAGAAAACGACTTTCTTGTCCGGATTTGCGCGCGCGATCTTTAAACAATCGATGGGGGAATAAACCACGCGGATATCGGCGCCCCGCGATTTCAAGATCAAGAGATCATCTTTCGAACCGGGAACGCGGAGCATGTCACCGAAGGAACAAAAAATCACATCCGGTCGCTGCGCGATGGCGTGCGCTTTGTCGATCATCTCCAGTGACGTCACGCAAACCGGACAGCCGGGTCCATGCACGAGCTCGATGGTGTCCGGCAACAAACGATCGATCCCATACTTCACGATGGTGTGCGTCTGCCCGCCGCAGACCTCCATCAAGACCCAGGGTTTGGTGGTTATGCGACGAATTTCATCGACGATTTTTGTCGCCAGCGCCTCGTCTCGATATTCGTCGAGAAATTTCATGCGCTGTCGGCCGCTCCGTCGGTGGACCACGGGTCCACGTCAGGTGTATCCAGTTCACCGAGTTGTTTCATTTCTTCGAGAAGTTTGTAAGTCCGCGCGGCTTCTTCCTCGTTCACTTTGCTGAGGGCAAAGCCGACGTGGACAAGGACGTAGTCGCCGGTTTGAACTTCGGGGGTGTATTCAAGGCACACCTGTTTCACAATCCCGCCGAAGTTGGCTTTCCCCATGCGAACGCCATTCGAGTCGCTCGCTATCTCGATCAATTTACCTGGAATCGCGAGACACATGATTTTCTTTCGCAGCAACTGCATCGGTCACTTTGCCGATCGCGACGCCGTCGCAGAGCAGCACTCTATCACCACAACGAGGATTGGTCAGCAGATCGAGTGGAACCTTCTTCACTGCCCCCGCCACGCGGACCCTGCCCATCTTCATCCTGCCTTCGACAGTCACATCGACAATCTCGCCATAGACCAGGGTCATAAATCACTTCGCTTTCCCTTCCGCTTCGAAGAACTCCGCGTGCGCGCCGACCGCCACCAGGGCGACTCCGCCGATCACATTTCCAATCAAAGTCGGCAGGAGATAAGACCCGATGCATTTGAGAACTGAAAGTTCGCCGGCAGCGATCAGGTAGAACGTCTCCACACTCCCTGCGATCACGTGTGGCAATTGGGCGAGACCAACCAAATAAGCGAGAATAATGATCACCCAAACGCGTGCCGATTCAGCGAACGGCAGCAACCAAACCATCAACGCGATAAGCCACCCTGCGACTATTCCTCTCCACAACAACGTCCCAAAATCAGGCTGGATCGCAGCGCGCCCAATCTTGAGAAATATCGAGCGCACCTCGGGCGTAAAGATGTTGGAATGACACGCGATCCAAGCGAAAGCAAATGCCCCTATCAAATTCATTGAAAGCACAATCGCCCAAAGCCGCGCCACGTTTCCCAACATTTCGACTCTTCTCTTGCGCAGCAGCGGCAAGATCACAGTGAGCGTGTTTTTGGTGAAGAGTTGTTGCCGGCCAAGAATGACAATGAGAAAGCCAACGCTGTAACCAAAATTTATCAGCAGCGGCGACCAGCGGGCCTCCGGAAGATACCGCGCAAGAGAGCTTCACCGACCATGGAAAAACCCATGGAGAGACCGGCCGCAAGTCCCGACAAGGCAAGCTCGGCGTTACCGCGGTGAAGCTCGTGCTCTCCCTCAGCGTAAATCGCTTCGTAAACCACCGCGCCAGGCGGTGCGGTCCGCTCGATAATCTCATCCTCCTGTTTTTCCCGGACTTTCTTCTTGTCGACAGACATGACGATTTACAATGCGCAGCTCGCGGCGACCGCTTGACCCAGAGCAATACCGCCATCGTTAGGCGGGAGGCGCTGATGCCAATATGCCTGGAATTTCTCTTCACGAAGACGATCGACCATCTGTTCGGTCAGGTAACGATTCTGAAAACAGCCGCCGCTGAGAACGACTTTTTGCGTTTGGATTTTTTTGACAACGGCAACGGCCGCTTCAACCAAGCCGTTGTGAAATTTGGCCGACATGCGGCTGGCACCTTCGCCTTGAGCAATATCATCGAGCATCTCGCGAACGGCCGGTTCCCAATCCACAACAATTGGTATCGTCGGTGTCACTGCAAGTGAATACGCATCTGCAGTATCGGCTTGCCGTGTGAATTCCAGTTCCATTGCGGCTTGTCCCTCAAAACTGGAGGTTTGCCGCAGTCCAACGAGCGCAGCTACAGCATCAAATAATCGGCCTACACTGGAAGTCAGCGGCGCATTGACCTTTTTTTCCAGCATCTGTCGAAGCAGAGATTTCTCTTGTTCGGAAATATCGCTCACCAAATGTGGAAAATCCCAGGCGTCATCACCAAAGATTTCGTAAAGCAGGCCCAGAGCACTGCGACGCGGTTCCTTAACCGCACGCTCGCCTCCCGGTAATCGAAACGGTCTGAAATGCGCAACGCGCTCGAAGGATCCATGCTTTTTCACAAGCAGGAATTCGCCGCCCCAGATTGTTCCATCCGGGCCGTAACCGGTTCCGTCCCATGCAACGCCGAGCGCCGGCGGCTCGATCTCGTTTTCTGCCATGCATGCGACGATATGGGCAAAATGGTGCTGGATGGGTTTATTAGGTAAGTCGAGCTGCATCGCGAGTTGTGTGGAGAGATAATCCGGATGCATGTCACAGGCGACGACGTCGATCCTGGCATCGTAAAGATGCGGCAGATCCTGGACTGAACGCTGGAACGCAGCGTACGCTTGTTTCGTTTCCAAATCGCCAATGTGCTGACTAACAAAAACGTTGTCGTCGATCTTTAGCGCCACGTTGTTCTTCAAATGCGCGCCGAGTGCCAAAATCGTTTCGGATTTCGAATTTCGGATTTCGGATTTGATTGTAATTGGCAGCGGCGCATAGCCGCGCGCACGACGCAGGATCATCTCGCGCCCACATATGACCTGGCCGATTGAATCATCCATGTGACGCACGATCGGACGATCGTGAATGAGGAAGAGATCCGCGATCCCACGCAATCTTTGGAGTGCTTCCTGTTCGTCGATGCATATCGGTTCGTCGCTCAAATTGCCGCTGGTCGCGACGACTGGGAAACCGAGGTCCCGCACCAGCAAGTGATGCAGCGGCGAATACGGAAGCATCACTCCCAGATTGGGATTTCGCGGAGCGATCGCTTCCGGCAAGTTGGTTCGCCGCGTTCTCGCCACGGCGAGCAAGCTGTGATGGCGTCCGACCAGCAATACGATCGGCGACTCGGGCGAGAGGAGCAGGCGCTCCTCCAGGTCGGAGACCTCACAATCGACGCGGACAGCCTCCGCCGACGGATACATCAGCGCGAATGGCTTTTCTTCGCGATGTTTGCGTTCACGCAATCGTTTCACGGCGTCCTCATTGCGCGCATCGACGATGAGCTGAAAACCGCCAATACCTTTCAATGCAACGATTCTGCCGGCGCGAATTGCTTCGCTCACGTCCTGCAACGCGTCGTCGCGTTCTGAAATCATGACACCGTTTTCATCCCGAAGCTGCAACTGCGGCCCGCACTCTGGACACGCGTTTGGCTGCGCGTGAAACCGTCGGTCCAGCGGATCATGATATTCCCGCTCGCACCTCAGACACATTTTGAACTTCTTCATCGATGTGTTCGCCCGGTCGTAGGGCAGCGCTTCGATAATCGAAAATCGCGGACCGCAATTTGTGCAGTTTGTGAACGGGTAGCGGAAACGACGGTTTGTTGGATCGAAGACCTCGCGAAGGCAATCCGCGCATGTAGCGAGGTCGGGCAGAATCAGCGCAGACTTGTCACCGCAGCTTTCGCTTTCCTTGATCGCGAACCCGTCGTAACCGATCGCGTCGAGAAAAGACGATTCAAGGCTTTGAACAACCGCCCGCGGCGGTTTTTCGTTTCTCAGTCGAATCGAAAACTCATTGAGTGTGGCACGCGGAGCTTCTACCTCGATAAAGACACCTTGTGACGAATTCGAAACCCAGCCGTTGAGTTTCAGCTCGGACGCAAGTCTATAAACGAAGGGGCGAAAACCGACACCCTGGACGGCGCCGCGCACAACGATCTTCATCCGCTCGCAATTCATGGCGAGCCGTGTCGGCTAACGAAACAAACCGTCGACAAACCCTATTTGATAAAACAGAAACAGGCCGAAGATCAAACTGAGCATGCCGGCAGCAGCACCAACGTAACGGTTAAACAGGCGAAATCGATTTGCAGAATAGGTGATCGGAGCGGCGATGGCTGCAGTGATCAGCATCATTCCTGCGATCGTGCCGGCGCCGAAGATTGTCAGGTAGAGCATGGCCCAGATTGGATTGCGAATCACCGGTAACACGAGCAGCGCGACTGCAGCGGAGCCAGCAAGACCATGGACAACGCCCACGATAATCGGCCTGAAAATCCGGTACAAGTGCGAGCGACCGAAGCGTTGATCCAGCCGCGCGGTGGGCACGTCGCCCTCAGCGTGCCCGTGTTTTTCTGGATTGTGTCCGTGCGGATGGGTGTGGATAAAATCGCCGTGGCGATGAGTATGTTCGTGGGCATCTTCGTTAGGCGAAATAGAGTCAACGCTACGCCTGAACGCCCGCAGATTCAGCCAGCCGAGTGAAACCAGCATGACCGCCACACACAGTTCCAGTCCCATTCCGAGACGCTCCGGGATTACGACGCCGAATAAGATGATCGCTCCACCCACCATCAGTAAAGTGAGGCTGTGCCCGAGTCCCCAGAAGATTCCGGTCATGGCCGCGCTGCCGATCTGACGTTGCCTGCTGACGATTGTTGTTACTGCAACGACATGATCGGAATCGGTGGCATGCCGCATGCCGAGAAAAAAGCCGAGAAATAGAATTGAAAGCAGAGTCATAAAGGCACCGCTTCGGTTTGACTAAATTTGATCGACTTGATCGCGCATTCTTTTCCCTGCGTCTCTTCAACAGCTTTGCTGCATGAAGGGCATTGAAAGGTTACAACGGGCGCACCGGCCAGAATATCGTCCCAGTATTTCGGGCGCCCGCGATACGAGCAGTGCGGACATTCCACAAAAGCGTCCACTTTATCGATTTGCAGGACCGATCCTTCGAGCGGCGTCTCTTTGGTGATCGATTCGTAGCAAAAACGCAGCTGATCGTGTTCGATGTGGCTGAGTTCACCGATCTCGAGCCGAACTTCGCGAATTCTCTTGTCCGGATTTTCGCGAATGAATTCAGAAAGTTTCTCGATCAGGTTCGCTGCGATCGAGAATTCGTGCATCGACCTAAACCGCCAGTAAGGCGGCAGCGACTTCTTCAATTCCCTCCCCGGTTTTGCAACTGGTCGGAATGACTTTGATATCGGGTTTCAGTTTGTGCACGTCAGCCATCAGATCATCGACGCTTACTTCCATAGCCTTCGCCAGGTCGATCTTGTTGATGACCACAATCTGCGCTCCAAGAAACATGTGCGGATGTTTCCGCACCATCCAGGGGCCCTCGGTAACGCTGACAACAACCACGCGCGCCTTGGAGCCCAGAGGAAATTCTGCCGGGCAAATCAGGTTTCCGATGTTTTCAATGAAGAGCAGCTTTACCTTGTCGATATCAATCTTGCGCAGGCCTTTGCCGACCAGATTCGCATCGAGATGACAGCCGTTGATGGTAGCGATCTGAACCACCGGCACATTCTGTTTTGCAATTGCATCGGCGTCGTCACCGGTCGTGGCATCGCCGTTAAAAACGCCAACACCCATCTGGTCCTTCAGCTTTTCCACCAGCTTTGTGATCAGCGTCGTCTTTCCAGAACCGATCGCGCCCATGAAATCGATTGCCGTGGTTCCATGTTGATCCAGCAAGGCGCGGTTCTCTTTGGCCAGTTTCTCGTTCGCCTCGAGCAGGCTATGCTCGAGCTCGATGTCGTAGATCTCATCCGGTTGGGCTTCAAGTTTAATCATGCTTTTTGCTGATAGGGACGGAACGCCGGGCCGTAAGTACATCTTCGGCGGGCCCGACGGTCGCGTCTCAATGTGCCAATCCCGCTAATCCCGTCGGCGTGTGCATTTTGTTGAGCACCTTGCCGCCTCCGAGATACATGTGAACACCGCATGGCAGACAAGGATCGAAGCTGCGCACCGCGCGCATGATATCGATGCCTTTGAATTTATCCGGACCGTTCTCCTCGAAAATCGGCGTATTTTGCACCGCGTCTTCGTATGGACCAGGCGTTCCATAAATGTCCCGCGGATTGGCGTTCCACGGCGTTGGAGGATAGGGATGATAATTTGCGATCTTGCCGCCGCGGATGACCAGATGATGTGAAAGAACGCCGCGGACAGCTTCGTGGAATCCGCAACCGATCGCTTCATCCGGTACCTTGAACGGCGTAAACGTCTCGGTGCGTCCCGCGTGCACCTCCGCGATCGCTTTCTCGAAGAAATAATAAGCGCACGCTGCCGCATACGCCTGAAAATAAGTGCGAGCGCGGTCACGTTCGATGGCGTTGCTCCACTTCGGAATGCGCCACGTAAACTCGACGTCCGGTTTGGTCGCGGTCTTGGGCAACCGAATGCGCACCGTTTTGTCCCCTGGCGCTTTGACGTACCCGATATCGACCATACCCGCGAGCGCTGTCGCCCACAAACGCGCGATCGGGCCGCCACCGGTGTCGAGGGCGAGATGGTCACCGGTGCGTTTATCGAGCCATCGCGGCGACATCACCCAGGTGTAATTACCGCCGAAGTCGCGCTTTTGCGGTTTGGGAATGGTAGTTTGGTTCCATGGATGCCGGCGATCGACCGGATTCCCCAGGGGATCGTGCCTAACGAATACTTCACCGGTGTCTCCCCAGTCTTCATAGTAAGAAGAGCCGAGCAGGATCCGGATACCCAGATTGATATCGACCAAGTTGTGAGTAATCAACTCGCCATCGACCACGATTCCGGGAGTGACGAACATGGCGTCGCCCCACTTGTTCATGGTTTTGTAGTCGTAATCACAAACATCCGGATCCTGGAACGAACCCCAGCAACCCAAGAGGATGCGGCGTTGGCCGACTTGCTCATAACCGGGCAAAGCCTCGTAGAAAAAGTCGAACAAGTCGTCATGCAACGGCAGGCAGCGTTTCATGAATTCGGCGTATCGCGCCAGCCGCACCATGTAATCGGTGAACACTTGAATCGATGGCACCGTGCCAACTCCGCCCGGGTAGAGCGTCGAAGGATGGACATGCCGTCCTTCCATTAAGCAAAACATCTCGCGTGTGTACCGGCTGACCTGCAGCGTCTCGCGGTAAAATTCTCCTTCGAACGGATTCAACGCCCGCATGATGTCTGCAATAGTGCGATAACCGTGGTCTTTTGCGTGCGGGGCTTCGGTTTTCTGCGCTTTTTCCCAAACACCGGGGTTCGTTTCCTTGACCATCATTTCGCAGAAGTCGACGCCGACCAGATTGTCCTGAAAAATATTGTGATCGAACATGTACTCGGCCGCTTCCCCGAGATTCACGATCCATTCGCCTAACGGAGGGGGTTTCACGCCGTAAGCCATTTGCTGCGCATAACAGGAACAGGTGGCGTGGTTATCGCCGCAGATGCCGCAAATCCGGCTGGTAATAAAATGAGCGTCGCGCGGATCTTTGTTCTGCATGAAGATGCTGTAGCCGCGGAAAATCGACGACGTACTGTAACATTCGACGACCTTCTTGGTATCGAAGTTAACTTTGGTGTAGATGCCGAGGCTGCCGACAATGCGCGTAATGGGGTCCCAATTCATCTCGACGATGTTCCCCTGCGGTGCAGAAGTCCCTCTCTTTGGCGCGGTGATTACATCAGGCATAATTTTCTCCTTTTAGTTGCGGCTCTGTCCGTAAAATTTCGGTTCGTATCCAGTGGTTAACTTGCCCCGTGGATGACGCCACTTCGGTTCCTTGTTGACCGCGCGATTAGTGATCTCTCGCAGTCCTCTGAGAACGCCGCCCCACATTCCAACGACCATCGTCGAAAGCGCTGCTCCAGGCGGAGCATCCATGAACGGCATGAACTTGTCAGGAAATCCCGGCATCGTGCAGCCGATGCAAATTCCACCGACATTTGGACAACCGCCGACTCCATCCATCCAGCCGCGCTTGGTGACGTTGCAGTTAACGACCGGCCCCCAACAGCCGATCTTCACCAAACACTTGGGTGAGCCGTATTCTTTCGCGAAATCGGCTTGCTCGTAATAACCGGCACGATCGCATCCTTCGTGCACGGTCTTACCGAACAACCACGTCGGCCGCAGCTGATCGTCCAATGGAATGATCGGGGCCAGTCCGGCGACCTGGTAGAGGAGATAAAGCAACGTCTCCATCATGTTATCGGGCTGCACCGGACAACCGGGAACATTCACGATGGGGAGCCCGGCCTTTGATCGCCAATCCCACCCGAGATAGTCGCACAATCCCATCGCGCCGGTCGGATTTCCTTCCATGGCATGAATGCCCCCATAAGTCGCACAGGTCCCACAGGCGATCACTGCGGTTGCTTTAGGAGAGAGGCGATCAATCCATTCGTTCGTCGTAATCGGCTGGCCGGTCTTCGGATCGGTTCCCATTGCCGCCCAATAGCCTTCTTTCTTGATTTTTTCGTTCGGCACTGAGCCTTCAAGCACGAGGACGAATGGCTCCAGCTTCCCGGCTTCGGCGTCGAACCAGTATTTCATGAAATCGTCGCCGACCTCATACGCCAGTACCGGGTTGTGTACGTGCACCTTGGGCAGACCGGGAATTGCGCCCAACACAATATCCTCGATGCTTGGCTGCGACGCCGCGGTGATGGACACCGAATCGCCATCGCATCCCAGACCGGTCGTCATCCAGACGATATGAATCTCTTTAACGTCCGGAGGACGATCGGCCAAGATTGCGGGTGTTTTCATATTTAGCTCCTCCGTTTACATAATAAGTTTGGGTAAAAAATGAGAGTGAATAATTCTCGAATTACATGTTTTTGAGTCGTAAATAGCGTCTCATTTCGGGAATCATCATTATCACCACAATGATGCCAACGAAGGCGACAAGTGCGCCCAGGATCTCCCAGGCCTGCAAGGCTGCATCGTTATCTTCCATGGTACCTCCTCCTACGTTTCGAGTTCCGGCGATGACTTGGTTTTACTTTTCTCCATTTCTAACGCCATAGAGTTGTGTCCGCAGAAATCTAAAATCAACTTCTCGATCATGTCTATTGCCGGTCCGACGGCGGCCGCCACTCGATCGCTCAAACCCATCCGGCCGTCTTCGGTTTCCAGAATGCCCGGCTCGCAGCCAACCACATAAAGTTTCGTTGGCCGCCGGGCGCCCCCAAGACAGCGAACCATCTGCAATGCGCGAACGGGGCTCATGCTATGAGCATTAACCACCTCTGTTTCGGCCTCGTCCAGTCTATTTTTAGCAAGCTCGGGTTCGATCAGATAAAGTGTTCCTGGAGCTTCGCCACGCGGTGTAGCGTCAATTAGTATGATCGCCTCATAGGCTTCCATCATTGCATACGCAAGATCGTAACTGCGTATGCCGAAATCGCGGACGGTCACACCGTCAGGTAAAGCCCGTTTGGCCAATGTAGCCGCCACTTCGCAACCGAACGCGTCGTCCCCGAAAAAAATGTTTCCGATCCCGGCGACAAGGATTCGCATCGTTAATCCACTATCGGCTCGATTTCGCTGGCGGAATAAAAAAAACGATGGCCCGGTTGACGCATTAAACCGAGATCTTTCCCGGGATCGTCTTCAAGAATCAGCGCGAAATGAATTTGTTCGTCCACATCCTGTTCGACTGCTTCGATGATGCCTACCTTGCCATCAAGCGCCATATCCATGATGTCAGCGCGCTTTTTCGGACGAATCCGAACGCGGTCTCCCTTCTTTAGCTCGATCCCGTTAACGTTAGCGGTCTCAATTCGTTTGGCGGGATTGAAAAAATCTTCGTTTGAAACGCGTATGTTTCTCATCGTGCCGTGCATTTTCATGAAATGTTCCGCGGACAAATTTTCTGTTCGTTCCAGGATTCGGCGCGCGTACTCATCTACGGTCCGCATTTCCATCTTTTCCGCATCGGTCATCGTTTGCACGCGCAAACTCAGGATTTCGTCGATCTCCGTGCTATCGAACAGATCGCCGGCGCTCTCGGCGGCAATTTTGGGATAATCGTAGAGAATAATTGGGGACGATAACATCGTATGCCGATCACTTATCGCCGCGTCCCCTATCAGCACCGGCCAGCATCCGATATTTCGGCATTGTTTCGCGGCCTGCTCGTATTGCGGATCAGGATCGAGCAGTGAAATGAACTGTCCGCCCACTATCCATAAAATCGTATGAGTTGAAGCGAATGTCCGCATGATCACTTCGTTCTGAATCTCCATTTTCTCCGTTGATACCGGCGTTTCATTGATGATGCGGATACTAATTTTGGAAACCGTTCGATCGATGGCCTGGGTATCAAGGTCGATTCGGCCGCAGATCATTTCACTTCGCCGCCCCGTCGTTCCATCGACGATGTTCGCAGTCGGAAATTTAAATTCGTGTGGGCGCGTGACCGGCGTATTCAACAAGACGGGCTTCAAGCTGACGTCGCGTTCAACTGCTTCGAGCCAGACCTGGTCGCCCGTTTCTCGCGCCAACGGTTGCAGGAAGCGTACCTTGATTTCCAGCGACGCGTCCTGCGATTCATTTCGCACGAGGCACTCGGTCTGCATCGAGCAGGGTTCGCGGCCGCTTTGCGCTTCGCTGTATGCTCTTGGATAAACCCGACCGAAAGTGAAGCGCTCGCGCTGGTTCTTCTTCGACGACGCGCGATAGGGATAAAGAATGTAGCCTTCGTAAAGAAGGGCATGGACAATCTTATCAACAACTTCTCGATCCATCAGGCCACACTTCCATTGGGCGCCAGCAAGCGCTCGAGAACTTGGTCCCAGGTTGACAGGCCCTCGCGCCGTTTGAATTCGTAAAGTTGATCGAACACGTCGCGACGCATGGCGATCCAGGCGCTGTCCGGGTAGTGATGCGCCATCAATTCCTGCCAGCGCATGATCGGCATGCGCCAGACGCATTCTTTTTCCCAGGAAATTTTCTGGATCTGCAATCGACCATCCGGCGCGGCGTAGAAAATGGTTCCGCTGAAAAGGAATAACAAAGGAACTTCGCCATCCTCCAGCGCATAAAAGTATTTCGTCGCCGCCACATTGAAATCGAACGTACACGGCACTGCCAGCGCCGCTTCGGTGCGGCCTTTAAACTGCGGCACGATGGTATTTGCGTGCGTCCAAAGTCGGGCTCGCAACGTTTGTCCCCAATCTTCCGGGACGCCGAAAAGCTCCTTCAATTTTTCCTTCTCTCCCGCACTGTAAACGCGCCGGGGCGCCTGAATCTGGATTTGGGTTTGCAGCATCACGCTTTGGATGGCTTCCGATTCCGGGGTGTTCGTGATTTCCAAAATGAAATGCAGCAGTGGCGCGAGACCACGCTGCGCCGGCTCGACTCCCTTTACTTTGAAATTGAGATCAGGCATTGGCTTCCAGCTCCGAGAAGAAACGTTGGATCTCGTCCCATACTTCCTGGCCACCGGACAGGCCACGCCAGTGCATTCGGATAGTGCCAACCAACTGGTAGCATTTATCGATCGGCGCAATAAAGTACTCGCGCGCTTTTCCTGCGCGATTGACCAATAATGCCTCTACGTCAGACTGCATTTCGCGTAATTGCGGATTTCGGCCAACCAGCGCTTCCCATGCATCGAGCGAAAGGAGCGATTCCGTCGCGCCGGCAGGGCTCGGATAATATGCCATGATCTTCTTGTTAGGCGTGCTATGGAAAAAGAACGCCAGATTAATCGGCAACGCCAGATTCTCCCAATCGGTGTCCGCCATCGCAAAGTCCGGCACGGCACGCGCGTCGCGTGGAATTAACTTAAAACGGCCCTCCACCACGTCCTGGAACCGCAACGCACAAGCATCGCAGGCGCAAATGATCTTTTGTGTCGGCATCTCGAGAAGATGCCGGTGTTGCGGTGGAACCCGAACGCTGCACAGCTCGCACTTCTCAACCGGCGTGTGCCGGCGTGGTTGATCGTTAGACCTGGCTCCCGCAAATTTGCGCAGATTGGCCAGGGGCGAGCTCACGAACGATTCTAAACCCGATTCACGCTCGCGTTAACAGAAAGACTTCACGCGGGCGGAATGTTCCCCATTCCCGGTACAATTGGTTCCCGGTCGTTGGCATTGATTCCGGTGGAATCACGCGCGCTGCGATAATTTTTCCGGTTCGGATCGCGCCCGGGTTCACGACCTTTGAGGGCCTGCTCTTCGCCCTTTGGCGTTCCCGGCACATGCACGGGCTGTGGATTTCTGCTCATGGCATTCCTTTCGTTATGGGTTCCTTTTCGCTATCAGTGGGACACACTGTAAACTTCGGCTGCAAACCATCCGGCGCGTTTACGAAATCATCCACCGCGCCGTCAACTTCCAAACCTGTTACGTCCGGCGCAGCCGCGTAGATGGCTTCCTCGATCGAGGATTTTAATGTGATCCGCGACGACGGACAGCCATGGCAATTTCCTTCCAAACGCAATTTGATGCCGCCCTCCGGCGTCACTCCCATCAATTCCACGCTGCCGCCGTGCAGTCCGAGGCGGGGCTTCACCGCTTCGAGTGCGTTGCGAACGCGCGTCTCCAAGTCGAGAGGATGCAGGCCATGCAGAACAAGCAAATTTGAGATGAGCTGATCTTGTGCAAGCTGATCGATCAGCTCCTGACCGCTGAGCGCGCTTCCGTGGATCAATTCAAACACTCGCTCCAAAGCGGTACCGTGCAGTTCAAGCAGCGCCTGCGTTAGCTCTCGGGATTTCACAGACAAGACCGAATCCGGAGCGGCGTTGAGCGTATTAACTAATTCCTCAATGCGGGAGAGCTGCTGTTGAAATTCCGGAGCTGAGGATTCCATCGAGGCGAATTATTGGTTCTGTGAATATCGCAGATGAACTGAACAGCTCAATCCCTTCAACGGTACCCGCATAAAGAGCAACAGCAGCCCAAACGAAAGAAAGTGCATTTCGCGTCCGAGGTGTATCGCACGCGTGAGCTGCTCGGCGGGTGCCAAAAAGAACGTAGGGCCATGAGCCCAATCGGGGGCGTTCCTTTTTTGGGAGCGACAAGACACATGATCAGTACAGTTGGGATGCCGGCATGATTCTCGTCCTGATTTTTGGGATCGTGCTTCTGGTCGCTGTGTTGCTTTCGGACTTGGCTAACAGAACGGTACTCTCCACAGCTGTCCTCTTTCTTGCCGCGGGTTTCTTTTTCGGCGGCGTTCTCGGCTGGATCCACATCGGTCCTGGCGACCCGACAGTTTCGAGAATTTCAGAATTAGCACTGATTGCGGTCCTCTTTACCGATGGAATGAAGGTCGGTATCCGCGAGTTTGGTTCGCTCTGGAGATTGCCAGGACGCGCGCTGCTACTTGGATTGCCACTAACGCTGGCGCTCACTGCGTTAATGTGCCGTTACATCGCCGGCCTGGGATGGTTACAATCGTTCCTGATCGGCGCCGTTCTGAGCCCGACCGATCCAGTCTTCGCTGCTGCGATTGTAGGTCGACAGCACATCCCGGCGCGATTGCGGCACCTGCTCAACGTTGAAAGCGGAATCAACGACGGTTTGGCGCTACCGATCGTACTCGCCCTGCTGAGCTTAGGCGGTGAGCATGGAACCGGCAGCGCCGTTCTCGCGCTGCAACTGGCGGGAGGTGTGGCGATCGGAGTAGTTGTTCCGCTGGTCGCTATTTTTCTCGAGCGTCAAGCGTGGCTTGGTGTGTCGCACGAATACGGTCCGCTGTTTGCTCTCGCGATTGGGATAATCGTCTGGGGCGCAGCTGCGACAACCGGGCTTAACGAATTTCTCGCCGCGTTTGCCGCCGGAATCACTGTCGCTTCAATCCATTCCGGCCTACGCGACGAATTTGAAAGATTAGGTGGGCTTCTCACGGAGATATTGAAACTCAGCGCGTTGCTGTTGTTCGGCGCGATGATTGCGCCTGCGTTTCTCACGCAAGCAAGCTGGAGCGATTACGTCTTTGCTTTCGCCGCTTTGCTGTTTGCGCGTCCAATTGCGCTCCTGGTCGCGCTGGCAGGGGCGCGCCTCAGTTGGCGGGAAAAACTGGTCGCAGCATGGTTCGGGCCGAAGGGTTTCGCATCGGTCGTCTACGCCATGATGGTTCTATGGAGCAACGTGGCGGATGCAAATCACATGTTTCACCTGATCGCTCTGGTCATCGCGATCTCAATCGTGGCACATTCCTCCAGCGATGTGCCCATTGCGCGCTGGTTTCCCC
This sequence comes from uncultured Verrucomicrobiae bacterium, assembly GCA_963807435.1. Classification (GTDB taxonomy): domain Bacteria; phylum Verrucomicrobiota; class Verrucomicrobiia; order Chthoniobacterales; family UBA10450; genus Udaeobacter. The sequence goes on from CAWECA010000001.1 coordinate 24,352, forward strand.
GAAAACGGGAGGTCGCAGCGCACGACCGTCCCCGCCTCACTAAAATGTGAAATCAATTCACCATCGAAACATCATGGGACGGCTCGGTCCTAATGGGATCTGTCTCTAAAAAAATGAGAGCCAACGACCGTTGGTACAGCGTTCCAAAGAGTAAACTGTGGTTGTCTTCGGAATCAGGTTCGTAGGCATTAATCCCGAGAACGGATGGAAAGTGCTTTTTTCACTGGGGCTAATTGCCGTAGTGATTATTCTGCGCCGGACGTTGCGCGGGACACTGCGTCTTTTGGCACGCGGTGATTCCGAGGCGGTGCGCGTTCGCTTTTGGACTCACCAGTCGATCACAATTTTCACAGCAATTCTGATCGTCATTGGCCTTGTATCGATTTGGTTTGACGATCCTACGCGGCTCGCCACCGCGCTAGGACTAATCAGCGCGGGCCTGGCGTTTGCATTACAAAAAGTGATTACTTCGCTGGCAGGTTACTTCGTACTCTTGCGTGGGAACACTTTCACCGTGGGCGATCGCATAATGATGGGCGGCGTCCGCGGCGATGTCGTCGCCCTCGGTTTTATCCAAACGACCATCATGGAAATGGGGCAGCCACCTCCGGTCCAGATGGACGAGCCCGCGATGTGGGTGCAAAGCCGGCAGTTCACCGGACGCATAGTGACCGTAAGTAACAGCCGAATTTTCGACGAGCCCGTTTACAACTACACACGCGATTTCTCGTATATTTGGGAGGAAATCCACATTCCGATCACTTATAAGGCGGATCGCGATGCCGCCGAAAAAATAATGCTGACAGTGGCGCGGGAGTTCGCTCTGACTGAAGAAAAAATTGGTCCGACGGCGACACGCCGACTGCACGATCGCTATCAGGTGCAACCATTCGATCTGGAGCCGTCGGTTTTCTATCGACTGACGGACAACTGGCTCGAGCTAACCTTGCGCTTCGTCACCGAGGTCCATGGCACGCGCCAGGTTAAGGACAAGATAAGCCGCGAGATCGTTTCACAATTTGACGCTGCCGAAATCGGCATCGCCTCGGCCACGTACGATATTGTAAGCCTACCGCCGATCGAATTGAAAAACGATTGAGACGAGGTGACCGGTCGAGGATTCGCTTCGGCTGGCAACACGATTTTGAATCGTTGAAGCAATGGCTACGGAACGGACCCCTCTCCAAGGCGATCTATATTAGATGGATCAGGCAGATTCCGATTCCTACTCGACGCCGAACGCAAAGCGCGAACCGTCCGTTTCTACTGGTTTTGTTCTCCGTGTCCTGACCACGGTCGGCATCGTCGCGCTCGTCTTCGGCTGTATCTATCTGTTGAGTAAGATCGTCGCGGTCTTGTTCTTCATTTTTGGCGGAATTCTTTTCGCGGTCTTTCTTCGTGGTCTGTCGCAATTCGTTAGCCGGCTTACCGGTCTCTGGCCACGAGTCTCGTTTGGGCTCGTCGTTCTGTCTCTGCTTGCATTACTCGTTGGTCTTGGCTTTTTGATCGGGCCGCAACTTGTCTCCCAGGGTCGTATGCTTGCTCTGAAGCTTCCGGAAAGCTTCGATCAATTCCGGAACCAATTAGCCCATTACTCGTTAACGCAACCAATCGTCCAAGCCCTGCCTTCGGCGAGCCAACTTTCAACCGTACCAAGAATTCTGTCCGGCTTACCGGAAATTTTCTCGGCCACAACTGACGCCATCGCGCTGATGCTGCTAAGCATTTTTGTCGGACTCTATTCAGCTGTGGAACCGCGGTTTTACCTCGAAAGTCTACTACACCTGGTGCCTCGGTCGGCACGAACTCGCGCCCGCCAGGTCGGGAACCGACTTCATAATGCTCTTGGATGGTGGCTGGTGGGTCGCGTGATAACGATGACATTGATGGGCATTCTAACGGTCATCGGCCTTTCGATTCTGAATATGCCAATGGTGTTACCGCTGGGCCTCATTTCCGGTTTGTTTCAATTTGTTCCGTATCTTGGCGCGTTTGCAGCGGCCGTGCCGGCGGTTCTCATCGGTTTTGTAGAAAGCCCCGCCAAGGCCTTGGAAGTAGTTGCCCTTTACCTGGTCATCCACAGCATCGAAGGCTATTTCGTTACCCCAATTATTCAGCGACGCGCGGTGGCAATTCCTCCGGCCGCTTTGATCAGTGTGCAGCTCATCATGGCCGCATTGTTTGGACTTCCTGGTGTGATTTTCGCTACGCCGATCGCCGTCACGGTTATTGTGCTCGTGCAAACGCTCTACGTGCACGATGTGCTCCAAGATCAGGTGAAGGTGCTCGGTCAGTGATGAAATTTCCTCAGCGTCTTAAGTCTGGCGTTACTCGCTGCTGGGAAATCCTCTGGTATACAATCCGGGATTTTTTTATCGATGACGGCCTTCATTGGGCGGCAGCAATCGCATTTTACGGAGTGCTGTCGATCTTTCCGCTCATGCTCGCCGGCGTAGCGATTGCCGCCTGCTTCGTCGATCCAACTTGGGCCACTGAAAAGGCAAGTGATCTGCTGGGTAATTTCATGCCACATGAAGAACAAACCGTCCGAACAATCGTCGAAAACGCAGTTGCCAGGGGCGGTCGAACCAGTCTCGTCTCCATCGTCGTGCTGCTCGTGACAGGAACGCGCGTTTTTTCCGCACTGATTCGTGCACTAAACGTCGCATATGACGTGGACGAAAGTTACGGCATCGTGAAGAGACTCGGCGTCCAATTTGTAATGCTGCTTTCCGCTGGTGTCCTGTTTGCAGCCGCGCTCCTGACGGACGTCGCGGCCGCCTTCTTCAAACATGCGCTCGACTCGTTCCCCGAGCAAAAACAGCTCTTCTTCCGCGTTCTGGAATGGCTCCTGCCAGCAGCATTGCTCGTGGGCGGCTTCTTCTGTTTGTACCGTTTTGTGCCGCGAGACCGTTGCAATTGGAAAAGTGCGCTGACCGGAGCGATCACAGCCGCTGCGCTATTGTCCGGTGCACGGGCGATTTTCATTGTGTACCTGCGCCTTGTGCATTGGTACAGTGAAATTTATGGCTGGCTGGCAACAGGAATTGTGTTGCTGGTCTGGGCATACATCGCCAGCTTAATCACAGTGCTTTGTGGCGAGCTCGTGTCGCACATCCAAATGATGATTTTCGACGGCATTTCCGGCAAAGAGATCAGCAAACGGCATCGTATCCGGTCGCCTCGCACGCCCCAGCATCCGCTGGGCGACTGACTCGCGGCACGTCCGTGGAAGAACCTCCTCACACGTTGCCTGATGTGAACGTTACGTGGCGAGATTGTCCGGATGGGAGCTGCGGACTTGATTGTGGCACGACGGGTGTCCGGGTGAAATAATCGCCAAGTGTGAAACTCAACAGAATTATCAGCCAGATGATTCCCGCCGCGGCTGCAAGATGCAGAAGTCGGCTGCTGCCTTTGATATGCATGAAGAATAGCGCCACCAACGACGCTTTACAGATCGAAATGGCCAGCGCGACAACCAGGTTAAACGAACCCAGATCGATGTAACCAACGCTCCACGTCAGCGTCAGTAACGCCATCAGTGCCGCGCAGGTTTTCCAGTAAAAGCTGGGTGTATGCGTGATCGTTTCCATTATCGGTGTCCCGCCAGATAGATCAGCGGAAAAAGAAAAATCCAAACGATGTCCACAAAGTGCCAGTAAAGTCCGGCCACCTCCACAGGCGTATAATGTCCGGAGGTGAATTTTCCAAGCCAGGCCAAAAAACTTAAAGTAAGCAGGACGAAGATGCCGACGGTGACGTGAATGGCGTGCAAACCCGTCATGGCGAAGTAAAGCCAGAAAAACATTTCCGCGTGTGAGGAATTGGCTTCGTGCCATTCGAAGTGCGAGCCAGGAACAAGATGCTCTACAAAGTCTTTGTGATACTCCAAACCCTTAATGCCCATGAAAACGATTCCCAGGAATGCCGTGCCCAAAAGCAGCCAAACCAGCTGCCGACGATTCCTCAACTCCGCCGCCCGAACACCGAGCGCCATCAACGTGCTGCTGAATAGAAGGATCGCTGTGTTGATGCCGCCAAGAACCACTTCGGTGTGATGGCTCGCCGCGGCAAACGCGTATGGGTAAAGACTTCGGTAAACTGTGTAACTAAGAAACAACCCGCCAAAGAACAAAACTTCCGTCGCCAGAAAGATCCACATCCCGAGCTGCGCAGCACTGCGCTGTTGTTCGATATCGTCGAACTGCTCGTGGACCAACGGCGTAGCAGCCCCACTCGTCACATTCATGGTGGTGGGGTTCCCGCGGCTTCGGAAAGTTGCTCAAAACGCAAAACACCGACAAGCATCGCGGGCGGCGCCCCGCGGTTGCGCGCTACCAGGATTGATGCTTCCTCAAAGGCTGGCGAGATCAAGATCGACATCCTTTTCGGCTGAATACATGTAGGGCGGCCCAGTAACGACCGGGGTCCTATCGAAATTATTCGTGGGCGGCGGGGACGACGTTTGCCATTCCAGGCCGGTGGCACGCCACGGGTTCGGTCCCGCCACCCGACCACGTTTGATCGACCAGATGAAGTAGATGAATGGGAGCAAATATCCCACACCAAGAATGGAAGCGCCTGCCGTAGAAAGAACATTGAAAACCTGGAACTCCGGCGGATACGCGTGGTAGCGCCGGGGCATTCCCAGGTAACCCATCACAAACTGCGGAAAAAAGGTCAGATTAAATCCCAGAAAGGTGGCGAGCGCCGCCAGCTTACCCCAGATCTCGGGATACAAACGGCCGGTCATTTTCGGCCACCAATAATGCAGGCCGCCCATGAACGCGGTCACCATCCCGCCCACCATGATGTAATGGAAATGCGCCACCACAAAGTAGGTATCGGTGACATGAACATCGACCGCGAGAGCGGCAAGAAACAATCCCGTTAAGACCACCGATGGTGAACAGTCCGATGAAGCCGAGGGCATAAAGCATCGGAGTAGTAAAATGGATCGCGCCCTTGTGCATCGTTGCGGTCCAGTTGAAAACCTTGATTCCCGATGGCACGGCCACCAGAAAACTCAGAACCGAGAAAACCATTCCAGCATAGATCGACTGACTGGAAACAAACATGTGATGTCCCCAGACCATGAATCCGAGCACGGCGATCGCCATACTCGCGCAAGCGATCCATCCGTAACCGAAAATTCGTTTGCGCGAGAAACAGGTGATCAGTTCGCTCACCACGCCCATGCCCGGCAGAATCATGATGTAAACAGCCGGATGCGAATAAAACCAGAACAGATGCTGAAACAGAATCGGATCACCGCCAAGTTTCGGATCGAAAATGCCGACGCCCCAGAAGCGTTCGACGTGAGATCAGCGCCAGTGTGATGGCCAGCACCGGCGTGGCCAGCACCATGATCAGGCTTGTCGCATACAGTGACCAAACAAATAGCGGCAGCCGAAACCAGGTCAGCCCCGGCGCGCGCATTTTGTGTGTAGTCACCATGAAATTCAGGCCGGTGATGATGGTGGAGAAACCGACGATGAAAACGCCGGCCGCCATCGAAATCACGTGAGAGTTTGCGTAGGTAGTGCTGTAGGGAGTGTAAAACGTCCAGCCTGTGTCCACGCCGCCGCGGAACAGCGACCAGAGCGCCAGCGCGCCGCCGATAATAAAGATGTACCAACTCATCAGATTGAGTTTCGGAAAGGCGACGTCACGCGCTCCAATCATCATCGGCAGAACAAAATTGCCCAGCACGGCTGGAATCGATGGAATCAGGAAAAACCAGACCATCAATACCCCGTGGATGGTGAAAAGCTTGTTGTAAGTCTCCGATGTCACCAGATCGCCTTTGGGCGTGAGCAATTCGATCCGCATCATCGCCGCAGCCACGCTGGCGATGAAAAAGAAAATGATGATCGTGCAGAGGTAGAGAATCCCGATCCGTTTGTGATCAGTCGTCAGCAACCACGAACGTACCCTGTGATCGCTGAGATAGTTTCTCGCCGCGATTTCGCCCTCGGTCCGAATATCGATTTCAGTTGCGTTGATCATAAGGTTGTCACGGCCACGGATGAGCGGTGGCGATGCTCATTTTGATAGTGGCTCCTGTTGCCCGATCGCCTTTAGGTATGCGATCAACGCCATGATTTCTTCCTCGCTCAAGTGCCCGGCGAAACTTGGCATGATGTTGTCGTAACCGGCGGTGATTTGTTTTGCCGGCTGCAAAATTGAATCGCGCAGATACTGATCATCAGCTGTGACCATTGTGCCATCGGCCAGTGGGACCGGGTTTCGATACAGTCCCTGCAGCAGCGGGGCATGAAATTGTGAATTAGGCGAGTGACAACCGCTACATCCGCGATCGTGAAAAAGCCGTTTGCCGGCAAGCACAATCGACTCGGTTTGTTCTCCCGTTTTGAGCCAGGCCTCGTAAGCCCGCGGTTCCATCACCACCACGCGGCCAATCATTCCAGAATGCTGCGTCCCGCAATACTCGGCACAAAACAAATGATACTCACCCGGCTCGGTCGCTTTGAACCATTCGCTGGTGTATTTCCCGGGCACGACATCCTGTTTCACCCGGAAGGCCGGGATGAAAAAACTGTGGATCACGTCTTCCGACGTCATCGTTAAGACCACAGTGCGATTCACCGGCACATGCAGCTCGTCGATCTCGCGTCTGCCTTCGGCGTGCTGCAACTTCCACATCCATTGTTTGCCAACCACCTGCACGTCAATGCGCGTTGGCCGGACGGCGTTCGAGCCGAAAATAGGTCACCGCGCCCCACGAAAATAAACCGAGCCCCAGAACGATCGCTCCCATCGTCCAGCCGCCCTCGAGCCAAAACGAACCCGAGCTTGGGTGTGAACGGTCTGCTTTCGATCCACGCCGATATTTTATCGTGAAAAAAATGATTGGCAGGAAAATGACCGCCAGAAAGAAAAGAGAGACGGCAACGAGCGCGAAAAAAAGCGCATCCACTTCGTGCGACATCGAAGAGGCTTGCGGCGGGAAAAGACGAAATTGATCCATGGCAATCTCAAACGGAGCCCGCGCGTCGCGCGAAAAAAACGATCGACAATCCGATTGCCCATCACAGTCGCGACTCCCGCAGCCCGCAAAATCGACATGATCAAGGCGCCGTATTTTCCAGTGATTGGATTGTAGTGAAAGCAGAGCAGGAAAAGTTGCGATAACGTGGAGGCCGATTCTCCTTTTCGTGCCGCAGCCAACGCTTTGTTTAATTCGCCGCCGTCAAACGTCGCGCCAAAGATGTAACGCGAAATTTTGCCGCCTGGCGTAAGCACAATTAACCCGCTCGGATGCGCGAATTGTTTTGTTTCGGGATCGTAGGCGTAGCGATAACCGAGTTCATCGGCGAGTCGCGCAATTGCGCGCTCGTCCCCCACAAGAAAATGCCAGCCACCAGCCGTCCCATGCCGTCCATACCGCCGCATGTATTCCGTTTTTTTTCGCGCCGCGTCTGCCGGCGTGTCCTTCGGATCGATGCTAAATTCGACAACCTGGAAATCGCGCCCGACGCTCGTTCGAAGTTCTTGCAGCGCCTGGATCAAACCGTCGTTGATCAGCGGACAGAGCATTGGACACCGGTAATACCCGGGCAACAGAACGGTTGGTTGATTTCCCGCCTGGTTGCCAAAGCGAAATGGCTGACCGTTTTCGTCGTGAAAAACGAGATCGCGCGACAATTGCTGGCCGGGATGCTGTTCCAACTTGATGCGGCTGAGATCGCCAGGCGTAAGCGCGCAGGCCGATGTGATAAACACGATGAGGAACCCAAGGGAAAAAATGATCTTTTTCATCATTCGTCAGGCACTTTGAGACGGGATGGGCTCGCATTTCCGATGGACGCGCCCGCATCAGGCTCAATGGCGTTTGACCGGCGCCGACATCGGGCAGACCGCGTTGCAGGAGCAATTGAATGGCGCGCTCGATCGGTACGCGCGCGATTCCCGCCTTCCGGTCTACCCAGCCGTAGGAATTGAGATCGGAGTTCTCCGCACCCCGCAGTTCCGCGAGGTCGGCTCCTGGGCGCACTTCGAGCCGTGGTTGTGGAAAATCTCGCGCGCGCGTTGCAGGAATATTGGGCGGTCCGGCGGTTACGGCCGGTTCATGCACATTGAGGTAATGCATCATTACCTTGACGCCGATAAAAATTGCGAGGCACGACAACAGCACCAGAAAAACGACGGTAAACAGCGCCGGAACATCCACATCCTTTTCCTCATGATGGCGACCTTCAGTGCTCGCCTTCATGCCGGCACAGCGACCGCGAACCGCGGATCATTCAGCGGTACGAGCGGTCTGCTCTCCAGGTTTTTCAAAAACGCCGCCGACCAAATTCCACCAATCCCAACGAAGGGTGACGACTATGCCACCATGTGACGTACAAATGGTGCGGGTGCAGGCTGGGCGCGATCGTCCACCACACATCGACGACATGCGCGAGCAAAATGCATCCTGCGACATTTGCCAAAACGCGACGCCCTTCTTTTGACAGGGCGCATCAGCAGCAGAAAAAACGGGATGAAGAAATTGAAGAGGAACAGGAATACGCAAACCCAGCGCCAGCCATCAGTGACTCGGTGCAGGTACCACGAAATTTCATGAGGCAAATTTCCGGACCAAACGATGAGTAGTTGTCCGAATTCGAGATACGCCCATAGCATCACGAACGCGAGAAGCAGATTCCCGATTTTGTGAAGTGTCTCCTCTGTCGAAATGAGAGGGCCGAGTTGCCGGGAACGGGTGGCGATGGAAAGAAGCAAAATGACGAAAGCCAGCGCGCTCAGCATCTGCCCGATGCAGATCAGACGGCGAACATTGTTGAATACCAGTCCCTCTCCAGAGACATCAGCCAATCGACCGCGGCAAAAGTCATGGTCACCGGATAGATCACCAGGCCGGGCCCGCTAAGATTTCGCATGTTGATCGTCGGCTGCACCGAGAACGTTGTGTCCTGCTGTGCCGACCATTTCAAAAGCAACCGGCCAATGACAATCCAGATGGCAAAAACCACAGCGCTCCGAACGATATATCCTGGCGTGTTAAGGTAATATTGCTTGTGGCGAAGAACCTCGTCGGCCGCCACAACAGCAGGATTTTTCCAAGGATAAAGATGAGCCAGCCCGAAAAACACGGGCACGAACAAAACAGCGAGCAGCGACAAGTTGCCGACGGCGGCCTCTAAAAATCGCCGAACACTATATCCCCAGTAACCGCTCGTGAGATGATGGATCATCAAGCAGCCCGAGGGCCCCAAGCGAGAGTCCCGAGAAAAAATGAATGGGCGAATAGATATGCGAGAAAGAAGTCGGCGGGCGCAAAGATCCAACCGACAACGCATCCGGCCAGTCCGAGCGCGCCCACCCCTAACGAAATAAGTTTTACGCGATCGGTGGAGCCGTTGACGATCGAGATCATTGCTTCCTTGCCAGTTTCTGCTGCTCGGCCGGAGAAAGCTCGGAGGCTTTCACGTTGTGACTGAGCTGCAGCGCGCGGATGTATGCAGCGATGGCCCAGCGATCATCCGGTTCGACCCGAGTCGCGTAGGAATACATCACGCCATAGCCATTGGTGATTACGTCGAAAAAATGTCCGATTGGTGCGTTACGAAGGCGACGGAACATGGAAAGACGGAGGTTGTGGAAACCCGCGCTGGACCACCATCCCGTTCCCGCTGCCTGTGCGGTCGTGACATTCGGCGCACATCGCGTTGAATCGTTCACGGCCGCGGGCCAGCAGTTCCGGGGTCAATTTCACCGGGAAGTCGTGTGACGTAAGTCCCATTCGTTAGGCCAGTATAGAAAGCAGCATTCTCCCGGGCGCCGCCCGCGTTCGACCGTGTGCGGCGGGATCGGCCGCGCGTTCGCTTGATCGCTAAAAAAATCGCTTTCGGAAAGCGGCTTCGCCTTCGGCTGGTTCTTCATGTCAGGCCGGCACGAGACCAGACATCAACGCGACCACGGACAGCAATTGTAGAGCGCGACCTGAAGTTGCTCGCCCTGTCGAAGGTCGGCCAGCGTCATTTGGCTTCATTCCGGCACCTCCGTCACTAAAAGAGGATTGAGACCGTGCAGAAATGAGCGCGTTTCTTCAGAATGAAATTTCGGATCCTCCGCTTCGATGCAGAGAAAGAAACGGTCCTGAGACGCGCGATCGAATTCGGGAATATCAAACAGCGGATGATACGGACGCGGCAAGCCATTCAATACAAACGAACCAAGGAAGGCGGTCAGAGCCGCGCGCGAGCACAGTTAACTCAAATGTGATGGGGATAAACGCTGGCCAACTATGAATCGGACGGCCACCAACGTTGGTCGGAAAACTGATGGCGTTTGCGTACCATTCCATGAAGTACGCACCGGTGCCGCCGATGATTCCTCCAATTAGAACCAGAAGCGGAAGACGATTCTTTTTGCCGAGCGCCTCAGCCAATCCTTCCACAGGAAACGGCGCGTAACCGTCCATTTTGCGAAAGCCCGCGGCGTAAGCTTTCTCCGCCGCGTGCATCAGCTTTTCCTGGCGTGGCGAATTCAGCCAGCAATCCGTAGGTCTTCATTCATGCGTAGTTGGCTTTTGCGGATTCAGCGACTAGTTCGCGCGTTTCGGAAATCGAGATCATCGGCAAGAACCGCATGAAGAGGAATTGCAGCGTAAGAAAGAGCCCAACGCTGCCGAACAGGATCATCCAGTCCCATCTGGTGGGATAAAACATCGCCCACATCGATGGCGGAAAATCGCGATGAAGACTGGTAATCACGATCACGAAACGCTCGATCCACATGCCGGCGTTGACGAAAAGCGCCACGAAAGAAAAGCAGCATCGGATTGCGCCGGATGCGCGCCGACCAGAGCGCCTGTGGCACAAAAACATTGCAAAGCATCAGCACCCAAAAAACCCAGCCGTAGGGACCGAGCGTGCGGTTCGTCATCATGTAAATCTCAAAAATGTCGCCGCTATACCAGGCCATGAACGCCTCGATGAAATATCCGTAGGCAACGATCATTCCCGTCACCAACATGATGTTGGCCATGTTGTTCAGGTAGCGATCGGTGATCACATTTTCGAGGTGATAGATCTTGCGCACCGGGATGATGATGTTCAGCGCCATCGCAAACCCGGAATAGATTGCGCCAGCCACGAAATACGGCGGGAAAATCGTGGAATGCCAGCCAGGAACGATTGCCACCGCAAAATCGAAACTGACTACGCTGTGCACCGACAACACGAGAGGCGTAGCCAGCCCCGCCAGCAACAGGTAGGCGATCTGATGACGCTGCCAATGCGCCGCAGAGTTGCGCCAGCCAAGGGCGAAGAATCCGTAGATTTTTTTCTGCCAGAGTTTTTTGGCGCGATCGCGGACGGTGGCCAGATCGGGAACCAACCCCAGATACCAAAATAAGCAACGAGATGATGAAATAGGTGCCGACGGCAAAAACATCCCAAACCAGCGGACTACGAAATTGCGGCCATAGCCCCATCGTATCGGGATATGGGAACAGCCAGTAAAAGACCCATGGCCGCCCCAGATGGAACAACGGCATCAAACCGGCGCAACAAACCGCAAAGAGTGTCATCGCCTCGGTGAAGCGGTTGATTGCGGTGCGCCACGGCTGGAAGAGCAAGAGCAGGATCGCAGAGATGAATGTGCCCGCGTGGGCAATTCCCACCCACCAGACGAAATTCACGATCGCGAATCCCCAGGCAACCGGAATGTTGATTCCCCAGATGCCGACGCCTTTCCAGAAGAGCCACGTGACGGCAACCAAAAACATCATCAGCAACAGGAACGAGATGATGAAACCAATCCACCATGGTCCCGGCGGCCGCTTGAACGGGATGTCGGCAATGGTTTCGTTAACGGAAGCGTAAGTTTGTCCCGGCGCGAGCAGGTTCGTCGGATAACCTAGGGGCGAAAAAGAAGATGATTGGTGATTGCCGATTGGTGATTCGTTAGGCGGATTCATATTGATCACGGTTCGCTAATCACTTTTCAAACGGGCCGCGCTCACGTTGCGCAATTTGGCCAGGTAGCTGGTGCGCGGCTGGGTGTTCAATTCGCCAAGCATCCAGTAGTTCAGGGGCGAGCGTTTCAATCGCATCAACTGGCTCCGCAGATCGTTCATGTCTCCGAACGTGATTGCTTCCGCCGGGCAAACCTGCGCGCACGCCGGCACGATTTCGCCCTCGCGGATTTTGCGCTGCTCGAGTTCGGCCGTGATGCGGGCCGCGTTAATTCTCTGCAGACAGTAGGTGCATTTCTCCATTACCCCTCGCGAGCGCACAGTCACGTCCGGATTTTTGACCAGCTTTACGCTGGGACTTAATCCGCTGTTGTATTCGAGAAAATTGAAACGCCGGACTTTGTACGGGCAGTTATTCGAGCAGTAACGTGTGCCGACGCAACGATTGTAAACCTGCAAATTCAATCCCTCTTTATCGTGCACAGTGGCGCCAACCGGGCAGACCAGTTCGCAAGGCGCATTCTCGCAATGCATGCAGGGAACAGGCTGGTGCGTAATTTTGGGATTGTTCTCTTCACCAGAGTAAAACGTGCTGACCCGGATCCAGTGCATCTCGCGGTGAACGCCGACCTGTTGTTTGCCAACAACGGGAATATTGTTTTCCGCCTGACAAGCGATGGTGCACGCGTGGCAGCCGATGCAGACGTTGAGGTCGACCACCATGCCCCACTTGTACCCTTTGTAAGGGTATTCATTCGGGTGATACAGCGTGTAATCCAACGGTGGACGCTGCTCCGCCTTCTGCGCGTAATGCGGATCGGCAAGAAAGCCAGCGAGCGTACCGTCGTGTAAAATGCCGCGCCCCTGAACCTCGTGATGATGTTGTGTGGTGACGAGCCAATGCCGATCGCCCGTTTTGCGAATTGTCAGGTTGTCGCCAAACCACAACGCATCGGACGTGCGGAGAGCATAGGCATTAAAGCCAACATGCCGGCCTACCTTTCCAATTACGTCCCGCCCGTATCCGAGCGGTAGAGTCACCGAATTTGTTGCCTGGCCCGGCTGAATCCACACCGGCACCGGCAGCTTGCGCCCGCGAAATGATAGCTCGACAACGTCGCCGTTCGCCAAAGCTGCGCTCTTTGCCAATTGCGGGCTGATAAGCGCCGCGTTGTCCCAGGTCAGCGCCGAAAACCGGCGCGGCAATTCCTGAAGCCAGCCATTGTTGGCATAACGACCATCGAGCACGCTAACATCGGGACGGAAAAGAACTTCCAGTTCTGAACCCGCGGCCTCAGTTCTCTCGCCTTCAGCAACCGGAGAGGCGGATGCGGTCGGAACCTGGGACTCCAACGCGGGCGGCAGCAAATCTTTAACGACGCCGTCGCTCAATGCACGCCGCCATTTTGACTCGAAATCCGGACCGGGTTGCAGTCCGCTCCAATGACTACGCACAATATCGTACCCGAGCCGCGGCGACCGTTCAGCAACGGCTTCGAGTATTTCGTGCGCGGACACTCCGGAGTACATTGGCTCAATCAGCGGTTGCACGATCGAGGTGGTTCCGTCGAACGCTCGCGTATCGCTCCACGACTCCAAAAAATGCGTAGCCGGCACGTGCCAGTGCGAGTGGCGCGATGTTTCGTTGAAATGCAGGCTGTGATGCACCCGGAGCTTCACGTTGTTGAATGCGTCCGCGAATTTGAAATCCGCCGGCGCGTCGTATCGAGGATTGCCGCCGAACACGATGAGGAGCCTGACTACGTCCCGGTGCATTTCGTCAACCAGATCCCGAAAAGCGATCCGGTTCCCGGGTAAAACCAAAGCTGGCGCCGACGAAAGCGTCTGCCCGGTGTTTCCGAGCGCGGTATTAATTTGCGCCACCAATTTGTGCACTACGGGTGGCTGCGTTTCTCCAGCGATGACAATGCTTTGTCCGCGCTTAGCCTTCAGATCGTGCACCACCGCTGCGATCCAATCTTCGTTTCCGACACTTTGTGGCGCAGCGACAGCGACGCCAAGCTCAGCGGCGACTGCCTGAGCCAACGGTAAAATGTCGCGGGCAGCGACAGCGATACGATGATCGGCATTGGACCCGGTGATGGTGGGAGTCGGCTCGGCTGCATAAAAACGATTCATGCTGGCGCCGTCCGCCTCGATCACGCGGCGGTTGTTTGCGAAGTCGCGCGCGTAACGCAAGGAATACGGATGCGCGAAGAGAAAATCCGAGTCGAAGGCGACGACGATTTTCGCTCGGGAAAAATCATAGATCACTTCTTGCTCACTGACGTTGTCGCGATTTAGCGGGTCCCAGATAGACCAGCGCGCTGAGGGAAAGCTCTGCAGGACGCGTCCCAGCTGTGTCAGCAACGTGGGCGAGCTTACTGGTTCGGTGAGAATGCGAAATGCAGTCCCGCCATCGGTTCTCAAAGGTTCAATTGCAAGATTCAGCGCATTCCAAAAATCATCGACTGTCTTGATCGCGCCGCCGGTGGTGACTGTTTGAGCGCGATCCGGATCGTAAAGATCAAGAACATCGGCCTGCGCCCAAACGGTGGTCGCACCGAGACTGGCGGAATGCGTCGGGTTCCCTTCGATTTTTGTCGGGCGACCTTCGTAACCAGTGACGAGCAGTCCCTGCCCGAATCCGCCGTACTCCCTAGCAGTAGCAAACCGCAGCGGTTTGCCTGGTATAACAATCTCAGGCTGACTAACGTAAGGAACGATCCTTTCCAGCGGCTGTTTCGTACAGGAGGTGAATCCGGCAAGCGCCAGTGTCGCACCAGCTAGTCTGATAAATTCGCGCCGGCTGAGGTCCTCCGGCCACTCGCTGGAACCAGGAGCAAATTCATCAGTTGACCGGCTTACGCCATTCGGCGCGTGCAGCGATCCCGCCCTAACATTGCCGGCTGAATAATTCATCGGTGACAAGTGCTGCAATTTGTCAGGCGACCGGTCGTATCGACGTGATACTCACGGATGAGCCTTCGCCCCTGCTCCAGCTGGTCTGGCGGCTGGCGCCACGCCATATCGAAGACTTTGTCGCGCGGACGAATAAATTTTTCCGGGTGCTCATGGCAATCCAGACACCACCGCATGTAGAGAGTCTCCGCCTTTCGCGTAAGCGGCATTTGATCCACTCGTCCATGGCATTCGTTGCAGCCAATTCCCTTGGCCACGTGAGCGCTGTGATTAAAATAAGCGTAGCCGGGCAGATCGTTCACCCGGATCCACTGCAGCGGCTGGTCAGTGGCAGAACTTTTTCGAAGCGACGCAAGCACGGGAGCATCCGTCCACAACTGCGAGTGACAGGTCATGCACGTTTCCGTCGACGGAATACCGGCGAAGGATGATTTTTCCACGGAGGTGTGGCAGTAACGACAGTCGATACCATCGTCGGTGACATGATGCTTATGACTAAAGGGAATGGGTTGCTGCAAGGGCACATCGACATTGGTTGTGTACGGAGACCAATAGATGGTCGAAGTGGCCCAGCCCGCTCCACAGACTAAAAGGATCAATCCGAAAATGGTGACGCGAGCTTTAACATTAGCGCTTTTGGAAAAAATCTGAGCCATGGCGTACGCTAAGTCGCTTCTACGGAAAGGAATCGCGGGCGCAGCCAGCGTGGGACGCCTAAAAATACTGCCGCCGAAACTCGCAGTCTTTTTTCCGTTCTGATTCGCTGAGTCTTAGCCTAAACGGCCGCTGACGCGTGAATTTAAAGCCCCTCTAACCGCGGTGCGTGCTGATCGATTTTCCGTTTCGAGCGCGAAAATCTGAAACGCACGCCCCAGACTTTCCGGATACAGCAAGGTTTGTCGCGCGCGCCTGGGCTTCTTTAGGGTTAACGATTTCAGTGAAGCTGTCTGAAGCAGTCGACTTCTCCGAGCTACCTTAAGCAGGTCTGGCCGATCCGAAATTCAGAAAAAATAAAACCAAAAGAACTGGATTAAGCGAAATGGAAGTGAGACGCGCGGTTCACCGTCTGGATCTCAACAGCCGCGCCGCGAATTAGATGAATTCTCGACAGCTTCGTCATGAGCTTCGGCACGGCCGCGGCGGTTTTCTAGAACAACGCCACGGGATCGTTCCCGCCTGTCGAGCGGCGATGGGTTGCATGGGGTTGTTCGCGCTTCAGGTGGGAATCATCAAACGTCTGCCGCAAACCGCCGCTGTGCCACCTAAATGGGGACATTTTGGAGACCTCGATGCAGCCTATTATCGTTTAACGACCGTCGATGCCTCGCAGGCTGCGAATCTGACCTACGATCAATTTCGCTCCGCCTAGATGTGATAACTTCTCGCCAATGTCGTCATTTTGTGAACAACACGCGCTTTCTTCCGAAGTATGCGCCGCTATCCGCAACCGGCAGGACCGCATTTTAAGTATGGAGGCTAGCCGTATGAAATGTATTCCCAAACGACAACTTGTAATCAGCCGGTGAGAACAATGCGCTTGATGATGACGGCCGGAGCAGCCGTGATCCTCATGGCGACCACTTCATTCACGGGATGCAACCGCGAAGCATCCGAGCGCACATCCGCCGAACGCCAGGAAGATGAAAAACTCGTACAACGGGTAACAGCGAGCTTCAACTACTCGCCCAGTTTCAAGTTCCCCGATGTTCAGGTCGCCGCCTACAAAGGCACAATTCAGTTGAGCGGCTTTGTCGTGAGCCAGGATCAGAAACGGTCTGCGGAAAATCTCGCCAAAAGTGTCTCCGGCGTAAAAGCAGTAGAAAACAGGATTTCGTTAAAGCGCTGAGCTGCGGACAAGAATGAAGATAAACGCCGCCTCACGCTCGCCAAAGAACGGGATAGCAAGTGGTCAATTCATGAGCCTTTTAGCAATCGTTTTGCTCGCATTCACCTGTCGTATGACAGCCCTGGCACAATCACCGGCCGCGACAGCAGCCCCGGCGCAAACCACTACCGCTCCTGGTCCGGACCTCTCGCTCGCTTCCGCCAAGGTTGATGTTAACCCGGTCGCCCGCGACGAAGAAATTCGCCAACGCCTCCAACGCGTACTGGAAACGACCAAATGGTTCACCGCGCCTCAGGTAAAAGTGAAAGAAGGCGTTGTCTTCCTCAACGGGCAGACAAAAACGGCGGAGCTAAAGAAATGGGCCGGCGATTTGGCGCGCAACACTCAGGACGTGGTCGCGGTGGTCAACCAAATGGATGTGACGGTCCCCTCAATGTGGGATTTCAGCCCGGCTTGGAGCGGGCTGATGGCGCTGTGGCGCGACTTCGTCCATTCGCTTCCTTTCCTTGGCTTCGCGCTCATTATCCTGGCGCTATCCGTTGGCGCCGCGCTGCTCGCGACCCGCGGAGCGCGCTCATTTTTGCGCCCGCGCATTCGCGCTAAGCTGCTCCGCAGCGTAATTGCGATAACCATTGGCGTGATGGTGTTTCTCTTCGGCACCTACATTGTTCTCAGAGTGTCGGGTCTCACCCAACTCGCGCTCACGGTGGTGGGTGGCACCGGTTTGCTCGGTCTCGCTGTCGGCATCGCCTTTCGCGACATCACCGAAAATTTTCTGGCCAGCATTTTCCTCAGCATGCAGCGGCCGTTTCAAACCGGCGATCTGGTCGAGATTTCCGGTGTCACCGGATACGTGCAGCAGTTAAACGTACGCACCACTATCCTGATGACTCTAGAGGGCAATCTCGTGCAAATTCCGAACGCCGCCGTTTACAAGAACAACCTGCTCAACTACAGCACGAACGCCAACCGGCGCGAGGATTTTGTCGTCGGCATCGGCTACGATGATTCCATCGACGAAGCGCAGGAGATCGCGCTGGCCGTATTGACCGAACATCCCGCGGTGCTGGATGATCCCGCACCATCTGTTCTGGCGGATAGTCTCGGTAAAGCCACGGTCAATCTTCGCGTTTATTTTTGGATCAACGGCCGGGAACACAGTTGGCTGAAGGTGCGCTCTTCGCTTATCCGGTTGGTGAAACGCGCTTTTCAAAGACACGACATTTCGATGCCGGACGAAGCGCGCGAGGTGGTCTTTCCGCAAGGTGTGCCGGTCACAACGACCGAAGGCAAGGCGACACAGATACAACCGTCGCGAAAACGTCTGCCAGAAGAAGAGGCCGACGCGGCCTCGACCAAAGCGGAAGCGGGTTTGTCCAGCGAAGCCGATGTGATCGAGGAACAAGCGCGTCAGGCAAAAACATTACAGGATGAAGAAAATCTCCTGGGATCCGGCGCGGCGTCAGGTGCTTCAGAAAAGCGATATTAACATTTCCGAGAGCTTCTCCGCCGGGAAGAACCCGTTATTCCTTCGGAAAACCACGCAAGTCGTGCAGCGCAGTCGGCGTGACTCTGTTCTGCCTAGAGCCAATGACGCTCAAGCTACCATCGGTCTCGAGCACAACGGCCTCCACATCTTCGAGCGAGGCACGGCCGGCGGAGCGCAATGCCGCGTTCACTCCTTCGGCGGTGACGCGTTCCTCCTTTAGCGCCGCGTGATTGAGTTTGCCTCGAAGCGCAAGGAGACGCGGTTCGCTCTTGATCAGTCTGCACCACGTGGGACAACGCACTGCCAGCCAGGCTACGACCCACTGCAAAGCGATGAGAGATACCAGCGCAAGGAGGCCTTCAGTCAAGGCAGCATCTTTGGACAGAAGCATCGAGCCGAGGATCGAGCCGAGCGCAACCGTCACGACAAAATCGAAAGCATTCATCTTCGATAGCGTGCGCTTGCCGGAAACACGCAGCATGAGAACGAGACCGACATAGGCGCAAATCCCCACCACCAAGACGCGGCCAATTGCGGCCCAGGAATGGAAAAACATCTTCCAAGAAAACGGCGCCCAGTATCCGTACGGTTCGCTTTTCGAGGTGCCTCACTCGCAATCGGAGGGCTGCTGAAGCTCTTCTTCAGCACGCCGCCAGTGTTCCTCCGCTGCCCCTTCCGGACGGCCTTCTTCTTCCCAAATCCGGTGAGTGCGCTCGCTAATACCGTCGTGGGTTAAGACCTGATTTGATTTGCTTCCGGGGACGCCGACGCCAGGCGTGTTGCCTCGCCCGAGATCGTCCTGTGCAAACGTGTCATCGATGGCTTCAGAAGCCGGGGGAGAATCAGCAGACGGATCACCGCCGCCCGAGACGGTGCTGCCACCATGTTCCGGCGCGGGGAAGAAAGAAGAGCGAGCGTGCCGGAAAATATTCATCTCTAGAGAACGCTTCCGAGGCGTGAATCAGCCGTAAGTTTGTCGGCGTCGTGGACGACCTTGGACTGAGCGGAACAAATATCTGCGTCGCCCTTATCGCAACATCTGCAGCCTTGGTGAGCAGCGATATACGAGCATGAATGCTCTGATCTGGCTCGCCATCGCTCTCTTCGTCATCTGGATTCTGGTGAAGTTCGTGCTCGTGCTCACTGGAGTTTTTTTCCACATCCTCTGGATCGCGGCCATCGTGCTGCTGATTGTCTGGCTCGTGCAAAAATTGATGTAGGATCCGCTTCCGCCCGACTAACGCTTTTTCCACCGCTTCGAAACGCTTGACATGCGCCCTTCCTGCGGCCCCGACGTCGTCATTTTGATAATGTCACGGCAGCGACAAACCAACGCGAAATCCACAACGTACCCGTACCGATAAAGAGGCCGCTGCTGGCCGTTCGTCAAATACCTGTCGTCTTGCATGGATCACCCGCGAATTTGAAGCCAGCCAACTGTCTCCCAGTCGAACCCGCTTTCTTTTCCAGCGCCAGAACCTGAAACGCGCGCCCGAGCATCTCCGGATGCAGAAGCGTTTGGAGTTCGCGCTTAATTTTCCCCGAATCTGCCAGGATCGGATGATCCAAATCATCGAGGCCAATTTCGGAGATGATTCCCATTAGGAAACGGTGTTGATCGGTGAATCCTGACACGGACAAGCCGTTCTGCCGTGCGCGCTCGGCAATACTCTTCCAATGCAAGTGCACGGTGATGTCTGCATGCCCGATTTGTTCGAACGGCGAACCAATATTTTTGTGTCGCGCGCGCACCTGAATGGTTCCCTGAAATTCAGTTTCCAATCGTCCGTAATCGATGGTCATCACGTAACCGCGTTCCAAGTTCGCGGTGACCTCATCGACCCAGTCAAGCGCAGCCTGATTGAACGTTTGATTACCTACCTCGCGCTCAACGAAAACAAACTGTTCGTCATCGAGACCGACGAGCTTCTCCCTTCCGTCGGCGATCAGCCGCACAGGCATCGCGTCGAGCAGTTCGTTGGAAAAATGAACACCCGTGAATGGTTGCAGCGAATCCTGCCATTCAAGCTTCCCACGAAACGATCGGAGTCGTCTCGCCTGCCGTTCTTGCAGAACGGGAAACGGCTCGATTATTCGATAGCGCAACGCTTCAAAGAATTCCGGCGCGCGTTTTTGCGCGCTGTAAAGGACGTCGTGGGCAAACTGCCCGTCGTGCGCGCCCTGTTCCACAATCGTGAACGCTGGAATCCTGCCGAGTCGCTTCCACATCTCAATGAACTGGTCAGTTAACAGTCTTCCAAAGAGCGGACCGACGCTCACGTTGGTAAAATAATCGCCGTCTCGACCAATCGCGCAGCGGCCGGAAGAATAATATCCATGACCGTCATGATAGAGCGCTTGTTGCATGAACCAGGCGAAAGATTGCGGCCCTCGTTCGCGAATTTCGTTGCGAATGAGCTCAATCAGAGCGGGATTGCCGGTCTGGCAGTTCAATAGTCCAAGCTCAACGCTCAACGTCCAAGGCTCAACTGATAAGCCGGGTAGGTTGATGGTTTCGATCTTGGCCATTGAGCGTTGTGCGTTTACTGCCTAACTTTGGCGAGCTAGTAAGGCTTTCGCCGTGAGACCGCCTACCACCGCCACATATCTAAGGCCGCCGCCGGGGTACCGCTTCCGACGGCCATGGTATCTCAGGCCATGGTTTTATGTTCCCGTCGCCATTTTTGTAGTTCTGGCGCTCTTCCTATCAGTTTTCGTTTCAAGCATCGTTTTGGACTTGAAAAAACAGGCGAACGCGTTTGACCTGAATCAGCTCGAACAAATGGAATCAGCAAGCGTGATTCTGGATCGCAACGGCAAAATCTTCGGCCAAATCTATGTCGAAAACCGAGAGACAGTGCCTTACGAGAAGCTTCCTCCGGATCTCGTAAACGCCGTGATCGCCGTCGAGGACGCGAAATTCTACGAACACCACGGTTACGATTTGCTCGGAATAATGCGCGCGGCGCTCAAAAATCTGACCGCAGGTCATGTGCGGCAGGGTGCCAGCACCATTACGCAACAATTGGCTCGCAACAGTTTTTCGCTCAAGGAACGGACGTATCGCCGGAAACTGCTCGAGATCTATCTCGCCAAACGCATCGAAGATCATCTCAGCAAACAAAAGATCATGGAGCTCTACCTTAACCGGATTTATTTCGGCGGCGGGTTGTACGGGGCAGAGGCAGCAGCGCGGGGTACTTCGGGAAACCGGCGCGTGAAATGACGCTGGCGGAATGCGCCATGCTGGCGGGACTGATCAAGAGCCCAAACCGATTGTCGCCGTGGAACAATCCCGAAAATTCCCGCGAGGTGCGCGACTTCGCGCTCGATCGTATGCGTGAACTTGGCTTTATCACCGCTGAACAGTGTGCCGCCGCCAGGGCACAAAAAATCGCGGTTGGAAGCCGGCAAAACGCCCAGGGCCAGACTTATGCAGTCGATTATATTCGTCAGCAGGTGATCGCGGCGGTGGGATGGGACCGCGCAATCAACGAAGGTTATCGCATACACACAACCATTGACGCGAATCTCCAGAGAACCGCAGAGAATTCTCTAAAAACGCATTTGGACCAGATCGAACAACGGCCCGATTACAACCATCAGACCTATGCGGAGTACGCAGCTTCGTTTCGCAAAGCCAAGGCAAACGGCAAAATGGCTGAAGAGCCGGCCCCCGAGTACTTGCAGGGAGCGGTCATCGGGCTCGATAACGCCTCCGGCGACATTCTGGTCCTGGTGGGCGGACGCGATTTCGAGCACAACCAATATGATCGCGCACTGCAAGCGCGTCGCCCTGCGGGTACAGCAATTCTTCCATTCGTTTACGCGGCCGCGTTCGAGAAGGGAATGTATCCCGGCTCGGTCGTAGAAGACTCGCCACTGGATAACCGCGCAGTGATGATCGGCGGCACGACCGGTATTCTTGGCGAATGGGGCCCCGAGAGCGCTGAGAATCGTTACGAAGGGAGAATCACTGCCAGACAAGCACTAGCCAAATCAAAGGATGGCGCAACCGTGCGCATCGGCATGGACGCCGGCGTTGACGCAATGTTGAAGCTTTGCTCCGCCGCAGGCATTCATTCTCCGCTCCGGCCTTACCCGGCGACCTTCCTGGGGAACAGCGAATTAACACTGGGCGAGTTGGCCCTCGGTTATACAATTTTTCCGAACGGCGGCTGGCGAGCAAGCACTCCGCACATTCTGGAACGGATCGAGGAAAAAGATGGGACATTGGTTTGGAGCGGTAAACAACAGAGTATCCGAAAAATTGTGATCAAACCTGAGAGCGCATATGAAGTTCATTCCTGTCTGGTAGATGCGCTCAAATCAGGAACGGGAAAAGCCGCTTACACCGAGTTTGGGCTGGAGAAATTCCCCGCCGCGGGAAAGACCGGCACTGCGTACGATTTTACCGATGCACTCTTTGCAGGATACGATTCCAATTTCACCTGCGCTGTCTGGACCGGTTTCGATAAGCCGCAGAAGATCTATCGTGGAGCATTCGGACGCGAGCTGGCGCTGCCGACCTGGGTGGATGTAATGAACGCCGCCGCCAAAAGCTATCCGCCGCGGGAAATCAAGAGGCCTTCCAATTTGAAACAGATCGAGATTTGTTCCAGATCCGGACTCTTGGCCACTGATCAATGTTACGATGCAGTGAAGACAGACAACGGCGACACCGTTCAGCGCCGCACGACTTACCTGGAGATTGCGACACCATCACAAGCACCGACCGAGCCATGCAATATTCACGGTGAACCGCGCGCGCGTCTCGCTCGCGAGTTTGGCTCCGGCGATTTGCCCCGTGCGGAACTCGCTGTGAACCTGAGTGCGGTCACACCCGTAGCCATAAAAAGCCCCACGCTCATAGCTGACGACGACCCCTACGATTCGATGAAGCCGACATTGATAACGGAGCCCTCGCCGCAGTCTGCGCCGCAAACCGCCGAAAATCAGCGCGCCAACAGCACAGCCGGTACGAACGAATTGAAACCCGCAGGCACCGCTGCAGATGAAACTCAGTCGAGTTCCCGAACCACTCAGGGTGCTCCGGAAATTCGAAAAGCGATCCCAATCGAAGCGATTCCAAAAGCCATACCGGTTGAGCCACAGGACAGCAATCCGGCCGAGATCCGTCGCGCGATTCCGGTGAAACCGCTCGATCAGGAAGACCAGCAAAATACGCTCCTCAAGTCTGCAATACAGCCGCCGGGCAACGTCTCGGATTGAATGTGTTCGCCACCTCAAAATGGTTGAAACGTTGAACCGTTAAAGCGGGACCGGTCGCCAATGTCGTCCAAAAACGCGGAGAATTTTCGCCTTGCGATTCTCAATCCCGGAGGACGCGATCCGGAACAGCAATTTCAGAGCATACCTGCTCCCGGTGAAGGAGCGCATCCACCGATCAATTTTCATGCTTTCGCGGCATGCACATCCGGTACCTTTCATCGCGACACGCGACGAGCTATCGCCGAGCAGACTCCGGTTCTTCTTGTTTTGCGCAGCGATTTTCGCGCGTCACAGCGAGCTTTAGATGAGCTAAAAGAGAAAGATCGAATAGTCGTTGTCTCACTAAAGGAAACAGGCCTACACCAGTTTGCTCAACAATTAACCAACCCGACGAAGTTAGCGCGCTTCCTGGAAATTGTATCGAATGCCGACGGCTGCATCGCCACGACTCCAGAGGCTGCGGAAATCTATCGGTGCATCCGCTCGAAGTCGGATCCCGGAACAGTTGCGTTTGTTCCCACGCCCTACCCTGTCGAGGATCCACGATGGGATTTTTCCGTGCGCCAGGATGGGCGCTCGGGAATCTTCATCGGAACACGTGAATGGGATGTGCCTTCACGAGGTCATTTGACGGCGCTGCTGGTTGCGCGCCAGCTCTGCGAAACAACAAGCGAACCCATCACAGTGGTTAATCTCGATGGCAATAAAGGGCGACGGTTGCTTGGAGAACTCAATTTTCCCAACGGCAAACTCAAGCTAATTGAGAAATGGAAGTCTTATCCCGACTACCTCCAAGAGATGGCCCGCCATAAGATTATTCTGCAATTCGATCGCAGTCGTGTGCCGGGTCAGGTCGCAGGAGACGCGCTTCTCTGTCGGATTCCATGCGTGGGCGGCAACGGAGCGATCGAAAGAATCGTGTTCCCTGAAACTTGCGGCGACGAGCAGACGATCGGCGAAGCCAGTTCGTTAGCGGTTAGTCTGCTGAAAGATCCCGATCGACGCGACGCGATTGTGCGCCAATCGCAGGAGCATGCTGTAGCACGGCTCTCGTTTGAAAAGGTGCGTTCCGAACTGGCGAAGTTCTTCCAGAAACTCGCGACAAGTTAGGCTGTTGGCCTAACAGGTGGCGTGTCGATTCAAGGATGCTCAGATGTATTCAAGTCTGGGTAATCCGACGAAATAAACTCCGTAGCCCGCGCTGAAAACCGTTTGCCAGGGAAACGGCGCAAACGCCATCGATCAACAAACCATAAGATTCATGCGCAACCCCGACTTTCGAGCTAATCGGACCTCCGTTGCGTCAGGTGACCAGGGATGAGAGCCCGTCGCGAATTTCCAAAGCGTTGGCGCTGAACTGCTGCAGCAGCATCGCAATCATGCCAGAGATCGTCGTCCAGGATCGAGCGCCGCTTTCGGAAGTTGGCTCAACCCATCCGGAGGCTTCGTGCGCTACCATTGCGGCAGATGTTCGATTTTCCACGTTGAGTTTGCTGAAAATGTGTTCCACGTGCTTGCAGATCGTGCCTGTTTTTGCGCCGACGATCACACCGATTTCGTGATTGCTTTTGCCCTGTGCAATCCAAAAGAGGACTTCAGCTTCGCGCGGCGTCAAATTTAACGAAGCCCATGCTTCGACGCCACGCTGATCGTGCCCGGCCACAGAGTGCATCTTCTATTTCGTTAACTAAAAACTTCAGCCAACGCAACAGCATTCGTACGCAATTTTGCGTATTTTCAAAAAAAGAAAGCGGCGGAAATTTCCAGGTACGTATGAAAACAACGATCCTCGAAAAAATTCTAAGTTTTAAGGCGAATGGCACAAATTCGCGGAATCGCGTGTCTTGGCGACGCGGTTTCCTTTTCATCTCGCTGCTGAGCGTATGCTTTGCTCTTTGGCCAACAGCGCAAGTGGCTTCGCAAGACGGGCCAGCGGTTCCGCGGGCTCCGCAAGAGGCGCCAATGGGTCCAGAGAATCCAGAAGGAGCAGCGCCAGCGGCTCCACTTGCTGCCTTGCCCGGGTACAACACGGCGGATGGAGACCAAGCACTTTTTAACGTCTCCACCGGTACCGGGAACTCGGCATTCGGCTGGCGTGCGCTCTTTTCGAACACCGACGCCAGTTTCAACACCGGTGTTGGCGGTGGAGCGCTGGTGCTCAACATTGGGAATTCCAACACCGCGGTTGGCGCTGCGGCGTTATTGCTCAACACCAGCGGCACAGAGAACACCGCCGTTGGAACTGACGCGCTCGTCTTTAACGACACCGGCAATTTGAACACTGCTGTTGGCGCCTTCGCGCTTTTTGACAACGTGACCGGCGTCGAGAACACGGCTGTCGGCGCTCAGGCACTGCCCAATAGCACTGCCAGCGACAACACAGCTGTTGGCCTGTTTGCACTGCTGAACGCCGTGGGCGGCGGTAGCAACACCGCATGCGGCGTCGCTGCACTCCGGGACAACGTATCCGGGATCAATAACTGCGCGTTAGGCCGGGGAGCACTCAGGTTCAACGAAGGTAGCGGCAACATCGCCATCGGCCGCGAAGCCGCCACCACTCCACCGTCTACCGGGCAATATAATAACAGTATTCTTATCGGCACCCTTGGTGATTCCAATGCCATTGACCCAGACGGCAGAACCTATATCGGCGGCATTCGGGGCGTTGCAGTAGGCAACGCCGATGGCATAAATGTCATCGTAGACTCCGACGGCCAGCTCGGCACGACGAACTCCTCGCGCCGCTTTAAGAACGACATTAAACCGATGGATCAAACCAGCGAAGCCATCCTAAAGCTTAAGCCGGTTACGTTTCATTATAAAAACGGAGACACCAAAAAAGCCGAAAACACGCCGCAATTTGGTTTAATTGCCGAAGACGTAGAGCAGGTAAATCGCGACTTGGTGGTATATGGGAAGGACGGCAAAATCTGGTCGGTCCGCTACGATGCGGTCAACGCGATGTTGCTCAACGAATTCTTAAAAGAGCACAAGAGAGTCGAGGCACAGCAGCACAATATTGCTGACTTGAAATCGACTGTAGCTCTGCAGCGGAAAGAGATGCAGGTTCTTACGGCCCAGCTCAAAGAGCAGGCCTCCCAAATCCAGCAAGTAAGCGCGCAGCTGGAGCTAAATAAGTCTGCGGCGAGAACGGTAGCGATCGATCGTTAAGAAACGCGTCGTTGATTTGTGTCATGAGACGTTCAGTGCGTTGAACGCCTCTCCTCCGCAAAGCTGGCGACTCGCGAGGGCGAGCGCCAGCATGCGAGGCGCATCCCTGGGTTGAAGCATCTAAAAAACGATCTCGAAAAGCTTAATACCGTTCCACTTCCCGGGGTGGTTGGGATCGAACGAGGTGTTGTCCACCCAAATTCCGTAACGGGCCGGGGCCCAAGGATTGAGCATCTGGAGCGGATTGCGTCCTGGTCCAAACGCTTTCGGAAGTACGCCTTTAACTCCGGGTTGCGCCAGGTAAGGAGGCGGCGTAGGCATCGCGCGGACCGGCTTCTGCGGCCCGAGCGGCGCTCTATATTCTTGCGCTGAAACGATCGTGGCAAGCGCGGCCAGGATTGCGATTATCGATGTTTTCATGTTTCTTCCTTTCGTTTCGAGGCGTGCAAAACCTTGCCCCGTGCCACGCCTGCCGACATTATTACTATCGATGGACTCTCTTGAAAAGGCCAGACGCGTTCTGGAAATAGAAATCTTCGAGCTGCAACGGCTCCGGTCGCGACTCGACGAAAATTTTTCCCGCGCAGTCGAATTGATCAAGGAAGCAGTCGACGCTCGTGGCAAAGTCGTCGTAGTAGGCGTCGGTAAATCCGGCCACATCGGCGCGAAAATCGCCTCTACGCTTACCAGCACCGGTTCGCCAGCGGTAGTGTTGGACTCCTCTAGCGCGCTTCACGGCGATCTCGGAATGATCGGCGACGGCGACGTGGTGCTCGCTTTGAGTGCTAGCGGGGAGACCGACGAATTGCTCCGGATGCTGCCGGCGATTGCGCGGTTTCAAGTCCAGATCATCGCCATATGCGGCGACCCGAAATCAACGCTCGCACAAAACGCGCATCTCTGTCTGGATGTGAACGTCGAACAGGAAGCGTGTCCATTAAATCTCGCACCGACATCTAGTACCACTGTGATGTTGGGGCTGGGCGACGCGCTGGCCATGGTGCTTTTGGAAGCGCGCGGTTTTAATAAAGAAGATTTCGCAAAGTTTCATCCCGGCGGAATGATCGGCCGCAGCATGTTGACGCGAGTTCAACAAATTATGCGGCCACGCGAAGCCATGGCGATCGTCCCCACAGACACGCCGGTCCGCGATGTGCTCAAGGCGATGACCGGTGTGCGCGCGGGCGCCGCCATTGTAATTGGCGAAGACAAGAAACTCGCCGGCATATTTACTCATGGTGATTTCGTTCGGTATTTTCAATCCGATTCCAGGATCGGGGAGCGACTCGTTGCAGACCTGATGACGTTAAACCCAGTTACGGTGCATAAGGACAAACTGGCCGTGGAAGTTCTGAATTTGCTGGAACGCCATCGCATCGATGATTTGGTTGTCATTGATGACGACAATGTTCCGGTGGGCATCGTCGATTCACAGGATTTGACGCGCTTGAAATTATTGTAAGGCGACCGTCCCGTTTGCGTGGCACGCAAATGCCGTTCCCGATCATTGCAAAATCGTTGGACGCATGTAAGCTCCGCGCTCTTGCCGCTGAAGCGCGTTGACACTTCACGGTCGTAACATTGTAACTTTCCAACCAATCACCTTTCAGTCATGCCCGCTGCCAACGATTTACGAAAAGGAATGGCCATTAAATACAATGGCAATCCGGCCATAGTGCTTGAAGTGCATCATCGCACGCCGGGAAATTTACGCGCCTTTGTTCAGGCCATCATCCGCTACATCAACACCGGCAAAAGCGCCGACGTCCGCTTCGGTTCTACTGACAAGGTCGAGCTCGTCGACATCGAGCGAAAACAACTCGAGTTCTCCTATAAAGACCGCAACGGCTATTATTTCATGGATCCGGAAACGTACGACACCATTACGTTTCCGGAAACTTGATCGGCGATACCAAGGATTACCTGGTAGAAAACCTTTCGGTTCAGGTTCTCTATGCCGAAGGCAAACCCGTTGAGGTTGAACTGCCAGCATCGGTAAGTCTTAAAGTGATTGAATCGCCGGAAGGCTTACGCGGTGACACCGCGAGCAACGTGACCAAGCCGGCAACCCTCGAAACCGGCAAGACCATAAACGTTCCGCTTTTCATCAAGGAAGGCGAAAACATTAGGATCGATACGCGCACCGGCGCGTACATGGGACGCGCGTGACAGAGTAGTGCGGTGTCTCGCTTGCAATTTTTTTGATTTGCAAATCGGTGCTTCGGCCTTGCTTTTATTTCAATAAATCTGCGTAATCGTTCGACAAACTTTGGCCCGAACAAAGCGCAGATCGAAAGCGAATCGCAATACGCGCAGTTCCAAGCGCGGCGGGACAGTTGTCCGGAGCGTGGCACGGGCGAGATCGAGAAGCTTTATCGCCCCACCTCAGCCCCTCACCGTGCCTACACGCTGGGTAAAATTTGTCTTCGCGATTTTTCTGCTGCCGATTTGCGGCGTTCTTACCCAGACATTCTTTACTGTGTTCGCGCGCGCAACGGTGACGCAACGCCTTTGGGCGGGCGAGGAGTTCTGGTTTTTTTCGTTGGGAGCAATTCTCTGGTTGATCGCGTTCTTTGGTCTGCCGCGGCCAATTCTCATTTACGTGTTTGGCCACGAGCTTACGCATGCTCTCTGGGTCTGGTTGATGGGCGGCCGCGTAAGCCAGTTCCGTGTTGCTTCAGATGGCGGACATGTGGTGACAACAAGAACCAATTTCTGGATCGCACTGGCCCCATATTTTTTTCCGATTTACAGCATCCTAACGATTGCGATCTACGGCACGCTCACTCTGTTCCTAGACATGCAGCCGTACGGGCGGCTGCTATATGCCGTGATCGGTGTTAGTTGGGCGTTTCATTTCACGTTCACCTGCTGGATGATCCCGAAGAATCAAACGGATCTGAGCGATCAAGGTACATTTTTCTCACTCGTGATCATCTATCTAATGAACCTGCTGCTGCTTAGCGCCATGCTGATTCTGGCATCGCCTCAAATCACATTCCAAAGTTTCGGTGCGGATTTGCTAACGAATCTCGGCAACTTCTCCCGGTGGGTCACCGATTTCTTCGAGACCCTGAAGCAGTCACTGTAAGCCCTCGCACTGCAGGCGACGCGTCGTACCTGACACCGCGCCTCGCGCGGCGGAGCGGCTACAAGTTTGTAATCACCGTAAAGGGAAGTGTCGCCAATGCTTCGGCCAGCTTCACTTGCCGACTCTGCAAAGAGCAGGGCTGACACGTGAAAACATTGCGCGCTTCTTTTTGAGAAAGCCTTTCCGGTAACTCAATGGCAGTGTCTTTCCACGATTCGCCAGTCGGCGGAAAACCGACACGAGAGGAGAGTCGCGGCGCGATCAAAAGAATCCATTCGTCTCCAAGACGTCGCTCGAAACTGACGCAGCATTCGGCGAAAGTGCCGCTCGTCGACAGCGGCAGATATTCGCCGCGCTTGAAAAGATCGGTGTGCTGACGGCGAAAATGCAGGACGCGTTGCGCAAGGAACATTTTGATCCGGCCATCAGGCCATGACTTCATCAGTTCTTCCGGGACTGCGCGTCCCAACGATTCCACCATCTGACTCCGCAAGTTGTAATCTACCGGACGGCGGTTATCGGGATCAACCAGGCTGTAATCCCATATCTCGTTTCCCTGATAAATGTCAGGCACGCCGGGTGACGTAAGCTTCAACAAAGTTTGAGTGAGGGAATTGATTGCTCCAACCCGTGTAATCTCTTTAACCAAAGGAAGGAAGCTCGGCAGGAACTTGTTTCGCCGTGACCCATCCAAGATCTTAGCCACGAAATCGCGTACCGCCGCGTCCCAGTCTTCATTTGGCTGAATCCAGCTGGTGTTAATCTTTGCCTCGTGCAGGGCCTTGGCCATATACTCTTGAATCCGCTCGATGTACTCCGGCGTTGCTGATAGCTGCGGATCGCCGTTGGCCTCCATTGGCCACGTGCCTAGCAGAGTTTGATAAAGCAGATACTCCTCATTCGCATCCGGCGCTTCCAAATCGTTGACGGTTCGCTTACAGCGGCGGTTCACTGTGTGCCAGCGCTGCAACGAACGTCTCCAAAGATCCGGAATTTCTGAAATCGCAACAATCCGTGCGCGCACATCCTCGCTGCGTTTTGTGTCATGCGTAGAAGTAGCGAGTAAGCCTGCCGGCCAGTTGCGTTGTCGTTCCAGATTCCTTTCGTGAAAAGCATCAACGCTCAATCCAAACTGCTGCGGTTCGCCGCCCACTTCATTCAGCGCCGTCAACCGGTTATAGATGTAAAACAGAGTGTCTTCGAGACCCTTGGCCATGACGGGACCTGTGGTCTGCTGAAACTTTAAAACGAAATGCGTGTGCGCGGCGCGTCCGGCTGCATCGATGTTTGGCGGAAAACGAAACAGCAATACGTCGCGCAAAAAATGGAAGATCGACTCCTCCATCGCCGGGTTACGACGTTTGGCCGCGGCAATTGCGCGCTCGATCTTCTGTTTGTCTTCGTCACTTACCGGCTGATCAGGCTCAAGATAGGTTCGATAAACAGGGAAACAGGCGATGGTCTCCCGCACAGCGCGCGACAGAGCTTCGAGCGTGAAATCGCGATACCACCGGTTTTGTTCTGACAAGCGATCGAGCATGCTGCCCAGAACATCGACATCATTGGCGAGCGCCAGCCTCATCACGAGAAGCTTTTTCGCATACACCAGATGGCCGAAAGGCATCGAGTGGCCGATGAAACGGTGAAACGTCTTTGTGATCGCCGTCTCGGCTGCCGGATCGACCAGCAACTGCATGACGTAATTAGCGAAATCGTAGCCAGTGGTTCCATGCACGCGCCAGTCCCCGCGCAAGGTTTCGGAACCCGTGAGGATTTTCTCAACCAGCATGTAAACAGCACGTCCGTCTTTTGGCATTGGAACGCTGAGAGCTTTCGCGCAACGCTGCTGAAGTTTTTCAAAATATTCTCGCGGCAAATACAAGCCGTCGGGGTGATCGATGCGAAGCCCTGTCACGGCGCCCGCTCCTACCAGTTCAAGAACAAGTCGGTGAACGGTGTCAAAAACCCTGGGCAACTCGACTCGAATCGCCGCCAACCCGTTCACATCAAAGAAGCGGCGGTAATTGATTTCCTCCGCCGCCACGCGCCAAAACGCGAGCCGATACGACTGCCCATTCAGCAATTGATCGAGCACATCGAAACTACGCGAATCCTCTGGCTTCCCATTGATTTCAACCAGCGCCTTCTCGATCGCCTGTTGCACCTGTGGCGCTTCCACACAACGCCGCTCCAGACGTCGCTTGATGATTTCCTTTTCTCGCGCGCGTTCCGCGATTCGTTTCGGATCGGATTCGGTCCGCTTCGGCAAATACTCGAGTGCTGTCAGAATGCTTTGCAGTTCCGCGTAAAGAACGTCGTCCTTGTATTCGGCGAGATTTTGCAGGGCATTCTTCAGAATGTATCGGTATGTGCCCGGGGCGATCGGGAGTCTGCGCTCACCATAAGACAGATAAAATGTTCCCTTTTTAAACCGCACCTGCAGCTCGCCACGCTCGAGGACACGCCCGTATTGATCGCCAAGGATTGGAAGCAAAACCTTGTCGCGCAGATCGGATTTCAACGGCTCCCAATCGATATCGAAATAGGCCGCGTACTTGGAGCTGGGCCCGTTCTCCAGCACGTCCATCCACCAGTCATTTCGCGAATCGATTCCGACATGGTTCGGAACGAAATCCAGCACCTGTCCCATGCCGTGCACATGTAATTGCGCGATCCAGGCGTCGTAATCTGCGCGTGAGCCGATTACCCTGTTCAACCTGTTATGATCAACGATATCGTAACCGTGCAGACTCTGCGGGCTTGCTTGAAAGTAAGGCGACGCATAAACGTCGCTCACTCCCAGTGCGTCCAAATACGTGACGATTTCACGCGCCTGCACAAACGTGAACCACCGATTAAATTGCAACCGGTAAGTACAAGTAGGAATTCGAGGAGACGTGGTTTTCACAGTAAGAAACAAACGTTCAACGCCCAACCCCCAACGTCCAACCTCGAAATGCAAAACCTGAGTTCTGCTTTCGGTGCTCAATGTTGGGCCTTCGCCGGTTTGTTACATTCGCTCGGGTACTTTGATTCCGAGAAGATACAAGCCGCGTTGCAAAACTCTCGCCGTCAGATCACACAGCGCAAGACGCGAGCTGCGTACCGGTTCCTCTGATTTCAAAACGGGACAAGCTTCATAAAAAGAATGAAAGCTGTTCGCCAGCTCGAAAAGATAGGTTGCCAGGATATTCGGGCGAAACCCATTCAATACCTGCGGGACGATCTCGGCGAACTGACACAGCCTTTTCGCGAGATTGATTTCGGAAGGATCAGCTAGCGCCAATTCTGTAGCCACCAGCCTATAAAAGGTTTCCTCATGCGCTGGCGATGTTTTGGCGCCCCGCAGAGGCGTGGCTACGGCACTCTCGCCTGCTTTGCGAAAGATTGAGCGAATACGGACGTAGGCGTTTTGTAAATACGGCGCGGTATTTCCATGCAGGGAAAGCATTTTGTCCCAGGAAAAAACGTAGTCCGTTGTCCGGTATTGCGAGAGGTCGGCGTATTTGACCGCACCGATGCCAATCTTCTCCGCTATTTCGCTTTTCTCCTCGTCGCTCAACTCCGGATTTTTTTCCTCGACGATCTTCCGGGCGCGCCTGCACGCTTCCTCGAGCAGCTCGCGAAGAGGAACATTCTCTCCTGAACGGGTCTTCATCAGCTTACGGTCTTCGCCTAGGATGCTGCCAAATATGATATGGTACAGATCGGCGATGTAATTTTCGCGACGAGCAATTGCGAAGATCTGTTTGAAGTGCAACATCTGCGGCGCGCCCACCACATACCAGATCGCGTCGGCTTTCAGATCGTTGACTCGATAGTCGACCGTGGCGACATCCGTGGTGGCGTAATTGAATCCCCCATCCCGTTTACGAATAATCAAAGGGCTATCGGCCAACTCGGGATCATCGCGGAAGAAAACGACTACGGCGTCTTCACTAATTTCGGCTATTCCGGCTTTGAGCAGGCGATCGACTACTCCGGGCAATCGATCGTGATAAAAGCTTTCGCCGCATTGCAGGTCGTAGCCGACGTCGAGGAGCTTGTAAACGTGCTCAAAATCCTGCATCGAAAGCGCGACGCACTCCTTCCAAATATCGGTGTTTTCCCTGTCGCCAGCCTGCAATTTCACCAGCTCCATTCGGCAGGCTTCACGAACATCGGGATCGCTGCTCGCTCGTTCGTTTGTTTCCTTGTACACGCGGACGATCTCTGCGAGCGGATTGCGCTGCAGCGCCTGTTGATCCAGCAGATTTTTCCAACCGTATATGACCATCCCAAACTGCGTTCCCCAATCGCCGACATGGTTGTCCCGAACCACGTCGTGACCGAGGAACTGAGCGACACGCGCCAGCGCGTCGCCAAGCACGGTGCTCCGGATATGACCGACATGCATCGGTTTGGCCACGTTGGGCGACCCAAAATCAATGACAACGCGTCGCGGCGATGGTGTTTCAGCAACGCCGAGGTGCTCATCTTGTAATAGAGCGAGCGTCTGCTTTTCAATCACGGCACGCTGGAGCGTGAAATTGATGAAGCCGGCACCAGCGATGTTAGGTCGTTCGCAAAGATCACCGACATCCAGATGCTGAACGATCTTCTCCGCAAGAGCCCGCGGATTCTCGCCATGTTTCTTTGCAAGCACGAGAGCGGCGTTAGTCTGGTAGTCGCCGAAACGCCGATCGGTTGCCTGCGTCAATTCACCGGCGTCGGGCAATCCTGCCTCACGCAAGGCTCGAGATAGCCTGTTTGCCAGACGTGATTGGAAAGTTTCCATGATCAGTTCGTCGAACTGTAGCGGCGCTCTTTAAGTGCCGCATCGACAATTGCTCAGCGGTGAAAGACCGCTGCCAAGCTAGGAGCGCTCCTGAAAGATCGCCAGGATTTCGTCGGCCGACTTTGCGCCGGCAAGACTTTCGCGCACAGAGCGGTCATTCAGAAATTTTGCTATTGAAGCCAGCGTGCGCAGGTGTGTTTGAAATTGATTCTTCGGCACGATAAAAAGGACAACAAATTTTACGGGGGCATTATCCAGTGCGTCGAACTCGATCCCCTTCGTTGATCTTCCGAAAGCCGCCACCACTTCCTCCAACCGGTCGGACGAACAATGCGGTATGGCAATTCCAAATCCGATGCCAGTGCTCATCGTTTCTTCGCGCTGCCGTAGCGCGGCCAGTATCGGATCGCGATCAGCGGGCTTGATTTTTCCGAGGCTAACGAGCAAATCGATCAGCTCAACGATCGCCGACCAACGCTCCGTCGCTTTCATCTCCGGGATGATTTGCTCGGCAGAAAGTAAATTTGCCAGGGACATGCAGATGCTTCTCCGTGCGGGAGGCCAAGCTTAGCGGCAGAGTATGGCTTTACAAGCGCGTTTTGCCCGTTGACTGCTGTTGGTCGCGAATCTTGTACTGTAGCCGCCGCGAGAGCAGCCATCGAACTCCAAACATGTCCATGGTGGCGTGCACGGCGCGATTACCAAAACCGTATTTGGTCTGACCAAAACGTCGCGGACGATGGTTCACTGGAATTTCCAGTAAGCCATAGCCCGCATTTTTGATCAGCGCGGGAATAAAGCGATGCATTCCTTTAAACGGAAAAAGCGCGGAAGCGCATTCGCGTCGCATGGCTTTTAGGGTGCAGCCAGTATCGCGCACGCCGTCTTTCGTGTAACGGCTACGGACGGCGTTCGCGATCCGGCTGGTTAGCCGTTTCACCACGGTGTCTCTGCGTCGCGCGCGGTAACCGCAAACCAAATCGGCGCCCCGCGCAATTTCATCCAGCAATTTCGGGATATCGGCAGGGTCATTTTGCAAATCCCCATCGATCAAAACCAGGGTTTTCCCGCGCGCAGCATCCAGCCCGGCGTAAACGGCGGCGCTTTGGCCGGCATTTTTTTCAAAACGGATCACTCGAACATTTGGCGCAATTTCGATGCGCTCGACGGTGCAATCGCTTGAACCGTCATCGACAAAAATGATTTCATGGTCAACACTCTCGAGCGCCGCCCTCAGCTCCGATTGCAGAATCGGTAACGTTGTCTTCTTCGTTGTACAGCGGCACGATGACTGAAACTGCTGGAGCGCTCGTCGTCTGCGTCATCATATCAAGTAATCTTATCTCGAGTTCCAATGTGCCTCGGAGCGAGGTTTCTTGCAGCTGGAGCCGGCTACAGTCTTGGCAAAACAGATCTTCACAGCGGCAGCGTTCGATAATTATGGCAAAGAAATACCTGCCAGGTCCGGATCACTTTTCCATAACGTGAGACCTCGATTGTTCCCACCGGCTCTGTGGATTGAAACGCCGCCTGAATAGAATGTGGCACGCGTTCCTTTTCCCCCTGTTTGATAAAAAGCGCGTCCCGCCCTTCGAACAAATTGATGCCGTTCTCCTCGGTGTAAACCTGGCCGTCCGGTCGTTGCGTGCCGGGTTTGACTTCAACGAATTGATCGTAGCGCGGCCAAAACGAGAACTGGTTCACCATATCCTGCGATTCGGGAATATAGGCCGGAGGATGTCCGGGTCCTTCCCCTCGCTTGTCGCGCAGGTAAAAGGAGATCTCCGAAGCACGGTCGCGCGCGTCGGCAATCAGAAACAGTTTTTCATTTAGTTTCGATTCGAGTTCGTTGCGCATTTTCTCCAGCGCGGCAGTGGCGCTTTTCCATCCGCGCAACCGATCACTGGGATCTTTAAGCGGTAACTGGCAACCCGCGGCACGCAACACATCCGTATTCAACGCCACCACACTCATGATCAATCCCACCAGCACAGACACGCTGGCGCTAGCACGCAAAAAAGCGCTTGCCTCAAGCCGCTCCCACCAGAAATACGCCGCTATCAAACCGAAACCGAAAAAGGCGAGCGCATCCCAATTCGGGGCGGCGCTCTTGTTAATGGAGAGAAGCAAATAGAAAGCGAACACCGGCAAACCAAACCACATCAGGAATAGCACTTTGAATTGTTGGTTAATCCGGCCCGCGCTGGCGATGACACCCCATGTCAATGCTAGGAAAAGCAGCGGCGAAAAGACGATGAAGTGTTGCCCAAGAAACGAGAGTACCTCAACCGGATGAAATCCGAAGCCATGTTCGAGACTTCCCCGAGAGCGTAAATGCGCCAGTGTGATCCACGCATGCCGCGCGTTCCACACAATCGGAGGAATGGCACAGAGGATGAAAATCGCGACGAACAAATAAATACCGGGCCGTTTAAATTCGCGTCGTAACCGCGGAACAAGCGCCAGCACAATCAGGACCGACACGATTTCAAAAGCGTTCGTGTACCTGGAGAGAAAACCAAGCCCGATCAGCAGACCTGTGAGTGGCCAGAACCATGAAAAGCGAGGGCTCCGTTCAACAGCCAGCCAGAACGTAAACATCGCCGCTATCCAGAAAAAAACCGACAATGCATCAATCGTCATAAGCACCGCGCCGATGTTGAAAATGGGAGTGGCGTTCAAACCCACCACCGTCCACGCACCAGCGACCGGGTTGAAAAGACGACGCGCAAAGTAAAACAGCAGCAAACTTGTCCCTGCTGCGAGCACGGGACTAAAGAAACGCACCCCAAATTCCGTCGCACCAAAGACAGCCGTGCTGGCGCGTATAGCGAAAGCGATGCCGGGACCCTTGCTGAAGTAACCCGGCGCCAGGCGCTCCGACCACATCCAATAGTGTGCTTCGTCGAAGGAAAGATCAGTCGTTGTTAAGAGCGACAATCGAATCACTGTCAGCGCAGCGATGAAAAGCCAGACGGCACGCGTCGTGCTCATGGAGAGTAACGCGAGCCTCCGGTTTGTGAGATTTTCGAGGGCAAGCGGGAGCCTTGCTTTGCCGTCAAACTCGGATGGCGCGCAAAGACATCTGGCATCCATTTCCGCGCCACGACTCTCCAGGTGAACTCAAACAAGCCGAGCAGCACCAATGCTTCACCAACACCCAGAAAGAGCGCAGCTACCACATCGCTGGGCCAGTGTGCGCCGAGATAAATGCGCGAATAGGCGACCGCCGCGGCCACGAACCAATAAAGCCAACCCCTGCGCCTGTAAAACAAAGTGAAAAAGGTGGCGACGAGGGAGTTACTTACAACGTGACCAGAGGGAAACGATGGTCCCGAACGCGTGCGATCGGAGGAATCGGAAAAGCGCATAAGAGGCTTGCGAAACAGAGTACGAAACTTCGGTCGCGCCTTTTGCAATTGAACCATCCGCACGCTCTCAACTTGTTTGGGTCGGTGACGGCCCACTGCGAATTTTAACCCGCTGGTGACAAGTCCCGCGATTACCAAAGCAATCACCAGGCAGACGACGAAGGCGCGCCCTCTAAATCCACCGAAAACAAGTACGCCGATTCCAAGCGCGACAAGGAACGGCTGCCAAATTTTCGGATCGCTCACTCCCGCCATGAACAAGTCAAGTGCCGGACTGGTCCATTCTTCGTTGATTAGGTGAAAAAGAGTTTGATCCATCCGATCAAATAAAGCGGCGCGTAAGGTTTAATCGGTACACGGTAATAAACAAATGTACGAAAAAAACGAAGTAGGAATCCAGAGCAACAAAACGGTGGTAAACCCCACCCTACGCAGCCATCGCCGTGACCGAAGTCGAAGCCACGGCTCCCTTATGGGCTTTCTCTCTTTCCTTCAAAACGGCAGATATGGGCCTCCTCATTTGCTGGTCCTCTTTTCCATTTTGTTTGCGGCTTTGTCGGCTTACGCCCAGGCTCCACCGGACGCGAAAGAGATTTTAGATTCAGTGCGCATGGTCGAATCGCAGCAGCAGATCGACTTGCAAGGCCAGCTTCGACAGGATGACAAATCGATTCCCTTTCGCCTGGTCCTGAATGGGCCTCTGATTCGGTACTCATTCACAAGTCCGGATGAAACTTTGCAATTACGCCTGGACGAAAACAGTTCGCGCCTGAACCTGGTGACGGAGGCCGGAACTGAAAAAGTCGACGCCTCCAAGCTCCAGCAACCGATTCGCGGCACGATCGTTACTTACGGCGATCTTGCGTTTAAGTTTCTTTACTGGACGACGGCGCGGGTATTGGGCGAGGAAAGTGTACGCACCAGGAAATGCTGGAAACTACAGTTACGCGCGCCCTCACGCGAGTCGCAATATTCCAACGTGATCCTGTGGGTAGACAAGGCAAACGGCGCGCTAATGCGAATGGAAGGTTACGATTGGGATGCGCTTCTCGTTAAGCGGTTTGAAGTCGTTTCAGCACAAAAGATCGAGCGCCGGTGGTTCCTGAAACAAATGCGCATCGAACAGCTCCGGCCTGGAACCAATCACGTCGAGCAACGTGCATATCTGGAGATAAAGAGATAAAGCACGCTTCTCGCTTACCTGCGAAGCGATGCCGCAAGCCAAAGGCAGGCGTTCCTTTATCGCGGCTGATGCTGATCGGATTTCGCGCCGCTGACAACAAGCCTGCGACCAAGAAACTCCTTGTCGTGCAATTCGTCTACCGCTCGCTTTGCCTCTTCAACGGTTTGCATTTGCACAAAGGCAAAACCCTTAGACCGCTGATTGTGGCGATAGCTTACCACCTCCGCATTTTGCACGTGTCCAACACCGTTGAACAATTCGAAGAGATCGCTCTCCGTCGCGTCGAATGAAAGGTTGCCGACGTAAAGACGCGGCGAGTTGACTTCAACCCGTTCGGGTTTGCGCGCAGGTCTTGAAGGCTGGGCACCGTTAGGCGGTTGCGTGGGAGATTTGTTTTTCTCGCCACCGTTTCCAAAAAATTCCGCTACTCGCTGCCAGAAGGTCTTTTTCTGTGCCTTCACTGGTTCCCGTTGAGTCCGAAAATGTTCCTGATTTCCTCTGCGTCGACCCCCACCGCGCGAGCGGCGTGGGCGTCTTCCTGATGAATAAGAGTTCATGTTGATCTTTGAATTTTTTCCAATTCTCAAAAGGGCGGAGCGCCCCGAAAAAGCTCGGGACACCGTCCGTGGCGCGCGACTCCTCAAGAGACGAGTCAAACTTGTTACAGGCACTCTGCGACGCCAATGGAAACTCCGCCTCATTGCACCGGGAATAGACTTGTCTCAAAGCGTGAGCCGGAGCCCTCAACCAACGAAACAGCAATGCCGCCAACGTTTTCAGCATCGACTGAAGAAACCTGAATCGTCGTAGAAGCCGGACGCTCGGAAGATCGAAGAAGATTCCCGACATCTCGGCGGATTATTGCTTACGTAGCCGCTTATTGCAAGCAAAAGCGTCGGATGCCGCACTCGCTATCGAGATGTTTCCATTGAGTCGCGGATTGAATAGAGCCGCGACTTTGCATATTCTCGTGGGCGCTCGCCGCGAATTGGCCGGAAAAAATAGCGCAATTGACGCCGACTTAGTTTCGGCTGGTAACCCAACTCCGGCATCAAGTCGCGACAATGCCATTCAACCCAGCCGATTTCATCCTCAGATAGCTCGCGCTCCCAGCGGCTTACCGGCTCGGTGCTAATTTGCGAGAAATTTGTACGCGCTGCGGAATTGCCGCTCCAGAACCGGCCCACTTTCGTCGGAGTCAGCACTGTGTCGGGATCGAACTCAATTTGGAGATAGGCGCAAACCTGCTGCATCATACTGACCGGTTCACAAACCAATTTCTCATATGGCACGATTAACCCCGGAAACTCTTTGTTGCGGATTCGCTTCGCCAGCTTCGCAGCTACGCGCCAGTGCGCGATCACATAATAAGTCGAAAAGCGTCTGGTCTGTCTGGTTTTCTCCAGCGCAATTTGCGCAGCGAGAATGGCACGCGGGTCGCGCAGGGTGACCAGGATTTTCGCGTCCGGAAAGCGCGTTAAGATTGCCCCGATGTGATTACGGTTGGCAGGGGTTTTTTCCACCCATCGCGAGATCGCATCGAGCGAATGCCCCAATGCGGCCGCGTACGATTCCACCATAAGGACCAATAAATCCTGTTGCAGACTCGCGGGATGGAATGCCGCGCGCTCAAACGTTGCGAGGAATTTTTCCCGCGGAAATGTCGAATAATTGCGCTTACCCCACTTGCATGGGCCGCCGAAGAGCACGTTTGAAAGCGACTGTTTAGTGAGATAATCAAATTGCGCCCGGCGACCCCGCGGTGCGTACTTGGTCAGTACGGTCGGAAAGTAAGCGGTTTCCTCGGGCAATACGAGCAGTTCGGGATGTCCATCGAGCAACGCCACCAAGAGCGTGGTGCCCGATTTAGCCTGGCCGGCAATAAAACAGGCCCGCTGGTCGAACGGCAGTTTCGAAATCACAACGGGAAATTACAACAGCTTTGATGAAACGGTAATGGCCCCTGTCGCTTTCGAGGGGTCACCGATGCAACGCGTTCAGAGGATTGCTCCCTTACCTTCGCGTTGTTGCATCTTGTGGAATCGGGCACGCCACTCTGCTCGCGGCGTAATCCGCGGTGCGCAAGAACCACTCGACGAATTTCGGTATGCCCTCGGTTACCTTGGTAGTGGGATCATAACCGAGCAATTTTCGCGCTTTGGAAATGTCTGCATAGGTTTGGGGCATATCACCGGGTTGCTCCGGCAGACGGTTAATTATTGCTTTCTTCCCTAGAGCGTCCTCGATGGCCAAAATCAGGTCCTTAAGCGAAATCGTTTCGCTCTCGCCGAGGTTAAATACCTCGTAGAGCGGGCCATTGTAATCGAGCGCCGCCATAGTTCCCTGGATTATGTCCTCGATGTACGTGTAATCGCGGCGGGTGTTGCCATCTCCAAATTGATCGATGGGCTCGCCGGCGTGAATGCGTCGCGTGAATTTATGGATCGCCAGATCGGGTCGCTGCCGCGGGCCGTAAACTGTGAAATACCGCAAAGAGACAACGCGCATTTGATGCAGGTGCGCATAACTCGAGCAAAGAAATTCGCCCGCAATTTTTGTGGCTCCGTACGGGCTCATCGTCTGGATAAGATGTTGGTCCTCAGAAAAGGGAACCGTTTTCAAAGCCCCATAAACCGACGAACTCGATGCGAAAACGAATCGCTCCACTCCCATCACTCGCGCCGCCTCCAGAAGATTCAACGTGCCGATGACGTTCGTGTCGTAATATAGCCGTGGTTGCTGGATGGACGGCCGAACACCTGCGCGTGCAGCCAAGTGCGCTATTGCATCGATTTTCTTTCGGCGAAATATCGTTCGAACCGATTCGGAATCGCGAAGATCGACTTGGCAAAGAGTGACATCGTTCAAAAAACCGGCAATGTTCTCGTGCTTGATCTGTGGATCGTAGAAATCATTGAAGTCATCGAGAATGACGACGTGATGCCCGGTTTCAAGCAGTTTCTCTACAAGATGGGAGCCAATGAAGCCGGCTCCGCCTGTGACCAGAATTCGCATCGCCAAATTAGCCACAGATGGACACCGATGGACACCGATTTTTGCAGTTGGCTATTACTGCAGGGCTTCTCCGTGGGAAAGCGCCTTCTTTACAGTCAATAATTGCGCCAGTGCAGTAGTAAATAAATCCAGTTGAGCGCAAGGGCGGTGATCACTGAGATGCGCAATAACGTTTTCGCCCACTGCATCGAAAGATGGATCCGCAGTCGTGGCGTGCGCGCTATAACGATTGAAAGCGCGTATGCGTCGAACGCAACGACGCAGCAAAAAACCGCGAACACGAATGGGTTCCATCGCAATGCGGAAAGAAAATGCCCTTGAAAAAATTGGATGCCGCATCGTGTCATTCCACAGGTAACACAAGGCAACCCGGTAACGTCATGAAAGATGCAGCTGGGCCATGGCAGTCCGATCATCAACCATAGGGCTGTCACACATATCCCCAAAACTGAGGCGCTCAACCAAATCAGCTCGTAATCCAGCTCACCGGGAGCAAGCGGCCGAAAAGAAAACCGCATTTATTGCATACTAATGGTGCGATGCAGTCCAGGCGCCCATCGCTCCGAACATGAACAGGATGAGCAATCCGCCGCCGCAACAAACTATCAGGGGGAGGAAAATGGCCAAAACGGCGCGGCCAGTGTCGGTTTCATGGGCGCGGGCTAAACCGATGCAGTTGCAAACGAGAGCCCAAATCCCGGAGATGAAGCCACCGCAGACTGGAATCATCTGCAGAGGACCGGTGGAGCCAGAGGAAAACGCAAAGACCCGAAACGTCGTCTCAAATGGCTGGTTGGCGCCGCCAACAATCATTAAGCATAGATGGATAATTCCACTGCCAATAAAAAGTCCGATCACAAGGAACAGAGGCAGCAAGATAACGACTGCTACCG
Source organism: uncultured Verrucomicrobiae bacterium (assembly GCA_963807435.1). Lineage (GTDB taxonomy): Bacteria > Verrucomicrobiota > Verrucomicrobiia > Chthoniobacterales > UBA10450 > Udaeobacter. The sequence goes on from CAWECA010000001.1 coordinate 67,292, forward strand.
AGCCGATTCCCACCCCCGTCATCGCAACGAGACTGTTATTCTTATCCGCTAACAAACCGAAGGATTTTAAGCCGAGCGAGAATAGAAACGAAACAATCCCACCTACGCATCCACCGATCAGCGCGTAGATGAGAGGTTCAACCAGGCCACCTTCGCGCCTCATCACACTGAACGCTTCGGACGGACGAGTAAGCACCGTCGTCAATGTCTCGATGAACGCGTTGAAAAACCCACGTTCTTGCCGGTGCTCCCACGGCAGACCAGTACGCCCTCCAACAGTTGTCGATGTGGACGCCGCTCCTGGCTGGACGGGCGGGGCAGCAGGCGCAACAGCCCCTCCAAACTCTGGAAACTGCGAGAGCGGCTGCCAGCTAACCATTCCCTCGCGCCAGCCGATATCGGTCGGCACAAAGCGACCTGCGCCCAGACCTTCTCGAACTTCTTCATCGGAGAAAACACCCAGGCTTGTGGTAGCCCGGTTGACATGAATCATCGCCATAATCCGCTCGTTTTATTAAGCCACGAAGGAGAGGGCAAGGTTAAATGCGCTTCCCGCTCGCTAAATCGTTGAAAGATGGAGCATTAAAACAGGCAAAAGCGGAGCGCTTCGCCGGTTCAACGAGGATCATCCAGAGCCCGCCAGAAATACCAGGCCGCAATCGAGCGATATGGCCGCCATTTCTCGCCATGTTTCATCAGTTGTTTCGGCGTGGGCAGCTTTCGCTTACGAAAAGTCTTAGCGAAACCCTTCTGCACCCCATAATCGTTAACTGGCCAGACATCAGGCCGACCAAGATCGAAAAGCAGAAGCATCTCGACGGTCCAGCGACCGATGCCGCGCACTTGCGTGAGACGCGCGACGATTTCCTCGTCGCTCATCCGACGAAGTGCTCGTGCGGATGGTACGGTGCCGTCGATCGTTTTCGCCGCGAGATCTTTCAACGCCGAGGTTTTCGAGCGAGAGAGGCCAGCCGCGCGGAGCGCTTCATCCGGCGTGGCGAGAACCTCTTTGGGATCGAGCCACTTTTTTCCGGGATACAGGGCACGAACGCGTTTCCAGATTACCGCCGCCACTTTTCCGCTGAGTTGTTGGTACGTGATCGATTCCGCCAATGCATCGAAGGGACGCAGCGAAATAGACGGCGCAATGTCATATCGCCGTGCCTGTCGGATAAGCTGGGCCATGCGCGGGTGACTCTTCGAGATGTGCCGGTGCGCCTGCGTGTGATTCATGGCACTGAGCATAGATAAATGATGAGTAGGAAATGTCTATCTGCGATGTCGGATCGTTAAATGCGAATGCTACGTAAGGTCGTAGCGATTTACCGATTAGTCATTTGTCGGTGGCTATTCGATTTCGTTATCCTTTCCTCGCTTCTTGCCGAGTGAAGACTTTTCGGTTTCGTCCTGGCATGGATACCCAACTCACATGGTATGGTCAGTCGGCCTTCAAGATTGTTACGCCTCGCGGCAAGGTTCTGCTCATTGATCCATGGCTATCAAATCCCGTATTCGAAAATGCGAAGCAGGAGATAGCCTCACTGAATCAGGTCGATCTCATTCTGATCACCCATGGTCATTCCGATCATGTCGGGGACGCTGTGGAGATCGGAAAAAGGACGGAGGCGAAACTTGTGGCGACACTCGATGTGGCGGACGCAATTGTGAAACATCTCGGTTATCCGGCAAAGTCGGCGGAAGCGGATACGGTCGGACATTTTGGCGGCGAATTGACGCTCTTGGATGGCGAAGTGAAGGTTGTTTTCGTTCCTGCCCTGCACGGTTCCGGTGTCGCGGCTGATGAAAACGCCGGGCTACGGCATGGCGGTGCGCCGGGCGGTTTCGTAATTACCATTCGCGGTGGCCCAACAATTTATCATACCGGTGACACCGACTTGTTTTCCGACATGGCGCTGCTGGCTCGTTTTCATAACATCGACCTGATGCTTGTTTGCATCGGCGACCATTACACAATGGGGCCCGCAAAAGCTGCGGAGGCAGTCAAGATGGTGGGACCGCGAATAGTGATTCCAATGCATTACGGAACATTCCCGGTGTTGACGGGGACGCCGGAGGTGTTTGAACGCGAACTGAAGAATCGAAAAGCGGACGCTCAAATGCGTGTAATGAAGGTCGGCGAAACAATTGCTCTACCCGCAAATCAAAAATCCGAGGTGTAATCGCAGGGCGATCTCGATTCGTATCAAGTGTCTGTGGCGAGGCGAGCGCGACACAAACGACGCGCCTCGATCAGTTGCCACAAGATCAGACCAGGAACTCCCAAAATGACTTCACGCACTCGCGCGATCAAAGAGAGCGCGAACGCGGCATCGCCCGGAATTCCGAGCAAATTACCAACGAGCACGTAACCGCCTTCTTGCACGCCAAGAGCACCCGGAACAGGGAAAGCTGCCGAACGGATAGTCAGCACCATACTTTGAAGAATCAGCGCGTTCACAAATGTCGCTGGCAAATCCAGAGCGTGGAGGGCGATCCAGATTTCTCCCGACCCGAGGATCAGCGAAGCCGCGGTCCAGAGGCAGCATCCGATCACGCCGCCTCGGCGGCCATACAACTTGCGAATCTCCCCGTCCAAGCGATGGCCGCCATGCACCAACGAGTGCCAATCCTCCGCCTTCGCCAGCCAGGAGATCATCCTGCCGATCAAGCGAAACATTCCTGACCGCTGCACCACGTAGAACGCGACGAGGGCGAGAACGCCAATTACTGCACCGACCAACGTCGGGCGAACAAAAGCCTGATGTCCGGTTGCCCTAACCATCAAGCCCAACCCCAGGAGGGTGAAACCAATCTGCACCAAGATACCGAGCGTAATGTCCACAAGGACACTGGCCGCGGCGATTGTCACGGATACGCCCTGAAGCGCCGCCAGTCGGGCACGGACAACGTCGCCGCCAATGGCGGCGGAAGGAATTAATGTGCTAACTGCTTCGCCGACCCAGCGCATCCAAAAAAGCTGCCGCACCAGCAGGCGCTGAAGTTTCGGGAACAGCACCCACCAAGCAGTTGCATCCAGCAAAAGTGGAACAGCCAGGTGATAGATCACCACCGCTGCAATCCCCCAGCCGGCGGAGGCGAAAGCCGCGCCAACCTGCGGAGCGCCCTGACGAACGAGCAAAAACGTGAATAGCGCGGCACCGCCGAGAGCAAGCAGGTAAAAGGCTACGCGGAGGTTTGTTAGTCCTTTCATCTGAGGATCTAAAACCTGTCCATACTGTGGCGGATGACTGTCAAACAAGTCAGGAAACTGTGCGCCAAATCAGATAGTGAGAAATTCTCCTTGCAAAAAAATTCACCTCCGATACATCGCTTTCACGTTTTTCGTGCGATATGTCGGTGGCTTGGGCTTCTCTTAACAACGTGATGAAAACGTTTCGAAACTTTTTTCTGTCTCTCCTTCTTACCGGAGCCGGCTCAGCCATCGGCGGCCCAGCAACCCTCCAGCTTCAACCTTCACCGACGCCGACCGAGGGCAACTCAAAGGATCTTTTTTACTACGAGACGACGTACACCTTTCAAAGCGATTTTGAGGAGTCGAAACTCGGTAACGGCGATTCGCTTCATGATGATTTCAGTTACGACCATCGCTTTTCAATCACCGGCAACTGGTACTTCCGCGCAGGCGTTGAATACGAGCGATATGACTTCGGGGGTACGGACAACGGTTTGCCCAATCATTTGCAGGGACTCTACGGTCATCTGGCCTTGGAATACGTAGTGAAAAATACCGCTGGAGCGGCGATTCAGCTCGAACCCGGTGCTTACTTCCAGGATCATATTAGTGGAAACACTTTCGACGTTCCCGGGAGAGCATTTGTGACCTTCCCCTTGAAGACCGACAAGATTTTTGCCACAATCGGCGTCGGCTGGGGCGCGTTTCAGGATCCAGTGATCGCTCCAGGTGGTGGCATCACATGGCTCTTCAGCGACAAGCTTCGCTTGCAGGCTGTATTTCCAAAACCTGCGCTGGTGTACGAGCCGAACGACGATTGGGAGTTTCGGGCGCTGGGGGAACTGAACTTCCTGGGAGCCCGCACCGATCAGGTGCATACGACCGAACAGAAACTGCAGTTGGACAACGCCGTAGTCCAATACAGCGAGTATCGCGCCGGTTTGCAGATAGGTTACTCAGGCTTTAAATCCTTCAAAATCAGCGCCGGTGCAGGCGCCACGATCCAACGAAATTTCGATTTCTTCCGCGCGCATCAGTCGAAGAAAACCGACCCAGCGCCGTATGTGAGAATTGCGGCTGAAGCGAACTTCTAGGGGAAAATTTCGGCGAGTTGTCTGGCCATTCTCTGGTCGCCTCGAACCTTTAACCGGCCGGTGAGGTATGCCCACAAGCCACTGAGCTGATCGTTGCAAATAGCGACCCAGTCTTGGTCGGAGGCAATGAAAGTGACATTTGGATTCCGGATTTTTCCCGTTCCCATCTTGTACGTGCCATTGTTTACCTCGATCCACCATTCGCCGCCGTGCGGTCCGCTTAACTTCCATTGATACCGCGCGTGGACACCTTTTGCCCTGGTTGGTTGGAAACTGCTCCTCATTCCATTGAAAACTTGCTGCGGCGTCGAATCCAAATGCCCGACTGTCGCGGCCCTTGCCGCTCCCAGACAAAGCATCCCGACCACTGCACCCACCGATAGAAGCAAGCGGCATTCTCCTGTCAGACGATGGGGCACGACATTCATTTGTTTGTCATTTGTCATTCGACGCCGCGTCGTTCCTGTGGCTTCACTGGCGGATCCGCCTCAGCAGAAAAGAGGCGCCCAGAAATGTGATCAGTGCTCCGGCCAAAAGAATAACCAGATCGGTCACATAAAATTGAGGGCCCGCCCGGTACATGTTCACCAAGCGAAACGCGCGGCAAAAATGCGTAAGCGGGAAAAGCTCGGAGACGTAACGCACTGCTCTGGGTAGTTGTTCCAGCGGCGCAAACGCTCCGGAGAGCACAAACACCGGCAGGAGGAAGAAAACAGAGAACTGGATCGCCTGGGTCTGGGTGCGCGAGAACGCAGAGATGAGCAAACCAAGGCCGAGCGAGCAGAGAAGAAATAACAGGCAGACAAGGGCCAGCGCTGGCAGATCATGAAATGCAACCCCAAAATGCCAGCCGCTCACCAGCATGATGATAACGATCAGCAGGACTGAGACCACCAGGTACGGTAACATTTTCCCAATCACAATTTCGCGCCGGCGCAGCGCAGTCACCATTAGTTGGTAAAGTGTGCCCGATTCTCGTTCCCGGGCGATGGTGCAAGCCATCAGCGTCACCGTCAACAATTGCAAGATCAAGCCGATGACACCTGGAACAACGAAGTCGATGACACGCGACTTCGGGTTGTAGAGCACTTTGCGGTCGACCTTCCACATCTCCATCATGGAAACAAATCGCTTGCGGACTTGCACCGGAAGCTGTTTGCCAAGCTCGAAAACCTCGTCCGGCAGATTTTCGATCATCAGGTCGCGTTGTTTGATCTGGAAATCGCCCAGGGTTTCCCGGACACCACCTTCGACGGCATCAGCCGTGTTAATGTCAGCGCCGTCAAGGTAAAGCAATAATGGTTTTGGATCGCCGTTTTCCAGGCTTTCGTTCCATCCGCTGGGTATATCCAGCGCCGCTCGCACGCCATGGGCCAGCAGATCCGACTCGTTATTAATTTCGGGCGCGGCATAACGCCATCGGAATGTCTTGTTCTTAGAAATCATCTCGATGAACTCCTTCGAGCGCGCCGAGTTGTCATGATTAACCAAAAGGCTGGGCACATCGGTCAACTCACTTGTTTCGAAGGCGTGACCAAAGAGAAGCGTAAATAGCGGCGGCAGGATCAGAACCAGGAGGAGGACACGTCGGTCTCGATAAATATGCAGAAACTCTTTGTATGCGACGCTCGTGATCGCCTCGAATGACAGCCAGCTCATGAGGCGACTTCTTTCAAGACGCCATCGTAACCCTGGGAGTACGCCGTGAAAACATCTTCCATATCAGGTTCCACCCAGCGCTCGCCTAACAAGCGTAGTTCTGGAAATGGCCAGTTTTCCCGCCATGTGGTAATCAGCTTCTCGGCTTCCGGCGCGTAAAGACGCAAACTCCCGCTGCGCAAAGAGACGCCCAGCAACTCGGGCGCGTCGCGCAACCGCACCAGCGCCGGCATTAGGGGCTCAACATCGATCTCGAGCAACCGTGCGCGAAAACTTTCCTTCAACGCACGCGGCGATGCTTTTGCCAGCAAGCGGCCATTCTCGATGAAACCCACTTCGGTGCACCGTTCCGCCTCGTCCATGTAGTGGGTGGTAACGAAAACTGTTTTTCCGTTAATACTTAGATCGTATAGCAAATCCCAGATTTGTTGGCGGTGCACTGGATCCAGCCCGCGCGTGGGCTCATCGAGAAACAACACAGAGGGTTCATGAACCAATGCGCAGCCGATTGCCAGCAGCTGTCGCATTCCTCCGGACAAATTGTCAGCGGTGGCGTTTCTTTTGTCCCGCAGATCGATCACACGAAGCAAACGCTCGATCCGGTCATTCAGTTCAGCTTTCGGCACCGCGTAGGCGCCGCCAAAAAAGCGAAAATTTTCAAGAACCGTCAGATCCCGGTAAAGACTGAAGCTTTGGGAAACATAACCGAATTTGGTGCGCACTTTTTGCCTTTCGCTCCATGCGTCGGCGTCTTCAATGATCGCTCGTCCGCCGGTCGGGTCCGTCAGGCCGCAAAGCATTCGCATCGTGGTTGTCTTGCCGGCGCCATTTGGACCGAGAAAACCGAAAATCGTTCCACCTGCGATGTTGAAAGAAAGGTCCTGCACGGCGTGCACGTTTCCGTAATTCTTGCTCAAATGATGAAGCGCAATAACTGGTTTGTTCATCTCAATCTCTATTGCGGCGATCGTTTGGATTTGCAACCATGTCATCATCCAACAGGTTAACTCCCATGAACGTTGAAACCCTTTTAGGAATTACACGGCTCCGATTAATCGCCCTTGTTGTCGCACTCTCCCTGTTGCTGATGGCCAGCCCGAACAACGCGAGCGCGGACCCAGTTTCCGAACTCGCCTCTTTTTCAATCTTCGACAAAGTCGACTTGGCGCAACTGGCAAAGACAGATGTAAAGACCGCTCACGGACCGCCGATGAACAATTCCCGGTTGTTAGCGGTACAAAGCTGTTATGTCGTTCCGGGATCGCCTGCCCAGCAAAGCGCAGCGTTGCGAAGATGGAATCCCGCAAAGCATCGGGAATTGAAGGTTTTTTTGCATTCCGATCTGCCGTCGAACCCAAACCCGGCGAACTTCGAAAGCCTGAAAAACGCGCCGGGTAACGCGTCGGTTCGTGCATTCGTCACGGCGACCGACAAGCTGAGTCGCGACCTGCAACTGAGCAAGGAAGAAGCACAAAGACTTTCCGCCGCCCGAGTAGCAAGGGGCGCCGGCGTTATGCCCGAGTCCGTTGTAACCTTTTGGGCAGATCTGCTCGCCGCGCGAACGAAGGCTTTCGCGTCCGGCGGCATGGCCGCAGAACCCCCTTATAATCACGCCGGTCCGTCTATCCGGGCCAGTGATGAAGTGAACGCCTTATTGCGCGAGCAGGATAAGATTCGACGTCAATTTTCTGGATTGCTTGGTGCCACAGGAATTGGACGCGGATCTGGATCACTCACACCGGAGCTATATTGGGAACTTCTTGATGCCAACGATCAGGGCGTTGCCACCCTTGGAGCGTCCTACAGCCGTAGCGGTGCCGGTGGAACCTATCAGGCTGCAGACGTCTTGTACTACGCCAGCGGCGGATATTATGTTGCGCTCACGCTCTATCAATTGTGGCCTGTCACCGTCGAAGGAAAACCATCCACGCTGGTTTGGCGTGGCGACATGATCTCGTCGGCCGAGCTCGGGTCGCTGCATGGTGTCGAGCGGTTAGGATCGGAATCGCTAATGATGAAAAACATTACCAAAGCTGTTACCGCATTCCGACGGGACAGTGGTGGACGGTGAATCGAATGAGAACATTTGCGTCGCGAGCGCTCTTTTTGTTTTTTCTCGCATCACTTTTTTTCGTCCCGACGGCATTTTCCGAGGATGGCGATAGCTCGTTTTGGCCTCTCTCGGGCGAGTTTTCTGCTGAAGGCACGTACGTGGGCGAAGGTGATGTAGATCGCGGGCGCAAAAGGGTTAACGACTTCGACGAAATCGATTCGGAGATCCGGGCGGTTTTGACGCCGCGAATAAAAGTCGGTGTTTTGCGGTTGGGCGCCGAATGGGAAAGGTTCTCGTTCGGTTTCCCGGACGGCACCGCCCTGCCGAATACTCTGCAATCCTTCAGCACGATCATTGGACTGGACATGCAGCTTTCGGATTCGATCATCGTCAGGGCCGAAGGTCAACCGGGCCTCTATGACTCTGGTTTGGGACACTTGAATTGGGATGATTTTAATCTGCCATTCTACGTTGGTGGCACATATATCTTTAGTCCAAACCTGCAGCTCATCCTGGGTGTGAGTGTCGATGTGGAACGAAAATATCCAGTTATTCCTGCCGCAGGTTTTCGTTGGAAACTGGGTCAGCAATGGCTACTGAACGCCGTCCTGCCGATGCCGCGACTGGAATATGAAATGAGCCGTAATGTATCGCTCTACGCGGGCGCGACAGTGAAAGAAGCAAGTTATCGCGTGGATGAGGAATTCGGCGATTCGCACGGAATTCCCCGGCTCAACAATGCGATCCTGACCTACAGTGAAGTTCGAACGGGCGCGGGCTTTGACTGGAAAATTTCGCCAATTGTGACGTTTACCGGCGAGGTCGGCTATCAGCCGTATAGAAACTTCGATTTTTTCCGCGCGGAAGTTCGTTACCACCAGGATGGCGGCGCTCCCTACGGTACCATTTCACTGCACGGCGCGTTTTAGGTTTCGACAATCTTTGTAGGGTGTCGTCTATGTCAGGCGCTGCGGCCGGTCGTTTAAAAGAGGCCCACCCGCAGGCGCATCTTAGCGTAGATCGTTGTCCAGCGCGCCGATCTTGCGTGTCTCCGGCCAGCGAATGGCGACACCGAACACTACCAGAATTGTTCCGATTCCTCCGGCAACCACCGAGATCACCGGTCCGAAAAGCGCAGCAGTCAATCCCGATTCCAATGCACCGAATTCGTTCGAGGTGCCGATGAAAATATTGTTTACGGACGAGACACGTCCCCGCATTTCGTCCGGCGTAACCAGTTGCACAATCGAACCGCGGATGATCACACTTACGCTGTCGAACGCTCCAATGAGACACAGCAGCCCGAGCGATAACCAAAACGTTTTCGACAATCCGAAAAGGATCGTTGTAAGGCCAAATCCAGTAACACACCAGAGCAAGGTCTTACCGGCATGTTTCATGGGCGGCAGATGCGCCACCGCCATTGCGGTCGCAAAAGCACCGATCGCAGGCATGGCCCGCATCCAACCGAGACCAACGGGCCCGCAATGAAGGATTCGATCGGCAAAGATCGGCATTAACGCAGTCGCACCCCCCAGCAAAACAGCGAAAAGATCCAGCGTAATCGTGGCCAGGATCACCCTTCGGGCGAACACAAACCGCACACCGGCGACGAGACTTTGCCAGGTATTCGCTTCGGAACGATCGCGCACTTGTTTGCTACGATGGATCGAAAAAACCAGAAGAAAGAAAGCAAACGAACACAGCGCATCCAGCAAATAGACAAAAGAAAATCCAAGATACGCGATCAGTAATCCGCTCAACGCTGGTCCGACCACGGATCCGATTTGAAAGATGCTGCTGTTCCAGGTCACCGCATTTGCGAAGACATCACGAGGAACCAGTGTGGGGAAAAACGAACTGCGAGCCGCCCAGCTAAATGTGCGAGCCGAAGCTCCGATAAACAGAAGCAGATAAATAAGCGGGACTGAGGCATCGTCGAAGTGAACAATCGGATGATGCCGCTCAAATATGGCTGCAATCGCAGCCAGGATGTGATTGCCAGCACGCAAAGGCGCGATCGGAGGAATGGCAAGATGCTTCCATGATACCAACGCCAGAGCCAGCGAGCTCACCGCGCTAAGGATTTGCGTCACCAGAATGATGTGTTTTCGGCTAAGTCGATCTGCCAAATGCCCGGCTGGCAGGGATAGCGTGACGACGGGGACGGCAATCGCCAAACCGACAAGACCAAGCGCCGTGGCGGAATGCGTCCGCGCGTAAATTTCCCATTCAACTGCCACGGCAAGCATCAGCCGGCCTGTGATCGAAAGTAGATTTCCCGCCGTGAACAAAGCGAAATCGCCGAATCGAAACGCGGCGTACGGATCATGCGTTCGCCGTCCGTTTTTTGACAAAAGAACCGCCCCAGGCTGGCGATCCGGCGATCTATCAGAGCTGGGATTGATTGGAGAAGGCATGTTCGGCGGTCCAGGAAAGAACGCGACCAGAGTCTAGATTGAGTGGACGGCAGGGCAACCCAACCTCCGAACAGCAGTCACCATGAGCGTGGGATCGCCAGGAGCCTCGCAAACGAGGGCCCGACAACTACGTAAGAAATTCCCCTGAGGGCCGTGAATTTTTCTTCCCTTCCCGGTCGCCTACGGATAAACTCGGCGGCCTCAAGGCAAAATGGATAACATCATCGAGGCGAAAGAACTTCAAATCGAGCGCAAGCACTTCTACATAGAGCTCCGCGAAAACGAGCGCGGGAGATTCTTGCGCATCACCGAGGAAGCTCACGGCCGCCGTAACAGCATCATTGTGCCCAGCACGGGTGTCGAGGACTTTACTGCAACGATTGCCGAAGTTCTTACGAACGGTGAGACCACGCCAGCTTAAGGGCTGGCCGAGTCGAGGGGCGGCCGCACTGGGGCCTCCGATAGCTGCACAGCGCGGCCCTGACCGTTGACATCGTCACGCCGGAATTTAGTTTGGCGCTTCGTTCCCGTGATGGCTGCGGACGACGCTGAACTTTATGGCCAAAAAACAAAAGCTCACTTCTGTAAAACGCGCTCGACGCGTGAAAGCATCCCGCTCCAGAACACGTAAAACCGGAACGGGAAAAGGAACAGGCGGATCGCGCCATGTTTACTACTTTGGCGATGGCCATGCGGATGGAAAAGGCGCAATGAAACCCCTGTTAGGCGGTAAAGGAGCGAACCTCCATGAAATGACCCGAATTGGTCTGCCAGTGCCGCCTGGGTTTACCATCACCACGGAAGTTTGCAGTTATTTTTACGATCACGCCCGCGCATATCCGCAGCAGTTGAAATCGGAAGTTGCAGCCGCAATGACGAAGGTTGAGAAATCGGCAGGCAAGAAGTTCGGCGATAAAGAGCGGCCTTTGCTGGTCTCAGTACGATCCGGCGCACGCGATTCCATGCCAGGAATGATGGATACGATTCTCAACCTTGGCATGAACGACGAAGTGGTGGAGATCGTCGCCGGGAAGACAGGCAACCCTCGCTTTGCCTGGGACTCATACCGACGATTTCTTCAAATGTACGGCGATGTTGTGATGGGCGTGCAAAAACGATCAAACGAGGACCACGAGCCGTTTGAGAGTGTGATCGAGCGGCTGAAGGATGAGCGCTACGGCAAGCATGACTTTCCAGATGTGCGATTGACCGTTGCCGATTTGAAAGAGCTGGTGGAGCGGTTCAAGACGTTGATTAGCGAGCGCGCAGGAAAATCTTTTCCGCAGGATCCAAACCAACAACTTTGGGGAGCAATCGGAGCGGTTTTCGGTTCATGGATGAACGATCGCGCCATGGTTTATCGACGAAAATACGGTATCCCACACGAATGGGGAACCGCGGTGAATGTCCAAACCATGGTGTTTGGCAACATGGGCGACAGCAGCGCGACTGGGGTCGCGTTCACACGCGATCCGGCCACCGGCGAAAAAGTTTTCTACGGCGAATACCTTATTAACGCCCAGGGGGAAGATGTGGTCGCAGGTGTGCGCACTCCACGTCCGATCGCCGACCTAGCGAACGAAATGCCCGCTGCGCATAAGGAACTTATGAAAGTGCGCAGCATCCTCGAGCGGCATTTCAAAGACATGCAAGACCTCGAGTTCACGGTCGAGGAAAATCGCCTGTACATTTTGCAAACTCGAAACGGTAAACGCACGGGTCATGCCGCGGTGCGTATCGCGGTCGAGATGGTGGGGGAGAAATTGATATCCAGGAAGGACGCCGTTCGTCGAGTTCCGGCCGATTCGCTCTCACATTTGCTCGCACCGGTCTTTGATCGGAAGGCAGTACAGAATGCGAAGAAAATTGGGACCGGCCTCGCCGCTGGCCCCGGTGCGGCGTGCGGCCACGTGGTATTTAGTGCGGAGGAAGCTGTGATGCGCGCGGATCGGGGCGAAAAAGTCGTGCTCGCACGGATCGAAACGTCCCCAGAAGATTTGCGTGGCATGATCGCTGCCGAAGGAATTCTGACCTCCCGCGGCGGCGTATCGTCGCATGCAGCGCTGGTTGCCCGTCAAATGGGCAAAGTGTGCGTGTGCGGCGCGACGGGGATCCAAATCGATTACCGCAAGGGGACACTCAGCGCGAACGGCACGCGATTAAATCGCGGCGATTACATTTCCATCGATGGCACGGCAGGCGAAGTATTTGCCGGCGAAGTCGCCACGGCGCCTTCAGAGATCATTCAAGTTCTCGTCGATGGCTCGCTCGACGCAAAGAAAAGCGTTACCTATCAGGAGTACGCGAAGTTGATGAAATGGGCGGACGCATTCCGCACTCTCGGAGTCCGCACAAATGCCGATACTCCCGGGCAAGTCAAAAACGCAGTCGCATTTGGCGCAGAAGGGATCGGTCTCTGTCGCACCGAGCACATGTTTTTTGAAGGCGACCGGATTGATGCCATGCGGGAAATGATCCTGGCAAAAACAAAGGATGAGAGAGCTCGGGCATTGGCAAAATTGCTTCCCTACCAGCGGAAAGATTTCATCGGGATTTTTACCGCGCTGAAAGGTTTACCGGCGACGATTCGTTTTCTCGATCCTCCGCTGCATGAGTTTTTGCCCGCGGACGAAGGGCAGCAGAACGAGCTGGCAAATAAGCTGGGTATCCCGTTTGAACAAATCAGCCGACGCGTACACGAACTGCACGAGTTCAATCCCATGCTCGGCCATCGCGGTTGCCGATTGGGAATCACGTTCCCGGAGATTTCCGAAATGCAGGCACGCGCGATTTTTGAAGCAGCCGCCGAGGTGCAAGCCCGGAGAATCAAGGTTCACCCCGAAATCATGATTCCCCTTGTCGGATTCCCGCGTGAGCTAAAACTGCAGATCGACATCGTCCGGCACATCGCCGAAAAAGTAGCGAAGGAAAAAGGAACGAAATTCAAATATTTGGTCGGCACAATGATCGAGATCCCGCGCGCGGCAATCGTCGCTGACCAAATCGCGCGCGACGCGGAGTTTTTTAGCTTTGGCACAAATGACCTCACGCAGACCACGCTGGGAATGAGCCGCGACGACTCCGGGACTTTCCTCCCTGCTTACGCCGAGCTTGATATCGTCGATACCAATCCCTTCGCGTCAATCGATCAGAAAGGGGTTGGTCGCTTAATGGAAATTACTTGCGAGCTCGGCCGAAAGACCCGGCCCAACATCAAACTAGGCATTTGCGGCGAACATGGCGGCGAACCCAATAGCGTCAAGTTCTGTCACCGGCTCGCTCTCAATTACGTCAGTTGCAGTCCGTTCCGAGTTCCTATCGCGCGCTTGGCTGCGGCGCAGGCAGCGCTCGATAGTTGAAGCGTGTGTAGCGCGCCGTAGTCTCTTCCGATGCAAATACACGAACCAATTTTCGACATTGATTCGTTCGCACGCAGACACATCGGACCGAACGAGGAAGAAGTCCGTGGGATGTTGGGCGAGGTTGGATTCGACAGCCTTGGAGCGCTCATTGAGGCCACCGTTCCAAAGAACATTCGTCTTGAGCGACAGCTCAATTTGCCAAAACCGAAATCGGAATCCGAAGCGTTGCTTGAGCTACGGCAAATCGCCACGAAGAACAAAATCACCCGATCCTTTATCGGGGCTGGCTACTACGGCTGCATCACGCCACCTGTTATTCAGCGAAACATCCTTGAGAATCCGGGGTGGTACACCGCTTACACACCGTATCAGGCGGAAATTGCGCAGGGCCGGCTAGAAGCACTGCTGAATTTCCAGCAGATGATCACCGATCTCACGGCGCTCGATATCGCAAACGCGTCATTGCTGGACGAAGCGACAGCCGCCGCCGAAGCGATGGCGCTTTGTCACGCTGTTGTTCCAAATCGCAAAACGTTCTTTGTCGCCGATAATTGTCATCCGCAAACGCTCGCCGTGATCCAAACCCGCGCGAAGCCGCTCGGGATCGACATCAGGCTTGGTAACTACTCGCAATTCGAATTTGATGACGCGGTGTTCGGCGCACTCGTGCAATATCCAGCTACGGATGGCGCGATTGAAGATTACGCGGATTTTATCCGTGAGGCGCACAATGCGGGTGCGCTGGCAGTTGTCGCGGCAGACGTCCTTGCCCTCACACTGCTGAAGCCGCCGGGAGAATTTGGAGCGGATGTGGCCGTCGGTAATACACAGCGTTTTGGTGTGCCGCTGGGATTCGGCGGACCGCATGCGGCATATTTCGCAACGCGCGATCAATTTAAACGTCATATGCCCGGCCGGCTGGTGGGCGTTTCACACGACGCGGGAGGACACGCCGCTTACCGGCTCGCCCTGCAAACACGCGAGCAACACATCCGGCGCGACAAGGCGACCAGCAATATTTGCACTGCACAGGTTCTCCTTGCCGTCATTGCATCGATGTATGCGGTCTATCACGGCCCAAATGGCTTGCGCGCAATCGCAAAACGCGTTCACCGGCTAGCGAGTCGACTTGCGGAGGGCCTGCGCTCTCTTGGCTGCACGATTAGCCATGAGAATTTTTTCGACACCGTTCGGGTTGAAGTGAATTCGAGTGAAATGATTTTAAGGCACGCGGCGCAGTCGGGTTGCAACCTGCGCGCGTTTGGTCCCAGGGCGATCGGCATTTCCTTCGACGAAACGACAACGCCTCGAGACATCGAATTACTGATGTCCATCTTTCGCGGCACGAATGTGCGCGACTTTGACGACGATAAACTGGGCGAGCCACCGCTGCGGATCCCGAGGTTTGCGGCCCGCACTTCGGAATTTCTCACTCACCCGATCTTCAATACACACGACACCGAGACAGAAATGCTGCGCTATTTGAAAAAGCTTGAATCGCGAGATCTTTCACTTACCACATCGATGATCCCGCTGGGCTCATGCACAATGAAGCTCAATGCCACAGCGGAAATGTTTCCGATCTCATGGCCGGAGTTCGCCGAATTGCATCCATTCGCGCCTGTCGAACAGGCGGCAGGTTACCTGGAAATGTTCCTTCAGTTGGAAGGCTGGCTCGCTGAGATCACCGGCTTCGCGGCAGTTTCATTGCAACCGAATGCCGGATCGCAAGGTGAATTCGCCGGTTTGCTGGCCATCCGTGAATTTCATGCGTCGCGCGGTGAAGCGCATCGCAACATTTGCCTCATTCCGACCTCGGCGCACGGCACGAATCCGGCCAGTGCGGTAATGGCCGGCTTTAAGGTTGTCTCGGTCGCATGCCTCAAAGACGGCGACATCGATCTTGCTGATTTGCGCGCCAAAGCAGATGAACACGCGCGTGATCTCGCCGCCCTCATGGTGACTTATCCTTCAACTCACGGCGTCTTCGAGCCCACGATTCGCGAAATCTGCGACATCGTCCACGCACATGGCGGACAGGTTTACATGGATGGCGCAAACCTGAATGCGCAGGTGGGTCTTTGCCGTCCAGGTGATTACGGCGCTGATGTTTGCCATTTGAATTTGCACAAAACGTTTTGTATTCCGCACGGTGGCGGCGGGCCCGGCGTGGGGCCGATTGGCGTAGCCAAACATCTTGTCGAGTTTCTGCCGGCAAAAGAAGTGGCGCCAGCCGAATCAGCGCAAACCGGAGGCATACGCTACTCTGTCGGCCCAGTCACTGCAGCTCCCTGGGGCAGCGCCAGCATCTTGACGATTACATGGATGTATATTCGGATGATGGGTCCAGAGGGATTGGAGCGAGCGAGCGCAATCGCAATTCTGAACGCGAACTACATGGCCAAACGTCTCGATCCGTATTTTCCCGTTCTCTTCAAAGGTAAGCGCGGTTTCGTCGCACACGAATGCATCGTCGATGTGCGCCAGTGGAAAAATGCAGGGCTTGAAGTCGGAGACGTGGCAAAACGTTTAATGGACTACGGTTTTCATGCACCAACCATCTCGTGGCCAGTAGGCGGGACAATGATGATCGAGCCGACCGAAAGCGA
The DNA here is from genome assembly GCA_963807435.1 of uncultured Verrucomicrobiae bacterium. GTDB lineage: Bacteria > Verrucomicrobiota > Verrucomicrobiia > Chthoniobacterales > UBA10450 > Udaeobacter. The sequence continues at coordinate 83,682 of CAWECA010000001.1, forward strand.
ACCGAAACACGAGCTTGATCGGTTTTGCGAGGCAATGATTTCGATTCACGCAGAAATGAAAGCAATTGCGGACGAGAAACAGGATGGAAAAGATAATCTGCTCAAAAACGCCCCGCACACCGCGCGAGAGATCGCCTCGGATAAGTGGGACCACGCCTACTCGCGCGAACAAGCAGCGTTCCCCACCGCCGGGACACGCGACCACAAATTCTGGCCGGCCGTGGCGCGCATCGACAATGTGTATGGAGATAGAAATCTCTTCTGCTCCTGCCCGCCGGTGGAAGAATTCGAAAACGCCTAACGCACACACTCGCGACCGCTATCCCTCGGTCGCCAGCTCTGATGCAGCGACCACACGGGTGGGTACGAGACGTAGCGCGGATCCTTTTGTTTCCTCCATGGGAGCGGTTCCGGCTTCATGATATTCGGCGTCACTGTTTACCTGCCAGAGATCGTACAGCTTCGCATCGGCCAGAATATTTTCCACAGACAACATCGCTGTCATCATGGCATGGTCCTGGTTGTTGTATTTGTGCATGCCGTTGCGTCCGACTACATGCAGGTTTGGGTAACGAGTCTCCAGTTCCCGGCGAACGATGGCCACGTTTTGCGCATAATTATCGTCGTAAACCGGGTAGGCTTTTTTCTGGCGAATAACACAGCCGTCCACAAAATCGCCTTGCTTCGCCAGTCCAATCTGAATCAGCTCGCGTTTGGCCAGATCGATTAAGTCGCTGTCGCTCGAGTTCCACAGGCCGTCGTGTTCAAAACAGAAATACTCCAAGCCGTAACAGACTTTGTCCGGTTCGGGCACCATTTCGGGGGACCACGATCGAAAGTTTTGAACCCGGCCAACTTTGACGCTCGGATCGTGGATATAGATCCAGTTGTCGTCGAACATCTGGCGATCTCTCAAAATCAACATGACGGTGAGAAAATCGCGATACTTGAGGCCGCGGGCCGCCCGTCTCGTCCGTTCACTCACAGCGGGCGACAAACCGCAAACCAGCTCCCGCATTGGCGCGGATGAAATTACATGTTCGGTTTCGATGACACGGACGTCGCAGTGCTGATCCTCGTATTCCAGTTCCCAGTTGCCGGATTCTTCAACGAACGAACAACGCTTTACTCGACAACCCATCTCGAGCTTTCCGCCCAGCGTCGTTATCTTTTCGGCGCATGCCTCCCACATCATGCCCGGCCCGCGCCGCGGATAGCGGAAAGAATTGATTAGCGTCTTTATGACTTTGCTCCGGTCGCCGTTGCACCGTTGCGGCAGGAGCGCGTTTTTGATTGCGCTGCCTAACGATAGGCCCTTGATGCGCTGAGCCGCCCAGTCGGCGGAAATTTCCCTGCAGTTCATTCCCCAGACTTTTTCGGTGTAACTTTTGAAGAATGTGTTAAAGAGCCGCTTCCCAAACTGGTTGCTCACCCAATCTTCGAAATTCCGCGGGTTTCGCACCGGAAACAGGCGTGCCTTTAACCATGAGAAAACGCAAAGGGTGGACTTGAGAATTCCAAGCTTCAAAAGCGCCTCCACCGGCTTGAGCGGATAGGAAAAGAATTTGCCTCCGTAAAAAATGCGCGATGAGCGCGGGCGCACGAGCATGTCATTTGGCAAAATCTCCGTCCACAAGTCTTCGACCGCTTTCGATTTTGAGAAGAAACGGTGCCCACCGATGTCAAAATGAAAACCCTTGTATTTGGCCGTGCGAGAAATACCGCCGACGTAAACGGGGTCGGCCTCCAAGATGACGACATCCACCTCGTTTTTCGAGAGCAAATACCCGGCCGTAAGTCCTGCCGGACCCGCTCCTATAATGACAACGCTTGTTTTCATGTTCCGCTACGCGACCCAGTTGCCTCGCGTAAAATTCCAGATATACCACCCCTGTACGCAAATCCCGGCAGCGCTGAGGATCGCTACTGCCGCCATTGCCGACGCACGCACCCATATGGGTGGCGACCGAAATTGACGCAAAAAATTCAAAAACGCCAGAACGATCAACGCATACGCGCAAAACTCGTAGCGGAGCATGCTTTCCATATCGACGCCGGCGACTCCACTAACCGAGAGGTAATAAATCGCGGCCGCGCAAAAGTAGGTGCCGGCGCGCATCGCCAAACACGCCCGTCGGCGAAAGGCTGGAACGACTTCACAGATGAGGACCCCGACAAAAAGAACGGCACCCAGCGTCATCGACATTTGACTCGCTTCAGTCGGGTTATTCGGCGCGGGAATGAGCCAGCGATAGCTCTCGAGCTTGAACACTGCAAGGTAGTCGGGCTCGATGCTCCATCCAGCCGACTGAGTGAGCATGTAAAGATCCCACCTGCCCCAACGCACCTGACAGTACGCGAAGAACGCCACCGCGCCGCAGGTCGCCACCATGGCCAATCCCACTGCCGCCCGGTTTTCATGAACCCACTTGAGCGGCTTTAACAAGGGCCTCCATCCACTTTGAAAAATTGCCCGCACAACAGGAAAGGCTGCACACACAATTCCAACAATGCGCGCTGCTGACATGACGATTCCGTGTACTCCAGCCAGAACCTTCGCGCTGCGGCCTTTCGCCGTACTCCAGTAGATGAAACCGAGCAACGCCATTAGAAAGAGCGATTCTGAGTAGCCAGCGATCAAAAAGAAACTTGCTGGATGGGCAAGGATAAGAAGCGTGCCACTGATTTGAAGTGCAGGCGGAACCTTCCAGCGCTTGCAGAACAGAAAGAAATAAACCCAAAAGCCCCAGGCACCGAGCTGAGCAGTAATTAACAACGCAGTGTCGCTGCTGATGTTGAACGCTAGCCGAAGGGCAGCGGCAATCGCAGGGTACGCAGGGAAAAACGCCACGTTGGAGACTTCTATTACTTTGTGCTCGATCGGGGGGACAATTGTTTGGTATCCGCGATCCATAATATTTTGGAACCAGTAACTGTCGTGCTGAACCAATGTGAAATATCGTTCGGCAAGCGGTTCTTCTGGAGCCAGCAAACCGACGGACATCGCCATCTGGAAGAACGTGATTGCTAGTCCGGCCAGCACAGGAACGACAATGCGTGGCAGGGCGGTCATCACATGATAATCGCAGAACCTGCTTAGTCCGCCTGCAAAAGTGTTAACGGTCCGGCCATTTTGTCGACGCAGCTCACTTGTCCAAGTCGCAAACCCGGAAGAAGCGACCAACTCCACGGGACACCGGGAAATCATGAAACTTTTGGAAGAGGCAATATTCGTTCGCATGGTTCCAGCTAAAATTTGCTTGCTGGATTGGACGTCGATTAAGGCTTCTTTATTCGCCGCGCAGGAACAGAACTGCTATGACCCCGAAACTACTAGCACAACTTCGCCTCTTGGAGGGTGTGCTTGATAATTCGACAGCAACTGCTCGGCGGTACCGCGGCGAAATTCCTCAAATTTTTTTGTCAGTTCGCGCGCGACACAAAGTTGCCGATTTGGCATGATGCTAGCGCAAGCTGCGAGCGTTTTAACTAATCGATAAGGCGATTCAAAAAAAATCGTGGTTTCCTGCTGTTCGGCTGCCGTCCGCAACTCACGCTCTCGTCGCCCGCTTTTTACCGGAATAAATCCGCGAAACGAAAACTTTTCGGTGGAAAATCCGGAACCCAGTAATGCCGTCAGGAGGGCTGACGGACCCGGGATTATCGTAAATGGCAGTTCGCGCCTAATGCATTCGCGAATGAGGCGAACCCCGGGATCGGAGAGTCCGGGCGTCCCTGCGTCGGTAATCAGCGCAATGGTTTCGCCACGAGCAAGGCGGTCAACCAGCTCCGCCGTGCGTGCTGCTTCGTTATGTTTATGATAACTGACGAACGGCTTCTTAATTTCGAAGTGCTTGAGTAATAAACCCGAATGCCGCGTATCTTCCGCCGCGATAAGGTCCGCCTGCTTGAAGACGGCGAGCGCCCGCAAGGTGATATCGTTCAAATTTCCTATCGGCGTGGCGACAACGTAGAGCATCCGGGATCATCGGTTCAAAATCAGGCTTACGCTATCGAAACGGACTTTGGCCAACAACAAAGCCATTGGGTTATCACCAAACGAATTTGCAACGGACCACATGCATCGTCACAACGGCTGGGTGTGGGTGCCCGGCCATTGGCAATAAGGCCAGGCCTAACTCCTTACCAGCCCAGGATTTTGGCAAAGATCAACGGCGCAACGATCGTTGCGTCGGATTCGATAACGAACCGCGGCGTATCGACGTTTAGCTTTCCCCACGTGATCTTTTCATTCGGTACAGCACCGGAATATGAGCCGAAGCTCGTCGTAGAATCACTGATCTGACAAAAGTAACTCCATTCCGGAACAGCCATGGTGACTACGTCCTGATTTAACATTGGAACAACGCAAATTGGAAAATCGCCGGCGATACCGCCGCCAATTTGGAAAAAACCGATGGCTGAATTCTTTGACAACTGCCGATACCACTCGGCGAGCTCGATCATGTATTCGATCCCCGAACGGACCGCCTGCACATTACTAATTGTACCAGTAATACAGCGGGCTGCATAAATGTTTCCTAAAGTCGAATCTTCCCAGCCCGGCACGAACAACGGTAAATTCTTATGGGCGGCGGCAACCATCCAACTATCGGCAGGATCGATTTCGTAAAACTGTTTGAGACGGCATTCCCGCAAGATCTTATAAAGAAATTGGTGAGGAAATTTTCTCTGGTTCGTCTCCGAAGCGGTGACCCATTCATCGAGTACGGCGTGTTCAATGCGACGCATCGCCTCCTCTTCCGGAATACAGGTATCGGTGACACGATTGAGGTGACGCTGCAGCAACTCCTCCTCTTGCTGCGGACTTAGCTCGCGATAGTTGGGAATCCGCTCGTATTTGCTTCGCGCAACAAGATTGAAAAGGTCCTCCTCCAGATTCGCACCCGTGCAGGTGATGGCGTGCACCTTATCTTGACGAATCATTTCCGCGAGCGAGACGCCCAATTCGGCCGTGCTCATGGCGCCCGCCAGGGTGAGCATCATTTTTCCGCCGCGATCCAGATGCGCGATGTACGCATCTGCGGCGTCTTTCAACACCGCCGCATTGAAATGTCGGAAATGTCGTTCAATGAATTGGCTGATGCTACCCATCTTTACATCTCCAACCTCACAACGAGGCTATTACTTTTGATGCAAAACTTACAGCGCTTCAGTCAAGCGTTAATTGCGTCTTTTTTGAGATTGCTCACGGGATTGCAGCGAGAATGCGGGATGCCAGAAAAGTGGGCATTACGCCCAGGAAAACAACGCCAGCAGCAAGCAAGGTGACTGTAATCAGTTGCAAACCCGCTTCCTGCCACGCGATCGACCGTCCGCGTCTGGGTGATCGTTAGTTCATTAACAAAAATCGCTTTCAACACAAGAAGGTAATAATAGAGCGAAACAAAACTGCCAAGGAGACCCAGCGCAACAAGCCAAAGAAGCTGGTTGTTTACGCCAGAACGCAGCGCAACGCTAAACAGATAAAATTTTCCGAAAAATCCCGCCAATGGAGGAATGCCTGCCAGCGACAACATGAAAATTGCCATGCATCCGGCCAGCAACGGAGAACGCGAGGCGAGCCCGGAAAAATTAGAGAAATCGTCGCCACCGGTTTCGCGTCGCACCGCGCCAACAACGCCGAATGCGCCGACAAGCGTGATGGCATAAACAGTCGTGTAGAACAAAGCTGCTGAAAAACCATCTCGTCCACCGGCCACAATTCCGGTCAACGTGTATCCTGCGTGTGCGACAGCGGAGTACGCGAGCAGCCGGCGCACATTCGATTGCGCGAGCGCGACGAGATTCCCGATAACAATCGACAACGCTGCAAGCGCCGCAAGCACAGGCGACCAGCCTGCAACCATGGAGTGCCATCCGGCGTTGCCCTGCACAGGTGCGAACCCCACAAGCACAATTTTTCCCAGCACAACGAACGATGCAACCTTCGAACCGGAAGCGATGAACGCCGCGCTCGGCACAGGTGCACCCTGGTATGCGTCCGGCGCCCAGAGATGAAACGGCGCCGCAGCGATCTTGAACGCGAAACCAACGAGCGTCATGACAATCCCAACTGCTAGCAGTGGCTGCACTGGCGTAGCAGCCAGCTTTGTAGAAATCGCAGCGAGACTGGTTGTCCCCGACATTCCATAAATCAGGCTGATCCCAAAGAGTGTGAAAGCGCTCGAGGTGCTTCCGAACAGAAAATATTTCAGACCCGCTTCGGCCGAACGCACGTCTGCCTTATTGAAAGCCGCCATCACGTAAAGCGACAGCCCGAGCAGCTCCAGACCGATGAAAATCATCAGCAGTTCTTCGCTGCCCACGAGCAGCATAAGGCCAACGGTGGCCAGAAGGATAATGGCCAGATATTCCCCGGAATGAGGCGGCAGTTGTTCCGCCTGCGCCAACAGCATCGCGAAAATTGCGAGGACCAGACAGATAATCTCAAACAAAGAATTCAGTGGCGAGATCACCAGCATCCCGCCGAAGAGTGTTGTGTTGGGCGGCAAGAGCAAAACCGCGCCGATCGCAATTAACAGTCCAAGGGCAGCGACAACTGCACATTCGGCCGCGGCCCGTTTGGCAAGCAGACTAATCGAAAGCACAACCAACGCGGTGAGGACCACTACCGCTTCCGGAGAAGCAAGTTTTAGAAGCTCAAGGTATGACATCGCTAAATCGCATAGGCCTCAAGCGCTCACGTAATTTCATTTTAGAAATCTCATCGTTTCGACAGCAGGCATGATACGGTCGAGCAGCAGTTTCGGATACAGGCCTACTACAAGCGTTGTTAGCATCAGCATACAGGCGCCAATTTTCTCGGGAATCGTAACGCTCTGCCGCTCATTCCAATCCGGATCGGTCGCAACCCGGCCACTCTGCACGCGCACACCAGAGGCTGGTTCGTCGAAGAAGGATTTCTTCAACGCTCGCAAGGTAAACGCAGCAACCAGAACCATTCCTCCGCCAGCGATCCAGACGGCAACGGGATAACTTTTCCAGGCTCCGATGAGAATGGTGATCTCGGCTGCGAATCCACTGAAACCGGGGATACCCATCGATGCAGCCGCCGCAACGACAAACGTAAACGCTGCAAACGGTAGTGCGTGGCTCAGATTCATCCCAGCGAGCGTGTCGAGTTCGCGTGTGTGCGTGCGGCGATAAATCATGCGTCCGGCCACGGCGAATAACAGGGCCGCGATGACGCCATGCGAAAACATTTGCAGCACCGCGCCGGAAACGCCGAGCGCGTTGGCAGTCGCGAAGCCAAGTAGCACAAACCCCATGTGACTTACGCTGGAATAGCCTATGACGAGCTTCAGGTCAGTTTGCCGTAACGCGACTGCCGCCGCATAAACGATTCCTACGATGGCCAGCACAGCAATCCAGTTGGTCCACATCTGAAATCCTTGCGGAAAAAGATTCATCGCCACGCGAAGCCCAGCGTAGGAACCGAGCTTCATTACGATCCCCGCCAGCAGCATCGAACCCGCAGTCGGCGCAGCAGCGTGACCCGTTGGCGCCCATGTGTGCAATGGCCAGATGCCGGCGAGCACGGCGAATCCGAGAAATAAAACTGGGAAAGCCCACGATTGCAGTTGCGGTGAAAATTGGAATTGCGCGAGCTGAGTCAGGTCTAGTGAGCCTGCAGTTACATACGCCACCAGAATTCCCACGAACACGAACATGCCGCCGAAAAATGAATACAACGTCAGCTTCATGGCGCCGTATTCCTTGTTGGTTGAGCCGAAAACGGCGATGAGAAAATATTTCGGCACAATCACGAGTTCATAGAAGACGAATAACAAAAACAGATCGGCACTGAGGAAAACGCCGTAGCACCCGGCCACTACCAACAGCAGCCAGAAAAAGAATTCGTTCTGGCGATTTTCAATATCCCACGAAAACAGCACTGTGCTCACCGCCGAAATGCCAGTGACCAGAACCATGGTCAGACTGATGCCATCGAGCGCGAGATGGTAATTCATCCCAAGCATCGGGACCCACGGCACACGAACGATGGTGGTGAAATGCGACAGATCTGCAATAGGAGTGCAGACGAACACGATCAGACCCAGTACGAGCCCTGCAATCGTCGTCAGCAACGCAATCCAGCGGGCAAGAAGACCAGGCAAGAGAAGCGACAATACGGCTCCCGCGAACGTTAGGTAAATTGTCCAGGCCATCATGCCAGGGATAACACACGCGCCATATGAACGACCGTCGTATTGAAAATGTTGAGGATGAACTGCGGCGCGATGCCGATGGCGAACATCAGGAGCGTGATAGGAACGATGACAAGTTTTTCGCTTCGCAAAAGATCTGGGAACGTTCTGCAGTCTTCTGAGAGCGTTCCACTGAAGAGCAACTGCATTGCCCGCATGAAAACGATTGCTGTGACAAGGAGACCGATCACGGCAACCGCGGTGAACACGGCCGCCGTGCCAAATGAGCCTTTGAAAATCAGAAACTCGCCGACGAATCCATTCAGGCCCGGCAAGCCGAGCGACGAAAACATTGCGACGCTCATCCAACCGCAGAGCAATGGTGTTCGCTGCATCAAACCACCGAAGTCATGGATTCCGCGCAACCCACGACGTTGCTCCAGTAATCCGACAAAATAGAAGAGGGCGGCGGCAGTGATCCCGTGGTTAAAAATCTGCATGAATACACCGCTCAAAGCGGCCTGGGTATCGATCTGTGCACCAATCGCGGGCGACGCTGCGAGCGCGAAGAGGCCGAGCATGCAGTAGCCGAGATGGTTGATCGAGAGATAGGCAAACATGCGTTTCAGATCGCGCTGCGCCCAGGCAGCCAATGGAGCAAAGACGATTGAGCAAACGGCCAGCGCCAGCAGCCACGGGCCGATAATTCTTGTTTCGTTAGGGAACAACGGCAGCAAGAGGCGCACAAAACCGTAAACGCCCATTTTTGACAGCACGCCGGTGAGCACTATCGCAACTCCAGTCGGCGCGGTTTGATATGCATCGGGCAGCCAGGTGTGAAATGGAAACAACGGCACCTTTACCGCCAGCCCAACGAAAATTCCGCCAAAAGCTAACCAGGCGAGCTTGCCCGTAAGCAAACCGTTTTTTCCAAGATTCGCCAGAGTCGCGAAATCGAATGTGCCCCTGGCGAGATAAATCCCCAGAAACGATAGCAACATCGCGACGCTTCCCAGGAACGTGTAGAGGAAAAATTTCGTCGCTGCGCGATCCCGGTTTTCGCTGCCCCAAATCTTGATCAGCAAAAAACCCGGAATCAGGCTCATCTCGTAGAACAAGAACCAGAGAACAAAGTTCTGCGCCGTGAACGTGCCGTATAACGCAGACTGCATCACAAGAATAATCGCGTAGAACGCGCGGCTGCGTTCCGGAGACGGTTGCGAAAGGAATGCGAATGGAATGATTAGCGAGGTCAGCAACACAAGCAGCAGACTCAGTCCATCTGCGCCTATGAGATATTCGGCATTAATCGCGGGGATCCACTCATGCCGTTCAATGAACTGGAGTCCACTCGCGCTGGCATCAAAACTTCGCCACAACCCGAAAACGCATCCGGCGGAGATGATGTTAGACATCAACGCCACCGGCCGAACGTTCTTAGCGGGCCAAAGGCACACTGCCGCCGCGCCCAGCAGCGGAACCAAAATAATCACCGTGATCAAGCCAACCATGCGTAAAGAAGCAGCAACGCCAGCATGCCAACCGCAACGATGCTGAGATAGATTTGAATCTGTCCGGAGTGCGCGCCGGACAAAAATCGGGCCAAACCGCGCGCACCAACTGTTGCTTCATCGACTCCCGCGTTGATGCCTCGCTTGTCGATCCCAGCTGTCATCACTCCAAAAAGCTGGCCGATTGCACCAAAGCCGCGCACCAAACCATCCCAGAAATAGCGATCCATCCAGCTGGAAAACCGCGCGCTGGTCCAGGCAAAGGCGATGATGGTCCGCGAATACAGCTCGTCGATCCACATCTTGTTTGCCAGGAATCGGAACAATGCCGGTTGTTCATATTCGAGTGGATCGACATCCGCCGGCCGATTGCCATCGTGCACCCCAGCCTTGCGGTAGATCCAGATGCCGAGCCCGATCCCAGCGGTAACGAGCAGGATCGAAACTAATAGCACCGGCTGAATTAGGTCCGCGATTTCGAAGCGAACGGATTTCCCGGTCAGATAACCATGCAGCCATGGCCATGCCGGGGTGAGCACGACGCCGAAAAAGATTGTGCAAATTGCCAGGACGATCAGCGCCAACGTCATCACATGCGGACTTTCGTGCGCATGCCCGGCAGCACTGCGGCGATCGCCGAAGAATATGTAGATCACCTGCCGTACCATGTAGAGCGCGGTAAGAAACACGCCTGCCAACATCAGGTAGTACGGCGCATGCGACGCCGGCCAATGCGCCGTCGCGTGAAGAATTTCCTCCTTCGTCCAGCCGCCGGAGAAAAATAGAGGGATGCCGCTGAGCGCCAGCATGCCTACCGCATAAGTAGAAAACGTAACGGGCATGAGATGCCGCAGACCGCCCATTTTGCGAATGTCCTGTTCTCCGTGGCATCCGTGAATCACAGAACCGGAGCCTAAAAACAGAAGCGACTTGAAAAAGCCGTGGGCGAGGAGGTGCATGATGCCGGCTGCCACACCGCCAACGCCTAACGAGACCATCATCAAACCGAGTTGGGATACGGTCGAATAGGCGAGGATGCGCTTGATGTCTGCTTGCGCAATGGCAATGAGGGCGGCCATCAGCGATGTGGTAACTCCGATCCAGACCACAACCGTAAGCGAGGAAGTCACCCCATTGATTGCGCCTGACAAAAAGATCGGGTACACGCGCGCCACGAGGAACACGCCGGCCGCGACCATTGTCGCCGCGTGAATCAGCGCGCTGACCGGAGTCGGGCCTTCCATCGCGTCGGGTAACCAGACGTGCAGCGGAAATTGTCCGGACTTGCCAACCGCGCCGCAAAAAATCAGGAGCGCAATGAACGTGGAGCTCGCACCAAGCATGGCGAGGCCGGCGCCGTCAAGACAGCCGCGCCCGCCATCGTAGAAAAGCAGTGTGCCACTTCGATTGTAAAGCCAGAGCATTCCGAGGAAAAAACCCATGTCACCGATGCGGGTGGTGATGAACGCTTTCTTTGCGGCTGCCGCTGCGCTGGGTCGTTCAATCCAGAACCCGATGAGCAAGTAGGATGCTAGCCCCACGAGCTCCCAAAACATGAACAGTAAAAGCAAACTGTTCGCGATAACCAGACCGAGCATTGCGCCGGAGAAAAACGACAAATATGCAAAGAAGCGTGTGAAATTTTTATCGTCGGCCATGTAGCCGGCGCTAAAGATAAAAATGCACAAGCTGACGAGGGAAATCATCACCAGCATCGCAGCCGCCAGCGGATCGAGAACAAATCCAAGCCGTAATGCTTGGTCGCCGAAATTAAACCAGGTGAAATTCTGCACCAGAGCGAAAATCGTGCGTTTGAAGCGTGACCAGAAACACCAGCACTGCATTGTGAGTAAACCACTTGTCCTGCGATCGCCAGCGCTACCGCGGTTTTGCGCCGCGATTTTGCCAAGCCCAAAATAACGAGTGCCGCAGCAAACGGCACCGCCGGTAACAGCCAGAGATTACTCGCGATCCCTGGATTCATCCTTTGAGCCGATCGAATTGATTGACATTTGTCGGTGCGATAATGCCGATAAACTGCGATGACCATCGCCAGGCCAACTGCCGCCTCAGCGGCGGAGATGGCGATTGAAAAAATTGCCATCATCACGCCAGTGGCCGGATGAGGTTGCGGAGCAAACCGCCAAAACGCGATGAAATTCAAGTTGGCAGCGGCGAGCATCATCTCGATCCCGATAAGGATGAAAATGGCGTGACGCCGGGTCAACGCGGCGAGCAGCCCGATGGAAAACAGAGCCGCAGATACGATGAGGAAAATCTGGAGCGTAGGTGTCATTATCTTCTCCTCCATGACCAGCATCGAGCGCGCCGATGAGTGCGGCAGTCAGGAGTAGCCCGACACATTGCAATGGCCACACGTAGCCAGTCATCAACGTTTCGCCGATTTTTCTGATTGTGAGCGCACGAATGTGCGGGGGGACAATCGAAAGCGATTGTGTCCACAGAATCGACCAGGTCAAACCACCAAATACCGCCAAGGCGATGAGAACACCTATCCAGCGAAAACCATGATCTTTCTCCCCACCGCGGCGGGTCAGGAGAATGGTGAAAACGATCAGCACCGCTACTGCGCCGACGTAAATGAACACCAAGGCAAGCCCGACGAACTCTGCGCCGAGCAGGAAAAAGAAGGAGGCGAGCCCAACTAGTGTAGCGGTAGACAAAGCGCAGCATGCATCAGATTTCTCAGGGTCGCTGCCGCTAGAGCGGCGGCGAGCGTCAAGACCGAAACGACCAGAAACGCAATAGCTGTTCATTCAGCAAAACGATAAATACGCGGCGCGAATTTCCTTCGCGTGTCGAGCAGGATCGATAACGCACCGTAAACAACCACGACTATGAGCAAGGACCACAGCCAACCGCGCCAGCCGCGCCCGGCATAATGCCACACCGCGGCGGCAATCAAGCACGTAAACGCCATCGGCAATATGAATTTCCATGCAACGTTCATCATTTGATCAACGCGCATACGAGGGAGCGTCGCGCGAAGCCAGATGTAAACAAAAAGCAGCGTACTCAGCTTCACGAAAAACCAGACATAAGACGGCACAACTTCGAGAATGCGCGCGGGCGCTTGCCAGCCGCCAAGGAATAATGTCACCGCCAGTCCGCTGACGGCAAACATCCCCAGATATTCCGCCATGAAAAATGTCGCATATTTGAATCCGGAATATTCGGTCATGTGACCGGCAACAATTTCTGATTCGCCTTCAGGAACGTCGAATGGAGTGCGGTTCGACTCCACAAGACCGGAGATGAAGAACAGAAGGAATGCGGTAAAGCCCCACGGAGTGAAGACAAACCAACGGGGCACAATTCCGAATGCGTATTCGCCCTGCGCGGAAACAATTCTGTCCGGCATGAGCGAGCCGACCACCATCACGACCGGAAGCACGGCGACGATCAGTGGCAATTCGTAACTGAACATTTGCGCGATCGCGCGCATGGCGCCGAGCATGGAATACTTGTTGTTGCTTGCCCAACCGGCCATGAAAACGGCGAGTTCTGTTGTCGACCCGACTGCAAAGAAAAACAAAATACCGCCGTCGATCGTGAACGGCGTCATGTTTCGCCCGTAGGGAATCACGCCCAAGGTGAGGATCGCCACCGCAGCAAGAATTATCGGCGCCAGAAAATGCACAATCTTATCTGCACGAGCGGGCACGATGTCCTCTTTGATCAACATTTTGATGCCGTCAGCGACAGGCTGGAAAAGACCGAACGGTCCGACCCGATTTGGTCCGTAGCGATTTTGCATGCGCGCCAGAATTTTTCTCTCCAGAACCGATATTAGCGCGAACAAGGTGAGGAAAACGGCAAGCAGCGCAACAATGTTGATAAGACTGGACGCGATTTGTATCAGCCAATTGGGAGCGCCTGCCATCCAGGAAAGCAACACCAGCTTCGCTTGGACAAAGATTTGATCGATAGCCGCACTCACTTTCGGCAAGAAAAGCGAGGCTGGGTTATTTAATCAAGGCAGATTATTGCCGCAGTTAGTGGGGACATCGCGCTGCGATGTCTCGGACGGGGTAGCGCCGCGCGGCGTCGCTGCTGACGTGCCACATTTACCGAAGCGGCACCAGCTTCCAATCGATTTTCCCACCGCCTATTTCAACCACGCTACGCTGGGAGGCGCGCCGCGATTGGGTCGGGTGACACAGCCGGGATTGAGAAACAGTGCGCGACCACGCCTTTCGTTCCGCGGGACATGCGTGTGACCGTGCAAGAGAACATCAATGTCTTCCGGCGGTGGGTCAGGTGGAATGTGTTGAAGACGGAAATTCAGTCCACCCCGCCCAAGATCGACAACCAAAGGCCAGTCCAAATTGCTGTCACAGTTTCCCCGCACAAGGGTAACGCGCGGTCCGATCGCCCCCAAGTCATCAAAAATCGCTTCTGCGCAAACATCGCCCAGATGCCAGATTTCATCGG
>CAWECA010000002.1:0-77588 GCA_963807435.1 uncultured Verrucomicrobiae bacterium
CATCTTGGGCCATTTTCATCGCGGTCTCAGGGACCCGGTCGTGTGTGTCAGCGATTACAAAAATGCGCCCGGATGTTCCGGCCTTTGCGTGTTTAGTCATCTTGCATCTCAAATTCTGACCCGACCACGGTCGGGAATATATGTCTGCCCACGAGGAGAACACGTTTTCGTTTCGGGCAACCTTTTCGCCGTCCGGATGTCAAATGGCTTGAGGTTTAGGTCTTGGGAGGAAGCGCGGATTCGATTTCGCGCGGTTTTGGCTTTGCAGTGGCCCTTTGCTACGGTACCGTCGGTGTTCGCCATGCGATCGCCGGTTTTGTTGCTCGCGGGTCTCATTATGAGTTCCGAGTTGGCTCACGGAGAAATCAAAACTCCGGAGAATGCTCCTATTGAAATCACTTCGACCGGGCAAACCACCTACGAGAACGGGTTGGCAACGGCCCACGACAACGTCGCGATTCATATTGGTAACACGGACATCTACGCCGATTACGCGCAATATAATTCAGCCACGCATGAAATTGCGCTGCGCGGGAATGTCCGCATCTATCGGGACACGAGCCTGTATACGGCCGACAGTGGAATTTACAACACCGAGACCAAAAAGATCCGGGCCAGTACTGGAAGGACGGCATCAGAACCATATTTCCTGGCCGGAAAGGATGTTACGTCAATCGAGGGAGACGACGCTTATCTCATCCGAGGGGGCACATTCACGACACATGATTCGGCAAATCCAGATTTCCATCTGCACGCGCAAAAGATTCGTGTTTACGAGCACGACCGCGTGATTTTTCTAAACGTGACTGCGTACGTGGGAAAAGTGCCCGTTTTTTGGTGGCCGTATCTCTATCAGTCGCTCGACAACGCGTTCAGTTTTTCCATCTCGCCGGCCTATTACAGCACGTGGGGACCATCGCTCCTCACGCAGGTGACATTCCCAATTACAGACAACATCCAGAGCCGTCTTCGGCTGGATTATTTTGGTCGTCGGGGGCCGGCGATCGGTTTCGAGCCCACTGTTGAATATGGCAAAGACCAAAGCAGCATTGCCAGGCTGAAGAGTTTTTACATCAACGACCAGAACCCGGATATCAATCAGACGAGCATACCGCGAACTGGCGTATCGGAGTCGCGATATCGACTTAGCGTCGAAGACCACACTAACTTTACCGACTCCATCTATGGCATCGCCAATATTACGAAGCTAAGTGACCAATATGTGATGCAAGACTTTTTCCAGGGCGAATACCGAATTGATCCGGTTCCAGACAATGTCCTGGCACTAACAAAAACAAATCCGGTTTTCACTCTCACCGGCATCGAGCGTTTTCAGGCAAATGACTTCTTCACTACCACGGAACGTCAGCCGGAAGTGGTGCTGGACATCAAACGCCACGGACTCTTTGGCGGACCGATATTTTACGAAGGCGAAACTGGCTTTGCCAATTTGCGGCTACAATTCCCCGAAGACTCAGGTCTGAAGAATTACGGCACGGACCGTTTCGATACCTTCCATGAATTGATTTATCCCAATACGTATTTTGGCTGGCTGTCGATCGTTCCGCGGGTGGGATATCGCGGCACGTATTACGGCAAGACCTGGGACCTCGGATCAACAGTATTTGTGCCGCCGTCAAATCCACTGGTGCCCAATTTCATTCTGCCGCCCCCAACAACGGCCAACCCCATCAAATTCGATGGCGATACTTTTCGGAGTGTCTTCGATACGGGCGCAGAGGCTTCGTTCAAGATTTCCCGCGCATGGGAGAACGTGCAAAGCCGCGCATTCGGGTTAGACGGACTGATGCACGTGATCCAGCCGTTTACCGACTTTTCTTACGTGAAAGAAGACGGACCGAATCCACTCTCGGTTTTGCAGTTCGATCGATATGAACCGTCAACGCAGCTCCGGGCAATCGATTTTCCACAGTTCACTCCCATCGATTCAATCGCTGATTGGACGGTGTGGCGACTCGGCGTTCGTAACCGGTTGGAAACCCGGCGCGACGATTCAACAATGACCTGGCTCGAACTGGATACGTTCGTGGATGTGAATTTCCAGAATCCTTACGACCGAACGGACTACTCAAACTTGTTTAACAACCTCCGTTTCAATCCGCTGCCGTGGATGTCCTTTTCGGTAAACTCTCAGGTGCCGGCTTTTGCGCAAGGTTTTACCGAAGTCGATACGATTGCGTCAGTGCAACCGCTGGCGAATTTGCAGGTGAACATCGGGCATCGCTATTTGAATGGCAACCCGTTCTTCCAGGATAGCAGCCTGTTTCTTTTCGGCGGGTACTTCCGCGTTAACGACAACTGGGGTGTGGCAGTTCAGGAGCAGTACGAAGGCGCGACTGATACTCTTCAGGAGCAACGTTATGCGATCTACCGAGATCTAACAAGCTGGGTGGCGTCGTTCGGGGGAGTAATTCGCGATAACTCCGGAGTGAAAGAATATGGTCTTCTCTTCACCGTGACCCTAAAGGCGTTCCCGAAGTTTGGGTTCGATTTGAACTTCGATCCCGCCTCACAGGGAGACTAATTCGAAAATGAGGCAATAAATCGATTATCGCCACACAAAATTCCCTCACTTGTGCCGCGGCTCATTCGCCCGCAACATTGTTGATTCATGGATATATCAATAGTTGGCTCCGGATATGTCGGCCTGGTGACAGGTGCCTGTTTCGCCGATGTTGGCCATCATGTGATTTGCGTCGATAACGATGCCGACAAAGTAAAACAACTCCAATCGGGCGAAATACCGATTTATGAACCAGGGCTCGAGGAAATAATTCATCGCAACGTCTCGGCGCGCCGGCTGCGTTTCACAGGCAACATCCGAGAAGCGGTCGAGAACTCACAGGTCATCTTCATCGCTGTTCCAACGCCGCCTCTGCCAGACGGTGATGTCGATCTTAGTTTCGTGGAGAAAGTTGCGCGAGAAATCGCAGGGGTATTGGCCGATTATCGCGTGATCGTTGACAAGAGCACCGTGCCAGTGAAAACCGGAGAAAAGGTAGCGGCATCTATTAAAAGGTACAACCGGCACCGCGCAAAATTCGATGTGGTCAGCAATCCGGAATTCCTGCGCGAAGGTTGTGCGGTCGCCGATTTGATGCGTCCAGACCGGATCGTCATCGGAGCGAAAAGCGAACGCGCAATCGACTTGATGAAGAAAGTGTATGAACCGTTCATGGCGCCGATCCTGGTTACCGATGTTAACAGCGCAGAGCTGATCAAACACTGCGCCAACTCCTTTCTGGCGCTGAAAATTTCATACATGAACGCGGTTTCGGCGATTTGCGAAGCGAGCGGCGCCGATGTCGAAATGGTCGCCGACGGAATAGGGATGGACCACCGTATCGGGCGGGATTTTCTAAATGCTGGAATCGGATACGGTGGCTCCTGTTTTCCGAAAGACATTGCTGCATTCATCGCAATCAGCGATCAACTCGGAACTCCCTTCAATTTGCTCAAGGAAGTTCAACGGATAAACGAAGGTCAAAAAAGCCGTTTCCTGAAGATCATTCGCGAGACGCTCTGGGTATTACGCGAAAAACGCATTGCAGTCTGGGGTCTCACGTTCAAACCTGACACCGACGATGTGCGCTCGTCGGTTGCGATCGAGTTGGTAGGATCGCTTCTGCGCGAAGGGGCAAACGTTGTTGCCTACGATCCGAAAGGGATGCACAAAGCTCGCGCCATCAAGACCATCGCCGACGCTGAATTCGCCGCGTCTGCTATCGAGGCGATCACGGGCGCCGAAGCGCTGGTCATTGCTACAGACTGGAACGAATTTGCCAATGTAGACCTATCTGTGTTGAAAGAGAAAATGCGCACCCCCATTGTCTTCGATGGACGAAACCTGCTGAACCCTGAAACGATGCGGGAATTCGGATTTCAATATTATTCCATCGGGCGCGCGAGTGTGAAGCCGTAGCAACCAAAATATGGCTCAGCGTTCTGCTCGCCAAACGGCTCTGGCGGGCTTGAACCTGTGGCAAAAAAACAAGCTCTTCGCGGATTCGATTATCCCTGTTCTTGTTCACAAAACAGAACTAGAGAGCTCTGATCGTGCATTTGCCGTGGAACTATTCTACGGCGTTCTGCGCAATCTGACGCTGCTCGATTTTTGGATCGGCTGTCTGCGAACATCACATACCGCCAGTGACGTCCGGAACTTATTGCGGCTGGGGTTATACCAACTTTTTCTGCTCCACACCCCCGAACATGCAGCCGTTCATGAGACAGTGGCAATCGCGCCGCTGAAACAGCGACCGGTAGTTAACGGTGTGCTCCGCGCAGCGGCGCGGCACCGCAACGCGCTACTTGCACAAGCCGATCAGCAAACGGTGGCGATTCGTACGTCTCACCCTCAATTTTTGGTGGAACGTTGGCAGCAGGATTTTGGGATCGATTACACGGAGGAGCTCTGCAATTGGAATAACTGCCCACCTGTGATCTACGGCCGGATCAATCGGCTAAGAATCGCTCCAGAGGCGTTTCTTAAGCTCTACCCAGGAACATGTCCGCTCCCGGATAATCCCGATTTTGTAAAGCTCAACAAATTACCGGGAGCCGCACTCGATGCGGGTCATTGCTATATTCAGGATCCGAGCACACTGCTTGCCTGCCAGCTTCTGGCACCACAACCAGAAGAAAAAATCCTCGACGCGTGCGCGGCGCCAGGCGGCAAAACGACCTACCTGGCTCAGGTAATGCACAACCGCGGAACCATCGTCGCCTCCGACCGCAACCCTAAACGACTTGAGATACTGGAAGACAATCTCGTTCGGCTCGGCACGACGATTGCGCGTCCAGTTCGTCATGATTGGGTGAGACATCGTATTCCCAAAGAGATTGCATCCGATGCGCCATTCGATCGGATTCTAGTGGACGCGCCATGCACCAATACGGGAGTCATCCGACGCCGGGTCGACGTGCGATGGCGGCTGCAGCCGAAAGATTTCATTCGTATGCCTGACGAGCAATTCACAATCACGCGCGCTGTGATACCCTTGATTAAACCCGGTGGCACCCTGGTTTACAGTACATGCAGCTTGGAACAGGAAGAAAACGAAAAGGTGGTTAGCCGTCTGGTTGCCGAGATACCGGCTCTGCGCTGCGATACGGTAAAATATGCGCTGCCTTTTCGAGATGGAGTTGACGGAGCGTTCGCAGCGAAACTGGTTTGGAACGGGTAAAGAAGTCTGATCGTGAGCGTCGACGTTTGGTAAAACGCACGCCACTATTTCCAGGCACACCGCTACAGTTGCATCGCACTCGACTGGTGGAATGATAATCCACTATGCACGACGATCGATTCGACAAACTCGCAAAACTACTGGTTGAGTATTCCGTTCGACTCAAACGAAAGGAAACAGTCCTGATCGAAGGGTTCGATATTCCCGATGAGATGATCATCGCCCTGGTGCGTGCGGTAACCAACGTGGGAGCCATTCCCTTCGCGCAAATTCACAGCGTGCGTGTGAACCGAGCGCTCGCGCTCGAAGCGTCGGATAGACAACTCAGCCTCATGGCGAGCCACGAGCTGGCCCGCATGAAGAAGATGGACGCGTATATTGCCCTGCGCGGCAGCCAAAACGTCACTGAACTCTCGGATGTGCCTGCGGACAAAATGCAATTGATCGGCAGAAAAATGCGGCCGGTGCAGGATCAGCGAGTCAAAAAAACCAAGTGGGTGGTGCTACGCTGGCCGACACCGTCCATGGCTCAACTCGCGGGTATGAGCACGGAAGCATTTGAGGATTTCTATTTCGACGTTTGCACCCTTGATTATCGGAAGCTGCTGCCAGGTATGAAGGCGCTAAAAGGATTGATGGAAAAAACAGACCGAGTAGAAATTAAAGGTCCTGGTACGAATCTCAGCTTCAGCATCAAGGCAATTCCCGCTGTCATCTGTGGCGGAGACCGCAACATTCCAGATGGCGAAGTTTTCACCAGCCCGGTTAAGGATTCCGTAGAAGGTCAGATCACGTTCAACGCACCGAGCATTTATCAAGGCACGGCTTTCGACGGTGTCTGGCTCGAATTCAAGCAGGGCAAAATCGTCGACGCCAGAAGCAACGAGACAAAAAAACTGAACAAGATTCTCAGCTCAGATCCCGGCGCACGCTACATCGGCGAATTTTCGCTGGGCTTTAATCCGCGGGTGCTTCATCCGATGCGCGATATCCTGTTCGACGAAAAAATAGCCGGCTCGTTTCATTTCACTCCGGGACAGGCTTACGAGGAAGCCGACAATGGAAACCGCAGCCAGGTCCACTGGGATATGGTAAGCATTCAACGCCCGGATTACGGCGGTGGCGAGATCTTTTTCGACGGACAATTGGTCCGGAAGGACGGAAAATTTCTCCCGAAGCAACTCCGCACACTAAACTGGCGGTAATTTTCGACGGACCCGAATTGGTTGTCCGATTTCGCGTCTGTTATGCGCGTTTCGGACCGCCAAGAAGGTTTAGTTGCATCATCGCGATCTCGCCTCCCTCGCTCAGCTCAAGATTCGCAATCTCGAACATTGGCGCGCCTTCGACTGGCCCGGGTCCGGCCCCGGGCAACTGGACGACGACCTGTTTGGAATTCGAGTTCAACGTCACCGATCCAATTTCGAGCGACGGCGAGAACTCGAGCGTGCTGATCTGGAAGGGCACCGTGATAAAGACAGCGGCGCGTCCCTGCGGCGAGGGAGTCAGTTGAACCGGCGTCGTCTCAGAGTTCGGTACAACATGTAACCCCGCAACTGCAAAAGAGGGCATCCCGCCCATGGTTGGGCGCTGTTGCTGCGAAGGAACAACTCGGACGGTACCCAAGGCACCGGCGGCGGGCTGGATTTTCGCGACCTCAAATGCAACCTGCAAGTTCAACGCAGTTTGCGCACGCTGTGGTGAGGGTAAGCGCATCGTAACGAGCTTCGATAAGGGACGAACCTTCAAAACTCCCATTTTAAAGCTGGGTGTTAACTGCATTGCCGCTATCTCGAACGAGAAAGTAAGCTGCACAGAGGTTTGCATTCCGGGGGCAGGTGCTGGACCTGATGGTTGCGGTTGTGGTTTAGCCATCGGCTGCGCCGGGGCTTTGGCTATCGGTGCGGTTGGAGTTTGGGTACTTTCTGGCATGATTACAGGTGTGGTTGTTTGCGGAAACTCGGACGGGGCTGATAAAGCAGGTTCAAATTCGGAGTCGGATTGAAGATTCGCTTCGGCGATTGGAGGTGACAACTCCGCCGGAACTTGGTCATCGGGCAAAGTTTCAATTTCGGCAGGATATCCCTCTTCGGATACGGGTGAGGCTTCGACAACAGTTTCGTGTTCGCCAAACGCTGCCTCGGGCGGCTGGCACTCGCTCAACTCAGGTTCAAGCTCGGGCGATGTCATCTCAACGTGATGCCCATAATCGGCGTCCATCGAGATCTCGCTTGGCTGCTCGACGGTGACGACCGCATCGTCTGCCGCTAGCTCTACAGATTCCTGTGGCTCTTGCGCAGAGAGTGCAGGTTCCTGTGGTGGCTCCACAATTTCATGATCGACCGACTGCGGCACCGGGGTATCGTTTTCGAAATACTCGTTAACGGCTGAAACGCCATCCGGTTCGGATTCTCGCGACACCGCCGTTGGGACGACCTCGGGAGCTTGATCGAACACAGGACCTACTGATTCAGAAATTGACACCGCAGGGGGAGTGAATTGTTCACGTTGTGGCTCGGAACCCAAAGCAGTCTCAGTTGGTGTCGGTTTCGAGCCCTTCAACCGATCGACAGAGCTTTCAACTTTCGCGAACGACGCCGTACTTTGCCGCAATGCCGGCTTCCAGGGCTTAAGCTGCAGTGAGACTTGGCGTGGTCCCCCAACAACGCCGTTACCTTGAATACTGCTGGTATGCGCTGCGGCCATTCTCGGTTTGAATATCACTGTATCAGCCGGAAGTTGTGACCGAGCCGAACCTGGAACTGTGAACTTATAGCGGCGCAGCGCTGGCAAAACTGCCAATGCTAAGGCGACAACTGCTGCCAATAGTAATCCCCCGACGATCCACAATCTCCGACTCGAGGATACGGCAACGGTTGACGAGGCGCTTGCCTCCGACGTTTTGCTCACGGTCGATTGTGCTGTAGGAGTAGTTCGCGCTACGCTCTGTTGCTCACTCTGCGTTTGGCTCGAAGCAGCTGAAGCAGTGGTCGTTTCGGCGCTGGTAACTTTGGCGCTCGTCGTTTCAGAACCAGCTGCAGGGGAGGAGGACGCCGTTTCGCCACTACTTGAAGCGGATTGCGACGCCGTCTCCGCAGCCGGCGAACTCGTCCCGTCGGTAGCCGCACCAATGCCGGGCTGGTCCGCTGTCGCTCCAGTGCTGGCAAGATTAATCCCGCCATCAGATGCATTCATCCCCGGGGCCAACGACAGCGTTCCGCTTTGCGCACTTCCTGCAGCGACTTTGTCTGGAATGGGACTCGGCTCGACGGCAGGACCACCCTCAGCCTGCGAGGCCGTGACGTTACTTGAATCGAAGGCGACTGCCGGCGCCGTTGAACCCTCAGGTCTCTGCAACCACCCGACATCATAAAAAGCATCAGCGAAAACGCTGTTGAGCGCCGGTGAGTAAATCTTGTTGGCCGAATTGGTCCAATCTTCGGCTTTCTGCCCATTGTTGTGCTTGTATTCCCAGGCAGCTTGCGCGTAGTAAAGCGCCGGCGTATCCCCGGTGAACTGGAATTCCTCCATCATGGAGTGTGCCCGGCTCTCTTTGCCCTCCATCAAAAGAGTCATGTAAATTTTAAATTTGATGAGCTCGGACGCCTGATTCTTGTCCCCGCCCGGAATGCGTTTATACAATGTCTCGAAACGGTCCCGCGCCTTTGCGTATTCTTTTTTCTTAAATGGAATTTGCGCGAGATTGTACTGTGCATCGCGCAGTTTTGGATCCAGCTTGGCCGCCGTTTTGAATGCAGTCTCTGCATCGTCGAACTGCCCTTCCTGCATCAAAATTTCACCCCGCAAATTAAGTGTCGCGGGTTGGTTTGGGTCGGCTTTGTCCGCTTCGTTCGCCAGTTTTAAAGCGGTCGCAAAATCGCGCTGCCGAAAAGCCTGTTGCGATTGCTCAAACTTCGACCGAGCAATGGCCTTTGCCTTTTCCGTGCGCTCGGCTGCCGTCATGAGCGGCAACGAAGCACGTCGTTCGCCCGCCGGCTTTTCCATCCAACCAATCTCGTATAACGACTCTGCGAAAAGTTTGTTCAGTTGCGGTGAGTAATTCTTTTCCGCTGCGCTGATCCAATCTTTTGCTTCGGTTTCGTTCTTTTTTTGAAGAGCCACCGCTGCCTTCACGTAATCGACAGCGGGCGTATCGGGCGAAAGCTCCAACTTGGCGAGCATGGAGTCGACCATATTGCTCTTCTCCTCCATGAGGTACGTGAGCAAGATCTTGTATTGGATAAGTTGCGACGCTTCTTTTGCCAAATCGGACTGACCCGTTGAGAGCAATTTTTCAAAGCGTTTTCTAGCCTCAACCCAGTCCTTCTTGAGAAATGGAATCTCCGCCATGTTAAACCGCGCGTTCCAAAACTTTGGATCGATTTTGGCCGCTTCTGTCAACGCGGCTTCGGCCTCATCGTAGTTGCCCTGCCGCATCAAAATCACGCCCCGCAGATTCTTCGAGGCGGCGAGATCGGGCTGTCGCGCGTCGATCGCATCGAGCTGTTTTAGCGCCTCTGAAAACTTCCCAGCATCAAATGCTCGGTACGCAGTGTTGTACATCTCCTCCAATTCTGCTTTGGTCGGAGCAACATTGTCCGCAGCAAATGAGCTAAGTCCCAGCGCTGCGATCGCAGCGATCTTCCAGATTCTCATGAACCCCCGATTCAAACCCTGATTAGCACCCCTGACAAGTCGAAATTACTTTCGGCGGGAAGATTTTATGTTCGTTCCTGGAAAAAATTCCTAGAGACAAAGGGCGATCGAACGCTCTGGAAAAGCGAATGACGAGATACATCACTCGAAGTTCAAGTTTGCCACAATTCGCAAACCTTCAAGAGTAAGGTTCCGGTGAATTGCGCTGATATCCGGCAATTCTTCTGCAATGAGACTCGAATAACCGCCGGTCGCAACTACAGCAACTTTCATTCTGGGAAATTGCTCCGCTCTGATTCGCCTGAGAACCTCGCAAACCAAGCCACGGTAACCAAACACCGCGCCCGACCGCATTGCCTCAATAGTCGATCGACCCACCGCATGCTTTGGCTCTTTCAACGAAACCCTGGGTAAGAGCGCGGTTCGCTGATAAAGAAAATTTGTCATCGCCTCGAGTCCCGGCGCAATGACTCCTCCTATGTAGCTACAATGCGCGGAAACGACATCGAAAGTCACTGCTGTGCCGAAGTCCACGACGATCGCCGGGCATCCATAGATTTCGGCAACGGCGGCGGCATTGGCCAGCCGGTCAGCGCCGATTGATTGCGGTCTGGGGTAATCAATTGCGACGCCGAGTTTCAGTTTCCAGTTTAACCAGAGCACCTTCGCTTTACCGCCTGCAGCCGCGGAGATCGTCGAATTCTTCGCCGGCACCACCGACGACACAACGAGTTTCCGCACTTGTCGTTGCCGGAGAAATCCAGCAATCGTAGTTTTTGAAAGCCTGGCTGTAGCGATCCGCACTGGCGCGGAGATTCGCCGCTTCGATGCAAATGCAATTTTTGCGTACGAATTACTGATATCGATCAACAAATAATCGGAGCCACGGGCCACGGCTAAGATGCAGACACCGGACCCGCCCCGCCGTCAAGCGATGTCAGATGGCTGCGCCTTGTGCTTTCCACTTAGTTAACAGGGGGCCGCTTGCTACCCGGTTGCCAAAGCGTACTCTCCACCACATGCGAAGACTGGTTCATCGGCCGCGTCGCCTTCGGCGTTTCCCCGCTTTGCGAAATCTGGTACGGGAAACGCACCTCAGCGCGCACGATTTTGTTCTACCGCTTTTCATAAACGAGAAATTGAGTGAGCGGCGGCCGGTCGCAACGATGCCCGGAGTTGTTCAATTGCCAGTAAAAGAAGTTGCCGACGAAGCACGTCGCGCTCAAGACCTCGGGCTTCAGGCCATTTTGCTCTTTGGAATTCCGAAGCATAAGGACGAGCAAGCCAGCGGCGCTTACGCGGAAAACGGCGTCATTCAGGAGGCGTTGCGGGTGATTAGGTCGAAATGTCCGGAATTGATCGCCATCACCGATGTCTGCCTGTGCGAATACATGAGCCACGGCCATTGTGGGGTCACGCGAATCGACGGCGACCATTTTCACGTTCTGAATGATCAGAGCGTAGAGCTTTTGATAAAGACAGCGCTCTCGCACGCAGCGGCGGGCGCGGACAT
This sequence comes from uncultured Verrucomicrobiae bacterium, assembly GCA_963807435.1. Classification (GTDB taxonomy): domain Bacteria; phylum Verrucomicrobiota; class Verrucomicrobiia; order Chthoniobacterales; family UBA10450; genus Udaeobacter. The sequence continues at coordinate 11,377 of CAWECA010000002.1, forward strand.
CGTCGCCCCGAGCGATATGATGGACGGCCGAATCGGTGCGATTCGCGAAGCGCTCGATGCGGGCGGATTCGATCAAACTGCCATCATGAGCTACGCCGCGAAGTTCGCATCGGCGTTTTACGGCCCGTTTCGCGATGCGGCTGAAAGTCCACCGCAGTTTGGCGATCGCCGTTCGTACCAAATGGATTTTGCGAACGCAAATGAAGCGCTGCGCGAAGTGGCACTGGACGTGGATGAAGGTGCCGACATCATAATGGTAAAACCTGCCCTTCCCTATCTCGATATCCTTTGGCGCGTGCGCGAGCGCTTCGGAAAACCGACCGCTGTTTATCATGTGAGTGGCGAATATGCCATTGTCAAAAGCGCTGTAGAGAAAAAGGTGGTTGACGAGCAGGCCGCGGTTCTAGAAATCATGACAGCGCTCAAACGCGCCGGCGCGGACATCATTGTCACGTACTGGGCGCGCGAGCTTGTCAAATGGCTGCGCGAGTAACAAACCGCCACGGCGAAACCGAAGAACACGCTCGCCTGAAACAACTCGCATTTGTTTGGGCGCAGGCGCAGGGGTTTTCCGCTTGTGCTACGGAAGTGCTTTTACCCAAATGCCGCTATCGCGCGGATGTGGCAGCCTACCGACCCTCTGCGAAGACGCTCGGATCGACTGCAGTATTCGAATGCAAGCAGACTCTCTGCGATTTGCGGCGAGACAATTGCCACAGCGGCATCGCACGCAGTCGGCTCAAAGCGATTTGTGAACGCCGCCAACTCTTCGAAGCACGTTTGCGCGCGCATTATCCAAATGTGCACAACGGTGATTCGCTTTTTCCCGAGTTCGACATAGCGAACTTCGCGGCAATCGGCCACCGTGGTTACGCTCGCCTGGTCCGTGAGTTACGCGGATTGCAGAACCGTCTTTACGATTGCACCAAGTTCGAAAAGCTAGCTCGCTACCGGTGCGCGAACTTCTTGTTCATCGTGCTGCCCGAACGCTTATTTCGCGAATCCGAAGTGCCCGTCGGTTGGGGCGCCCTGGTTGAATCTGACAGCACGCTCAGGCTCATACGCAGCCCGGATTGGCAGGACGCGACAGCGGAGACTCGCCTTTGCCTTCTGTATCGAATCGCCGTCGCGGCAACGCGAAAGTTGAGTCGACAATTGGGTTCCCCGTGAAATGATTTTCCCGCTCGCAGCGGATCTGCCACATCGCTGCCGCTAAACAGGCACAAGCAGATTGTGGCCAGTCATTTCTTTCGGTTGCGGCAGCCCAAGTAGAAATAGAAGAGTAGGCGCGATATCGGCGAGGATACCGTTCTGGCACCGAAACTTGATCGCGTCTCTGGCGACATAGAGTAAGTGCACAGGATAGCTGGTATGCGCGGTGTTGGGTGATCCGTCAGCATTACGCATCTGTTCGCAGTTGCCGTGGTCGGCAGTGACCAACGCTTTGCCGTTAAGCTGAAGCAGTTTCGCGATAATACGGCTGCAGCACGCATCCACGGTTTCCACCGCTTGGATCCCAGCGGGAACCACCCCGGTGTGGCCTACCATGTCGGGATTGGCAAAATTCAAGATGATCAAATCGTAATCGGCCATCCGAGGAAGTAGTTCGTCGGTCACTTCGAGCGCGCTCATTTCCGGTTTCAAATCGTAAGTCGCGACTTTGGGCGACGGGATCAGTTTGCGGTCCTCACCGGGAAAAGGTTTTTCGACTCCGCCGTTAAAAAAGTAGGTCACGTGCGCGTACTTCTCCGTCTCAGCGATGCGCAATTGCCGTTTGCCGGCGGCGCCAACAACTTCGCCTAAAATGTGTTTGAGTTCCTGCGGTGCGAAAATGAACGGAGACGAATAGCGCACATCATATTGCGTGAGGGAGACAAAATGGATCAGCGGCCATACTTCTCGATCGAAGCCATCGAAGTCCTTTAACAGAAAAGCCTGCGAAAGCTGGCGCGCTCGATCGGCGCGAAAATTGAAAAACAAGACCGTGTCGCCCTCACGGACTCGTTGCTCGTCAGATAAAGCGAAAATCAGCGGCGGCATGAACTCGTCGGTTTTGCGGAGTGAGTATTGTCGCTCCACCGCCGCACTGGGTGCCGATTCACAGAATTCACCGCGACCGAGAACGATTGCGTCCCAAGCCTTCTTCGTCCGATCCCAGCGCCGATCGCGGTCCATTGCGAAATAGCGACCGATAACGGTGATGATTTTTGCGCCGCTATTTTGAAGCTGCTTTTCACAGGTTCTCAAAAACGCAGCGCCGCCGGTAGGCGACGTATCCCGGCCATCGGTGAAGGCGTGAATAAAAATCTCTTTGACTCCCGCCACATGCGCAGCATTCGCAAGTGCTACCATGTGAGAGTAATGACTGTGCACTCCTCCATCGGAAACCAGCCCCAGTAAATGCAATCGGTGTCCGCGCGCTGCGGCGAGCGTGTCCAGCAAAACATGATTACGTGGTAGTTCGCCGCCGGCAATTGCCTTATTGATCCGGGTGAGGTCCTGATAAACAATTCTGCCCGCTCCGAGATTAAGGTGACCAACTTCTGAGTTGCCCATTTGTCCTTCCGGCAAGCCAACATCAATGCCGCTCGCGCTTAACCTTGACCTTGGATAAGTCCGGTACAAGTCATCGTGAAACGGAGTCCTTCCCAGCAACGTTGCATCCCCGTTTTCGTCGCGGTTGTCGCGGCCCGCAGGATTGATGCCCCAGCCATCACGAATAATTAGCATCACCGGTTCCGGCATATGTGGCGCACTTTGCCGACGAACAAACGAATCGACAAGCAGTTCTTTCGTTAAGTGGAACATACGTCTCCGTTGCTCCAAGAGAGTCTATAGCGGATTCTGCCTGCCATTTTCTCTGAGCAAGCGAGAACGCATACGCTACACTAGGGAAGATGAAGTGGCGCAATCAGTTGCTGGCGCTCGTCTGCCTGCTCGCATTCGCCGGAGTGGGCGTCGTTTATTTCCAGCATTGGGTGATCCGCAAACCGTTCGGCATTATCCTATTTATTGGAGAAGGCCTTTCACCTGCCAGGCTGGCACCCACTCGCACCTATGCTGCAGGTGCGAGCACGCGCCTGAACATGGATTCCATGCCATACGCCGCGCTGGTGATGAATTATTCGAGGGACTTCGCAGCGCCCGATCAATCAGCCGCCGCAACGGCAATTGCCACTGGCGAGAGGGTATCAAATCGTGTCATAGCGATGAGCGGCAAGGGCAAACCGATCAAGAGCATCGTTGAGCTGGCCCGCGAATACGGGCGGGCCACCGGATTAGTGACGGATGCAAAACTGACCGACCCCACAAGCGCCGCCTTCTATGCGCACGCTGCGGAGCCGGGAGACACCGAGAAAATCGCAGCGGAATTGGTAGATCGAGGGAATATCGACGTCGCGATGGGCGGTGGCGTGTCGCAATTTATTCCCGGAACGAAAGGCGGTGAAAGACAAGACACACGCGATCTTTTGCTCGAACTCCGTGGCAATGGGTTCGATGTTGTTCGCACACGGGCGGATCTGGAAGCTGTGCCGGCATGGCGGCGGTCGAAACTTTTTGGCATTTTTAGTAAAAACGACCTTGCATTCGCAAACCAAATTGAAGAACGAGGCCAGCAACCGAGTCTTTCCGACATGGTGCGCCGAGCTATCCAACTGCTGCAATACAACACCGGCGGTTACTTACTCATTGTCGATGCAGGCTTGATGCGAAAAGCAGCAGAAGAAAATAATGGAGAAGCAACGCTCACTCAAACGCTCGAGCTCGACCGTGCAGTGGCCGTCGCACGAAGTTATGGCGGACCGAAATCGACGATCATCGTCTGCGGCGACGCAGCTATTGGCGGAATGAGTTTGAATGGATTTCCGTTCCGTAAAGACAGCGGCATTGCCTTGCTTGGCTTCAATTCAGCCGGCCAGCCGTGGATTACGTGGGCGACCGGGCCTCAGGGAACCAAATCGTACGGCACCGCGAAAATACCGACAAACCAAGACTTGGGAGATGCTGAAGGAATGGTAAAAGAACAACCTGAACCAGCTGCGTTCTACGCGAAGTCTGCGCTCGTCACAGTTGAAGATGTCGTTGCGTTCGGCAGCGGGCCGGGAACAGATGCGTTGCAAGGCGTAATCGAAAACACAGCAATCTTCAAGATCCTCCGTCACGAACTGTGATCAAGCCGTTAGGGTAAGCGCAAATTGGTTGGACTATCAGAAAAACAGCAATCTGGCGCGGAAGCGCTGAAGAATACAACGTTGAAACGAAAATCGCGTACCTCATTTCGGTGTTTGTCGATACGGAATCTCTAGCTGGTACAGTGCAATTTGTTGATCGAGATCGGTGGTGAGTGCCTCTTGGCGCTGTGTCCGCGCCAGTTGAACTGCAGATTGGGCAGTCTGAATCGCTTTTGCGAATTCGCTATTCTCGGCGTACGCGGCGGCAAGTGTGCGCAGCACGATGGGATTTGTGCCGCCGACCAGTTGAGCAGCCTCTTCAGCGAGCTCAATCGCCTTGCGACCGTTTCGCAATGAAGCGTCATGCGAAGTCGCGAGCAACCACGCCAGGTTGTTCAGGGCGGGAATGGATCGCGGCGAAAACTGGAGCGCTTTTTGGTAATGTTGGATCGCTTCAGCCGCCTCTCCATTTTCCTCGAGCGCAATAGCCAACGTTGTGTGACAATTTGAATCTGAAGGCCGGATCAGCAGCGCGGTTCGACAAACCTGAATGGCAGCTTCGATTTGGCCCTTCTCAAGCAAGGCGTTGCCAAGTCCGTAACGGGCAAGAAAGTCGTCCGGGCGCAACGTCCCTGCCTTCTGATAATGATCGATCGCGTCGTCGATCCGTCGTTTCTGAAAAAGCGCATTGCCCAAGGAGACTTGAGCATCCGGATCGGTTGGTCTGATGGCAACGGCCTTCTCGCAGTGCGAAATTGCCTCGTCCACCTGGCCTTTGGCCAAAAGAGCGGTGCCGAGATTGTACTCGGCATCCCACCAGTCTGGCTGCATTTTGAGAGCTGAGCGGTAATGAGAAATAGCGTCATCGATCCGGCCCTGCTGAAAAAGAACAAGACCTAGGTTTGTATCAGCCATCCAGCATTCTGGATTTTTTACCAGCGTGGTCCGCCAAAGAGTTTCGGCGTCCTTGTACATCCCTGCTTGTCGCCAGGTCAACGCTCCCAGGCTCGCAACCACGACGAGCGCCGCGCTAGCGATCACAGCGCGGGAACGACTAATTGTGTCGGCCGTGCTGATTATGCCCGCCGACACGAGCGCGATGGGTCCAATACACGCCAGATATTGATAATGGTCTGCCACAAATGTGTAACGAAACGTGTACAGCATTATGAATCCGAGCACCGGACCAAGTGTGGCGACGAAAAATGCGGCCGCGACCTCTACACTTCTGCCTACGTATGGCCTCAGAAAGTATATCGTCACACACGCCCCGATCCCCGCCAGCAACCAGATGTAATTGTACCAGTGCGCCAACGAGATGTTCCATCTCGCATAAATAAATGTGAGATTCGACGGCCAGATGAGTTTACCGAGATAAAACCAGACAGCGCGGCTCGCGACGAGGAGCCTTTCCATCGGATTAAGAAATGGAAATGCCGCATGGCTCGTTCCCTGATGATAGCGTTCCCACCAAACGGCGAGTAGTCCCATTCCAAGGCCGAGGACAATGAAAGGAACAATTTGAACCAGACGCCGGAGGTCAATCGGCTTTTTCTGCAACCACAGAATCAAAAGCAAACCAGCCGGGAGAGTGCAGGCCGTAGTTTTGGCCGATAACGCCAGTAAACAGGTGAGTAGGGCCAAGCAATAGAAAACCCATCGTCTATTGGTTCGCTCGTCAACGAACGCAATCCAGGCAAGGAGTGTCCATAGGAAAAAAAAGCCCATTAGCACGTTTTTGCGTTCCGTTATCCATGCCACCGATTCCACCTGCACCGGATGAAGCGCGAAGATTGCTGCTGCCAGCCATGCTCCCGGGATTCTAAGGCGAGCCAACACGGCCCAGACCAATAAGGCATTAGCAACGTGCAGTAGAAGATTTACCCAATGATACCCGGTCGTGTTCAAGCCCCACAACGCATACTCGATGCGAAATGTGCTGTACGTCAGGGGGAAATATTGCGAGGGGGAATCCAGCGAGAACCAGATCCGCTGCCAGCCGTCGGGTGCACTTAGGAGTTCGTTGTTGATAACATAGTCGTCGTCATCCCACACAAATCCCCCATGCAGAGCAGGGCGATAGACCAGAATCGTCGTCACGACAAGAAGCAGGCCAAAAATCAACACCCGGGGGCGCGGAGGAAAAACGCGGCCGAAGATTTCGTGCATAAGCTTACCCGGCGAATATTCCGTTGGAGGAGAGAAAACGCTCTTGAATTGCAACGCGCCAAAGAGCGTGGCCCGAAGGTTCAAGAACCCGCTTGAGTTGCAACGTTCCGTTTCTCATCGAAATAGGAACTTTCGTGGTGGGCAAGACCGATATCAACGCCAGGCTCGTGCAGTTTGCATGGTGGACTGTAGCGACAATCGTTTTCACTCTCGTCATTGCAATCAGAATCCGGCTTTTGGGAATACCGCTCGAGCGCGACGAGGGCGAGTACGCTTACGCCGGCCAGCTCATGTTGCAAGGCGTCCCGCCGTACAAGCTTGCCTACAACATGAAATTTCCGGGGACCTATGCTGCCTACGCGCTGATCCTGTCAATTTTTGGGCAAACAATTCATGCAATTCATTTGGGTCTGCTTCTGGTAAACGCTGGCACCATCGCTCTTATTTTTCTGCTCGGTCGGCGGCTAATAGACTCGACGGCGGGAATTGCGGCGGCAACGGCTTACGCAGTCCTCTCTCTGAGTCCGTCGGTGCTTGGGCTGGCCGCTCACGCCACGAATTTTGTGCTGCTGCCCGTCCTCGGGGGGACGCTACTCCTACTCGACAAGCAACAAGCATTGATTTCTAGGCCGCTGCGACTGTTCGTGAGCGGACTATTGTTGGGAACTGGCGCTCTGATGAAGCAACCTGCGCTTCTGCTTATTCCATTCGGAATTTTCCAGATTTGGTGGGACGATCTGCGAAGTCGGTCTTCTGCGAAGGGAACCGTCTTACGAATTTTAACCTTCTCGTCCGGCGCCATTATTCCTCTCGGAATAACATGTTTGATCCTTTGGCGTGCTGGCGTATTCGACAAGTTTTGGTTTTGGACAATCGATTACGCATGGGAATATGGCAGGCTCGTACCGGTTTCGCAGGTGCCACGCATTCTCTTCCAAAATGCCAGCGAAATCGTTTACACTGGTTGGCCACTTTGGACGTTAGCCGGAATAGGAACTCTGGCCGGCATTTGTGACAAGCGACTACGTACCAGAACGGTGTCTCTTATTGTCCTTTTTTTCTTCTCAGTGTTGGCAGTGTGCCCGGGATTCTATTTTCGACCTCATTATTTTATTCTCATTCTGCCGGCGGTATCGCTGCTGGCCGGCATAGCCATGAGTAAACTATTCGCCCTTGGAGCCAACAGGACGATTTATGTTAAGCTCGCCGCGTTACTCCCATTTGCCCTGGCGTTGAGCACGCCGATTCTGGTGGACAGGAGAATTCTTTTTGCGGTTTCTGCAAATCAGGCCTGCGGACTGATTTATCCTGAGAATCCGTTCGTTGAAGCTGTTAGGACCGCTACCTACCTGCGCGACCATACGGACGCGGACGATACAATTGCGGTGCTAGGCTCTGAACCGGAGATCTACTTCTATTCGCATCGGCATTCGGCTACCGGATACATTTACATGTACGGCTTGATGGAGCCACAGAAGTATGCACAGCAGATGCAGCAGGAGATGATTAACGAGATCGAAACCGCCCGCCCGAAATATCTAGTCTTGATTTCGATGCAATATTCCTGGCTGCGGCGGGTCAATTCCGATCAGGCGCTCTTCAACTGGGCAAATAAATACACGGCGGAAAATTACAACGCTGTCGGTTTAGTGAATATCAAAACGACGGAGACGGATTACTTCTTTGGAAATGTTCCGGCCTCCGTTGAACCCCTGAACAACTATATCCTCATGTTCGGACGGAAACTTTAGCCGCCTCGCCTGACAAATTTCCAGCCGCCGCACGTGCACCGAATCAGCTTTCAATCAAGCGCTCTCCGCAAGCCAGATCGCCGCTGGATAGCGGTTTGGATTTGCGTCGGCCTGGCATCGCTCACCTGGGGAGTTTTTTCTCAAACACTCAGCTACGATTTCGTCAACTACGATGATCCGACCTACGTGTATCAAAACAGCAGGATAATTAGCGGGTTCACTCTTCCCAACGTGGTTTGGGCGTTCACGCATGTCCACGCTCAAAATTGGCATCCGCTGACAACAATTACACACATGCTGGATTGTCAGTTTCATGGGTTAAAGGCAGGCTGGCATCACTTTACCAATGTCCTTCTTCACATCATCGCTGTTGTTCTTCTCTTTCTTGCTCTGCAGCGCATGACTGATGAGCTCTGGCGAAGTGCATTTGTAGCCGCAGTATTTGCCGTTCATCCACTGCATGTGGAATCGGTAGCTTGGGTGGCGGAACGCAAGGATGTGTTGAGCGCCGTCTTTTTCATGCTAACGCTGCTCGCATATTTTCGTTATGCGCGTGCGCCATCGACTGGACGGTATGTGATCGTGGCGCTCTCCTTCGCTCTCGGACTGCTGTCTAAACCGATGTTGGTTACGCTGCCATTTGTGTTGGTGCTTCTGGATTATTGGCCCCTCGGCAGGATGAATTCGAAACAATCCAGCGCTACACGCCAGTTGTTGCAGGCGATCATCGAGAAGATCCCACTGATTTTGCTCTGTCTCATCTCAAGCGTCGTCACGTTTTTGGCGCAACGCGAAGCAATCGGCTGGACCGAGCAGCTGCCTGTACTGGAACGACTCAATAACGCCATAATGACCTACGTCGTCTATATCTCGCAGATGTTATGGCCTCAAAACCTCGCAGTGTTTTACCCTCATCCCGAGAACCGACTGCCGATATGGGAAATCAGCCTCGCCCTAATCGCCCTCGTTGGTTTTACGGCGCTAACCATTATTCTTCGAAAAAAAGCGCCCTATCTGATCACAGGCTGGCTTTGGTATTTGGGGATGCTTGTTCCGGTAATCGGACTCGTGCAGGTAGGATGGCAGGGCCACGCGGACCGTTACACCTATTTGCCGCAAATCGGTCTTTATATCGCTTTCACCTGGGCTATTAGCGATTTGACTGTCTCGTGGCGCTTCCAACGCATTACTCTGGGCGTCGTAACAGGACTTTTACTCACCGTTTTGAGTTGGCGGACGTGGCTTCAAACTTCTTATTGGCGCGATAGCGAGACTCTGTTTACCCACGCCCTTGCAGTTACCGGTAAGAACGATGTCGCCCTGAACAATCTCGGCATTATTTTTTTGGACAAAGGCGAACTCGATCAAGCTATCGCCAATCTGCGGGCAGCTATTACCCTCCGACCGGATAACGGCCCGGCTCATGACAACCTGGCAAAGGCGCTGCTTCGAAAAGGCCAAGTAGCAGAGGCGATGGTTCAGTATCGCAAATTCCTGGAAATACAGCCCGGGAATGTTGAAGCGCGTAATACTCTCGGCACGGCATTGATCCAAGAGGGTCATGTAACCGAAGCGATTGCTCAATGGCAGGAGGCTCTGGCAATCCAACCGAATAACGGCAATGCTGCGAGCAATCTGGCCTGGGTGTTCGCAACGTGTCCAGAAGATTCAATCCGTAACGGACCGCGTGCGGTCGAACTTGCCGAAAGGGCGATGGGTCTTTCCGGCGGCAAGATCCCAACGGTTTTTCGAGTTGAGGCGGCTGCCTACGCGGAGGCAGGACGCTTTGCTGATGCGGTCCAGGCGGCCCAACGCGGCGCGGAACTGGCGGCAACCCAGGGCAACCCTGCTTTAGCCGCCGAGTTGGAGAACAGCATCCTTCTTTACGAAGCAGGCAGACCACTGCGTGATCCGAGCATAACAAATAGCGGCCCGGCCATCCATCGTGAATAGAAGCAAACAGCAGTCTCGCCATCGCGTAAGCGAACCAACAAACCGCAATCGCACGCTAGGAATAACTATCACGATATACGTCGCACTTGTTGCAGTCACCGTGGCCGTATTCGGCCAGACATTTCGCTATGAGTTTGTTAACTTTGATGACGATCTTTACGTCTACAATTCCCCTCTCATAAAAGCGGGATTAACGACAAAGAGCCTGTTACTTGCCTTTAGCGCACCACACGCGCGTAATTGGCACCCACTAACAACCATTTCGCACATGCTGGACTACCAGTTGTGGGGAGCGTACGCGGGTGGCCATCACGCGACCAACGTTGTTTTGCATGCAATCACCGTGCTGCTGCTGTTTCACGTGCTTCAGAAAATGACCGGCACACTTTGGAGGAGTGCGTTGGTAGCGGCGTTGTTTGCTATTCACCCGCTCCATGTTGAATCGGTAGCCTGGGTTAGCGAACGGAAGGATGTTTTAAGTGCGCTTCTCTTTGTTCTTATGATTAGCGCGTACGTCCGCTACGTACGCACCCCGTCGATGGCGCGGTATTTACTGATCTTCCTTTCGTTTGCTGCCGGCCTGATGTCGAAGCCAATGCTGGTTTCCGCACCTGTCATCCTCCTCCTTCTCGATTACTGGCCGCTCGATCGGATCGGAGGTCGCACGTCAATAACCCAAGATCAGAAATCAGAAACCCGTGACCGCTGGTCAGTCGTCAGTGGTCTCATATTGGAAAAGATTCCCCTATTCCTTCTGAGCGCGGCCTCGTGTGCGGTAACATTCATGGTACAAAAGCGTGCAGTTGGAGCAATTCCGCCGTTGCCATGGTCCTGGCGTATCGAAAACGCAATTGTGAGCTACGTGATTTATATACGGCAAACATTGTGGCCCGTACGACTAGCGGTTTTCTATCCTTATCCAAACGACGCGCTGCCGGTGTGGCAGATCATTCTCGCACTAGGACTGCTTGCAGGTACCGACTGCGGCAGTAGTCGTTGTCCGCCGTCGACGACCTTACCTGTTTACAGGCTGGTTCTGGTATGTGGTAATGCTCATGCCGGTAATTGGGCTCGTTCAAGTCGGAGAACAAGCTCATGCAGACCGATATACCTACCTCCCGCATATTGGTTTGTTTCTACTCGCCGTTTGGGGTGTTGCTGACTTTACGGCTCGCAGCCAATCTGCATCACGGATTGCTGTGGTGACGTCGGTAGTAATCGTTCTTGCACTTGCGTGGACGGCATTCTCTCAGACGCGCTATTGGCACGACAGCGAGACCCTTTGGACTCATGCGCTTGCGGTAACTCCCGACAACGATTTCGCCCACAATAACCTCGCTTATCTGTTGGCCGATCGCGGGGAATTGAACGACGCAATTTCCCATTACGAGGCCGCAGCAAAGATCAGGTCGCGCAAGAGAGACCGACACTACGATGTAGGTTCAGCTTTTGTAGAAATGAATCTCGGGGACGCTCTGGCCAGAAAAGGACAATCAGACGAAGCTTTGTTGCACTACGAGCGAGCAATAAACTTACATACCGAATTACGCCGATGCATATTACAACCGTGGGACCGTTCTTTTTGCAAAAGGGCGTATTGAGGAAGCGATAACCGATTGGAAGAAAACCCTTCAGTTACAACCCAACGATGCAGACGCGCATACCGGCCTCGGTAATGCACTCCTTCGCCTAGGTTCCCCAAAAGAGGCGATTATTCACTACCAGACCGCGATGGAGCTGAGTTCGCAAGATCCACATCCTCGCAATAATCTTGGATGGATCCTGGCGACTTCGTCTGATGTTGGTATCCGCGACGCTGCCAGAGCCGTCGAATATGCTCAACAGGCGGTTGCGCTTTCCGGCGGCAGAGAAGTCCAATTTTTTCGGACACTTGCGGCGGCCTATGCAGCGAGCAATCGGTTCCCTGATGCCATTGCTGCAGCTCAACAAGCCGCAGCTGTAGCCGGCATGCAAGGAAAACGCCAACTAGCGAAGAACCTTGAAGAAGACCTGCTCCTCTACCGCGCGCACCTCGCGCTTCGAAAAGATTTTTCCAGCGAATAGAGTTTTCGATATTGCGGCAATAGCGCCGCCGTCTGCTCGGACTACGACGAGGTGATGTGGAGCTAAGCTGCACACGGGCGAGTTTATTTGTGGTAGGGCAAACCTAATTCATAAAGAGCAAGTTCATCTTTTAGCGCGCCGACAAGCACGGTGTTGCCCTGACCCTTGGCAGTTTCCAGCGCCTTTTTAGCGGTCTTCGCAGCCTCTGCAAATCGACCGGATTCCGCATAGGCCGCGGCTGCAATCCGGAGAACCATGGCATAGTTGTCGCTCCTAGAGCTGGCGGATTCAGCGCGCTCAGCGAGCGCGACAGCTTTGGATCCATTTCTGAGGGAGACATCAGCCGACGTGGAGAGCAACCATGCCAGATTGCTCAACGCGGCGACGTTTTCCGGAGAAATTTGGAGCGTCTTTGTGTATTCAGCCATTGCGTCTTGGACGTTTCCCTTTGCAAGCAACGCGGTACCGAGATTCGCGTGAGCATCCGCGCTCTCAGGGGTTAGCTGTAGCACTTTCTGGTAATGGGCAATCGCCTCATCTGTTCGGCCTTTGCGTAAGAGTGCGCTTGCCAGATTGTATTGCGCTGCCGGTTGATTCGGAATTACGGCCAGGCATGACAAGTAGTTCGCAATCGCACCATCGAAATCCTCGGTGACAATTAGCGCGTTGGCCAAATTACACGACGCTTCGGAGTAATCCGGTTGGATTTCGAGCGCCTTCCGGTAACAGGCAACTGCATCGTCAACACGTCCGGTCCCAAAAAGTATGACGCCCAGATTGTTTCGCGCTTCTGGGTCAGTGGGATCTAACTCTATAGTCTTTTGATACTGAGCAATTGCATCGTCAAAATGACCTTGCTCAGCCAAAAGCCGACCCAAGTTATAATGCGCTTCAGTGTAGTCCGATCGCAACGAAATCGCCTCTCTATAATGTTCGATCGCCTGATCAGTATCGCCCCGCTCGCTGAGAACAATACCCAGGTTGTACTGGGCCATCCAACAAGCCGGATTCTTTTTCAACGTAGCTGTATACAACGAAATAAGGTTCCTGTACTCGGCAGTTTGCTGCCACGTCAAAACAACGAGCAGAAACAAAGGAACGCTGCACAAGACAAGAGCGAGAAACCCTTTCGATCGAACGGGCGCGCTAAGGTCTCCGGATACGCGAACGACACCGACGGACGTGCCTTGAGGTTGGGACAGAGGGCACCAACGAGTCAAACGCTCTACGAGAACCGTTATCCCAGCGCCCACCAGTGCGTGTGGCCCCATGCTCGCGAGGTATTGGAAATGGTCGCTCACAAAGGAGTAGCGGTAAAAATAGACGCTGAAAAAACCAAGTACTGGAAAGAGTGAGACCACATAATATGTCGTCGCAAAAAACAGGATCCGACCCCAACTCGAACGATGGACCAGCCACAAAACTACTAGGCCGGCCATTGCCGCCAGCAACGGCAGCCACGCCAACGGCTGCGTGGGATGAATCTCCCAGCGCGGATAAATGAAGATCAGCTGATGCGGCCAGACGAGCTTGCCCAGGTAAAACCAGATCGCCCGACCGGCAATGAGAAGTCGTTCTGTAAAAGTCTGCGCCCAGTCCGGTCCGACTGCGCGCGAATGAAATCTCTGCTCCCAAATGGTCCATGCGGCGGCAAGCACTGAGATCAGCAGAAACGGTACCAGCCTCACCCCATCGCGCCATTGCATCCGTCCTTGCCTCCACCAAATGCAAAGCGCAAGCACAACGGGCAACATCACAACCGACGACTTACTCAGTGTCGCCAGCAGAAAGAAGAGCACCGATAATGTAAAACCCAGGTGGCTGTCTCCAGCGCGCCGGTAGGGCTGTTCAGAGATCGCTCCTCTTTGATCTTCCCATCTCAAAAAGAAAAGAATCGACAGAAGATAAAATGCGCATGATTGCGTGTTCTTGAGCTCAGTGATCCACGCGACCGACTGCACCATGACAGGGTGTAAAGCCCAGATCGCTGCACCCAGCCATGCGCCGCGAACTTGAAGGTGTTTTAGAACGCGCCAAAGCAAAATCGCCGAGGCGGCGTGTAATATCACAGTGAGAAGGTGATATGGCAGTGGATTTAGACCGACCACCTTGTGCAAAGCCCAAAACGTAGTCAGCACAAGTGGGTAATAAACGGCTTGCGTCGTTGTCCAAATTTCCTTCAGACCCAGTGGGCCAACGACAGTCGGATTTCGCGTCAGATGAGATTCATCGTCCCAAATGAAGCCAGCGTGAATTACTCTAACGTATGCGACCAGAACGAAGGCAAACAGAAGCAGCCCCCAAAGACATTCTTGACGTCGAAGAGATCTAACCACGAATGGACGCTAGTTCACACGGATAGGGGACAGTCGCCTGCAACGATGCCACAATCCATTGTCGCCGCCCTCCCCGTCTTAAATCCACCGAACACTTCCGCTTAAAGGGATGGCGGCGAGTAAAGACGAGAATGACATTGCCTCGGCTCAGGTCCACTTCATTGGGGGGCATTCGTGTTTTCCTTTTGCATCGCGACACGCAAGTTTTCCTCTGCCTCCGGAAAATCAGGATGGAGACGCAACGCCTCTTGAAATTGTGTGATTGTCTAACCAATGTTGCCCTCGCGCATCAGAATCTCACCAAGATAGTTTTGCGGTTGCGCCAATTTCGGATTTGAGTTCGGATGCCTTCTGAAAAGCTCTTCTGGCCTCGGCGCTCCAGAGTCCTTGCGCTGCAATGAGAATTGGTGCGAGAAGCAGCGGCGTGCAGATGTAAAGAATCAGGTCACGCCAACTATCCAGGATCCACAAGTTAGACTTGCGTCCGACCGCTGCCGGCGCCGCAGCCGGCACAGTTTGTAGAGATGATATCCCCGGGACGAACCGCATGCCTGTTTTCTAGCCGAGCCGAGTTTGTCGTAAACCGCCGGGAAAATCAATACTTGAATTTCACCGTTGAGACTTCTCCCTCGAATCGTTTCCGATAGTCAACATCCGCATCGTTCGACTGTGCAACTGTAGCCAAAAACGAACGGCCGGGCTCGTTATTGAGCCCGGCCGCCGTAAGTTTAATCTCGACTTGGCTTAGAATCGCTTTTTCAATCCGACGTACCAGAAGCGGCCTTTGATGGTGGCCAGCGATTCGTCGTAACCGTTCTCAAAAGCACCAGCAACAAACGGTGGAGGTTCGTCAAACACGTTCTGCATTCCAAGGGTAACGGTGGTGTTGTTAAGCCACCACTTCCAGTTGCTGCAACCGTATTCCGCCGTGGATACAGGAATCACATTCTTGTCTTTCCCATCCTTGCTCACAACGTTTTTCCCGCCGTCCTTGGAAAAACCAGGCACTTCGGCCGGCGCAGGCGGTGGCAGATTGAATGTATAGTTGAGAATCAGATCCAGTGTAGTCCACGCAGAAACTTTCCGCGCCCGTATCTCATTCCCGCCACCAGCAGGACCACTCCGGGGTTCTTGCAGCTTGGCCGATCCCGTCAGACTGGAGTTATCATCCTCATACTGGCCTGTCCAATGCACCACCGCTCCCACATCCACACCACCAAGCCACGTGTCAGCGGGACCATCGTAGAATATACTGAAATTGGCCCGGTTCCACGGTAGTGAACTGGTTAAAGCAAATCCAGGCGGCAGGAATTCCCCGGCAATCCCAACACGCTTGGTATTGGCTGCAACTTGAAATTCAGCTCGCGAGAGCCATGTACCGTTGATCGTGGTCGTTAATCTTCCAAAATCCCCGTGCCCGAAGATCGAGGAATCCAGAATATAGATTGCCTCATAATCCAAACCTTCGAAGACCGCTCCAGACAGGTTATCGCTAGGATCGACAGTCAATATGACTGGCCCGGGCTCAACAAGCGGGTTGTTTCCAGCAGCACGAACCACCGTCACACCAGCGGGACCATTAACGATTGATGCCCCAGGTCCCGGTGGAGGATTTTCCAGGATAATCGTTTGCGCACCCAGCGCTGCCACGATGTCGCGCATGTCGATATGCCACCAATCCGCACTCAAGGTCATACCCTTGATCCACTTCGGACTATACACAGCGCCATAGGTCCACTCATAGGCAACTTCAGGATGCAGATTCGGGTTGCCCAAAACGCGATCTTCAATCTGTGGCTCGGTTTGACTCGAAAACGGATCCGCTACGACTGGAAAGTTCTGCGAACTCGCAGGCGTAAGTTCTCCCAGGGTCGGCGCATGGAATGCCTCAGTGTAGCTTCCACGCAGAGTGAGCGCTCCGATATACTTCGGATCAATCGGCTGCCAGCGCACAGACACCTTCGGCCTTTGCGCGTTATACGTGCTGCTCTGTGCCGGCACCTTTGGAAACAGTCCCGAGGGTAATACCGCAGAGGTATTCTGGCTATACCACTCCTCGCGCTCGGCAAAGTCCACTTCGAAGCTGTAGAACCCAGGGAAGTTCCACGTAGGACTGGTAAAGGGTACTCGCACTTCTTCGTAGATCCCCCAGACATCCCGGTTCACCCGGAAACTCTGGCCATCCACCGAACCGATGCTCTCGAATGTGTTGTTCAACGCATCGCGGTCGCGTGTGAACCTCGGCGCGTCATACTCGCCGCCGATGGCGAAGGAAACCGGACCAGCAGGTAGACTAAACAGATCCCCGTTAAAGGTCAGATAACCGATCGGTAACTCATACGAACCGGAGTTATGCAGCGTGACGTATACTTGCTGCCTCGCACGGGCCGTGTTGTGAGCGCTGAGGTTCAGGAACGGATTGAACGCTGTCGCTGGGTCGGTATCCAGTAACGCTTGACGCAACCCGGGCTGACTCACTTCCCCAATGGATAAGTCCTGCCCTTCATTGCGCGAATACCGGAAACCACCTTCCCAACTCCATGTCTTGAAGTAATCGGCAATGAAGCCCAGTTCCCCACGCAACCCGAAGTCAAAGAGGTAATCGTAATAAGTGAACTTTTCACTCCTCGGACCAGTGTCATTAATCCCGCGGAATCGAACATTGGTTGTTACCGGCAGACCAGAACCATCAGGGAAATAGTTTGGAATCGTCGCATCCGCCACTGTGAATGGGTTCCATGCATTGGAAATAGGCACGCTGATGCCAGCGGGACTAAAGAAGGTGTTAGAACCCGGTGTCTTGAATGGATCAGGCACAAAGGGCACAGGCGCCAGTGACGCATTAAAGAACGAACGCGCTACCTTGAAATCGCTGAACACCGACAGGTATTTGTCGCAGATATCTCGCGTAAACGATCCGTAATACACCTGGCGATCTCCCGCGGGCAGCGCCGGCGTGAACTTCGCATAGTTGTAAAAGAAGTAATCACCGCCACCTTTATATTGCGTTCCAACCTGTGGAACGAATACTCCGGTCTGGGGATTGTTTATTCCAGGTGCGCCCGGGTAGGCGTTCGGATTAATCGCAAACGGATTCTTGTAAAATGGCGAATTTGCTCTGTTCGGCGCAGAGTGCGGCAGCGGCGTGTTCACGCCGACTATCGGATTACCGCCCGGACCGAAAAACATGCTGGGAAGCAGACGGCCACTCTGAACGCGCCCAGGGAAGTTGCCGCTGCGCCCATCGAAGCCTCCAAAGGGAATAAAGAAGGCGTTAGCAGAAAGATCGCGGTCGCGGCTGAAAACTCCGCCGGTGCGCTGCCAGAAATCGGCAATCACAACGATATCGGTCTTGTCATCGCCTGTGCCGGCTTTAATCCATGTTTCCCACTCACCCATGTCGTTGGATGCTCCAAGGTTCGTGTTGCCGTAGCTGCCTCCGATTTCCAGACCCCTGAATTTGTGGATCAGGAAGAAGTTCACCACGCCAGAAATCGCATCGGAACCATACACAGCCGAAGCGCCATCCTTCAAGATGTCCACGTGATCGATCATCGAAAAAGGTATCAGGTTGATGTCCGGACCTCCGCTAAACCCGGCAACACCCAGGGAACCGTAGGCAACGCGCTTCCCATCGATAAGGATTAACGTCTCTTTCGGCAACAAACCGCGCAGGTTGAACTGAATGGTGCCGTCCCCACCGTTACCGATGTTCAGGTTGACCGTGCCGCCTGCCTGCTGGGGAATGAATTCCTGCAAATCGGTGGCGCTGCGGATGCCCAGTCTCTCAATATCCTGCGGACGGTAGGTGTCCACAGGGTTCGGGCCGGTCTCCTCCGCTGTGGGAATGTTTGAACCGGTCACAACGACGCGTTCGGCTTCAGCAGTCCCCGCCGGAGCCCCGGGCTCCGATGGCACGGCCGGCGCCGGCAACTGCGCGTATGCGTTAGATGCAAGGAATCCGACGCCCGCGATCAAAGCGAGTCGAACGAATCTAAACGTTTTCAGTGCATTTTTAGTCATTAGTTTCTCCATTGGTTTGGTTAGGTTTTGGCACGCTTATTAAATTTCTAAGGCGCTGACAAGCTTTTTTTTCACTTTTTTGAATTTTTTTTGAACGACGAAATGATGGCATTTGTCGCACGGAGTCCCCTGTAGCTGAGGAGACGAGGGTCTGACAAGCTTTTTTTTGAAATTTTTTCGATCCAATAGCATGTCCAAGCCGAAGGTTTCCGACGAAAGCTATTCGTATTTTTGCGGTGGTTGAAAGCCGAAATCGTTTTGCAATTTTTCCAAGAGCCAATCGAGGAACCAGTTTTTTTTGATCTGGCTGGCGTTCTCGGCGATCAGGGCCTCCGCTTTTTCAACTCTCCCGTTCAAGCAGTAGAGATAGGTAAGCAAGAATATCTCGTTAGGGCCAAACACACCTCGATCTCTTTCGGTTTCCAGAAGGCCGATGGCCCGGTCGATGTTCCGTTGCGCCAACGCCCCCGCGATCAAGTCTGGCATGATTTCCAATGGAACCTCCGGCGAAGCCCTCGCTACGCGTTCGGCAATGGAAACCCGTAATGCATCGCTTCCCAGCACCTCCAGGACCGGTATCCGCAAACGGGAATGGCGGAGATACAGATCGAGCTCGGCCAGCTTATTGCTTCCGATCGTTTGAGACAAGTACTGCGACTGCCGCAGGACAAAAAATGACTCCAGGTTGGCAGCGGTCGCGTTCAATGTTTCAGGCCAGATCCGATTGATTAGCGATGAATGAGCAAAACGCTGAACCGCTGCCGGTGCGGTCATATACGTTAACGCGAACCGGTGATTTGCTTCATCATTCCACGGCTCGTCCGTTAGCCGCTTGGGATAAAGGTCGGTGAGGGGTGCGGCACTATGTGTGACCCGATCAACGTCGTCGGAATCCATAAGAAACAGCGCGCCCAATTGTTGGGGGACCTCGATTCCAATCCGCCGCAAATCCGCGCCCGTTGCCGGATCATTCCACAACCGCCGAAGCTCTTCTTCACTAATCCTGCGCCCAGGTCCGTTGATGCCCATCATGATCCAGTCTTGATCGGCACTTCCCCAAACCGAAGTGTTGGGAAATGCGTTGTAGAACGCGCGCAGAATGGCTTTCGTTTCGTCCATCTTCAATTGATTGATCGGAAGCCAAAAAGTCGCGATTCCATCTTCCTTCAGGCGACTTCGCATCAGCGAGAAAAACTCCTTGGTGTAAAGATTAACCGCGCCCGCTATTTTCGGCGGTGGTGGTTCTCCGGATATGATGTCGTATCGCTGCGGGCTGGCCTGCAAAAAGAAGCGCCCATCCTGGATAATAGGATGCACACGCGCGTCACGCAGCGGATTGGAATAGTCAATTCCCGAATAGAAATCTGCGAGAGCGAATACTTCCTTAGAAATGTCCACCACGTCGATTCTTTCCAAGCTCGACTTGTGAGTAAATGCATCGGCCGTGACACCGCACCCGTAACAGATAAGCAACACATCCTTCGCTACGGGATTAAACGCCAATGGAAGGTAAGCAAATAACCGCATGTAGCGCTGGTTGCGTGGGTTCGTGGCCGACATTGAAAACGCGTCGCTCAGTAGCCGGTAGTAGTACGGCTGGCCAAACAGATCGCGCTGCAGCAACTGCCATGTGTCTGATGTTCCCTCGATACGCTTTACGACACGTGCCAGCACCTGCCCATGGTCGTCCGTCTCGTAGGGTCGGCTAGCATGTTCGAAATGCACTTCAGCGCGTCGACGCGGAAAAAGTGCGAGACCGAGCAGCAAGGCGGCCCAAAGCCCGGCGGTTATCACACCGACCGGCCGGTGAAATGACCAATCGGCACGTTGAGTTACAAGGAGGCTTAGCAAAGCGTAGCCAGCAGCGCAGACGATAAGACTCCTCTGGTAGCCAAGACTCGGCAGCATTATGAAGCTCGCTAGCAGCGGACCGACCGCGGCCCCGGTTGTATTAAACAGCGTTGCAATCCCTGCGCTGTTCATTCGGTCTCCAACACTCGCCTGAACATCCGCGGCAATAGACGGAAACAGGGCTCCCGACACCAAGGCCACGGGAAACATCAACGCGACGGACAAAATCGCGATCTCCCCCCAGCGAAGATCGAACACACCTGTTGGCGTAGGAATAAAGCCACCCGGAAAAAACAAATATGAGAGAAGGACTAGAACTCCCGCTCCGAGCAACAAAATGGGTAGCAATTGATTGGATCGAGCGAATGAGTGTCGAAATACTCCAGTCAGAAGACCGCCAAGTCCAATTCCTGCCAGAACAACAGCAAGCATGATCGCGAAAGCAGTCGCTGAAGACACTACGTACAGCCGCAAAAAACGAAACCAAATCACTTCCAACGCGAGAAAAATTAAACCGGTGCCAAAGCTGACGAAAAGTAACCGCCGTGGAAGACGATAACCCGCGCCGAAGCGCAACGGGAATCTGGAATGCGCCGACACATCGGCGCTTTCGAAAGCGCCGACCGATCCGCGCGCGCCAAACCTTGCAGCTAGAAGGGCAATTGTTGCAGCGATGCAAGCTGACAACCCTGCCACCAAGCTCGTACCATAAAGGCCAAGAGTGCGAATAAGAAAAGCTTCGCCGACCACTGCACCCACCATGGCTCCTAATGTGTTTGATCCATAAAGAAAACCGATTGCGCGGCGAAAGTCCGCTTGCCGCAACAACGGGTCATCGATCAAGACAGGCAGCGTCAAGCCCATGGCTGTCGTGGGTAAGAGCAGGATCAAAAACGAGACCACAAAGCGTAGACCCAGCAGCATCGGCTGAGAATTCCACAGCATGTGCCAAACAGGCCGCAACCACTCGCCTAATAGCGGAAGAGCAAAAACAATCGTGCACCCACAGAGCGCAACGAGAAGCTCGAGAGTGGCGTATAATTGGAGGGGCCGCCAGCGTGCAATTTTCGATGATGCAGCAAGCCCGTTTCCCAACGCCAGGCCGGTCATGAAACTTGAGAGAATCAATGCCGCAGCCCAGGTGGAGTTACCGAATGCAAGTCCGCTCAATCGCAACCACAGCGTTTCAAAAATCAACGCCCCGGTCCCGGAGAGAAAAAGGACGACGCAGAGAACGGCGACGCGCCCCGTTTGCATTTTCGTGGGCCGCGACCTGCTTTTATGCCGGGGCAGGTTCAGCCTCTGCGAGCTACTTGTCATCACGCGAGACTGACCCGGCCTTTAGGATGATGGCGCCAGCGACGCCGGCAACCAGCGATCCGACAATGATGCCTCGCTTGGCCGCGTCAACGAGTGCCGGTTGATCGAACGCCAGCATGGCAATGAATAGTGACATGGTAAAGCCAATTCCGGCAAGAGACGCATAACCAAGCAGCGATTTCCAATTCACGCCCTGCGGAAGTCTGGCAATCCCGGATCTCACAGTGACCCACGCAGCCGTCATTATCCCAAGTAGTTTCCCGAGGACCAATCCCGCCAATACTCCCAGTCCAATCTCCGCATGTTCCATCGACAGGGTTATCTTGACGCCGGCATTGGCAAAGGCGAAGAGCGGCATCACAACAAAGGCCGAGAATTTGTGCAATGCATGCTCGAGCCGGAGAATCGGTGCGGTGACGCCCTCGCTTGCCCGCTCCAGAGAGAACAACGCTTCCTGTTGACCCTTGCTTGTCAAAACCAAAAGGTCGCCCGTTTCCGTGTGGTCGAACTGATCCAGCATCGAGCGCGCTTTCCGAGAGAATTCAACCGCATTGATTCGCGTGAGAGTCGGAATCGTGAAAGCGAGTGCAACCCCGGCTACAGTGGCATGAATCCCGGATTCATGAACAAAATACCAGAGCACCACTCCACCTAACAAGTAGGGCCATAGGCGACGCACGC
Source organism: uncultured Verrucomicrobiae bacterium (assembly GCA_963807435.1). Lineage (GTDB taxonomy): Bacteria > Verrucomicrobiota > Verrucomicrobiia > Chthoniobacterales > UBA10450 > Udaeobacter. The sequence continues at coordinate 33,697 of CAWECA010000002.1, forward strand.
CGAGTCTATTGAATCCGATCAGCACAACGAGCGTTACCGCTGCCCAGCCAAGTGCTGTCCAGACAATCGTTTCCGAATAGAAAAGCGAAATGACCAATACCGCCCCCATGTCGTCCACGATTGCCAGTGCGGTCAGCAGCACTTTCGCGCCAATGGGCGCCCGCGGAGCCACCAGGTTGAGCGTGCCGAGAGCAAACGCTATGTCGGTTGCCATCGGAATACCCCAGCCGTGCGCGCCTACACCATTCCAATTGAACGTTAGGTAAATCACGGCAGGTATGATCATCCCTCCAACCGCGCAGGCGATAGGAAGTGCGGCCTGTCGAACCGAGGACAACTCGCCGGCCAGCAATTCCCGTTTTATTTCAAGCCCGACCAGAAGAAAAAACACCGCCATCAGGCCATCATTGATCCAATGATGCAGACTAAGCGACAACTCGTGACGAGCGAACCCGAGGCCAAGCATCGTCGCCCAAAAATGCTCGTATGCGTCCGCCAATGGCGAATTGGCAATCACCAAAGCGGCGACTCCAAAAAACAGCAGGACCAGCCCGCCCAGCGTCTCAGTGCGAAAGAATCTTTGAAAAATTGTCTGCGGAATTTTGTTTAAGCGGGCTGCCACACTCTTTCCTCCTATTTGACAGCAGTCACTTGATCCACTTGGCCTCGGGGTCTTGCATCTCTGGTGCGGTGCTTTGGCTCCGGATGCCAGCCGATCAACATTAACATTGCAACAAATCCGATTACATATGCGACGGGAATAAACCATCCCGCTTTCACCCACGCGATCACCGATTTCGCCTCCGGGAAAATGCTCGAGAGCGCCACGCCCGCCGACGATCCAAACCAAATCATGGAGCCGCCGAATCCTACCGCATAGGCGAGGGGTCCCCAATCGTATCCGCCCTGTTTAAGAGCGAGCGCTGTCAGCGGTATGTTGTCGAAGACGGCCGACAGGAAGCCCAGACCGAGGGTCGTCCGCGGTGAGGCATTGGGTAAACGATCCACTGGCATCATTGACGCGATTAAAACGAGCGAGAGCAAGAAAATGGAACCTCGAAACGCTCGAGGCAGAACCTCCCAGTCGGGGCGGCGCATTCCAACTGAGACCAGGATCGCCGCCCAGACCGCAACACCGATGAAGGGAAAACTATCGGACTTGCTGGGAAATCTTGTGTTCACTGTAACGTTTGTGACGAGCGCCAGAGTCAGGATCAACAACACTATTCCGATCCGCGTCCAATCAATCGGAACATGGCGGCGAACGTGTTTGAGAATGGGCGAATACCGATGTTGCAGAATCGCCGCTGGGATTCCGAAAATAAAAAGTGCTACAACTGCGGCAATAATTGCTTCAAAAACCTGGTGTGGCGCCACCCCCGCAATCCACATCATCGTCGTTGTAGTGTCTCCTAGAACGCTCCACGAACCGCCCGCATTCGAAGCGGCTACAATTGCCGCCAGATAGCCCATATGCACCTTGGCGCGAAAAAGCTGGTGCGCCAGCGCACCCCCGATCAACGCCGCAGCAATATTGTCGAGAAAACTGGAAAGCGCCCAGACCACCGCCAGCAAGATGAATCCGCCTTTCCAGTCGTCTGGAAGAAGTTTTGGCAGCGCCACCGGCAGATGACTTTTTTCAAAATGACGCGACAGGAGGGCGAATCCCATGAGCAGACACAGGAGGTTAATAAGCAGCACCCACTCGTGTTCGAGGTGAGAAACGAATCCCAGCACGCCAGCTCCACTTCTGAAGCCGGTGAAAACAATTTTGTAAGTCGTGATTGTCACCAATCCCGTCAGGGCCACAGCCATGGTGTGGCGATGCAAAATCGCGACGCCGGCCAATGTCATACCAAACAAGATGAAATCGACCGGAACGCCAAAAAGAGACAGATCTTGTGCCGTCATTGCAATGGCGCGTAAACTAGCGTCCAACGCCAGACCCTCAACGCGCATTTAGTTTCACAGGCTAAATCGTTGAATCGTAAACCCGATATGGCGATGGAAACATGCACAAAACATAACCATGTTTACTGGACTAATTGAAGAAATGGGCGGCGTCGTGGCAGTGCGCGCAAGTGATCAGGGGACTGAGCTACAGATCGCGGCACCTCAAACGGCGTCAAAGGCCAAAAGAGGCGAGAGCATCGCGGTCAACGGCTGCTGTCTCACACTTACTTCGCGCCGCGGTGACAGACTTACCTTCGATTTGCTACATGAAACAGTCGCTCGCACAAATCTCGGGAACCTGCAAGGAAACAGCCGGGTAAACCTGGAGCGAGCTCTGCGCGCAGACAACCGACTTGGCGGCCATCTAGTTCAGGGCCATGTCGATTGTGTTGCGTCCATTGTCGGGTTCGAGAAGAAAGGCGTCGACTTCCGATTAGAAATCGAGTTGCCGTGCGAATTCGCGCATTATGTGGCGTCGAAAGGTTCAGTCGCGGTCAACGGAATCAGCCTCACCGTTGCCGAGGTGCTTCCGAAGAGCTTCGTTACGTGCATCATTCCTTACACAAAGCGGCATTCAAATCTTGAGCACGCAGAAAACGGCGACCTTGTAAATCTCGAGTTCGACATTCTCGCCAAGTACGTGGAGAGAATGGTCGCGCCCTTCGGGATAAAAAATGACCACAGGTCGCTCGATTAGGCGACGTCCGCGAATTGTCGGTGTAATCGCGTCCCATGCGGATTTGGAGCGCGCCCGAAGGATCCGCCGCCCGCCGGATCTATTTGAACTCCGCCTGGATTGCCTGGCAGATGAGGCGGATCAGTTACAAAATGGATTGAAGCTGCGCGCACCGCTTATCATCACAGCCCGACACCCGCGCGAAGGCGGCACTGGAAATTTGTCAATACAGCAACGACGCGATTTGCTCACGCGATTCCTGGATCATGCCGACTATCTAGATGTTGAATTGCGCTCAGCTTCCGCGCTCCAGCGCTTACTCGCAATCGCTGAGACGAAAAAAGTTCGACGAATCATTTCATTCCACGATTTCAAATCGACCCCCTCCGCGCGTGTATTAGCCGGGAAATTAAGGGCTGCGAGAGCGCAACGCGCGGATATCTTCAAGGTCGCGACGCGCACTGACACGCCGGTGGAACTTGAGCGTTTGCTCGATTTCATGACAAACAGTTGTAGAAATTTTCCGCTTGCTGTCATGGGCATCGGCAAACTTGGTGCGATCTCCCGCGTCGTGCTGGCGCGCGCCGGTTCGGCGCTTGTTTACGTATCGCTTAACTCGGGAGCCGACATCGAAGGACAGCTTTCGCTCGAAGAACTTCGCGCGCTGTGGATCGGAACAATGTCAAAGAATTCATAACAAGACTCTCCCGAAGCGCTTTTTCCCTCCGGCGAGGCGTATATCTTACAAGAGAGATCTGCACATGATGTCGTCATCTGTTCGTTTGCCAAAGCAACTTCCTGTCATGCCGCTGCCGGGTGCAGTGCTTTTTCCACATGTTTTGTTGCCGCTTTACATTTTTGAGACCCGGTACCAAACCATGCTGGAACACGCCCTTCAAAAACATCGAATGTTTTGCGTAACCTTGATCAAACCGAGCTGCCCGGATTGGCATGCTCCCGGGGATTTTTTTCATTTAGCGACTGCCGGCTTGATTCGAGCCTGTGTTGGACAGGGCGATGGGACCTCAAATCTAATCCTGCAAGGTCTGCAACGTGTGCGCTTCACTGATTTCCAACAAGAGGAGCCATTCCCGATTGCGAGCATCGATGCCGTCGAATCGGACGACCCAACTACGGTCGAAACTGAAGCTCTTGGCGCAAAGGTCGTCGAGTTGTATGGCCGCCTGAAGCACGACCGCCGTCAACTTCCAGCGAAGCTGGACCAGTATCTTTCAGAATTACGGGATTTAGAACTCCTGGCTGACCTCATGGCTTCGACGTTCGTGAACGATCCGTTGCGTCGGCAACGTCTGCTGGAAGAACACTCGCTTAATCAGCGTCTTCGCTTCCTAATCAGATATTTGCGTGACGAAATCGGTGACACTGCGGCTTAGCTGTAAGGCGCCTATGAGCCGGCCGAAACCCCTCGCCAACACAGAAGTCTCGCGCCACGCACGGCGAGCCAGACTACAACCCCTCGATGCGCAGGCATTCCTCCATCAAATATCGGTCGGTCATTCCAGCGATGTAATCGCAAACTGTGCGATGCAAGCCTTCCCTCTCGATACGCCGCATGGTTCCTTCGCCCAGTCGACCCGTATCGGCAAGATACGCTTCGAAAACCCGACGCAGCATCTCGGACGCGCGCCGATTTACTTCCGATACGCGCGGATGGTAATAAACATTTCCATACAGGAATTTCCGGAGCGCAGTGTTCGCTTCCGCCAAATCGCCGCTGTACCGAATCAGCCGTGCTTTCTGGCGACGCACGTCATCAGAGCTTCGCACGCCGGATTGGTTAATTGATGCGGCGCTGGTTGCAACCAAGTCGTGTACTTCACGATCAATAATGTCGCGAATAATCAGCTTGTGCATCTCGGGTGCAAGCGCACTTTCATGACGCGAAAGCACTGCCCGGTGACTGTCGCGCCAGACTTCGTTCTCTTCCAATTGTGACGGGGTCAAAATTTCGAAGTCAACAGCATCATCAAGATCATGGCTGTAATATGTAATCTCATCAGCAAGGTCCGCGACCTGCGCTTCCAATGACGGACAGTTGTACTCTTCTGTTTCCGGAGCAGGAAATTTGTAGCGACGCTCATGTTTCCGCAAACCCTCGCGCACCTCGAACGTCAAGTTTAGGCCGGGAAACCCTGGATACGGCGTTTCCAGCAGCTCCACAACGCGCGCGCTCTGTCGATTATGATCAAATCCACCATGATCGTGCATGCATTCTGCCAGCATCTCTTCGCCCGAATGCCCAAACGGCGCGTGGCCCAGATCATGCGCGAGCGCGATCGCTTCGGCGAGATCCTCATTCAGTCCCAGCGCACGCGCGATCGTGCGGCTAATCGACGCCACCTCTATGGAATGCGTCAGACGCGTGCGCAAATGGTCGCCTGTTCCATTGAGGAAAACCTGCGTTTTGTATTCCATGCGACGGAACGCGCGCGAATGAATGATGCGGGCGCGATCGCGCTGAAATTCCGTGCGATAAGCATGGCTTGATTCGGGGTACTCGCGTCCGCGCGATTCACCGGATTTCTGGGCAAACGGCGCGAGCATGGCACGTTCCCCAGCTTCCATCTCTTCCCGCATCTTCCATCTTGTGCTCATTTATCTGAATCTAAAGAAAACCAAGACATTCGGCTACATGCGCTGGACGAAAGATGGTTTCGGATTATTTGTCGACCCAGATCATCCATGAAAAAGAGCAAAACGAAAAAGACTACGCCGGAACGGTTGCAACAGCTTGGATTCGGGTACGCGCCGCCCCTCATCATCAGCGCGGCGGTAAACAACAAAGTGTTCGATGCGTTGCAAAGCGGAGCAAAAACGCTCGATGAAGTCAGAAAAGAAACCGGGGCATCGCAGCGCGGCCTGCTCGCGATCATGGACGCGCTTGTCGGCTTGGAACTGTTGGCGAAGGATCGCCAGGGCAAATATTCTCTGACGCCGGAAAGCCAAGCATTCCTTGTCACCGATCGACCAGGGACGCTTGCAGGCCTTTTCGGAACGATTTCTCCGGTGATGATTTCGCGTTGGTTGCGGCTGACCGACATCGTACGCAAAGGACGGCCGGCGGTGGCGGTCAACCAGGAAACCGAGGGCACCGAATTTTTCAGTCAACTAGTCGAAACGATCATTCCAATGAGCCATGCCGGTGCTCAGAAACTTGCCGATCACCTCAACGTCGCAAAGGCCAAAGATAAAGTCCTCGTGATCGATCTTGCGGCGGGTTCCGGAATCTGGGGGATCGCGCTGGCACAGACGTCGCCCCGAGTCCGCGTGACAGCGGTGGATTGGGCGGGAATGATTCCCACCACAAAACGTATCACGGGAAAATTTGGCGTGCGCGATCGTTTTGATTTCATCGAAGGCGATTTGATGGAGGCGAACTTTGGCAACACCTACGACGTCGCAACGTTAGGCCACATCTTGCACAGCGAAGGGAGGGAGCGCAGTCGTGAGCTTCTTAAGAAAGTGTTTCGGTCTCTAAAATCAGGCGGGACGATCGCAATTGCTGAGTGGCTGGTAAACGACGCTCGCACCAAGCCGCTTCCATCATTGATGTTTTCCGTGCAAATGCTCGTTAACACCGAGAACGGAGAAACCTTCAGTTTCAACGAAATCAAAAGCTGGCTGGAAGAAGCGGGGTTCAAAAAAGTGCGTAAACTCGAAGCGCCCGGGCCATCACCGCTGGTTCTCGCAAACAAACCCTGAAACGCCCGTACACTCTGCGAAAATCAGCGAAGGGTTATCCCCAGATTGCTTTGCAGGTAGAATTAGAGAGTGCCGCTCTCGATTGGTTACGAATCGGCTTCTCATCGACGCCCCCGAGTGGTTTGATAGCGCTGAGATGAAAAAGACGAAACCGAAACCGCGCACGGGAAAAAAGACGCAGCCGGTCGCAAAGATTGGAACGCAACTCGCGCCTTATCGCAAGCCCGCTCTTCGCAGCGAAGCGTTCGCCAGGGCGCTGATCGATGCGAAAGCGTGCCTGAATGATTCCAGCGCACTGCAAGCGCTTTTCAACGAAGCCGCCAAAAGAGCGGCAATAGTACCGAGAGAACCGTTCCAAGAATGCTGGCCGTACTTACAAACAATGCTGCGCTTGATTAAGGCGCATCATCTCGGACGGTACGATAAGATCCCTGAAAACACACTTCTGTGGATTGTAGCCGCTCTTAACTACCTGATCGACCCATTCGATCTAATTCCGGATGCCACCCCTGTCCTTGGCTTCGTCGATGATGCAACAGTGGTCGAGTTTGTTGCAGACAAAAACCGGCAAACCCTGGACGATTTCATGATCTGGGAAACCACATCCAGATAGGTCAAACAAGTAGCAGCGCCGGATTTTCCAGGAGGTGACGCAGTTCCTTGAGATATTCCGCGCCCAGCGCTCCATCGATGACCCGATGATCGCAGCTCATCGTTATCGACATCCGGTAGCCGACCACGACCCGGTCGGAGTCGTCAACGACCGGAAGTCTTGTGATTTTGCCCACGGCGAGAATAAAGCCCTGCGGTGGATTAATGACGGCGGAGAAACTGTCGACCCCCATCCCGCCAAGATTTGAAACCGTAAACGTGCCGCCCCGAAATTCTTCGGGCTTCATCCGCTTGCTACGGGCGCGATGCGCCAGATCTTTCGCCGAGACGCTTATCTCGCGAAGCGACTTGTCCTGCGCGGCGCGAATGACCGGAGTCAACAATCCCTCATCAATCGCTACCGCAATGCCAAGATCGACATCCGCATACTGAACAACTGCGTCATTGTCGAAAGAGGCATTTACTCTTGGAACTTTAACCGCAGCCATTACCGCCGCTTTCAAAACGAAATCGTTGACAGTGATTTTCGCAGCATCCGCATCTTCACCTGCGGATTTCAATTCCTCACGCGCTCCCATCAGCGGTCCTGCATTGATATCGATCGTGAGGTAAAAATGTGGAACCGGACCCAGACTTTCGACCAATCGTTGGGCAATGATCTTGCGCATCCCAGACAGTTGGATGCGCGCAGATTCTGCAGTCGGGACGCCCTTGTCTTGACCAGCTTTGACGCGGGAGCGTGCCGGCTCCGGTGTTCTCGATTGAGCCGCCGCGCGAACGTCGGTTTCGATAATTCGACCCTCCGGACCTGTGCCCCTTACTTCGGAAAGATCAACACCAAGTTCCGCTGCGATTCGGCGAGCAACGGGCGATGCTTTTACGCCAGATTCATGCGGCTTCGGCTTTTCCGGCTGAGATTTTTCTTGCGTCGCTTCAGTCTCAGAAGCTGGCACAGCGTCCCCTGCATCTCCCTGATCCTGGGGCGCAGTTTCCTCGGACTGCATTTTCTCCGGCGGATGCTTCTCAGTTTCAGTTTGATGTTTTTTTTCCTCCTTTGCTGGTTTTGCTGACTCTTTCCCTTTTTTCTGTTCTGGCGTTTTCTGCCTTGCCTCTTCCTCGTCTTCGCCTCGGATGAACGCGATCTTATCCCCGACGTTCACTTTGCCACCTTCTTCAACGTAAATTTCCGCGAGCGTGCCATCCTCGGGCGACTCCCACTCCATAGTGGCTTTGTCCGTTTCGATTTCTGCCAGCACCTCGCCCGCCGCGACTTGATCGCCTTTCTTCTTCTTCCACGCCACAAGTGTGCCCTCACTCATCGTGTCGCTTAATTTGGGCATCTGAATTTCAGGCATGGTAAGAAGATTAAGATTACGAAAGTCGAATCGTCACAAGGGTTCGTCTCCCTAAACTTGTAACTCTTTTGACGTGTCTCACGCGTAGCAGACTTGTTTCACAGCCGCGACCAGTTTTTTTTCGTTGGGCAGCACGGCGTGCTCCAAGTTTTCGTTGTAAGGCATTGGAACATCTTCCTGTGAAACGCGCAGAACGGGCGCATCGAGCTCATCAAAAATATCCTTTTGAATCCGGTAGCAAATTTCAGCGCCGACGCCGCAGAAGGGGTGGTCCTGTTCGACGATCACAACCCGATGCGTTTTAGCAACAGAATCGAAAATCGTCTTCTCGTCGAGCGGCTTGATGGAACGCAGATCAACAACCTCGACCGAGAAATCCTCCTCTTCGAGTTGCGCCGCAACCTTGAGCGCAATCGAAACAGTCTGAGCGTAACAAACCACTGTGACATCGCTGCCTTCGCGTTTTATGTCCGCTTTTCCAAGCGGGATGAGCAATTCTTCATCGGGTGGCTCTACCATTCCCTTGGAGCTGTAAAGCAGTTCCGCTTCGAGAACCAGCACCGGATTGTCGTCGCGAACTGCGGTCTTCAACAAGCCCTTCGCATCTCGCGGAGTCGCGGGGGCGCAAACTTTCAGCCCAGGCACACTGGCATAAAAATTTTCAGTGGCGTGCGAATGCGTCGCCGCAAGCTGATGTGCGGGGCCGTTGGGACCTCGAAACGTAATTGGGATATTGAACTGCCCGCCGGACATCATGAACATATTCGGCGCGTTGTTTACCACCTGATCGAACGCCACTAACGAGAAACTGAACGTCATGAATTCAATAATCGGTCGCAGGCCGACCATCGCCGCGCCGATCCCCAACCCGGCGAAGCCGTTCTCGCTGATCGGCGTGTCGATTATGCGTTTCGGACCAAAACGCTCCAGCAATCCCGCGCTGACTTTGTAGGCACCCTGATATTCCGCCACTTCCTCCCCCATCAGGAAAACGTTTGGATCGCGTTCCAATTCTTCGGCCAAAGCTTCGTTTAAGGCCTGGCGATACGTGATTTCCCTCAAGGCTGCCTCCCGTTGAAATAGACAAAATCGTGAAGCTTCTCTATTGGCAGTTGGGGGCTTTTTTCGGCGAACTTCACCGATGCCAAAACTGTTTCTTTGGCCTTTTTGTCAAGCTGATCGAACTGCTCGTTCGACAATTTGCCCTCGCGTGTGAGCTGCGCGCGCAACCGAATAATCGGGTCATCAAGGCGATACTTTTCCAATTCCGCTTTGGTTCGATAACTAGCCGGATCCGACATGGAGTGGCCGCGGTACCGGTAGGTGCGCACTTCCAGAAAGGCCGGGTGCGCTTCTTTCCGGATCGAATCGGCGACTTCAGCAACTTTGTCTCGCACTTCTCGAAAATTCATTCCGTCAACAATTTCTCCGGGAATATCGTAGCCCTCCGCGCGATCTACGATCTGCTTGAGCGACGTAGATCGTTTGACGGACGTCCCCATGGCAAAAAGGTTGTTCTCACAAATAAATATGATCGGCAATCGGTATAGTGCGGCCAGATTCAGAGCTTCATGAAATGACCCCTGATTGATCGCGCCATCCCCAAAAAAACATAGGGTGACCCGATCTTCGGCGCGGTACTTGATCGCAAACGCCAAGCCCACCGCCAGCGGCACGTGAGCGGCGACAATTGCGTGACCGCCGTACATGTAGTGTTGCTTGTCGAAAAAGTGCATCGACCCACCAAGACCGCGCGAACAGCCGGTCTCTTTCCCGAAAAGCTCTGCCATGCATGCGTTTGCGCTTGTGCCGCGGGCGAGGGCATGCCCATGGTCGCGATAAGCGGTTATCACGTAGTCATCGGGACGCACCGCAGCAATGGCGCCGGTCACGACGGCTTCCTGGCCGATGTAGAGATGGCAGAATCCGCCGATCTTCTGCGCTTGGTACTGCTGACTGGCGCGCTCCTCAAAGCGCCGGATCAACAGCATCAGCGACAGCATCTCGACTTCGTCGCGCTGCTCCGCCAGCTGCATCGTCGATCATCCAGCAGCGATAGGATCCCGCAGTGGCTCCACAGCCGGTCCGCGCGATCTTCCCATGCTTCGCCCCGCGTTCATGCAGATAACAAACAAACAAGTGAATATGAGATCGCTGACGAGCGAATTACGGAAAAACATCCAGCTCGGTGTCGCGTTGTATTGAGGCAAGCCAACGGTTAGCGACTGAATCAATCCCGCGATATTTTTCGCGTAGCCGGGGTCGCTCAGCCACGAAAACGTGTTCGTCATCACGTAGAAGAACGTGGATGCCGCTATCGATGCCGGCAAGAGTGTCTTTAACGACGCGCGATTCTGCAACAGAACTCCCACCAGCCCAACAAGGGCAAGCGCTACGTACCGGACTAGGATTTGGGCCTCCAACAGAGACGCGCCGTAACTGAAATTAATGACCGCGTCCGAAATAAATAATGTGAGCAGCGGCACTGAAAACTTGAATTTCTTTGGCAAGTACACAGCGCTGCACAGGGCGACTGCCGCAAGTGGTGTGAAGTTGGAAAGCCAGTTCGTGCCCGAATGGATCAGCAAGCCAGTTGTCACCCGATAAACGACGACCGAGAAGATGAGTAGAAGCGCGGGAATCATTCCAGAGAATCTATCCGGCCAAAAAGATATGCAACGGGCATTTACTACGACCGCATCTCCGGAAACTCGTCTCCGAGTGCGTCGCAAATTCTACAGTTCCCGGAACCTCGCAAACGAGGCGACGGCTGCACCCTATTTCCTTTCGGCAAGCATCCTATTAAGGCGTGCCTTACGACGTTTCGCCGCGTTGCGATGAATGATGCCCCGCTTGGCGGCCTTATCGATTGCCGAAATGGCCGCGCGAATCTGATCGGGACTGTTTTCTGGCTTCGACCGGACCTCCTTTTGAAGACTACGTAAGTGCGTTTTAACGCTACGATTGCGCTGCGCACAGGTTAACGACTGTCGAGTGCGTTTGGCAGCTGATTTTGTGTTAGCCATTCGATCAAGAAGTGTAAACTAGACGGCTGCGAGAAGTCGGTTACAAACGTTCGTTCGATGCGAACTTCGCCTTTTGCCGCTCTCCCGCAACCGCTCCGGCCGTTCGCATTTGCTCAACGGTGAGCGTTCCGCCATCCCGCGTTGAACCTGTCTCGTTTTCAGGCCGCTCCGCTGGCGGATTGGCCGCCGCTAAAACGGTCGTCGCCGTCTTCACTTTCGCGATCACTTTCGCGACTTTCGGCAAGTGATCGGGGATAATTTGTACCACAGCACCCAGAGGGACCAAATTGTAAAGCTCGGCAACGTCCTTCGCCTTCATGCGTATACAGCCGTAACTGGCGGGACGGCCAATCTTTTTCTCCTCGGGCGTACCATGGATATAGATGCAACGTTGAAATGCGTGGGCGTTTTGCGGTTCCAATCCGCGCAACCAGATAATGCGTGTAGTGATCGGATCGCGTCCCGGAGTGTTCGGCTGCAAAACTTCACCGGTGAACCGCCGTTTGTGGAATACCGCTCCCACTGGCGCGTTGCCACCAATTTTCTTTTCGACTGCCAGGTAACCGAGGGGAGTGGTCATTCGGCCCCATGAGTCTCCCAGTCCGAACATGGATGTGGAGATGGGATAAATCGCCGCTTTAGCGCCATTAAGCACCAGCATCAGCTTCTGATCACGCACGCTGATGATCAGCTGACTAGACTTATCTAATGGCGCAATTGCGAACGCTGAAGTAGCCGCAACCAGGCCAAAGATAACTGCAAAAGGTCGAACCATGGCGGAATGTTTTAATCGACGATTGCCAGTTTGTCACGCGGGAATTGCAGAGCCGCACCCGCACTTTCAGGATTGAATTTCGACCAGCTACTCTTCAACGAAGAGAGACACACGTAAAGGAAACCGCCCTGAAACATCAGGAGAAATGGCACAGAGAAAAACTGCCTGTGCATAATGGCGTACACGACGAAGTAGCTGAAATAGATGGCAAAGGCCAGCTCAGCCAGAGGAAGCGCCGATTTCAGAGGCCGATACTTGCAATTCCGCCACGGCTGCGACTTGCGCTCGATTCCGTACTTGGGTGTCCGAGTAAAATCCGATTTGTGATTAACAATCGCCTCAACAACTGCTCGGGCGTTGTTAAGCGAAAGACCAATTCCAAGCGCCAGCAAGCAGGGAAGAAAAAGCACTTCTTTGATCCAACCCCCGGGATGTAGTTCGCGCTGGGCGCAAATGTAAAAGAGACTGACTGAGAGAGAGGCTGCAAAAAAAATGGGAATATCCACGAGCAAAGTGCGAGCCCAGCCCGCCGTTGGCCCGCCGCTGGACGGATATAGAAGGACACACAGAATCGCCAGAAGCAGATAGGCGAAATTTGACATTAAATGTGCCGTCGCCTCGAGCTTGATCGGAAATGGCAGCCGGCTGCGCCAGACACTAGGCAGCAATTTTTTGCATGTCTGGACCGAACCTTTGGTCCAGCGATGCTGCTGGGACTTAAAGCCATTCATGTCGACCGGCAGCTCCGCTGGAGTAACAACGTCCGAGAGATAAACGAATTTCCAGCCCGCCAGCTGTGCGCGATAGCTGAGATCGAGGTCTTCGCACAAGGTATCGTACTGCCACCCTCCGCTCTGCTCGATGCATGAACGCCGCCACAACCCAGCCGTTCCATTAAAATTAAAAAAACGGCCGCTCCGGCTGCGCGCGATTTGTTCAAGCAAGAGATGTCCGTCCAAAAAAATCGCCTGCATGCGCGTAAGAAACGAATAGCCACGATTCAAGTGTCCCCAGCGGGTTTGGATCATGCCAATTTCTGGATCGGTGAAGAAGTGAATGGTCCGCTTCAGCAAATCCTTCTCCGGAACAAAATCGGCGTCCAAAATGCATACAAATTCTCCTTCCGCCGCGGCGAGTCCGCCGGACAACGCGCCAGCCTTAAAACCGGTCCGATCACTACGATGAATCCGCTGCACATTGAAACCCCGCTGAGTTAATTCCTTCGAACATGCGTCAGTGATTTCGCTCGTCTCGTCCGTCGAATCGTCTAGAACCTGGATTTGCAAAAGATGGCGGGGATACTCCAGTTCGCTTACCGAACGAATCAACCGTTCCGCCACATATACTTCGTTAAAAATCGGCAACTGCACTGTCACTTTTGGTAGTTTCTCGAAGTAACACTTCGGCACCGGCGGCCGTTTCCGGTTTTTCAGGTACAAATAAATGATGAAATAACGATGGATCCCATAAGCGGAAAGCGCGATAAGCACGCTTAGATAACAGACCGACCAGATTATATGTCCGACGCTTTCCTGCATGGGATTGCTATTGCCTGCAAAGGTTGAAGCAGCAAGGGCGACATGATGCTATTTTCAGCGGTTGCGTCAATCCCAAAATAACCAATCGAGTAGTCAAAACGGCAGTTGCCATTGTCTTGAGAAACAGCGATCTCTTGTCGGTTCGAAAGCCCCCTACCGCACGGATTACGGGTCCAGCCTCGGCCACCGGATGCGTCCGGAAACCCGGCTTGATCTCAAGCGAATTCGCTCTTGCCTGAGACGGTCTGTCGGTTAACCGTCAATGAGCCAATTGTCAAAGACGACAGATAGTTGGGAGGTTTAATGACGAAACGAAGGCGCGACCGTTTCGAGCGCGCTAAGATCATCATTCCGATTCTTCTGGCAGGATGGATCCCGTCAGTTCTGACGCTGATCGTTTCCTACACCATCCTGCGGGATACGCTAGAATTCCGGATCTTGCGCGACCGACAAACGCTGATTCAACTGGTAAGTCACCTCGTCGGTCATGATCTCAGCACAACAACAAGCCTTGTCGAGTACTATCAAACTCTGCCGGACACAGCCCGAGTTTTGACTGGAGCTGATTCACAAGAAGCTCAACAGTGGATTAATTCGGCGTTTTACTCGCATCCACAGATCGATGGACTGTTCGTGACCGCGGCGAACGGCACACTCGTTGCCTCGATTCCAACGGCGCCGGAACTGGTTGGCAAAGACTTTGGATCCCAGTATTGGCTCAAAGAAGCACCGGCATCGCCAAGCGGAGTTTTTGTTTCGGCAATTCATCGGCGATTGTCGGATGACCGCCCCGTAACTGATATTGTCGGCGCTGTGCGCGGACCGGATGGCAACATCCTGGGTTTTGTGGGAGTAGCCGTTCTGGTGGAACGAATGGGTAAACGCCTTTCTACGATCGCCTTCTCCAATCGACTTCTTTTGGAAGTACTCGATCAAAATGGAGCGCCGCTATTTGCCACCGACTTTAAGCCCAACCCCGCGATAGGTTCCGCTGCCTCCAACGGCGAACTGATCAAGGAAATCAAAGAGAGTCAAACAGGGCATTTCGAGCGGCATGGCAATCTTTATTCGTTCAGCCCGATTGAATCGACTGGCTGGGTGGCTGTAGTTGAGCAGCCGCGGGCACTTGCCTATAAGCCAGTTCACGACCTTCTGGGACGAATGACAGTGCTTGCAGCGTGGCTGATTGGCCTGACTGCCATATTCGCGTGGCTTGGAAGCCGCTTTTACAAACGGCAGCTGGAATCCAAACAGCAATTGGAACGCGAAGTCATCTTCAATGAAAAAATGCTGGCGAACATGCCCGGCGGGATTGCGCTGGTAGATCCAATTTCTCGGCGATTTCTCCATGCAAATGATGCATTTGCGCGTATGGCGGAACGCTTTGGAGGGGTACCCGAAGACAGCGATATCACCAAAATCGTGTGCGGTGATGTAAAGATAGCGCCGCCGGGCGCCGCCGAGCGAGTGCTTAACTTCGGAACGCCGTTTCAGCTCGTTGAGCAGCCGCTGAAAGATAAAGCAGGTCTTACTCATTTTTTGGACATCAACCTGCTCCGGTTGCAAGGTGCCAATGACACCGTCCAGGGCGTACTTTACCTTGTAGAAGATAAGACGCGTGACGTCACGCTGCGCCAGGAACTCATTGCCGCAAATGCCGCCAAGGATCAGTTCCTGGCGCAGCTATCCCATGAACTGCGCAGCCCTTTGACACCAGTCATTGCGATGGTGGGAGAACTCGAAGCTGAGTTGCCGGATTCGGCGCCTGTCAAAGAAGCCCTCGAGGTCGTTCGGCGGAATGTAGAACTAGAGGCCCGTCTCATCGACGACTTGCTCGATGTCACTCGGATTTCCAGAGGTAAGCTGCAATTAACCTTCGAACCGGTCGATATTCACCAGGCTCTCCAGCGTGCCTTTGAAATCTGTCGCAAGGAAATAGAGGTGAAAGATCTCCAAGTGAGCCTTGCGTTACACGCTACTCGCGCATACGTCCAGGGCGACCCGGCGCGATTGCAACAGGTTTTTTGGAACTTGATCAAGAACAGTGTCAAATTTACCCCCCATAAAGGACGAATCAGTATCGAAACATTCAATCCGACGCCGGACAGGATCGCAGTGCGCGTCACCGATACAGGGATTGGGATCCAAGGAGATGCAATCGGTAAAATCTTTAACGCGTTTGAGCAGGGACAGAGTGATATCACCCGGCGCTTCGGCGGACTTGGACTGGGACTGACTATTTCAAAGACGTTAATCGAAGCGCACGGCGGAAAAATTTGGGTTAGCAGTCCCGGAAAAGACGGGGGCGCGACGTTTACGGTGGAATTGAACACGGTAGAAATCCCCGTGGAACGCGATGGGGAGAGAGAAACCCGCCCAGTAGACCTTAAACAGGAGCCTGCAGTTTCCAGTCAACACAGGGTTCTGCTCGTAGATGATCATCAGGATACCTGTCTGAGCATGAAACGAATGCTGGAACGCCGAGGCTACAACGTTACCATCGCAAATTCCGCGGACCAGGCCGTTGAAAAGGTTCGCACAGAAGATTTCGACCTGCTCATTAGCGACATCGGATTACCTGATCGCAGCGGCTACGAATTGATGCGTGAGATACGTCTCGACAATCGATTGCCAGGTATTGCGTTAAGCGGGTTCGGCACGGAGCAAGACGTCCACCAGGCCAAAGAGGCAGGGTTCGCTGAACATCTGACCAAGCCGATCAATTTCGAACGCTTGGAGAAAACAATTCAAGACTTACTCTCCTGAACCGGAGCGAGCACACGGATCTCTCTCCAGAGTCGCAATGATAAATCAGGTTTACTCGCTAACGGGAGCGCTCGCCCCAGATTTTACGTTCACTTCCTCCGCTTCCTCCGCTTCCTCCGCTTCTTTCAATTGACGAGAAAGTTTTTCGACGCGTTGCCGCATGATTTTCCCCGCCTTGAACTTCACCGTTGCCCGGGGTGGAATGACGAAACTGCTACCGGGCTGGTTAGGATTTCGTCCAATACGCGGCTTGGTGAGACGGGGTAAAAACACGCCGAAATTTCTCAACTCAACCGGGATGTTGTTGGCCAGACTATCAGTGATTTTATCAAGAGTTTTTTGCACCACATCGAAAACCTGATGCTGAACCATCCCGGTCTGGTTGCTGATGGACACGACAATGTCTCGCTTCGTTAATTTGGCCATATCTAACTTAGTAATCGTTCCTTGTGACTCTGTTGGTGGCCCACTATACACAAAAAAAAAATGACTTTTCAACTGTTTCCGTGTCAAGCACCCCTAGTTCCGCTGAACTGGAACTTGTCAATTTTCGCTTTCTGGCGCGGTCCGGCGTTGCCAATATTGGCGAACCGGGGGCGCTGCGTAATGCTTGGGCGCAACTTCATGGGCCGTGCGAAAATGGACTTTCGCCACCTCACGCAGCGCATCGGGCCCGCTCGTTTTGATCAGTTTTTTGGCAGTTTCTTTTACCCCCGACGATACCCCGCGCTGCAAGCGCACCCCGAGCTCTTTCCCCTTTCGCTCCAGCCAGTCTATGAATGCCTCGCGAGCGATGAGTGAAGCAGCCGCTACTGCGATGTCGGATTCCGCTCGCGGCCGCTGTTCTACAACAATCTGGCGCCCATGCCTTAGCAATGCCGTCTCAATCACGCGGGCATCGGCGAATTGGTCAGACAAAGAACGCCGACACTCAGGCTTTCGCGCCAGCAAATTCTCAATTACCCGCGCGTGTCCCCAGCCCAGGAGGCGATTCAGGTTCGCGAACTTTTCGTATAACTCGTTGTACTTGGCAGGGCCGACCAGAACCGTTTCCACCAGACCCTGAGAATTTTTCCTAATGGTGTCGGCCAGCGCGCGGATCCGCGCATCCGAGCTGATCCGCTTACTGTCGACCACACCAGCGTCCATAAGTTTCCGCGCGATAACGCGGTCGACATAGACACCGGATATAACCAGCGGACCGAAAAAATCGCCCTTCCCGCTCTCGTCTATGCCGAAGTGAGGCTCGAACATTTCCGGCGAATGGACTTCTTCGTATCCGAGCTGCGCTTCTCCCAGAACTTTCGGTTCCAACTCGAACTGCACGAAGTCCTCGACCCCACGGCCTTGCACCAATACTTTTGGACCCTTTTCATAGACAGCCACGGTCAACTTGTTCTTTTGGGCAAAAAATATCGTCCATTCTTTGGGCGCGAACTCGAAGCCTGACTCTTCCAGCACTGCGCGAAGTTTTTGCACCTGCTGGTGCGAGAGTGGATGCGTGTAGGAATTCATTCGGAAAACGTCGAACGCTCAACGCTCAACGCTCAATGCTCAACTCTGAATTCGGCGTTGGACGTGGAGCGGTGGATGTTGGACGTTCGGCCCCAAACCGTGACATCGCCAGAGAACCTCGTCGTTTTTCGCCGCTCCCTCTTTCGCTGGTTCCGTCGCCACGGCCGGGATCTACCCTGGCGACATACACGCGATCCATACGCAGTACTTGTCTCGGAAGTCATGCTCCAACAAACACAGGTCGCCACCGTGATACCCTATTATCGCAAGTGGCTCAGTCGATTCCCTGATTTTCGCTCGCTGGCGCGCGCATCAGAAAACGACGTGCTGCTGGAATGGCAGGGGCTCGGCTACTACGCTCGCGCCAGAGCTCTTCGCGCCACTGCAAAAGCAGTAGTGCACAATCACCGTGGACGATTTCCTGAATCGATCGAAAAGATGCAACGGCTCCCGGGAATCGGAAAATATACTGCGCATGCCGTTGCCAGCTTTGCGTTCAATCAGCCCGTCCCAATTGTCGAAGCGAACACCACTCGCGTTTTGACAAGACTTTTCAATTATCGGCAGTCCGTCGATTTGGCTTCTGGCAGAAACGCAATTTGGCAGTATGCGTCGGAGCTTCTCCCAAATTCCGGCGCGCGTACCTTCAACTCCACGTTGCTTGATCTGGGTGCTCTGATTTGCGTGGCGAACGATCCGAAGTGCCATCTCTGCCCAGTTAGACCATTTTGCCGCGCGAAGAATCCTGCTGTCCTTCCGGCAAAGAAATCGCGAGGCAAGACGAAGCGACTCGTCGAAACACATGCATTGATCGTCAACCGTCGCCGGATTTTGCTGGAGCGCTCCCTCAATCGCTGGCATGGCATGTGGATTTTGCCGGCAGTCAAACCTGGCGGCTTTGAGGGGTCAGGTTTTCGGGCGCCTCCAGCTTACAGATCCGTATTCCCATTTACCAATCATCGAATCACACTAGCTGTGTATCGTCGCTCTGCGCCGAAGCGAATCGATCCCAGACAGCGATGGTTTAGGTCGATCAAGAACGTGGCGATGCCCTCCCCGCACCGGCGCGCCGCAAAGGCTCTGTTTTTAGGCGTTGCTTGAAGATTGAACGCAGACCGGTTCTCTGCGATAACGTTTGCTCTGCCATATGCGAAGCATGACTGGATACGGCCGCGGTGAGAGGGACCACGCGGGAACAAAATTCACCGTCGAGCTAAATTCCGTGAACCGGAAGCAAAGCGATATCGTAATTAATCTGCCACGCGATCTGGCCGAACTGGAGCCGCGGATTCGCCAGACCATCAACGAAAATATTTCTCGCGGTCGGACAAACGCGACCATCAGTCTTCACAGCGGAGCAAACGGTTCGCGCAACCTGGCATTGAACACCGAACTTGCCCGCTCGTATCACGAAGCGATGCGCACTTTGCAAAAAGAATTGAACACGCCTGGAGAAATTACCATCAACACCATCCTTCAGGCGCCCGGTGTGATGCGCTTACCGGAACAGGAGCAAAATGCGGAAGATGCGTGGCCTCCAGTGGAGAGCGCTCTGAGAGACGCGCTCGCGGATTTAATCAAGATGCGAGAACGCGAGGGCAAACATCTGGCCAAAGATTTGATTCATCGTCTCAAAGCCATCCGAAAAAAACTCAAGGAAGTCCGGGCCTTACATCCCGACGTAGTGAAACGGTATCGTGCTACGCTACTCGATCGCATTCAGAAAGCGGGGCTACCGATCGTCAGCGACGACGAACGCATGTTGAAGGAGGTTACTTTCTTCGCCGATCGCGCTGATATCTCAGAGGAGCTGACGCGTCTCGAAAGTCATTTGGCGCAATTCGCGCATCATCTGCGCAGCAAGGAGCCGGTCGGTCGCACGCTGGAGTTCATTACACAGGAGATATTTCGCGAACTCAACACGCTCGGCGCGAAAGCAAACGACGCTGTAATCTCCCAGCGCGTGATCGCGTGCAAGGCGGAGTTGGAAAAAGTCCGCGAGCAACTTCAAAATCTTGAATAATCAATTCGGCCGTCACGGAATTCTCTTCGTCATCTCCGCTCCATCGGGTGCGGGAAAAACCACGCTGGTCCAAGCACTGCGAAAATCGCCAGGTTTTTATTATTCGGTCTCCTGCACCACTCGAGCACCGCGCGCCGGCGAGATTGAAGGCGAACATTACCGCTTTCTTTCCGCGTCAGATTTCCGCACTCGAATCGACACCGGCGCTTTTTTAGAGCACGCCCAGGTGCATGAGGATCGGTACGGCACATTAAGCGAACCTGTGCTGACAAATTTGGAAAAGGGAGTGGACGTTTTGATCGACATCGACACACAAGGCGCCGCGACGATTCGCAACTATGACGACCGCATTGTCCGGCATGCGCTTGCGGATATTTTCATCATGCCTCCCGATCTCGAAGAATTGCGCCGACGATTGGAGAAACGCGCAACGGAAACCGCCCAGCAGATTGAGTCGCGCCTCGCCACCGCCCAACGAGAAATGGAATCATGGCGCGATTACCGTTACACTATTGTCACCGGTTCAATCGAAGACGACTTGAAAAGAGTCCGCCAAATCATGGCTGCCGAAACGTTTTTGAGCCGGCGTTTGAAACCCATTTAATCGATATGCCTGCCGAGCAAAAAAGTTCCAGAAGCAAGTTGGACAAATCGAGTTCGCGAAAAGTACTGCCCATCGCCGCGGAACAAAAATCGGTTGTGCTTGGCGTGACCGGATCGATCGCCGCTTATAAATCTGCAGAGCTGGCGAGTCTGCTCGTGAAACAGGGTCACCAAATTTTCGTGGTGATGTCGCATGACGCGACGGAGTTCATCGCGCCACTATCGCTGCAGACGCTTTCGAAAAATCCGGTGACGACAAGCTTCTTCGATGAAAAGGAAAGTTGGCGACCGGGTCACATTGAGCTCGCGGACCGGGCTCACCTGCTGTTGATCGCACCTGCTACGGCGCAAATCATCGCCGAGTTGGCGCACGGTCTTGCTGGTAATCCACTTGCTGCCATTGCCCTGGCCACACGCGCACCGATCCTGATAGCGCCGGCGATGAACGGAAAAATGTGGGCCCACCCTGCGACCCAGGAGAACGTGGAAAAACTCAAGGCGCGCGGCGTCGAATTCATTGGACCGGAGGAAGGAATGCTGGCGTGCGGGTACGAAGGCCTCGGTCGCTTGTGGAAGGTGAACGAGATTGCGTTTAAGGCAGAATTTCTTCTGAGCCGTCACGACAAGCTGATCGCGTGAGATTTCTCATCACCGCAGGCCCGACGCGTGAACCGATCGATCCCGTGCGGTACATCTCCAGTCGTTCGTCCGGAAAAATGGGTTACGCCATTGCCGAAGCAGCGGTGGAAGCCGGGCACCAAGTGGTCTTGATTTCAGGCCCGGTGCATCTGGAACCGCCGCGCAACGTCAAACTCACTTCCGTTTCAAAAAGTGACGAGATGTACGATGTCGTTCACCAACAGGCGGCAGAAGCCGAGGTTTGTATACTTTGTGCCGCGGTAGCGGACTACAAACCGGCGGAAATCTCGCCGCAAAAAATCAAGAAACGCGCGGAAGGAATGTCGCTCGAATTAGTTCCAACGCGCGATATTCTCAAGTCGTTAGGTCGCCGACCGGATCGAAGTTTTCTTCTGGTCGGCTTCGCCGCGGAAACAGATCACATCGAAGAAAACGCTGCGAAAAAACTGCGTGAAAAAAATTGTGACATTATCGTTGCCAACGACGCACGCGTAGGAATGGAGAGCGACGAAAATGAATTGGTTGTGCTGTTTCGCGACGGTGAAATCCAAAAAATTTCGCGCGCGTCAAAAAGAATTCTGGCACATGAGCTAATAAAGATTTTTTCAAATTCGCAACAAAAACGTTTGACAAAAAAAATGTGATGATTACTGAACGCACATACAGTGAAGTCATTCCCAACTCTTCACAATGCCCCGCGCGTTGCGGATTGAAAGGGGGGAATTAGTCGATGGCAAAGAAAAAAGCAGCAAAGAAAAAAACAGCGAAGAAAAAGAGGCACTAAGCCCGACGCTGGATTAACGGCCTCGAATTTCTTCGGGGTCACAACACCTAACTTCAACCCGGGAGGGAAATTTATTTTCCTCCCGGTTCCTTTTGTACGCCACTGCGGTGCCATTGTTGAGCGAAACGGAACATCTCTGGTTCTTGCCCTGGACGGCTGGCAAAATCATCAAAAATCCTTCTCGCCGCTCAGGATGACAAAATTCGGTTTTGTGCAGTGCACTTTACTCTGTTTGTGCGACCTAATCCTTTTCCGATGAAGCAATATCTAAACGCAGCGGAGAACGCCGCCCGCGCTGCGGGTAAATTCTTATGTAAAAATTTTCAGCGACAGAAGCATGTCAAAGCGTTCGCAGCGCACGACATCAAGCTCGAGATCGACATTCAGACCCAGAAGCTGATTAGCGAATTGCTCCTTGCAGAATTTCCGGCCCACGCGCTATTCGGCGAAGAGGGAATCGGGGGAGATCAGTCCAGCGACTATCAATGGATTGTCGATCCGCTGGATGGAACGGTGAATTATTTCTACGGCATTCCTCATTTCTGCATTTCCATTGCATTGCGTTTACGCGACCAAATAATCGCGGGCGTGATCTACGATCCAATCCGCAACGAGATGTGGACCGCTCAGAAAGACGAGACCTCCAGGCTAAATGGATCCGAGATCCGGGTGAGCAACCGCGCAAAGCTCGCCGACGCCGTTATCTCTATCGGCCTCTCCAAAACCGGAGAAACGATCAACACTAATTTCCCTCTTCTTCAGCAGATGATCCATCGCGTCCGCAAATGCCGGGTGTTCGGCAGCGCCGCGCTCGACATGGCATATGTCGCGTGCGGAAGATTCGACGCTTACATTGAAACAGGAATTAGTTTGTGGGACATCGCCGCAGGTTGGTTACTGGTTGAAAACGCCGGCGGCACTGTCGATCTTCGCCCACGTGAAAACATGAAAAACAAATATAGCATCATCGCGTCAAGCGGTCGGATCGATCTGGAAACGTAATGAATACTGCAGCAGAGAGCGTTATTCGCTACATCCCATCGTCACATTGGGTTTACGATCCAGCGATTCAACGATTTCGTTCTTTCACGAGACTAAGCTCATGATTCGTTCAGGTATCGGTTACGACATTCATCGCTTTGCCGATGGATTGAAGCTCATTTTGGGCGGCGTGGAAATTGCGCATGCGCGCGGGCTGGAGGGACACTCCGACGCCGACGTGTTGTCGCACGCAATTGCCGACGCGTTGCTCGGCGCTATCGGCGCCGGGGACATCGGCCAGCTTTTCCCCAACACCGACGAATCGATTCGCGGCATCAGCAGCATGGAAATTCTGAAGCGCGTTGCCATGTTACTCGCCGAGAAAAATGGGCGTGTGGTCAATGTCGATGCGACGGTCATTGCTGAGGCGCCAAGGCTCGCCCCGCATGCTCCGACCATGCGACAGCAAATTGCGGCAGCAATCGGGATGAGTGAATTCGACGTGAGCGTAAAAGCGACGACGAATGAAAAGCTGGGGCCGATCGGGCAGGGCGAAGGCATCGCCGCGATGGCGATCGCGACAATCGAGATTAGTAGCGGCGATTGACCCCGATCGCCGTGGCGGTCTCGGCAAACCGCCGCTACCCTACCCGGTTATGGCGCTCCGTTTTTTTAACACGTACTCGCGCGAAGTTGAGGAATTCGAGCCGCGCGATCCGGCAGAACGTCGGATCCGCATGTACACCTGCGGGCCGACTGTGTACAGCCGGGCACACATTGGGAATTTTCGCGCCTACATTTTCGAAGATCTGCTCCAGCGACACCTCGAGCTGCGGGGTTACAAAGTACATCGCGTGATGAATATCACCGATGTGGACGACAAGACGATCCGAGGCGCTCGCGAGGCCAAAGTGCCGTTGACAAAATTCACGGAGCAATTCAAACAGGCATTCTTTCATGACCTCGACACACTGCGAATCAAACGCGCCGACGAGTTTCCGTGCGCCACCGACCAGCGCTACATCGACAGAATGATCGGAATGATCGGCGAACTCGTCGGGACCGGCCTCGCTTATCAGGCTGATGACAAGTCCGTCTATTTTCGCATAAACAAATTCCCAAATTACGGGAAGCTCGCGCATTTCGACCTGACACAGTTGCAATCGACCGGGCGCGTGAGACACGACGAATACGACAAGGAGCACATTGGCGATTTCGCATTGTGGAAAGCATGGGACCAGGAGGACGGCGAGGTAAAATGGGATTCGCCGTGGGGCCAGGGACGTCCCGGCTGGCACATCGAGTGCAGTGCGATGTCGACCGCCTTACTCGGTGAACAGCTCGATATTCACTGTGGCGGCGTCGATAATATTTTCCCGCACCACGAAGCGGAGATCGCGCAGAGCGAAGGCGTAACGGGGAAGAAGTTTGTGCGCTACTGGCTGCATTGCGCACATCTACTGGTAGACGGCCAGAAAATGGCGAAGTCGTTAGGGAATTTTTATACTGTGAACGATGTTCTGGCGAAAGGTTACAACGGCAGAGAGCTCCGATACGCGCTGCTGCGTGTGCATTATCGCGCGCCGCTAAATTTTACCTGGGGAGGGATGAATGAGGCCCGCGAATCGTTAGGCCGAATCGATGAATGGCTGACGCGTTTGCGTGAATGTGGCGGAAGCGTCCCGCTTGCGAGATCGATGGCCGGCCAAGCTGGAAGCGTCCCCTGCACTTTCCAAGACGCGCTGGACGACGATCTAAACATCTCCGCAGCGCTTGGATTTCTGTTCGAATCGATTCGTGAGACCAATCGCGCCATGGATCGAAACGAAATGGACGGAGAATCGGCAAACGCATGGTTGAATTGGTGGCAGCGGATCAACACCGTTCTGAATTTGCAAGCCGAGTCTGAGGCCGCCATTCCGCCTGAAGTCGCTCAGTTGGCGGAACAACGGGAGAAGGCGCGGCGCGAAAAAAATTGGAAACGCAGCGACGAACTGCGCGAGCAAATTTCGGCGCTCGGCTGGGAGCTGCGCGACACGAAAGAAGGACCGAAGCTTACCAACCGGTCTGGCTCCGCATAGCGACGCACTGCAGGACTAGCGCTCTTCGAAGCTATACCCAAACCGTTCGATCTCCCGAGCAAATCGCCTACGCACTAACTCGCGAAGCTCATTATCGTAGTATTTCGAATAGTACTCACGTGTTGAACGGTTGTACTGCGGCAGCGGTGGTGGCGAAATATCGAGTCGTTTGCAGACGGCTCGAAAGTCTTCATTCAGGTTTTCGAAGCGAATGATGCAATCAACGTTCGCAAACGGATCCTCTTCCCGGTCTTCAAGCTGCAGATACTCCGCAACCGACGGTGCCTCAGAGATAATTTGGCGGAATTTTTTGCGGTTCCATGCTTCCGGCTTTTGCGTCGGCGTGAAATAATAGGAGACCAGCCGGTCCCAGGGATTTCGCACGCACGTGAATTTATAGAAACTGCGAAACTGCTCGTCACCCAACGCCTCGCTATACTCCTTTAGCGTCGAGTGTTTTTTGATCTTGTACTTTGCGTTGCGCAGCCCGAAACGTTCGATCCCATCCTGCTCCTTACGCAAAGCAACGAGTTGATCTTCCGAATAACCGCGGAGGACGCTTTGAATTGAGTTGCCGGCCGTCTTTGGAATGTGAACGAAAAGGAAACTCTTCCTAAATGAAATCATTGAAATACGCAGGCCAATTTACAGTGCTTCATCCGAGCGCGCGAGTATGAGGAGCGCCACGATCTTCAAAGCAACCGAAAGAGTTGCCCATAATTTTCTTCTTGGCTTACTGGTTGTGCGATTGCTTCGATTATGTTTCTGAAGCACAACCGATGATTCTGTCCCATAAACATAAATTCATCTTCATCAAAACCGCGAAGACGGCAGGCACAAGTATTGAAGTCTTTTTGGCAAAACAGTGTGGGCCGCAGGACGTCGTGACACCGGTTGTGCCGTCAATCGAAGGGCATCAACCCCGCAATTACGAAGGATTCATTAACCCGATTCCGGAGATCCTCGAGCGACCCGGCAAGGTCTTTTTCACACTGCGCCATTCGATGACCAATAACAGAAAGTTTTACAACCATATGCCGGCACGCGAAGTGAAACAGCGTGTTCCCGGAGGCCTCTGGAGTACCTACTTTAAGTTTTGCGTGGAACGAAATCCCTGGGATAAAGTTTTGTCTCATTACCACATGCACGCTGCACGGGAAGACAGATCCCTCTCAATCGACGAATACCTTGCTCGCCGAAGATTTCCAATTAACCATTTTCGATACACCGATCGCTCAAGTGGAAGAGTCATCGTTGATCGCATCGTTCGTTACGAAAACCTTCTCGCGGAGCTCGGCGAAGTGTTCGCGCAGCTAAACATTCCGTTTGACGGAAACCTGAGTATCGCCGCGAAATCGGATTACCGCGCTGACCGGCGTCGGTATCAAGAAGTTCTCAACAACGAACAACGGCGAATAGTAGAGAAAGCATTCGCGAAGGAAATCGAACTGCATGGGTACCGATTTTCGCCATAGCTGAGCAAGTTGACTGACGCTTTCCGAGATGAACGGGAACAAGCTCTCGTTAGACAGACGTCGGGAGCAATCTCCACGTCGCGCGAAAAGATGGGCCCGAAGCAGAACAGCCCTCGCTTGCATGATTGTGTCGTTAGTTGCTTTGGCATTGGCTACAGCATGGAATATATGGAAACGCGAACTGGTGAGCCGTCCTGCGAATAACGGAATTGCAGTGCTGCCGTTCGAAAATCTCAGTCCAGACCCGGAGAACGCCTATTTCGCGGAGGCACTACAGGAGGAGATCGTGGCCCGACTGGGCAAGATCGGTGGGTTGA
Organism: uncultured Verrucomicrobiae bacterium; assembly: GCA_963807435.1. GTDB lineage: Bacteria > Verrucomicrobiota > Verrucomicrobiia > Chthoniobacterales > UBA10450 > Udaeobacter. The sequence continues at coordinate 60,539 of CAWECA010000002.1, forward strand.
AGGTTATTTCACGCAGCTCCACGCAGCAATATCAGAGCGCAAACAACCTCGGCGAAATCGGCAAGCAACTTGGCGTGGCAAGTATTCTTGAAGGCAGCGTACGAAAAGTGGCTGATCAAGTGCGGGTAAGTGTGCAGTTGGTTAACGCACAAACCGATTCACAAATTTGGGCCGATACGTATGACCGCAAATTGACCGACGTTGTAAGCGTTGAGACCGAGATCGCAAGGGGAATTGCGGAATCATTGCAAGTAAGACTCACCGCGAGAGAAGCGCAGGCTTTGGCAACCGAACCGACGAGAAATCCGGAAGCATACGATGCTTATCTGCGCGGACTGGCTTTCGACACTCGCAGCGCATACTCAAACGACGCACAGCGAAGGGCGATCGCCGCTTATGAGAAGGCCGTGCAACTTGATCCGGGGTTAGTGTTCGCCTGGGCGCGACTTTCTCGCGCTGATGCTGCCCTCTATTTTGTACGCGCGGATCAAACTCCCTCCCGCCGCGACGCAGCACGACGCGCCTTGGAAAATGCAGAGCAACTAGATCCTGATCTCCCCGAAACGCAGCTCGCGCTGGGCTATTACCAATATTGGGTGCTGCGTGACTATGCCCTGGCCCAAATTACCTTCGAACACCTTCGCGATGCATTACCACGAAGCAGCGACGTGCTTTATGCACTTGGCTTGGTTACCCGACGACAGGGAAAATGGGATGAAAGCATTGCTGATTTCGAACATGCTCTTGTAATCGATCCGAATAACCCTGAGGTCCTGAGCAACACTGCATGGACTTATGCAATGCTTCGACGGTTCGATGCCGCGCTACGCCTATATGATCGGGCGCTGGAGATTACCCCGCACGATCAGAATCTAATCGCCGTGAAAGCCAGCATTTGTCAGGCCGAGGGCAACCTGGAACAAGCTGCCGCTTTGTTGTCAGGAGTAAACGCGCAAAGCGCAATCCAGCCTTGTATAACAAAATTGACTCAATTGCGACTTGAGCGGAATTACGGTGAAGCGGTTCGATTGCTTCAAGCACGGCAAGCGCACTTCCAGTTTTCTTCCGAGATCGATAAGGCCACCAACGAAGTGATTTTGGCTTTCGCCCAACGCCTTGCTGGTGATGCTGCAGGAGCAAAAGCAACTGCTGAACAAGCGCAAAAAACACTCGAGTCGCTTTGCCACGATCAACCAGACAACTCCTTTTTCGCGCAGCAACTCGCCCTCGCCGCCGCTGCGGCCGGAGAAAAGGAGACCGCGATAACCGAAGCGGAACGCGCCGTCAAACTTCTGCCGAGTGCCATTGATCCACTTTCGGGTCCTACTCGCGAAGAGGTCCTGGCGTTAATTCACGCCATGTTCGGCGATAACAGTGTCGCAATCTCGACTCTCCGCCGGCTGTTACAGACACCTTACATCAGCTGGCTCTACGGCCCAATATCCGTGACTCCGGCACTTCTTCGGCTCGATCCCATATGGGACCCCTTGCGCACGGATCCCGAGTTTCAAAAACTTTGTGAGGAGAATCAGAAATAGTCCCGGCGTCGCAGACAGGGGCGTGTTCATAACTCGAGTGGGTCATTTGTGACTTTTTGCCAGCGGTAAATCTCGCCGGAAAGACGTGAAACCACTGATGCGAATTGCGAATGCCCAATAAGGTTATGCGTCTCAAACGGGTCGTCTTTTAAGTTGTACAACTCATTTAGATCTTTATCGCGTAGGCAAAGTTTCCAGCCATCAGGGGAGACCACCGTGCGGGTGGATTCTTCCACGGCGCGTTTGATCATGCGCCGCCGCGCAAGCCTGGTTCCCTTCTTGATTTTCGTCCGATTCGGAGCCCACTCGAGGAAGACATTTCCCGGCGATGCGGTTTCGTCATTAATCAACGGCAACAAACTCTTGCCGGAACATTGCGGATCATTCTGCTGACCGAGAAGATCCAGCAATGTCGGCACGAAATCGACGTGGCTCACCGGGTAAGAAATCATCCTGCTTTGCGTTTGGCCCGGCAACCGGATCAGCCATGGAACGCGCGCGGCCTCCTCGAACATGGTCTCTTTTCCGAAGAGATGATGCGCACCGAGGCTGTCACCGTGGTCGCTGGTGTGCACCACGATCGTGTCATTTGTTAGGCCGCATTGTTCCAGGCAACCAAGAATCGCGCCGATGCTCTGATCGACCAGGGTAACGAGGCCGAGGTAGCGTTGTTTGATGCTGCGGTATTCGTCGGGTGTAATCCCAAAGAACAACTGAATCGGCAGCCGCTCCCGATCTAACAACGCTTCAGCCTGCTGCCATTCGCGCATCAAACGGTATCGCAGCGGAATGTTTTCGTTCGCCGGGAGTGTCGCGGTCAAATCGAGCTCAACGTTATCGAGCGCATTGACATCATTGAGCGGACCATTGTAGGGCGAATGCGGTTCCACAAAGGCTACCACCAGAATGAACGGATCGTGTTGATGGTTTGCGATGAATTCGCACGCATGTCTCTCGAGAAATTTGGGCCGCGACAATTCAATCGGCAGATTGCTAATCGCCACTTCAGAGAATCGCCCTTCTTGTTTGTCAGGCGTCAGACCCTTCGAGGTTAAGTAACTTGTGTAGTCGCCGTCACCATCGGTAGACACGTAATGCATGAATCCGCGTCCAACAGGTCCGTCCTCGCCAAGGTGCCATTTGCCGATGTACGCGGTCCGGTAATCCTGGTCTCGCATCAACTCCGGGAAGACCCGGAAACAGCGATCAAGCGGCACGCTGTTGTGCGTGCATCCGTTGGTGTGCGGCCATGTGCCCGTCATTAGCGACGAGCGCGAAGGCGTGCACACTGGATGGGTCACGTAGGCTCGTTTAAAAATCACAGATTCGGACGCGAGCTTGTTGAAATTAGGCACATTGACTTTCGCACCGCCATAACAGGCGAGCGTGTCCGCGCGTTGTTGGTCCGGCAGAAACAGAATCAGGTTCGGCTTTCGTGTAGCCATGAAGTAGAATCCGCACTAAATCAGCGGTCGTTGAGTCGCGCAACGCTTCCTCCAGGGGGCGCACTCACCTCGCCTGTATGTTTCGGCGCCCCCGCCGAAATGACTGCGACATCTTGAGTCAATATCCCTGACATGCAATCGGAGCCTTCGATCCGGGCTTCCGGAAAGTTCGCGATCTCGAGTGGAATCGCCGGTACGCGAGGCGCGTGCCGCTTCCGGGAACTTTTTCGCGTCGCAACGTTTGCAGATCCGGTATTTTATCATTCGCATGAAGGAATTTTTGATCTCGGCTTTTTTCGGTGCGTTAGTGGTTACAATGGCGCACGGCGTGACGAACTTCGATCTGGCCGCGAAAGCGACGAACGAACTAGGAGTCGATCTTCAACGGAAGCTCGCAAATGGCGATGAGAATCTCTGCATCTCGCCTTATTCGATCGATAGCGCCCTGGCCATGACGTTTGCCGGGACTGACGGTGAAACCCGCACTCAGATGGCGCAGGTTCTGCATTTTCCCCACGATGGAGATGTGTCCCCCTCGTTCTCCGCGCTGCAACACTCGCTCGAACAGATGGCCACGAAAACATCGGAACTCGTGGAAGAATCAAAAAAATTTGGCGGCTCTGGCGAACCGATCACGTTGAACATCGCCAACCGACTCTTTGCGCAAGATGGCTACGATTTTCGTAAGGCGTTTTTGTCGCTGGTGGAACAAGATTACGGCGCGGCGTTTGAGCCGGTCGATTTCACGGCGAATCCGCCGGCGATCACGCGGCACATCAACCAATGGGTCGCAGGCCAAACGCACGATAGAATTCGCGATCTGATTCCCGCTGATGCGCTGAACAAATTAACGCGGCTCGTTTTGGCGAACGCGCTCTATTTGAAGGCGCCATGGGCGGATGCGTTTTCCGATAAGGCGACGCAGCCGGGACCATTCTTCGTTCATGGCGGCGACCCCGTCGATGTTCCAACGATGCGGAAAAGGAGCGAGCATTTCGGTTACGCGAGGCGCGAGGGATTTACTGTCATTAGCCTTCCCTACGTCGGGAACGACCTGCAGTTCGTAGTTCTTCTTCCTGACGAGGTAAAGGGATTACAGACGCTCGAATCGAAATTGACGGCGGATGTTTTGATGCAGTGCGCAAAGATCGAGCAGCGTGATGTGGACCTGCAACTTCCCAAATTCAAACTCGCGCCGCCCACCATAGCGCTCGCGGAAGCATTCCAGGCGCTTGGGATGAAAGCGGCATTCAATATCCCCAGGGGTAGCGCAAATTTCGATAAGATCGCGCCGCGCAAGCCGAACGACTATCTCTACATCTCCAATATCTTTCACAAAACCTTCATCGCCGTGGACGAAAAAGGGACCGAAGCGGCTGCGGCCACCGCTGTGGTTATGATGCGGGCAACCGGTATGGCAGGGCCTAAACCGCCCCCGATAGAAGTCAAAGTCGATCGCCCATTCATTTACGCAATCCAGCATGTGCCCAGCGGCGTCTGTTTGTTTCTTGGGCGCGTAACGGATCCGCGTTGATCTGTAGCGGCGCTCTATGAGCGCCGACAGAACGGCGAGAGCATACGGCGGTCACAGACCGCCGCTACAGCAACGAATCCACCTTGTAGCTCAACTCGCCATGCACAATCCTCGCCGCGGGTGTGTACGGATGCGGCTCGACTTTGTTTGCGCTGAGAATGTGGATGACTTCGACGCCGCGTGCTTTCAGATGATCGGCGATAAGCGCGCGATGACAACGCCACCACACTGCTTCGGCACACATGATTGCGGTCGGCCCGGTTGCCGCAGCAACGTCGAGCAGACGCTCGATTCCTGTTTGGAATTGCTCTGTCTCCATGTAATCGGCATAACCACGAAATGAGGTGTTGCGCCATGCCGTATTGCGGGATTCGAGCTTTGGCGTTCGTCTCCCGCCAAGTTCAGGGAAATGTTCGTAACGGATTCCGTGCGCGTTTAGCGATTCCATCAGCGCTTCTTTGTTGAACTGCGGATAACGCCTCGAGCCCGGCCACGTACGCACATCGGCCAGCAACTCGATCCCGTTTTCCTTCAACAAGGAAACGAATTCATCAATCGCCCGTGTCGAGTGCCCGATGGTCCAGATCCGCATGGCTGAATAAAAGACGCCGATCCATAATGAACGGGCAAATCATATTGGCGCAGCTGATGCGTTACGTAGCGGCGCGCACAGGAGTGACGCGCCCGACCAACGAAACGCCAACGCACGCGATTTGGTAGGGCGTGCAGTCCCCTGCGCGCCGTTGGCTGCTCTTTCCGCAACCGATCTAGTTGCCCTGCAATCCAGAATCGCGCACAATCTCTGTGTGAGTGAATTTCAATTTGGGGACGATTCGTCCATGTTATTCGTGCAATTGTGATTCTAATTTCCTCGACATGAGTAAAGTTTACCCTAACGCCACCGCCGCACTCGACGGCCTGCTTCACGACAAAATGACGATCGCTGCGGGCGGGTTCGGGCTGTGCGGCATTCCGGAAAATCTGATCGGGGCGTTGCACCACAGCGGCGTGAAAGGCCTGACCATTGTCGGCAACAACGCTGGTGTAGATGGTTTCGGAATGGGAGTTCTGCTCACCACGCGGCAGGTGAAGAAAGTCCTGGCATCCTACGTGGGCGAGAACAAGGAGTTCGAGCGTCAGGTGTTGTCGGGTGAACTTGAACTCGAGCTCATTCCCCAGGGCACGCTCGCGGAGCGGTTGCGTGCGGGTGGCGCGGGGATCCCGGGATTCTACACGCGCACCGGTTTCGGCACCAAACTGACTGAGGGCAAGGAAACCAAAGTTTTCGACGGCAAGGAATACGTGCTCGAACCCGGCATCACGGCCGAGCTTTCGCTTGTGAAGGCGTGGAAGGGCGACAAGTCCGGCAACCTCATTTTCCGAAAAACCTCACGCAACTTTAATCCCATGATCGCCAGCTGCGGCAAAGTCTGCGTCGCCGAGGTGGAGCAACTCGTCGAGATTGGCGAGCTTGATCCCGACCAGATCCACACGCCGGGCATTTTCGTAGACCGCATCATTCAGGGCGAAAAGTACAAAAACGGATTGAGTTTCGCACCGTACAAGGCAGCACCACCGCAAGGAAAGAAAATCCAGTCCGCGAATTGATGGCGAAGCGCGCTGCGCAGGAATTGCGCGACGGTTACTACGTCAATCTCGGTATTGGCATCCCGACGCTGGTGGCGAACCACATCCCCGAAGGCATGAACGTTACGTTGCAGTCGGAGAATGGCCTGCTTGGTATCGGCCCGTTCCCAACTGAGGATGAAGTGGACGCCGACTTGATCAACGCCGGCAAACAAACCATCACCACCATGCCTGGCTCGGCCTTCTTCTCCAGCGCCGATTCATTCACGATGATTCGTGGCGGTCACATCGATCTTGCTATTCTCGGCGCGTTCGAAGTGACGGACAAAGGCGACATCGCAAACTGGATGATTCCCGGCAAGATGGTCAAGGGACCAGGTGGCGCGATGGACCTGGTCGCCGGGGTGAAGCGTGTCGTCGCGGTGCTGGAACACACTTCGAAGGACGGCAGCCCAAAAATTTTGAAACAATGCACGCTGCCCATCACTGGCCTGGGAGTCGTCAACCTCATCATCACCGATCTATGCGTGTTCGAGGTGAAACAAGGCGGCGGCCTCGTTCTCATTGAATTGCATCCTGGCGTTACGGTGGACGACGTCCGTGCGAAGACTGGCGCGCCGTTCGACGTGGCACTAAGCAATTAAATGATCAGCGACTGAATTCCGCTCGCGCTTATTCCCCTCCGTGTTCGAGCAAATGCTTGCGGAGTAGCTCTTGAAAGACTTCATAAACCGCACTGCGCCTTTCCGCGAAGATGCAGTGAATCGTCCGCCTTTTTCCCGAGACCCTGTAAGCGAAGATGATTCGATAACCGCCAACGCGCAGACGGTGATAATCCTTTAGCGGACCTTCCAGTGCTCGAATGTCGCCGCGCTCGCGTGCGAGACCGCGAAGCGCCGCCCGCAACGCGCGACGTGGTTCTGGAGCTCGCCGCGCAACAAACGCAACGACCTGCTTGGAAAGCTCAACTTTTATCTCCATTCAAAGCAGAGAGCGGCAGGAACTTTGTCTTGCCTTCTTCGGTACTGGCGCAGCGCCTTCATCGCCGCAGGATTCCCCAGCACTTCCAGCGTCTCCACGATAGTATCCATACGCTCACGGGAGATCAGGTACGCAACCGTCTCGTCGTGCCGCGTGATCGCGATCGACCCTGCACCCGCTGCTTCCTTGATCAATCGCGGCAGATTCGTCTGCGCCTGCGTTACCGAATAGGTAGAATCCATTGGGATTCTACGTAGCTTTACTTATGAGCGCCGTCAACCTCATCATCACCGATCTATGCGTGTTCGAGGTGAAACAAGGCGGCGGCCTCGTTCTCATTGAATTGCATCCTGGCGTTACGGTGGACGACGTCCGTGCGAAGACTGGCGCGCCGTTCGACGTCGCCCTCAAGCGCTGACTGGGCTGCAACAGATCTAGCGGTCCCTACCTTCCCGACGCTGCATCGCGGAAGTGTAAATTACGATTTACGCCGTCTGCTCGCGGGGACATAGCAGCACCAGCACTGATGCAATTATCCAGCACGCGATCATAAAAATAAATCCGCTGCGGAACGAGCCGGTGCGCTCGCTCAGATCGCCAATGATCTTGGGACCAAAGAATCCGCCAATGCTGGCGGTGCAATTGATGAAACCGACCGCTGCTGCAGCCGCGGAGCTGGTGAGAAATGAAGACGGGAGCGCCCAGAACGATGGCAGATATGCCACTGTTCCGAAGCCGATCAGCGTGAACACCACGATTAGCAGTACGATCGAATGCGGAGCAAGGAACCACGCGCCCAACGCCAGGGCAGCGGTTAATTGTGGCACAGCAAAATGCCAGCGGCGCTCGCGCGTGCGATCGGAGTTCCAGCCAAGCAGCAGCATTCCGATGAGACCCGCCACAAATGGTATCGCGCCGATCCAGCCAATGCGCTGAACATCGGTCCAACCGGTGAGTCGCTGAAGCATGGTCGGCATCCAAAAGAAAAAGGCGTAGCCGCCGGTATAACAGAAGAACAACCCGGCAGTGAGCATCAACACCGCCGGATGCCGAAGCGCTTGCCAGATCGTTACATGTTCTACATGTGCTTTGGCGCGCCGCTCTTCAGCAAGACGACCACTTAACCAATCGCGCTCGTCAGGCTGCAACCATCGCACTTCGTTAGGCCGATCCGGCAGCACGAACAGTGTCGCGATTCCAAGTATGATCGCGGGCACGCCTTCCAGTAGGAAGAGCCATCGCCATCCGGTGGTGCCAAGCCAATGAACGCCCAGGATCATGCCGGCCAGCGGCCCGCCGAGAATGTAAGCAATTGGAATAGCAGACATAAACCGCGCCACCGCCTTGGCCCGATCCTGATAAACAAACCAGTGCGAAAGATAAACAATCACACCGGGGAAAAAGCCTGCCTCGGCTGCGCCGAGCAGGAAACGCGCGCCGTAAAGCTCCACCGGCGTGCGGACAAAACCAGTGAGCGTTGTGAGTGCGCCCCAGATTATCAGCGTTGTCGCCAGGAGACGTCTGGCACTCCAGCGTTCCACTAACAGTGCCCCGGGAATTTGCAGCGCGAAATATCCGATAAAAAAAATTCCACTGGCCGTGCCAAATACCGAATCGCTTAAACCCAGGTCGCTTTTCATTCCAAGCGTCGCATACGCGATGTTTGTGCGATCGAGGTAATTCGCGACGTAAAGCAGAAACAGAAACGGCAGAAGCCGCCACGCGATTTGGCTGCGCGCACTTTCGCCGGCGTCTGCTTGCAAAGAAGCCATCGTTGCGCGCAGCATAACGCCGTTCGAAACGCTCACAATTTAGAAAAGGCGTTTGCCGCCCAACCTGGCAAAGCGCGCGCTCCCAGGGAAAGTCTTGTTCGTCGGCGACGTTCCGTATCTCGGCGAAAAACTCGGCGACATCTCGGCGTTGGAGAACCCGGTGTCGCTGGATCAAATCAAACGCGCAGCAAGGTAGGGCGATCACTCCGTGAGCGCCGCTTTGAATTGGTAGGGCGATCACTCCGTGAGCGCCAAGACGGCGGGCAGGGACTGCCCGCCCTACCTATTTGCCGCCGTCTTAGGTAGGGCTCGCACTCCCGTGCGAGCCGTGGGGCCCAAGACGGCGGGCAGAGGACTGCCCGCCCTACCAACGCGGCGGCGGGCGGTCGTTTGGACGATAAACCCAGGTCCAATCCTCCGGTCTCTCGCACAATCCTTTGCGAACCGGATTCATCAGGATGTAACTGGTTTTTTCTTCCAGTTCATGATGGTCGCGTAACCGGTGATCGAAAAAATCACGTTGCCAACTCACGCCATGTTCTCTGGCAACGAACTTCTTCCAGTTTTTGACGTTCGTTTGCATTCCCGGCTCGCGCGGGAACGCAATAATCGCATGCAGATGATCCGGCATCAGCAGGCAAAGCAGGCAATGCCAGACGAATCTCTCGTGATTGAATTTCACAGCAGCGAGCACGGCGTCGCCCGGGTCTCCGCAGCACAGTTGGTTTTTGCCCGGCGGCACGCAGTTGATGGTGATAAAGAACCAACTGCCCTCGGCCACCCATTGCGGAATTGTGTGAGGCAGCTTTGTGCGAATGGGCAAATCCACGCGCGGAGCGTACCGGTTCCCCCTCATGACGCCAAACGTAAAAGGTAGGGCGGGCAGTCCTCTGCCCGCCGCATCGGAAAGAATGGCGCGCATGGAGTGACGCGCCCTACCAATAAAACGTCTGCACACACCGAATTGGTAGGGCGACCAGTTCTCTGGCCGCCGCATCGGAGTCACAAGAATGGCGCGCACGGAGTGCCGCGCCCTACCAGTAAAACGCCTGCACACACCGCGTTGGTAGGGCGACCAGTCCCTTGGGCGCCGCGGGATCCGATGCGCAGTCGCAATTACGTCTCATCGCGCCAGCTCAGTCGGTCCGTACCATGCGGACGTCGGCCGGGCCGATCCATCCGAAGACACCTCGCAGTTAGTGATCCAGAACTGCGTGCCCCAATCGAAATGCCACCATTCATAGGGATAATTGGCAAAGCCGGCCTCGCGCATGATCCAATAGAGCAACCGCCTGTTTCGCAGCGCCTCCATGTAGCTGAGCGGGACCTCTTTTTTCTCGTCGGCGTGCCTGGCACACAGCTTCTCGAAATGCCCCGTATGGCTGACATCGTCGGGATCATCGAACACGCTTCCCATGAAAAGGAATTCTCCCGTTTTGCGGACGCGCAACGTCAGGTCCACGGCTCCGCCCGTGATGTGAGTCGGCCAGGTACGCGAATCCGAACGATCGAATTCACGCGGATCGGAGCAATATTCGCCGGCGAAAGCGACACAGTTCGCTTCGGTCGGATCCTCGAGGTTTTCTTTTCCTTTCTCGATGAAGAAATCCCAGAGCTCTTTCTGTAGCGCCAGGGAACGGTACCCGTCCAGCACAAAGAGCTCGACGCCCAGTGGCTGGAGCCGCTCGTTTGCTTTGTTCAGCCGCTCCGCGACCGAACGACGGCAGAAGACCCGCTCCGAGGCTGACGCAAAACTCCGGTGATACGGAGCATTCAAGCCGTCGGTGCGCGCGTAGTATCCGTGGGCTGCTACGCCCCATTCTATCGGGTCGACCAGAGCTTCACTGTTCCGGGGATCGCTCAAGTCAACGGGAACATTCTGGTAGTCGAGCGCTGTAGGCGGATGGGCGCGGCACGGAATCGGCCTGTTTCGAAAATCGGACTCCATTGAACATTTCTTCAAGGGGGCAACGGCTCAGAGGAACACTTCACCATAATTTCGAAGGCTCTCAAGCAAAGAACGGCGCGCACTGGCCACAGCGAGCAAGCTGTGTATGACCCGCCCCACCGAACGCAGGGGCAAAATTGGTAGGGCGAGCAGTCCTCTGCACGCCGCAAGAATGGCGCGCACGGAGTGACGCGCCCTACCAGCAAAACGCCTGCCGAACAGACGTCTCGTGACGCGCCCCACCAATAAAACGCCTGCCGAACAGACGCCGAATTGGTAGGGCGAGCAGTCCTCTGCGCGCCGCGGCTCGCCCAAGAGTGCGAGCCCTACCTTTTGCCATTGCGAATGCGATCTCTATCCTCGGCAGCCGGCGTTTGGCAAGCATTGCAGCTTGCCGCTATGGCGAGTCGGATCCCTCTTCTGGGCTAGGAGGGATAAGCGATCGTAACCACTCATTATACTGCGATGCATCCCCGCGATGCGCGTCAGCAATCCAGATCGTTCGCCCCTTAAGGAATCGAGGACTGAGACCCAGCCCAAACTCCAACCGGCTTTGCAGCTTTTACTGATTGTTCAGAACCACGTGCGGCGCAGGTCCGCCATGGCGAATTCGTCCTGTGGCGAATTCGCTCGCTTCAAGTCCACCGTCGGCGGGGCGAGCTGTGGCGAGCTGCGCGCGCACCTCTTGGATTTGCGCCGCTTGTTCTTTCACTGTCGCTGAGAGAGCCGCAATTTCTTTCTGTTGCAGCGCGACGGTTGCTTCCTGCTTCTCGTTTTTGCGGTGCTCCTTGAGAAATTCGTTTAACAACATCGCGTTGATTTGCTGGTAGCGAACCGATTCAGGTTGTCCTTCCGGATTGCGGCCCACCAGATCGGGATCCACCCTGGCCACATCCTCGGCGATTAATCCAAAGGCAAGCGTCTGCGTTGCGTCATACTCTTTCTTGTATCGAAAACTGACCGGCTCGAGCCTGTAGAGCACCTGGCTGGCTTTGTCCATCGGCTTGATGTCGTGCTTGTAACGGCGCGAAGATACGTTGCCTCGCCCAAGTCTTCCGTCGCTATTCACAGTAACGTTGTCGGGGTCGGTGCCGACGACCGGTTGCACAGTCGTGTAGACGTTGCGGATCCACGTGGTGTTGTCTACCCCAGCCTCCCCCACGACCGATGCGCCGATGGAGACGTTGCCGTCACCCGTGACATTGAGACCGGCGCGATAGCCATTTGCGGTGTTGTTATTGCCGGTGTTGTTGTTCGAAAGAGCCTGGAGTCCGATGGCGGTGTTTTGGGTACCGGTGGTGTTGTCGTAGAGCGCTTGTGAACCAATGGCCGTGTTGATTCCGCCTTCGGTGTTGTTATAAAGCGCGGTGGAACCGAGAGCCGTGTTGGAACTGCCAGTTGTGTTGCTAAATAGCGCATTATTGCCCACGGCCGTGTTGCCACCGCCTTCAATGTTGTTGAATAGCGCACTAAAACCGATGCCGGTGTTACTGCCGCCGCTCGTATTGGAAAAGAGGGCGAATGCTCCATTGGCGGTGTTCGAGCTGCCGCTGTCGTTATAGAGCAGCGCGTCCGTTCCAGTGGCTGTGTTCACCGTGCCGCTGGTGTTCAGCAACAACGCTGCCGCGCCAACTGCAGTATTGGAATCTCCGTCGTTTAGCGCCAGCGCTCCACCACCCACGGCGGTGTTGTAGCTGCTCTCCACGTCGCTATAGAGCGAATACCAACCAACTCCCGTATTTCCAAGGCCCCCACCCAGGTTCTTAAGCGCGTTGCACCCTTCCGCTGTGGTGTAATTCGGATAGCACCCGTCCGGTGGTGGAGTGACTGCGCGCGCCATGGGCAAAAGCGCAAAGCACGCAAACACGATCGTTAGGATGGATAATGAAGTTGGTCTAGTAAGGTGGATCAGACGATTCATGGTCTTCCTTTCTTTCCCCCGCCGGGTTGGTTTTTCAGTTTGCAGATCCGCGATAGACGAAGACTCAAGGCGGGAGAAAGACAAGGCTCCGCCAAATTCACGGCTTCTGATGGTCGACCTAAGTTTTGAACAAGTCCGACCAGATGTCCATTCTCAGGAGATACGCAAAATTGCGTACGCTCTCAATCTGCCAGCCTTCCGACAACGTTTCCGACAGAGCAAATCACCGTCGCGCTACCACCGCCGGCTGGCGAATCAGCGAGCGCGGCACGCGGCGTCCGGTCAACTGCCGAACGCCGCGTGGAGGAAGAACCGATGTGATTATTCCCTTATGGAGGGAAATTCACAGTCACATTGTTAGAACACGTTCCTGTGCCAGCTTCGCATACTTTATACGTGAACGTAACCTGGCCGCTGGTCCCGGTTGCATCGTTGTAATGTCCGTTGTTGGGCGTTGTCACGATCACCAGGTTGTTGCGATAAACGTCCATGTTGGTTGAGGTCGCACCTCTCCACTTCAGATTCGTAAAGTTCAGTCCCCCCATCCTCTTCGGCTTGGCACGAAGCTGAATCGGTCCCGCCGTGGGTGTCGCTGTAGCTGTAGCTGTAGCTGTAGCGGTCGCCGTAGCTGTTGGCGTTGGCGTAAACGTAGCCGTCGCTGTCGGGGTCGGCGTGAACGTCGCGGTGGCAGTGGGCGTAGGTGTAAACGTCGCTGTCGCTGTAGGTGTTGGACTTTCCTCTGGTGTCGGTGTCGGCGTGAACGTGGCCGTCGGAGTAGGAGTAAACGTCGCGGTCGCCGTAGCCGTAGCAGTCGGAGTGAATGTAGCAGTTGCCGTAGGCGTGAAGGTCGCTGTTGCCGTCGGGGTTGGACTTTCCTCCGGTGTAGGTGTCGGCGTGAATGTGGCCGTCGGAGTAGGAGTAAACGTCGCAGTTGCGGTAGCGGTCGCCGTTGGCGTGGAGGTAGCCGTTGCCGTAGCTGTAGGCGTAGGCGTAGGACTTGCAGGGCAGCCTGGGAACTTGAACGAGCCGATGCGCGTAGTCCATACCGGCGGCGAGGTGCTGCCGTCCCCTACCGTATCGAAGTACCTGTGGTGTACCAGAACGTGCAGCCGTCCGACGGATCAACGCTCATTGAGCTGTAGTCGCCCCAGCGGTGACACGCGGCACCGCCGCAGATGCCTGTTTGTGAGTCAACGCCGGAGACGAGCGTCGTTTCGGTCTGCGGCAAAACGTTTAACGGATCGCCTGCGAGACGACCGGAAGTACTTGATGCTGGGAAAGTTTGGACTGGTTGCATTCGAGGTGGAGTAGCCGACCGCTACGTTACCTTGAATGTCCGCGGCGATGCTGCCCATCCAGCGATAAATTGTGGTATCGGGCGCATAAATTTGCTGTTGCACCGGTGTAGTGGCGATCGTTCCGCCGGTGACGTTAATCTGGGCCCATTGCGGCCTGGTCGTTGCCGTGCTTCCACCACGCGTGGTGTGAACCACCCAGAGCGATTCGGCGGTGCCGACCTTCCGGTATTGCACCTTTTGCATCATCCGATCGCCCAAACTGTCGAGGAGGTTAGTAGTACCAGGTTGCGGGACAATATTCGCGCCGGGAACGGTGTAGGTCGTTTGGCTGACGACCGTCGCGGCGCTAAGCGTACCACCCCCACCGCAGTTCGCGCCCGGGGTAAAGGTTCGCACCCGAAAATTGAAAGCTGTCAGTGATTCCTGGACATAGTAATTCGGCCGGCCTACTGGCGGAGTTCCATCATATGCACCTACGACCGGCGCTTCCAGATCGCTGGGCATCATTGTATAAAAATCGCTGGTGCTTGCCGCGAATCCGAGTGCGCCTGTCAGGGGCAATCCCGCATACATGTCGCTGCGGCTAAACGAACCGAATTCACCGCCAATGTAGCTGCCGGCTGGCTCCGCGAACCCGTTAGCAGAGTAATAGAGGCAGTCGGTCCAGATGCCGAACTTGGGATAATCGTTGATAGTGTTAACCGGCGGTTGGCCAACCCCGCCAGTATCCGTCCGGATCGCGTAGAGATACCAGCCTCCGCTCACGGGATCGCTGGTTTGGGATACTGCTACGCATTCGTAAAACGGACCGGACGTTGCGCCGCCGCTAAAAGCGAGATTGGTTAGAATCCAGCGATCCGCCAAAGCGTCGTAGATAACAACCGGATCGCCACTTGAGTTTCCGTCACAGAACGTCCCGCTCCCAGCCCATAGCGCGTTCTCGGTGAAGGAAGCCAGCATAGTGCCGGCCTTATCGTAAATGGCAAACGAGGTGTTAACAGCCTGGACATAGTGATTGGGGCCGACAGCACCGTTAGTGTCAGGTGGGGTGCCACCGCCGCACTGGCCGCCGACGCAGGTGTCGGTGCGTTTGATCCCGGGAAAGTTTTGAATGGGAGCCGGCATCGGCGCCAGCGGAATGTTTGGCGCCGCTTTTTGTCCACTCACCGATTCCGGCAAAAGCTGCTTGTAATTGAACGGTGGCTCCAGTTCGCGCTCTTCCATTTCGCGCTGCGGAACCTGGGGCAGATCGCGCACATCCCCGGTAAACACGAACGGCTTCACTTTATCGATGGCCAGCGCCGCGGTGGGCACGTTTGGCTCCTGCGGTACGCTCGCCGGCCCCTTGGGCGACGTCAGACTGGAAGCCAACAATATTGCCGAGATTGATGTGAGCCCGAGCGCGAGAGCAATTCTAAGCGCAAAAGCGCCTGTGGAGTTCTTTTTCTGTTTTTTCATGTTTGGTGGTGAGTGGAGATAGAGGAGCTAGCAGGTGCCAGCTTGTGGATTGAGCGTCCTCTTTTGAGGCATTTCGCAGTTTCAGTCAAGACCAAGAAGAATTTGGTGGCAGACTAAATTCGTAGTGGGAAACACGACACAAGCTCGGGAGCGAATTACGCCCGCATTTCTAAATCCGCGAAGCCGCCGCTAGTTCCAGAACTGTCTCAAAGACTTGTATGGCGGGCGTTTTCGTATCTCCCCTCCCTGCGGCATCCCACGCTTGCGGGACGCCGCACTAGGGAGGAGCGACGTGATTTTCCCTTAGGGAGGGAAATTCACAGTCACATTGTTAGAACACGTCCCGGTGCCGGCTTCGCATACCTTATACGTGAACGTAGCCTGGCCGCTGGTCCCGGTTGCATCGTTGTAATGTCCGTTGTTGGGCGTTGTCACGATCACCAGGTTGTTGCGGTAAACGTCCATGTTGGTCGAGGTCGCACCTCTCCACTTCAGATTCACAAAATTCATTCCCCCCATCCTTTTCGGCTTGGCACGGAGCTGAATCGGTCGGGCTGTCGGTGTAGCTGTAGCAGTCGCTGTAGCAGTAGCGGTCGCCGTAGCTGTAGCCGTTGGCGTCGGGGTAAACGTAGCCGTCGCTGTAGGAGTTGGTG
Source organism: uncultured Verrucomicrobiae bacterium (assembly GCA_963807435.1). GTDB lineage: Bacteria > Verrucomicrobiota > Verrucomicrobiia > Chthoniobacterales > UBA10450 > Udaeobacter. The sequence goes on from CAWECA010000002.1 coordinate 76,674, forward strand.
TGAACGTCGCCGTTGCCGTAGGAGTCGGCGTGAAGGTGGCGGTTGCAGTCGGCGTAGGTGTAAACGTCGCTGTCGCTGTAGGTGTCGGACTCTCCTCAGGCGTCGGAGTAGGCGTGAAAGTCGCTGTTGCCGTCGGCGTAGGCGTAAACGTCGCCGTTGCCGTAGGAGTCGGAGTAAACGTGGCCGTCGCCGTTGCCGTTGGGGTCGGGCTAGGAACAGGCGGCGGCTCGTCGGCACCTATCGCTGGCGGATCAAGCCGCGGATCGTTGTCGAAGTCGTTGGTAATACCGGCAATAGTCAGACCAGCGCCTACGCACGGACTGGTCGGGAAAATGTGCAGGTCCCCGGTCAGGACATCTCCATTCGGATTGATGTATTGCGGGTCAATCGAGATGCTGTTGGCGTCCATGCCGGTAGCGGTTTGCCAATCCGACAGCGTCGGGTCGTCAACCCCACTGAACGACCCAACGAAACCACCGATTCCGGTAGCATAGAGATCGTTGTAATTGGAAACGGCTCCCGAAGTCCCCAACAGGGAAATCGCGTAATTCTTTCCGATACCGGAGGCGTTACTGCGGGCGTTCCACAGAATGTTATCCTCGTAAAAGCGTGTCCCGGTAGTGACGTTGCTGACCAATGCGAAGGTGTTGCTTGAGGAAGCTACGTTGGAGCCGCCGATGTAAACGCTGTTGAAGTAAATGTTGTTTATGCCGGCGATTTCAAAAATTCCGTAAAACACATATCCCGGAGTGATCGAGTTGCCATTGGCATCCAGACCGAGCTGCACCATGTTGTTTTTGTAGGTGCCGCTGCCCGCGACCGGCAGAATGCCGACCATCTGACTGGTCAGCGTAGTCGAGTTAACCGACAGCGAATGCACAAAGTTGCGTTCGACGATGTTTGCCGGTCCGCTGG
>CAWECA010000003.1:0-508857 GCA_963807435.1 uncultured Verrucomicrobiae bacterium
AAGTCAGAGCAAGCGCGAGAGCAATTCGAAGCGCAAATGCGCCTGCGGAGTTTTCTTGTTTCTTCATGTGTGTGGATTGGTAGAGGTGGAGCTAAGGAATTAGAAATGCCAACTTCTGCTGTTGAACTGCGTCTTTTGTGGCACATCCATCTCTTAGTCAAGGGGAACGAAACTTTGGACGGCAGACAAAAGTCGTGGCGAAAAACACGACAGACACTCAGGAACAAACGCGCTTCTGCTGTTCCGTAACCGGCGTGGCCGCTACCCGTTTTTGGAGTTTTCGGGGGAGGATTCGCGCAGCTGGACCCACCGACTGGCTTCGAACCGCAGACGCGAAGAGTTTTCAAGATTCAATTTCTCTCTGATACGAGTTTTGTAGGTATCGACCGTGGTAACTCCGAGTCCAAGCTGTGATGCGATCTCGCGTGTGGTCTTGCCGCGACCAATCAGATCGAACACCTCCAGCTCGCGGTCCGCGAGCCGGTCGATCGGCTCGGCCTCAACGACGCCGCCTGTTATTCTGGTAATCATGCGACACATGAAACGCGGGTTAAGGTAAATTTCACCCTTGAAGATTTGTCGAATTGCCTTCAAAACGGCTGCCGACGCTTCGTGTTTGGTCACGTACCCTTTCGCCCCGGCTCGCAATGCGCGCTCGGCGTAAAGTGATTCATCGTGGATTGACAGGACCAAAGTTGGCACAACGATTCCTTGTGCGCGCAAATCCTTGAGGAGCTCCAAGCCGCTGGAGCCTTTCAGCGTAATATCGATGATCGCGACGCTGGGTTGTGTTTGCTGAATGAGCGCAAATCCATCACGAATGTTGTCGGCCTGCCCGCAAACGTTCATGTCGTCCGCTCGATCGATCAGATTCGCCAGTTGTTCGCGGAACATCCGGTGATCTTCGATGATAACTACTCTAATCCGCTTAGACTGCTGCAATTTCACACTCCCTAAGATCTGTTCTGGCGCGACATACAAGCATCGTGCCGCGGTTGCTTTGCTCAACTGTCAATTGACCGCCGATCAGCCGTGCGCGGTACTGCATGATCGTCAGCCCCATCCCTTCTGAATTCAACTCCGATAGACCAAGACCGTCATCGAAAACACGGAGCGTCAGCGAGTGATCGGCGGCATCGAGCGAAAGAGAGATGTTTTTCGCCTTACCATGTCTTGTGGCGTTGCTAATGGCTTCCTGTGCCACGCGATAAAGGTGCGTTGCTGTGTATTCGTTGCAATTTGCCGAGCTGGCGTCACAGCTGAATTTACAATTGATGCCGTGCAGCCGGGTCACCGATTGGGCCAGCGATTCGAGCGCCAAAACCAGGCCAAGACTGCTTACATGAGCAGGAACAAGCTTGCGCGCCAGCTCGCGCGTTTCCACAACAGCATTCTGTAAAAGTTTCACTAATTCGCCTGCGGCATTGGCATCGGCCAGCAGCTGCAATTTTTGCAAATCATCACGTAATGAGGCGGCGCTGCAGGCCAGTGCCGCGAGATATTGGCAAAGACCGTCGTGCAAATCCTGCCCAATTCGCCGTTGCTCCGCCTCGCTGATGTTCACAATCTCGCGTTCCAAATGCTGGGAACGTTCCAAAAGCGCAATTCGCTCCGCCGCAATATCGCTCCGGCTCCGTAAAGCAGAACCTACGAAGGCTACCACCAGAAAGAACCCAACATGCCTCGACACCTCCCACCCTGCGATCGAACCGTGAAGATCGGGATCGCCCACGAACCAGTTGGCGCACCACCAAATCAGGCCCGACAAAAGCGCCGCGGCGATTCCCCATTTTTTTTCGCAGAACCAAGCCAGCACAAAAATGGGCACCGCGTAGAAGGGCAGCAGCCGAATCTCGTAGCCCGAGGAAAAGTCCAGCATCGCGATCACGAGTAGTAACGCCATCATCTCGGCGATTATCCAACCCCGTGACTGGCGCGCGAAGGTCTTTGAGAAACTCATTAGAACAAGGCCTCGGAGACCCTTCTAAATACTATCCGCTTTGTCATAGGTGAAGCGTCTTTTTTCCGGGCGTTTGAGATGCCCTTACGCCAAATGACGCGAAAACGAGGAGCCAAACGCCGTACATCAAAAGCAAACGTGCACGCGGTACACCAAAAGACGGCACGAACCGTCGACTTCTGTCCGCCGATTTTGTCTCAAACCAAAAGAGGGCGCTGCTCACGCCAGCCCGCGGTCTATTTTTTCAAGGGACCCGCTCTTCTCTTGCCGTGAGGGCGCGCAGGAATTGCTCAACTTCACCCGGATTCCGGAGTGAATAGGTGGCCGCCGTGGGCCGCGATTGCTCGCTCACAAGAATGCCGACACCGCGTGACTTGAGCGCCCAGAATGCGTCTTCATCAGTGCGATCGTCTCCGATGTAAATGGGGAAAACGTTATCTCCTTCCAAGCCCAAGGTTTCCAACAGCCACATTAAGGCCCGGCCTTTGTCCCAATCGATATCCGGTTGAAGCTCGTGGACTTTTTTTCCAGTCAATTTCCGCAGTTCGCGATGGCGCCAGGCCACTTCTCCCACGGCTTGTTTTACCTTTGGGATATCCTTTTTCTCCACGTTTCGGTAATGCGTGGCGATGGACAGACGTTTCCGCTCCACTCGCGCACCGGAAATTCCATCGATCGCCTCCTGCAGCCTCTTTTCCGCCGTGTCGAGTTTCGGGAGAAATTCACTGGCCATCTGCCTGCGCAATCCATTGGGACCGGCGATATCGAATCCATGGCTGCCGGCGTAAACGATGTTCTCGATCCCTACTCGCTGGCGAACGTCGTCGAGATCGCGACCGCTGAGGATGGACAGCGACACACGCGAAGCCAGCTCCCGCAGCGCCTGCCGCATGGAGTCAGAAAGGAGTGCCTCCTCCGGTTGACTTACAATGGAGGTAAGCGTTCCGTCATAGTCGAGAAAAACCGCCACCTGATTACCGCGCGCCGGAGAGATCATTTCATCGAACCGATCGAGCGCCGATGGAATTCTGTTCGGGTTTAACAAAAGCATGAAAAATAGTTAAATGGTTAAAAACATTACGAAAACTGTCTCCGACCGCTTCCGCGATAACACTGTAACATAAGAACTTCAAACGTCCTGTGCGTATGAATCGCCTGATAATCGTTTCGAATAGATTGCCATTTGCACTCGATTCGACAGGCGAAGATCTTTGGACGGTCACGCCGGCTGCGGGCGGTCTGGTATCCGCCGTCAAACCGGTGCTGCGCGAGCGTGGTGGCACGTGGATTGGATGGCCGGGAATCGCCGGCCAAATCCCCAAAAAACCGCTGGCCGAAGCCACACGTAACGCCGGTTACAAGATCGTGCCAGTATCCCTAAGTGACACCGAGCGCGATGAATTTTATTACGGTTACTCAAATGAGGTGATCTGGCCGCTGTTTCATGATCTGCAAAGTTTCTGCAACTTCGAGCCGGCTTACTGGCAGGCTTACAAGGACGTCAACGAACGCTACGCGGATGCCATCATCCGCTGCGCGCACCGCAACGATTTCATCTGGGTCCACGATTACCACCTCATGTACGTCGCCCAGTCGTTGCGGGAACGAAGCGCTTCTAAAAAGTTTTCGGCGTTGACATTTTTTCTGCACATTCCCTTTCCGCCGTATGACATTTTTTCGAAGCTCCCGCAACAACGGCGACTCCTGCGCGCCCTGCTCCAGTTTGATCTGCTCGGATTCCAGGCCCGGCGCGACGTACGTAACTTTGTCCAGTGCGTGCGACGCATAATGCCGGAAGCAAAAGTTGTTTCTACCGCCGAGTTGCACACGATCCGCTTCGAGGATCGCAAAATTCGGGTTGGACATTTTCCGATCGGGATCGACTTCAATTCCTTCGAAACCGATGCAAAATCGAAGGCGGTCGCGAAAAGGTCGGAGCAATTGCGTGCCAGGTTTCCCGGTTGCCAGTTGATCCTCGGCTCCGACCGGCTCGATTACAGTAAGGGAATTCCAGAGCGACTACTCGCCTTTCGCAACGCTCTGGAGCGATATCCGGAGCTGCGCGGTCGCGTTGTGCTCATTCAGGTTGTGGTGCCGAGCCGGGTCGAGATTCCACGATATCACGAGTTCAAAAGACGCATTGACCGTCTCGTAGGCGAGATCAACGGCCGTTTTTCGACCAGCACCTGGATCCCGGTGCAATATCATTTTCGTGGACTGCACCGCGAAGATCTGCTCGCGCACTATCGCGCGTGTGACATTGCCTTCATCACGCCGCTCAAGGACGGAATGAATCTCGTGGCAAAGGAATACTGCGCCTGCCGCTTTGATGAGGATGGCGCCCTAATCTTGAGTCAGTTCGCGGGCGCCGTCGAGCAGCTGAAGTCAGGCGCGATGCTGGTTAATCCTTACGACGTCGAGCAAATGGCCGACACGATCGTGAACGCGTTTCGCATGGAAGAGGCGGAGCGCAGTGCGCGCATGAGACGCATGCGACGGAACGTACAGAACGAGAATGTTTTTTGGTGGCTCGATTCGTTTCTCAAAGCCGGAGCGAAAATCGCCAAAAAACGGCGAAGCGCCGGAAAGCAGAGACAGCGTCGCAGCCGTGTTGTGTAGATCGTCGGCTACCTGATTCGTTCGGTCTACGGATAAGGACGTTTAGGCAGACTTGCGGAGAGCGCACCCCGTCGTTTCTGTCGCCACGTCGCACGAAGCGCCGACTGTAGACGCGGGTTACGATCTTTTCCCTTGCGCTTCAATTAGTAGCTGATCGCGACGATCTCTTGGCCACTATTTCTCTTAGGGCGAGAAATTCACCGTCACGCTGCTGGAGCACGTCTGTGTTCCAGCTTCACACACCTTATACATGAAACTAGCCTGCCCGGTGGTGCCGGTGGAATCGATGTACTGTCCGTTGTTCGGCGTGGTGGCGATCACCACGTTATCGCGGTAGACGTCGACGTTAGCCGACGTCGCGCCCCTCCATTTGAGACGTGACGTATTAATTCCCCCCAGCTTTTTTCCCTGCCCTCTGAGCAGAATCTGTCCCGGCGTTGCTGTCGGAGTAGGCGTTGGAGTTGATGTTGCTGTCGGTGTCGGTGTGGGAGTTGGTCCGCCGTTTGTTACAGCAGCCAGGATATCGACCCGTCCCCATCCAAAAACGTTGTTCGGCGGTCCCGCACTGCCGCACTGGGTAGAAGCGATATTAACAGCCGCGTTGTTCAAGGCTGCCCGGCTCGCGTCGATCTGGTTCTGCAAGCTGGGAATAGCCGACCACAGGAGCGCCATTGCACCAGCGATATGCGGAGTGGCCATGGACGTCCCGCTGGCAAATGTATAAGCAGTATCAGACGTGTTAGAGGCCGACCGCGTGTTTGTGCCCGGAGCGGAGATATCCGGTTTTATTCGACCGCTTCCATCGACAGTAGCTGGTCCTCGGCTGCTAAAGGAAGCAATTGTATCAGTGCCGGTATTCAGTGCGCCCGCAGTGTAAGATGCAGAGTAGAAGGAAGGCGGATCTGTCACTGTGGAACACGCCGACCCGGAGTTACCGGCCGCGACAACCATCATGATGCCGGCAGCGGCCTGGGCTTCGACGGCAGCTTGCAACGTATTGACCGAACAGCCTTCTGAAGTCGGACAAGTCCAGGAGTTGATGGTAATGTCGGGTGCCTTGGTCGGGTCGCCCTGGCTCGGGTCGCCTCCGACTGGATATGGCGCCAGGAAGAACTCCATGCACTCCATGTATCTGGCCGGCGTGCCAACACCCTGATCCATGTTACGGCAGGCGATCCACTTTGCGCCGGGAGCCATTCCGATCTGGTTAGTGCCACCGTCGGCGCCGATCGCTGTGCCGGTGGTGTGGCTGCCATGGAAGTAGTCATCGCAAGGCTGTGGAGAGTTGGGACCGCAGACGCCACCCCCGGAATGAATGGAGTCATGCCAGTTGTAATTGTGATCGGCTACTACGCCATCCCAACCGCGGTAGTGAGGTTTGAGCGCGTTATGCGTCCAACGAACACCAGTATCCGCGCTTCCCACCACGATGTTCTGCCCGGTGAATCCGAGCGCCCAAACATCGGGAGCATGTGTGTAGCTGATCCCCGGCTCGATCGCCGCCGGGGCCTCAGGTTGCGAAGAAATTTCGGGCGCGGGGATTGGCTGCGGAAGCGAATTTTGGATGCGCGGATTACCTTCAACCCGGGCCACGTCCGGGCGAGCTGCCAAAGCGTCGGCGATTTCGCGGCCGCCTGTCACCAGGACCGCGTTAACGATGTAAAAAGATCGATGCTTGAGCCCGCGGTCGTTCAACCATTGCAGAATCGATCCTTGCGTGGCTTCACTTTTACTCCGCAACGTATCGTACACATAGCGACCCTTTTGACTTCTTGTGGGCAAAGCCGCCACTCCAGTCAGATCTCCCTGGTCAGCTAGCACAACGAGGAATTCCGCCTGTCCATTCGCTGTGTGATCTATCACCCAAGGCGCAATCTTTGTCGCAATCGACGTCTGTTTCGGCGGACCCCCCGAATTGGCAGCACGCGACGAGCTGAAGGCTCCAAGAGCTGCTATGGCAGCTGCCACGATCAACAGTGAACAAAAGAGATGCCGCACACGCGGTGATATGAAAACGCTGTTTGAAGTCATAGGACTATTTCTTGTGTTGGGTCTGTGTCCGGTATCCGGTAATTGCCACAGACCGGGGTTGAATTTAACTGGAGTTTGAATGTTTGCTCCCTTTTTGGTTAGACTCGATGCGCAAGCAGTCAACGGGTTTTTTGGTTTTCCTGCGACATGTAACAAATGGATTGGTAACATTCCTGTCACTTTTCGCCGACGACCGCACGGGAACTTCCCCATTCCACGTCCGGTGTATTCAAGCGTCAATGGAAGGAAGATGCGATCCGGATGTTTCTCCATCCGGCCTGCCAAACCTCGCCGGAAATGTATCACGGACCGCGTTGAGGCAGCAGGCGGTCCGCCTGAAAGCGAATGCGGCGTCCAGCAGTTGCCAGACGCCGCATTGAGAAAACCGCTTTAGATATTTCCTATCACGGGAAGTTTACAACCACTGTGTTAGAGCAGGTTCCGGTTCCAGCCTCACACACCTGATACGTGAAGCTAGCAGTGCCGGAGGTGCCGGTGGAATCAATGTAGCTTGATGGGAAGTTCGGCACCGTCGCGATTATCGAGCTGTTGCGGTAAATATCCACGTTAGCTGATGTCGCATTGCGCCACTGTAAGCGCGTCGTATTTATCCCCTGTACCCTTTTCCCTTTGCCTCTGAGTTCAATCTGCGAAGGCGTCGCCGTGGGGGTGGCGGTTGGAGTTGGTGTTGGTGATGCCGCGCCGGCTGCCTCCTTGTCAAAGAAGACATCCTGCTGGGACTGGCCGCTGATGGTCACGCGCCCATCATCCCACGAGGTCAGGTGAGCGCTGGCTATCGCGCTGCCGTAGTCGTAGTCGCCTGCGTAGGTCGATTGAACAGTGACATCAGGTTGCGCCGGGAGCGGGCTAGCTACGTCACTAAAGGCCATGTCGGGCATCCAAGTCGCACCGTTATCCAGGGATTTGCGGGACCACATCCGGTAGCACGGAACGGATGGGTTTCCATACGTGCAGCTACCGAACTCGCGTCCGTCATACCAGGTTGCGAATAAGGTCCCACCCGGGCTCACCGAGATGTTGGGCTGCCACTGAGGACGCGTTGTAGCGTCGCTATTCAATTTGAACGGCGAACCAAAGGTCACTCCACCGTCGTTGGAGCGGATATAATAGACATCACCAGCGTCAGCGCCAGCGCCCTTCTGGGCGTAGACCAAGTGAACCACGTTGTTGAGCGCGGCCGGCTCACCCCAGCCTTCGTGCCGCCAATAAACACCGGCCGAACCGCCGGTAAACATGCACGCAAAGTAACCAGACGCCCCGATACCAGGTCCCGAAAACGCCGGCCCGGAGTATGGGTGCGTCCAGGTATTGCCACCATCGATGGACTTGTAAATGTGGTTGATGTTGTTGTGCGGAAAACCGCCGCCGCCTTCATCCATTCCCGCGATGTAGATGGTTCCATTGCCCGACATATCACCGGTAATTTGGGTATTGCGAATAAAGGTGCTGGTGCCGCTCACGGTTATTGGAGCGTGCCAAGTGGCGCCGTTATCTGCTGAATAGGTAACTTGTAGAGCACCACCGCTGACGGCGAAGTTGTTCCACGAAATGTACATGCGTCCATAAAACGGCGAGGACGGATTGGTGTCGGACCAGCCAGACTCACGGTCATCCGAGGAGCCGTTGTGAATGCAAGCGCCGGTAGCCCATGTAACTCCACCGTCCACGGACTTCCAGGCACCGATGCCCTGACCGCCGCAGCCGGTCGCCAGGAAAACTGCGAAGAAACTGCTGGTCGGTTTGCTGTAAAGAGTTACCGGATCACCAAAGTTTGTCCCGTGTCCACTTGAAAACGGGTTTGGGTTGAGGCGAGTGAAAGTCGCGCCACCGTCATTGGAGTACGAGGCTCCGGAGTAGTTGGCGGATGCCGTTCTGGAGTCGTTGTAGGTGACGACAATCTGATTGGGGTTATCCGGATTGGCCAGCGTGTATGTTTCAGACTGCGTTGGGTGCGAAATAGAATCGGTCCCGGTAATCACGTCTACGTCTGTGCCACCATACGTTGCGGGGGCCGTCACTCGATGAAGAAGTTGAGAGAAGGCAGCATAAGGCAGCGCCGATCCTCCTTGAGCCTCGCCGCAGGCAATCATGATTGCGCCAGCGCGGAAGTTTTCCTGCTTGTGAATGCCCAATGCGTTAATCTGGGCACAGTCAAATCCCGGTGGGACAAGCGGGTTCATGGATTGCGTTGCCTGCTTCGGCTGAGCTTGAGCAGTGGAGAAGGCTCCAGCGCCCAGCAGCGCAAGAAAAACGCCAGCCAGGATTGCAAAGAGTCCGATGAGGACTCGAAGGTTAAGGAATGCGGATTGTGAAGTGGATTTTTTTTGTTTCATTGTGGAGCACTGGTGGAGTTTGAGTTGAGGTTTCTAGTGACTTGTTCCCGTTTCGTTTAGACGCAATACGAGCACAGTCAACAGCGTTTTTCGATTTTAGATCGAAATTCCAGCCGAAGATAGTAACAGTTTTGTTACATTTCCCGAACAAGAGGCGTGAGCTCACCTCTTTCAGTTCCCAGCGCTCAAGCGGTACAGAGAACCCGGCTTCGACAGCGGCTCCTCGCCCGCTGTCCTCCAACGCGCAAATCCGGGTCAAGGACTGCCGGCAAATATGGAAGGAACCGACTACGGCCGGGGCGCGGGCGTGGGTCGAGCCCGCGGTGTTGGCGTAGGTCGGGCGCCTGAAGCTGTTGGAGTCGGTGTTACGGTGGCAGTAGCACTTGGCGTAGTTGTTGGTGTTCCGCTTGGTGTTGCCGTGGCAGTTGCGGTTGCCGTTGGAGTCCCGGTAGTAGTGGCTGTTGCCGTTGCAGTAGCAGTAGCAGTGGCTGTTGGTGTCGGTGTTGGAGTTCCACCAGCATTGCAGAAGATCTCCATCGAAGCTACAGGAACCCCAGTCATATCATAGCCGCCCGCCAGCCAAATTCTCGTTGTGCCATCGGTATCTGTAGGAAAGTTGCGCCGGGCATTGGTAAACGCTGGAACCGGGGAGCCCACCGTCCAAGCGTTAGTGCCGGGATCGTAGATGTCCACTTCGTTTGACGGGTTCGGCGCAGTTCTGCCTCCGCCCATCACCAACATCTGACCGTTAAAGGTCAGCGCCCGCGTCTCGCCTGTGGCCCTCGGTATTGCCGCTATGGTGCCGGTGGTGTTTGTGGTCGGGTTGTAGCTGAACGAGTTGGTCGTGTCGATCACGGTAACGCCGTCGAAATCCGACCCGCCCCCCACGTAAATGATGCCATCTATCGCTGCCGATGGCGCATACATGATTCCAACCGGCGTGTTTACTCTCTGTGTCCACTTGACGCCTACGGCGGCGGTAGGATCAAACTGCCAGATCTGATTGGTCGATGCTACGTTTATGTCGAAGCCGCCCAGAACGTACAGTTTATTGTCAACTACAGCGAACCCGCCAGGAAGAATTGTGCCCGAAGTATCGCCAGGCCAGTTGTCCCCGGTGAGTGTCTCAGCCGTGTCAGTCACCGGATCATATCGAAAGACACGCGCTGTAGCTGTCGTCTGGCCAGCTGCCGAGCCTCCCACGCAGTAAATATACGGAGTTCCCGATTCGGTGAGAACGCCGCAAGCCATGTTGTTCACCTCATTGTCAGGATACGTAGCCGATTTCGTCGTCCAGCTGTTGCTGTCCGGGTCAAATTCGAAGGGATGACTAAAATCGCTGCCGGCAGTATCTGCGGAGCGTCCCCCCATCTCGTAATATTTACCATTGGGCTGGAAATAAACCCCCACGAGGCGCACGCCGACGCTCGGCATATCCGGACCAGCCGACCAACCCGCTGGTGAGCAGCCTCCCGAAACATTCACCACGCCGGTCATGCCGAGACCGCAATGTGCGATACAGATGTAGGAGTAACTGCCGGGCGCCGAGAACGTATGTTCGTAAACAGTGCCTGAATTGGAGAGGACCCCAGGGAAGCAGTTGGTATCGTTAGGCGAACAGAACTGCGAATCGGGGATGCAATGCGGACCGCTGCTGACGCTGTGGCCACTTCCGGCCCATGTCCAGCGCACCGTGTCGCCCACCGAGATGTTGACTTCGTCGGGAGAAAAGGCGAAACCGGGTCCGACCTGCACATCAACAGTCTGGCTGATTGCTGATGGCGCGCCGCTCACCGCTGGACGGCCATTTCGATCCACAATACGAAGAGGGGACGCGCTTTTTCCATTAGACATCTTTGCATGTCTTTCGCCAGATTCAGCTCGCACCAATAATCCCATCGCCGAAATAGCTGCCACCCAAAAAACCAACCGTGCAGTGTTTGATATTTTCATACGCCTGTTTGTCTTTCTACGAATTAGCATCTCGGAGTTCACCGCCGAAACGCAGCTGACGCTTTTTGAATCAACGTCATAATGTTGCGCGGATGCTTCCGACTAAGGCAAGCAGAATGTCCAATGAAAGGTAACACGACTGTTACCAATGAGCTTGACCGGGCATTGTCGCCATTTTGGAAACCTTGATTCCCCAGGATCACGGTCGTTTGGCCACTCGGGATCGGGAAAGGGAGCCGCAAAACTATTGGGAGTGCTGGATTTCCGGCGGCTCGCGCATGACTGTCGTCGCCCCAGAGTCGTTGTCAGGCTTTGAACTCGAACCCATCACAAATGTGGACAGTCATGTGATTTCAAAGATCTCGAACTGATTGGCAATCCCCCGCAGCGACCGCTGTTGCGCTGTTGGCTTGACTCCTCTGGCCTGCAAGAGTTTCGATGCCTCGGTGTGCTCGATCACATCGCGCGTTACAAAGATCGAGCTCGCGTTCGCCAAACCCTGAACACGGGAAGCGATATTCACGGTCTGCCCAAAATAATCCTGCCGATCATTGAGCGAGACCGCGAGACATGGTCCCTGGTGAATTCCTATTTTTAAAACCAACTCTTCATTCAGCTCTTTCAATGCATCACGCATCCCGAGGGCCGCAGCCATCGCGCGTTCCGGCGTTGGAAACGTTGCCATCACCGCATCCCCGATTGTTTTTACCACCGCGCCACCCTGAGCTGCCACGATTTCGTTTAGCAGCCGAAAATGGGCGCGAACCATATCATACGCTACAAGATCGCCGACACGCTCATAAAGCTCGGTCGAACCCTTAAGATCGGTGAAGAGAAACGTCAGGCTTGTAATTTTGAGCCGCTGATCGACCGCGACCGTGTCGGTGCGATAGATATCACGAAAAGTCTGATTGCTCAGAAGCCGTTTTGCTGTGAGGAATGGCCGCCTTCGGCTCAGCAAATCATGCAACCCGTCACCTGCGATCCAGAGTCCGGGCAACGTCCGCTGCGTGGACCGGTTCTCTAAAGAAATTTGCGCTGGCCCCGGCCGCATCACTGTGGTTGCAGTGGGCGTCTGATGGTGGGTCATGACGAACAAGAACGATTGTTGTTCATTGGTTGGCTCGCCTTTCACCTCTAGGAAATGCGCGAGATGAACCACCGGATCGAAAATGATCACGAACTCTTCAGGCAACTGCAGGGACAGCACGACTTTTTCGCCAGCGGCCAATTCGACCCTGTCGAGAGTTATTGCCTCCACCAGCCTTGTCAGCTCTTCCTCTTCCGGCACATCGACACCTGAACTCCAAAACATCTGCCTGAAATATTGGATCCAGGATAATGTGTCGGGGGTGTGCGCCGCGATCCTGCGCACGCGCGGGCTAACGGTGAATGTGACTTCGACCATTTCATCCAGTGTGGGCTCGTAACCGCAGGCGCAAAGCGCGCAGCTGTACTCGTCCTGGTTCACAGTTTTTAGCGTTTCGCCAGTTTCCAGGACACCGCCGCAGCCGGGACAAAGAATATTCCAGGCCAGATCAAATAATCCGAACTGCGAACCGTACAGAAATCCAGCGATCACGTCTTCTTCATTCAGCCCGTGACGAGCCGCAAAGGCCAGCGCGTTGATGCGGGATAGCTCAGAATCCAACCCATGCTCGATGAGATCTTCTATAGCACTCGCTACTTCGAGTATTGTGGAGTCACGCAGAGCAGTGTATGCGGTTTTCTTCGCATCGGAGGATTCCACGATTTAAACCATACCTGTGATCGATTGGGAGAAAAGTCAGCTGAATGCCGAATCGCCGAACTTGCATCCCCAATTCGATTTTGGCACCGGACGCCCCTTCTTCGGCACTCCCCACTTTTTTAGTTCCGAACCGATCACCCTGGTGGCATGTTGGTGGGGTTACAGGATGTGCGGCTGAAAATTCTTCCTCCGCTCAGGCGCCTGATCGCGATCGCGCTCGTATATTTGGCAGCAATGTTTTTCGGTCACTTGCCAGATCATTTGATCCTGTTCCCTACGAGAGCGCCGATCAGTCCGGCCGGGGCCGTTCGAAAGGCAATTCCATTCCGAACCGGACAACTAGAGATATGGACCGCACAATCTCACCCGGCGCGATCCGAAGGCCACCCCGATTTTTATGTGTTGCGCTTTTACGGTAACGCAGATCGCGCGGAGCGATGGCCCGCGGCCGAAGCCGAGATCTGGAACGGTCGCGCGGTGGAAATTTGGGGAATAAATTACCCCGGATTTGGCGGAAGCACCGGACCGGCGCGCCTTTCCAAAATTGGGCCGGCAGCGCTTGCGGCGTTCGATGAATTAAAACGCCATGCAGGCGACCAGCCAATCGTTCTTTTCGGCACGAGCATCGGCGCAACAGCGGCGCTTCACGTTGCAGCTTCACGACCAGGGGAGATCACTGGATTAATCTTGCAAAATCCGCCGCCACTGCGGGAAATGATCCTGCGCCAATTTGGGTGGTGGAACCTCTGGTTGTTGGCGGGTCCAATCGCATTGCAGATACCACCGGAACTGAACAGCCTTGCAAACGCGAGAGCGGTTGGCGCTCCGGCGATCTTTCTGCTGGCCCAAAAAGACGAAATAGTTGCTCCACGTTTTCACAACCTGGTAGTCAGCGCCTACGCCGGAAAAAAGCGCATCATCGCATTGCGCGGAGCCCATCACAATGACCCGATGGAAGACGCGGCGCTAACAGAATTGAATGATGCGGTAGGCTGGTTGCTAGGGAAGAATGGTCGTTAAATTGAAAACGCGCGTCTAACGCACGGGTGGAATGCGGCAGGCAGCATTTGTCGCTCGATTTCCGTCTTCGAACCGCTTTAAGCTCGGCCGCGCAATGCAAAACGCACAAAACTTGATGAGCAGTTTCGAGTTTATTGCCGCGCTGATGTCCATAATCGTCGGGTTGGGTGTGACCAATCTGCTGGCAGGAGCTGGACGCGCGTTCTACCGCCGCAGAGAAAACCGCCTCGATGAGGTGCACATTGTCTTTACGCTCGCGACATTGTTGCTGCTGGTTTTGCAATGGTGGGTGACTTTCAAATGGAACACGGAAATCGAGTGGAGCTTCGACAAGTTTCTCGTGCTGATCGTCTGGACAATCACGCTCTACATGCTCACCGTTTTCCTTTACCCGCCAGACCTGTCCGAGGAGGAAGAACACCAGCGCCGCTTTGAACGCAACCGCGCCGGCTACTATTCCGCATTCATCGCCATGTGCGCGCTGGACATCATCCAGACCGCAATCCACGGCGATCTTTTTCATCCGATTTGGTACGTTCCCTTCATCAGCCACTACGCGTTGCTGGCAGCCGCCGGTCTTATCGTCCACCGACGCGGGTACGATCGATTTTTCGCCTGGTATCTGCTGATCACCTTGCTCGTCTGGGCACTCCTGGTGCGAAGATATCTTGTGGGCAACCCGATCCTACCCTAGTTGGGCGGTGTGTTCTTCAGGGCTCGATTGTCACCCATTCGTTGCGAACACGAGAGTCGGCAACAGCTTGTACCACTCGCATGTACCGAAGGCCGTCTTCAAAATTCGGATGAGGAAGCACACGTCCCTTCGATTTCACTGCAGCGAGAAAATCTTCTTCCACTCGCCATTCGCCTTCCAAGTCCCTGGGAATATCCATACCCTGTAACGTGCGGTCACCGACCTTTCCTATCTTTATCTGGTCGGATGTAAAATCATACGTAAGCGTCCCTGCGCTGCCGTAGATTTCCAACCGATCACCTTGCGCCAGCGCGTCAATCCCGCTGAATTCCAAAACACCTTCGGCGCCGTTCTCGAAACTGCATAGCACGGTCAGCAAATCGGGGAGGACTACGTCGTAAGCTTCGCGAACAGGACGAATGATTTTCCCGCGCGCGAAAACACCTGTGATATCACCCAGCCAGCGTTGCAAGACTTCGACATAAATTCCCAGGGTAAGCGTGTTGAGTCCGCTAATCTCAACCTTCTGCCGCCAATGCGCTGGCGCCTCGGGTTCCAAATAGTTGCCATTAAAACTTTGCAGCCGGATGTGATGCGGCAGGCCAAGGCAATTTTCCGCCAGGATCTTTTTTACCGTCAAATCGCCCCTTAACCCAAAGGGAGGGGGACAAAGCATAGTCGCCAACTCAGGATACCGCTTGGAAGCGGCGAGCATTTCCTCTGCCTCGGCTAGATCCATGGACATGCGCGCCTGGCAAAAAACATGCTTCCCCGCTTCGAGCGCGGAGATTGTTACTGCCGAATGCATGTACGGCGTGGTCCCAATCCAGACGATATCGATATCCGGAGATGCAACCAGCTCCGCCCAGTCCCGCATCGGCACCGCCGACAGCGAATGCTCGCGGCAAAATTTCTCAGAGCTTTCGTATGTAGAATTTGAAACAGCAACGATCTCGACATCGGGATGCTTTTTCAAACCCGGCAAATGGCGGGTGCGAACGATATTTCCCGCTCCGACAATCCCTACCCGGAGTTTATGATTGTTCTTGTGCATTAGATTTGCGCAGTGATCGCGTGCTGCAATTCTTCGATTAAGTGTTGTGCGAGCTAGCTTTGACCGCGGGGAGCAGTTGCGCGTTCACTCTTCGAAAATGTTGAGACTTCGGAGTCGTCCTGTGCTTGGAATGCACGGCTGTCCAAGCCGTTGCCCCCGGTTGCTACTTCGGCCAACGATCTCTTGACCACCAAGTCTAAACAGGCCACGTTACGCGACTTTTTCGCAACATGAAGGTTTGTCGCATCACAGGATCAAGAGCATCGCGCGGCAGCGTGATACACAGGCGCGGTTTGGCCAAGAAAAAAGGCGGCGTGGGCCGACATATTACGAAAATGGTGCCGCGCGTTTTTGGGCCAAATCTTCATCGCCATCGCATTTGGGTGCCGGAACTCAAGAGATTTGTGCGCGTACGCGTCACAGCGCGCGGTTTGAAGACAATAAATAAGCACGGCGCTTACAAGGCTCTAAAAAAAGCGGGAGCCATCTAAATTGGAGGGAATCTTCGTCAGACCGGATATCTCGGCCTGACTGCAGGTGGTTCGCAGATTTAGTAAATGCTGCTCACTCTTCTCAAATCGAAGATTCATCGCGCGACCGTCACGGGTGCGAGTCTTGATTACGAGGGAAGTCTCACAGTTTCCCGGGATCTCGCGAAGCGAGTTGGCCTGATTCCTTACGAAAAGATACTCGTGGCCAACTTGCGTAATGGCGCGCGCTTCGAGACGTATGCGATTTACGGACCGGAGGGCCAGGGAGTAGTCGAATTAAATGGTGCTACTGCGCACCTCGGAAAAATTGGGGACCGTCTAACTATCATGGCCTTCGCAGGCTGCACGCCGGAAGACGCGGCTAAGCACCGGCCGCGCGTCATTCTTCTCGACGAAAAGAATCAGGTGATCCGCTACGATGACGGGGGCTGCAGGCGCTCTTCCGAAATTGCAGGTGAATAAAGCGCAAGCACTCTCGTAGTAGCAAGTGCCAGCTCCATGCCTTGTGCAAATGATTGACTCGACGAATTTCGCCGTATCCCGCCGGTTGACCTGGCTTCCTGCGACCTGGATTTAATCCGTGGCAAATCAAGTGAGCCATCGTTAAACTCGATCACGTAACCCTCATTGATCAGCCAGCGCAGATCGGCTGCGAAACCTAATTTGCGCTGTTCTGCTTCGTCACCGGCGCCATTGCCAGTCAACTTTTCAAAAAGCTGCTTTCGATTGATTCCCGTAGACGACGACAGATTCTCGAGAATTGCGTTCACAGACGGAGACACGCCTGCTTGTTCATGAACAAAGGCGCGCACGCGAATAGGCGACACAAACAACATGCCGCGCCGGTGACGAAAAACGTTCAGCCCATTTTGCCGAAACCGGCCGGCCAGTTCCTGCATCATCTTGGAGGGCGAACGAGTTTCTTGAAGCCACGCCTCCTCTATGGCCCGATTCAAGATCCGGTCGGGCAGAGAACGGCTCAGGGTGCCGCCGATTGTCACCTCCTGCACGCTACGGATTAGTGTCGGGCAATACTGCGAGCGAAAGTGACGCTCAGTTTCCGAAGCGGATGAAAAAGTCGCAGGACTTTCTTCTCTAACCGTTGTGTAGGTCGTTACCTTTCTCGCGTCTTCTTTCCATTGCTCGACTAAAGCCGGGTCGCTTACGATCTCGATTTGCCGTTGATATTCGCCAAAGCTCATCCGGCGGCTGAAACGTTGCTCGTACAGGCTGCGCAATTGCAGCTGGTATGTGTGGTAATTCGTCGGCCCAAGAAGCGTGCCACTCAATCGACATCGCGCCACGTTTGAGAAATTCCCTTTGATCGGCTCGTTCTCTATAATGTCGGCTCGGTAAAAGTCGCGTTGGGCGAATCGGAAGGCGTTCCGTTCGAGGAATTCTCTGTCGGCAGACACTACGCCGCCCTCGCCAAGTTCATAAAACGGAGTTTTCTCTTTTCCGGCCAGTCGAACTTCATAGCGTCCGGGTCCTTCCAAAAACAAGCGCGCCAAGGCAAACAGCGAATATGCAACGGAACCCGACTTGATTTGAGCAACGACATTCTCCAGTACGGTTTGACGTGGCAGGAAACAGATGCTGATCTCCGGCGGGGTCGAGGCAGGCTGGGCCAGCCGTTCAGGCGAGCGCCGATTCTTATTGCGATCGAAAAGGCGTCGCTCCCCGGTTTGACGTCTTGGGGTCCTTTTCTCGGGTTGTCTGGCTGGTTTAGATCTTGCACCCTGCTTGTCGTCCCGTCGTTGTCTCGAGCGAAATCTTCGATCTTGGTGTCTGTTGGCGTGGCGGTGGACACGGTTCTCCCCAATTTCCTCTCCGCCAGCGTAATGCTCGTAATGGTTCTTCGGGTCCGATTCCTTCAGCCACGCAGGCAAAAGCTTTAGATCAAGCAGATCGGCAGGCTCGACACGCGGCGCGCTCATGACGTTCATCTACTCGAATGGCAGAGGTAAGCAAACGCGAACCTGCGTCCCAGGAAAGCCGGCTACACCATTCAAACCCACTCGGCGTGATGTCCCCCCATCGCTACCTGAAAATGATTGACATCCTGCCTAATTCATTTACTTGCGATGCTGTGCCGGGACGGTCGCCCGCTCTGCGGAACTGGACTGAACCGCTGCGCGAGAATTTAACCAACAAATTTTATGGCGGACAAACCGATCGAAGAAAAGGTCAAGGACATCATCGTAGAACAACTCGGCGTGAACCCGGAGCAGGTCACGCCACAGGCTTCGTTCATTGAGGATTTAGGGGCAGACTCGCTGGATATCGTTGAACTGGTTATGGCCTTTGAAGAAGAATTCGGGGTCGAAGTACCGGACGAAGACGCGGAAAAACTTCAGACCGTCGGCGACGTAATCAAATACATAGAAGAAAAGTCGACGAAGCAGTAGCGCCGTCGTTTTCAATTCTCCAGCCACCGATTCGCCGGGAAGCGAATCCGTCCCACGCGCGGACGTATGGCCCTTTGACCCAACTCTTGCGGTGGGAGGCTTTGAGGTTGGCACAGCCGCCCTGCGACCGCCAACGCAGATCATGTGCTGCGCTAGGTCATATCAAGTAGTCTGCCTTCCAGTGTCGCATTAGCATCCGATGTTTTCACGTTCCCGGTTGCGAAGCCCCATGGCACGTTCACACTAATGGGCGTGGACATGACACTTTTAGAGCAGCCGCTGTTTCACGTTGGCGAACACTTTGTAACCGCCCTCGGTCTGTTTGCGTTCGTCGGCTTTTCTGCCGCCGGACTGATCATCGCCCGTTTTATACAAAGTCAGGTGGTGCGGCGTTTTATTAGTCGTTTCAAGGTCGACGTAAAGTTCATTGCGGTCGTCACCACTATCTTAAGTATCGCGGCGATTGTTTTTTTTATGGTCACTGCGGTGAATGCTGCGGGAATTCCGCTTGCCTGGACCGCACCTCTTCCAGCAATCAATTTAAGCCTCGTCCAAATCTTTCTGCTGGTAGCGCTGCTGGTCGGGATCTTTTGGCTCTCATCCGGGACGAAACGCTTTCTTTTTAACCGGTTGCTTGCCCAGAGCGGGCTGGATCGTTCGTTACAGTACGCCATCGCGCAGGTGGTCAGCAACGTCGTGCTGGTAGTCGGCATTTTCTTTGTTCTGGAGAATGCCGGGATTCATCTCGCCGCACTGGCCGTTTTTGCAGGTGCAGTAGGTGTGGGTCTCGGTTTCGGTTTGCAAAACATTGCCAGCAATTTCATCAGCGGCCTCGTTATTCTTGCCGAGAGACCGATCACAATCGGTGATCGCGTTGAAGTAGCTGGAATCGCCGGCCAGGTAGAGCACATTCATGCTCGCAGCACGGTCATTCGCACCAACGACAATATCATGATGATTGTGCCGAACTCGAAATTCATCGATTCACCCGTGACGAACTGGACCTACGGCGACCCACGCGTCCGTTTTCGCATCCCGGTAGGGGTCGCCTACGGCAGCGACGTCAATAAAGTCCGCGAAGCGCTGCTTACCGTTGCGCACGAGAATCCTCAGACCCTGAAAGAACCGCAGCCAACTGTTTTTCTGGATCAATTCGGCGACAGCTCGATCGACTTCAAGCTGATGGTCTGGTGCAGTGAAATGAGCGACCGTCCCAGTCGTTACCGCAGTGACATCAACTTTGCCATCGCCCAAAAGTTTAATGAAGTCGGGATCGAGTTTCCTTTTCCCCAACGAGATGTGCACATCAAAGATGGTGTGCTCAAGGTCGAAAACCTCGCAGCCGAGGGAAATGCCGAACACGCCAAGGCATAGTCGAGGTCTCAGCATTTGGCGCCTGGTCTATTTTTGCACCCCGGTGATGTGATCACTCTTCCCAAAGGCGTGGCGAAAGTGCTTACGCTGGCTGATCTCCAAAATTGCGAACCATGGCACCGCGCGCTTCAGAATAAATCTAAAGATCATCGCTATTATGAGATCGTCGAACAAACGCTGGAGTGCGGGTTCGAGCATTATTATCTGCTAATCAAGGACGAAGCCGGTAACGTGCCGGTCATCCAGCCGGTATTCTTCGTCCGGCAGAACCTCGTTGAAGGCGTCCCTGGCAAGATTCGCTTGATCGTCGATTGGATTCGTAAGATTTTCCCGCGCTTTCTTACCATGCGGGTGTTGATGGTCGGGTGCGGAGCTGGGACGGGCGACCTGGGAGTTTGCGACGGCAATGACGAGCGATCAGTGGCAAATGCCCTACAAGCCACCCTTCAGATTTTCGCAAGACAAAACAAAGCGTCTCTGATCGTTTTCAAGGATTTTCCCGCGAACTACCGTTCAGCTCTCGAAGCGCTTCGGTCGAATGGCTATGCCAGAATTCCAAGCATGCCGATGACCCGTCTGATCCTTGCGTATAAAAACTGGGACGAATATTTCCGCACGCTTGGAAAAGCAACGCGCAAGGATTTGCGACGCAAATTTCGTAAAGCCGAGCAAGCGCTGAAGATTGAATTGGAGGTAGTGAGCGACGTCACACCTTTTATTGATGAAATCCACCCTCTGTATCTGGCGGTCCATGAGCGATCGCCATTAAAGTTTGAGACACTGAGCAAAGACTATTTCCGCGACATTTCACAGCGCATGCCCGAGCGCGCGCGATTCTTCCTTTGGCGACAAAACGGCAAAATCGTCGCCTTCAGTTTCTGCCTCGTCTACGAAAATGCGATCTACGATGAGTGCATAGGGCTGGATTACCGGGTCGCGCTCGATCTGCACCTCTACTTCTATACCCTGCGCGATATCATTTCGTGGGCATTGAGGGGGGGGTTAAAATATTACTACAGCAATCCGCTCAACTACGAACCAAAGCTGCATCTGGATTGCGAACTGGTGCCGCTCGACCTCTACATCACGCATACGAACCCACTCCTGAACCCGATTTTTGGTCACATAATCAGATATCTAGGCCCTACGCGGCACGATCCAGTGTTACAGCGATATCCAAACGCGGATCAGCTTTAACGGCTGATTGCTTTGATCTTGAACGCCTCCGCGGGGCGCCCCGGCAGCATCAAAAATTGTTGCCATAACGAGGCAGCGCGCTAGAAGAGCGGATGCAAAATCGGCCATCCGGCTTTGGCAACCCGTGGCTGCAACTTGGGGTAAGCGTTGGATGCGTTTTCGTTTCCGAACTTCTCTTGAAACGCGGGGCCAGTCAGATCGCGGCGCCTGATAGCGTATTTTCATGGACCGGAATCAATGGCCTGACATCGCCACTGGTTTGGTGGGCAATCCTTCTGATCATCGTCAGCTTTATCAGCTGGCTTTACGTGCTCCGGTGCATTCCGTTGAGCATCGCTTACCCGCTGTCGCGTGTGGTCGACATTCTTGTTCCACTCGGGTGCTGGATTTTTCTGGACGAACGGATCTCCGGGTTACGCTGGAGCGGGATTGCATTGGTGGTTATCGGATTAGCGTTGGTAGCCAAACCCATCGCAAGGATGGAGGAGCGCCTGTGACTTTTCTCGCGCTCTTCTTCATCATTGTTTCTTTGGTCACTTTTGTAGCAGCGCAACTCATTCTCAAGAGAGCAATGGAGTCTTCAGCGACAACCGGAATGCGCAATTTCTACTTTGTCTCTCGGGTTGCGATGGGTGTCGCGCTCATGACCGTTTCTTTTTTCCTAACCCTCGGCCTGCTACAGCGCTTTGATCTAAGCTATCTCTATCCGTTTCAAGGTTTGAGCGTCATCTTCATTACAATTCTCGCGGCAGTTGTGCTAAAGGAAAAACTTAGTGCGCGCCTCACCATTGGCGCGATACTGGTGACCGCAGGAATCGTGCTGGTGTCGATGAGTTAGCAAATTGCCAGGGCCGGCGATTCTCCTGCCTTACAACGACTCCATGAAGAGTGGCCCGAGTTTTTCCAAACTCGCTAAATTGACCAAACGGGCTTTTTCCGGATCTGTCGAGGCAAGCTTCGGCCGATCAAACTCGGCGGCGAAACGCTGTTTCCAACGCGCGTAACTCGGTGCTGAATACGCGCCGCAAATGTCTCCCCCGATTATCCGCGAACAATTGCGCAATGTTACAAGTGCCCACTCAAGGTCGGTGACACTAAATCGGCCGCTCTCCCAGTTGGTCACCGCATCTCCGATTTGCAAGCAATCGAGATCGATGGTGACGTAGACGCTTTCACCATGGAGAGTCTTTGAGAACTCTTCGAAGCGTTGGCGCCAATTATCGCGCAGAATTGCGCCCTTGCGCTGTCGATCTTTCATCGACCGATTGTCTGCCCAGGGATGGACCTCAAGAATGCCGGCACGTTCCGCACGGCGGTTGCCGAAAATCTGATGCGGCCACCAGCATTCGAAGTTGCCGCAACCCCACACGCTCACCTGGCGTACGTGTGGAAGTTCCAGCGCCCGATTGACCCACGCACCGCAAGCCCACTTCGGCGGCCGTACATCCCAATCCGGATGATTATCAAACGAGACGAGGAGCATTGGAGTCGTAATGGAACGCAAGCGGAGTGCTGTCAGGTGGTGAAAATCGCCGGATCCATAAAGCAGGAATGTTGATGCGAGGGTGCTCTTTCGTTCCTGGTAAAATTGTTCGATCAAGCGTGGCGGCGCCGAAAAGCGAAGCCGCGGCCCCCAACTCCGGACATCAACTACGGGCAGACCGAGCGCCTCGTCAGACCATGCGTCGTCGAGATTGAGATGGTGAGCGCTAGGAAATGCATCCATTTTGACCATCAATCGCCACTTAAGCTAAGTGCGGAGCAGCGTTATCGCACTCCAAAACGCAAGCAAGCCCGACCGTTTGAGAACAGCGGAAATACCGCTGGTATGTATGGGCCGCCGCATCCATCGCTTCAGTGCCTCAGAAGAAACCCACTCGGCCGATGTGTGCGCGCAATGTCGCCGGCTCGTGCGAACAGTAGGTGATGGCAACCAAAACCGAACGTAGCGAGAGGAAGAAACAGAAACAAAGACGCGATCTGATATGCGTCGTCAGCGACGCATTTCGATGTTTCGCCCAGCGTACGTCGGTCGTGCTTGGTAGTGCCTGGGCGTTTTGTGGCGCCGTGCTTATAATCGTTGTTTGGCTCGTCACGGGGCCGACTTTTCATTATTCGGATACTTGGCAACTGATCATCAACACCGCAACAACCGTCATCACGTTCCTCATGGTGTTCTTGATTCAGAACACTCAAAACCGCGATGCGAAAGCGATGCACCTCAAATTGGACGAGTTAATTTGTGCCATGAAAGGCGCACGCAACCAACTCGTCGATATAGAAAACCTCTCCGATAACGATCTCAAGAAGTTAGAGGAACAGTTCCGGGGACGGCGAAAACAATCCGATCGCAATGGAACGCGTCCAAAAAAATCCGAGTCAGCCGAGTCACGCTGAGATTTAGATTAATGGCGATTTTTGGCTGAGCCAGCGTGGTTCGGGATGGAAACTCCAGTACGAGGCTATGGCTATTAGGAAGGGACTACTCCCTGGGGATTTTGCGCCTTGCCAGTCCGCAAGAACACCCTTCCGCTCGGGCAGAGTTTGAACACCTCGCATCGGCCACAATCTGGCTTGCGTGCATAGCAACGGCGGCGCCCGTGCCAGATGAGCCAATGGCTCCAGTCCGTCCAATGCTGGCGCGGGACGAGTTTGATAAGATCTGCTTCGATCTTCACCGGGTCTTTGTGTTTAGTGAGGCCGAGCCGCTGCGATAATCGGATCACGTGCGTGTCCACTACGATTCCCTCATTTTTATGAAACGCATTGCCCAGCACGACGTTTGCCGTTTTGCGACCAACGCCCGGCAACGCACATAAATCCTCCATTGTTTCGGGCACTTTCCCCCCATGTTTGTCGACGATTTCGCGCATGGCACCGCGAATACTTTTAGCCTTGTTGCGGTAGAAGCCGGTGGATTTGATCGTCTTTTCCAGCTCGGCCTGCGGCGTGTTCGCATAATCTTTCGCCGCCCGATATTTCCTAAATAATGCAGGCGTCACCATGTTGACACGTTTGTCGGTGGATTGGGCCGAGAGAATGGTGGCCACCAAAAGCTGCAATGGGTTACGGAAATCCAGCTCACAACGGGCATTTGGGTAAATCTTTGGCCACGCTTTTAGAAGCTGCGCCACGCGCTTCCGAGTGTTCATTGCGTACTATTCTCCACGCCCATTCCGCATTTTACTTGGCACAACTGTAAGCGGCTCCGTGACCCGGCTTTAATCTGAAGCCACCACTAAAAATCCATTCCGTAAGTTTCCCTAGCACCGCATAACCGGTAGCTTGAAATTACGGAGTCGGGGATGGAGATGGCGAGATTTCTCCCGAATCAGGAGTGTCCGCCGCCGAACCAGCAATCGCCCTTTCTTTTTCAGCTCTCTCAGCTTGTACGCGGGCGGCGTTAGGCGAAGGAATCAAGGCGCGAAGCTCGGGAGGCAACTGTTGTATTCTTCTTTGTCTGTCAGCTTCGACTTCTGCAGCGGCCTGAGACTTGGGCCGCGGCTGAATGATTCGGCTGTTTGGAACGGCCGTTTGCCTGTCCGCCAATGCCTGCTGTTTTCGTTCCAATGCTTTCTCTCTTTCATCTAATGCTTGCTCGCGTGAATCCAGCTCCGCTTTGCGTTGAGCAAGTTGTGCTTCAACAGTCGAATCCTGCTTCTGGCAGGAGCAAATCACCGCCAAAAACACGAGCATCAAAAGGAGGCATATTTTTTTCATATAAGGAAAGTAATCAATTTTTCGCAACTCGGAGCAAGAAAATGGATCGCTCTAGGCTAGTCAAACAGAACTTAATGCTGGCAGCGAATCCGTCATAATCCAAGCAACAAGCCTTCGAAAGATTTCGCGCTCCGGCCGAAGATAGAGTAAGCGCTTACATCAAATCCGGTGATTCCAAAGGGAAAGGCGTTCGCTAATAAGCGAACGCCTTTCCGGGTAGATTACTCCTGCGCTAAACGCGCAATATTGCTTCAGACACCGGTCTACGGCCTATTCACGACTACTTTTGCCGTCGGTTTGCTCATCTCCATCTGTGCGCTCACTTTTTGAATTTGCGCGGCTTGCTCTTTGAGCTGGGCCGTCAGCGTCGCAACAGTGGCTTCCAGCTTCTGGACCTTGAGATTGAGCAGAGCTTGCTTGGCAGCGTCGGGAATGGCTTTAGGCCCAGTAGGTCCAGGCAGGTTGGATTCCGGTCCAGCAGAGGCCAGCACCGTACCTAACCTTCCATCGGCATCGACGAACACGAACGCAGCCGTGCCGGAGTCAACCGATGCCCCAAGGATGTTGGCGATATAGGTCCTGTTATTCACCTGGCCAAAAATACTGTGCACACCGCTCACGGGGCCGATGGTGATAATGTTAGTGCCGGTGGTGATGGCATTACCGGAAAATGTGCCAACGCAGACGTTACTGCCGCCGCCGGTGATATTATCCCCGGCGTGTCTGCCCACGGCCGTGTTGTCGCTGCCGTGATCCACAAGATCGAGCGCCAAATTACCGAGCGCCGTGTTGTTCAAGCCGTCGATATTGGTCTCAAGGGCACGAATACCGAAGGCCGCGTTGTTGAAGCCAGTGGTAGTGGCAGTGAGCGCTGAATCACCGACGGCCGTGTTGGAGCCGGAGGTGGTTTGATTCATGAGCGCAAAATATCCGATGGCCGTGCTGCCGCTACCGCTGTCGTTAAAGACGAGCGTGTCGGTTCCAACGGCCGTGTTTTGTCCGCCGCTGGTGTTGAGCAACAACGCTGCTACGCCCACTGCGGTATTGGAATCCCCTGTGTTCAACGCAAGCGCACCGCCACCAACACCGGTGTTGTAGTTAGAATCGCCAGCTAGATAGAGCGAATACCAGCCAATTCCTGTATTCCCAAAGCCGCCTCCTAGGAATTGCAGCGCATTGCACCCTTCCGCTGTCGTGTAATTGGGATAGCACCCGTCTGGTGCCGGACTGACTGCTTGCGCTCCTGGCAAAAGCGCAAGACACGCCAATACCGGCAGAACCACATTCAATATATTATTTCGATTTTTCATAGATTATTTTTGGGTTTTTTTGTTTAGCTGTCCGTGAGTCCTCCCTTATCGCCGGTAAAAACCGCACACGCGGAGTCGGCCCCATTTAGAATTCATGTTCGGCCCTACAAAAGGCGTTTTGCCAAAAACGCGGGCGATCTGTCAAGAACAACCGACCACTGCGGAGGTTTCTTGGTAGCGTTCGTCGGATGGCGGCCAGCTTGGCTGACTAGGACAGAGAGATGGCAGCTTGACGTCCTTTTTTCCGGCGCTCGCAAAAATTTCCTCGCTTTCCGGCTTCGCCTGCTTTGCCGCGTGCAAACGATGATGAAGGCAGTGGTGAAAGCCAGAGCCCGGGGCACGATCTATAGCTTGAAGAGGTTCCTATTCCAAAACTCGTCGGGGACGATGTGCTCATCCCGGTTCCGAGGCTGCTCTAGGTTTCGGTTACGGTTTATTCACGACCAGTTTCGCCGCAGGTTTACTCACTTCAAGCTGTGCGCTCACTTTTTGGATTTGAGCGGCCTGCTCTTTAAGCCGGGCGGTGAGAAGCTGCATCCCTTTCTGCTGCAGGGCGACGGTCGACTTCAAGTCAGCAATACTGGCCTGCTGTTGCTCGATTTTCTTCTGTTGTTCCTGACTTTGGCCGCCGCAAAGTCAGTAGTCCATCCTAGTTGGCCGGTGGTGGATTGGGATCGTAACTATCGAATTCCCAGGGGCCTGGGGTATAAAATTCGCCAAGATGCCGTTGATATAGCAGGCAGTGGTTCCCGAAAAGACGCTTCCGATACGTATCACGCCGTCTTCGTCTCCAGGTGGATCCTAGGAAGTCGGCCGTACCCGCGAAATCGCCAATGTAAATATTTGCGACGCCTGTGGCGAGATTTTGCCCCGCTCCATAGCCCACGGCCGTGTTAAACGCACCGCCGGTGTTGGCAAACATTGTGTTGTTACCGATCGCTACGTTGGCACCGCCAATGGTGTTATTAAAGAGCGCAAACGCGCCCACTGCATTGTTGTAGCCGCCAGTATCGTTAAAGACCAGGGCATCCGTTCCAACGGCGACGTTCTGAGAGCCAGTCGTGTTGAGCAATAACGCTGCAGCACCAACTGCGGTATTGGAATCCGCCTCGCTGAGAACCAGCGCTCCCCCGCCGACAGCGGTGTTAAAGTTGCCCTCCACTGTGCCGAAGAGTGCGTACCAACCAAGTCCTGTATTTCCAGCGCCACCCACGAGGTTCTGAAGAGCACTGCACCCTTCCGCTGTCGTGTAGTTGGGATAGCATCCGTCGGGCGCTGGACTGACCGCTTGCGCTCTTGGTAAAAGCGCAAAACAAGCCAACACAGGCAGGATGGCCACCAATATTCGATTTTTCATTGACTAATTTCCTTTCGTTGTCCTTTTTATTTTGGCCGTCCGTGAATTCTCCCTGACGCGCCGTGAAACCCGCACACACGAGTCGGTTCCCATTAGAAATTCATCCCGGTCCATGGTGATTTCTTCCGAACAGTGTTTTGCCGAAATTGCAGTTCGCTAGTCAAGAAGAAAGGGGGGTAGAGAACCTCCACAGGCTGGAAATTCCTTGCGCGCGATTTCTGTAGCAGCCAGCCCTTGGGAAGTGCGCATTGCGGGGCGGCGAGCCGCCGTTGAAAAGAAGAACAAGTTAGAAAAAAGGCGTTCGCCGCAAGAACGAACGCCTTTTCAATTGCCTCGCTGTTTTGGACAGACAAGGCTACTGTGCTTTGCAGAATTTACGGTTTGTTTACAACCACCTTTGCGGCTGGCCTGCTCACTTCAAGCTGTGCGCTCACTTTTTGGATTTGAGCGGCCTGCTCTTTCAGCTGCACAACCATCGTCTGCATTTCGCTTTTTAGTTGGTTGATGCTCTCCTGCTGCTCGTAGAGCTTCTTGTGTTCTTTCAGGAACTCGTGGAGCAACATCGCGTTCACCAACTCGTAGTGCACGCTCTCAGGGTGCCCCAGCATTGTTTGCTACCAAATCCGGGTTCACTTTGGACACTTCTTCAGCAAAGGCCGCAGGCGAGGCTCTGAGTTCGTCAATCTCCTTGTACCTGGTAAGTCACTGCTTAAGCCAGTGGAGCGCTTCACACGCTTTGACACTTTCGCCTCAAGCGAAACCATCGGGCGGCTTTCTCCGACCTCGAGGTTCCGGCCACCCTTGGGGGTTCATCAAAGTGCTCCGCTTCGCGCAAAAATCTTTTCTCGCCTCCCCGGTTCGCCTAGTCTGGTGTCGTGCATGCGATGATGAAAGCGATTGTCAAAGCCAAAGCAGAGCCCGGTCTCTGGCTGGAAGAAGTTCCGGTGCCAAAAGTCAGCGGCGACGCTGTTCTAATACGCGTGCTGAAAGCATCCATCTGCGGCACGGATGTGCATATCTACAATTGGGACGCCTGGGCACAGAAAACGATTCCGGTGCCGCTTATTATTGGTCATGAGTTTGTGGGTGTTGTCGACCGTGTCGGAGACCAGGTGAAAGGCTTTGAGAAGGACGATCTTGTCGTCGCCGAGGGACACATCACCTGCGGACATTGCCGGAATTGTCTGGCCGGCCGACGACATCTTTGCCCAAACACGCAAGGTGTGGGCGTCGATCGTCCCGGCGGGTGGGCCGAGTTCGTGGCCGTGCCACAGGAAAACTGCTGGCACGCTGACCCGGGAATTTCGTTGGAGGTGCTCTCCTGTTTCGATCCGTTAGGCAACGCTGTGCATACCGCGCTCTCCTTCGATCTCATCGGAGAAGACGTGCTCATCACTGGCGCGGGTCCGATCGGTTGCATGGCCATTCCGATCTGCAAGCGGGCCGGCGCGCGCCACGTCGTCATAACGGACGTTAATGCTTATCGTCTCGATCTCGCGCGCAAAATGGGCGCTGACCTCGCGTTGGATGTGCGGGCTGAAAAAGTTGCCACTGCGATGCAGAAGCTCGGAATGAAGGAAGGCTTTGACGTCGCGCTGGAAATGTCCGGAAACCCGAAAGCGTTCGAAGATATTTTGCCGAACATGTTTCATGGCGGCAAAATCGCGCTGCTAGGCATCATGCCCGGCAGCGCCGCCATCGATTGGAACGCGGTCGTGTTCAGCGCGCTCACCATCAAAGGCATTTACGGGCGCGAAATGTACGAGACCTGGTACAAAATGACCGCGATGATCCAGAGCGGTCTCGATATCTCCCAAGTCATCACGCATCGCTTCCCCTACACAGAATTCAAGAAAGCAATCGAACTGATGAAATCCGGCAACTCCGGTAAAATCGTACTTAACTGGGCCGAACGCTGAGTCGATGGCGAGTATACTATCGCCGGCACGCGAAACGCGTGCGCTCCCCGCATTTTCTATCGCAGCGCTGCCGCTTCCTTATGATGGCCTTTCAGCTCGAGCACCATGCGTTTTATGTGTCGGTAATCCTGATGCCGTTGGAGGAACTGCAGGCTTTCATGCGGGTCGCCCCAGCGCAGGACCTCAATGGTTTCTTCGCGGGCGCCCCAAGAGTTCATGGCTCGCTGATTCGCCATGTAAAGGTCAATCGTGTTGCGTCCCGCAAGCGCCCAGCCGTAATCTTCCACGCGATAATTTTGCCCCGTCGACAACAGACGAAACACCGTGCCCGCCGGCCAGCGCGACCAATCGGCTGCTGCGCTGCCGATCTGCTGGGAATCCGATCTGACGACAGCGGGTTTAACATGGCGTGTTGTTCTCGGCGCACGCTTCGGACCGGGCGTAACGGGTTGGCGTTCATCCATCGAGAACGGTTGAAGTCGCGGACTATACGAGGCACGACGTATCTCGCTCTGAGAAGGATCATCCACCGCAACAGCCCGAGGAACTTCATAAGCCATGGTCACACCTGTTATCACCTCAGCTCGATGAATCGGAGGACCCGCTGCGCGCAATTCTCCGCCAAGCGCATTGTGGTTACTGTACTGGCGATGGTCCGATTCCGTATGCGTGTAGGCGGTAGTGCGCACACGTTGAAAGTCCGTTTTCGCCAACGGCGGCTCGTATGCGGGCAAAGGATGATGTTGTGTGCCGCAGGCGGTAAGGAGAAGGACAGCGACAAATGCCGCTAGTAAGATCAGCGCAAGGTTGCGACGCTCAGCGTAGGTCAAGGCGAATCACCAGGGCAAGTTATTAACAGTTATTCACAACCTGGCAAGAACTTTTTACGGGTATACTTGATTCAGATAGAGGAGCATCCAGCATGAACTGGTACTGGATTCTGCCAGAAGACTTCTCAACCGAGCCGTTTTGCATCGCCGAACGAATCCGATGCAGGATGAACCAAGCGGTCTTTTGGGTGACGCCAATCGAGCGATGTAACTGGTAAGAACTGAGTCCGTTTTTCGCGTTCACGATCAGCCAGAATGCAGTCAGCCATTTGTCGAGCGCGACAGGGCTGTCTTCCATAATCGTGCCGACCTTGACGGAGAACTGGCGCAACGATTCACATTCGCCGCATTCCCAAATCTTTCGGCTCTTTAGAAACCGCACTTCTTTAACCCGCAACGAGGGCACACGACCCCTGTAGGCCAGCGAAGCGCGATTAGGAAATTGAGCGCGTTATCGCCGGTCGAGAAATACTTGATCGCGTCATTATCTCTCAATTGCAGAACCTAGATAAATCCGAACCGCAGGTGCTTCCGCTCTCGGCACTTCCAAGACCTCATTTCCACCTTGAGGACGTTCTAATCGGAATATCACGCGCTCTACCACGTAGAAGTGGCGACTGCTTACGTCTGGTAGATCGAGCATGTCGCCCTGTCTAGGCAGAATGTTCATGTCCGTGGTGTGAGGCTGAACGTTACTTGATTGGTGAAAAACGATTAGGGCCTTCACGGTATTCGGTATGTATCATATCGTTGTGTAAGAGTCTCCATACCCCCTATGCTACTGTATATTATTGTCTTTTTGCAAAAAAACCTGGAGCGATGTTGCGCTGCCTCTAATTCAATCCGTGGCTTCTCGGTTTCCTGCTTAATCTTTCTGCGTAGTCTGAACGTTTACTTATGATCGCGGAATTTGGAAAACAGCTTTCTCAAACACTCGAGGAAATTAGATCGCAAGGCCTCTTCAAAACCGAGCGGGTAATAACTTCTCCTCAAGAGGCGCATATCGCCATTGCCGGAGGAAAACGCGTACTCAACATGTGCGCCAATAATTACCTGGGACTGGCCGATCATCCTGCGCTCATTGTCGCCGCACGCGAGGCGCTCGACACGCATGGATTTGGCATGGCTAGTGTGCGCTTTATCTGCGGAACCCAGGACATTCACAAGGAGTTGGAAGCCGCGCTCACGAAATTTCTCGGAACCGAGGAGACTATTCTTTATCCCTCCTGCTTCGACGCCAACGGCGGTTTATTCGAAACGCTGCTCACCGACAAAGATGCGGTGATCAGCGACGAACTGAATCATGCCAGCATTATCGACGGCATCCGGCTCTGTAAAGCGCAACGGTTTCGCTATAAGCATAACGACATGGACGATCTGGAGGCGCAATTGCGCTCCGCGAAAGATGCTCGTTTTCGATTAATTGCCACGGACGGCTGTTTCTCCATGGACGGTACCATCGCGAATCTGGCCGGGATTTGCGATCTCGCAGAAAAATACAATGCGCTAACGATGATCGACGACGCCCATGCGACCGGGTTTCTCGGCGAAACGGGTCGCGGGACGCATGAATATCGCGGCGTGATGGGCAGAATCGACGTCATCACCGGCACCTTGGGGAAAGCGCTCGGTGGCGCCAGCGGCGGTTTCACCAGCGGCCGAAAAGAGATTGTCGATCTTTTGAGACAACGTTCGCGGCCTTACCTCTTTTCCAACACCATCGCGCCCCCGGTTGTCGCCGCATCCCTGAAGGCGCTTGAACTTCTCAGCGCATCAACTGAACTACGCGATAAACTTGAAGAGAACACCAAGTTTTTCCGTGCCGCGCTAACGGAGCGCGGCCTAACGATCAAACCCGGCGTGCACCCAATCGTCCCGATCATGATCGGGGATGCAGCAAAGTCGCAAAAGTTCGCCGCGCGCATGTTAGAGAAAGGAGTTTACGTCATCGGCTTCTTCTATCCGGTTGTTCCGCACGGCACCGCGCGCATCCGTACCCAAGTCTCTGCCGCGCATTCCCGCGAAGACTTGGATTTCGCCGTCAATGCGTTCGCCGAGGTGAACGAAGAACTCAACTAACGTTAAAGTTACAAAAGTTGCATCGCCGGTTCATTTCGGAAGCGGAGTCACGGCTCCCGCACCTGGCCGAACAGTTGCTGAAGGTGCAGGCGAAGCTTGCCTTTGTTCCCGGCGTAATTTTTCGAGAAGTGCACGCCGATCTCCTCTGGGCGTAGGGCTTAGCCCAATCGCGGGAGTAGGCGTCGAGACCGGGGAACGTCCAAATCTGGGAAATGGATCAAACGGCGTCGTAGCCGGGGGTGTTGGGCGCGGTTGAACACCGGGCGGCAACTGGCTCGGCGCAGGACCGATCAGGAGTGTCTTCTTATCGGCGTCATAATTGAGGACCGCCCAGAGGTAAAGGCCGCCCGGGGTCGCATTGGCGGAATAGGAGTAAGGCAGTGTCCCCTCAATGATTCGAATGCTGTTCTTCTCCTTATTGACAACCTGGTGGTACAAGAACTGACCCCTGAGACCCGAGTACCGATTGAGGCGTGGCCGTTTTCGGGATTCTGTATAACACCAGATATGGCCCACTTTGGAAGAAATAGGCCAGCAATCCCTCGTCGTTGACCTTCCAGTCCTTCCCATGAGAATCGCTTCCATCCAGCGTCACATCGCGGCCGAGCACCTTTTCCCGTTTTTGGCCAAAAATTGTGCCGCCGGGAGTCATAAAAAATACGTCGATATCTGTTTCCGGGGAATCCCACGAACTGATGATAGAAACGGTTCCATCCTGCTTTGACCAGAAGTCAGCCTCTTTTTTCTGGTGTTCCAAATCTTGCTTGGCCTGGTCACGATCCTGTCTTGCCTGTTGCAGATCCCGCTTGCTTTGATCCAACTCATTTTGCAATCGATCGTTATCGGCATTCAATTGTCGATTTTGTTTCTGCAGTCGATCCAATTCATCCTGCAATTTCTTGACGTCTTCTTCGCTAAGCGGTCCTTTGAGCCCTTTCTCGACCAGTTTCTTCACCTCCTCGAACTGCTGTTGTTCTTCCGCGCTAAGGCTTCGGCCGGTGTTCACTTTCATGTAGTACGGAATCAGGCCTAGCATCAGAAAGAGAAACGCGCCGAGCAGCCCCGTGAGGATGTCCAGCAGGGAGATGCTAAAGATGTTGATCTCGCGATTGCGTGCGCGCATGTGGTCGGCGCCGCTTACTAAGAGGAGTAAAGCCGGTTAATGAGATTGCGCAGCGTGTAGGTGCCGGCCAGGTTCACCGCCAACTCTTCCTTTTCCTGAACGAAGTGAAGCAGAAACACCAAAATAGCGCTCTCAACCAGCGCCACCATCGTGCAATCGAATCCGATGGCCAACTGATGCGCCAGATCTTGCAACTTGATTTCGCCTCCGGCAGGAACCGATGCCAGCGCTGAGCCAATGCCAATGACCGTGCCGATAAATCCCATTGTCGGAATGACCCAAGCGATGTAGCGCACCAGAGAATAACTCAAATCTACCCGGTGCTGCACCAAGTCGAGATTGCTGGTAGTTACCGCCACTGTCTGATCAACAGAACGCCCGCTTTGGAATTGCAAGATGCTCAGGTCTATTAACGAAGGCAAAATTCCATGAGTCTTGCTGAAAAGGCTCGCTACGCGCCGGCGAATCGGTCCAAGATCGGACGCTTCCAGGACGGTCTCGGTATCTTCGGGTAGCAGACCCTTGTCTAGGAATGACAACTCGTGGCAAGCGGTTCGCCACCTTACGTAGAGTTCACCCAAGCCAAGGAAAAGAAGAAGATGCTCAACGTTCTGAATGGTGAATGGGTAGTGAAAATGGATTGATTCGCGATCGAGAATAATGGCTGCAGCGCGGCTGCCGGGAGGAAGTATCAAGGTCAACATCATGATGAAGATCAGCCCGGCTATCAGGGAGAGTAGCATAAATAAGCGACGATCCGGTCGATCCAACAAGATCTCACGCAGACGCTTTGTTCCGGACACGCCGGACTCAGTGGAACGGGGCCCAGTTGCTCCGAACGGATCTACCGTTTTCATGAACCACAGTCCGGGCAGGGCTTGCCGCGCTCCTTGATAGTCCCGCACACGCAGCGCATCCTGCGTGTCTTTGGTCTCTCGCCCGTTTCCATCGGAATAACATTAACGGGACGCGGCGAAGGTTGTTGAACGGAGTCAACGGGACGCGGCGATTGAGCTTCGCCAATCAGCCCAAGCAAATCGGCCAGCGAAATCTCGTAATCTCCAAGCCGCAAGACGTCGCTGGACAGCAAATCCGTACGATTCGTCACCGGCAATTCCTTTCCGTCACGCAATACGAATGTGCCGCCGGTGCTGTTCAAGTCGCGTATGGCGCACGATCCATCCGAGTCGACTGCAAGCTCCGCATGTCGTCTGCTTACTGAGGCGTGAGTAAGAATAAGGTCGCAACCCTGACCACGCCCGATACGGACAATTTGTTCTTCTGCATTCATGTAACAGGCTCATCTAAAAACAATTCCGCGCAGCGAAGTCAAGCCAACACAAAGTTTACGAACAGCCAATTCGGGGCCGACAGGCAAAGCTTTTTCTCGCGCGATGCCTTGACCCGTCACATAATCTTTGACGCCACAAAATGACGGAAGACGATTCGGAGAAAACCAGAGTCATTCGCCAGCCAAAACGCGAGCAGCAAGCGAGACCCCCAGTTGAAGAGGAAACCGAAATGACACGGTTGATCGGGCCGCCGCGCCGGGTCGCCAAAAAGGGTCTTACGTTTCCTGAGAGGCAAGACAAAGTCACTGCTGACGTGACAGACCCAGTCGTCGGCTGGCTGGTGATTGTTGCTGGTCCGGGTCGCGGCAACGCGCGTCAGCTCGGCTATGGACAGAACAGCGTGGGCCGTGAGGCCGACGAGAGAGTTTCCGTCAACTTTGGTGACGAAACCATCTCACGCCGGCAACATTGTTTTGTGATTTATGAACCGCGCCAGCGTCAGTATCTGCTGCGCCCTGGTGACGGTGCAACACTGACTTACTTGGATGGCAAGCTGGTTTCGCAATCGTCGCCGCTCAAAGCCGGAGACCTCATTGAGATCGGGGAAACCGTGCTGCGTTTTGTTCCGTTGTGCGGCGAGGACTTCGATTGGCAGGAACGACCGGAACAACCGACGCTTCCGCCGCCCGCACCTCATCAATCGTAGCCCATGATCGCTGACAAGGATTTTGCCGGCCGCCAATTACGCGGAGCGCGAGACACGCAGGAGGATGGATACGCTTTCTCTACGTTCCCTGGCACAGCTGGACAGACAGATGGAATTCTCGTCGTTGTAGCTGACGGCATGGGCGGCCACACTGCCGGGGAGCGAGCCAGTAAAACAGCGCTCGAGAATTTCATCTCCGCATTTCAGACCGCCAAGGGCACGATTGCACAACGTCTTACAGAAGGATTGACTACCGCCAATGAAGCAATTGCCAGGGAACTGAAGCGCGAGCCCGCGTGGGAAGGCATGGGAACGACCCTGCTGGCTACAACGCTCACGGGTGCAGGGGTGGAATGGGTCAGCGTAGGCGATTCGCCTCTCTACCTTTTTAGCGGAGAAAGGCTTGCACGCCTGAACGCGGATCATTCCCTGCGCCCGGTGTTGCAGGAAATGGTCGAACACGGCGAAATCACGCCACAGGCAGCAGCCCAATCGAGAAATACCCTGCGTGCGGCCCTGACAGGGGATGAACTTGACCTCATCGATCGCTCGCTGGTCCCGGTTCCGCTAGAACCTGGCAGCGTGATTCTGGCAGCCAGCGATGGCATTCACACACTCCGCGACGAACAAATCGTCAGTGTATGTTCCGCAGCGGCGAAGCGCGACGCAGCTGCGCTTGCAACGAGGCTTCTCGATGCCGTCGTTGACGAATACAACTCGAAACAGGACAACACCACCATCGCCATCATCAAGGCGGGAGCGACTTTATAATTGCCAAAACCGCCGTGCTTTGGTAGAGGCGCTGTGCTCATGAGCGCCGCGCAACACCGCCTGGCCCTTCCCAGCGGTTACCAACTAGGTCGATACCAATTCAAGGAAATGCTCGGATGCGGCGGGTTTGGCATCACCTACCTGGCTGAGGACACGACGCTCGGCCGCAAGGTAGCGATCAAGGAGCTGCTGCCAAATGAC
Source organism: uncultured Verrucomicrobiae bacterium (assembly GCA_963807435.1). GTDB lineage: Bacteria > Verrucomicrobiota > Verrucomicrobiia > Chthoniobacterales > UBA10450 > Udaeobacter. Next base: position 36,214 of record CAWECA010000003.1, read on the forward strand.
ATCGCCACTCGCATCGATGGGACAACAGTCGTGGCCAAAACCAAGAGCGAAGAAGAAAGCCTGACCTGGGCGCGCGAGCGGTTCGTCGGAGAGGGCCGGGCCCTGGCTGCCTGCGATCATCCCAACGTGATGAACGTGTACGAAATGGTGGAGGCAAACGGCACCGCTTACATGGTGACCAAGTACCAGGAAGGGCAGAACCTCGACCAATGGTTGCGCCAACTCAATCGTCCGCCTAACGAATCTGAGCTACGCCGAATTCTGACGCCGCTTCTTTCCGGCTTGGACGCTGTTCACAACGCCGGCTTTCTTCATCGCGACATCAAGCCGGAGAACATTTATATCACCAAAAATGGGCGACCGGTGTTGCTGGATTTCGGCAGCGCGCGCCAGGCCATCTCCAGTCGTAGCATGGCGTTGACCAGTGTTGTCAGCACCGGTTACGCGCCGTTCGAGCAGTATCACGAAGACGGCAATCAAGGCCCCTGGAGCGATATCTATGCTCTGGCTGCTGTGATGTATCGGGCCATCTCTGGTCGCAAACCGCCCGAGGCCACCCGGCGACTCAAGGACGATCCGATCGAGAAGCTCACGGCTCGTTACGCCGGAAAATACGACGCCGAATTTCTTCGGGCAATAGACAAAGCCTTGGCGGTTGACGAAACCAGGCGACCAAAAACCGTTGCCGAATGGAAAGAAATGTTCGGCCCGGAGGATCGCCTGCCACTGGATGGCGACGAAACGCGGCTGCTACCCAGACGGAAGAAGGCGAAGGCCTGGACGCAAACGTGGGAACCCTTGCTTCAGTCGCCCCGGGCGCTAACGATGGGAGCAGGTGCCGTGCTGGTTTTGCTCCTCGGTGTGCTGTGGGTGATTACTCGCCCCAAGCCCCATGATAGCGGTTCCCAAACCCAGGATACCGTGGTTGCGGTTTCTCCAATCCCGACTCCAGAATCTTCCCAGCCCGCGGAAGCTTCGCCGGCCCCGACTGTCGAACTGAAGCCGACAGCTCAGGAAGAAATCGTCGGTGCGTCGCCCACTCCGGCGCCGAGCCCCGAGCTTTCGCTCACGCCGTCGCTTGGCTTTCAACTCGATCCGCAGCTCGTTGGCACATGGGAAACCAAAGGCAGATGGCCACCCAATTCCACGCGTACACGAACGGCGCATTGGAGCATGCAAGACGACGGGCATTTCACATTTTCAGGCCCTTGGTCCGACACCGGAACGATTACTGCGACTGATGGAAAGATGAAGTGGTTTTCCAATAATGCTGCCCAGCCCGTTGACATCACGTATGAGTTCAACGGCGATACGCTAGTCACGCATGGTCCACTCGGAGACGCGCAGTGGACTCGTACAAGGCCGTCCACCCAACAATCAAGCCGGTCCAGGACAAGAAAAAGATCCAGCGAGCAAGGCGATAATGTCCGGCGCAAAATCTTCAGGCGGGTTTTCCGTCATTTCCCGTGACATTGTCGCGCACTTTGTGAATTACCTCATGATTTTGTTTCCGGACAAGCAACCTGCGCGAATGCACTAGCGCGCTGCCGCGCAGTTTTCGACCAGGGCTCCCGTGAAAGACCGATCTCAGCAAAACCGGCACAAGCCTTCGCGTAAACCCAAGGCACACCGTGTCCGCGTTCGGGTTGCCACCCCACGAGACGCCGTAGCAATTGCTGAAATTTACAATCAAGGGATCGAGGACCGGGTCGCCACCTATGAAACAGAGCCCCGATCTGCCAGGGATTGGCAGGCTTGGCTGCGATCCATCGCTGGTCGCTATCCGGCGATCGTCGCCGAAACCGAGCGAAAGATCGTGGGTTGGGCCGGCGCCGGACCGTACCGGGAACGCGAATGTTACTGCGGCATCGGCGAATTTTCGATGTATGTCCGTCGCGATCGGAGAGGTCGCGGAGTCGGTGATCTGCTGGTAGCGGCCCTCGTCAGCGAGGCAGAGCGAATGGGATTATGGAAACTGCTGTCGCGAATCTTCTTGTTCAACGAGGCCAGCCGCGCGCTTTGCCGGAAGCATGGGTTTCGCGAGGTTGGCATCTACGAAAAACATGCGCGTCTTGATGGCCGCTGGCTCGATGTCGTGATCGTAGAACGATTGATCAGCGCGAATCTTAACGTCGTCAATTTGTGATGCCCGGAGATTCCCCTGCGTCGTGCAGAGCGATCGTGGCGCCGACCCAGGTTTTGTCGACGTTGAAATCGACGCCCATCATTTTGCCCTGACTCATTCGGACTAGATTGTTCACGAGCGTAGGATCGCGAGCCTGATCCGGCCACACAAACATCATCCGGATCTCCGCCTTCGATTCGTGACCGTCGATCGTCGGCACAAACGAGGCGTACTCGACTTTCCTCTGCAAAATCCATTTGTGCGGATTTTGTAACTCAGCGATTTTCTCCCGCGTTGGCTCCATGTCCACACCGTGGCCGGCGAAAGAATAAAGCGGTTTCAACACGTAATCTCCGACCTTTTCGTCGGATGGAAATTGATCAACAAAAAACGTCGGCGAAGTGTGCTCGGTCTCGAGAAACGGCAAAGAATGCTTGCTGATCCGGAAATACCAGTTCGGGTGACCGACCCACGTGACATCGAGATCATCCTGAAAACGAAACTGCAAATTCAGATCGTGCCGTTGACTCAGTTCATCGAAGATGACGCGATTATAAATTCGTTCGATCAGCACGTCGTGCCCCTGATGATCGTAGAATAATTGCCGGCCGCGCTTTTTGATTTTGGTCACGCAGACTGTTCGAATGCCGAGAAACGTTTCGGTAGCGGCAAAATCCACACGCGTTTTCTGCTTTTCCGGCTGGATTTCGAGCAACACCACACTCTCTGTCGGTGAATCGCCAATGATGGTGCGCCGCAGAAATTCGAGATATGCGTCATCTTTGATTCCACCAAACGAGGAGGTCCAATTGCGCGGAATGACCGAATACGCTTTGCGGATGCAATCCAAGAGCACCAATTGAAACCCGAACAAACTGGGAAATGCCTGCAATTCGATTAAACGGGGGATCAACTGGTCTCCTTCGGCGCAAATTGCGAAATCAACCACATGGAAATTTGGGTGGTACTGACTCGTCAGGCACTTCAAAGTCCTTCGGAACCGCCCCCGCCGAGTGCTTGGCAAATTCCGGCGTGCGCGTCGCGGCCACAATCTCGTTCGCGGCGCGCGTGACTTCATCCGTAAACTCGCGCGTTAGGAAAATCGGTGTCTCGGAAATCCGGAAATCGGCCGGCCATTTCTCGGATTCATTTACGCAGCGCACAAGCGCGGCATATTTTTCGGCCGCAAAGTCGGCGTTGAAAGCGGAGCGAAGATTCGGATCCACGTGACGATCACCGCAGCCGCTATATCAGAAACTTCCCGGCTTGCATTACCTGCTCGCCGTCGAACCAGATGTCGAAATCGCGGCCCACGCAATCAATATGCGTTTTGGAAGCCCAGTTTGCGCCGGTGTGTTCGGCATAGGGATGACCAAATGCGATGTGGACCCCGGGAATTTTTTCGTCCTGCAAAATGTGTCCGATGATGTGGGTGCATGCGATGTTGGTCCCAATAGCAAATTCACCTACGCGATCGCTGTTTTCGTCAGTGCTTGTGTAAGCCCGAAATTCGTCGCGTAAATCCTTGTTTTTCGAATGCAACGCTCGAATGCGATTATTTTCGACCTCAATCGTGAGCGGATTCGATTGCAGATCACCAAACCGTTCGCACAGGTAATCGCCGACAACGCCGTCCACCACAAACACGCCATTGGTATTCAACGGCGCGGTGAAAATTTCACCGCCGGGAAGGTTGCCCCATTTGTCGCGAGTAATGAGCCCACTGGTTTTGAGCCACTTGAGTTTAGGTGACAGCTCTGCTTCGAATTCGGTTCCGTGCGGTGTTTTGCAGGTGATGCGATCGACCTGACGCGCGTGTTCGACCAAACGCTGGCTGAGCTTGTCGACTGCGCAAAAATCGGCGCGCATTCCTTCGACCATAATCTGGCGATTGATATTCACCATGTGGGCGTGACGGATCCTGTGATGGTTTACCACGGCGGTCATCTCCGTGCGCGCACTGAGTTCACCAGGCCGAGTTTGTGCGGCAAAAATGGATACCTGGGAGAGGGCTAAGTCATCCAGAATGATCTCGGGCATGTACGTGAGCGGCCGCCGTGCGTGATGCTCGAGCACAAACAAGCTGTACTCCGACCCCACGCAGTCGACTTCTGACTGCAACGCTGCCGCAATGCCGCGGGTGGCCGTATCGGTGATGATGGTGATTCGCTCCTGCGGTTTCAACTGCAGACAGGTGTGGATCGCGTTGCGTGCACCCGGGAGCAGTTCGGGGTCAATAGGATGGAGATAGGCGCGATCGGGCATACGAAAGTTTTGAGAATTACTCGGAAATCGAAGACAAGCAAACGCCGCTGCTTTGCGGTGAGTTCACGACCTCCGCAGCCGGTATTATCTCCTACCCGGCATCCGTGCGCCACAGACCTACGTTCGTCACTGGCATGTCCTTGAGCATGAAGACAACGACATGATGCGGCAGTTTGCAGTGGTTCCTTCTTGACGAGTCGATATACAGTAACTTCCTTTCTGAGTCCCTGAAAGTAACCGATGGATCTAACGACCAACTATCTCGGGCTCTCGCTGCGTTCGCCTCTGGTGCCGTCGGCCTCGCCGCTTTCGGAGAAGATCGACAACCTCCGCGCGATGGAACAAGCGGGCGCTGCCGCAGTAGTTTTTCATTCGTTGTTCGAAGAGCAAATCGAAGCCGTATCGCCAGAATTCCGCATCGATCCGAAGACTTACCTCGAGAACATCACGCAAGCCAAACGTGCTGTCGGCATTCCAATCATTGGCAGCCTCAATTGCACGACGCTAGGCGGCTGGATCAGCTACGCGCGGCGAATCACAGAGGCCGGCGCCGACGCCTTGGAATTAAACATCTACAGAATACCGACACGCGCCGAGGTCACCAGCAGCACGATCGAAAATATTTACGTTGAGACTGTTCGCAGTGTTCGGGCTGCCACAAAGATTCCACTCGCGATCAAGCTCAGCCCTTACTTCAGCAGTTTTGCCACCATGGCGATCAGCTTGGATGATCTGAACGTCGATGGCCTAGTGTTATTCAACAGGTTCTACCAACCTGACATCGATATCGAGAAAATGGAGGTGACACCAAATTTCACGTTGAGCACGCCGGCCGATATGCGTTTGCCGCTGCATTGGATTGGCATCCTTTATGGAAAAGTTCGGGCGAGTCTGGCAGCTACGAGCGGGATTTATCAGGCGCAGGATGTGATCAAACTGGTGATGGCCGGCGCCGACGTGACCATGTTATGCAGCGCTCTGATGCGACATGGCATCACCCACATCCAGCGAATCGAAATGGATCTCATCGCGTGGTTAAAGCAGCATGGTCGCGAATCATTGCACGAGCTCAAAGGCGTCATGAGCCAGCAAAATTGCCCGGACCCCAGCGCATTTGAGCGCGCGCAATACGTGCGCGGCCTTTCCAGTTACACGTCGCTGTTTCCAATGCGGCGTTGAGGAAGCGCAGGCATCTTGCCTGGGCTCCGGCGATCGTCGCTACACCGCGAGACCTTCGTATGTTTCTGCCACGATCTGATCGACCACTGCTTTCATGTCCTGAGTGCGTTCCCACACCATTAGTTGCCGGTCTGCGCCAGTGCCTTCGCGCATGATCCGCTCGATGTGCGCAATCTCGGCCCGATTGCCCAGCTCCTCAGTCTCTGCGGAAACAAACTCCAGCATCTCTTCGAGCAAATCGCGCTCGTCCACTTCGCATTTACGACCGAAATCGATCAGCTTGCCATCCAGCCCGTACCGGCCCGCGCGCCAGCGATTTTCGTCGAGCAAACGCTTTTGATAGCTCCGGAAAGTCACGTTATTACGACGTAGTTTTTGCAGTTTGAAAACAATGGCCTGCATGAGCGCCGCCAGCGCGATGGCGTCGTCCACGCGCGATTGCGCATCGCAAATGCGAAACTCAATCGTGTCAAAAAACGGGTGCAGCCGGACGTCCCACCAAATCTTCTTCGGATTGTCGATGCAATTCGTGGCGACCAGCAATTTCCAATAGTCTTCGTATTCGCTGAGACTTTCGAATGCGTCCGGTATGCCGGTGCGCGGAAGACGTTCAAAGATCATCTGGCGATATGCTTTCAACCCGGTGTTTTGTCCCAGCCAAAAAGGCGAGTTAACAGAGAGCGCGTACAGATGCGGCAGGAAATAACGGGCCTGGTTCATGATATCGATGGCTTCTTCGCGATCGGGGATTCCGACATGGACATGCAGGCCGAAGGTCAAGCAGACCCGCGCAATCTGCTGCATGTCATTTACGATCGTGGCATATCGCTCGTTCACCGTGATCAATTGATCCATCCAATGAGAAAAGGGATGTGTGCCGGCCGACGCGATCCGGAGTCCGTCGCGCGCCGCCAGTTTCGCCAACTCGGTGCGAAGATTGACGACTTGTTGTCGGGCATGACGGGCGTCGCTGCAAATTTCGGTCCCGAGCTCCACGATCGACTGGTACAACTCGGCTTTGACCTGCTCCTTCAAAATCGGCTTGCCGTCGGCGAGAATTTGCTGGCTGTGTGAACGCAGCTCGCGCGTTTCCGGATCGATGATTTGAAATTCTTCCTCGATCCCGAGAGTGAAAATATGATCCTTCATCATGGATGACATATCACAATGATCTTCTCAGAAAAATGCGACCGGCTCTCCAGTATTTGTGATTCATTGGCTCTTTCTTGCGGAGTGACGGCGTTTATTTATCCGTCGCCTGAATGGTTTTGGTAATTTCGGCTGCCGTCCAACCATTGCCCCGCCAAATCTTATCGATCTTGCCGTCGCGATTGATCAGCGCTGTGGCGAGACCGTGCGAAATAGTGCCGCCCTCGGTCCTACGGTAAACGGAAAAGGCGCGCGTGAGCGCATCGATCTCTTTGTCGTCACCCGTTGCGAAGGTCCAGATTTTGGGATTGGCGTGATGAAACGCGGCGTAGTCGCTCAAAACTTTCGGCGTATCGTAGTTTGGATCCAGCGTGACGCTGAGCAACTGCGTCTTCGCAAGCGTGCCGCTGCCGGTTTTGATCGCCGCCTGTAATTCTTCGAAATTATTCGACATGCGCGGACAGAAATTCGGCACCGGGCAGCGCGTGAAAACGAACGTGACCACGAAAGGTTGGCCCCGAAATGTGTCCAGCGATATTCGCCGGCCACTTTGATCCGTCAACGTGAAGCGCGGCATCTCGGCGCCTTCTCTCACACGCGCCTTCTGCTCTGCGAAAACAGATGGCATCTGTTTCGGTTCTGCAACGTGCACGTCTTCGCGGCGAATCTTCTTCACGTTCCCAATCCAGAAATCTTTTGGTGTCACCGTCATTCGAAACGAGATCGCGTCGCCAATTTTCAAATCAGCAATTTCTTTGGCATCGCGGGCAACGAACGGCATTGTCATCGAGGGCATGAAGCCGGGAATATTTTCGTGCTGGATTTCAATCGTTGATCGGTTTGGAGAAAATCCGCGCACGACTCCGCGAGCCTCATAATGCTGCACGATGCTCTCATCTGGATTAACTGCGCGCCCACATCCCAGCAGCGCAAGCGCGATACAGCTGATCAATACAGTTTTTTCCATCGGAAGAATTGAACTCGAGAGCGGATTTCCTTCCAGGAAAAACCAGCGAAAAGCTTGATCTGGATCAAGGCGGAATTTTTCGCAGCGCTCTAATTTTGGCGCATGAGAAAGACACATATTCACCTGCCCTCATTGATCGCGGCTGGTTGCATCGCGGTTCTCTATTTTGTCACCGGTTGCTCGCGTGCGCCGGAAGTACCGCCGAAGGAAGTAACCATTCAAGCCGACGATAAAATGCGTTACGACGTCACGGCCTTTGACGTGTCGCCAGGACAGAAAGTCTCTGTGACGATCAAAAACGTCGGGACGACACCGAAGTATTCGATGGGACATAACTTTGTTCTGCTCGATCGCACAATCAACACTGGCAACGTGCAGGCGACGTTTCTCGACAAGGCTTCAATGGAAGCATCGCACGATTACGTGCCGCCGGGCGCGAAGGAAGTGCTCGCCCACTCTAAACTGCTTGGGCCAGGCGAAAGCGAAGTTGTTACGTTTAACGCGCCCTACGTTCCCGGCGACTACCTCTATCTCTGCTCGTTCCCTGGTCACTACTCGCAGGGGACGAAAGGCTTCATGACAGTGAAACAGTAATTTTCACGACTCAGGAGAAATTAACCGAAAATGAAAACTAAAACTTACACACTTGGATTACTACCCGTCGCCATTCTTGCCCTTTTCGCGTTCTTGCCTGCTGCCTGCAACAAGAGTGGGAGCAACGTCAAAACTCAGATGAGCAGCGAGGATACTAAAAACGCGCAAGCCTCCTACGTCCCGCCGGGACAGAAGGACGAGTATTATCTCTTCTATTCCGGAGGCCACTCCGGTCAGGTGTTTGTGGCCGGCATTCCATCGATGCGACACATCGCAACCATCCCCGTCTTCTCGCCCTACTCGGGAACGGGTTGGGGTTACGACCTCGCATCGAAAAAGATGATGGGCGACTACACCTGGGGTGATGTCCACCACCCTGGTCTTTCCCAAACCGACAGCGAATACGACGGACGCTGGCTGTTCGTGAACGACAACGCCAACAACCGCGTCGCCCGGATCGATCTGCGCGACTTCAAGACGAAGGAGATCCTCGGCCCGATCCCCAACTCGATGGGGAATCATGGATCGTCGTTCGTGACCGAGAATACAGAATACATTCTCGTCTCGACCCGCTTCTCGGTGCCGCTCCCGAAAGGCCGCGTGGCCGATCCGAAGGATTACGCCAGTCAATTCAACGGCATGGTAAGCGGGATTAAAGTCGATCCCCAGACCGGCAATATGTCGGTCGGCTGGCAGATTCTGACGCCGCCGTTCGATTGGGATCTGGGCTCGACGGGCAAGGGCCCGAGCAGCGGCTGGGCGTTCTGGACTTCCTACAACACGGAAATGGCGCACAACCAACTCGAAACCAATGCCTCGCAACTGGATCGCGATCTGGCCGCGGTAGTGAATTGGCGCGCCGCGGAAAAAGCGGTGGCCGATGGAAAGGCGACGATGATGGCGGGCGTGCCGGTCATCGATCCGGCAAAAGTGCCGGACGTCCTCTACTTCGTTGCGATCGCGAAGTCACCCCACGGGATGGATGTCGATCCGACCGGGAAGTGGGTCGTCGCGGGCGGGAAACTGCAGCCGACCACGACCGTGATCAATTTCGAAAAACTCAAAGACGCGATCGCGAAGAAAGATTTCGACGGAGACTTTCACGGCATACCGATCGTGAAACACGACGACGTGGTGGAAGGCGAAGTACCGGTTGGTCTCGGCCCGCTGCACACCCAGTACGACGGGCTCGGCAACGCCTACACTTCGCTCTTCATCGATTCGCAGGTCGCGAAATGGAAACTCCCGCCGTGGACGGACGAAGAGAAGAAAGATCTTTCCAAGGCGGTGCTCGACAAGATTCCGGTGCATTGGAGCATCGGTCACCTCGTGGTGGCGGGGAGCGACACCAAGAAGCCCTATGGGAAATGGCTCGTCGCGATGAACAAGCTCTCGAAAGGCCGCCACCTCAACGTCGGACCCTCCCAGCCGGAGGACAGCGAGCTCATCGATATCACCGGCGCGAAGATGAAGGAGGTCTACGAGAGCTTCACCGAGCCGGAACCGCACTTCGCGCAAATCCTGAAGGCGGACAAGATCCAGCCGATCGAAGTTTATCCAAAGGACGAAAACAAGGATCCCAACGCGATCTGGGACGCGGCGCAGGCTGGCCAGACCCGCAACGGCGATCAAGTGGACGCGAAAATCATTGCCATTCGCAGCCGCTTCACGCCCGATCGGCTTGATGCGAAGGTCGGCGACACACTCACCGTGCACGTAACCAACATCGAGCAGTCGCCCGACATGATTCACGGCTTCGGCCTGGTCGAGAACAATCTCAACATCACGATCGACCCGGGCGAGACGCGCACTTTCCAGGTGAAGTTAACCAAGCCGGGTGTGTTCCCGTTTTACTGCACGAACTTTTGCTCGGCGCTCCATCAGGAGATGCAGGGCTATCTCGTCGTGAAAAATGAAGGCGCGACCGAGCCGGCGACCGAAGAGGTCAATCCGGCGAAGCTCGAACCTGCGCCGAAGACCGACGCGGTGGATGGCGAACGCGCGGTCCCGGCGAACTCATTACCCGCGGTGCCAGGAGTGAAACCGCCGGTTCTTCCGAAGGGGGCACCGGCTCCCACACCCTAGGTCCGTGCCGGTGGGCGCGGTTTCACCGCGCCCCCAACCGACGTGGAAAGGCCCAAAATGGTGACGAAACTTCTGAGTCGGGAATTCCGGTTCCTGCACAAGTCGCTTAACGTCTGGTCGCGGCTGCTCCTGCTGGCCGCCGCGATCATGGTCGCGGTGTCGGTTTTCTTCCCGCTCTGGAAGCTGCGCCTGGTTGCGCCGCAGTACACCGACGGCCTAACGATGCAGATTTACGCTTACAAGATCCACGGCGGCGGGATTAACGGAAACGACATCAATGAGATCAACAATCTCAATCACTACATCGGAATGAAGAAAATCCAGCAGGCCGATTTTACCGAGATGCAGATCATGCCATTCATGTTTGGCGTCTTCATTCTGCTCGCGCTGCGCGGAGTCGTCTTCGGAGAAATGAAGGGCGTTATCGATCTTTTCGTTCTCGCCTCTTACTTCGGCACCTTCTCGATCGCCGCGTTTTATTACCGGCTCTACTGGTACGGGCATAATCTGGATCCGCATGCGCCGATGCATGTCAAGCCGTTTACACCGCTCATTTTCGGTACGCAGAAGATCGCGAATTTTACCCAATCCAGTTACCCGGAACTGGGCACCTACCTTCTCTGGGTTTTCATGGCCCTGCTCATCCTCGCAATCTGGTTTTCGCGCAAGGAGGAAGTGCCAGCGTGAAGCGTGGTGGCAAAACTCCGGGGAGCGCCCCGAACGGTTTCGGGGCTGGCGATGGCGCCCCCGCCATCGCGAACGTTCTCCGGAAAGGCAGATCTGGGAGATCAAGCGTGTTGCGGCGAGACGCGTGCGCCACCCGGATTCTCGCCATTGTTTTATTTTGCCTAACAACTTCCGTCTCGGCCGCGACCTTGCAGGAGCGGATCGCTGCGGCTTGGCCTAACGATTCCATCCTGGTCGAGTCCGGCGTTCACGCCGGCCCCATTGCGATCAATAAACCGCTCCAGCTAATTGGCCAGTCTGGCGCCGAGATCCGCGGTAACGGTATGGGTAACGTGATCACTATCGCCGCGGACGACGTGACCGTGCGCGGGCTGCGCATCACTGCCTCCGGCTTGCGCTTGTCGGACGATAACGCCGCCATCCACATCGCCGGCAACCGCGCCAGGATCGAAAACAATGTCATCACTGACACGTTGCACGGCATCTACCTGAAAAAAGTGCGTGACTGCCGCATTACCGATAATCGCATCCGTGGAAAAACCACACTGCTCACTTCGACAAAGCCAATCGAGCAAACGCTCACCGCAGGCATCGGAGAGCTGTGCGAAGCGCCACTGAACCAAAACGAACGCGGCAACGGAATCCATCAATGGAACTGCGAGAATAATTACGTTTCCGGCAACGAAATTAGCGACACGCGTGATGGAATTTATTTTTCCTTCACCAACCACTCGCGCACCGAAAACAACCACGTGCACAATGTCCGCTACGGCCTGCACTACATGTATTCGGACAACAACGTTTTCAAAAACAACGTATTCGCGCAAAACGCGGCCGGCGCCGCGATTATGTTCTCGCGCGATATCGTTGTTCGCGGCAACCGTTTCGTCGATAATCGGGGCTCGCGTGCCTACGGCATTCTCTTCCAGTCCGACGAACAGGTGCGCGTCGAGAATAACATCATCCGCAACAATGCGGTCGGTCTTTCCTTCCAGCAGGCCATCGGGTTCACGGTATTGGCGAATGAAGTTACGGGAAATTACATCGGTATCCGTTTCTACGGCAACTGCGACGGAAACACGTTTTCGGAAAATCGTTTCGCACAGAACCTGCATCCGGTTGATGTGGACGGCGCCGGGGATAACAATCATTGGGCGCTCAATGGGGTCGGTAATTTTTGGAACGACGGCGGCGAGATCGATCTGAACCAAGATGGCATCGGCGACCTGCCACATCGCGAACTTGATCTCTTCGGCCCGCTGCGGCGCGATTTTCCCGCGATTGCATTTCTCTCCGACAGTCCAGCGGTGAAACTCCTCCGCTTCGCCAATGAACGAGCGGAGATTCCCGGCCTCAACTCGATCTCAGACTCGGCGCCATTGACTGCACGGTTCTGGAAATTGCGGGCACAGCGAATGACAAGAGCGTTTCGGCCTAACGAACGATGATTTCTACCCACAACCTGACTAAAGATTACGCAGGCAAGGCTGTCTTGCGCGATCTCTCGCTCGAGGCCAGGTCGGGCGAAATCACCCTCCTGGTCGGCCCCAATGGCGCCGGCAAAAGCACGACCATGAAGATTCTCGCTGGTTTGACTCGTCCAAATAGCGGGAACGCACGAATCAACGAATTCGATATTCGCGACCAGGGAATCGCCGCGCAGCGCTCGCTCGCGTATCTGCCACAAAACCCCGGATTCCATCCGCGCATGACCTGCCTGGAGATTTTGCGATTCTACGCGCGCTTGCGTGGGGTCGCGCTCTCGCGTTGCAGAGCGATGCTCGAACTCACTGGCTTGCGCGAGTTTGAACGCGTTCGCACCGGCGAGCTTTCCGGCGGTATGCGTCAACTACTCGGACTCGCATTGCTATTCTTGCCCGACACACCGGTCTTATTGCTGGATGAGCCCGGTCTGAGCCTCGACCCGAGCTGGCGTCAACGACTGCAGGACATGCTTCGCTCGGATGCCGGTCGCGGCAAAACCGTCCTGGTGACCACGCATCTAATTCGGGAATGGAACGATGTCGCGCAGCGCTGTCTGCTTTGTCGCGACGGAAAAATCGAACGTGAACTCGATCCGGCGTATTTGCCGCACACCTTCGACGAAGTGGACGCATCGGCAGGCTACCAACGCGCTGCTCTGATTCCGGGTAGCACACGCGTCTCGCGCGCTGATTTTGGCGTCGCGCCAAAACGAACTTTCGATGAGGTCGACATCAAACTGAATTGTGCGCGAAAAGAAAAGTCCGCGAACGCGAGGACGCGTTCGCCAACACGCGAGACGCGTGCGCTACCCGGAACCGCGCAGCAACGCTTATGAACATTACTGTGCCGACATTTTCCACAAGAAGCGCATTGCGGGCAGTTTTGCTGCGCGAGTTTCGCGACGCACTGATTAACCGCTACTTCCAAGTGTTTGCCGTTCTGTCGCTGCTCGGCGGCGCGGCGGCGATTCTCTTCAGTGAAAACACAAACAGCGTCGCATTTTTGATCTTGCAGATTTCTCTCTACTTCGTCTCCCTCTTCGCCCTTCTGGCCGGCGCGACCAGTGCGCAAGCCGAGAGAGAGGAGTGGCCAATGTTGTTTGCACAACCAGTGCCGCGTCTGGCTTATGTCATCGGAAAATTTTTCGCCTACTTGTCGATCTTCGGCGCCGTCTTGCTTCTCCTTTTTTTGCCGGGTTTGCTCGGCGGATCGGACGCGCAACGGCTCATGCTGCTTTACTTTCAAACGTTGCTGTTGGCCGCCGCGTTTCTTTCCATCGGTTTGGCGTGTGGATTTTTCGCGCGCGACCGCGCCCAGGCGCTCATCGCGGGTGTGAGTGCGTGGCTGCTTTTGCTTTTCGGTGTCGATCTTGTGGCTCTCTTCGCCGCGCGCTGGGAGTGGTTTCAAAAACTTCCGGACCTGTGGGTTTTATTTCTGATGTTGAATCCAATCGACTCATTTCGAATCGAAGCGCTTTTCTCGCTGGAACAAATCCCAGCCGAAGCGGCGAACAAAACGCCGCTCGCGAGCTGGTGGATCGCACACGCCGGGCTCTGGTTCAGTGCAATCGCAGGGCTTTGGGCTGCTGGGTTGATCACGCTGGGTGGTTTTCGGCTGCGTCATTGGGAGGGATAAAATGGCGCGCAAATTCAAGACTCTCGATGTTCGGCCGATCCTCGCCCAAGGCGTGGAGCCTTTTACGAAGATTCGGGCAACTATCGATGCGCTTGGACCTGACGAAGGCATTTCGATTATCGCGCCATTTCTTCCTTCGCCTTTGATCGAGAAACTTGGCAGTGAAGGATTCCAATCACGCGTAGAACGGCAGGTCGGTGGCGGTTGGGCGGTTCATCTTTGGCGCCAGGAGTAATGGTCGATCATGGCGCTGATGCGATGAATTCGCGGAAATCTTCAGCGGTTTGTTTCGCGGAGCCGTTTCGGATTTTTTTTCCGCTCGGGCTCTTGCTTGGTGCAATCGGCGTCGCGCTGTGGCCGTTGTTCGTATGGCACGCGATCGGGTTTTATCCCGCGCAGGCGCATGTCCGGTTGATGATTGAAGGGCTGATGGGCTCGTTCATCATTGGATTCCTTGGCACTGCGGGCCCGCGCCTGCTGGATGCGTCACCGCTGATCGCTGCCGAAACTTGTGCACTCCTTGCGCTGCAAATCGTAAGCGCTTTCCTGCATCTTACGCAGAGACAAACAGCAGGCGACACTGTCTTCCTAGTGGTGCTCTTGTTGTTTCTCGGGCTGATGGCGAGGCGCGCACGAGCCCGACAAGACCTGCCGCCGCCGCAGTTCGTGCTGGTCCTCTTCGGGTTGCTCAACGCAATCGCCGGAATCTTTCTGATTACGGCTGCCAGATCGATGGCGAACGGCTTGTTTGCGAATCAACTCGGCAGCCTCATGCTCAATGAAGGTTTTGTCCTGTTTCCAATTCTGGGCGTCGGCGCATTCTTCTTTCCCAAACTCCTCGGCGGCGCAAAACCTGAGCCGTCCGATCTGCGAATCGCCAAAGCGTTGTGGATAAAACGCGCGTTGATTGCAGTGGTAACCGCGGCGGTGATCTGGAGTTCGTTTGTGTTGGAAGCGCTCGGCTGGACCCGCACCGCAGCGCTGACCCGCGGCCTAACGACCCTGACATATTTTGTTATGCAAGGTCATTTGCTGGAGAAACCGAGTCCCGCCAATGCGGGTTTCCTCGCACAGTGTTTTCGGCTAGGCGCGCTGCTGCTGGTTGCGGCTTTGTTTCTTCCGGTCGCACTCCCCGGATATCGGCTCGCAAATCTACACCTCACGTTCATCGGCGGTTTCAGCATCATTCTTTTCACGGTGAGCACGCGGGTAATTCTCGGCCACGCCGGACAGAGTCACTTGTTTCGGAAAAGACTGCGATTCCTTATCGCCGCTCTCGTGCTGCTACTGGTGGCCCTGGTCGCGCGGGTCAGTGCCGATTTTATTCCGCCCGAGCGCAACAGTCACCTTGTCTATGCGGCACTGATCTGGCTCCTCGCTGCAGCGATTTGGGCTTGGGCGCTTGTTCCGAAATTGGCGATTAGCGCCGACGAGTAGTGTATGAAAACACTCCTGATTCTCGGCGCAGGGACGGCCGGCACCTTGATGGCCAGTCGCCTGCGGAAGCGACTGAGAGCGGAGGAATGGAAGATTACCGTTGTCGATGAGGAACAAACACACTACTACCAGCCCGGCTTTCTTTTTATGCCGTTCGGGATCTACTCGGAGAAAGATGTGGTCAAGCCCAGGCGCCGCTTTATTCCGCACAGCGTTGATTACCTGGAAGCGGAGATCGACCACGTGGAAGCAGAAGAGAATCGCGTTTTGCTCAGATCAGGGGAGCGTTTGAATTACGACATTCTCGTCATTGCCACTGGCCTAAAGATCGCGCCGGAGCAGACCGAAGGAATGTTGGGAAGCGATTGGGGCGCTCGTGTCTTTGACTTCTACACGTTCGAGGGCGCCTCGACACTGTATCACGCGTTGCGCGCTTGGAGAGGTGGGAGACTTGTCGTGCATATCACGGAAATGCCGATCAAATGCCCTGTGGCTCCGCTCGAGTTTGCATTTCTTACTGACTCGTGGCTGACAGATCGCAGATTGCGGGACAAGACCGAAATCGTTTACGTGACACCGCTATCGACCGCTTTCACCGAACCAATTGCCGCAGACATCCTCGGTCACGTGCTGGAGAAAAAGCGCATTAAAGTGCTAACCGATTTCCAGATTGGCCATGTCGACAACGAGTTGCACAAAATTGTTTCCTGGGATGGACGAGAAGCTGATTACGACCTGCTCGTGACGGTGCCCACAAACACCGGCGACGTAGCGTTGGGACGCTCCGGTTTAGCGGACGAGCTTAACTTCGTTGCAACCAACCACCACACACTGCAATCAAAACAGCTGCCGAACATTTTCGTCCTGGGCGATGCTGCGGACTTGCCATCCTCGAAATCCGGATCGGTTGCCCATTTTCAATCGGAGATCGTGACTAAGAACATTGTTCATTACATTAAAGGCGAGCCCCTCGAATTGCAGCGTGAGGTTTCGGTGGAACGTTTCGTCGAATGGTACGGCAAGGCGTTTGTGCTCGATTCCGACCACGAACTCCAAACAGTAGAAAGGGAATACCTGTTACCGGTACTCGGCCCGTTCTCGCGATACCGCGAAAGCGATTTTAGCAAGCTCGCGTTTCGATGGATTTATGGAACCTGTAGCCCAGACGTGTGGCGATGCCGGGAATTGGCCATCAATTACCAAGGTCCATTCCGGCCCGCAGATCTCTCTTGAGCGTGCACTGATTCGCACATTTTTGCGCGACGACCCAGTCCTTGACGGATAGCTTCGCGACATGCCAATGGAAGCTAACACGTTCAGGCAAGCTGTAATCGAAAACACGCTACGCAGTTGCCAGCTTTTCATGGGATTGCCAGCAGCTGACATAATGGCGATTGCGTCGTTTGTGGTTTCGAAACATCTCGAGAAGGGCGATTATCTTTTTCGCGAAGGCGATCGCAGCGAAGGTTTTTACATTATGCAGAAGGGTGCCATCAACGTGCATCGTGTTAGCGCCGCGGGGAAAGAACAGATGATTCACTTGTTTCGTCCGGTCGAATCGTTTGCCGAAGCGACGCTCGCAACCGAAGCAGGTTACCCCGCCGACGCGCGTGCAACGGAGCCGACGACAGTTCTGCTCGTACCGAAAAACGATTTTGTCGATCTCCTGCGAAGGCGACCTGATCTCGCGCTGCGCATGCTCGGCTCAATGAGTCAGCATCTCCGCGTGATCGTCGGATTGCTAGACGACCTCACGCTCAAAGACATGGAAACCCGCTTGGCCAATTGGTTGCTGAAACAATGCCCGCGCCCAGTCGGTGCGACGGAAGTTGAAATCAAGCTCGACCGAACCAAGCGGGTGCTTGCTGCTGAGATGGGAACAACAAGCGAAACGTTGTCTCGTACCCTGGCGAAGTTTCGTGACCAGAAACTTTTGCGCGTCAGAGGCAACACCGTTGCTGTAACGAGGCCACGCGACTTAGAAAAACTGCTGCACCGAAACTTGGGCGAATCCTAAACGCGGATCAGGACGCGCGCTGTTCGTGCAAAACGAAAAACCCCGTTTCACCGCCGCCGGAGGTGACGTTGACTAGCGGCGTGTCAGATAGGCGGACCATCGCGCCGCACACTTTCCCGCAAAAGAGAAATGGGTTCGTATCAACAAACATTGGCTGCAACTTCCAATCCTTCTCGTTGAAAATCGGAAACAATTCCGGGTGCAGATCGAGCGCATCCTGGAC
Source organism: uncultured Verrucomicrobiae bacterium (assembly GCA_963807435.1). Taxonomy (GTDB): domain Bacteria; phylum Verrucomicrobiota; class Verrucomicrobiia; order Chthoniobacterales; family UBA10450; genus Udaeobacter. Next base: position 54,062 of record CAWECA010000003.1, read on the forward strand.
GATGTAGTCGTTTGCAAGCGCGCTTTCGATCGCGCTCTCCCACTGGTGCTCGTCCAGTTGCGTGCCGAAATAGACGCCGTGCCCTCCATAATCGTCATTTGGTTTGAGAATAAGTCGCGACCGGTTGTCACGGACGAATTCGAGCAAACGGATTGTTCGCCCTTTCCGGGTAGTTTTTCGGTCGCCGACACGCCGGGTCCACGGAACCGACTGGTGAATCGCTGCCAGTTCGTCACTAGTGAACCAACCGTGGCGCTCTTCGTCAGTGAGCATCTCGAACACTGCCTTCTTGTGCATGATTTTGCATCGGAACGGATTTACGAGGCAAACGTCATGGTTCACGTATGCGCGGATGAGCGGGTGCGTATCGTCATAGCGCGCGAGGAATTCGTGAATAATCACTCGCTTGTAGACCAGATCGATCCGAAACCCGCCGCTTCGCAACTGGCCAGTTTCATATTCGAGATCGTCCGGCGAACAGATGATGGTGGGAACGCCGTGCGCACTGAAATGCTCTTGCAGGAAAACGAACTCACTCGACGTAGGCAGGTCCTTCCAATCCAGGATCGCGATATTTGGCACGCCGGTGCCCCCCCATTCGCGATAAGTTTTCCGAAGCGTTTCCAGCAACGCTTGAACAGGCGAGAACTGCTGTAACTGATAGCGTCGCGCGAAGGTCAGCATCACAGGCAATGTGAGGAGCAATCGATTCAGTTCCTCCTGATCGGGCAGACTCGAAGGATTCTCGGCATTGGATTCTACAAATTTAATTTCGTCACCGTGAACGAAGGCATCGAGCCGGGTCGTTACACCGGCTATCGAAAATCCCGGATCGACAAGCGCCATCTTGTGCTCGGCATCGGTTAGGCCGAGGTTATCCATAAGGTTGGGATTCTGCACAACCGCGGCTGCGACCTTTTCCAACGCACTCGTAACGCGCTCCGCCAAGAGAGTCAGTGAGCGAAATTGTTTCTGATCGAGAAGATGTGGCCTTAATGCGATGCCGATGGGCCGGTCGCCGTAGAGCAGCCGTTTCTTGTGCATGGCATTGCGCAATTTGTCGAACGCCCCAGGAGTGAGCGTCTCGTCCGCTGCGAGTAGCCCGTGATATTCGGCAACCGCGCGGTCACGGGAACCACAACCATTTGTTACCGTTTGCTTCAAGGACCGAGAACGTTTGTTTGCCATCTTTAGCGACTGAGCTTATCCGGAGCATACCCGAGATGTCCGGCACGGGTTGCGATTTTTTAATCGTTTGTTGCTCGGGTTGCGATGCGCCCGCGCGGTTAACGCGCAAAAACTCTGGACAGGACGGCTCATAATTCCCCAGAACTCAGCACAAAAAATGCACACGATTCAGCAACTGCTGCCGAGCCGTCCATTGACAGAGCATCGAAAATTCAGGTAAATGAAAGCGCAAGTTACCGAATCAGGCGGCGTGACCGAAATGGTCCCGCAGATTTTGAATCTCAAAAAAATTCTGGTGCCTATTGATTTTTCGGACATGTCGAAACACGCGTTTCAATACGCGTTGCGATTTGCCGAACAGTTCCGATGCAAAATCGTCCTGCTGCACGTCGTCGAGCCAGAAACGGTCATCGCCGGCACGTCCCTTGCCGTTGATATTTTTGCGCAGCCTGAAGAAGACACGACTGCAGCGGAAGCAGAGTTGGCATCCCTGGCAGCAAGCTCACAGAGTCGGCGGAACTCCTTTATGTCAGCCGTGCGCACTGGGCATGCACCCAACGAGATTACGAAAGCGGCGAAGGAGCTGGACGTCGATCTTATCGTGATCGCGACCCACGGCTATACCAGTTGGCGCCATCTGTGCATCAGCAGCACGGCTGAGCGAGTCGTTCGCACCGCGCCGTGTCCAGTACCTCGTCGTCCGCGAAAAAGAGCACGAGTTTATTTAACCGGGTGGAAAGAAGCAACCGCGAATACGCAGATAAAAACTCATTCTGAAATACAAACCGAACCACTGGGCACGCGCGTTGCCTTTCATCCTTTTTTGGCCGGGATGAATCATACGCAACTCACGTTGCTGACGGATTGTGCGGTGGCGAGACATTTCAACGCAAACCAGACGATTCTCCGCGAAGGCGAGTTTGCGAACGGCTTTTATTTGATCGAGACCGGCAAGGTAGCGCTCGAGTCAGTGGCCAGCTTTGGCGAGTCGATCCCAATACAAATCGTTGGCGCAGGAGGTTTGCTCGGGTGGTCATGGATGTTTCCGCCGTACGTCTGGCAATTTACAGCACACGCGATCGAACCGACAACGGTGCTGTTTTTCTATGCCGCGATCCTCCGGGAGTATTGCGAGAAGGACCACTCGTTAGGTTACGAGCTTCTCAAGCGGATAAGCGCCGTGATGGTAGCGCGCTTGCAGGCTGCCCATGACAAGGTACTGTCCCTTCATCGCAAGCCGCGTGTGGCATGAACGGCTGATTCGGGAGCGTGCGTCGTCGCAAACAGAGCCGGCGTGTATCGGCTAACCGCGATTAAGTCCGCTGTTGAATCGCGATTGACGCCATTTTCCCAAGCTGGGGTGATCGGTGTATTAGAGGGAGTCATGGTTGAGGCTGAAGTGGTTCACACAGATTCGAACAAGCAGCTAATTGATACTCTGCGGCGCTCGAAGCTGTTTCGCAGATACGAACAGGTCTTTATCGAGGCGACGGGTTTGCCTTTGACGCTTGGGCCAGTGGACTAATGGCAGTTGGAGCATGACGGCAAGAAGCACCAGAATCGGTTCTGCGCCATGCTTGCCGAGCGGCCAGCCACACTGGCGGTTTGTTTACAAGCGCACCAGGACATTGTCGACCACACTGGCTTGATCCCGCATACGGTCACCTGCCCGTTTGGATTAACTGAAACGGCGATCCCCGTAACACTTGGAGCAAAGATCATCGGATTTTTGCGCTTCGGCCAGGTGCTGCGTCACACGCCAGCCAATCGGACAGCACAAAAGTCAGCCGCCAACTAGAGCGTCGCGGAGTGCGATTCACGGGCGAGATTCGCAAAGCATGGGAGAAAACGCCGCTCATTCCACCAGATAAATACAATGCCACTGTGCGACTGCTCACATTTTTCGCCGAACAACTCTCCACCCTCGCTAATCAAATCGTCTTGGAGCAGAGCAATTCAGAACCGCCTCTTGTCTCTCAAAGCTCGCGAGTACATCCTAAAGCACAAAAGCGAAGAATTGTCTCTGGCCGATGTGGCAAAGGTGTCGGGGGCGAGCGTGTTTCATTTCTGCAAGGTTTTGCACAAAGCCACCGGATTGAAGTTTACCGACTACGTTGCGCGTGTACGCCTGGAAGATGCGCGAAACCGGTTACTCAACCCGAATCTCCGCATCAGCGAGATTGCGTATGACGTCGGCTTTCAATCGCTCACGCAATTTAATCGCACATTCAAACGTGTGTTTGGCCAATCACCCACCGAGTTCCGGGCGCGTGTTTCTTCCCGCAGACGCGCAGGTGAAAAGGTCTGATCACGGTTTACTCGGCGTGGTGATGTGGAACCGCCTGTATCGTCGTTAATCAGAGCGCAAAAAACGCTTCGCCTTTGGCAAGCAATGCCGAGCCAGCCACTTGTAGAGACTTCATGCTATGTGCATGAAAACGCTGAGCATTCAAAACATCGTCGTCCCAATCGACTTCTCGAAGATGTCGGTACAAGCGATCCAAATCGCCAGGCGGCTGGCTCGGCGTTTTGGCGCTTCCATACATCTCGCCCATGTTCGTCATTTCAATTGCGGAGCGGACTTTGTCGCACCAGCCCCGCCAATCGTCCCTTTTTCCTTCATGCCATACGAGCAAAACGGAGAACAAATCGCGCTCAAAGAACTCAAGAAGGTGGCCGATGAATGCGGCGTCCCATCCGCGAGCCGCAACGTTCTCAGTGGCGCTCCGCCCTTCGATGAAATCTGTCGTCTTGCGCAGACTATTCCTGCCGATCTCGTTGTGATGACCACGCATGGGTGCACAGGGTTAAAGCATGTTTTCCTCGGCAGCACAGCCGAGAGAATTGTGCAGCATTCGCCCTGTCCCGTTCTCGTGACGCGCGGAGATCGTGCCCAATCGAACAACAGTTCACCGTCCAGAGTTACGACAATCCTCGTGCCCGTAGATTTCTCCAATTGCTCGCGGGAGGGTGTTCGGTACGCGATCAGTCTCGCGAACGAATTCCGGGCGAAGATTATTTTGCTGCACGCCACGTATCTCGGATACATTTATTCGACTGAAGGCGCTGCTATTTACGATATCCCCGGCTTGCAAAAGGCTGCTCGCAAAACTGCCGAGCGCAAAATGCGAGAGCTTGTGCGGTCGATGAACTTCGGAGGCCTAACATTTGAGACGGTCTTTACGGAAGGCTCGCCGGTGTTGGATATCTGCGCGTTTGCGAAAGATCACGACGTCGATCTGATCATCACGTCAACACACGGACTCACCGGTTTTAAACACGTTCTGATTGGCAGCATCGCGGAGCAGGTGGTGCGGCATGCCTCTTGTTCCGTCTTGGTCGTGCCGTCTCATCCGCAGAGCAGAATGGCTGTCGTGCCGAAATCACCGACGCACACGGCGCAGAAGATGACACGTCAACGCAAACAATTGCGCAAATCTCCCGCTGGCACGCGGCAATCGAATCCAGCTCCACAGTCACAAGCAAAATGAAAGTGCCCCACACGATCGCTTTTTTCGCCCTCACCCTCTCTGTCGCCAGTCCCATCGCCCCAACAGCGCCGGCGGCCAAGATCGCCAAAGCAGCCACGACACCGCTCACGTACGTCAATGCAGTTTCTTTTTTTAGGGCGTCGAAGTTTCGAGCAACCGAAGTGCAACCACGTTGCACCATCTTCTTCGAAGGCGAATGGAAGGACGCCAATGCTTACGACTATTGCGTGGTGATGGTTGAAAACTCCGACGAGGATGTGCAGGTCACCTTTTATCTCACCGATGCTCACGAAATGAACTGGGTGACCGAATTCCTGGATTCAGGATTTTTTAATCATAGTGAGAGTGAAAAACTTTTCCAGTTGATGAACTCAAACAAGGACGTGCGCGGGCAAAATGTGGGACGCTTCCGCGTGGATTTCCATCATTGGCAGCCGCGCCACGCAGAGATTTTCGTGTTCAGCTTTACGCCTTTTCTGCGCGGGCGTTAAACGGCAGTTACGTACGGAGGAGGATCCACCGATGCAAGAAATGAGAGCCACTGTTTTTCACGGGCCGAACGATATCCATCTCGAAGAGGTGCCGCGGCCGCGTGCCGGCGCAGGTGAAGCGGTCATTCGGATCACGCTAACCACAATCTGCGGGACTGATCTTCACATCCTGCGCGGCGAATATCCGGTGAAGCCCGGACTGGTGATAGGACATGAGCCGGTCGGCGTGATCGAGGAACTCGGTGAAGGGTTGTCGGGATACGAAGTCGGGGATCGCGTTTTGGTGGGCGCGATCACGCCGTGCGGTCAATGCCGCGCATGTTTGTCCGCGCAATGGGCGCAATGCGGTCACGGCGAAGGCGTCGAAGCGATCGGCGGCTGGCGATTTGGTAATACCATCAACGGCGCGCAAGCCGAATATCTGCTGGTTCCTAATGCGCAGGCGAACCTCGCCAAGATCCCAGACGAACTCACGGATGAACAAGTCGTCTTGCTCGCGGACATAGCCTCGACCGGATTCAGTGGCGCGGAATCCGCGAAGATTCGTGTCGGCGACACGGTTGCGGTTTTTGCGCAGGGGCCCATCGGCTTGTGCGCCACCGCAGGCGCAAAACTGATCGGCGCTTCTTTCATCATCGGCGTGGAAGGCGATCCCGTTCGAATGGAAATGTCGAAACGGATGGGGGCGCACGTGGTGCTCGATCCGAAGCAGTGCGATGTCGTCGCCGAAATCAACAAGCTCACTGGTGGCGGCGCGGATGTGGCCATTGAAGCGCTCGGGCTACAGGTAACGTTCGAGAACGCTCTGCGTTGTCTCCGGCCCGGCGGCACGTTGAGCAGCCTCGGTGTTTACTCGGGAAAACTGCAGGTTCCGTATGACGCGTTCGCAGCCGGCCTTGGCGATTACAAGATCGTGACCACACTTTGCCCGGGCGGGAAAGAACGGATGCGCCGACTGATGTCGATGGTGCGATCAAAACGCTTCGACCCGCTGCCGCTGCTCACGCATAGATTCAAGCTCGATCAAATCGTAGAAGCATACGACGTCTTCGGGTCACGCCGCGATGGTTGCCTGAAAGTGGCGATTAAGCCCTAATTGCTGACGCCCTGCGCGCGCAGCAAGCGCAGTCCATTCAAAATCACAAGAACTGTACTCCCTTCGTGGCCGATCACGCCGGCGGTGAGATTAATCTTTTCTGCCAGCGCCGAAATGATCAGCAAGAAAATAACCCCCAGCGAGATCGTGATGTTCTGGCGAATGATCGAGCGAGCACGCCGGCTCAGCACCAACGCCTCTTCGACATTCTCGATCTTGTCGTGCATCAAAACTATGTCGGCCTGTTCCAGCGCAGCATCGGAACCGCGCGCGCCCATGCCGATGGAGACGTCGGCTGCGGTCAGGCTGGGCGCGTCGTTGATTCCATCGCCGACCATCGCGACTTTCTTTCCGGACGCGCGCCAATCGTGAATGCATTTCAGCTTGGCTTGCGGACTCAACTCGGCGCGCACATCGTTAATGCCCACTTGCTCGGCCACCATCGCAGCCGGCCCGGGTCGATCCCCCGTAAGCAGTGCGACCGATAGACCGGAGCGCTTGAGGAAATCGATGACGCGTTTCGTGGCCGGCCGAATCTCGTCACGGAGATAGATCACTCCAAGTGGCTGACCGCTGCCGATCCAAACTTCCGCGTCATTTGTCAATCCAACTTCTGGTAGCGCGATACCGCGGTCGCGCATCAATCGCCTGCTGCCGATGAAAATTCGGCTTCCGTCGATCGACGCTTCCATGCCGAGACCGGGAACATTCAGAAAATCCTTCGCTGAAATACGCGATAACTGTTGTTTGTCCGCTTCGCCGACAATCGCGCGGGCCAGCGGATGTGTGGAGAAATGCGCTACTGAGGCCGCGAGCCGAAGAATCTCCTCTTCGCTTTGTGAATCGAACGGCGCGATCCGGGCGACAACGAGCGCGCCTTTGGTGAGTGTTCCCGTTTTATCGAAGGCAAACTGTGTCGCGCTGGCGAGATTTTCGACGGCAACACCGCCGCGAAACAATATTCCGCGCCGCGCACCTGCGGCAATGGCGACCAGAATTGCTGATGGGATGGATAACACCAGCGCGCATGGCGACGATACCACCAGCACGGTCATTGACCGATAAAATGCATCTGCGATCGGCCGATGCGTCGCCAGCAAAACAAAAAAAACAATCGCAGCGAGCGAAAGCGCGAGCCAGGTGTAGTAACGGCTGAACTTGTCGGTGAACCGTTGCGCCGGCGCCTTCTGCTGCTGCGCTATTTCAATCAGCCCAAGAATGCGATTGAGCGCGCTCCCCTCCAGGCGGCCGGTCGCTCGAATGACTGCCTGCCCGTCGAGATTAAGTGTGCCGCCGCTGACCGCATTGCCGATTTGTTTCACGACCGGAATCGCTTCGCCAGTCAATGCCGATTCATCCGCTGACGTCGCACCTTCAATGATTACGCCATCGACCGGGAAAAGTTCGCCTGCTTTGACCAGCAACTCGTCTGCGGGCTCAACTTCATTAACGGAGATTTCGAACCAGCGACCGTTTTCACGTCGCACTGCGTGTTTCGGCGCCACCTTCAGCAGCGATTCAATTGATTTTCGTGTGCGATAATTTGCGAACTGTTCCAGCGCGTTGCTCAACGAAAAGAGAAAGAGCAGCGTCGCGCCTTCGGTCCAGCCTTTGACAAAAAGCGCGCCGAGCGCGACGGCAACCATCAGAAACTGAATATCGATCTTGCCGCGCTTGAGGGCGTGCCACGCGTCCTGGGTCGCGAACCATCCACCGCTGAGGTAAGCCAGAACAAAAGAAGCTGCGATAAGCTCGCCTGGCATTCTCGCGCGGCCAAAGAGAAAACCGGCAAGCGTGCTCAATCCACAAGTCGCGGCCAGCAGCAACATGAGGCGGTAATCACGCGCCACCGGTCGCGGGAATGGACGGTTTCGCCACGCCGGCAACGCAATCGATCTCCAAATTACCGGCGGTTCGTCGGCGGGATGAGCGCGATGAAATTCGGTCGTGTAATTACCGATCCTGTGCAGATGAACCGTGGGCGATTTATCATCAGCCTTTATCGATACATCCCATTCGCCGGAAAGTTCCACGCCCACGTCAGTCTTGATTTGGTTCAAGGTTTCTTCCGATGGCGTTTCGTAGAAGCCCATCGTGACGCTGTGCTCGTTGATGTTCAGCCGCACCTGCTTCACGTCCGGATGCGCTTCAATCAGCCGGACCACTCGCGACCACGTGCCGGCGCTCGCCTCTGCCCTTTTAACGTCTGCAATGCGTTTCGTTGTTAGTCGCTGATCCATGGCGAAACTCCTACGGCTCCCCGTACTGAAACCACAACGAGGTTTGTGCTCTCGCGTTTTGCGCGATTACGCGTGCTGCAGGTAGCGGGCGACGATCCAAGCATACACTGTCATCATCGCCGCGACACTAAATACGATCAGGTATTCCATGTGTTACCTCGTTTCTTCGTCGGTATTGAAATCGGGAGGGCCGGTTTCGGTTGAACAACAACGCGCTCGATACAGTCTGGACACGGATGCCCCCAGCGATCGCAATTGCAGCTACGCGCGTTCCTCCCAAGATGCAGCTCCTTCTCTTCTGTGATCGGGACGTGACGTGCGCCACAGGCTGGGGGTTTTACACCCGTCGGAAATCCGCCCCATTCATTAGTAAATTCGTCTATGCTTAGCACCCGATCTGTTTTCATAACTGCTCCTTTCACGCGTCAGGCTAACGGTGCCATGAACACGTCGCTCCACGTGGATTGGTTTTTGCTTTGCAAAAATTGCTCTGGATAGAAGCCCTTATTTTGCGTTCAAGCTTCGTGCGCATGAAACAGTACAAAACCGTGATTGGGCGAGCGTGAGTAGAGCAACGCGATCGCAACCACGTTGTAGCCAATCGCGATGCGTTGGTCGACCGGACGCAATAACTGCACAGCAAAACGCAATGGACGTACATCGGCTGCCAGCGATAGCGGATACGTTCGGCACTGTGAAGACGGGCTATAAAATGTTGGATGCGAATGAAGCGGTGGCGCGGGTCGCGTACGCGCTCAACGAGGTGATCGCGATTTATCCGATCACGCCGGCATCTCCGATGGGCGAATGGGCGGATGCATGGTCGACGGCTGGCGTAAAAAATCTTTGGGGCACGGTGCCATCCGTGATCGAGATGCAGAGCGAAGGAGGCGCGGCGGGAGTAATCCATGGCGCACTTCAAACCGGCGCGCTCAGCACCACGTTTACTTCCTCGCAGGGATTGCTACTGATGATTCCAAACATGTACAAGATCGCCGGCGAACTGACCCCGACGGTCTTTCATATCGCCGCCCGTTCCCTCGCCGCGCAGGCGCTGTCGATCTTCGGTGATCATAGCGACGTCATGGCCGCGCGCGCGACGGGTTGGGCAATGCTTTGTTCGGCGTCGGTGCAGGAGGCGCAGGACCTGGCTCTCATCGCGCACGCGGTCACGCTGGAATCGCGTATTCCATTTCTGCATTTCTTCGATGGGTTCCGCACGTCGCACGAGATCTCGAAAATCATTACCCTGTCTAACGAGGCGGTGCACGAGATGATCGATGAGGACCGCGTGATTGAGCACCGCGCGCGAGCACTTTCTCCCGATCACCCAGTAATTCGCGGCACGGCGCAGAATCCGGACGTCTATTTCCAGGCGCGCGAGACGGTGAACCCGCTTTACGCGGCCTGTCCGGCAACTGTACAGCGGACGATGGATAGGTTCGCCGAGTTAACCGGGCGGCGGTACGGACTATTCGAATATCACGGCGCAGCCGACGCAAAGCGAGTGATCGTTTTGATGGGCTCAGGTTGCGAAGCCGTGCACGAAACTGTCGATTTCCTTAATGCGCAAAACGAAAAAGTTGGCCTCCTAAAGGTGCGGCTGTACCGGCCATTCGATGCGGCGGCTTTTGTAAAAACGTTACCATCGGATGTGCGCGGCATCGCTTTGTTGGACCGCACAAAAGAGCCCGGATCGGGAGGCGAGCCGCTCTATCTCGATTGCGTAAACGCGCTTCACGAGCAGGGCCGCGGCGATGTGCAAGTGGTCGGCGGCCGCTACGGTTTGTCGTCGAAAGAATTCACGCCCGCGATGATCAAGGCGGTGTTCGACAATCTGGCGCTACCGTCGCCAAAAAATCATTTCACTGTGGGCATCGATGATGATCTGTCGAATACCAGTCTCGATTTCGATTCCGATTTCTCGATCGAGCGGGATGATGTTGTGCGTGCGCAGTTCTTCGGCCTTGGCTCGGACGGCACCGTGGGCGCGAACAAGGAATCGATTAAAATTATCGGCGAGAACACCGATTATTTCGCACAGGGCTATTTCGTTTACGATTCGAAGAAATCCGGCGCGATGACGATCTCGCATCTGCGTTTCGGACCGCGCCCGATTAGATCGACGTATCTTATTGGCAAAGCAAACTTCGTTGCCTGCCATCAACTGGTTCTGCTCGAGACCTGTGACGTGCTCAAAGACCTCGCGACCGGTGGAACATTCCTGTTGAATTCACCCCTGGGACCCGACCGCGTGTGGGGCCGTCTGCCAGAAAACGTGCAGCGACGGCTGATCGAGCAGTGCGCGAAGCTCTTCGTCATCGATGGAAACAAAGTGGCGCGGGACGCAGGGATGGGCGGCCGGATCAACACTGTGATGCAGACCTGTTTCTTCGCCATCTCCGGCGTGCTGCCGTCGCAGGAGGCGCTCGAGGCGATTAAGAATTCAATCCGGAAAACCTATGCTCGGAAAGGCGATGAGATCGTAGCGCTGAATCTGCGGGCGGTTGAGCAGACACTCGCGCATCTGTACGAAGTGGAGGTTCCGGACACTGTAGCCGGGGGCGTTGACGCCGGCCGCCGGGATCAGCGATCCCGAGTACAACCCGACGGAGAACTCAGGTGCGCCCCGGAGTTTGTCCGGAACGTGCTGGGCGAGATCATCGCGGGTCGGGGCGATTGCGTTCCGGTGAGCGCATTGCCTAACGACGGCACTTATCCGACCGGCACAACGCAATTCGAAAAACGAAATCTCGCGAGCGAGGTCCCGGTTTGGGATCCGGAAGTCTGCATCCAGTGTGGCAAATGCGTAATGGTCTGCCCGCATGCAGTGATTCGCAGCAAAGCGTATGAGGCGGCTGTTCTCCAAGGAGCGCCTTCGTCGTTCAAATCGGCGGAGGCGCGGTTGCCGGAATGGCAAGGGCTGAAATACACGCTCCAAGTCGCCGTTGAGGATTGCACCGGCTGCGGGATTTGCGTGGATGTTTGCCCGGCGCGCAACAAATCCGAAGCCCGCTTGAAAGCCATCAACATGCAGCCGCAGTTGCCGCTGCGCGACATCGAGCGGGAGAACTGGAATTTCTTCCTTTCAATTCCGGAAATGGACCGCCGCCAGGTTTCAACTGACCATGTCCGCAAAATGCAGGTGCAACAGCCGCTTTTTGAGTTCTCGGGAGCTTGTGCAGGTTGCGGCGAGACGCCTTACATCAAATTGCTCACCCAACTTTTTGGCGATCGCTTGATTATCGCGAACGCGACCGGCTGCTCTTCCATTTACGGCGGCAATTTGCCAACCACGCCTTACACGAAAGATGGAAATGGACGCGGTCCGGCGTGGGCAAATTCGCTATTTGAAGACAACGCGGAGTTCGGCCTTGGCTTTCGCGTCTCGTTCGACAAACAGCAGGAGTTCGCAGGCGAACTGCTCCAGCAGCTATCGCCGCAAATCGGGCGCAGACTGGTCACTGAAATTTTGAACGCGCGCCAGCGCGACGAAGCGGACATTTTCGATCAGCGCGAACGCGTCGCCGAGCTAAAGAGCAGACTCAGCTCGTTAGGCGATCTGGTTGCAAAGCGTTTGCTGGCGCTGGCGGACACGCTTGTGCGCAAGAGCGTGTGGATCGTCGGCGGTGATGGTTGGGGTTATGACATCGGTTACGGCGGACTCGACCATGTGCTTGCAAGCGGCCGAAACGTCAAAGTCCTGCTGCTCGACACGGAGGTTTACTCCAACACCGGTGGACAATGCTCCAAATCCACGCCGCGCGCGGCGGTCGCCAAGTTCGCCTCCGGCGGGAAACGCGCGCCGAAAAAAGATCTCGGACTGATGGCGATGACGTACGGCACGATCTACGTCGCCTCAGTCGCTATGGGCGCGAGAGACGAGCACACGCTGAAGGCCTTTCTCGAAGCGGAGGCATATGATGGCCCGGCCATCATTATCGCTTACAGCCATTGCATTGCGCACGGGATCAACATGACCACGGCCATGCAAAACCAGAAAGCGGCAGTGAACACGGGGCAATGGCTGCTGTATCGTTACAATCCCGAGCGGCATCTTCTGGGTGAAAATCCACTCCAACTGGATTCCGCTGCGCCGCGCGTGAAGATCGCGGACTACTTCAAGCTGGAACAGCGATTCAAGATTCTCGAAAAAAGCGAACCGCATGCCGCAAGGGAATTGCTCGCCATGGCACAGGCAGACGTGAACGCCCGCCGCGCATTCTACGAATTTCTCGCCACTAGAAAATTCAACACGATACCAAACTCATGAACCTGACGACCAGATATCTCGGCTTCAAATTGCGCACGCCGCTGGTGCCATCGGCGTCGCCGCTTTCGGAAAAGATCGACAACATCAAACGCATGGAAGACGCAGGCGCTGCGGCGATCGTTTTTCATTCACTTTTCGAAGAGCAGATTCGACGCGACCACCACGACCTGGATTTCTATCTCGAACAGGGCACCGAATCTTACGCGGAGTCGCTGAGCTATTTTCCGGTTCGACCCGAGTTCAAGGTCGGGCCGGAAGCGTACCTCGAGCACATCGCGCAGGCGAAAGCGGCGGTCGATATTCCAATCATCGGAAGCCTCAACGGCAGCACGTTGGGTGGCTGGCTGGCTTACGCCCAGCAGATCGAGCAGGCAGGGGCCGATGCGCTCGAGCTGAATATTTATTCCATTCCAAGCGACCCCGAGATTAGCGGGGAAGACATCGAAGCGCATTATCTGAGCATTCTCGCTGCGATCAAAGCGGAGGTAAAAATGCCCGTGGCTGTCAAGCTCAGCCCGTTCTTCACGAACTTTGCACGGTTCGCGCGGCGCGCCGACCGTGAAGGCGCCGACGCGCTGGTGCTTTTCAATCGTTTCTATCAGCCGGACATTGAACTGGAGACGCTGGAGATTTCACCAAACATCCTGCTCAGCACGCCGATGGCGATGCGTTTGCCGATGCGCTGGATCGCAATGCTCTATGGGCGCATTGGTGCGAGCCTGGCAGCGACAAGCGGAATCCATCGCGTAACCGACGCGCTGAAAATGTTAATGGCCGGCGCCGACGTAACGATGCTTTGCTCAATTCTCTTGCGGCGCGGCATCGAACACATTCAGGTGATCGAATGCGAAATGCGGGAATGGATGGAAGAACACGAATACGAATCGGTCGAGCAACTCAAAGGCAGCATGAGCCAGAGAAACTGCCCTGATCCGAGCGCGTTCGAACGCGCCCAATACATGCGCGCGCTCGAGACGTATCCGGCGGCGGATGTTTGAAGCGCTACGCAATAACTGCACAGCAAAACGCAAACGCGGTACATCGCGGTGGAAGACCGCGCCTATGATTTTCCAGATATCAACGTTTTGGAGACATATCTATGAAACTCAATACTACTTATCTTGGGATAAAACTGCGGACACCGCTGGTGCCATCGGCGTCGCCGCTTTCCGAAAAGCTCGATAATATCAAGCGGATGGAGGACGCCGGCGCATCGGCAGTGGTTTTCCATTCGCTTTTTGAGGAACAACTGCGAGCGGGCAACTATCGCATCCGTCGCACCTCCGCAAATCACGCCGGCTTCTCGCCGGAGGCACTCAGCAATTTCTCCGACGAACCGAATTTCAAAGTCGATCCCGAGGCGTATGTCAATCACATCGCGAAGGCGAAAGAGACCGTTCGTATTCCGATAATCGGCAGCTTGAACGGTTCGACTTTTGGCGGTTGGCAGAGATACGCGCGGCTGATTGAACAAGCCGGCGCTGACGCGTTGGAATTGAACATCTACAATGTGCCAAACGACCCGGAGCGCACCGCGGAGGACATCGAGACGGAATATTTGACCATCGTCACCTCGGTGAAAGGACTGTTGAAAATTCCTGTGTCGGTGAAGCTCAGTCCGTATTTCACAAATTTTTCGCGCTTCGCGCGACGCCTCGACGAACAAGGAGCCAACGCGCTCGTGTTATTCAACCGATTCTATCAGCCAGATATCGAACTCGAGACCCTTGAGGTGAGTCCGAATGTTCTTCTCAGCACACCGATGGCAATGCGTCTCCCGATGCGCTGGATCGCACTTTTATATGGGCGGATTGGCGCAAATCTCGCTGCCAGCAGCGGGATACATCACGGCGTTGATGCGCTAAAGATGATAATGGCCGGCGCTGATGTCACAATGCTCTGCTCCGTGCTGTTGCGCCATGGGATCGACCACATTCGCGTTATCGAGCGCGAAATGCGCGAATGGATGGAGGACCACGAATACGAATCGGTCGAGCAAATTAGAGGTGTCGTCAGCCAAAAAAATTGCCCGGACCCGACCGCGTTCGAACGCGCACAGTACACCCGCGCGCTTGCGAGTTATCCCAGGAGTACGCCCTCGACCGCGGCGCCGTGATGCGGTAAATCGCCAACGTGGCCAGGCGGACAAAACTGTGGAGACGAATAAATCAAAGCGACTGCGCGTTTGTCGTCGCTTTGGTTGTCTGAGTCCCTGCTTTTTGCTGCACGGCGGCTGTCAAAAAATTAATCCGGCGACTCATCGTCATCCGCCCACGTGCGGTCAAAACGCACCCGACGATGATCAGCGTGTAAAAGCGCCATCATTAATCCGACGGCAACTAGAATCAGGTATTCCATACTTGCTTCTTTGTGGGGTTTCGTAAGCCCTCGATACGCCTCGTGCTCGACGTTCCTTGCTTTTTTGCTTTGCAAAAATTGCCCAGGCCAGAAGCAGTCATTTTTCCGCCATGCCAAGATTAGGTGAGAAATTGCCAAGGGAAGAACAGCAGCGGCGCTCCAATGGCGATTAACTGTTCTTTGGAGGGATTAAGATGTTGCCCGGAAATGAATTTAGAAAAGCTACTTCACGCCATCGAGCTGAGCCGGTCGCGATCTGGAAAGCGCGCAAGTTCATCGAAGAACACTCATGCGAAGAACTTTCTCTGACCAGAGTCGCGAAAGTGGTCAACATGAACGCGAACCATCTGAGCGAAAATTTCAAGCAGGTAACGGGTATCAATTTTGTCGAGTATGTTGCGTGCGCCCGGTTCGAAACTGCGTGTGACCTGTTGCGAAACTCGAATCTGCGCATCAGCGAAATCGCGTTCGCGGCCGGATTTCAATCCCTGTCGCAATTCAATCGCGTGTTCAAAAGCTTTTCGGGCAAATCGCCAACACAATATCGCGCCGACCCAGCAGGAAGTCAGGACGCTATCAATGACGGCGCCAACGGGCAGTAAGAAAATCCTCCGAAGAAATGCGTAGTCACTGCTTTTCATTTCTGCACATACTCGCCACTAGTGTGGCATTCGAGACTAACTCGATGGATCCGTGGTAGGCGCGAAAGCTTGTTGTGGGGTGCTGGTGGAGCCGTCGCGCTGACCGTGATTCTGCTTTCCTGTAGCACCACCAGCCGAACGATTCTCGCTCCGCCAAGTATCCCTGGCGCGGAATTCGTCGGTTCGGAAGAATGCGCCACCTGCCACGAAGAGATCGTGCGCGATTTCCGAACAGCCACCCACGCGCGACTGCAGACAAAAAAAGTTGTCGTGAGTAAGACCGGCGAAAAGGGCAGCGAAACTCCAAAGGAGTCTGTGGACGTAGGCTGCGAGACTTGTCATGGGCCGGGGAGTCTGCACGTCAAAGCTGGCGGTGGGGCCGGCACGATTATCAATCCACGTAAGTCGCCGGAAACTTGTTTCCAATGCCACTTGGAAGTTCGCGCAGCGTTTGCGTTGCCTCACCACCATCCGGTGCTGGAAGGCAAAATGAGCTGCGCCGATTGTCACGAGGTGCACAAGGGGATCGCCATTAAGGGAGCGCAAACAAATATTCAACAGAAGCTCAAAGCCGGCGGCTTTGCCTTCCTCAGTCGCAACGAAACTTGCTTCGAGTGTCACACACAACAACGCGGCCCGTTTGTTTACCCACATGAGGCGGTGCGGCAAGGCTGCACGGTTTGTCACTCGCCTCACGGATCCGTCAATCAGCGCCTGCTGAACGAACGCAATGCGACGCTTTGTCTAAAATGTCATTTCCAGGAGCAAAGAGCGCCCGGCGCCATTTTCATCGGAGACGTCAATCACTCAAGCTTCCTGCAGCAGGGGACGTGCTGGTCGGCTGGCTGCCATGAAGAACCGCACGGCTCCAACGTGACACCGTTGCTCAGATATTGATGTCGATGTTATGACAAACACCTCTCGCAGATTCCTGGTGCTGGTTTTTGCGGGAACTTTTGCCTCCGCAGGGGCTTACGGCGGAACCAGCGATGGCAAAGCCGTGACTGCCACTGCCACGGAAGAGCAGCCGGAAGAATACAAGAATTGGATCGAGCTCGCGATCGGCGGCGTGATCACGAGCGGCGACCGCGCGCAGTTCGAACAGGAGCACCGGCTACCGGGTGATCAAGTTTACGGCGGCATCCAGGATCTTCACTTCGAAGGGACCTTTGACAAGAACGGCCTGTTTTCAGTCGATGGTCACGCGCTCTGGGATTTCAACGATTACGACATAACCGTACAACTAGCGAAGCCGAATTTCGGCTACATCAAGGCAGGGTACACCGAGTTTCGCAGTTGGTACGACGGCAATGCCGGGTTCTTTCCGCACAACGATGTATTTTTCAATCCACCCTATCCCGAAATGCACGTTGATCGCGGGGACGCATGGATCGAACTGGGATTGCGCGCACCAAATTGGCCCGAAATTACGATCCGTTACGACCATGAATTTCGGTTTGGCCAGAAAGATTCGACTGTTTGGGGCGACACAAATCTGACCGGCCTGCAATCTCCGTATAATTCAACGCGAAAGATCATCCCCTCGTTCCGCAATATCGATGAGAAGCGCGACATATTTTCGTTCGAGGCATCGAAGACCATCGGTAACACCGACGTTTTGCTGGGGATGCGCTACGAGCACAACACGAATGATTACTCGCTAAACGTGGAGCGCGGTGCCGGTCAGTTGCCGCCAGTCGTGCCGCCTCCGGGCCAGCAACGCAAGGTCACTCAGCAACAGAATGACGACGTGGACCTGTTCAGTGGGCACGGGATTACCGTAACTCGATTTACCGATAATCTCTGGTTCACCGCCGGCTATTCTTACACCACATTGCAAAACGATCTCTCCGGGTCCCGTATCACCGGCACACATTGGGATGAAGCATTCGGGCAGCCTGTGCCGACGCTTAATCAACGCGACCACGCGTTTATCGACTTGGCCGGAATCGCCACCGTTAAGGAAAATTTGTTTAACGCCAATCTGTTTTGGATGCCCATCGAGAACCTCGCTATTTTGACCGGTTTCCGGTTTACTCATGAGAATCTGGACACCGAATCGACTTTTCTCGCGGAGGAGCCCGTGCGAAACACGCCGCCGTTTAGTCCAACCAATCCAGAGGGTGGGTTCCACTACGGACCTGGATTACCAGCCGATGGCGGGAGGTGGGCATATTACAACCTTTTCGCCGAGCGATTGGAGATGCGTTACACCGGTATTAAGGACTGGCTTTTTTACGCTGAAGGCGAGTGGGAAGAAGAATGGGGCCACGTCAATGAGTTTCAGTCGATAGACGAAGAGGTGCCTCTGGACAAGGACACCAATGCGCTTGGCCAAAAATACACGTTAGGCGCCACGTGGAATCCCACGATGAGATTAAGTCTTGCGGGGCAGTACTTTTATCGAATTGCGTCTTACGGCGAAGATATTTTCAGCGCAGACTTCCCACGTCTAATCAACCAGGATTGGAACATCAATGACTTTAATATTCGAATGACTCTACGGCCGAAGCTGCCAGCGTGCCTTGGTACCCTTGCTCTGGTGACACGCTACGATTTCGTGCATACCGCGATCGACAGTCAGTGGTACTTTGAAGGCGACACCTTTGCCGAGCTTCAAAGTGGTGAAATCAAAAAGCACGTTATTAGCGAGTCGCTGAACTGGAATCCCCTGCCCCGGTTCTTTCTGCAGGCGAACTTCTCCTACGTGTTCAATCAAACGGACACGCCGGCGAATAACATCGAATTCATCCCGAACGCAGGCCCATCGGTGCCAAACTTTAGGAACGACTACTGGACGGTAACCAGCGGCATCGGTTACATCATCGACGATAAGACCGATTTTTATGCTGATTATTACTTCTACTGCGCTAACGATTACTACAAGAACGCTGCGGTTGCGGTGCCATACGGTCTGGGCGCCACCGAAAGCGCCGTCACGGCGACTGTCGCGCGTCGACTGAGCAAGAACACGCGCCTGACGTTGAAGTATGGATTTTTTGATTATCGCGACGTGACCTCTGGCGGTCATAATAATTATCGCGCACATTCGCTCTTTTCGAGCCTTCAAGTTAGGTTCTAGACAACCAAGCACTTCGAACATCCAACATGAAAACCATCATTATGCTTACCGTGAGCTTTTTGATCGCGGCACCGTTGGCGCTGCGCGCGGCGGATGCAAAAACAAATTGGGCCAATAATTGCGCCCAATGTCATGGTGCCAGTGGCAAGGGAGACACGAAAATGGGAAAATTGCTAAATGCGATGGATCTGACGGATCCGAAAAAGCAGTCGTCCTTCACTGATGCGCAAGCTGCCACGGCAATCAAAGACGGCATTAAGCAGAATGGCAAAACGACCATGAAAGCGTTCGGGGGAAAGTTGAGTGACGAAGAGATTAAAGCCCTTGTTGTCTACGTCCGGACGCTAAAGAAATAGATCCTTTTCAGTCTGATCAAGAACGAACAAAGGCATTAATCGAATGAAACGAAAAATACTTGTCTTCGCAGTAAGCATCATTGCGTCAGCGGGCATTGGGGTCGCAGCCGATGCGGCTGCAATTTGGGCCCAGCATTGCGCCTCCTGTCACGGCAAAGATGGCAGCGGGAACACAATGATGGGGAAGAAGCTTGGTGTGAAAGATTACACGAAAGAACAGGCCTTCAGTGATGCCGAGGCGACGAACATCATCAAGAACGGCAAAGGCAAGATGAAGGGCTTCAAGGATAAGCTCTCAGACGCCGACGTGAAAGCGCTGGTGACTTACGTCCGTTCCTTAAAGAAATAACGCTTAAATTTTTGCGCGAACTGTTTTTTGGGGGGCGGTAAACCGTCGCTTTTTTTGTTGCCAACTCCGTTTCGGTCTTGTTTCCAGCTCGGCAATTACTCGGGGTAGGATCGAAATGACGTTCAAAACGCAGGTAACTAATTGCCGCGATGCCTGACGCTACAGCTCCCGCGCAGCGCCAGCCCTTCAGGCGCAATTTCCGGAACTGGCTTAGCTGGTCCGGAATGGTGCTCGCTGCCAGCGCGCTCTTTGCTTTTTTTCTCCTCTTCGGGATCGACCTTTTAGCCGGACACCGTAACCCGTATGTCGGAATTCTGGCTTACGCGGTTGCGCCGCTGTTTTTCATTTTCGGAATTTTTCTTACGTTCCTTGGGGCCCTTATTCGCTGGCGCACGCGGCGTCATGCTGTGCGAGCAGCCGAGCCGCTCGCGATTAAGATTGACTTATCGCGGCCTCGCGACCGAAGAATTCTCGCACTTTTCGTTGCGGCCAGCGTCGGATTCTTATTTCTGACGGCGCTTGGAAGCTATCAAACCTATCAGGTTACGGAATCAGTTCAGTTCTGCGGAAAAGCCTGTCATTTGCCGATGGACCCGCAGTTCGTTGCATATCAGCACACTGCACACGCCAGCGTGGACTGCGTGGCGTGTCACGTCGGCCCGGGCGCGGCCGCTTACTTCAAGACAAAAGTCAACGGCGTGAAACAACTTTATCATACCGTTCGCAACGATTTCGATCGTCCTATTCGTCTCCCAAACAATCAGCGCCCGGCTCAGGCGATTTGTGAGCAATGCCATTGGCCGAAGAAATACGTCGGCAACGTCGACCGCACATTTCAGCATTATCTTTCCGACGAACACAATACGCCGTTTGCTGTTCGTCTTCTGCTTAATGTCGGCGGGGGTGACCCTTCAAATGGTCCTGCCGGTGGAATTCACTGGCATATGAATATTGCCAACAAGATCGAATACATCGCCACCGACGATGAGCTTCTGAACATCCCGTGGGTGAGAATGACGAACCCCCAGGGCGTGACTACTGAGTACCGCGATCCGGAATTCAAGGACGATCCGGCAAAGCATCAAATTCGCCGAATGGACTGCATGGATTGCCATAGTCGCCCTGCACACAAGATCCACACGCCCAATGACGCAGTTGATCTGGCATTATCGACCGCGCGGCTCGATCCAAAGACGCCCTGGGTGAAATCAAAAGTCGTAGCCGCTTTGGTCAAGCCTTACTCCACCAGAGGTGAAGCCGAACAAGGCATTGCGAATTCTCTGCGCGAAGCGTATCCCGACCCGGCGCAGTCGACTCCAATCATCAACGTAGCGCAGTCGATTTATCGCGAGAACTTTTTCCCGGAGGTAAAAGTCGATTGGCGAACCTATCCGGATTTTGTGGGACACAAGAATTGGAACGGCTGCTTCCGCTGTCATGACGGCAAACACGTCACCGCCGATGGTAAGAACTCGATCAAGGCCAGCGACTGCAACTCGTGTCACCTCATCCTCGCGCAAGGCAGCGGGGAAGCGCTTCAACAAATCAATGCAGCAGGATACGACTTCGTTCACATCGACGCCCCCTATGCGGATTTTTCATGCGTTGATTGCCATACCGGCGGACCTCAGAAATAATGGTATCCAGGACAATGGGTTTATTGGGTAAACAGCAACGGTCGAAGTGGGCGGGTAGCAAAGCGGTTGTCGTTTGGATCACTGTTTTCAGTGCGCTGACGGCCTGCGAGAAAAACTCAGAGATCAAGGTGTACCGCGTTTCCAAGGCGCCGCTGGAAGAATCGGCATCTCAGCAGCAAGGTGTCATGCCCACGAATACGACCGCCCCACGGATGCCCGGCGGTCTTGCGCCTGCGACGGAAACGGCCGTGACGACACCGCCCAATTGGGAACCGCAGCCGCTGTCGCAAATGCGTCGGGCCAGTTTCCTCGTCAAAGGCGACAACGGAGCAGTCGCAGATATTTCATTTGTCAGTCTCGGCTCCGCCGCCGGGAACGTCCTTGAGAATGTGAACCGCTGGCTCGGCCAACTCGGTCAACCGCCGATCACCGAACAAAAGCTCGGCGAGATGGCGCAGCGACTGCACACCTCGCTGGGTGATGTGACCATCGTTGACCTTGCAGGTCTCCCTGACAACGCCGATCCAGCAAGAGACGGCAGAATCGTTGCCGCAATGGTGATTACCGGTAATTCGACCCTGTTTTTCAAAATGCGCGGCAACGCCGATCTCACCGAGGCACAGAAGGGCGACTTCATTAAATGGGTCGCGGCAGTTTGCAATACCCAGAATCAAAATGAGCCGCCCCAAATGGCAGCAGCGCCACCAGCTGATTCCGGCACACCCCATATCCACTGGAAAGCGCCGGAAGGCTGGACAGAAGTGCCGCGGTCGTCGATGCGTTACGCCAGCTTCAGCGCGCCGGCAGAAGAAGGCGGCAAGATCGACATCTCGATTGTGACCTTCCCTGGCGAGGGAGGTAACGATGCGGACAACATCAACAGGTGGCGCGGTCAAATTGGTCTCGCGCCGATTGATGCGAGCACCGTGACATCGCAAGTCGCTCCTCTCAAAACCGACGACACGACGTTCTCAACAACTGACATCGCCGGTGCCGATACGCGCACCATTGCAGCCTGGACGCGCCGCGACGGACGTGTCTGGTTTTTCAAAGCAACCGGCCCAAGCGCGGCAGTTGAAAAGGAGAAACCGAATTTCGTGAAATTCATCAAATCCGTCCGATTCTAATTCACAAATGACTGTCATGTTGAGCGAAGCGAAACATCTCTGGTTACTTCACGAAGGCAGAAATGACTTGAGATTCTTCGCTTCGCTCAGAATGACATTTAGAAATGGGTTTTAGAAAACATGCTGCACAAACTCATTGACATCATCACATCGCTGAAGCTGACAATCATTTGTCTTGCCGCGGCGATGGCGCTGATTTTTGCCGGGACACTCGCGCAGGTGCATCTCGGGATCCACGAAGCGCAGCAGCGTTATTTTCAAAGCATGTTTGTGTGGTGGCCACCGGAAGGACGCGGATTCCAGATACCGATTTTTCCTGGAGGCCATCTCATTGGCGCCGTTTTGCTGATCAACCTCATCGCCGCGCATATAAAACGTTTCCGCTGGACTTGGCGGAAACTGGGGATTCATCTCACACATGCGGGATTAATTATCATGCTCGCCGGCGGACTGTTCACCGATCTTTTCGCTGTGGAGAGCCACATGCGGTTATCGAATGGTGATGCGAAAAATTATTCCGAGGACATGCGCCAGACAGAACTGGCCGTGACAGACACAAGCGGCGACGATCTCGATCAGGTGACCGCCATTCCCGAAAGCGTGCTGCGACACAATCGTGTGATCGACCACTCGAGTTTGCCGTTCCGGATCGTGGTCAGGAACTTTTATCAAAATTCGCGTCTCAATATGTTGAGCCAGGCGGGCGAAGGCGCGCGACCGATCGCCAATCAAGGACCCGGCGCCATGATGGCCGTAGAGCCCGCGTCGCGCGCGACTGCTGCCGATGAGCGCGACGTGCCGAGTGCCGCAATCGAAATTCTGCCGAGAAACGGCGGTTCGTTAGGCACATGGCTCGTATCGGATGCACTCGGCGCGCCGCAGACATTTGCGTGCGGCGGCCGCACATGGAGGATCACGATGCGGCCGTCCCGTTATTACAAGCCTTACAGCGTGACGTTGCAGAAGTTCACGCACGAAAAATACGCCGGCACCGAAATCCCTAAGAATTTCTCAAGCAAAGTCACATTGATCGATCCGGAGCGCTCCGTGGACCGCGACGTGTTGATTTACATGAATCATCCACTCCGCTATCGCGGGGAAACATTTTATCAGGCCGGATTTCAGCCGGACGATTCCGCGACAATTTTGCAGGTGGTGCACAACCCGAGTTTCATCGCGCCTTACGTAGCGTGCGTGATTGTCGCCGCCGGTCTGCTGGTGCAATTTGGTTTTCATCTGGTCGGATTTTCGAGGCAACGACGGAGGGCAGTGGCATGAAACGCTTCGTACCTTTAATCATTTTTACCTTTGCAGTGGTGTTAATCGCCCCGAGTTGGATCGCCCCAAAGACAGCGAAGAACGAATTCGATTTCGCGAAATTCGGCAGAATCCC
Source organism: uncultured Verrucomicrobiae bacterium (assembly GCA_963807435.1). GTDB lineage: Bacteria > Verrucomicrobiota > Verrucomicrobiia > Chthoniobacterales > UBA10450 > Udaeobacter. Next base: position 77,784 of record CAWECA010000003.1, read on the forward strand.
GGTGCTAGTGGGAGGCCGGGTCAAACCGCTCGACACTGTCGCACGCAATTCGCTCCTGATCATTCACGGCAAACAGGAACTGCCGCTGGAGGACAGCAGAACTCTGACCGCGATGCAATGGCTCACCGACGTTTTGTTCAAGGCTCCCGTTGCCGATCAATATCCAGTGTTCGTCGTCCAGAACGCCGATGTGCTGGGCTTGTTCGGCTGGCAACAGAGCGACCGGAAATATTTTAGTTTCGCCGATTTTGCGCCTTTTCTGAAGCAGATCGATGAACAAGCCGCGCAATCGGACAAGCTCGAAACAGTCCAGCGCTCCGCGTATCAGAGTGCCATCCTGAATCTGCGCAACGGACTCTCGCTGTATCAGCGGCTGAAAAATAGTGTGCAACCAGAGGGCGCAGAGAATTTCGCTGCCGAACTTCAGCGTTTCGAGAGCAGTGTGCCGGGTGCAGCAAAGGCAGCGCGCAAACGCGCGATGGGCGAAGATTTCGACAAGACCAAACTCAATGACGTCGCGGAGATGATTCAGCGTTACGACCGACTGTCTGAGATGGCATATCTCCTGGCAGTTCCGCCCGTGGGCCTTCCGGGGCCAACGCCCCCGACTACTGGAAATGGTGAATGGCGTTCCGTCGGCGCCAGTTTGCTCCGTTCGGTCGCCACCGGTGAAATTCATCCGATTGTGGCCGAATACGCGACCGTCGGTGACGCCTATCGCGCAGGCGATCACACGGTCTTCAACCGACATGTGCAGCGGATGGCTGATTGGTTCGCCAAAGAGCAACCGAACGCGACAAAGCGCGCGTCCTTCGAGTTTTTGTTCAATCGGCTTCAGCCATTCACTCAAAGTATGACGCTTTACGTGCTCGCTTTTCTATTAGCGTGCGCATCATGGCTCGGCTGGAGCGCTCCGCTCAGACGTTCAGCATTCTATATCCTGTTGCTCGCACTCGCGATTCACACCTTCGGCCTGGGTTCGCGGATGTATCTCCAGGAGCGACCGCCGGTCACCAATCTTTATTCCTCTGCGATTTTCATCGGCTGGGGCGCGGTCATTGTCGCGCTGATACTTGAACGGATTTTCAAAGACGGGATCGGCGCGGCGTGCGCGGGGGCGATTGGCTTTGTGACATTAATCATCGCTCATCATCTCGCCGGCAGCGGCGACACACTCGAAATGTTACAGGCCGTGCTCGATACGAATATCTGGCTGGCCACGCACGTGGTCGCGATCACCACCGGTTACTCTGCGATGTTCCTCGCCGGCATGCTTGCCATTATCTACGTCGTGCGTGGTGTGTTCACGACCTCGCTGAAAAAGCAGACCGCGGATTCGCTCGCGCGCATGACCTATGGCGTAATTTGTTTCGCCACGCTGTTCAGTTTTGTCGGCACAGTGCTGGGCGGAATCTGGGCCGATCAATCGTGGGGACGTTTCTGGGGCTGGGACCCGAAAGAAAACGGCGCGGTGCTGATCGTCCTCTGGTGCGCAATCATTTTGCACGCGCGCTGGGGCGGCTTCATCCGGCAACGCGGCCTTATGATCATGGCGCTCTTCGGCAACATCGTCACGAGTTTCTCGTGGTTCGGTGTAAACATGCTCGGCGTGGGCCTGCATTCCTATGGCTTCATGCAAAAAGCGTTCCCATGGCTGGTCGGATTCATGTTCAGCCAACTCACGTTGATGGCCCTTGCTGCGATGCCACTCGAAAAATGGCGCAGTTTCAGCGCCGCACCTATTTCTTCTCGTGACGAGCAGCCTCAAATCTCAGCCGCTTTATCTGGCCAAACGCCGATGCTGTAAGCCGGCACATGAAAATCGTTCCTTATCTCTTCTGTCCACCAAAAACATGCGCGAAAACACTGGTGGCGCTTCAGATTTGGAGTTGTCCAAAAAACGTTTGATTGGATGAAGGAATGGATTTCTGGATGGAATGCTTCACTTCGGCGTGGTAAAGATTGGCATGCCGAAAATCTCAGCGGCTGCAACGAAATCGGCGTTGCACCCCAGAAACAAACGCCGCGTGCGAGAAGAGGAGCAACTTTATCTCATCCGTAAATCCGGTAACGGCGCCACGAATGGTTTTCGGCATCACAGGCCGAAAGAGAAGCGCGCTGAAAATCAAAGTCTGGCCGAAACATTCGATCCAACAAGGCCGCCAATTGATTTTTCCGATAACGAGCGGGGCGCGATCGCAAAGCTACTCAGCGCCAACGCGCACTACCGCGCGCACGCGTGGCCTGCACCGTTTGACAGAACGACTCACCATCTTCACCTCGGCGACGCGCGGGATCTTTCGTGGATTGCTGACGCAAGCGTCCATCTTATTGTTACATCGCCGCCTTACTGGACGCTGAAGAAGTACGAGGCGAACGAGCGACAACTTGGCGAGATCTCCAATTACAACAGCTTTCTCGATGAGATCGATAAAGCTTGGCGCGAATGCGCGAGAGTTCTCGCGCCTGGAGGGAGAATCTGCTGCGTTATCGGTGACGTTTGTATTCCGCGCAAACAAGGTCGCCATCGCGTTATGCCGCTGCACGCGGATACCATGGTGCGGGCGCGATTGCTCGGTCTTGATACTCTGACGCCGATTCTTTGGTTCAAAATCGCCAATGGTGTTACGGAAGCGAAAGGGAATGGCGCCGGTTTCTACGGCAAACCATATCAACCCGGCGCGATTATTAAGAACGACGTTGAATATATTTTGTTCCTGAGGAAAGGCGGCGAGTATCGCTCGCCCTCACCGATTCAAAAAGCCTTGTCAATGCTGACGCGAAATGAAATGCGATTTTGGCTGCGGGCCGCGTGGCTGGACATTAAAGGGGAATCGACGCGGCGCGGGCATCCCGCGCCATTTCCGCAGAGTCTTGCCGAGCGGCTGATTAAACTTTTCTCGTTCGCTGGAGACACCGTGTTGGATCCGTTCGTTGGAACGGGAACAACCAATCTTGCCGCGGTTGCGACAGGCCGGAACAGCATCGGCAACGAGATCGAACCTGCCTACCTGAAAATTGCGGAGCAACGACTACGACTCGCGACAGCCCTGCCCCGAACGTTCGGCGCGACTCATTCGACATTCAAAATCGAGCGATGAGCGTCGAGAAGTACGCTCTGCTCCGAACCTTTCGCAGTTTGTTCGAGGGCAAGCCGTATCTCCATCGTAAATCGAACCTAGGTGATCTCGTCGCGTCGCAACTATACGAAGACCTCGTGGCGATCAGTAAATCGGAAAACCTGGTCGAGCGTGTGCAACATCACGAACGCGTCGTAAATATCCGTAACATCATGACGGGCAAACCAGGCCGGCGCGGCGATGGAACCTTCGGCGAGCTTGTTCCTGCAGCGGTTGCCGTAATCGAAAAGGGACTGCTAGTCGCACGCGGTCCGGTTGCAACGATCGAGATCGGTGCCGAGACAAAGATTCTTGCCAAAGCGATGATCAAACAAATTGACCGAGTAAGCACCGATCTAATCAATCAGGTCCATCAATTCAAGCGCGGCGGTGGTAACCCGATCTGTGTCGGATTTATCGGAATCAATTTTGCGGAGCACTACGTGTCATTCGAAGGAAGGAAACGCTGGCCAACCGACGGCAAGAAATACAAACATCCAATTCAGGAAGCGACACAGGCCGAGCAGCGGCTAAACGACCGAGCTCGTCCAGCATTTGACGAATTTCAGATCCTTCGCTTCCGCGCCACAAATGCGAAGCCGCATCCATTCGAGTGGCTCAATGTGTCCAAAACGGAGCTCGAGTATTCCGCCCTGCTTACGCGTGTTTCTCGCGAGTACGATCGGCGGTTCAGTTAATTCGATGTGTTTCCTCTTTGAAGTTTCTCATAGACACTAATATTTTTATTCCGCTTGAGCCGACGGCTCCGGAAGAAAGTGAGCCACTTAGATCAACGGCTACTCTATTTGCACAAAAGGCGAACGAACTTGGGTTCCCACTTTTCGTTCATTCCGCACAGCGCCAGGACATTTGCGGGGATCGCGATGCGAGTCGCCGCGAGTTACGAAAAACTCTTCTCGGTAAATATCCGACGCTTCCCAATCCTCCGCCGTCATCGCGCGTGGATGCTATCCTCGGAATTCCCGACGAGCAGAGTCACGACTGGGTCGATCATCAGCTCCTTGCCGTGGTCTATGCTGACGCCGTCGATTCTCTCGTTACCGAAGACATCGGAATTCATCGGAAAGCGAAGCGCTTGAGCCTGCATCACCGTGTCGCTTACCTCACGGAAGCGCTTACGGAGGTAGATGCCCTGTCGGACAAGGCCCCGCCGGCATTGCCCGCGGTGCAAAGTACAAAAGCTCATAACCTCGACGCATCCGATCACATCTTTGTATCGGTTAGGCAAGATTACCCAGAGTTCGATCAGTGGTTGCTCAAGTGCAAACGTGAACATCGACAAGCATGGATCGTGCATGCGCCGGACGCGACGTATGCTGGCGCCTCGATCGTCAAACGGGAAGAGCGAGCGGATCTCGGAATGCCCGGCAAGACACTAAAGATTTGCATGTTCAAAATCTCAGACACGCACACCGGCTTTCGATACGGCGAACTGCTGCTTCGCGACGTTCTGAACTATGCCGAGAGCAATCAGTTTCAGTTCCTATTCGTCGAAGTTTTTCCAAAACAGGAGCGTTTGATTGCGTTCCTGAACGACTTTGGTTTTTACGATCTCAATTCGAACACGCGGCGCGGAGAACTTCGGCTAACCAAACGACTATCGTTTGCAGACGATGACATCAGTGCGCTAGATCCGCTCGAGTTCAACAGAAGATTTGGTCCTTCAGCGATGAAGTGGCGGAACGTTTCCGCTTTTGTTGTCCCGATCAAGCCAAATTACCATGATGTTCTGTTTCCCGAGGCGACTCAACAAGTCCAGTTTTTCGAAGGGGAACGCGCGTGCGGGAATGCACTGCGCAAGGCGTATTTGTGTAACTCGGTATCACGTGAACTGCGCTCCGGGTCAATTCTCGCGTTTTACCGGTCGGAAGACGCCAAAGCTATTACCGTCCTCGCGGTGGTCGAAGACACGCTCGTATCGGACACGCCAACTAAAATTGCAAGGTTCGTCGGTAAACGGACTGTTTATCCGTACAAAGAAATTCAGCGACTCTGCCGCAAGCCAGTGTTAGCGATTCTATTCCGTCAGACGCGCGTGCTCAGGCCGCCATTTAAGCTGGACAATTTGCTCCGAAACAGGATTATCGCCGCGGCTCCGCAATCGATTACAAAACTTACTTTCTCAGCCCGCCAGTGGATTCAGACTCACATTCAGTAGCGCTGCTAGCAATTAAACCGAAGTTCGCCGAGGCCATCATCGCTGGGCGAAAACGAGTCGAATTCAGAAAAGTTCGTTTTACACAGCCGCCGAAATATATTGCCCTCTACGCCAGCACGCCAATCCAACAGGTAATTGCCTTTTGCGAAGTCGTCGAAATCGAGGAACTCACTGTTGTGGGTCTATGGCGAAAGCATCGAGCACGTTCCGGAATAGGCTATCACGAGCTCCTCGCATACTATGGTAAACGCAAGCGTGGCTACGGAATCACTGTGGGTTCCGTGTGGAAATTCCGTCGTCCGATTCCGTTACGGGATCTCTGTCATCGAGGCCCGCCGCCCCAGAACTTCCAGTATCTTTCCGCTGCGTCGATTGCGCGATTGCGTCGCCGTCGAGCGTCTCGTTTGCCCTAGTCAGCTCCTCTGTACGAGCATCTATGTGCTGGGCAACTGGGGCCACAGTTTCGGGATGTGGAGCGCTGATACTTCTGTTTCGTTGTCAGGTAACACTAACGGCGAAGTTTGCGAGGCGCGCTGTGTCCGAATGGAATTAGGCGAACTGAATGCAAAAGGTCGTCGCAAGCCGCGCCCGATTTCGGACTCCGAATTCAGTGTGCCAATCGAAGTCGTGTTGGTCGCCTACGGATTCGATCCGGTTCCGATTTTCGCCGCCGGCAATTCTGACAAGATCGAGGTCAACAAATGGAGCGGCGTGATCGTCGATGAGAACCAAATGACCAGTGTCCCCGGCGTGTTCGCCGGCGGCGACCTCGTTCGCGGTCCGGATCTTGTTGTGCGCGCTGTGCGCGATAGCCGCAAGGCTGCGGCAGGTATTCATAAATATTTGTCATCACAAACGCAGGTCTGAGCACGTTTCGGTACCGGAAATAAAACTTGAACCGGTTTTTCTGACGCATAGAAACTCTGTAATGAACGAATTCGCCGGGACGGCCGAATTTTCCGAAAAAATGCGCAGTCCCATCGGGCGAAACTGTTCATGATCGTCCGCTATGATGAGCGAGGCCTCTTCTTCGACATCGCGCCGGCATTTTCTCGATCTGATCTTGGGCGCGAGTTTTCTCGGATGGCTGGTCAGCATTGCATACCCAATCATTCGTTATCTAAAACCGTTGCCGCAAACCGGTCCGACGGGACCGACGCGATTGACGCGCGATGAAGCATCCAAACTCGAGCAGAAAAAGTTTGTCATCGTCCCGGTGAGCGGACAACGCGTGATCGTTTTGCAAACCAACGATCAATTGCATGCGTTCAGTGCAAAGTGCACACATGAAGGATGCACCGTCACATTTTTGCCGGCGCAATCAGTCATCTGGTGTCCGTGTCACGATGGGCGTTTTGACGATCTGAATGGTCGCGTGTTGTCTGGCCCGCCCCCTCAGCCACTGACCAAGTACGCTGTCCAACGTCAACCTGACGGTGGAATTGTCGTTTCTGAGGAAAGGACCTGATATCAACAGCGGCGAGAAAACTGGAGGCCTACGCGGCTGGCTGGATCGCCGGTATCAACTCACGCCACTGTTCGAGTTCCTGCGCCACAAGGAAGTGCCCATCGGTTCGCATTGGATGGGCTGGTACTACCTGGGTGGAATCACGATGTTCTTCTTCGTTGTCCAGGTCGTTACCGGTGTGCTGCTGCTAATGTATTATCAACCGGGTGAAGCGACCGCGTACGAGAGCATTCGTTTTCTGACCACCAAGGTGCCCTTCGGTTGGCTGATCCGCTCGATCCACAGTTGGAGCGCACACCTGATGATCATTTCGCTGACGCTTCACATGTTCAGCACAATGATGTTGAAAGCGTACCGGCCGCCGCGCGAGATGACATGGGTCTCCGGATACCTGTTGTTTTTGCTCACGCTTGGCTTCGGCTTCTCCGGCTATCTGCTGCCGTGGAACAAGCTGGCCTATTTCGCGACAACGGTGGGAACAAACATCGTGAAGTCGGTTCCGTTGTTAGGCAACTGGCTGTTGCAGGTGTTGCGCGGCGGGCAGGATGTCACCATCAACACGCTCTACCGATTTTTCGCAGCGCACGTGGTGATTTTACCCCTCGCGTTCGTCGGCTTGATCGGGTTGCATTTGCTTTTGATTCAACGCCAGGGAATGGCCCCGCCCATGGGAGCTAAAGCCGCGCCGCGCGGCATGAAGTTTTTTCCCAGCTTTGCGATGCGCGACGCGTTGTTGTGGCTGGCATGCTTGATGACCCTGGTGACGTTGGCGGTTTTTCTCCCGTACGGCCCGGGCATTCCGGGAATGGATTGGGAACTCGGTCAAAAAGCAGATCCTTTCGCGCCGGCGTATCCCGGCATCAAACCAGAATGGTATTTTCTGTGGGAGTATCAGCTGCTCAAAGAATTTCCGCCGCACCTCTTTGGTCTGGAAGGCCCGCAAGTTTGTTTGTTGTTGATCGCGCTTTTGTTCGGCATTTGGGCCATCATTCCGTGGCTCGACCGGCGCGCTTACCACGATAAACCGTCGCCCGCTTTCAGCGATTTCGGTTGGGCGGCGATTCTTTTTCTTACTTACCTGACGCTCATGGGCTGGGACATCGGAGCGCGCGGAATAAGCGATGACCTGGCTGCGTTGCGTAATGTCGCACGCGTCTGCGCATGGTGGACTTTGGCCGCGGGCGCGGTGGTCATTGTTGTCCGATATTTGCGATTCGAACATCGCTGGTTCGTCCTCACCGGGGCGGCTCTGTTGCAGGTGGCGCTGCACGGATTGGGCGGTTTTTCTTATCTGCTTTCCGGCGTGATCGCGGTCGCGGTGGCGGCAATCGCAATCGTAATTTCGTACGCGACCCGCTCGCGAGCGTAATTCGAGTGACGCAAGATGAGAACGGCCGCAATTACTCTTGTCGTGTTTTTGACTTCGGCTGCCGTTTTTGCGGCAGAACCAGCTTCCGCCGCAGCAAATCCGAAACTGTCCGGGATGCTCGAGGCTAAAAACGCGAATGGTAAACTGATCGTTAGCCCGGAAGAACAAGCCTATTTCAATGGGCTCAATGATAATCTTCGCGCCCTACTGAACGATCTCGTCGAAAAACAAGTCATCACGCGTCCGGAACACTTGGCAACGCTACTCGGGTTGCAATTGCGTTCGCAAAAGATGGAACTGGTCCTGCAGAACAGATGCATTCTGTGTCACACCGACTCCGAGGCTCAATCAGCAGAGACTCTCTTTTCTGTTCCGACCGGTTCAAACAATCCAGCGGCCCACATGAATCTCAAGGAAATCGTTGAGGACACTCATTTTCGGCGCGGGCTTTCGTGTGCCGGTTGTCACGGAGGCGATCCCACGGCCGATTTCGGCCACGATTTCGTCAAGGAATGGCCGGAGAAAGATCGGCAAAAAAATCGCGCCTGGGTCGTTCAATTCTGTGCGCGTTGCCACTCAGATCCAAAGATCATGCATGAGTTCAATCCTTCGCTGCCGATCGATCAGTTGGCGAAGTTCAAGGATAGCCCGCATGGCCGGACGTTACTCGAGCAACATGACGACCGCGCGCCGTCGTGCGTGAGTTGCCATGGCGTTCACGGCATCCGTCCGGCGAAAGATCCGCAGTCAAAGGTGTACGCGCAGCGGGTCCCGGAGACGTGCGGCGCATGCCATGCCAATCCGAAAATCATGGCCGGGTTCACGCTCCCGGACGGCTCACCGCTCCCAACCAATCAGCTCGCGGAATATCGCGACAGCGTGCACGGACGTGCGCTGCTCGTGCGCGGCGACTTGGGCGCACCCGCGTGCAACACGTGCCACGGCAACCACGCCGCCACGCCTCCTGGCGTCACGCAGGTGAGTCGAAGTTGCAGTCTTTGTCACTCGGCCAATTCGAGTTTGTTCGACGGCAGCAAACACAAGCTGGCATTCGATCAACACAACTGGCCCGAATGCGGCAAGTGCCATGGGAATCACGCAATTGCCAAAACGCATGATTCCATGCTGGCTACCGGGCCAGGCCAGTTGTGCGGAGATTGCCATCGTCAATACGCCAAGGAAGATCCTCAATGCATCAGAACGGCGGATTATTTTCACGACACGATCATTCAGTTGGACCAGGCGCGGACCAAATTTATTGCGGTCTCGGACAAGCTCGCAACCCGGGGCCTCGATGTGGACCCGATCAATAACCAGCTGACGGAGCTCGGCGACGCTTTGAAAAAGTCGCGGAGGTATGTGCATTCGTTCAGCCGTAATACTTTCCAGCAGGTGGCGGCTCCGGGGGAAGAGGCCATTAAACGCACCGGCGCGCTCGTTAATCAAGCCGACGAAGACTACAAATACCGTCAGATTGGTCTCGCTGTGAGCATCGCGCTCATCGGGATCTTAATGTTGGCGATGTATTTGAAACTTCGCCAAATAGAAAAATAACTGCGTGCTTGCGTGCCGCGCAGACCTTATCGCTATTGGATAGATTCGCCGTAGCGCACCCTGTCCTGCGCGCCGTGCGGCAGCAGCTTAGAGTTGTCCATTCCAGAAACGATAACTATTCTGACCATTACTCGATGAACCCTTCCCTCCGCGCCGCAGTGATCGCCGAATGGCGAGGTCTACCTGAGCGAAAACCGCGACCGGACCGGTGGCAATCTCCGGCCGACGTAATGCCAAAACTGATGCAACGTCTCGGCTTACGCGAGCGCCTCCGCGAAACCGAAGTGATCGAAGCATGGGCAAAGATCGTAGGCGACTTCATCGCCGTGCACTCAACCCCCGTCGCGTTGCGCGAGGGAATTCTGTATGTCCGTGTCCTCCAACCCGCATTGCACTACGAGCTGGAACAAGTCTCCAAGCTCCAAATCCTGCGCAAACTAAAACAACGCTTCGGCGGCAAAACCATCCGCGACATTCGCTTCCGTGTCGGGTAATTCACGCAGCAACCCACCGGCCAACTAGCAGAAGGCGAGTCAGCCAGGATCGCCGGAACGTTCCCGGCGATCGTTGAAGGTGAGTTCGGCGATGCCGGATTTGTCGAGTTCGCCCAGGCCTTCGGCGATCATGCGGTCATATTGTTCTTTGGTGGCGCGGGCGAGCGGCAGATCGAGGCCGAGGGTTCGCGCGAGGTCGAGGGCGATTCCGCTGTCCTTGGCGGCGTGTGCTGCGGAAAAAAAACAGCTGTGCTCGCGGTTCTGCATATCTTCTCCGTCGGTCTCGAGTACGCGAGAGTTTGCACCGGTCTGAGAGAAAACTTCACGAAGCATCGTCAGGTCCAGACCGAGCGCGGCGCCGAGTCCGAGACCTTCAGCAAGGCCTGCTGTATTGATGTTCATTACCATGTTGACCAGCGCTTTCACCTTGGCGGCTTCACCGGCTTTACCGACAAAGCGGATCTGAGCGGCAAGCTCTTTCAAAATTGGTTCGGCTTTTTGGAATGCTTCCTCCCTGCCGCCGCACATTAGGTAAAGTTTGCCTTCGCGCGCCTGCGTGATGCTCGAAGCCATGCATGCTTCGAGCGATTGCGCACCGGCTTTCTCGGCCAGCTTTTCGACCTCGGCGTGGACTTGCGGCGAGATCGTTGCGCAGTTCACGAACAATTTGTCGCGCGCGTTAACCAACAGATTGTCATCGGGCCCGGCGAAGATTCGGCGCATCGCATTGTCGTCGGTGACGACAGTGAAAATCACATCGGATTCTGCTGTTACTTCCGATAAATCCTGTGCAGCGGCGCAGCCGAGCTCCGATGCGAGCGCCGTGGCAGCTGCCCGATTCGAATCGTAAACCGCCGTGACGTGAAATCCGCGATCCTTTAATCGGCGCGCCATGTTTGCGCCCATGCGGCCAACTCCGACAAAACCAATGTTCATGTTTGAGGTTTAAGGTTTGAAGTTTGACTTCCACTCGAGCTGCGCCGCCCGGCAGTGAAAATCGCAGTGAGTTCGTCAGTTTCTCTTAGTAGATCAGAAACCTTTGCTTCGGAGAGCAATTTCCCGTCACGTAACAATTCAAGCCAGTACATAGTTTAATCCGCTTCCTCAGCGACAATACCAAGCTTGGCTGCAAACTCAGCACGCGAACGTGGTCGGCATGACCCACGATAGTTGGCGCCCTCCGATGTTCCATAGCGCACGAGCTGGCTTCCAATTGCGCGTCCAGACATTGTCTGAGGTAAGTGGTAGACAAGCTTCAAAATTCGCAAACTGAATAATTTTACGCGCACCAGAAGTTCCGCTTTACTCACAACGCGAGCCTACATCAAACCTTAAACATCAAACTTTGCTTTAAAGAACGGGTTATGTTGTTTCTCCTCGCCTACCGTGGTCATCGGGCCGTGGCCGGGGCATATTATTGTTTCGTTAGGCAACGTCAGAATTTTTTGAAGATTGTTTTGCAGAGCGTCGCGATAGGAAACGTTGCCGCCGCCCATTGACCCGGCAAAAAGCGAATCGCCGACAATCGCGATTGGACGGGCAAGCCCCGTCACCACGTAAGTCATTCCTCCAGGGGAATGACCCCAGGTGAGGCGTGAATCAATTTGCAGATTTCCAAGCCGAAATTTCTTGCCCTCGTCGATCGGTTCGGCGCCCGGGACCGCTTCGCGCGCCGGAGTAAAAACGCCCGCGCCAGTTTCTTCACGCATGGACGGCAGGTCTGCGATGTGATCGGGATGCGCATGCGTCAAGAGGATCAGTTGCACATCCAGTTTGTGACGCTTCGCGAAGCGGACCATTTCCTTGGAATCGCCGCCGGTGTCGAACGCCGTCGCGGTGCGGGTTTTTGGGTCCCACAGGAGATAAGCGTTGACCGTCATGTCGCCATAGCTGGTATTGAATTGCGCGAGCCCGTCCGCTTCGATCTTTTCCGGACGCCATTTGTTGTCGGCAAGCGCGCACAGCGTCTCAGCATCGAGCCCAAGAATGGGTGCAACGCTCGCCAACGCCGATTCAGAAAAATTGCCGTCACGCAGTTCACGAATCGCTTCCGAACTGAGACCTGCTTTTTCGGCCAGTTCGGAATCGGACATGCCAAGGCCGCGTTGTGCTTTTCCGATAATGTCAGCGGCGTTATCTTCGAGTGGAATCATTCGTCAAGCGTTGATCAATTGCGGGTCAGGCGCAATGCGCAAGCTATCGATTCGATCAACCACGAATTTCGCAAAAGCTCCCGCCACCTCGGACAGTGCACACATCCTTCCCGACTCTTTTTCCATCGACGTCATGGCGACATTATTGATACCGCACGGGACGATGTGATCAAAAGGCGTGAGATCGCCGCACACGTTCAGCGCGAATCCGTGCATGGTGATCCAATGCCGCACACCGACGCCAATCGAAGCAATCTTGCGATTTTTTACCCAAACGCCGGTGAGCGATTCGCGCCGGTTCGCGTCAATATGGTGTTGCGCGAGAAATTCGATGAGCAGTTGTTCGAGCCAGCGCAAATATTTGTGTAAATCCTGGCCGTACCGGCGCAGATCGATAACTGGGTAACCCATCAATTGTCCCGGCCCATGGTAAGTCGCCTGCCCCCCTCGATTGATTGAATAGAGCGGATGTGGCAAGTGCATCGCGCCTAGTAAACTGGACCGGTCTGGAGTGCGACCGATGGTATAAACCGGTTCGTGTTCGAGAAGCAGCAGTTGATCTTGCAACGAAGAATTCGACCGTTTCTCAGCCACGATTTCTTCCTGCAACGCAAGCGCCTGAGCGAAATTCATTCGGCCAAGCCAACGCACTTGGAGAACCGCAGGAGTGGTCAAAACCTTCACTGCACAACCTATGGTCGACGAAGGCATGTTCAAGGCCGCTGCCCTCTGCCGTTGCCTGACCCGATAGGTGGGTTATCGAATCGTCTTTTCCGAATCATCACTCGCGACTGCGTTACGTGTTACGGTTGCGGAGACGTATTTGGCATGCTCCAGAGGAAACTTGCGAATCTCGAGTGTGATTTTCTGGATTGGAAAGTTCTCTAGCAAATGCGCTGCGAGTCCATTGGCCAGTGTCTCAACGAGGTTAACCGCCTGATCATGGACGAACCTTTGCGTTTCCTCGGCTACGACGGTGTAGTCAATCGTTTGGCCGATCTTGTCCGCCATATCCTGTGTTTGCTGATGTGGCCAAAACGAGATGTTTATGGTTAATCGCTGCGGAGTCTTTCGTTCGTGTTCCGATACTCCGATCACGCTCGATACCTCGAGTTGCTCGATGTGAATTTCGTCGCATAACGGAAGAGATTCTTTGGGCATCAGGCAAAATTAACGCAGAGCGGATAAGACCGGCAACGAGGAATCTCGACAATCGGCATGAATAAGAGCGATGGCCGATCGCAACCCACTCTTTGAATGCGAGACTCAATAGTGTTTGGCTTGGATCACTGAGCGTATTACCGAGGAGCAAGCGAGGCGACGATTTTCTCAAAGCGCGGGTCCCCTCGAAGCGGATCCCAGTTCGGGTTCAAACGCAGTTCACCATAGCTTAGAACCCCGGGAATCCTCACCGCGGTATTTAGCTGTTCGAAGGCATGATCTTTCTCGCCGGTCCAGGCGTAAATGAGCGCCAGATACTTCAGTAACATGGCGCCAATGATGGAATCTTTTGTTACCGGCAAAAGCTCGACGGCACGGCGGCCTTCCAGAATTGCGTCCTCCTTGTTGCCCAGGGCGGCGTTAGCCATTCCCAAAACGCAAAGTCCTTCGGGATAATCGGGCTGGTCAGCCACCATTTTGGCCGCTTCAGCTCGGGCGTTGGCGAAGGCGGTTTGCGCAGCTGTTTTATCATTGGCTAAGCGCGCCACGACGCCTTCGCACCAGGTTCTCGGAAATGGAATTCGATCATCATAACATCCGGCGATTGGCAGAACATCCAGGGCGCGAGTCGCACCATCCAGGTCCCGCTTGCACAACGATCCTTCGAGCCAGAGTTGCGCTACGTTTTTACCTTCGCGCCGATCTTTGGCCACGATCGCTTGTATCGTGGACCACAGCGGTCGAGGATCAGCATGCCAGTAAAGCTCCATTGCCGCGCGAAACGCTCGGGTATTTGAGTCTTTGGGATCGACTGCGAGTGCCCGATCCAGGACCCGCTCGGCATCTGCATACCGGCGCAGACAAAGGTAAGTATTGGCCAGTTGTTGAAGCACAACAGAATTTCGCGGATCCAGCTCAACCGCGCGCTCAAGATTCTTGATCGATTCATTCCAACGCCCCTGTCGCCGATCGATGTAACCGGCTAGAACAAACGCAAGTGGGTCGTTAGGCAAACTCTTCTGTGCCAGGGTAAGTTCCCTGAGAGCTTTGTCATAATCGAGGTAGCCCCAATACAAATGTTTGGCTAGCGCGAGATGCGCTTCTCCTGAATTAGGACGGAGACGAATGAGCGATTGAATCGCCGCATCGGCCAGCGCCAGGCGGGAGGGGGTATGATCAATGCCGCTCCAGTAGAGCTGGTCATGCGCCTGGGCGAGTTGGTAGTAAGCAAGCGCAAAGTCGGGATCGCGTTCGATCGCATCATTCAGCAAGCGCACAGCTTCCGATAGACTCTCCAGTTGAGGGAGACTGAACCCCGAGGGGGCGATAAGCATTTTGGCACGAATGTACCAGTCGTAGGCCGCCAGATCGGCCGTTGGTTTTTGTTCAATCGCCGCTTTTTCAGTTGGAGAGATCTGGGCCTGAAGCTGTGCGACTATTTTTCCTGCCACCTCACTTTCGATGGCGAATACGTCCGCGATATCACGGTCGTAACGTTCGGCCCAAACCTGGCTGTCGGTACGGGCGTCGATCAACTGCGCGTTGACACGAACCCGGTCGCCAGCGCGTTGCACGGTGCCCTCCAGTATGTGCGCGACGCCAAGCACCTTCGCGATCTCGCGCAGATTGCGCGAATCCGTGCTCTTATACTGCAGTGTCGAAGTGCGACTGATGACTTTCAGATCGGCGACTTTCGCCAATCCTGTAAGGATTTCGTCCTGAACTCCATCAGCAAAGTAGATGTTGTCTTTTTGACCGCTCAGGTTTTCGAATGGAAGAACAGCAATGCTTTTTTCGGGGATGGCCCCCCAAGCGCGGTTCTCCGCCGAATTATTAGGAACCACGATACCCGGTAGCTGGATTTGATGCGTAAGGAGAAGCGCACCGATAATTAGAGCTACCGCTGATAACGCAATAATAGTTAGGATTTTTATCCGACGTGTAGAGTTGATTCTGCGATCGGTATCGGATGTTTGTTCGCTTCGTCGCAGGAGTTTCTCGGGGATCTGCGGATTGCCGAGGGCATCGTTGTACAGGTTAAACAAGTGCAGGCGCAGGCCGTGCTTCACCTCGCACACGCCCAAGTCGTGCAGATAAGCCTTCCAGTGCCCAACTTCGATCAAATCCTCGGCAATGTGGGCCGATAAAAGAATGTGCCCGGCGTCGCCGCACTCGAGGACACGCTGGGCGACATTTATTCCTGAGCCCGCGAGGTTCGTCTTTTCGTTGACGTCTATGATGCGATTCACGGGACCACTATGAATTCCCATGCGTAACTGGATTCGGGGATGCTCTCGCAAGGCTCTGCTGATTTCGAGCGCGCATCGCACCGGTTCTTCCGGACTTGAGAAGAAAGCCAGCGCCATTCCATCGCCGGTGGCAACCCGGATAAGTTTGCCGTCTCGTGCCGCGTTGCGGAAGCATTCCGTCCCACGTACGATTTCGGTTAGTTTTTGGACGAGTTCCACCTGCTCATCCACCAACAGTTTTGAGTATGCTACTACGTCGAGCAACAGCAGGTGCGTAATCTCGAGCTGGATATCAGGAGTTGGTTCCGAAGGCGTGGTTTGCGTGTTCACGCGTTTGGAAATGATAGTAACAGCCTCGGTCTGGAGCAACTGCACAGGCAATAAAGCTTCCGTGGCACCTAGGATGTTGTTTCAGGTTGTAAGCGGGTCCGTTTGGCCTCTTCCTGAAACAGGCCAGGCCCGAACGCTGCCACGTTGAGAATGATCATGACGAACGAGAATAGGTACATGCCCATCGTTACTCCGATGACGACGTGCATTGCGCATACACCGAGGAGCCAAACCTTTCGTGTAACGGAGTTCCACATGAGAAAGGGATAAGCAAACTCCAAGACCCAGATGAGAATTCCTGCCAGTGGAAACAGATATTTCCATTTCACGAGCATCTCGGGATCGATGACATTGAATGGCGGACGAATCAACGCGCGCCACACGTTCGACCCATTCCACCAACCCTGCCCAAGGCATTTCGTCAGGCCACTAAAAAAATAGACTACGCATAAGTGTAGCTGCAGAAGCCGCCGCCAGAAACCCAAAAGCTCCGGATGTTCTGTGCGCAAGGCTAGCACTCGCCAGTCGACCGAAAAGCGGTCCGGCAACGGCGACAACATCAGGTAGAAAAGGCCGATGGTCATGAAATTGTCCATTCCATATGAAACGAAGCCTCCACTTTTCGCTGCGCACAGGTGAAGAAACCATGCTGCGATAGCACACACACGACTGCCAATCCCGACGAGAAGGCCACATCCAACAGCGAGCAAACATATCCATGTCACGAAAAGTAATGTCTGTTCATGCAGACCAACCTTTGCCGCCAGAGCAATCAACCAACCGAGTCTCGGGACAAAATGGCTTTCGAGAGAAAGCAACGCTTCCGCGACTTTGCGTGTAGTTCCCGAAAGCAGATAGTTCCAATCGTACCGGAGCGACAGGGCATAAAGCGTTATCTGAAAACCAAAACCGATTCGTAAGATTCCCAGCCACGCATCTGTTTCAGGAGGAAACAGAAATTTAATCAGTCGTGTTCCTGAGGCTGCTTGCACGCCGTTTCAGCGGTCCTGCGGTTCGGTAAGATCGTTTGCGAGGCTAAAGTCATACGCGTACAAAAATTCGTACGACGCCCGATTCCCCTTCTCGAACTGCCTAACGGTAGGTAATGTGACGGATCCAAGAATCGCGCGCACACTCCTCACGTCCGGATGATCGCGC
Source organism: uncultured Verrucomicrobiae bacterium (assembly GCA_963807435.1). Classification (GTDB taxonomy): domain Bacteria; phylum Verrucomicrobiota; class Verrucomicrobiia; order Chthoniobacterales; family UBA10450; genus Udaeobacter. Next base: position 95,018 of record CAWECA010000003.1, read on the forward strand.
CAGATGGATTGCGCGAGGGCTTTCACCAAAATCTCTCGCATTGCGTCGTTGGGCGTTCGTCCGATGTTCTCCAGCAACCCGGCTACGCGCAGTCCGGCGGCTTCGCTTCTGACCGACGGCAGCTCGTAGTCTATTCTTCCATCAGGGTGGTGTAATTCAAAGACGAGTCTGTAACCGGCTGGCACGTTTGGCGCGAAGTAACCATAGCCGCTTTCTATCCCGGCGAGTTGAGCGTATGTCGCGAGCGCCTCGCGCACTGGATTCGACGCCGGCAGCTTCTGACCGAGCGCTGTTGAAACAACCGGTTCGGCTTTCTTGGAAAAATCTCTGAAGAATATGGGAAGGATTGTTGGCCCTTCGGCCATAACGCGGAACATGTCGCGAACGGAAAACGAGATTATCAGCAGCAACTGCAGCGCGAGCCACGCGGCGAAGATGTACTTTTGACGCAAAACCGTTGCAACCTTCGGATCAGGGAACAGGCGACGAAACCTACTTCAACAACCCCAAGACATCGACTGTATCCGCGGGATCAGAAGAGGCAATTCGGTACATAATGTTTGGATCGTTCGCGACAGAGTTCGCATTACTGGCGTTGTTTGCAGCCGCAGACTTGATGACCCTTTTGGTAGGTACAATTTATATTGCTGAGGTGGCTACAATACGCCGTATCGGGAGTCCCGTCGGCGCTTCGCAGAAACGTGATTTCACAGACACCTCCCTTGCTCTTGAGTTTATACAACGCGCATTGCAAGGCATGTTCGTCAGCGAGCCCGTGTTTGAGTTCGACGTATTTGGGCGGCTTTGCATTGGGGTCACCAATGGTCACTTCGACGCTTTGATTGGCTGGGAGCCATTGTGTACTACAACTGGCAATAACGATGATCGCGGCTGCAACTAGACCAGCGAAAGCGAATGACGCGGACAAGGATTTCATAGCGACCGCTGGTTTGACTCCGCGGTCGGCAATTATCAAGCCTAAACTTTCGACGCTGAAGAAAGGCGAACCAACCAGAAATACGCGTTTGCCTTGACGTGATCGCGGGGGCGATGAGGTTGATGTCTGAATGCAAACGGTCTGGCGCGTAGTTACGTATCTAAAGCGTTATCCCGCATTGGCCGCAGGCACGCTCACATGCGCAGTCCTTGGCACGTTGATGGTGATCGTGTTTCCAAGCGTGACCAAATGGATCATTGACGATGTGGTACGGGCGAATCGGCCGGACAGATTGGTGCCGTTGATTTTGATCGCCACGGGAGCCTTTCTGGTTCAGCACCTGTTTAATTCGCTCCGGATCATTCTGAACAACACCTTCGAACAGAAGGTCATCTTCGATCTACGCAGCGATTTGTATTCCCATATTCAACTGCTGCCGTTGCGCTGGTTTGATAACCGGGCCACGGGCGATCTGATGACACGCGTGATCGAAGACGTGAATTCGGTCGAGCGAGTGTTGATCGATGGCATTGAACAAGGCGTGGTGGCGGTACTCCAAATCCTAATCGTGCTGGCGGTAATGTTTTATTGGAACGCGAAGCTCGCGTTTCTTGCGCTCGTTCCGTTTCCCCTGCTCATCGGGGGTGCCCTCGCATATACGCTCACCGCGCATCGGCGATATCGACTCCAGCGGCAAGCTGCATCGAATATTAACGCGTTGTTACACGATAATCTTGCTGGAATCCGACAGATCAAAAGCTTCGCGCGCGAACGTGAGGAACACGCCCGCTTCAATCGCGCCAGTGATCAGCTTCGGCACGCCACGCTCGTGGTGATGCGGACATGGGCGATCTACTCGCCTTCGATGTCGATGTTTGAAGCGATCGGGGCCGTTCTCGTGCTGGGATTTGGAAGCCACGCTGTTTTGACAGGCACGATGCAGATCGGCGATCTAGTTGCGTTTCTCCTGCTGACGGCCTTTCTGTACGATCCGATCAGCCGGCTGCATCAGCTGAATCAATTAGTCCAGGCCGGCCGTGCGGCAGGCGAACGGGTATTCGATATCCTGGATGAAAAATCGGAGCCTGGCTTTGGAGCTAAAGCGAACGATCTCGGCGACAGCGCTCGCATCGCCGGTGACATTCGATACAAGGATGTGAGCTTCAGCTATGCCGATGGGTTGCCTGCTCTCACGCATGTTTCGTTCGACGCGCCACCGGACACAACGACCGCTCTGGTCGGCGCCACCGGCGCGGGAAAATCGACGTTGGTGAATTTGCTGGTGCGTTTTTATGAGTTCGACTCCGGTCAAATCTATGTCGATGGCAAACCGATCCGAGAATACGATCTGTCGGCGTTGCGCGAAGCCGTCGGCGTAGTAACGCAGGAAAGCTTCCTGTTCAACGGGTCCATTCGCGAAAATCTTTTGATGGGGAAACCCGCCGCGACCGAAGCGGAACTGTGGAACGCGGTAGATGCAGCGAACGCCCGACAATTTATCGAGCGCTTGCCACATGGCCTCTATAGCATCGTAGGCGAGCGCGGAGTGAAATTGAGCGTTGGGGAAAAACAACGGCTTTCAATCGCGCGGGCACTCCTCAAAGATCCGCCCATCCTGATTCTAGATGAAGCCACCGCCAGCGTGGACACGGCGACGGAGCGATTGATCCAGGAAGCGCTGGAACATCTGATGGCGAACCGCACATCGATTGTGATTGCGCATCGTCTTTCAACCATCGTGCATGCCGATCAGATCTTAGTGCTCGATCACGGCCGGATAATCGAGCGTGGAACGCACGATGAACTGTTATCGCTCGATAGAAAATACGCTCTACTCTGCCGACAGAGCTTGCTGGAGTCGTCGACTCAGCGCGAAGCAGAACCGCAGTCCGAAATCGTGACCTCCGAGATCGCGGAACCCGCAGAGGAGCGACTACACGTCTGAACAGTTGGACAAGTGCAACGCCCTGTTTCGCGTATACCAAGAAACCGCCTTTCAGTCACTGCAGCGCTCGATTGCCGTTAAGGCGAAGGCGAGCCGGAAGCGGCAGGCGACGACGTCGGGATCATGATGGTTTGGCCTGCCTGCAATTTACGACCGTCCTCGATATGATTTGCTTGCTGCAACTCGTCCACGGTCACTTTGTACATTTTCGCGATTGACGTCAGCGTTTCTCCGCGTGCCACAGTATGAGTGTTGCCTGAAACCGGAGAGTGGGATGTAGTCGGCACCGGGGCACCTGCGCTTGCCGGCGCTCCTTCGCCGATCATTACGCCAGGACGAGCATGTGAAAGTTGTTGCTCCAATTTCAGAATTTCCTGAGAGAGTGCGTCGATTTTAACGTTCTGCTGGTCAATCTTTTTTGCCAATGCTTCCAGCTGCGTCTCAGCTGATTTTGCTCCGTTAGGCGCGGTATTCTGAGCAGAAGCGGTGCACAGCGCGAACGAGATGATGGTCCAGAAAACGGCAGCTATCTTCATCGAAACGAACATTCCATCACCACATTTGCCTGACAAGCGGCTTTGCTGTCTTAACCGGACAGCTGGTTGAGTCCGGCAAAATCCAATGTCCGATGAGTCCATCTCTACGATTTCCGAGCGATACGGAGAAGCGCGCAGCTTGCGTTTCCAACTTTTGCTCGTACGTTTTTTTATGCCTGAGCGCATTCAAAAGCCGACGGAACCAGCTCCGTGGGCGCCAAAACAGGGCGACGGCGGGGGGCCGCGTTCCCCAGACGTTTCGCGACCGGACACAAAGGATCTCTTAAAAAAAATGCGCAAGGTCGATCCCAACCAATCCAAGCGCTATCGCCAGCGCACGGGCCAGTAATGGATCATCTGCAGCCGGGATTCGGCCAGGATTTTTCTGGCGTGGTTGGCGATTTTCCTTCGCTGTTGCGACACCGAGGTCTGCTGAACCCGGCTCTCGCCACTTCAGCCCCGCAGAACGCAATATCACAGCAGGCTTGGCAACCCACTGATGCGACCACGATTTTGGCGTTCAAGTTTTCCGGGGGTGTCTTGGTAGCGGGCGATCGTCGTGCCACTGCGGGTAACACCGTCGTGTACGATCGCGCGGATAAAGTGTTGGAGATCGACCGGTACTCGATCATGGCCATCGCCGGCGTGCCTGCAACCGCCTGGGAAATGGCGCGCGTGCTGGAGCATTCGCTCCAATATTTTCGGCGAACTCAACTGCAGGAAATGAGCGTCGATGGAAAGGTGAGAGCCCTCTCGAAACTTTTGCGGGACAATTTTGGATTCGTTATGCAGGGCATCGGCATCGTCGTACCCGTTTTCGCTACTTACGATAAGAATTCGAAGCCGGAGGCCCGCCTCTATTTTTACGACGCGATGGGGGCACAGTTTGAGGCGACCGATTACGCGGCAACGGGATCGGGCTCGCCTGCCGTGCGTGGTATTCTTTATTACGAAAATAATTGGGGCGTGAAACCGCTGTACAAATTGAAGGAAGAAGAAGCAATCTCGTTGGCTTTGCGGGCGCTCGATACTGCTGCGGAATCGGACACCGCGACTGCGGGAGTGGATCGTAGCGGAAAGATTTATCCGGTGATCAAAATAGTTTCGCGCGGGGGCATCTCAACTTTACCGGAGAATAAAATCGCCGCCGTTTTCAAGGAAATGGTTGCATGATCGAAGAGCCGTATCGTTGGGTCGAAGCGATTGCCAACCGGCGTGAATACATCGAAGGACAGCTCGCTCCCGGCAGTCCTATCGCTGCACTCGGATTTCGCGACGGCATCCTGTTTCTTACACTCGGTCAAACGCGCCAGAAACTTTTCGAGATTTACGATCGCATCGCGATGGGAGCGATTGGTCACCCCGGTGACATCGAGCGTTTGCGAATGGCGGCGATTGAAACGGCCAGCACCGAAGGGTTCACAAGGTCGGCGGCGGATGTTTCGCTGCGACGGCTTGTCCATTATTCGCTGAGCCCTGTCATGAAAAGCGCATTCGAACAGGTGTACGGTCCGCCCTACCTTGCGCGGATGCTTTTTGCCGAGGTCGGCGCAAGCCCAGAGAATGATTTGTTTTTGCGGGTTGAATACGACGGCGAACTCGCGAGTAACGGCGCAACCTACGCGCGAGAGCGACAGGATTTTGCCGTGCTCAGCGGTACGCGACAATCGAGCGAACTGATGGAGGCATTTTTGAAGACTGAGCATAAATTTGATAGCGGCCTTGAAGCGACGGTGAATTCGGCGCTCGATGCTTGGAGTGTCGGACACATGTTTTTGCAGCCCGGTGATGCGAAAGAACTGCCGGGACGCAACGCCATCAAACAACATTGCAAGGAACAACTTGCCGTGGCCGCAATCGAGGCAGCCGTGCTGGAACGCGATGGTACCACAATTCGTTACCGTTCCTTAAAAGATAAGGAATTGCGCTCCTTCATTAGTGACTAAGTTATGACGACAACTTTTCGCGCGAGGATCACAAATGAAACAGACCCTCCGGAACATTCTGGCGTTTTCTGGCGTCCTGTTGATGACAGCTTCTTTGATCTGGATCGCTTTGTACCAACACGAGCGATTTGGGACTAAGCGAGAGTCAAAAAAAACTCCACCAACGCCGACGGCATTTACGACGGTCGTTCTTGATCCGGGTCACGGCGGTCGAGACTCCGGCGCAATGTGTGGGGGAGTCATGGAAAAGGACCTGACGCTGGATGTTGCTCGGCGGGTCGATCGCTTACTGGGCTCGGAAGGAGTCACTACGTTAATGACCCGCATTGGCGACACCTATGTCTCACTAGCGGACCGCGCAGCGCTTGGAAATCGGGCGAGAAACAGCATCTTTGTGAGCATTCATTTCAATGAAGACAACAAACCAGTCGCGACTGGTGTGGAAACCTACTACGCCGCGCATCAAATCGCTTCAGGTTCGGTGCTCGCTTCCTGGTTACCGTTCTTAACGCGGTCGCGATCGGACTCTCCGAAGCCGGAAAGCCAAAGTCTGGCCGGTTACATTCAGGAAGCGCTGGTGGCGCGAACCCGTTCCGTCGATCGTGGCACGCAGGCCAAACAGTTTTTCGTAATCGCGAACGTGACTTCTCCCGCCGTATTGATTGAGGGGGGGTTTCTTACCAACAATGACGATATCTCGAAGCTGGCGAGTGATGAGTATCGTGACCAGCTTGCGGCAGGTGTCGCCGATGGAATTTTGCGATTCCGCGAAGTCCTAAATCAGCGGAAATCAGTTTTGGCAGTCGCAGAGGCGGGAGTGCGCTGAATACAGGAAGGAACGTCGTCGTCAAATCGCATCGGAATGAAAATCAAGATCGTCGCCGCATTGATCCTTATTGGATCGCTTATAGCGGTGCGAGCGGATCAAATGATCGAAGGCGTGCAACAGGTTTTGAAGGATCAGGGATTCTATTACGGGGAAATCAGCGGTGAAACCAGTGCGAATCTGACGGCAGCGATTCGTCGGTATCAGATTCGCAACGGACTTCAGGTCACAGGTGAGCTTAACGACGAGACGTTGGGGTCACTGGGAATGAAATCTTCCGGCGGTGTCCGACCAGCCGTTAAGTTGCGATCGCAAACCTCTCCAGCAGCTTCTCCATCGGATACGTCACCATCTGAAGAAGACCTGAATACAACACCTGCACCCTCGATTCGCAATTTTGGCAACGCCCCGCACTCCCAAGGCCAACAAGTTTATTCATCCGCTCCCACCACTCCGGCGACTTCCCCGGCAGCAGTATTTGCCGGTACTCCATTTGAGACTGCTCCGGCGATGGTGCAGCGCAATGCGATCGTCTCCGCGCAGATAGCGCTCGCGCGCCATGGCTTGTACCGGCAACAGATTGACGGAATCTACGGGCCAGCTACGGACCTCGCGCTGCGAGCGTATCAAGCACGAACAAGGCTAGCAATTACCGGCCGACTCGATTTGGAAACCCTCGCGGCATTGCGCTTGTTGCCTGGCTCCCGGCAACCTTTTTACGCCCCTTATCGTTCGCGTACATGGCCCGGTCCACCGGTGCGCGGTCAATGGGTTCCCGATTGATTTTCAGCGTCGCCTTCCTGCGAGCTTGCACGCTTATCGCGTATTAATCGGGGTCGGTCAGGTGACACACGCGTCTAGTTTGGATTGCTGTCAAAACGCACCGACTGCAGTTCGGCAAAGACTGTCCCGACAAAAATTTGCGCCTCGATCCGCAAGATAATTCGTTCGGAATCGTTCGACACCCAGATCGTCGCCCGACGGAATTTCTTGTGCGGCTCCAGTTCAAGATGCTTGCCGATGCGCTTCAGTTTCAGGTCGAGCTTGATCGCGTCATAGCTTCCGGCGTGTACCGAGGATTTTTTCCCGACCGAGCACGGTGACAGTGGTGAGGTAGGGACTTGTTGCCGGGTAAACTGCCAGGCGGAAAACGTTTCCTTGTTTGAGCGGTTGACTCCGCAAGTAGAGCGCCGCCGAGTGCAGATCGAACAAGTTAGGGAAGTTCAACTGTCTTGTCTTGATCTCGGCAGTCTTACCCTGGCCTTCTGTTCGCGTGCGAGTTACGCCATTGTCGGTGAAAGCCAGATGAGTAACGATTCGTTTCGATCGATAATTCTCTGTTTGTTCTGTCTCGATCGGGCGCAACCTCGCGGCATCCGCCATAGCCCGGTAGTTTACGTCGAGCTTCCACAAAGCTCGGACTAACCCAATGGTTTGACCCGTTCCTTCGAGCTCAAATCTGTCGCTCGAGGGCTTGGTAAAGTGAACTTCGCCTGTGGCAGCAGTTACGCCGGACCACCCGAAATGATAGGACGCTCGCAGCGGTCGCAACTCCGGGAAACTTCCTGCCCGCTCTTTGCTCAGCGTCGCCCGCCAATTCGCTGATTCCGCACCAGCGAAGGAAGCGAGCAGGATCGCGCTGGCGCCTATAGTTAGTCGAGACCCGGTCGCAAAAAACATGGTTGAGAGCTTCGCGGCTGTCGGTAGGGAACATCGTGTCCCCTTCATTTATCCGTACACAAAAATACACGCGAGTTTAACCCGCGTGTATTCTGAAATTTCCGAGGCTAACCTCAGGGTTTTTTTGCTCTTGCTGCAGGACTGACAGGCGCGCTTGCCGGAGCTTTCTTCGCCGAAGCGGTAGCGCGACCAGGCTTGTTTAACGTTGCAATAACTTCGTTCGTGAAATCAATGCTCTCTGGCGAATACAGCACGACGGGGACGCCATTAATACTGATTCCCGATTTATCGAGAACAAACTCGAGGCTCCTGGCTTTTACCTGCTCCATTACGACGTCGGTAATTTCCTTCACCAACCCCTCGCGCATTCGCATCAACTGCTCCTGCAACTGTCGTTCCCGCGTTTGCCGGAAATCACCAATCTCGCGTTCCATGCTCTTGATGTTGGCGATCTTGTCGTCGCGCTCCTTGGCCATGCCGGTTTTCTTTTCGGCACTCAATGCCGGAGAGTCGAGCTGCTTGTTAAGGTTATTTATTTCGTCGAGCGCCTTTTTATACGCTTCCGCACGGTCATCATATTCTTTCTTCGCGGCGTTCTTGGCCTCGTTGATCTTTGCCTCGGCTTCCTTAGTTTTGTTGTACTCCTTGAAAGCCCTTTGCATATCAACCGTTCCGATTTTGGATATGCCTTGGGCGAAGGTCACCGGCACGACCAGCGTCAGCGCGGAGAGTATTGACAGAGATTTTTTCATAAAAACAGAGGATACCGTTGCCGGAATCGCGTTAGACTGCAACCACATATATTCGTTCAAAATTGATAGCCTACGTTAAAGTTGAAATGTCCTCCGCCGTGGTATCCGTCACGCATCACAGGATATCCGTAGTCAAGCCGCAGCGGACCGATAGGCAAATCAAGCCGGAGTCCGATTCCGACGTCGGAAGCTAGATGGTTGAACCCGAATGACCAGGCGCTGGTATTAACGAAACCTGTATCGTAAAAAACGGCGCCGCGCGCTTTCTCAATAATTGGAAAAGTCCATTCGACCGTTGCTCGCGCCATAGATTGGCCGCCGATGGGCTCACCATTCTGCTGCGGCCCGACTTCGCGGAATGGAAAGCCGCGAAGATTATTGGAGCCTCCGAGAAAGAGCCGTTCGAAAATCGGCACGTAGGCTCCGTTCCCCCATTGGTTGACGGTCGCAATCTCGCCGTTGACAAGTAGGATCGTGTCCTTGGGCAGAAGGAAGTACCTGCGACCCCTCCAGATCGAGTCCGTAAACCTGCGTGTCGCCACCAAGGAAACCGCCGGCAACGGTAGGCGAAAACGTAATGCGGCGTCCTCGGCGCGTGAGCAAAGCGTTGTCTCGCGAATCCCATACAATGCTGCTGTACACTTTGCTTTCGGTAAACGTGCCGCTTTGGGAAAAAATGAACTCGGGCGCAGAGTTGGCCACATTAAAAATATCGATATTCTGCAGTGTGTATCCGACGGTGCCATACATGTAAGCATTGATCGGCTTGCGCAGTTCGAACAGAAATCCATAGTTTCGCTGGTCGTAGAAGGAGCTCAAATAGTTGGCCTCGTTATAAAAGGCCTGGCCAGTGAGCGAGAGGCGTCGGTCAAGAAAGTACGGCTCCGTCAAGGTGAGGATAAAGTCTTTGCGTTCCGTGCCGTATTGGATTCGCAAGCGAAACTTCTGACCCCCACCGGTGAAGGAAGGCCACTTGAACAGATCAAAATTGCCCTGAGTCAGTTCCGCGAAGCCTACCAACTTATCAATAGTGCTAAAGCCGCCACCGAAACTGAGGGAACCGGTGCGTTTTTCCTGCACCAGGATTGTTAGATCTTTGCGCCCCGGGATGTCTGACTCTTCAGGGTAGGTTTCAACCTTCGCAAAGTAACCGAGGTTCTCCAAACGTTTCTTGGTGGTGTCCACCCGAACGGTATTAAACACATCTCCCGGAGCGACGAGTACCTCGCGCCGGATCACCTTGTCCTTGGTGCGGGTGTTGCCTTCAATATTGATTCGGTTCACAAAGGAGCGCGTGCCCTCCTCGATAACGTAATGCACATCGATCAACCCCGGTCCGGCAGGACTGCCTTCCGGTGTAATCACCAAATCAACGTAGCCACCACTACCGTATGCATCGGCAACAGCTTTAGCATCGTCCCGTAGTTGTTTTGGAGAATACACGCTCCCCTCTTTCATTTTCAAGAGGCCTCGGATTTTCGCATCAGTTGTCGCCTGGTAACCCGATATCGTCAGCTTGCGGACGTGATACTGGGGACCTTCCGCGATCACGATGGTGATGATCATCGGTCCCTTGGGCGTGCGGTCCTTGCGCACATTCTTGATCTCAACGTCAATAAAGCCGTGGTTTTGATAGTCCTCCCGGATCTTATCGAGGTCCTGTTCCAGTTGGACTTCATCGAGTCGGCCCGTTTTATCCATGAAATAAATCAGCGTTCTGCCACGAGTTTTCATTTGCTTGCGCAATTCCCGGTCGCTCAAATGCTCGTTCCCCTCGAAACGGATTTTACTAATGGCGCCCTTGGCGCCTTCGGTTACCGTGAAAACGATGCGGGCGGTGCCGCGGTTCTCGTCGATTGGATCGACACGAAATTGAACGCTCACGTCGTTGAAACCGCGCCCCTGATAAATGTCGATGATTTTCTCGCGCGCTTCTTCCAATGCCTGTTCGTTGACGGCCTGGTTGAGTCTCACTTTGATTTCTTTGCGCAGCCTTTTCGGGCTGACGCGTTCGGCGCCTGTGATTTCGATCTCGCGGATAACGGCATTAGTCTGCACGGCGACAATGACTTTAACGCCGTCGCCCTCAGGCTGAGCAAAGATGCGGACGTTTCGAACGTATCCAGTCTTATAAAGTGCCTTGATGTCCTGCTGAACGATCTCGTTTGAATATGGCTGGCCAACTTTTGTGCGCATCTGCGCCAGGATTCTTTCCTTGCTGATCGTAGCCGGCCCCGTGTATTCCACATCCAAGGAACGAATGATGGGAGGTCCGGCGGGAGCCTGGGGAGCTTGAGCCCGAGCTATCGTAACCCCAAAAACGGCACAAGCGGATGCGATCCAAATCGCAAACGAGCGGGGACGCATCCATCCACAAAAACATTCCATAGGTCCAAGGCGCAGCCCCACGCACAACGAAACCCACGCAGGACAGGCGGCTATATCGGAAAGAAGACGGCAATCGTCAAGGCAAGATTTTTTCACACCATTGCGAGCGTCCGTCCGTTGATCGGTCGTTGGTCGCTTCCCGAAACCAGTCCGCGATTACCCGAGCGCCCCGTCCTTTAACAAGATTTCCTCTTTAGTGTGATTGTTAATCCGTGCACCGCCGTGATCTCGGCCTCCTCACCCTTTTCGATTGGGGCGTCGCTGACTGCATTCCAGTATTCGCCTTCGACGAATACGCGGCCATTGCGCGAATCAATAGGAGTCAACGCCGTAACAGTTCTTCCAATAAGCGTTTCTTTTCCAACTTTGACCGGCAACCATTGTGCGCGCAGGCCTTTTCCGATGATCAAGGCAAAGAACACTGCGGTAACTAAAGTCGCAGGAATAATGAGGGTCAACGATAAGCGAAAAAGCGGGTCCGCGCGATTGAAGAGCATGAGCGACCCGATTAAAAATGCAATGATCCCGCCCACAGTGAGCACGCCGTGGGTGGGCGTGTATAGATCAAAGATGAAGAGCATCAGAGCCAGCGCGATCAGGACAAGTCCAGCCACGTTGACGGGCAGGATTGCCGCCAGATAAAGCGCCAGAATCAGGGCGATCGCTCCGACGACACCTGGAAGGATCGCGCCGGGCGAACTTAGTTCGCCGATGATCCCGTAGATCGCTATCAGCATCAGGATAAACATTACCTCCGGGCGCCAGAGCTTTTGGAAAACGCGTTCGGCGGGCGACATTTTTATTTCCACCAGTTGCGCATCGGCGGTCTTCAGTGGCTTGCCGTCCACTACGCGCCCGTTCAATTTTTGCAGCAGATCCGGCATGTCTGTGGCGATCAAATCAATTACTTTCAATTCCAGCGCCTTTTGCGCCGTAATCGAGGCGCTCTCCTTTACAGCAGACTTGGCCCATTCGACGTTACGCTGGCGCTTGCCAGCAATGGTCTCCATGTAGCTGACGGAAAAATTCTCGAGCTTCTGCTTCATTGTTTCGTCGGTTTTTTCCTCGCCGCCGCTTGGAAAACCGCCGATGGAAACCGGGTGCGCCGCACCGATGGTAGTGGCCGGCGCCATCGCGGCGATGCTGGCCGCTAGCGTAATGAAACAACCTGCGCTGGTTGCAGTTGCACCTGTGGGAGCGACGTAAACGACCACGGGAACCGGAGAGCCAAGGAAGCTTTGCACAATTTTCTGAGTCGAATCGAGCAGGCCGCCCGGCGTGTTGAGTTGGATCACCACGCACTGCACATCTTGAGCTTTCGCTTCATTGATGCTGCGGGAAATGTAGCTGGCGGTGGCAGGTCCGATCGCGCCATCAACCTGGATCGAACCAACTTTTTCCACAGCATAACTTGCCGGCGCCATTGTGCATCCGAGCCAGTAACTCGCGGTCGCAACCCAAATCGCGAGGCGACCTCGGGGAGTCGATACGCTGCTGTCGCACTGAGGATCGCTCGTTAGGCGACGCCGAGCCTCACCTGCCGTCCGCATCATTTTTACATCCCGCGCTACACGAGCGTCCGTAGAGGATCACACTCCTTTCATCGGCTGAAGCTTGATGGCGCGAGGTCCGCTACTTTTGGTCGCACCATCTTTTCGTAATCGCGATAGCCCATTTTAATCGCGTCAGTGTGTGTGCCCGCCTCGAGCGATTCGCTGCGCCGTCCCCGCGTGTAGGGGCCGAAGACTTCGGATTGCATATTGTTTTCATTCAAACAATCGATCAATCGTTGCAGTATCTCCATAATCGCCTCCAAGGGAAAAGTATCACCCTTTCTACGCTATCTCTACACGAGCGCGCCAAGAACGAAATGGCGAAACATCACGGACGAGTAAAAAACGAAATTGGCCGAAGCCACTCCAATCCGGTGCCTTGCACCACTGTTGGACAAGTCGTTGCTGACAGCGCTTCAGCAACGGTCCTGGTGCTGCTTATCGGTGGAGAGCCGCTTGTCCGATTTTCCCTCGACTGCCCGATGGTACTCATCACTCGCGCGTTCGCCTGGGATGTGCCAGCTAAAAGACCACGGCTGACACAACAACGTTTACGCTGGTAGCGGCGTGCCTTCCTACTCCCCGAAGCAAAGGTTGAGCCGGCATTATTCGGATGCGTCTGGATCCATCGGCAATTGCGAACTAGAAGTAGTAACATGAATTCGCTTCGTGCTTCCTGCATAGGTCTCATGGTTTTTTTCCTGGCGGGTATAATCGCCATGGCGCAAACAGCCGCAACGAAATCGGCGACACCATCAAAAGGGATCGCGGTGCTTCATCCCTCGGCAGGAAATAATGTGAGCGGCACTGTTACATTCGCGCCGGTCGCCGATGGCGTGCAGGTCCATGCAGAGATCACAGGCTTGACACCGGGGAAGCACGGCTTTCATGTCCATGAATTTGGCGATTGCAGTGCGGCTGACGGCGGTTCAGCAGGCGGCCATTTTAATCCCACTCACAAATCCCACGCCGGCCCGGAAGCAGTCGAACGGCATGAGGGTGATATGGGAAATCTGGAGGCAGACGCTTCAGGTAACGCGAAGCTTGATTATGTGGACCATCACATTTCGCTCTCGAACGGCGATAAATCGGTGGTTGGCCGCTCTGTGGTGGTGCATGCGAAGCCGGACGATCTGAAGTCTCAGCCATCCGGTGATTCAGGTGCGCGCATCGCCTGCGGAGTCATCGGATGGGCAAAAAGCCAGTAACCGACAAACTCGAAGGAAAACAAAAGCGGCGCTGGTGAGCCGGCCTCTCGGTCCCAGAGTAAGTTGAAAATGCCCTTAAGTGATGTTTGCGGTTTTAAATTTGGCAAAATCTCTGTGCTCGACAGCTAGGATTTCATCTGATCAAGTTAGTGAAAACCATCGCCCTGCACGCTTATGCCACGACTATCGAAAATTGAATTATCGCCCGATAACGGGTGCGTCATCGACATGAAATGGAGTCTCGGCGCGTTGAGCTATCACTCATCTGCGGCCGGCAAAGTTAACATCGAACCGAATAAAGAAATTGTTCGGCTGCCCGAACTGATTCTCTACGATCACGTCGGCTTTAAAGGTTCCTATGCTCGCACAAACCTGAGTTTCCACTATGTCGGCGATTACTGGAACGACCGGATGAGCTGCGTGATCGTGGAGAGCGGTGTGTGGCGATTTTATCGCGACGACTATTACAAAGGCCCGTATTGGGATCTGGGCCCCGGTTATTACGAGAGCTTCTTTGCCGAAAAAGGCCCCGACGACGTGGTCAGCTCTTTTCAGTGCATTGCCCTTACGTAATTAGCGAGCTGAATCAGTTCAAGTTTTTCGTCCAATCTTCGGCCGCGAGACAAAGCTAGTTCGGAACACCTGCCGGAGGATTACCCAGAAGGCGAAGTCAAATGAAGATCGCTGATGGCGGGCTAGACGATCCTCGCGTGCAAGCCCTTTTGGCCCACCATTTTCACACAGCACTTGCCGAGACGGCGCACGGTAGCGCGCATGCTCTCGATCTCAATGGTTTAAGATCAGCAGGTATTCGATTTTGGTCCGCGTGGGATGGAGATCACGTGGTCGCGGTTGGGGCTCTGAAAAAACTCTCAGAAGCTCACGGAGAGATAAAATCAATGCACACGAACCAATTGCATAGACGGAAAGGTAATGGGAGCGCGATGCTCCGGCATATCATTGCCATCGCGCGTCAAATGGGATTGCGCCGACTAAGTCTGGAGACAGGTTCATGGCCCTACTTCGACGGCGCTCGCGCTTTCTACAAAAGTCACGGATTCATCGAGCGCCCGCCATTCGGTAGCTACGTTTCCGACCCGAACAGCATTTTTATGACGCTGGAACTTTCCGCACCAGCTTGCGTCTCCGGCAGCGGTAGAGGACCTTCGAGTTAGGCCAAAGATGGACCGCGGCCCCATGCCCTGGTTGCTTAAAGCGGCCCTCGCCGGTTTCGGAGTTTTTGCTATCGGTGCAGCGCTGATTGTTATTGCGCATTTTGCGGGCCGCTGGGAATCGATCGCATATCTCGCCTACGGCCTTCTGATATCGGGAGCGGGATTACTCGGGGTATTGCTTTTTTCGCTGGCATGTGCTGTGACGCGTTCTCCATGGCGCAGGCACTCATTGCTAGCAATCGTGATCGCGGTGTTGCTCTCCGTCGCACTGTTTCTATTCGCCAGAGCGGCATGAGGATTTGCTCGGAAGCACGCCGTTTCCGACGGATGCGCTGCCAGCCACAAGATCAAAAACCTCGCGTGCACAGCCCCATGATAGCGTGAAGCCGGCGCCGCCGTGCCCGTAATTGTGAATGACAACCCGGCCATCGCGCAAGCGATCGCTCTCGAGGCGCAGACCCGTTTTTCGGAAGGGCCGCAAACCGACACGCTCGGCAAGCACGCGCGGCTCATCGATGTGCAGCGATCGAGAACATTCGGCGACGATTCGCGACGTCGTTTCGGAATCAGGCGTGAGATTGTCGCTAAGTTCGTTTGTTCCCCCGAAGACGCAGTCGCTCGCCCGGGGAATCGCGTACATCAGCGGCGCATCATCGCAGACTATTGCGCAGGAAGAACCCTCAAGTCTCGGAACGATTGCAACCTGACCGCGATGCGGCTCTAACTCCGAATCCTTCGCCAGTTCGCGCGCGCCAATTCCAGCGCAGTTCACGACGAGATCGAATTTACGGTCGACGTCTTCGAAGTTGTCGACCTGCACGTCGGCATTGATTTGGCCGCCGACTCGCCGAAACCGCGCCGCGAGATATTCGAGATAGATCGTGGTGTCCATTAATGGAACACGCAGCGAAAAACCGCTCTTGAAGCTTTGGCTATCGTATTCTGCGTGATTCTGAGCCGGCCGCCGGACGGCGGCTGCAGAAGCGAGCGATTGCGCACCAAGTGGAATGGACCAATCCGGGATTTGAATTCCGGTGGTACGCGAAAATTGCCGTAACTCAATCATTGTGACACCGCTGTCCGGAAAGCGAGTAAGCTGAACCAGCACATGGTAGGTTTCGAGCGCGAGTGGTATAACTCTCTCAGCTGGCTCTACGTGATAAGGAAACCACAGCGCTGCTGCTGCACCGGAGGTCGTTTTACGGGCCGCTTCTCTTGCGAATATTGCGGTGCGGCATCCGTGCTCGGCTAGCAATGCGGCACACGTCAAACCAGAGACGCCTCCGCCAATGATTGCTACAGATTGATTCATGTAACTCTCAGGGTTACTTCGGCTGCCAACGCCAAATTCGGCATTCACTCATTAAGCCTTTTCGCATCGATGGATTCACGCGACTCATTTCTTTGGCAGCTTTTGTTTTAGTGTTTCGATCGACTCAAATAGATCGCCGTGTTTTCCGACGCGGTCGAGAGCCTGGTCAGAGCGAAATCTTAGCAACCCGGCATTTCGCTTTCTTAAACAGTTCTCCACTTCCTTCCAGGTGACCGGAGTGGAAACGGTTGGTTCTTCTTTCGCGCGAAGCGAATAAACGCAGATGGTAGTTTTGTGTTCGTCATTCTGGCTCCAATCGACAAACACTTTGCCTTTGCGCAGTGCCTTCGACATGTTCGAAGTAACGACATCGGGATGCTCGCGCTCGAGATATTGCGCTAACGAGTGCGACAACTCTTTTGTGGAATCGTAGTTCACCGGCGTGTTCAATGGCACATAGACCTGCAAACCTTTTGATCCGCTCGTCTTTGCCCAGCTTTTCAAGTTCATCTTCGACAGGAGATCGCGAAGCCAGAGGCCGACCTGACAACACTGCACGATGTCTACGGGAACGCCGGGATCGAGATCGAAGACCATCATGGTCGGACGTTTGATGTTGTCTTTGCGCGAGAGCGATGTGTGTAGTTCAAGGTCGGCGAGGTTTGCTGCCCAGACGAGCGTGGGCAAATCGTTAGCAAGGCAGTAGTTCATATTCCGCTGATTGCCTTCGCTCCATACCTTTGCGGTCTTTACCCATTTTGGCCGGTGCGATGGGCAATTCTTTTCGTAGAAAAACTCGCCCTCCACACCGTCAGGATAACGCTTCATCGTCAGCGGTCTGTCTCTCAAATGCGGCAAGAGCAGCGGGGCTATCCGTATATAGTAGTCAATCACCTGACCCTTGGTGAAGCCCGTCTTTGGATAGAGCACCTTGTCCAGGTTCGAAACCTGAATTTTCCGGTCTTCGACGATCAGCTCGGCTTTGTTTGGCATAGACCAAGCAAACCTTCCACGCCCAACGCCCAACGTGCAATTCAGGAAGGATCAGGCAAAAAAACGCTCCGGCGTGAGCATTGTTTGAGGTTTGCAAATTCGGGCCACGCAATGCTCCCAGCTTTCATGCCCGCTCAATACTTCGATTTCTACCCGCAAGAAATAAATCGGCACCTTCAGTTCCGCTTCGGACAGCCGCGGCATCCGGACCGAGTCTTTTTCTGTGGTCACGATCATCGCCAGATCCCGTCGTATACAACGTTTGATGAAACTAATTAATTCAGCTTCGCTGTAGTAATGGTGATCGATGTAACGTGCTGCGAGATCTACGTGAGCGCCGAGTTTCTTGAGAGCGCCCTCAAAACTCTCCGGCGCAGCGATTGCGCAGAGAGAACCGACGAAGGTATTGCGCAGGCTATCGAGCGACAGTTGTTCGCCGGTAAAAACATTCTCCAGGTAAAGCGGTTTGTGCGCGCATTCGATCACTTCAGCAGTCCGATTGTAACGGCGAATCCGGCGCATCAACTCAAAATTGGGTTCACCACTGTTCTTGGTGATGAAGATGTAGCTGGCACGCCGTAGATTGCGTGGTCTCTCGCGCAGTGTCCCGCGTGGCAGTAGGAATTCGTTTCCGAAAGGGGCTTGCCGATCCACCAACACCATGTCGAGTCGGTGCTTGAGATGGAGATACTGAAATCCATCGTCGAGCAGAAGTGTATCGACCTGCCATTTGTCGATGGCGAACCGGCCACTCTTCACCCGATCCTTGTCCACCAGCACGATGACGTCCTTCAAGTTGTGAGCGAGCATGTAGGGCTCGTCTCCGGCCGTTGATGAATCGAGCAGCAGGGATTTTCCATCGGAAACGATTCGTGGAGGCTCGGAATCCCGGCGTAGCCAACTTCGCAAGCCTCGCTTGCGCGGAATGCTCTTATAACCGCGACTTAGGATTGCCACGCGTCGTCCGCCAGCTTGCAAGGCGCGCGCAAATTTCTCAACAATCGGCGTCTTACCCGTCCCGCCGACGGTAAGATTTCCTATGCTGATCACGAGGCAGCCAAGGGCGCGTTCGCGGAAAACCCTTTTACGATACAAATAGAGCCGAAGTTGCACGAGCCGATCATAAAGAAGCGAGAGTACGTAAAGAATTCCGCGAAGAATGGAAGCACGTGTGCCATGACGCCGTTCAAGAACGACATCAATTCCAAATTCTTCTAATTGTTCAAGGCGGCGACCCATAGAAAACAGTTTCTGGAGATAAATGACTGGTAATTAGTGACTCGAGAGAATTCGCGCACCGTAATTGTCCGCGTGAGTGATGATCGTGCGCCCTGGCGTACCTGCAGCACCCGCCATGGCAGCGGCTACTTTTTGAGGCGCGCGTAATGTAACAGCGGCGATCGTCGATCCACTTCCGCTAAGGAAGGCCCCGAGCGCGCCCGCTCGTTCAGCAGCCGCAACTACGGGTTGAAGAAAGGCAACCAGCTTTGAACGGAAGGGTTGGTGCAGATGATCAGTGAAAGTGCCGCTCAGGTTCTTGTACCTTTGCGATGCGAACGCTGCCGTCAACGCACACGCGTTTGCGCAATTTTCTACCGCTGCTGCATGTGAAATTCTAGCCGGTAGGATTTGGCGAGCTTTCGAAGTCTGAATTTCAATCTCGGGGATAAGGAGAACGAAATACAATCGCGACGCAATCGCGAAGCGCTGTAACACAGGGATGCCGGACTGCGGAGTCACGCCGGCGCAGCGCGCCGATGGGACGACCGTGAAGCCACCAAACATTGCCGGCGCAGCATTGTCTGGATGTCCTTCCAGCCCAGTGCATAACCTGAAAATCGTTATTCTGTCGAGCGGATCGCCGCTCAGCCGATTCAGTGCAAGCAGCACGCCAAGCCTGACGGTCGCGCTGCTGCCCAGACCACGAGAGCGTGGAACCCGTTCTGAAATGTGCAATGAAAATGAAAAAGGGCGCCGCTGCGTCTGCTTGAAAAATCGATCTCCCGCCACGGAGGCGATTTGCGGATTAGAACTCCGGCGAGCACGGCTACGCACGAGCGTGACGCTATTATGGATGCGCAACGCAACCCCCAGACAATCAAAGCCAGGACCAAGATTGGAAGTGCTCCCGGGAACACGAACGGTAACTTTTTGCATACGTAAGCAGTCGGCTTGCCGGCCAGCGGCATACCCGTGATAGCCATTGCCGTGCGAGCCTTCTCCAAGAACGCCTGTTTGCAAAAATTGGCTACCGGCCGGCGGCTCCATCGGATTGTAGCAACGACGGCCATGCCGGCAACCTATCCGTTGCGTCCGAGCGATTTCCAGCTATGCCGTTGGAACGCAAAAAAAGAGATGAATTTTGGATGGACTGATTCAGCTTTGCTCCGCGATTTCCAGGCTGAGGGTACCGATGCCCACCGGCTATGCACAATTGAGGATGGCTGGGTGGAACGATTCGGCACCGAGGTTCTAATCTCCTTCAAGACAGTTCTTGCCCGCGACCGGCTTGTTCGGGAGCTGCAGTCGTGGGCAGGCTCGGTGGGATTCCACGTTCGGCGAGTCTTCGCACGATTTGTCCCTCGAAATAGCAAACAGCGCGAATCGCCAATTCTCGTCATTGGCAATCCCAGCGAGTCTTTGCAGACCATGGCCACCGAACGGCATTTGAGATTCGGGATCGACTTCGCGACAGGCTATTCGCCGGGTCTCTTCCTAGACCAGAGAGAAAATCGCCGATATGTGCGCCACATGGCGCCCAAGCGGCTCTTAAATTGTTTCGCTTATACCTGCTCGTTTTCGATTTCTGCTGCATGCAGCGGAGCGAGAACCATTAACATCGATCTTTCGAAAAAATATCTCGCGCGCGGACGTGAGAACTTTGCGCTTAACAAGCTCTCAACGACCGACCACCGCTTTATTGCGGATGATGTGAGGTCGGTGCTACCGCGTCTTGCCCGGAGGGGCGAAAAATTCGATGCAATCGTCCTCGACCCCCCCACTTTTTCGCATTCTCCGCGAGAAAAACCGTTTCGGGTCGAAGATAGTTTCGAAGATTTGCTCATCAGCGCCCTAGTGCTGGCAAAGCGTGACGGCCGGATTCTAGTCTCGACGAACTGTTCCACCTTGAGCCAACCCGCGCTGGAAGTCATGGCGCGCTATTGCCTCAGGGAAACACGCCGCGTTGCGACATTTTACCGGCCGTTGCAAATGCCTGATTTTCCGCCCGGAGCAGGCGCAAGCTCGATCTGGCTTGCTTTGCGTTGACAGTTCGAGGCGCGCGAAAGAGGATCAGGATGCGAATTATTAAACGAAATGGATCAGTTATCTGCTGAAATGGTTGCTGAATTCCCCGAGCGCGGAATGCAGTGGGTGAAAGGTCGAGTCGAAACGGCTGTCAACGAAACCGGAGATTACGTGCGCGAAAAGCCCACGCAGTCTCTTCTTTATGCGTTTGCTGCTGGGTACATTCTGAATCGTTTGCCGCTTGGCTGGGTGATTGGCGGGGTTCTTCGTCTACTGCTAGTGGGATTAAGACCTGCCATAATCATTTACGGTGCCGCCAAGTTGTATCAAGCCGCTCAGGAACGCGAATAATCCAAGTTATTGCAGGATTGGACATCGCCGGTGGCAACGTTTGGCGAAGCTGCCACGCCGCAAGGATTGCCTCCACGGAAGTGTCCCCGGATTATTCGTCCAGAGTAAATCCGATCTTTAAAGTTACTTGCCAGTGTCCGATTTCGTCGTTTTCAATATACCCGCGGGTTTCGGACACCTCGAACCACCGCATATTGTGAACGGTTTTCCTTGCGCGACTCAGCGCATTTCGAATCGCTTCTTCAAATCCGTTAGGCGACGAGCCGACTATCTCAATTTTTTTGTAAACGTGTTCAGACATGTGCCATTATTTCGTGGCTAGGCGCGGAAGACAACAAAAAGGCTGCGAGGGAAAGGTTGGCGCGCTGTATCGACCGAAGGCTGCAGCGGAGTATCCCTAACAAATTTGCTTTACAAGGGCGTCATAACTTCGGCAGCCTTGTGGAGTGCGAAAGCTGGCTGTCGTTGTTGGCGTCCTCATAACCGTTCTCTGCTCCGTACGCGCGCAAGATCAGGAAAAAAAATTGCTCGACCGACTCCTGAAGCCGGACATGGCTTTGCAAAATGATGCGCAAAACAAGAGGTTTATTGCTGACGGCAGATCGCCGATCAATAAACGGGCAACGGCAGGAACTTTTTATGTGCACCAGAAAACAGGCGCGAAGAAATTTTCCGGCACACGAGACTTCTCTACAAAGCAATTTTATTCCCGGATGTACGACGATAGACGCAGGGCAGCCGAGGCTTCACCACGGCAGGAAAACGCAAATGCTCGCTTTGCATACGCAAACCAAACCGCGCACGGTGTCCGCGAAGCTCCTCAATCCGGGCAAAAAATTGCCTCGCACGGATACGCCGGGGACCGACCATTTCTCGACGAAGGAAAGAGTCAAAAATCCTTAAACCAACGAAACGCGCCTCTTACGATAGACCAGGTGCGCGAGTTGCTGAACAAAAACAAATAGCGCGCTCGTCTACGTGAGGCACTAGCGCTATTTTGTTATTGGCAATGCAACCGGCTGAAGCTCTGGCACTGCTAAAACAAGGTGCTGCGCAGATAATTAATGAGGGGGAATTACTTGAGAAGCTTGCACTCGGTCGACCGTTGCGCGTCAAACTCGGCGTCGATCCAACCACGTCGGATATTCACCTTGGCCATACAATCGTTTTACAGAAACTCAGGCAGTTTCAAGACCTCGGCCATCAAGCGATTCTCATTATCGGTGACTTCACGGGAATGATCGGTGACCCGAGCGGACGCTCCGTTACACGGCCGCACTTGACGCACCAAGAAGCGATTGCCAATTCTGCCACCTATCGGGAGCAGGCCTTCAAGATTCTCGATCCCGCGCGCACCGAGACCGTTTTCAACGGCGACTGGTTCCGCTCGATGTCATTCGAAGACGTTATTCGTCTGAACAGCCGGGTGACCCTGCAGCAGATCCTGCAGCGGGAAGATTTTAAGACGCGCGTCGATCAACAACAGCCAGTCCGTGCTCACGAACTGCAGTATCCAATCATGCAGGCATGGGATTCGGTGATGGTCAAGGCAGACGTAGAACTCGGGGGGACCGACCAGCTCTTCAACATTCTAATGGGCCGTGACTTTCAAAGAGAAGAAGGCACGCAGCAGCAGGTAGTCTTTTTGCTGCCTATTCTAGAAGGTTTGGATGGTCGGAAGAAAATGAGCAAGAGCCTTGGTAACTACGTTGCCGTCAATGAATCCCCGTCCGAGATGTTCGGGAAATTGATGAGCATCTCGGACAAGTTGATGGCGCGCTATTATGAAATGCTCCTAGGACGGAAATCACCTTCCGATGCGCATCCGCTGGAAGCGAAAAAGAAGCTGGCAGCCGAAATCGTTCGAATCTATCACTCAGCTGACGCGGCGAGAAGGACTTCGGAGGAATGGACCACCAGATTCAGCAAACGCGAGTTGGAACAAGCTGATCTTCCGCCCTTCGCAGCGACTGCAGGAGAAGGTCTCAATGCCGTAGGCCTCCTATCGAGCGTGTATCGCGAAGTATTCAATGTGCACAAATCACACAGCGAAATATCGCGACTTATCAAACAAGGCAGCTTCGAGGTGGACGGAACTAAAATTCACGACCCGAAAGTGAAGATCAATCTCCTCCCGGGGCAAATCCTCCGCCTCGACCGCAAGCACGCAGTGCGGATACGCTAACCCAACGCCACAAAGCCGTCAGTCGACGGCGGGATACCAAACGGCTGCCTCAGGCGTGAGCAGGCTGGAGCATCGGAATAACTCGCGCGTGCTCCAGATAGCTTGACCTGATCCCTTCAAAGTGGGAACGGACACTACGAAGTTCAGCGGTAATAAAACTGTCGACAAAATGCAAATGCCGATCCAGCCAGGCGAACAATGTGTTTTTGATCTCGTAGTGGAGCGCCAGCGTAACTTCGGTGCACTGGGGCCGAATTTTCGTGAAATCGACGATGCCCATGACTGAGATATTTCCCCCAACGGATTCGAACGCATACTGATCAGGCGAATCGCTGTCTACCGAAAGAAGCACCGTATGCGCTTCGAAGCCGAACGGGCCACGAAAACTGAAATCGACCGTCTTGGACGATGTGACAGTTGCGCGTGTCCCCGTCAGAAACTGCCGCCGATAGGATTGAATGCTGGCCAGACGAGCTTTGCACTCAGCCAGCGGTTGACTCATATGTAAGGTTTTTTCCAAGAGCATAAGATTGAGGTGTTTTCAAGACCCCTACTTGAGCAAAAGCAATGCCAAGGTGCTTTACGAAGGGGAAGCCGCCGTTCGACGATCCTGCGGTGTTCGTTTTTATTACAACACTGTATCGGCTCGACACGTTGGATCGTCCGCGGCGAAGGCGGGCGCCTTTTGTAGAAAAATCAGGATTTCTCCTAAGATAACCGGCCTGACCTCAGGCTACCTGTTCGATGAATTCGGCGCCCCCGATCGAACGGAGCGCGCTGATCGTTTGCATCATTGAGAAGAAAATACTGGCTCCATCTGCGCTGCCGAGCCGCGCATCAGACGCTCGATCGGGATGCGGCATGAGACCAAACACATTACGCTGGCGATTACAAATTCCCGCGATGTTTTCAATTGAACCATTGGGATTCGCTCGCGGAGCGATCCGCCCTTTCTCATCCGCATAACGCAGAATTACTTGCTCATTCTCGTTCAGCTCGCTCAATGTTCGCGGGTCCGCGAAGAAACAGCCTTCGCCGTGAGCGACGGGCAGCCGCAGAAGCGTTCCTTTTCGGCAGCCATGCGTGAAGGGCGAGTCATCTACTTCAACGCGGGTAGTGATCGTGTCGCACACGAATCGGAGTGAGCGGTTTCGCACCAGTGCGCCCGGCAAAAGACCGGCTTCGCACAAGACCTGAAAGCCATTGCATGTACCAAGCACGAGCTTGCCTGCACGCGCATCATGGATCACCGTTTTCATGATGGGAGAAAAACGCGCAATCGCTCCACAGCGAAGGTAATCGCCATACGCAAACCCGCCGGGCAATACGATCGCATCGAAACCTTCTAAAGAAGTTTCCTTGTGCCAAACATACTCAGCGCGCAATCCATCGAGACCGTTGATTGCCGCGACGCAATCCTGGTCGCAATTGGAGCCAGGAAACTGAATGACGGCAAACTTCATGGCTTAATGCCCTCCAGAAGCTGTGCGCTGCTCTGCATGATAATCGTTTACGACGAGACAGGCGTGAATGACTCCCGGAATCCAGCCAAGCAACGTCAAAATAATGCTGAGAAAGAAACTCGCGATGCGCCCGGTCATGAGCACCGCGAGCGGCGGAAAAACGACGCAGAAAAAATATCGCAGCGCTTTCACGTATTCTTTCTCGTTAATGATGTTCCGACCGCTGTCTTCCGCCCGCCGGTCTCCTCACTCAGCACTTCGTAATCTTCGATCACCGGATTCGACAGTAATTCGCGGCAAAGCTGATGTAGCCGCGACTCCAGCTCGCCTTTATCGCCGTCAATATCTATTTCCATGTATTTGCCTATTCGCACGCTGCGTACCTCGGGCATCCCCAAGTGCTGCATCGCGTCGCGTACCGCGTTTCCCTGCGGGTCGAGCACAGCTGCCTTCGGCATCACGATCACCTTCGCGTTCATCACCGCACAATATTGCGGTGATCTGCGGCGACAAGCGCAATCCCCTTTGCCAAATCTTCCATCAACTCTCGCGAACAACATCGCTAGGCGTCTTGTCTTCTCGTAAACCAAGAAAAACCGGTGCACGCAATTTTCCGTCACGCGTCCACTCGGCGAATTTGATTTCTGCGACAAACTTTGGGTTAATCCAATGCATCTTTTTCATCATGGAAGGTGTGATTCCCTGCACCCACTGGCCATTTTGCTTTGATGGCAAATCAACAAACGGACAATCCTCGCGTTGTTGATCTTGGAATTTCTTGCGCAAGAAGGCCAGTGATTTGCCGGTAAAACCTGTCCCGACTTTGCCAGCGAACACTAGATTTCTATTTTTGTAGTAGCCCACTAGAACAGCGCCGAAATGTTTACGAGCGCCCTGTGGCGGCGTGTATCCACCAATGACGAATTCCTGTTCGTTGACACATTTGAGCTTGATCCATGTTCCGCTTCTGCGACCGGGTTCGTAAGTAGAGTTATGCCGTTTTCCGATGAGTCCTTCCAATCCGAGAAGTTTCACTTCTGCCAGGAGCCGATCGATATCGCCGACAATCGCACCGGAGTACCGGATTGGATCGCCCACGTCAGAGCAGACCTTTTCTAAAACACGTTTGCGAGCCTCCAGGGGCAGAGAAACGAGACTGTTACCGTCGAGTTGTAAAAGGTCGAATGCATAAAAATAAATGGGCGATTTGCGGCCTTCCATGTCGCGTGCTTGCAGAAGTTGAAAGGACGAACGGCCCTCGTCATCAACCGCGACCACCTCGCCGTCCAATACGCATTCGCGCGCAGGCAACTTTTCTACGGCCCGGACGATCTCCGGGAATTGTAAGCTCAAATCATTCTCATTTCGGGAAAGAAGGGAAACTTTCGCGCCGTCTTTCACGGCGATCAGCCGAATGCCGTCGAATTTCAGTTCGTAAATCCAATTGGCTGCCGCGGGCGGCTCTTCGACAAGCTTCGCTTTCATCGGTTCCATGAAACGCGGCTTGGCCGCTGGCAAATTTGACAAGCTCGGACTCGTAAAGCCATCGCCTTCTTTGCCCGACTTTGCGCCCGACAGAAAACGCTTCCCTGCTACCGACTTACCCTTTTCGTTTTTTTTTATGGCCTCGCGAATTCTCGATTTGAATTGCGACGCCGGATTTTTGTCTTCGACGCGCTTGGATTGCCACTCGGCATCGCGTGCATCGGCGATTTGTTTCATCGAGCGGCCGGTCTTCACCGATTGATCGTCGAGTTTTTTGGAAATTGGCTTCGCGTCGTCTCCCGTTTTGAGGATGAGCCACTGATTCTTCTCCCCGTCGCGGCCGCGAATTCGCACCAGTGTCCATTCGCCCTTCGCCTTTTTTCCATCGAGGATGAGATGAAGCTTCCCGTCCTGCAGCGATTTCATCGGTTGCTCGCCATATACCTGATAACTGCCACTGTCCCACACCATGACTGTACCGCCGCCATATTGCCCCTCCGGTATTACTCCTTCGAACTCTTCGTATTCGATCGGGTGATCTTCGACTTCCACGGCAAGATGTTTTTCGCCGCGCTTCCGGGGAAGCCCTTTAGGTAATGCCCAGGATTTCAAAACGCCTTCCATCTCCAGGCGAAAGTCGTAATGCAGCCGGCGTGCCGCGTGCTTTTGAATGACGAAGCGTGACGCGCCTTTGACCTTCTTTGGGAGCGGCTTCCCTGTCGGCTCGGCTGTCTTCTGGAAGTCGCGTTTCCGTTTGTATTCGGCTAATCCCATTCAGCCAAAATTAACCCCGGATTAGCCGCTTGGCACGAGATGTTATGAGCCGCCTGGCACCAAGGCTGTTACTTCGGGCGTTTGATACAAACGCCTATACAATGCTCTATGCTTCGCCGGGCAGCGGTTCGCCCACTAGGTAACGGACAAAACGGCGAATAACAACGTTCTCGCCAAGCTCCGCAATCTTCCCGTTGAGCAAGTCGCCAACGGTAACGTCTGGATTTTTGATGAAGCCCTGCTCGAGCAGGCAAACCGTGCTGTAGAATTTTTCGAGTTTCCCTTCGACGATCTTATCCGCAACGTGCGCCGGCTTACCGTGAACTTGCGCTTTATAAATCTCGCGCTCGGCTTCGATAAGGTTTCCTGGAACCTCCGCACGGTTGACGTATAGCGGGTGCGCCGCGGCGATGTGCAGAGTGATATCCTTCACAAACTCGCGGAAGTTCTCGTTTCTGGCCACAAAATCGGTCTCGCAATTCACCTCCACAAGCACACCAACTTTCCCTTGCAGATGAATATATGAAGCCACGATGCCTTCCTTCGTTGCACGCGTGGCCTTTTTCGCAGCGCTGGCAATACCCTTGGTTCGCAAAATAGTTTCCGCCTTTTCAAGGTTGCCGCCGCTCTCGACCAGAGCTCGCTTGCAATCCATAAAACCGGCATTCGTCTTTTCGCGGAGCTGCTTGACCAGTTTCGGATCGATCTCAGTAGTTGTGCTCATTTATTCGTTAGGTCTTTGAAAAGTAAACGTTGAGCCGTCGAACCGCGTAACTTTAGGCGGACACGCCGGCCATTTCGACCTGTTCCCGGATTCGCCCTTCGCTGCTGGCTGAAACAATCGCATCGACCAGTTTCTGCAAAATGACGCGAATCGCTCGGATTGCATCGTCATTTCCGGCTATGGGATAATTGATAAGTTCGGGGTCGGCATTCGTGTCCACGATGGCAACCACTGGGATTCCAAGGCGTCGCGCCTCACTGACGGCGTTTTGCTCACGGATCGTATCGATTACTACCATGGCATCCGGCAATGCGGACATGTCGAGAATCCCCTCGAGATTGCGCCTGAGCTTTGCCGCCTCACGATTGAGGGCGGCAAGTTCCTGTTTCCCCATTTTTTTGTATTCAGGCGATTGCTCGATCTGCTCGATGTATTTCAGGCGTCCGATGCTCTTGCGGATCGTAGCCAGATTGGTCAGGGTACTCCCAGCCAGCGTTGATTCACATAAAATTGCCCGCAGGCCAGCGCTGCTTCCTTTATCGCTTCCTGCGCTTGTTTTTTACAGCCGACAAAGAGAATTCGGCCCCCGCGTCGCGCTACCTCCTGCAAAAACTCTGTTGCGCGCTGCAGCTGTCTCACGGTTTCATCCAGATTGATGATGTAAATCTGATTGCGTTGTTCAAAAATGAATGGCTTCATCTTTGGATTCCAACGCTTCGTCTGGTGTCCGAAATGAACACCAGCTTCCAATAATTCAGGCACTATTTCTGTTGTATCTGACATAAGCGAAAATTCCGGAAAAGGGAACCTCAGAGCGGGACGCAGAAGATGCTATACTGAGCGCCCGTACGCAACCTGAAATTCGTCCCTCAAGCCAAGTCGATTTTGGCCACCGTGCGAGCGCCTTTTTGAGGCGGGATCGCTACCCTCGTTCGTTTGCCAAGCCAAATATGAAAGATCAAAAGGAACGGCAGCGCCAATCCTACGCCGAGGTGAATCCAGCTCGCCCATACGCGCACCCTTTCGCCGCCGGCATAGTAAAGCCCATACCCGGTGATCGTCAGGACGGCAAACGCGCTGAGAAACAGTGATCCGTTAGCACGATTTCGGCGCGCGCGCCATGCGAAGCGCACATGCCCGGCGAGCAGCATGCCTGCCAGCACGAGAATCGCCATCGCCGAGCCGCCATGAATTTTCATCGCCCAGGTTTTCGCGCTTGCCTCCAAACCCATAGGCGACGCAGTAAGATAATTCCAATATGCCCATGCCACTCCGGTTAGAAAAAGCAGTGCCAGCACGGCGTACAGAATATATCTCTGCAAGCGCTTCAATCGAATCGAGTCCGGTCGCGGGTGTCGCATGGTGAGTGAAACATCCATGATGGCGCGCCATCGCGCTCGAGCAACAATGCATCGGCATGATACCGTGCCAGCAACCCGGCAGCTTTTTCGCGCAGGGCAAAAACGATTTTCGTCAATGCGTCCGCTACCATGCATTCCGTGGCAGCCACGCTTACGCTGATTAGTTCACGTCCAGGTTGACCGGTATGCCCGTCAACCAATGGGGCCACATCCTTGCCGCGGTGTCTTCGACGCTCGAAATAGATTCCCGAAGTCGCCATGGCACGTTCGCGCAATCGCACGGCTCCGGCAATGCGTCTCGGCTCGGCGGGATGGCGAACGTGAATAAGTTGCGAAGCGGGTCCAAATGTTCGCAGATCACCGCCGGCGTTTACGATTCCGGCCACAACGCCATTATGTTTCAATGCCTCAACGGCACGATCAACCGCAAAACCCTTAGCGATCCCTCCGAGATCGATAATCACACGCCTGCGGAATCGAACCCGGCAGTCGTCGTCAAAAACGATGTCCCGCCAGCTTCCACCGCCTAAGCGCGCGTCGTGTGCCGGCAGATAATTCCATTTGACGAGTTGCCGCGCAGTGGTGATGTCAAAAACACCATTGCTCTCGCGGGAGAATTCCTGCGCACATTTCAAGATGCGCCACGTCCATGGATGAACGCGTACCGAATTGTGGAACGCGTGCCGATTGATCCGCGAAACCTCGCTTAAAGGATCGTGGAAACTCATTAGCCGGTGAACATGTACAATGCTCGTGAACGCGGCGTCGATCGCGCACTTCAAACGAACGGCATTCCTTCCGTGGCCGGCGATTTCGACAAATGTCCCGAGCAACGGGCGCGCGCGGCGAACCTCAATGTTTGAGTGCGATTTCATAAAATGCCAATAAGCGTTTCACCCCGTCAGTGACATGCCGGCAACTCAAAGTTGCTCCACTAATATTCTTGATGTCGCTATCAAGTTTAAGCGTCGACTTGCTGGTCTTACCGACAAATTGGTTACGCCATTTTTGATCTCGAATCTGGTCGCCGTAGGTTTCGCGATAATCCATGATCTCAATCTGCCTAACCGATCCCTCAGCATTCAGTCCTGCTGCGTAAGTGATGAATTCATGTTTACCGACAACTTCGTCGACGATGAACCAGCCACCTCCGCTTACGCGCCACACCTGCTGTTCGTCTCGCAGGACGCGGACGCCGCTAGCCTTCTCAATGGCCTTGCGTTGAACTGGCGTTAGCTTGACTGGCGACGCAGCGAATGAATTGCCGGGAAAAATCGCGTGCTGCGCCTGATCGACCGTGAGGTACTGAACCGCAAAAGCGGAAGGCGCAACCAGCGCCGAGATTGGTAGGGCGACGAAGACAAATTCCGATTTCATCGCACTCTAAAAATTGAATCCGACTTTTAACCGAAACAATTGTCGGCTCTCCTCAGCGAAGGTTTGCCCATCGGCCGGTTCGTCTACACCCTTGCCGTAGACCTGGTAGTTCCAGGTAACAGTGGCCCACCAGCGTTCCTGTGAGTAATGGATGCTAGGACCGGCGTAAAAAACGCGATGCTCGAAGTTGTAGAAATCGAAAAGCGGATATTCCCATCGAGTATGAACCTCGGCGCCGACAAACCAATTGGGTGCGAAGCGGTACATTACACCAGTGGCTCCTTCCAGCGCTAGCTCGCGGGGGTATTGCTCGGCTGGTTGCTTACCCCAGGCCCATTCAACCCCTAAATTGAGAACACCGATTAATCGGTCATCGAGGAAATCCTTCTGCAGATCGATCTCCGGCTTCAGATATCGATCGTGCTGCGGCAGACCGTCTACTTCGTCGTTGATCAGATAACCGATCTCGAGTCGGACTGCTGCACCCAACGGGTCCTTGAATGGACTGAGAACGTTATACTTCGCAGATGCATCGATCCCGCCGAATCGATAATTGTTCTTGTCATCAAGAGCATCGCGTTCACCGTCAACGCCCTGATCATAAAAATAGTGTTGCTCAAGCGAGAGACTGGCTTGAAAGCGATCGGTAAAGCCATACTCGTATTCGGTTTCGAAGTCCGTGCCGTAATATGTTCCTTCGCTCTTGCCCTCGTGCAGAGTGGAAAACTGATAAATCTGCCAGTGGTGCGCCGGCAGCGTTTCGGCGCCGCGAGCGAAGCCAAAGAATTGCTCGTCGGCACGAACAGGAGAAATCGGAAACAGAACCAGCGCCAGCAACGCGATCTTCATCTTCATCGATGGGATTCATAACACCTCGCGAAAAATAGCGCTGCCGGAGCCTTGCCAATTTTTGACGCGAGATTGCAGTGCAATCCAGGGCATGAACAGCGCAACGCGCCGCTAAGCGGACATTTGCAATCGCTTCTCGACGAACCTTGCGAGCACCCAACAGAGATCAGAAACTCGGTTAAGGTAACGCAAGATCTCGGCGTTACGATATTCGTCTCCGGCGCTCAAACCGACAATGTGCCGCTCCGCACGGCGGCATGTTGCGCGGGCGAAATCCAGAGCGGAAGAAACGACTGTCTCGCCAGGAATCACCCAGTCTTTTGGATAAAGCGACTGATCTTTTTCAAGTTCGAAGATAACTGCGGTGATCCGCTCAACCATCTCGCTTGTGGTGAGCTGAAAACCGTCTCGAACGTAACGTTCCCGATCTGCTGGCGCGATCGCCAGTTCTCCCATGATAACGATCAAATCCTTTTGGATCGCAAAAATTTGGTCTGATACAAATTTATCGGGCGAAATAGAGCGGGCGAGTCCGAGCGCTGCGGTCAACTCGTCGACGCACCCGCAGGCATCCACACGTGGGTCTCCCTTCGAAAGGCGACGGCCATACATTAATGACGTTTCGCCTTTGTCGCCGGTTCTCGTGACGATGGACACGAAACTAGATTGTAAGGCGTTTCGGTAAAACGCCAATCGTTACATGGCGACTGACGGACATCCCACAGTTAGCCGTTACCCGATCGCTGGCTGTGCTTCGGTCTCTTCTATCACCGGCGCACCAACAGGCTCGCCTTTCTCGATCAGCTTGAGTTGCTTATGCTCCGGGAAACCCGTTCCCGCAGGAATTAGGTGACCCATGATCACGTTCTCCTTAAAGCCGCGGAGTCTGTCGATTTTGCCCAGGGTTGCAGCCTCTGTTAGAACACGCGTCGTATCCTGGAATGAAGCCGCAGAAATAAAGCTGTCTGTTTCCAATGATGCCTTCGTAATGCCGAGCAACACCGGAACAGCCTCTGCCGGTTTGCCACCTTTCTCGACGACCTTCTTGTTTTCTTCCTCGAAATCGAGCTTGTCGACCTGATCACCCCAGAGCAACGATGTATCACCCGGATCGGTAATTTTCACTTTCCGCAACATTTGACGCACAATGATCTCGATGTGCTTGTCGTTGATCTCCACACCTTGCAAACGATAAACTTCCTGCACTTCGTTCACGAGATGCTCCTGCAATTCCTGCGGACCGCAGACTTCCAGGATCTCATGCGGCACAATCGGACCTTCTGTGAGTTGAGCACCTTTCTTCACGAAATCCCCCTTAAACACGATGATGTGTTTCGTAAGCGGAATCAGATGCTCTTCCTCGGCGCCAGTGTCCGGATCTTTCAGAATCAAACTACGTTTGCCGCGCACGGTTCCGCCCAGTTCGACAATCCCGTCGATCTTCGCAATCTCGGCCGCATCTTTCGGTCTGCGGGCTTCAAATAACTCGGCAACCCGAGGCAAACCGCCGGTGATGTCTTTGGTTTTGGAGACTTTTCGCGGCGTTTTCGCCAGTAATGCGCCCCCGCGCACTTTCTGCCCTTCTTCGACGATAACGTGAGCTCCTGCTGGAATTGAATAACTGGCGAGCACCTCCTTCTTGTCATCCACAATTACTACCTGCGGATGCAAATCCTCCTTGTGTTCGATGACCATGGTACCCATGAGACCGGTCGCTTCATCCACTTCACGCTTGATCGTTACTCCGGCAATCATGTCGCGAAATTCAATCTTTCCACCTTTATCGGTAAGAATCGGCACATTGTACGGGTCCCATTGCACGAAGGTTTCGCCCTTCTTAACGGACGCGCCGTTTTCCGTTGAGATCACCGAGCCGATCACGACATTGTAGCGCTCCAGTTCGCGGCCTTCCTCGTTATGCACACCGATCGAGCCGTTCTTGTTTAACACGATCCAGCTGCCATCGAGCGCCTGCACAGTCCGCAGATCATTGAACTGCACCGTGCCGTCATTTTTCGCCTTGATGATTGGTTGCTTAAAGGTCTGGCTGGCCGTTCCACCGATATGGAACGTGCGCATCGTCAACTGCGTGCCCGGTTCCCCGATCGATTGAGCGGCGATGATTCCGACGGCTTCGCCGAGTTTCACGAAATCGCCGGTAGCGAGGTTGCGACCGTAACACTTCGCACAAACACCCCGGCCACACTCGCAGGTGAGAACAGAGCGAATCTTGAGTTGCTCCACTCCGATTCGCTGCAAATCGCCTGCGATCTTCTCATCGATGTACTGGTTTGCTTTGACGATCTTCTTCTTTTTGTCCACCGGGTCCGCAATCGTTTCGCAGCTCACCCGGCCAATGATGCGCTGGCCGAGGTCAACAACTTCCTCGTCGCCTTCGTAGATAGAGCGCACCACAATGCCATTCACTGTTCCGCAATCATCCGCCACAATGATCACGTCCTGCGCGGCGTCGACGAGTTTACGGGTGAGATAACCGGAATCCGCAGTTTTCAAGGCGGTATCGGCCAGACCCTTGCGCGCGCCGTGGGTGGAAATGAAGTATTCGAGCACAGTCAGTCCCTCGCGGAAATTCGATGTGATGGGCCGCTCGATGATTTCGCCGCTCGGCTTGGCCATTAAGCCGCGCATGCCGGCCAACTGACGCACCTGCTGGCGATTGCCGCGTGCCCCTGAATCGACCATCAAAAAGATAGGGTTATATTCCTTCCGGTCTTGGTTCCCTTCCAGCTCACGGAACATCACGTTCGAAATCTGATCACCGGCGTGAGTCCAGATATCGATAATCTTATTGTAACGTTCGCCATCGGTGATGATGCCGCGACGGTATTGCTGGTCTACCTGCTTAACCTGTTTGTACGCGTTCTCCAGCTCCGATTCTTTCCGCTTCGGAATAATCATGTCCTCGATTCCAATCGAGATACCGGCTCGAGTCGCTTCGTTGAATCCGAGCTCCTTCATTTTATCGAGCGTTGCCACCGTAACTGCCGGACCAGCGATTTGGTAACAGCGCCAGATGATCTCGCTGAGCTGTTTTTTGTTTGCGGGTCTGTTGAAGAAACCAAGTTCTTTCGGCCAAATCTGATTAAAAATGACGCGACCGGCAATAGTCTCGATAACGTTGAGATCCGAATTTCCAAAAATCGTTTGCTGCCCGCGATCCGGATTCTTGAACAAAATCCGGTCATGGGTTTTGACTTTGCCTTCGCTCATCGCGAATTCCACTTCCGACGCCTCTGCAAATAACGGCAGATGATGCCCATCCTTCTTCGGGGTTCGCGGATTTTGCGTCATGTAGGAGCAACCGAGCGTAATGTCCTGTGTCGGCGTGGTGATCGGTTTGCCGCTTGAAGGAGAGAAAATATTATTGGGCGCGAGCATCAGCATGCGCGCTTCAAGTTGTGCTTCCACTGAGAGCGGAACGTGCACTGCCATTTGGTCGCCATCGAAGTCTGCGTTATAAGCAGTGCAAACCAACGGGTGAATACGGATTGCTTCGCCCTCGATCAATTGCGGTTCAAATGCCTGGATCGACAGGCGGTGCAACGTCGGCGCGCGATTCAGCAACACCGGATGACCTTTGGTAACTTCATCTAGAATGTCCCATACTTCGGGCGTCTGACGTTCGATCATCTTCTTGGCGCTCCGCACCGTATGGACGTAGCCGAGATCTTTGAGCCGGCGAATGATGAACGGTTCGAAAAGGACCAATGCCATTTTCTTCGGAAGACCGCACTGATTCAGCTTTAGTTCCGGACCGATGACGATCACAGAACGGCCCGAGTAATCGACCCGTTTGCCTAACAAGTTCTGACGGAACCGGCCGCCCTTGCCTTTTAGCATGTCGCTCAGGGACTTTAACGGACGATTGCCGGCTCCGGTTACGGCGCGACCGTGCCTGCCATTGTCGAATAAAGCATCCACCGCTTCCTGCAACATCCGCTTCTCGTTCCGGATGATTACATCCGGGGTCTTGAGCATGAGCAGATTCTTGAGCCGGTTGTTACGATTAATCACGCGACGATAAAGATCGTTTAAATCGGATGTCGCGAAGCGCCCGCCTTCCAACGGGACCAATGGGCGCAAATCCGGCGGAATGACCGGCAATACTTCAAGAATCATCCACTCAGGACGGGCACGCGAACTTTGAAAACCTTGAACAAGTTTGAGGCGTTTCGCCAGTTTCTTGCGAATCTGCTTGCTCTTGGTTGCCCCCATCGCTTTCTCCAACTCCTTATTGAGCTTGTTGAGATCGATCTCGGAGAGAAGCTTCTTGATCGCTTCCGCGCCCATGCCAGCGACGAAATCTTCACCGTATTGTTCCTGCGCCTCGCGGTATTCCACTTCATTCAGTAACTGCGTTTTCTGCAAGGGCGTTTTGCCGGGATCAATGACGATGTAATCCTCGTAGTAAATCACGCGCTCAAGTTGACGTGCGCTCATATCCAGCATGAGCCCGATTCGTGAGGGCATGCATTTGTAAAACCAGATGTGCGAAACCGGAACGGCCAACTCGATATGTCCCATGCGCTCGCGCCGGACGCGCGCGAGTGTCACTTCCACACCGCAGCGGTCGCAGATTACGCCCTTGTGTTTGATGCGCTTGTATTTTCCACAAGAGCATTCCCAATCACGCGTGGGACCAAAAATGCGTTCGCAGAAAAGACCGCCCTTCTCCGGCTTGAAAGTGCGGTAATTGATTGTCTCTGGGTTTTTTACTTCACCTTTGCTCCATGAGCGCATGGTGTCGCTTGAGGCAATACCGATTGCCACCTGATCAAAACCCACCGGGCGCTCTTCGCCCACTAATTCACGCCAGGAATGTTCGTTCATGATTTTCCGAATAAGTTGTGAATCCCAAACTACGCGACGCCCTCCATAAACGTGGGCGCCTGGCTACCGACCTTGACATCGAGGCCCAAGCTTTGCATTTCTTTGATCAAAACGTTGAATGATTCGGGCGTTCCTGCCTCCAGCGAGTTGTCGCCTTTGACGATCGACTCGTAAATCCGTGTGCGACCTTGCACATCGTCCGATTTAACGGTCAACAATTCCTGCAAAGTGTAGGCGGCGCCGTAGGCTTCGAGTGCCCAAACTTCCATTTCGCCGAAGCGTTGCCCGCCGTACTGCGCTTTGCCGCCGAGCGGCTGCTGTGTAACCAGCGAATACGGTCCGACAGCGCGCGCATGAATCTTGTCCGCCACCAGATGGCCAAGCTTCATCATGTAGATGTAACCAACCACGACTTCCTGATCGAATGGCTCACCGCTGCGTCCATCGAACAGGCGCGCCTTCCCGTTTTCCTGCACCCAGGTGTAGCCATCTTTCTTTTTCGCCTCGCGCAGATAGTCCCGGATCTGTTTTTCCTTGATCCCGTCGAATACCGGCGTCGCCACTTTGAATCCGAGTGCTCTCGCAGCAACCCCGAGATGCGTTTCCAGGACCTGCCCCACATTCATGCGACTGGGAACGCCTAACGGATTTAAAACGATGTCGACCGGTGTGCCATCTGCCAGGAACGGCATGTCTTCCTCTGGCACAATGCGCGCCACAACGCCCTTGTTGCCGTGACGGCCCGCCATTTTGTCGCCCACGCTCAGTTTACGCTTGCTGGCTATGTAAACTTTGACTTGCTTGATAATTCCAGGTTCGATTTCTTCCCCGCTCTCCACCCGGTCGGTCGCTCGGTCCCGCTCAAGCTCCAGTTCTGCAAACTTATGTTCGTACGTGCCGATAATCTCGCGAATCCTGTTCCGAATCGGGCTTGGATCGATCTCGATGTGATCGTGAGCCGTTGCCAATTTGCGCAAAAGCGTCTTCGTGATTTTGCGATTGGCCGGGATGATGATCTCGCCGGTTTTGGCGTTTACTACGTCGAGGGGGATTTTTTCGCCCAGAAGAACATTGGACAGTGAATCGGTGAGCTGCTCGATCAGCCCCTCTTTCTTGCGCTTGTGCTCTTCGCCGATGGATTTGAGCTGCCGTTTGGTTTCGGCGGGGGTGAGTTTCTCGCGTGCGATTTCGCGCCGCGATGAAACCTTCACGTCCATCACTATTCCGTAGGTGCCCGATGGGACAGTCAAAGACGTATCTTTTACGTCGGCGGCTTTCTCGCCAAAGATCGCGCGAAGA
The DNA here is from genome assembly GCA_963807435.1 of uncultured Verrucomicrobiae bacterium. Taxonomy (GTDB): domain Bacteria; phylum Verrucomicrobiota; class Verrucomicrobiia; order Chthoniobacterales; family UBA10450; genus Udaeobacter. Next base: position 132,234 of record CAWECA010000003.1, read on the forward strand.
AGACGCTCTTCCGGAGCCAGTTCCGTCTCGCTTTTCGGCGTAATTTTCCCGACCAAAATATCGCCCGGTTTCACCTCTGCACCTACCCGTACGACTCCGTCAGGGCCGAGGTTACGCAAAGCTTCTTCGCTTACATTCGGAATGTCGCGCGTGATTTCCTCAGGCCCCAGCTTTGTATCGCGCGCGCCGATCTCAAATTCGTCGATGTGAATGGACGTATAAATGTCCTCCTTCACCACTTTCTCCGAGATCATGATTGCGTCCTCGAAGTTGTAACCGTTCCACGGCATGAACGCCACCAGCACATTGCGCCCCAGCGCCAACTCACCCTGGTCGGTGTTCGGCCCATCGGCGATGACCTGCCCGCGTTTCACATGCTGACCTTTGCGGACGATGGGCTTCTGATTCACGCAGGTTCCGGCATTGGATCGCATGAATTTGCGTAACTCGTAAACGTGAATTCCAGCTCCGTGATCGGTTTTCAGTTTCCTTTTGCTCTCGGGCAAATGGCCATCTTTCGTGATCACAATTTGATCCGCAGCTACGGAAGCGACTTTGCCGCTTTCAACGGCAAGCACAACCGCATGCGAATCGCGTGCTACTTTTTCCTCGAGACCGGTGCCCACAAGCGGCATCTCTGAAACAATCAACGGCACGCCTTGGCGTTGCATATTGGAACCCATCAGCGCTCGGTTTGCGTCGTCATGTTCCAGGAAAGGAATGAGACCCGCTGCAACCGAAACGAGCTGCTTCGGCGAAACGTCCATGTAATTCACCTTTGACGGATCGACTTCGAGGAAGTCCCCGCGGTAACGCACAGAGACCTTTTCGCCAGTAAAATGCCCGCGGCCGTCAATGGGCGCGTTCGCCTGAGCGACAAGAAAGTTTTCTTCCCGGTCACCGGTTAAATAGTCAATCTCATCAGTTACTCGACCGTTTACCACCTTACGATACGGCGTTTCGATAAACCCAAACTCATTGATGCGGGCGAAAGTGCTCATCGAGCTGATCAGCCCAATGTTTGGCCCTTCGGGTGTCTCGATCGGACAAATACGGCCGTAATGTGACGGATGGACGTCGCGCACTTCAAAACCGGCACGTTCGCGGCTGAGTCCTCCAGGCCCGAGAGCGGACAAACGCCGTTTGTGCGTCAATTCTGCGAGTGGATTCGTTTGATCCATGAACTGCGACAACTGTGACCGGCCAAAGAAATCCCTGATAACCGCACTTAGCGCTTTGGGATTGATCAACTTTTGCGGCGTCATGCCGTCTACGTTGATGTCGAACAGAGTCATCCGCTCCTTCACCAGACGCTCAGTGCGTGCAAGTCCGACCCGGCATTGATTCGCTAACAATTCGCCAACGGTGCGCACACGCCTGCTACCAAGGTGATCAATATCATCAAGCGTCCCTTCACCCCGCCTTAAATTGATCAGGTATTTGATAGCCGCGATAAAGTCTTTGTCGGTCAGAATTCGCTCGGAAGGATCCACAGTTGATACCAAGCTTTTGATTGATCTTGTAACGACCGACCCGGCCAAGATCATACTTCTTAGGATCGAAAAAGAGCCGTTTAAGCAAAGCCCGAGCGTTGGCTACTGTCGGCGGATCGCCCGGACGTAGGCGGCGGTAAATATCTTTGAGCGCTTCCTCCTGGTCGTGCGCCGGATCTTTCCTAGGGCCTTCACGATTGTGTCATCATTGGAGATATCAATGACTTTCACTTCGTGAATATTAAGCGCCATGATCTGGCGAACGGTCGCAAGAGTCAGCGGTTCAAATGCGCGTGCGACGGTCACCTCACCATCGCGGATTTCCGCAGTAAGCACTTTGCTGGCGAGATTTTCTTCGTCCAATTTGTCGCTGAGCTTCAGATTCTCGATGTTATAGAAAAGTTTGATGACGTCTTCGTCGGAGCCGTAGCCAAGGGCGCGCAGGAAAGTCGTGGCCAGAAATTTCCGTCGGCGCTTGCGTCGGTCCAAATAAATGTAAAGCAGGTCAGCAGTATCGAACTGTACTTCGATCCACGAACCACGGTCTGGGATAATCCTGAAACTATAAAGCACCTTCCCATTGACGTGGACTGTGGATTCAAACGCGATCCCGGGCGAGCGATGCAACTGGCTAACTACTACGCGTTCCGCGCCATTGATGACGAAGGTGCCCTGCGGCGTCATCAACGGGATTTCGCCCATATAAACCTTCTCTTCCTTGGTGCCTTTTTCTTCCCGTAACTGGAACGTGACGTGCAGCGGCGCGCTGTAGGTTTGCCCTTCGCGCTGCGCTTCGAGCGGCGTTAATTTCGGTTCGCCAATATCGTAATGACTGAAATCGAGAACTGCTTTCTCATCGTAGCTCTCGATCGGAAAAACTTCCTTGAAAACAGCTTGGAGTCCCTGATTCTTCCTCTTTGAATACGGGACGTCTTTTTGAAGGAATTCGACGTATGAATTAGCCTGAACCTCAATCAGGTTCGGCGGCTCGATAGCTTCCTTGATACTTCCGAAATAAATGCGTTCCGACATAGTGGCTAAGCTCACGAATTAAACCTCACACCGACCAAACCAAATCGGTGCCGATGCTGGCAGATTTTACCGGTTCCGGGATGGGCGAAGGGCACAAAGATGCCACCAAAACGGTGGCCTGTCAAATTGACGACCTCCGTCTCGTAGCCGGTAATGTAATTTGCCTTGCTAGCGCCGAATTAAAAATACGTCTGGCGGCTTGTGACTGGTTAAAGTTATTGCGAGTCTAGCGCTGCGCAACCCATTTTAGTCGAATCGCAGCGCACAAAACTCGACTTTTATTTGATTTCGACCTTCGCACCTGCGGCTTCAACCTTTTTCTTGATCTCATCCGCCTCTTGCTTGGTCACACCTTCCTTGATTGTTTTGGGCGCTCCTTCAACAAGGGCTTTAGCCTCCGCGAGGCCGAGCCCGGGAACGCGCTGCGGACTTCTTTGATCACGCAATTTTTTTGCGCCCATGTCTGTCAGGACCACGTCAAACGCCGTTTTCTCCTCGGCGGCCGGAGCTGCTCCTCCAGCGCCCGCCCCCGGCGGCAGGGCTCGCAGCAACAGCCACTGGTGCAGCGGCGCTGACACCCCATTTTTCCTCAAGTTCCTTAACCAACCCAGCAATTTCCAGAACCGACAGGTTACTGAGTTGCTCTACCAATTTATCCTTATCTGCCATTTTAGTTTTTTCCTCCAGTTGCCGCCTCCGAAAGCCTTCGAAGAATTAAAGCCGATAGCCACCGGCCCGGACAATTTCCTTTGTTACTGTAGCCACCGGCCTTGTAGACCGCACGTGTCGCACAGCGACAAGGCTACAAATCTTTTTACGCTGCGGGCGCGCCCTCCTTTTTCGATTTGGCGTTCAACAGTCGCGCCAACGCGGCGGCCGGCTCATTGAACAGACGCACCAGACGCGTCGCAGGAGCTAAGAGCAGGCCCAGTAACTGTGCCAGCAAGACCTCCCGCGCAGGCAATTCTGCCAATGTTTCTAATTCCGCCGTAGAAAGCGTGGCGCGATCGACAAAGCCAACCTTTAATGCCGCCAGTTTAAATTCACTGGCGAACGTCTTAAAAATCTTGGCGACCGGCGCTACATCGGCCTTGCCCGTAACAACCGCAGTTTGACCGGCGAACTGGCCGCCCACGTCCGGGAAGCCGGAGTCCGCCATCGCTCGCTTCAAAAGATTATTTTTTACTACGTGGACCTCCGCGCCCGCGGGCGCGAGCCGGCTGCGCAGTTCGCTGAAATCGGATACCCTCATACCGCGATACTCGGTCACAAGCACAAAAGGCGAGCGTTTTAGCTCTTCGGACAACTCTAGAACAATATTGGCTTTCTCAGGTCGCATACTTGCTACACTCCGCTCAAATAAGGCGCCGGATCGACGTGGACGCCCGGCGACATCGTCGCACTGATGGTGACACCTTCAAGGTAGCGACCTTTGGCCGTGGCCGGCCGCGCTCGCACGACAGCTTCGATCACAGCATTGGCATTTTCCACCAGCGCATTCTCTTCAAAGGAAACCTTTCCGACCGGCACCGCAACGTTGCCATTCTTGTCGAGCTTGAATTCCACCCTGCCCGCCTTCACTTCCTGCACCGCTTTCGCAGTGTCGTCGGTCACCGTCCCAGTCCTCGGATTGGGCATCAAGCCGCGGGGCCCCAGTACTTTGCCGAGTTTGCGCACTTCCGCCATTGCGGCCGGCGTTGCGATGGCGACGTCAAAATCCTGAAACCCTTCCTGGCATTTCTGAATCAAATCTTTCATCCCGATAAATTCCGCGCCGGCTTCTTTGGCCGCTTTGGCCGCTTCGCCCTCCGCGAAAACAAGCACCCGCACCTGCTTTCCGCTGCCGTGTGGAAGCGGACACGTTCCGCGCACCATTTGATCTGATTGCTTCGGATCGACCCCGAGCCGAAATGAAAGCGTCACCGTTTGATCGAATTTTGTCGGCGGAAATTTCTTCAGAGTCGCGACCGAATCCGCAAGAGGATAATTCTTTGTCCGATCCAGATGTTGCGCCGCGGCGCGATAACGTTTGCTTCGATTAGTTTGCATCACTGTATGCAGTTCAAACGCCTGTCATTCGCTAAACGAACCCGGCTCCTGCTTAAAATTGTGCCGCCAAATTTCAGAGCGGGACACCGAACGTAGCGGTTATCTTTATCTTGTCAAAGGGTTCATCGTGCGCTCCGGGCAAGCTGGCACCTTGGCTGCTAGGGCGTAGCCAATTTCGCACTGCTATCCGCTAGCCCTTGTCGCGCTGCGGACAGATTCGGATCTAACGTCAATGCCTCTTTGAAAGCGACAACCGCGCGTTGGTGATGATTAAACAAAGCCAGGTAGCGTCCACGATTCGTCAGCATCCTGGTGTAAGCCGGTAAAACCTTGCGCTGAACCACATCATCGCTTGCTGATGACACTGAACCGTCAGCCAATCCACGTGTGCGAAGGTGTGGATCTGGGGAATCGTGAAAGCTCCGGTCCGCAGCAAGATTGAATACCAGGCCTTGTGGGACGAGTTGATAGGTCTGCGGAATCCATTGCGTCAAATATGCATTTGTCTTGTCAGCGGATAACACGTCATTCGTTATGTAAACTGGCGCGACCCTAATTTCGTTCCTTACCATTGATTGAATCAGCGTCAGAAAAGCCATGCTGATCCTTTGCGTAAGGTCTTGGTTCCTATCAAAGGCGCGGGGATCGCGCTCCCATAATTTTAGAAGCGAAACGTATGGCTCGATCTCATCCTGCGATCGCTCGATTAAATCCGGGTGCGCATGTTTCAGATAATCGAAATACCACGAACGGCGCAGCAGATTAATATCCACTACCTTTACATCCCGTCGGCGTTGTTCGATCTCCTGTGCGTAGAACATTGGAGAAACCACCTGCCAGTCCTGTGTGAGCAGCAGGCCATCGGTTGCGATTGTGCTGAACAGGTTCTCAACGTAATCATCCGCGATGAAGTAATCTCGACGATTGTTGAATGGCCAGTTGGCAGCGAACGCCGTCGCCAACACGAGCACAATAGCAACGACACTGACGAGGTACGATCTGCCTACAGGCACACTTCGTGATCCCGTGACTTGGATTAGCCAAGAGACCCCGACCCCCGCTGCAATGGCGATCGAAATGAATGTGGGCAAATAGTAGGCGTCCTTGTCCTCGGCAATCTCATAGCTCAAGCAATAGGCGAGGTCCGCGACCACGATTAGGAGGAGGAACCAAAATACCGCGCGGTCGCGCTTGAACGCGCTGGCGAACCCCACCAGCGCCAGGAGCATCGTCAAGGGCAGCCATGGGAAGCCAAATTCACGCAACGCCATTCGGCAAAATTCGACAAACTGCGCTCCCATTCCTGCGAGCGAAAAAGAGAAGAACACTTGATATTGCCGACCGGTGATGTGCCACCAGATCTCTTGGAGGGAACGTGGATTCCCCCAGTTCATCACCGGCGAGCGCGAGGCTGCCCATGGTAAATAGCTATAAACTGCGATCAGGGCGCCGACGGAAATCAGCGCGGCGAATATTAGTCTGCGGCTCATGAAGAATCTGACGCCTTGCGTCTTCCAAACGAGAATGCCCACAGCCGGAAGCGTCAGGGCTGCTGTTACGTGGTGAACGCCCAAGCTCAGCCCAAATACCAACGCTGCGATGTAAAGCCACCTATCGTACGCGGTTATCGCTGCATCGGTACGAGTCTGTTCTGAAACGATGTTCCGCCGCCACCGAGCCATTAGGAAGAAGACTGTCAGAATTAGCAGGGTGTTAAGGGCATAGACCTCGGTAATCGTCCCGTAAAACCATAGGGTACGGGAAAAAGCAATGACTAGGCCCGAAGCGAGCGCAGGCGCAAAAATCAACAAATAGTCGCGACTCGATTTCTCACCCGTTTTCATCTGATGCGCTGATTTTTTAGCTCTTTTTGACGGAGCTGCGAAAGCCCTCGTAATCATCAACTCCGCCACAACAAGAGTCATCATTGCGCAGGCGAGTGACGCGAACAGCGCGGACGAAAAGTTGATGCGTACTGCAATATTTCCGAATGGCAGTAGCGACGCGAGGTGAGCGAGCATGACCCAGAGAGGAAAACCCGGTGGGTGTGCGACGCCCAAACCGCGGGCCGCCAGTATCAATTCGCCACTGTCAACGAGCGTAACAGTCGGTGCGAGGGTCACCGCGTACAATACCATCGCGACAACAAAGACTGCTCCAGCGCAGAGGAACTCCGTTTTCGATAGATTCTCTTCGTGAATGGAGTCCATCTCCGAAGCGATGTGCTTTCGGGGATGTGCATGCTTCGAAACTCCCTCAGCCATGGGCTATCGTCTCGTAAACTCTCTTTCGTGCAAACGATCAAAACGACCCGACTTCTAGTCTAGTTTTCCACCGCGAGAAAGAACCCTTGTTTGGCTTCTCTGGTTCATTTTCAATACCAATAACATGAAGATATCGATCTGTGCCTGGATGTGGTGCGTCAGTTTAACCACAAGCATCGCGGTCCAATCCCCGACTCCTGCGCCGTCGCCGGTGCAACCTTCCGCGAACTACGATCTTCGGTGGGGCATCAAAATTCCTATGCGCGACAAGGTTGAACTCAACGCGACGTTGTATCTGCCGAAGAGGCCGGATGGCTCGCAACCAAAGACCCCGGTAATCTTCACACTTACGCCATACATCTCGGACACTTACCACGCCCGCGCTGCGTACTTCGCTTCGCATGGCTACACATTCGCGCTTGTGGATGTGCGCGGCCGCGGAAACTCCGGTGGCGAATTCGAGCCGTTCGCGAATGAGCCGCGCGACGGACACGACGTCGTCGAGTGGCTTGCGAAGCAACCATTTTGCGATGGCAAAGTCGCCATGTGGGGCGGGTCCTACGCGGGATTCGACCAATGGGCCACGGCGAAAGAGCTTCCGCCACATTTAGTGACGATCGTTCCCGCCGCAGCCGCGCATCCCGGGCTGGATTTTCCTTCCTCCAACAACATTGGGATGACTTACGACATGCAATGGCTCACCCTCACAAGCGGTCGCACACCACAAGATAATCTTTTCGGGGATCAGGAATTCTGGCGAACAAAATTCCTCGATGCGTACATGAAGCATCTCGCATTTAAATCGTTGGATTCATTCGTCGGAAATCCTTCCGTTAGTTTCCAGCGTATCCTTAAACATCCGACCGCCGATGCATACTACGACGCGATGGTCCCCACGCGAGACCAGTACAGAAAAATAGCATTACCGATTCTGACTATCACGGGGCAATACGACGGTGACGAACTGGGCGCGCTCACGTATTACCGTGACCACCTCGCGCATGCGCCACCCGCGGAACGGGCGAAACATTTTCTCATTATTGGCCCATGGGACCATGCCGGCACACGCACCCCTACGGATGAAGTGGAAGGCGTAAAGTTTGGCCGGAGCGCAATCGTCGATCTGAATGACCTGCACCGCCAATGGTACGACTGGACGATGAAAGCTGAATCGAAGCCTGCATTCCTTAAAAACCAGGTCGCATACTATCTCCTTGCACCCGGCAACTCCGGCGCAAACGGAGAATGGCAATACGCAGAAAACTTCGAAACGCTGGTTGCGAATCCAAAAACTTTTTATCTCGACTCGAAGGATGGCGATGCAAACGGGGTCTTCCGTTCTGGCGCGCTCGTCGACGCCACACCGTCGTCGCGTTCGGCAGGACAACGCAGCGGGAGCACCACCTCCACAGGCGCAGACGAATTCACCTACGATCCGATCGATATAAGCCGCGGCGAAAATGTCGAAGGAACTGACCCGAAAGAGAAAACCGCAGCGATCGACCAGACCTTTGCTTTGAGCATCGGCAAGGACGGGTTGGTTTATCACACGGCCCCGTTACCGAATGAAATTCCACTGATCGGCTGCCCGGCGTTGACCCTTTGGGTTTCCATCGATACACCCGATGTCGATCTTTCCGCTGATCTTTACGAAATCCAGCCTGACGGCACCAGCATCGCACTCTGGAGCGACCGGCGCAGGCTGCGCTACCGGCAGTCGCTTAGCGAGGCCAGGCTAGTCAACCCGGGAGAGATCGTACGCTGTGATTTCAATCCCGGACTTTTTGTGGCGCGTCGTTTGATGAAAGGCAGCCGGCTGCGCCTGGTTGTGACTGCGGTGAATTCAATCTTATGGCAAAAGAACTATTGCTCTGGCGGCGTAGTTGCTGATGAGACAGAAAAAGACGCACACATCTGTCACGTGCACGTCTATCACGACGCAGCGAACACCAGTGCGATTCAAATTCCGTTACGCGAGCCGACTGCTGCGGGAAACTAGAGCGAAACCGGTATGGCGAAAAATTCGGACCGGATTGGCGTTTCTCAGTCATGCCCATCAAAGGTATTCATAGATGCTATTCGCAATGGAACGATTTCACCACGGGTAGCGATTGATAATCGATGGAAATGAGTTTGAGAAAAAATTTTACTATCGCCGTTTTGCTGTGGGCGCTGCTGGTAATCGCCATGGCTCCTGCGCGGGCCGACTCTCTCGACAGGCTCGCGGCCGACTTTTGGACGTGGCGCGCCAGATACGCGCCATTCTCCGGTGACGACGTCAATCGGTTGGAGCGGCCCGGCGGAACACGGGACTGGTCGCGAGCGAGCATCGAGGAGCGACGAAAGGATTTGGCCGGATTTGAGGTGCGCTGGAGGAAAATCGGCTCGACGCCGGCCAAATGGCCGATCCCGAAACAAACAGATTACAAATTGATCGGTTCGGCCTTGTCGCGCGTGCGCTGGGAACTGGATATCAACCCGCGCTGGAAACGCGATCCAAACTTTTACATCGAGCAGACGCTCACAGCGCTGGCGGAGGCGCTCACGGTTCCCGGGCCGTATGACGAGACGCGCAGCCGCGAGCTTCTCGCGCGCATAGAAAATATTCCGTCGATCCTGCAGCAAGGGTCCGAAAACCTCGAAAAATCTCCGGCACCGTTCGCCACAGTCGCGATCAACCGGATCGATGGCATTCGTCAACATCTCCGAAAAATGGCGAAGTCACTTGTGGGATCGACAACTCTGACTCCCGACAAATCGAACGGCGCTTGTGACCGCGCGGCTGACGCCTTGAACAAATTTCAGGGACAACTCAAACAAAAACTACCGACTCTTCCTCAGCAAACTGCACTGGGGCGAGACGCTTACATCTGGTTCTTGCGCAACGTCGCGCTGATGCCGTTTTCTCCGGAAGAGCTTTTGGCGATGGGGAAACAGGAATGGAATCGCGCGGTCGCGTTCGAGATGTTTGAAAAGACCCGCAACAAAGATGTACCTCCGCTCAAAATTGCCAAGGACATCAATAGCTGGATCAAAGAAGCAGTTACGAAGGAAATTGAAATCCGAAAGTTTCTGGAAGAGCGCGGCATCCTTACGGTGCCAGATTGGGTCCAGCATTACACGCTTCGACCGACTCCGGAATATCTGGCGGCACTCGGTTTTACTGAAGACGACGACTTCACCTCGCCATCGCGGCTCACACAAAACTGCATCCGTTACGTGCCTGAACCATCAGACAAGCTCGGCTATTTCTGGCGCGCTACGGCGATGGATCCGCGGCCGATCACCGTCCACGAAGGAATTCCCGGCCATTATTTTCAGCTTTGCCTCTCCTGGAAACACGAAGATCCCGTCCGGCGTCATTATTACGATTCCGGTGCTAACGAAGGTATCGGCTTTTACGCCGAGGAAATGATGTTGCAGGCGGGTCTCCTCGACGACAGTCCGCACGCGCGCGAGATCATTTACAATTTCATGCGACTCCGCGCGCTGCGCGTTGAAGTCGACGTGAAACTGGCGCTCGGCGAATTCACGCTAGAAGAAGCCGCAAGATATCTGCAGGAGAAAGTCCCTATGGATGAGCAGACCGCTCGACAGGAAGCAATCGCTTTCTCCACAAGTCCCGGTGGCGCTATGACCTATCAGATCGGGAAATTACAAATCCTGAAATTCCTCGCCGACGCGCGAATGCAGCAGGGCGACAGATTCGACCTCCGTGGCTTCCACGATTTCCTTTGGAAGAACGGCAACGTGCCCATCGCATTGCAGGAGCGAGAGTATCTGGGCGTCGAGGAAACAACGCCATAACTCTTCGAGAAGGGCGGAGTTCACCGCCCTTACGACGGCTCGGTCCTCTTAGAATGTCGATCTTAATCGCCGACTTCGAGGCCCATTTGCCGCGCGGTGCCGGCGATGATGCGGAACGCTGCTTCGTCGTCGCGGGCGTTCAAGTCTTTGCGCTTGGTATTCACGATGTCCATGACCTGTTTGCGGGTGACCTTGCCGACTTTGGTTTTGTTAGGCTCCTTTGAACCGGCTGCGATGTTGGCTGCCTTTTTCAACAAGACCGCAGCGGGCGGGCTCTTGGTGATGAACGTGAACGACTTGTCTTTGAAAACGGTGATTACTACGGGCAGAATGTCGCCGGCTTGTTTTTGCGTCGCGGCGTTAAACTCCTTGCAGAAGGCCATGATGTTGACGCCTCGCGGACCCAGCGCGGTGCCCACTGGCGGCGCGGGATTAGCCTGGCCGGCGGGAATTTGGAGTTTGATATGGGCTACGATTTCTTTGGCCATTGTAGTTGATTGAAAGCGTTAAAGCAGAAAGCTAACCACGTTCGACTTGCCAGTATTCCAATTCCACCGGCGTAGCGCGACCGAAAATCGTGACAGAGACACGCAGTTTCCCGCGCTCGGGATCGATTTCCTCCACCACGCCGGTCTGATTTTGAAATGGACCGTCGGCGACCTTCACAGTTTCGCCAACTTCAAAACTGACTTTCGGTTTCACCTTTTCCTCGCGCTCTTTCATTTGCGCGAGCATGTTTTCCACTTCCGATTGCCGCATGGGAATGGGTTTATCCTTGGTCCCGGCAAACCCGATCACGCCAGGTGTATTCCGGATAAAATACCAGGTGCGCCCGAGCAGTTGATTATTTTCGTCAAGCAACTGCATGTTTGCGATCAAATAACCGGGAAAGAATTTTCGGGTGGTCTCAGTCTTCTTGCCTTTCTTGATTTCCGAGACGCGCTCGGTCGGAAGAAGCACGTCGTAAACCACATCGCCCATTTCCTCGGTTTTGATGCGTTTCAATATGTTCTCGCGCACCTTATTTTCCTGGCCGGAAAGCACGTGCACGACGTACCATTGATCTTTACCTCCGAGCGTGTATGCCATAATCAATGCAGCCGAGTAAAAAAGTGCACAACGTTGACCAAAACAAAATCGAACAGCGCGACGTAGCCGCCCAGCAGTAGCATCGCGATAACAACTACAATCGTCGAGTCCACGAGTTCTTTGTAGCGTCGGAAACCTCTTTCCTTCGGATCCCAGGGCCAGGAACATTTCTGGAGCTCGACCTTAACTTCGGTGAAGAAGTTTTTTGCTCTGGTGATCATCACTTGGCTATGTCCGTGTTCGCAGTCTTTTGATTCACGCCAGGAGGGACTCGAACCCCCAACCGACGGTTTTGGAGACCGCTACTCTACCAATTGAGCTACTGGCGTATTTTTAATCTTCCTCTCCCGCTTAATCTTCCTCTTCCTCGCGTTCGCCTCAACATTTACCAGAAGTAGAGGAACAGTCAGAGGAAGATTGTTAATCCAGAATCTCGCTCACGCGACCTGCGCCGACTGTTTTTCCGCCCTCGCGAATGGCGAATCGAATGGTCTTTTCCATGGCGATAGGCGTAATTAACTCAACCTCGATCGAGATGTTATCGCCGGGCATAACCATTTCGACGCCGTCGGGCAGCTTCACGGTCCCCGTGACATCCGTCGTGCGGAAATAGAACTGCGGTCGATAATTGGTGAAGAACGGTGTGTGCCGTCCACCTTCCTCTTTGCTTAGCACGTAAACTTCCGCTTTAAATTTTTTGTGCGGCGTAATAGAGCCGGGCTTCGCGATCACTTGTCCGCGTTCGACCTCTTCCTTCTTAAGACCGCGCAACAGGACACCTACGTTGTCGCCAGCGCGGGCTTCGTCGAGAAGTTTGCGGAACATTTCGATATCTGTCGCAACCGTCTTCGCCGTCGGACGAATGCCGACGAGTTCGACTTCTCCCATCTTTTTAAGGACGCCTCTCTCCACACGACCCGTTGCAACGGTACCACGGCCTTCGATATTGAACACGTCTTCGATTGGCATCAGGAACGGCTGATCCACCGGTCGCTCGGGAACAGGCACGTAGTCGTCAACCGCTTCCACCAGGGCGACGACTTGCTTCTCGGAATCCTCATCACCGTTGAGCGCCTTCAGCGCGCTGCCTCTGACGATTGGGATTTTGTCACCAGGAAATTCATACTGGGTCAACAGATCGCGCACTTCCATCTCCACGAGATCGAGAAGCTCTGGATCATCCACCATGTCCACTTTGTTAAGGAAAACGACGACGGAAGGGACGCCCACTTGTCGCGCCAGCAGGATGTGTTCGCGCGTCTGGGGCATCGGGCCGTCCGCAGCGGAAACAACCAGAATCGCGCCATCCATTTGGGCCGCGCCGGTGATCATGTTCTTCACATAGTCGGCGTGTCCCGGGCAATCGACGTGAGCATAATGGCGTTTGTCGCTGGAATATTCCACATGCGCTGTGTTGATGGTGATGCCGCGCTCTTTTTCCTCCGGCGCATTATCGATCGAGTCGTATTCGCGCACTTCGGCCATGCCCTTTTTGTTGAGCACCTTGGTGATTGCCGCAGTAAGCGTAGTTTTGCCGTGGTCCACGTGGCCAATCGTGCCGACGTTCACGTGGGGCTTGTCGCGTTTAAAAGCTTCCTTAGCCATATCGTTTCTTTTTACCTCTATAGTTTTCTTACAATTACCGGGTCACAAACTCTACGAGCCCATGACCGGGATTGAACCGGTGACCTCGTCCTTACCAAGGACGTGCTCTGCCAACTGAGCTACATGGGCTGCTCGTCACCAACCCAGCGCCTCCCTTGGAAACCCCGGGCGGCGCACCGGCCGTGCCCTCCACCAGAGATTGAAAAATCCCAGAGTCGCGTCAAATCCGCACTGAACGACCATGGGATCGCCTCGCTCCGGCAAAAAGCGTCCGCAAACTAACCACGCGCACTGGCGTGTCAAAGAAATTTTGGCTTCTGCGATGTGCGTGCTGAGAGTGCATTTCTTGCGCCGAATCAAGTTCCGGCGGCCAAAACAAATTCCGCTGAGGATGGCAGACCCTGTAGCATAGGTCCCTAACGGATAATGTGACTGTTTTCCTCGGCCTTTCCCCGCGTGAGAAGGCGCACGACCACAGCAATAACGAGCAGCGCGACGATGCCGATTCCAATATACATGGGATTGATTTGGTCCATCATGCTCTTCTCTTCAGGCGTGGGGCTGGCAATAGGAGGGGTTGGAGAAGGCGTGGCGTTTTTTGCCGCCAGCATGGATTGCGCATATTGCAGCCGCTGAAATGTAGCATTGTCCTGCGGATTGACCTTTAAAACGGCCTGATAATCGGCAATTGCTTTTTCATACTGCTGCCCGAGGCTGTAGGTATATCCGCGCTTGGTCAGCGCTTCGACGTCATTCGGATTTTTGGTGATTAAAAACGTGTAATCGGCTATGGCTGCATCGTAGTTTTTTAAACTTCGATATGCCAACGCGCGCCGATCATAGCTTTGCAAAGCGTCCGGATTCTTTTGGATTACAGCCGAGAAATCCGCGACCGCCTTGTCCCACTGGCCAAGTCCAATTTCCGCGAAGCCGCGGAACTTTACTGCATCGATATCGTCCGGTTTCAGTTCCAACGCCTTATCCAGATCGGCAAGCGCAGCGTCGTTTTGTTTGAGCTCGATCTCGGTCTCGCCGCGTTCCATGTAAAGAGAGGCATCTTTTGGCGCCAGCTCGATGGCTTTTGAAAAATCGGCCATTGCAGATTGATATCTGGTCGATGCCCCTGGCTGATCCCCAGCTTCCATCGCCGCTCTCGCTCCCTGCCGATAGGCCGTGCCCCGATTCGCGTAACCGCGAGGATCATTCGGATTGTCGTTGATCGCCTTGCCGAATTCCTCAGCCGCTTCGTCAAAATGCTTTTGCTGGGCAAGCTCGATGCCGCGTTGCATGTGGTTTACTCCGCCGCCGCTCTTTGCCTTGGACTTGGCGTCGCCAACCTGAACGACTGCACAACATAGAACCGACACGATTCCAGCGATGATATGGTGTTTATTTAACATATTCGTTTCTCCTTAGACCTACTTCTGCGCGATTTACGGCCGGCAGGCGAGAAAATTCAATACCAAAGCAACCGCCCGCGTACTACCCGTTGAGTCCATACGCTGACTCTTGATATAAAGGTAGAAATGTCGTCCGCACCTTTCAAGACTCCGCTGCGCCGGAACGTCAACCTCTCAAAGGGATACTCGGCGATTCTTGCTACAGTTTTCATTTGGTCGCTGCCGTCGTTATTCATGTATTACTTGAACGGGTATTACGATCCGTGGGCGCAAAATTTTTATCGTTACTCGGTAGCCTGTATAGCCATCGTCCCATTTGTGCTTTACCGCATTAACCGTGGCGGACCGCGTATCGATCTTCACGCGGTGAAGATTTGTTTCCTGCCATGTGTCCCGAACGTCGTCCATCAAATCACCCAGGTAATGGCGCTTTTCTACATAGGACCCGGTGTTTATACGATTTTTACTCGGGCCTCAGTCATCTTCACTGCGCTTCTCGCGCTGGCGTTTTTTCCGGAGGAACGCGTCGTCATCCGGCAATGGCAATTTCAGCTTGGCACGTTGCTCGGTTTAATCGGCGCGTTCGGGGTGATTTGGTTTCAAAAAAATTCGGGCTCGCATGAAGAGCACATTGCACTGCCTGGCTTGTTCATTGCTTTTACCGCAACAGTGTGCTGGGCGCTTTACGGTGTGCTAATCAAACGTCCCTCGGCTCAGCTCGGACCGATCCGCAGCTTCGGTCTGGTGAGTTTTATCACCTCGACACTGCTGTTTCCGCTCACGTTGTGGTTCGGCAATATCGGCACCCCTTTTCACGCCGGAGCGCAGGCAAATCTGGTTCTCGTCATTTCGGCAGTGACGTGTATCACCCTCGCCCACGTTCTTTATTATGTGGCGATAAACGCAATCGGAGTTGCTCTTTCTCAAAGCCTCCAACTACTTTGCCCTGCTATTGCGATGGCCCTCTCCGCCCGGTTCTATGGCGAGCGCCTCACGCACGCGCAGATTTGGAGCGCGGCGATCCTCTTAGTTGGCGCGTTTCTCGCGATGCGCACCAAACCCGTCGCCACGGCGGAAAGCGCTGAAAATATTTAGAATTATCGGAACAGGAGTCGCTATTTCCGTTGCTTTGCCGCAATTGTTGGACGCATGTGAGCTCCTCTCGCGCCCTGCCGTCGTCGGTAGGCCCCTGGACGACAAAGGCAAGCTTAACGAGTAACGAACCCTTCTAACTTCTCGTCAACACCTGTGCCTTGCGCACCAGTTCGATAAAGTCCGCGCGGTCACCCTCGCGATCCGCCCCTTTTCCCTCGACTGCCCATTCGAGCACGTTCTCAAACGTTCCGTAGCCCTTATATGCGGAATCCCGCAGGATCATTCCAAATTCAGCGACTGCCGCCGCGAATTTCAAATCTTTTGGAGCAACCGCAAAGCTAGAGGCGTCGTCCATCACAAGACGGTGCATCGATATCAATTTACCCTGAGTTGCCGTCGTCAATCGCAATGTGACGCTTACCAACGGTTCGAGCGGCGCCGATGACTCATTATCGCCTGGCGTGACAGCCGTCGGCCGCTTTGACGCGGGTCCGACTACTTCGATAGAACTGTCAAAGCATAACCGGCCGGAATGCGTTCCGATCCTTCGGTTGCTGCATCCTGCATAGGTCGCTCGATTCGGTCGTATCCAATTAATCGATAGGCTGTCACACATCTTGGATTAAACTCGACTTCAATTTCGTTGCCTTCGCGCACGGCAATCGCCTCGCGTCCTTTCACTCCAATTCGCAGCAGCCGGTGCGATGTCTCCCATGGACAACTCACAACATCAGCATTGAGCGAAAATAATCCGCCTCCGGTCGGCTGCGGATAATCGTATGAAAAATGATTGATCATTGCCTCAACGCGCACTGCGTTTCTCGAAGGAAGGACCCCGCTATTGATAGAGCGTCGGACGTCGAGATATGAACCTGCGTTCACTAGTAGTTGCACACTCGAATAAGGATTGCTCACCACAGACACAAACGGCCGCTCACCCGTATAGGCGTACGGACCGGCGTCAGCCTCTGCGTTTTGATTCTGGCTATCGGGCGCATTGTCTTCTCCTTCAACCGCACCAAATTCTTGTAGGCCCGGTCGAACCCCAGCCAGGGTCCGACACCGCGGAATCTGAAGACTCGTGAATATCTGTTTTATGATTGCTCAACGCGACCGCACTGATCACTGCGAAGACTGCGAGGAGGGCAGCGATCGCAAGCGGACCAGCTTTTGACCATGATTCTCCCCGCGGAAAGCTCTAGTTTTTTTAGGCCGATTATTTCTATCTCCAATTCGCGGCCGAACTCGGATTTTAACACGCGTGCGAGCATCTGTGTGTCAGCAATGAACCGGTGCGCTTCAGGAGACTCTGCAATTGCGCGGTCAATTATGGACCGTTCTGCTTCGTCCAATTCATCCAAGGCGTAAGCGGTTAACTTTGGGTAATCAAAATTCATTTTGATCGGTTATTCTTGGTTTGAATGGAATGAAATCGCCTGCGTCCTCCGAGTAGCGCTCTCGCAACGTTTTGAGCGCCGTATGAAGAAGCACTCCTACGTTGTTGGCAGTCGTGTGCATCACCTCTGCGATCTGCTGGTAACTGAGATCGTTTTGAAATTTGAGCTGATCGACTTCCTGCTGCCGCGCAGGGAGCGTGGCAACAATCCTTAGCAGGAACCTGCTCGCTTCCCTTTGTTCGAGTTGATCGAAAGGCATCGGTTGTTCGCTTACACGCGATTCAAGCACTTGGTCGTCCAGGTACATGATTCGCCGCTCCTTGCGACAAACGTTGAGAGCAGCATTTCGACAAACTGTAAACAGCCACGTGGCCGGCTCTTCCGCTCGCCCCAATGCACCGTTACGCTGAAATTTCACGAACGTTTCCTGGACAACGTCTCTCGCTCGCTCCCTGTCGCCAGTAATGCGTCGCGCATATTGCAGAAGCGGAATTTCGAATCGTTGAATAATTTCCTCAAAGTTCTGCCGATTGGTTAGTCCGCCGCTTCGCATCGGATCTGGTGTCCCTCCGATCAGCGCAAAGGATAACACATTCACCAACGCTCCGACCTAGTAACTGACGCCCCTCAGCATATACGTAATCGGCACTTTAACTCTGACCGCAGTCCTAGGCTTAAAACGCCATCGATGTAATGCGTCCAATGTTGCGTGGTCCAGAATGGCGTTGCCACAGCTCTGAACCAGGAGAACATCGATTACATTGCCCGACGCAGGATCAATCGTGAGCAGCGCTGTTCCTGAGCCCGTGATTCGCGAACGCCGCGCTTCGTACGGATAAACGGGGGGCGGCGCATACATCGCTGTCGATTTCGCCGAACGCAGTGAAGTCGTTGAACCTCTTTTTATCTCCCGACCCGTTTTGGACACCCGAATCTTCGGTTCCTTTGCGCTCTCTTCAGAAAAAAAATCCTGATCCGGGGAAATCTGTTCTAATAGTGGAGGCGTAGCCAACTCTACCGGCGGTATCGCGTCGGATTCCGTTTCAATTATTTCAACGTCCCCTTCAAGCGGCGTGAAATTTTCAACGCCGGTGCTTTCTGATCTTGTCTTAGCAATTACGACCACCCCGAGGTGAATCCCAACCGCGCATGTAAATGCAATCCATAATGTCCAACGTCCTCGCAATCGATAGAGTGATGGCCGATTCATCTGTTTCCTCAATGAGAAAGACACGCCATTCCCATAAAACTTAGGCCACAACGGCGACATCAATTTTGATGATTGCGTAGCCTGATTTCGAAGCTGCTGGACACTCTTCGCGTAATTGGATTATCGAATATTAAGAATCCAGTAAATTCCAGCATTGCCATCGTCTCGTGAATCTTAAAAACTACCTCTCGACTCGCCAAAGGTTGGCCGACCGTGCTCTGGACCGTTACCTGCCTAAGGCAAATACCAAGCCGGCCACACTTCACCGGGCGATGCGCTACAGTTTGTTTGCCGGCGGCAAACGTTTGAGACCGATCCTTTGTCTGGCTTCGGCCGAAGCCTGTCGAGGGAAGATAAAGGACGCGCTCCCGCTCGCCTGTGCACTTGAGTGCATCCATACTTACTCGCTCGTGCACGATGATCTTCCCAGCATGGACAACGATGACTTCCGGCGCGGTCGTCCTACCTGCCACAAAGTTTTCGGGGAAGGCATCGCTGTGCTGACGGGCGACGCTCTCCTGACTCTGGCTTTTGAGATCGTCTCCCACGCAAGACCGAGTCCACGATTTAACATGACGATGCTGCTGCGTGAGATTGCGGTCGCAGCGGGAAGCCAGAAGCTTATCGCTGGTCAGGTGGCGGATCTCGAAGCGGAAGGCAAGAACGTCAAACGACGTCAACTGCAGTTCATCCACGAAAACAAAACCGCAGCGATGTTGAGAAGTTCAGTTCGGCTTGGCGCGATGAGTGCAAACGCAGATTCCGGGAAATTGTCCGCTATTACGCGGTTTGGGCAGCGGCTGGGACTGGCTTTCCAAATCATCGATGACATTCTCGACGTAACGCAAACCTCGCAGATCCTCGGAAAGAGCGCTGGCAAAGATATAACAGCCAAGAAAGCGACTTATCCCGCCGTCATCGGTCTGCAGCAATCGCGTACCGAAGCGAAAAGGCTCACGCGCCAGGCGCATAACGCTTTGTCGGTGTTCAATGCAAGCAATGCCGAGCCGCTGCACGAGTTGGCTAACTATCTGCTCGAGCGCGAGTATTAAGTAAGCTACCGTCCAAGTTGCGAACCTTCGAGCGCATGGGCGGGACGCTCACGCCAGTTGGAGATTCGGATCAATCTCGTCCGCCACCTGCGATTCGTATCCAGCTTGTCTCCGCCACAGCGCAGCGAAAGCGATCATGGCGGCATTATCCGTGCATAACCATGGCTCGGCGCTTTTGAATTCAATTCCTTCGCCAGTGCAAGCTTCGTGCATTTGGCGGCGTAGTTCCTGATTGCAACTAACGCCGCCGCTCATCGTGATGAGATTTACATGAGACTTTTGCAACGCAGCGACTGTTTTCGTAACCAGTACGTCGATCACGGCCTGCTGAAACGATGCACAAATGTCGCGCAGCGTTGGCTCATCCAGATCGTAATGCGCCTGTTTCGAGTCGCACTCCTTTTCGGCGGTTTCACGGAATTGCCCTGCAATTTTCGGAAGCAAGTAGCGCACGGCGGTTTTCAATCCGCTGAAACTGAAATTTTCCGAGCTCAGCATGCTGCGGGGCAGAGCAAAACGCTCGGGATCGCCTTCCTTTGCGCGCTTCTCAATTTCAGGGCCCCCGGGATAGCCCAGTCCAAGCATCTTTGCCACCTTATCGAATGCTTCCCCTGCAGCATCATCAACGGTGCGCCCTATCAATTGATACTTCGCTGGAGCCCTTACGAGAACCAGCATCGTGTGTCCACCGCTGACGATAAGCGACACACTCGGTCTGATGCCTCCGCTAAGGAAAAAAGGCGATAGCAAATGACCCTCGAGATGATTGATCGCGAGATACGGTTTGCCGAAGCCAATTGATAATCCTTTAGCGATTGAGGCGCCGATCATCAGCGAGCTCGCCAGGCCAGGGCCGCTGGTGGCGGCAAATGCATCCACTTCCGAAAACTCAAGGTTAGCTGCGCGCGCGGCGCGATCAAGCAGACGCGGCGCATGGATTAGATGATTGCGCGAGGCGATCTCCGGTACGATCCCGCCATATTTTTCATGGGCGGCGACCTGCGATGCCACTTCGCTTGCAAGCAAGTCGTGCCGGGAATCAGCCCCGCGAAAAATGGCCACGGCCGTTTCGTCACAGGAAGTTTCGAGGGCCAGGATTGTCACGAGAAAACAGTAAGGCCGTCGCTTCGCCTGCCAAATAGGACACCCGATTGGATTGCCCCAACAATCGCGCGCTAGCTCTATTTTTTTACTGCTTGAGCTTTTGGGGCGCTTTGTTGCGCGTAGATCATTACACCTTTCAACGCGTCAATTGCGCGCAACATTTGTGGATCCTTGGTCTTGATGATGCTGGTCTGGTCCTCGGGCTTAACATCTGCTGCGTTGCGCAGTGCATTAAGGGCTCGCTCCTGTTCGGCGGTTAAACCCACGCGAATATTCGGAGTAACGCCGTTACCCTGGATGACTTGTCTGCTGGGAGTGTAATACTTTGCCGTCGTAAAACGCACCGCCGAGCCATCCGGCAACTGCAGCACATTCTGCACCGAACCTTTTCCAAAAGTGGTTTCACCGACCAGCACTGCGCGATGCAAATCCTTGAGCGCACCCGCCACGATTTCCGCACCACTCGCGCTGCCCTCGTTGACCAGCAGGACCATCGGAAAGTTCGGACGCTGCTTACTTACTGCGGACGTCGAGTAATCATGCTGCTGCGACGGGACTCGGCCTTGCGTCGAAACGACCTTCGTGTTCGGCGGCAGGAATTGGCCACACACGTCCACGGCACTATTCAATAGCCCGCCGGGGTTGTTACGGAGGTCAAGAATGAGCGCTTGCATCCCTTCTTTTTGTAGCTTGTCGAGTGCCTTTGCCAGCTCGTCGGCTGTAGGTTCGTTGAACTGGATCAGCCGAACATACCCAATCCTGAACGGGCCTGTTAACTCTGGGCTCAGCAATCTTTCTCCCTTAACGCTTTGGATTTTTATCTCCGCGCGCTGAAGCGTGTACTCCTTAATTTCCTTCGTCGATGGGCGCAATAGCGTGAGGCCGACTTTTGCGCCGGAGGGTCCACGTAAAACGTTGATTGCGTCCTGGAGATCCATTCTCTCCGTGGAGATGCCGTTAATCCGCAGGATCTGGTCGCCTGACAAAATACCAGCCCTCGCGGCGGGGGTATCCTCCATTGCCGTGACTACGGTAGGCAGGCCGTTTTTCATTGAGACCTCAATGCCGAGACCGTTGAACCGGCTGCGGGTATCATCCTGCATGTCTCGAAAGTCATTCGGATCCATAAACTGGCTGTGTGGATCGAGCGACGACAGCATTCCCTTCATTGCCGCGGTAACCAGATCATGATAGCTGGTCTTGTTTTCATCCACGTAATCCTGTCGAACCAGTTCCAGCGCTTTTGCGAAAATCGCTATCTGCGAGTAGCCGTTGTCTTCGTCGGTCTTTGGAAGTGGCACTTCCTGCGCGAATATGCCCGGCAGGGGGACAAACAACAGGAACCCAAGTAAAGGGACGATGACCGAGTGCCTCATATACTTACCCATTGATCGGAAAACGAAGCGACAATCGCTCATAGCAAATTTTTGGCAACGCCCAACGGAAAGCATTGTCTTAGGTGAAGCTCGCAACCCAAATGAGTCGCCATCCAGCAAACCCCGTTAAAACCACCTCCCTGTCCGGGAGAGAAGCGCCTCCGAGCAAAGATTTTCCTAAATTCTTTGGATCATTTGCTTTTATCCTGCTGGTGATCTGTCTTTGCACCGGAGCCTTTGGCGGACAAACCCAGGACGCAGAATACGAGACCGTTGCCGAGGAGTATGTGAAAACGTACCTCACCGCTCACCCCCTCCAGGGAACCGCTCTCGGTCTTCATGAATACGACGGAAAAATCGGTGACTACAGCAGGCTGGCGCTCGACGCCGAACTTTCCCGGCTCCGAAGATTCGATGACCGTTTGGCAAAGTTCGACCCAGCGAAACTAAGTCCACGTCAATCCATCGACCTTCGAATTCTTCAATCAGCCGTGAAACGGGATCTGTTTGAAATGCAGGACATGTCCGTCTTCGAACGGAATCCCATGGTCTACGCTAGCGCGGGCGATGTAAACGTTTACATCAAAAGGAACTTTGCGCCGCTCGAGGACCGCGTTCGCAGCCTGGTTGCCATCGAATCCCAAATTCCAAACATCCTGATTGCAGCGAGAACAAACCTTCGAGAGAAACTGCCAAAACCATTCGTAGAACTGGCGATCCAGATTGCCCGGGGTTCCGCCGATTTTTTGAAAAAGGATCTCGTCGCAGCCGTAAATGGAGTCAAAGACGACCAGCTCCGCGTTGCGTTTCAGACCGCAAATCGCAAGGCCGCGAAGGCGTTGAATGATTATGCCACCTGGTTGGAACGGGAGAAGCTTCCCAAAGCGTCGCTCGACTTTGCTTTGGGCGAGGAAAAGTTCCGCCGGTTTCTGACACAAACGGAACTGGTCGATCTCCTCCCGCAGAAGATTCTCGAGATTGGAATGGCGCAGCTAAAGGCTGAGCAAGCCGCGTTCGCCGAAGCCGCGAAAAAGATCGACCCGAACAAGTCTCCGATTGAGGTTTTCAAACAAATACAGAGCGAGCATCCGGCTCCAGACAAATTGATTCCGGACATCGCCAAAGACCTCGACAAGCTCCGCAAGTTCGTGGTGAACCATCACTTGGTCGGCATTCCATCCGAGGTTCGCGCCAAAGTAAAAGAGACGCCGCAATATCTACGTTCCACCTCCTTCGCCTCGATGGATACTCCCGGTCCGTTCGAGAAACGCGCCACCGAAGCCTACTACTACGTAACACCTACCGAGGAGAATTGGCCGGAGAAGGAAAAAGAGGAATGGCTAACTGCGTTTAACTATTACACCTCCGACATCGTCTCTATTCATGAGGTTTATCCAGGACACTATGTGCAGTTTCTCCACCTGAACGCGTCGCCTGCCAGCAAAGTGGAAAAAATCTTCGGCAGTTACGCCTTTATCGAGGGATGGGCGCACTATTGTGAAAAGATGATGATCGACGAAGGCTTCGGCAGCGCAGGGAACTCGACACCAACCGAAGACGATTTGAAACGCGAGGCCAAATATCGCATGGCTCAAGCCGACGAGGCGCTGCTGCGTGTCTGCCGGTTATGCGTCTCCATCAAAGTGCACACGCAAAACATGTCGATCGATGAAGCCACCAAATTTTTTCAAAATAACTGCTACTACGAAGAGAAACCTGCGCGCCAAGAAGCCATGCGCGCGACTTTCGACCCCGGCTACCTTAACTACACACTGGGCAAATTGGAGATTCTGAAGCTACGCGAGGACTACAAGACGCAGCAAGGCGATGACTTCGCGTTGCAAAAATTCCATAACGAGATGCTCAGTCATGGCATGCCGCCGATTCGTCTTCTCCGTGAGATCATGCTGAAAGACCAGAGCAAATGGGACCAGGTGTTGTAACACCGCATCTCTGGGTTCCCAATCGAAGGAGCGCATGTCCGCGCATTGCGTCAGCTCTCGCTTTCGCTTAACATTCGCATTCGAAAATCAAGATGACTGAGCTGGTTTCATCGATGGCAGACAGGATCGATCGCACGATGCAACGCGTAATTCCGTTTGCTTATCGGGTGCGACGAACCAGCCGTCGGCTGGTGCGCCGTGCACTGCGCAAACCGCGTAGCGTTGCAGAGGGACCAAATCTGCTGCCGCTCCTGATTCAGGTATTGGCAAGCTTTACCAAGGCCGACGGCGTGATCATGGAGGAAGAGATTGATTCTAGCCTCGGTTTTCTGCGTTATGACTACCCCGAAGCGGTTTATTCCGAGTTGCGACAGTTGTTCCGGCAAGCGCTTTACGAGCAGCAGGACCTCGCTGCGATGGCACAAAAGCTTGGTCTCCAACTGGGGACCGAACGCAAAATCATGCTCGGCGTTCAGCTATATGATTTGATCTCTCAAGCAGGCCTAAAGCAGGAACAGGTAGTCGCCTTCTATTCCTTCATGTCGCAGATGGGCATGGCGGCGCAGGCGATCGATATCGTTTACCAACTTAATGCGTCAGAAGAATCCGATCCATCGATCTACCAGCACGGCGCATCGCCGCTCGAGTCGCTCTCGTTCGGAGCGAGCAGCAAATCCGACATCATTCTCAAAAACTTGGGAGAAGCAGAACGTCTGATGGCATTTCGGTATCACGATCTAATCCTCCTGAAAAATTACAGTGGTCAGAACGTTTCAGTCCGCGGACGGCCGCTGGCCAGAGGAGGTTTCTGTCGGATTTATCCTGGTCAACGCATTTTGATTGGGGACCAGGTACTCAGTTATCAGGAGCTGGCACAATATTTCAACGCGAAAAAGAATGTCTCGCTCCCGGAAATTTTCATCCGCGTAACCAAGGACGCAGAGCAGGTGCAGTTGGAACGATCCCGCACGCGCGAGAGCGCACTGCGAGTCACGTTCGGACTTAAGGTGCGCGTGAAAGCTCTGCGCGATATTGACGCGGAGCTCATGGGAGTGCGCCTCAGATCCGGAACTCAGATCGACGCGACACTGGAAGACAAAATTGTTTTCCACAACGATACCGAGCTGGATCTAAACGATCTGCGACGACGCGCGCGCGCGTTGGGCGGACGTTTCCAACTGAAGGCGTCGAAATCGGAGTATTTGGTCTCCAATGATCCGAGCAAGCTGCAAGCGGACGACATTTTGCTTTCACCCGGCACGGCAGGAGACGTGTTGCTGAAGATTTTTTGCGATTACGATCAGCGAGTCGGGTACTCTCGAAGTCATCGAGGCTGACCGCCGGATAATGGTAGGCGACGATCCTGTACGCACGACGGCGAAGCTTAAGGACGGCGACATCATTCGAATCGATGTGGGACAAATTCTCCGTTGCAATTTCCTCGAGCGCATCATTGAGGAAGAGCGGAATATCATCCGTATCTCTTGAACTTAACGAAATTACCCACCGCTTCGGTAAAGGCCAGATTGGCCTAGACGGAATCTCCTTCACCATTACGCGCGGTGAACTTGTTTGCGTGATGGGCGCAAGCGGTGCTGGAAAAAGCACGCTGATGAGAGTGCTGGCCGGGCAACTCCGGCCCACTAGCGGCCAGGTACTCCTCAACGGGCAGTCGCTCTATCGGAACCTCGATACTCTAAAGCAATACGTCAGTTACATGCCGCAACAGGACGCTTTCGACGAGCACCTTACCATTGGCGAGAATTTGCAGTTCGCCGCGGCAATTCGCGCGCCGCATCTCTCACGGCGCGACCGCGTCAGACGATTGGACGCAAAGCTGATCGAGCTTGGCCTGAGCGAGCGCCGGGATGCAGTCGTCGGCAGTCCCGAGAAAAAGACATTGAGCGGCGGCGAACGAAAACGTCTCAACATTGGGCTGGATATGATCGGCATGTCGGACGTTTACCTGTTTGACGAACCGACCTCCGGCCTCTCGTCGAAAGACTCCGAGCACGTGATCGAAATTATTCGGAGCATGTCGCACAACAAAATCGTTATCGTTACGATCCATCAGCCAAGCTCCAAGATTTTCCAGATGTTCAACAAGGTGATCTTGCTCGACAAGGGTGGGCGCCTCGTCTTTTTCGGAACGCCTTCCGATGCCCTGCGGTATTTTGCAGAAGCCGAACATCAACACCAATTCGGCGCCGAACTCGGTGCTTGTCCCTCGTGCGGGACCACGCGGCCGGAATTCATTTTCGATGTCCTCGAGACGCCGCTCCGTGATTTGAGTGGCGATGTCATTTATGAGGAGAACAGCCGCGGTCAACTGGTGCCGGCCCGCCGTTATTCGCCCGAATTCTGGCGCGACAAATATGAGGCGTTCCGATTGATCCAAGACGTCAAGCAAGTTGCCTTGCACCAGGAAGAGGCGGTCCCATTGCCGGTTGCACCGGCGCAAAAGAAGCGGCTCCCCCTCCGATGGCACGACCAATGGACGCAGTTTCGAACCCTGCTTGGGCGTGCTTTTGTCAGCAAACTGCGCAACCGGGCGAACCTGGTGATCACGATTGGTGTTTCACCAGTGCTCGCACTGTTGATCGCGACGATCCTTCGATACTCAGAAACAGGGACTTACGATTTCGCTTCGGCATATCATATCCCAACGTTCCTGTTTCTCGGTCTGATCGTCGCGATGTTTCTCGGTCTGACTAACAGTGCCGATGATATCATTCGAGACCGGCCGGTGTTGCAACGTGAACGCAATATCAACGTGCGTCTCTCCTACTATGTCATTTCAAAGACGATCACACTTGGGTTTTTCGCGCTTATTCAGTGTGTCCTCTTCGTGTTGATCGGTAATTTCATGCTCCAAATTCGGGGCATGTTCTGGATCGATCTGGGAGTCATGTTTCTCACTGCCATGAGCGGGGTTGCGCTGGGGCTGGTTATCTCCTCGCTGGTAGCCGACCCCAAAACCGCGGCGAATATTGTGCCGCTGGTTCTAATTCCGCAGATCATCATGGGCGGCGCGCTCATCAAATATGAAGACATGAATCGGAACATGGGTCTGCTCTATTCCTTTTCGCACTGGTTTTCAGAACATCCGAACGCGGAAAAGACGAAAAAGACCGAGAGCAAGCTGCAGGTACCGCTGGTCTGCCAGTTCATCGCCATGCGCTGGTCGTACGAAGAAATGATCGTCGCCCAAGCCAAGCTCAACCCGCTCACGCGACGGCAGGACCGCGCGCACGACGAAATTCAAAAGCTGGCACCCAAAGCGGACACGCCTCAGCTACGGGCGCACCTCAACGATCTGAAGGATGCATTGGCGCTGCTCTCGGGATTGGAGGGACGCTCTGTGCGGGATATCGACCGATACCTGAAGCTGGTCGATCCGGTAATCGCGGGAAAAAAACGCTTTGATCGTTCATTATTCAAGGACGCTAGTGGACCTGTCACGGCGGACCAGCTCTACGTGAATCAGAAAGTCTCCGACCTGATCTCGCGGGCTGAGATGGAACAGAGCGATTATCGCCGCGGTAGTAAGCCGAACGTCTTCTTCGGCATGGAGAAGCGGTACTTCGATATACAATTCCGCGTTTTTACCTTCGACACGTTGGTCCTGGTTTTGTCGACGCTCGTGTTACTCGTTCTGCTCCACTGGATTCTCCGAAAACAGTTGGAAGTCCGCAGAAGCTGACAGCCTCAGCCCTCCGGATGTCCCTCTCGAGCGGAGCGCCGCAGAGTCGAAACAAACCCGGATATCGCCAGATAGAGACCTGATGGAATTGTCCGACTGCGTGTGGAATGACA
The DNA here is from genome assembly GCA_963807435.1 of uncultured Verrucomicrobiae bacterium. GTDB lineage: Bacteria > Verrucomicrobiota > Verrucomicrobiia > Chthoniobacterales > UBA10450 > Udaeobacter. Next base: position 159,966 of record CAWECA010000003.1, read on the forward strand.
AATTCACAATTTAGGATTAAACAAATAGTCGCAAATCAATGAGCAAGACAGAAACCAAAACAGCGCGGCTCATGGTGGCCGCGAGCGAACAGGATCCGGACATGCTTTATGCAACAAAGTTTTGGGCTCCGGACCCATTTATTTTCCTGCAACGTAACGGCAAACGCACCCTTGTCCTGAGCGATTTGGAAATCGATCGCGCCCGCAAGCAAGCGAACGCGGACGAGTTTGTCATGTTCAGCGAGCTCGAACGCGAAGTGCAAGGGAAATCAAGAAATGCGCCTGCCTATGAGGAAGTGCTGGCTCACTTTCTGAAAAAACGGCGCGTGAAATCGGCAGTCGTGCCGGCCAACTTTCCGCTCGGTTACGCCGAGGAACTTGCTGCAAGCAAGATACGAGTTCACGCGGCAGACGGATTTTTCTGGCCGCAACGTGAAGCCAAATCGGACAAGGAAATCCAGATGATGGAACACGCCTTGAGGATCACGGAGGCTGGACTCGAGCGTGGCATCGAAGTCTTGAAATCGTCAAAGCCGGGTCCGAGGAAACGATTGCGCTGGAACGAAAAGACGCTCACCTCAGAAATGCTGCGTGCCGAGATCGATTCGGCGGTTTTACGCGCCGGAGGCGTTCCGGCAGGAACGATTGTGGCCGGAGGCGATCAGGCTTGCGATCCGCACGAGCGCGGCCACGGTCCGCTTTCAGCAGATTCATTAATCATCCTCGATATATTTCCCCGTGATGCAAAAACTGGATACTTCGGCGATATGACGCGCACGGTATTACGCGGACGAGCCAGCGAAGCGCAACGCACGCTCTGGGAAACGGTGAAAGCGGGTCAAGCGCTGGCCCTCAAGCGAATCAAAGCCGGCGTTGATGGCATGACGATCCACAAAGCCATCCAGGAACTATTCGCCAGTCGCGGTTTCCCGACCGAGGTACGCAATGGTCGTCGTGTCGGGTTTTTCCACGGCACCGGGCATGGACTCGGTCTCGAAATTCACGAGCATCCGCGGCTGCAAAAGGTTGTCCTAAAAGGTCGTCAGGTGCTAACTGTCGAGCCGGGCCTTTACTACCCTGGAGTTGGCGGCGCGCGTCAGGAAGATGTCGTGGTGGTGACAAAGAAGGGTTGTCGAATCCTGTCGCGTTTTCCAAAACATCTGGAGATTTAGGTGCAGCGCGTTGTCTTCAACGCATTAGTTAAATCAGCCGTTTTTGCTGCAGAGACAGTCCATCATCTTTCGAAAAGTCGATCCACCACAATGAACGTACAACGGAATTAGAGGTCTAATTTCTACCCGGCGGAGTGACAAGTCGCGTTGCCGGGTTAAATTTATTCCCGCACATGTTTTATCCATCCGGTTTTGGCTTGGGATCTCACTGGCTGATTTACATCGGTGTCCCGTTAATCATTGGTATTTGGGCGCAGATTCGTGTCACCAGCGCGTTTAGTCGGTGGAGCAAGGTGCGGGCGAGCGCCAACGTTACCGGTGCAGAGTGTGCGCGGGAAATTCTGCAGGCCGCGCAGATTCATGACGTTGACGTCGTGGAGACCAACGATTTCCTCGGCGACCATTACGATCCCACCAAGAAGCAATTGCATCTGTCGAGCAACGTCTATCGCACTCCATCGGTGGCGTCACTCGGTATTGCTGCGCATGAGACCGGGCACGCGATTCAACATGCGAAGGCTTATGCCCCATTAAAAGCGCGAATGGCGATTGTGCCGGTTACAATGATCGCTTCACAGATGCTGCCGTTCATCATTATAGGCGGTTTGTTTTTCCGGATCACTGGCCTGATCACGCTCGGCATCTGGTGTTATGTAATACTGCTTGGGTTTCAACTGATCACTTTGCCGGTCGAGTTTGATGCGTCACGCCGGGCCAAAATCATCCTGCGAGAAATGGGAATCATCCAACCAGGTGAGGAGACGGCCGGAGTCAACAACGTGCTGAACGCGGCGGCCCTCATGTACATAGCAGCATTCATTGCTGCCCTCGGAAATTTGCTCTGGTTGATGTCGATCCGTGACCGGCGGTGACCCCCTCACCGCATCATCAAGATGAATCAAGCAATGGCTTTACCTGCTCGCCGCATTACCGATTTGTTATCGTCGGGTCTGGATACGCGTGCTAATTCTAAACGCCAGGCGATGGATCAGCCAAGAAGCGACCCAGACCAAGAGTTGGTGAGGCGAACGCAAGCCGGCGAGGCTACTGCTTTCGACGATCTCGTGGTCAAATACACACCGCGTCTTTACGGACTGGTCTACAACATGACCTCTAATCACGAGGATACCAACGATCTGCTACAGGATATCTTCGCCAAAGCTTATAAGGCCATTCGCGGTTTCCGCGGCAAATCCTCGTTTTACACCTGGATTCACTCGATCTCCGTCAACATGACCCTGAATTTCCTCAAGAAACGCGGGCGTCGATTTCAATTGAGCCTCGATGATGTGGACTCAAGCATCCAAAACGACAAGGAATTCATGGAAGCGACGGCGACAAGCAGTCCCGTGCGTGAAGCGGATCTCTCGGAGCTACAGCGAAGATTGAACGAGGCCATGATGAAACTGTCTGATGACCACAGAGCAGTTGTTACCATGTTCCATATCCAGGGCATGCCTCATGCGGAAATCAGTAAAATCTTGCGAGTTTCGGAAGGAACAGTACGTTCCCGGCTCTTTTACGCGAATCGGCAATTACAGAATTACCTGGACGAATTTCGGAAAAATCCTGTCACCTGAAGGGCGCAAAAATGGACGAATTTAACGATAACGAAATCGCAAGACTCCTTCGGTTGAAACGCTACGAACAACCGCCTCCTGGTTACTTTGAAGATTTTCTGCACGAATTCCATCGTCGACAGCGCGATGAATTACTGCGCCAGCCGCTTTGGCGGATTTGCCTGGAGCGTGCTCAGAATTTCATGTCGCAGCTGGACATTCGCTCCCTCGCCTCCTATCCCACTGCTGTCGCCGCAGTCCTTGTTTGCGTCGCGGTGATTTCTCTGAAGGTCTATCAGCAACCTGAAACGGCTCGCCTTGCCAGCCGCAGTCCAGTGACCTTATCGGCGCCGGTGAATGCCGAAGAAGAATGGAACCTCGCATCTCCGGTCGATGCCCAGATTTTTACGACGCAGCCGGTTCGCAGTTTTCATCAAAACGTTCAGACTCACCGAGCCGCCCCGCCACGCTACGTGCTGGATAGCGTCCCCGTGAGTTATGAGTCCACTTTCAGGTTTTAGACGAATCGCGATCGTCGTCGCGTTGATTTTGTGCTCAGGCGCGGGCCTGCTCTTTGCCCAGGAGCAATCCGCTGCGACAATCAGCCGTCAGGTTAGAGACATCTTCGAGCGCGCCGCCAGGGCCGTTGTGAAGATTCACGGTGTCGATGAACACAGCCCGATTTGTGGCACCGGATTTTTCGTCGATCCTACCGGAACATTGTACACGGCTTATCAGGTGGGAGGCGATGCCACCAATTTTACCGTCGAATTTGACGGCAAGAGATACCCGGCGCGCCAACTCCTGGCAGATATCCGCAGCGGTACGGCGATCCTGAAGATAGATAGAACCACGCCAGCGTTGCCCATTGGGAGGTCGGACGAGCTCGATGTGGCAGCTCCAGTCGTGTCCATCGGATACCCGTTGGATTTACCAAAGACACCGAACTTCGGGATGATTGCAGGTTTCGATCGGAAATATCTCGGCCGTTATTTTTCCACCATCCATTTGCGCGTAAACGCTCCCACCCAGCGCGGCGAAGCCGGCGCGCCGCTGTTGAATATGAATGGGGAAGTGGTGGGGATCGTCGTTAGCGGCTTGGAAAACAATTCTGCCTGTTACGCCGTGCCGATCGAGGCTGCGGAAAAAATTCGCAGCGATTTTGTCCGTTTCGGAGAAGCGCGACACGGCTGGATCGGAGTGAACAATGTGTCGCCCGCAGCTGAACAGGTCGACGGCTCCCGCGCCGAAGTAACGCAGATCGGAAAGGATGGGCCAGCAGCGAAGAGTGGACTCAAAGTAGGCGACGTTCTGCTTGAAATCGGCAAGAAAAAAATTACCGACCCCGAGGATGTATTCGACGCCTCGTTCTACATCACTGCGGGCGACGTCGTCCCAATCACAGTTGCGCGTGGAGATCGGAAGATAACTTTTAACGTGCAAGCTGCACTGCATCCCGCCAGCAAGACCGGTATGCTACTCGCCTCTCCAGGCGCGATCCCCGGCGTAATTCCCATGTCGCTCGACGACGACCATTCGCCGTAATATTGCCAGCTCTGATACAGACTTCTACGGTTCTTTTCGTGGGCCGATGTCGGACGGCGACAGTATCTTCCGGAATTCGACCTCGTCTATGACTTCTACGCCGAGCTCTTTTGCTTTGTCGAACTTGCTCCCCGGCTCCACCCCCGCCAGAACATAATCGGTTTTTTTGCTCACGCTGCCGGTAACGCGGCCTCCGCGCGCTTCGATCTTTTCGGTCGCCTCCTCGCGCGTCATTGACGGTAGCGTCCCAGTCAGGACAAGAGTTTTTCCCGCAAGCGGCAACTCAGTCACTTTCTTTGACGAAACTATTTCATTCTTCGGCGCGATTCCGAGCGCCTTAATGCGGCGCAAAATTTTCTTACCTTCAAACGACGCAAAGAAATCCAGAACACTTTTTGCAACTACAGGGCCTATTTCGGTAACGATGAGGCGGCCCTTAGCAGCTTTGCTCTTCGAGTGTTTGGCGAATCCCGTTTCGATCAAACGCCTGGCGATCTCGTCCTTTTCCACCTTTGTGTCCTTGGCGCGATAAGCCAGGACATCGCGCAACAGCGGAGACTCCGCGACATCCTCGATCGATTTGTGAAACCGGCCGAGTTGTGTGGCCGTCGTCTTTCCGACGTCGGGAATCGCCAGCGCGTAAAGCCACCTCGAGAGCGGCAACGTTCTGGCGCGCTCAATGGCTTTAATTGCTTTGGTCGCGTTTTTCTCACCGAAAATGCGTGGCGCTTCTTCGGTCCCAAGATTCAGTTTAGCAAATTGCTCGAGCTTCACCTGAAAAAGATCCAGCGGCTCTCGCACTAAACCTCGCTCAACCAGCTTGTCGGCAACGATTCCGCCTATGCTTTCGACATCCAGCGCGCCACGCGCCGCAAAGAATTCGACGCGTCGCGTTGTCTGCGCCGGGCAATGAAGATTTTCACAGCGCCACGCCACAAATTCCGGGTCACGCTGGATCGGACTGCCACACACAGGGCATTTGCCGTGTATGTATTTTGAAAAATTGAATGGCTTTGTGTCGCATGGGCGTTTCGATTTCACAACTTCAACCACCGCAGGGATGACTTCGCCCGCTTTTTCGACCACCACTGTGTCACCGATCCGGATATCTTTGCGTTTGATTTCGTCTTCGTTATGCAACGTCGCGCGCGCAACTGTGCTGCCACTCACAAACACAGGCTCGAGCGCCGCGACTGGTGTGAGAATTCCGGAGCGTCCAACCTGGATGATAATGTCGTTCAAACGAGTCTCTACGCGTTCCGCCGCGTACTTGTACGCGATCGCCCAGCGTGGCGATTTGGCCGTGAACCCTAGCCTCTCTCGCTGTACCAGTGCGTCCACTTTAATTACCGCGCCGTCCGTTTCGTACGGAAAATCGTGCCGGATTTCGTCAAGGCTGCGAATTGCCCTGAGGATGTCATCGATCGAATCGGCCAACCACCACTCTTCGTGGGAAGGAAGACCAAACTTCTTAAACAACCTGAAAACACTCGAATGAAGATCGACATCAAAGCCTTCGACAGCACCCGTGCCGTAAAAAACTATTCCGAGTGGACGTTTTGCGACTGTTTTTGGATCCAGGTGTTTTAGCGAACCGGCGGCAGCGTTGCGCGGATTAGCGAACACCGGAAAGCCTGATGCTTTACGTTCCCTGTTCAGTTTCTCGAAACCAGCTTTATCGAGGTAAGCTTCGCCGCGCACTTCGAAAACATCTGGCGCATCACCACACAACCGCTGCGGCACAGAGCGGATTGTTTTGATGTTTTGCGTGATATCGTCGCCGATAACACCGTCACCACGCGTCGCTGCATATTTCAACCGGCCCTTCTCGTACATCAGGGACACCGCGACGCCGTCCACTTTCGGCTCGATTACCACTGGAATCTTCTCGTCGGGTAATAAACGACCAATTCGCTTGTAGAAATTCCCGACCTCTTTCTCGGAATAGGTGTTATCGAGGCTAAGCATCGGGACAACGTGTTGGACTTGGGCGAACGCCTCGAGCGGTTTTCCGCTGACTCGCTGGGTGGGCGAATCTGACGTGACCAGACCGGGAAATTGCGCCTCAAGGTCAACCAACTCCTTGTATATCCGGTCGTAATCGCGATCACTGATGACCGGCGCAGCTTCGTCGTAATAAAGCCGATCGTGGTTCCGGATTTCCTCTCGCAGCCGCTCAATTTTTTCTTTGGCCTTGGTTAGGTCCATTGGTGTTACCAGCATACGATTGCGTGGTTACCCGGGCAAAGATGGAACGCGTTGTCCAACGCGTTGCTTGCCCACAGCGCCTGCCGCCAGGTATTTGCGCCTTCGGCGGTGTGACCCGGCATCGTCTTCGGGAAAGTCGATCCACCTTTCCATTTGCAAGAAACCAGTTATGCATACTCAATCGTGAAACCCGGTGAGCGTATCCTCGGGGTTGAAGGCGGCGGGACCAAGACTGCCTGGGCTCTGGTTGAGAGCGTAGACCCACAGGCGGATGGCGGTTGGGAATTTCGAATCCTCGCACAGGGAAAACTGCCGCCTTCGAATTTTCGGCTCACTCCCCCGGAGCGGTTGCGCACGATCCTGGAACAGGCACCCAAGCAAATTAATCGCGCGGGAGTTTTCCTCGCCGGCTGCGGAACAGATGAAGACCGCCGCTCTCTGGAGCGAATCTGTGTGGAGATCTGGCCAAATGCCAAAGTTGTAACGGGCAGCGATCGCGATTCGGGCCTGGCCGCGGCACTCGACAGCGGCGACGGCATTGTTGTTAACGCCGGCAGCGGTTCGTCGGTAACTGGACGGCGGGACAACCGTATAGAACGGGCCGGCGGATGGGGCCACATTCTGGGGGATGCCGGCGGTGGATATTTTCTTTCCATTCAAGCGCTCCGCCTGATCTTGCGCGAACACGATTTGAATCACGCCGGGATGGAGTTCACTGCAAGAATACTGCATGCGCTTTCGCTAAGTAGTCTGGATGAACTCGTTCGCTGGGTCCAAACGGCGGAGAAGATTGATATTTCCATGCTTGCCCCGGTCGTCTTCGAAGCGGCTGCCGGCGGAGATCCGCGCATGAAGGAAATCATTGAGAACGGCGTACGCGTACTCTGTGATTACACGGAGGCGGTCGCGGCTCGGCTTCACATGCTAGCCCCAAAAGTAGTTCTCATGGGCGGCCTTTTTCAGCGGGACTCAATTTACAGGCACGCATTTCGTCGGCGGCTCAAGAAAAACCTCCCGGATGCTCGTGTAACCAACGCCGAGCGAGCGTCTGAACTGGGTGCCGCGTGGCTGGCCACCGAAGCGTGTGTTCACGCAGGGTTTCGTGCCAAACCATCACCTTCTCAAATTGACAATTTGGCTGCTGCGTTGACGGAGCAGCGCAATCCGCGCTCTGAAAATCTGGAAGAAATGAGCGCAGCCGAACTGGTTCACACCTTTGTCGAGGAGGAGAAATTCGTTCAGGAAGCATTACGTGGCGCCGCCGCGAATCTGGCTCGTGCAATTGAAATGGTAATTGAATCGCTTCGAAACGGTGGCCGCCTGTTTTACGCCGGGGCTGGAACCAGCGGGCGCCTTGGCGTACTAGACGCGAGCGAAATCCCACCAACCTTCGGCGCGCCGGCGCACCTTGTTCAGGCAGTAATTGCCGGCGGAAGCATGGCGCTCCATCGGAGCGTAGAAGGTGCTGAAGATGAAGAGAAAGCAGGAGCGTTGGCGGTGCGTCAACGCGGGGTGGCAGATGCCGATGTTCTCATCGGAATTACCGCCAGCGGACGGACACCCTTTGTGCTTGGCGTACTCAGCGAAGCGAAGTCGTTAGGCGCAAAGGTGATTTTGCTCACCTGTAATCCCCATTGTTGCCACCGGATCACGGCCGTTTCAAGTATCCCACACGGCTCTGGCTACAGTGGTGTGGATCTCTTAATCACGCTTCCTGTTGGACCGGAGATCCTGACTGGGTCCACAAGATTGAAAGCGGGGACTGCGACGAAGGTTGCCCTGAACATCATCAGCACCGGCGCGATGATTGGACTCGGCAAGGTGCACGGGAACTTAATGATCGATTTGCACTGTACGAGCACGAAATTACGCGATCGCGCTGTGCGCGTTTTGGCCGAATTGAGCCGGTGTAATTATGAATTTGCCCGGGGCTTGCTGGAAGCGAACGAATGGAACCTAAGAGCAGCCCTGGAGAAGTTGTAGAAATTTTCACTTCCATAAGCGCAATGGAAGTGGCTCGTGCGAAGATACGTGTAACTTAACCGAAAGGAACAAACTTATGCTCTGGACAATATTCGTTATTTTGCTCGTGCTGTGGTTGGTTGGATTGGTTAGCTCGTATACGCTCGGCGGGTTCATTCATATTCTGCTCGTGATTGCGATTGTGGTGCTGATCATTCAATTGCTTTCAGGTCGCCGTTCGTTATAAAACCCAAGCAATGAAACCAGCCGGCATTATTGGGATCATTCTAATCATCGTTGGCGTAATCGCGCTCGTGTGGGGCGGCATTACATACACCAAACGGGAGAAAGTACTGGACCTCGGCCCCATTCAGGCGACTGCGGAAAAGCAAAAGACCATTCCATTTCCACCTGTATTGGGAGGGATTTGTTTGGTCGGCGGAATCGTATTGGTAATCGTCGGCAACCGGCAAACGTAGGTGCCGATTGGATGCGGTAACGTGCGGCAAGTGGACGGCTCTTCCTGTGATACGGCGGATAAGGGTCTTCCCCCGCGTTGCGATTGACGAGACGGGCGCGCAGGGATGACTTCTAGAAGCAACGCCCCGCAGGGGCCGTGACTAAAGCTACTCGCCAGCTTTGAGCACGGCGAAAGTCTTGCTTCCTTTTCGATCCAGATAGAGCAGCACGCCGCGTCGCGGATCGGATTTGTTGAGCGCTTCACGAAAGGATTTCACACTCGTGACTGGTTTGCCGTCTACTTCGGTAATCACATCCTCACGCTGAATATCCTGGGCCGCTGCGATACTATCGTCTTCCACCTCGGTTACTATCACCCCTTCGTGGGTGGCCAGATGCAGCCGCTCTGCCACCTCCTTAGTTAGCTCCTGCACCTGCAATCCGAATTTGCCAACATCCTGTGGTTTTGGAGCGGGTGGTTGCACCGGCCGATTTGATGCGCGCGTAATTTCGTCGGGCAATTCCCCCGCCTTCACTGGCACCTTCATTGACTGACCTTTCCGCCAAACAGTCAGCTCGACGCTTTGGCCGACCTTCTTTTTCAAAATTTCCTGCTGCAATTGTGAATCGGAGTCAATCGGCACTCCGTCAACTTGCGTGATTACGTCAAACGGACGCAAATCGCTCTTGGAAGCCGGGGCGTCCGCCTCGATGGTGCGGATCACGACACCTTTGTCAGCACCTTTGAAAAAACCGCGAATCGTGGGGTCGTCGCCCAGGGTTTCGATACGTATGCCCAGCCAGGGCCGCACGATCTTGCGCCCGGCGATGAGTTCGCCGCCAATGTCTTTAATCATGTTAATGGGAATGGCGAAGCCCAATCCGCGATTCATCCCATTAATCAGCGTGTTCATCCCTATCACTTTTCCATCGATGTCGCACAGCGGGCCGCCACTGTTACCCGGATTAATCGAGGCGTCGGTCTGCAAATAATCGGCGATGGAGTAGCCGCCTGTCTGAAGCAATTTGTTTCGGCCTTTGCCGCTGATCACGCCGTAGGTAAAGGTGTAATCGAGTTTGAAGGGTGCCCCAATCGCGAACGCAAATTGGCCCACGCGCACTGCGTCGCTGTTGCCGAGTGAAACCACCGGCAGATCTTTCGCATCAACTTTGATCACCGCGATGTCCGTCTTGTCGTCGACGCCAACTACTCGCGCCGAAAACTCACGGCCATCCCGCAGTTTTACATCAATCTTTTCCGCGTCCTCGATCACGTGGACGTTGGTAAAGATGTAGCCATCCGGCCGCACGATGAAGCCGGAGCCCTCGCTTTGAACCGGTCGAAGCGCACCCGGATTCCGGCGGGGATTGTTTTCATCCGGCGGTCCTTTAAAAAATAAATCCTCCAGTGGCGAGCTGTCGCCGACTTCACTCTTTTTGGAAGTCTCAATGATCACAACGCCAGGCGCCACGGTTTCGAAGACCTTCGCGAAAGCATTATTCAACTGATGAACCACATCCTTACCGATTTCAGCCGCTGATGAATTCAGCGGGACCGAACCGCTGGGCACGGCCTCCGGTTGCGCAGCAAACGAATTACTGATCGCAACACAAAGAGCGAAGATGGACAAGCGCATAGGTTGGAGTTTTGACAGCGCTCAACATGCAATGTTCAACCGGGTGCATCCAATTCGGGTTCACCAGGGCGAATCTGATTTGCTCGCACTTGGCTTTCCAGTCATGCCAGACTAATTGAAGGCGTTGGAATGATGACCAGATTATCAACATGCGCGTGTTCCGGAGGCGATTTGCATTAAGAACCAGTCTCGCGGCCCTGGTGGTGACTCTCTTGTTGGGATTGAGCATCGGGCCCGAACCGACGGCGAGAATCTCCATTTCGCCGGACGAACTGGTGAGGGCCGTCACAGTTCGTCGCGATTCTCTAATCGACTTGTGCTTGATGGAACGTGTCGATCCAAATGGACGCGACGCCCAGGGCCGCACACCGTTATTGATTGCTGCTTCACAGGAGGATTGGAAGACGGCGCGCCGCCTTCTCGATGCCGGAGCTGAGGCGGACCTTGCCGATAAGAGCGGTTTCACGCCGGCAATGGCCGCCGCGATGCACGGAGATCCGGAAATGTTTCGTTTGCTCCTGACACGATCAACCAATCTTCATCCGGAGACTCCGTGTGTGAACGGACAGGATCTTCTGAGCTTTGCTCTCGACGGTGGCAATCCGCAAATTATCCAAACTGTGCTGGAGCGGTTGCCTACTACGTCTGAGTGGGGGCCCAGTACGCTTCGCGCTTTTTCGAGGGCAACCCAAGCGGGAAAGAACGATGAAATCCGGTTACTCCTTTCAAAACACACAACGCCCCCGGCACCCGAAGGTAAGCAAGTACCGTATCTTGCCTATGCGATTGCCGGCAGCAACTCTGCCCTTTTCAATACGCTGCTCAGTTGCGGAGCAGATCCCGATACGGTCTTGCCATCCCGTTACGACAAAGATTTTCTCGATCTGCTGCCCAAAGGGTTCAGGAGTTATATCCAAGATGATCGCAACGTGACAGTGCTGATGCTCGCCGCCGGTCTCGGCCAGGTTGATTATTTGCGTACTCTGAAGGACGCCGGGGCTAATAGAACCCGCCTAACGACTCGAAACAAAATGTCGGCTTTGGATATTGCCGCGGAAACCGGGCATTGGCGATCCACTCAACTTCTTCTCGGTGGCGGGCCGGCGCCGGAGGAGTTGCGGGTGGAAATTTCTCTGGATCTGCAAAGGATCGCTCTCATCAAAGATGGCGTGCAGATTTTTGGAGCGCGATGCTCTACCGGACGGGAAGGGTATTCTACAAAGAGGGGCGAATTCGTTGTCACCAATAAAGAGCGCAACCATCGCTCTACGATCTACCACGTCGAGATGCCGTATTTCATGCGGCTAAGCTGTCTCGATTTTGGAATGCACGCCGGCGTTGTCCCGAATTATCCGGCATCGCATGGTTGCATTCGGCTACCGTGGGAAGCAGCCGAAAAACTCTACTCCGAGGTACCGGTCGGCACAGTGGTCACAGTGGAATAGCACGACACACGATCGAACCGCGAGTTAATCAGGAAGCCAGGAAACAGGGACTCATTATTGGCAAGGGTGCGGCTGCGGGGCGCTGCCGGACGCATTTCTTGAATCCAAGGATTCAGGTTGCAGCATCCTAATGGACATCTATGCAACCAAACAATGTCGGCGCATCATTCGCCCTCACCTCCGAGGAACCATCGGTTCCCAGCAAAGTTTCGCCTGCGACCTGGGCCGGCCTCTTCATCTCGCTTTTTGGGATGCTGGTAATCCGGCAGGGGGTCACATTCTTCATTCCTGAGACAACATTTGCCTCGGCCATTGTTAAAGAGGTCCTGATCTGGGTAAGCGCAGTTACACTTCTTCTGGTGATCCGGCGCGGTGAACATTTACCCTTGCGCTCCGTCGGGCTTGGTACCGCGCGCTGGTGGAAATCGATGTTGTGGGGTTTCTTCATTGCGATTGTGTCGGCAGCCGCCATAGGAACTCTGGCTCATCTGACCGGGTACGGACATGGCCCTGGGTCTGCCGCATTCGAAAAACTGCCGCTCTGGTTGATCACCGCCATCGTTTTGCGGGCAGGCGTGGTAGAGGAACTATTCTATCGCGGATACGCCATTGAAAGGCTGCAATTGATTGGGCTTGGTCGATTCTGGTCCATTGCGATTCCGCTGATCATCTTCTCTCTCGGTCATTGGACAGGCGGCGCGGCGAACATTCTCATCGCATTTGTAGCAGCATTAATTCTGACTGGATTCTATTTGTGGCGACGCGATCTGGTGGCAAACATGATCGGGCACGGCTTGGTAGATTTTGTCGGCAACGTCCTGCCGGAATTGTTCTCCTGACCGGCGTCTCTAACGGTTTCACTTCGACCGGCTTCGGGCTTCCATCCCGAGGTTCGGCCCGTGTATGAATCATCGTCATGTTCACTTCTTCGTTACCCAGCAACTCTTGCTCTGGTAATGACAGCCATGTTGCAACAAAACATTTGAGCCGATGACGCAAGCGACGCCGATCATCCACCGCGGCAGTCCGTGCCAGCACAAATCCCTGATTGCTTCACCGGTCGATTCCGGAATTTACGCCGCGTCCAGGCCGTGGTGGGGCCATGACATTGAAGTGGCTCGAATTCCGCGATCTTGCTACCCCCTGTTTTGTCTTTACGTTGATCGATGCGACACACTTTGTTGCGTCGAAATTGTTGGATTATCGGTCTTGTCTTGTTTCTCTGCCATTTTGCTTCAGCGCAAAACAAAGAGCTGACAGCGGATGAAAGTATCCCGATACCCAAAGTGGAATTCGACAATCGGGGCGAGCTGAAGATCATCGCCTCGCCGAATTCTTCGCCCTCCGACTTCGATTTTCTGGTCGGGAAATGGAAGATGCACAACCGACACTTGGATAAACGGCTGGCCAATTGCCATGACTGGACTGACTTCGAGTCCTCCGATGTGAATACGAAAATTCTCAATGGTGCAGCGGACATGGACACATACTCGACCACCCAGTTTCCGGGAATGGGAGGCACACTCTTCGAAGGTCTTACCTTGCGATTATTCGACCCAAAGACACGGCTTTGGAGTCTTTATTGGATCGCGAGTAACACGGGAAAGATCGATCCTCCCGTTGTTGGTTCCTTCGACCAAAACGGCGTAGGCCATTTTTTTGGTAAAGATACGCTCAACGACAAACCCATCGTGGTCGTCTTCCGTTGGGATGCGCGGAACAAGAAACGTCCTGTGTGGGGTCAGGCCTTTTCATCAGATAACGGTGGAACGTGGGAATGGAATTTCTTTAACGTCTCGGAACGTCCCAAGGAATAGCTCTAGGCGCCGGTGCAAACTTATACAAGTGCCGAAAATACTACCTAACAAGTCACTGGAGTTTCCATCTTCTTTAAGAGCCGTCCGCTCGGACACCCATGTCGTCGCAGTATGCGGCGAACGGCGCTTTGCGCTGTAGCCTATTTTGAGCACCGGTGAACCCCGTGGTTCGGCAAAAGCGGTTGATAGTATGAAGCGCCTAATTCTTCTTGCCCCGGGAGCAGGCGCTCCTTCCTTGCATCCGTGGATCCAAAATTGGAAGCGGCGTTTGTCGGAAATGGGTGAGATTGAGACGTTTGATTACGACTACATGCGCGAAGGTCGGAAACGGCCCGACCCGTTGCGAAAATTGATAGATGCGCATCGAAGGGCTCTGCTGTCCGCCCAAGAGAAACACAAGCCGGATTCGACAATCCTGGTCGGCAAAAGCATGGGCGGCCGGATTGGATGTCACCTGTCGCTCGCCGAAAAAGTGGACGGTTTGGTTTGCCTTGGATATCCGCTCTGCGCCATGGGGGATCGGACAAAACTTCGAGACGAAGTCTTGCGCGCGTTGGCGACGCCAATTCTGTTTGTCCAAGGCACACGCGATGCGCTTTGTCCGCTGGACCTACTGGAGCAGGTGCGAGTAAGGATGAAAGCACCAAACTTTCTGCATGTCGTTGAAAGTGCTGACCATTCATTGCGCGTGCCGATACGTCAGCTCCAGGCGACAAGAGAAAGTCAGGAAGATGTCGATCGAAAGGTCTTGCGCTCAATCGCTGAATTCGTTTCCGGACCGAGGGCCAAAAAGGATTGCTAGCGCCTCGGAATATGCGATCCCTCGTTTGTAATAAACCTGTAACCCGGAGTGATGCTCCACGGAATATCCACCGTTCGAACAGGACCAGGATTTGCCCGCCAACGGATCAATGTCTTAAGTGACGTCACATCGGCCGGCCAGTCACCGAATACTCCCATCCTCTTCAATATCTTGATCTCGCTGACGTTGCCATGTGAATCGATGGTTAATCGATAAATGCCGGTGCCGCTTATCTTGGCGAATCGGTATTGGGCAGGTATGTCTGGGTAAGGAAAGTACGTAAGATTTGTTTAACCTCAGCGGAGGAGTGGACAACCAGGTGGATACCATCCCTGTTACTGGGACCTTTGTCCTTCGGTGTACTCTTGCTTGGCTTCGCGCGTTCTGCCTGCAGGAAGCCAGTCACAGTCAAAATCATTACTAGCAGAGACGCAGGTAATGAGAGTCTCATGAGCCTGTTTACAAATTATTCACGGCCTCACTTCAAGGAAAATTGTCTGCGAACTTTCAATTCGAGATGCCGCGGCTTCGCGCTACCATTTGCCGAGCGAGCAGTTATGTGTGGAGACTAAGCGAACATGAAGAGGAAACCGACTCCCGTTTCCATCCGCGCCGGCCAGGTCGAGTTTGTTAAGGTCAACACGGACGCTTGGCGATGGCGCGACGTTTATCGCTGGCTTCTTGGCTTGCGGTGGCCGCACTTCGCCGCAGCCGCGGGCGGCATTTACATTACGCTGAACCTTGCCTTCGCCTCGCTTTACAGTCTCGAGCCGGGCAGTATCGCAGGTACCACCGGCGGGCATTGGTTTTTCGATTGTTTCTTTTTCAGCGTCCAAACACTGGCCACCGTGGGCTACGGCCATATGTATCCGCAAACGCTCTATGGCCACGTCGTTACGACCGTTGAAATCATGAGCGGCTTATTTTTGCTGGCGGTCATGACGGGCCTTATTTTCGTCCGGTTTTCGCGACCGATAGCGCGTGTTGTGTTCAGTAATTCGATCGTGATCGCGCCACTCAATGGAAAACCGACGTTAATGGTGCGGATAGGAAATGAAAATCATCACAGTATGGTCGAAGCGGAGTTTCGGATCATGTTTTCCCGTGACGAACCGTTAATGGAGGGCGGCGAATTTAGACACTTCTACGTTCTGAAATTACATTTCGACAGGCTCACAGTATTTCCTGCGGCCTTAACGCTGCGACACACGATCGACGAAACGAGTCCGTTGTTTGGTGCAACTCCCGAGTCACTCGAATCCAGCCGGATCCTTTTTATCGTTTCAGTCGTCGGAATCGATCCGGTCATTGCCGCCGCTGTGCAAACACAAAAAGATTACAGCTGGCGGGACATCCGTTTCAGCGAACGCTTCGTCGAAATTTATACGGAACACGGCGGCGGCAGACTCACCGTCGATTACGGTCGGCTGCACGACACCGAACCTGCGGGGTAACGTTACGCTGCGCTCAGGACGGTTACCGATTCATTCAGGTAGCAGAAGGATCATGCGCGCAAACTGGAACAGCGCGATGATAACCTGGAACACAATGCTAATGAAGAACGCCCAGAATACGCCTGGGAAAACAGCGTTGTACAGTTGCAAGAGGGTGGTCGCTATGCCGAACACTCCGAATAGATAAAAAATGAAACGCGTGGCGCGTTCGCGCCGTGCCTTTCGCACATCCGAGCGACGAAAGTGTTTCGTCATCGTAACGGCGAAGAGCAATGAAACCGCGAATGCGATTCCGCTGCACCATCTCCAGATCCCTGGCGGCATCGGTTTGATCGTGAGCAACACCATTCCCATCAGACAAAGACCCAGCGGCAGGAGAGAATTGACGAACAAAAGCCGTAATCGGAGTTTATCTACTGCCGACCATTCATGTACCGATTCGCGACGGAAAACGACGACCACGCCGGCAAAACCGGCCAACGCGACTGCGATCTGTGCAGCGATACCTAGAGCTTCACCCGGTTCCATTGTCAGGATTTATTTCTGTTCTAGCAGGCGGCACGAATAAGTCGCCTCCCTTTTTGCGTAGTCAGAGATTCGCATTAGTTTTTCATCCCAGAACGGCACGAAAGGACAAACACACCATGGCTACTTATGTCTATCTCATTCAGTTCAAAGATCAGGGAATTCGGAATATCAAGGACACCGTCAAACGAGGCGACGCCGCAATCGCTGAGGCGGAGAAAATGGGAATGAAAATCGTGGAGGAATATTGGACGATGGGCGCTTACGATGGCGTCATTGTGTTGGAAGCGCCGGATGACGAGACGATGAGCGCATTCATACTCAAGGCAGGCTCGCTCGGCAATGTGAAGGGCCAGACCCTGCGCGCGTTTGGACGCAATGAGATGGAAGGAATTTTGGCGAAAATTAAATAGCGTTTTTCAAAGGCTTAGTCTCGCTATCTCCGCGGGAGACAACATCGTCGGCCGGAGATAAACGTGGTCGGAATCCCACAGGGCGGTGAAGGGTTTTGCCTGGCTGGACGTTCACAGTGATTGAGGTCGCTCGGCGCAACTCAATTATTGGCACTGCTGAAACCGTCAGGATTTGCCTGCCCGCCGGATGAAAGTTTACTGATATAGCCGGTTAACGTTCCTCATAGAATTCGTTGTAGCACGAAAGCTTTCGCGTTGGCGCGCCTCAAATGCGCCAGAGCGAGCGGTGCGTGCCGAACTCGGAGATTTCTCCGGAGGAGTGTTTGCTGACGTAAATGGTGATTGAAATCACACTGAGGAACGTGGCCACAAAAATCAGTGCCACGAACCACGACGGGATATGCCCGATCCGAAGCGCATGATAAAATGATACGACATCCTTAATCGGCGCACTGGCGTGCAAAAAGATTTTCATCACCCACGCCATCAGGATCAGGATAAAGATGAACACGTAATTGCGTTTTAACCGGCGCCCGACCGCCTCCAGCTTGGTGATCTTGAAACAGGGAAGGATTAGATCTTCGCACACCAGTTTTTTCCATTCGCCTTGAAGCAAGTCGCGATTTTCCATAACCATCGGGACAAGAAAATGTGCTTCCAGCATGCGTACCCGCGCACGGAAGGCGTCGTAGAAGCGATACCTGCGTGCTTCGATCCAAAGCAACACAGCAACAACAGCCAGATTAAAAAAGAACACGATGTGCGGCACTCCTCGGGTGGAAAATGCAATTGTTATTATGGCTGTGCTGCTGGTAATGGCCCAGTTGGTGGTCACGTCCAGCCGTTGCCGCCAAACCATGATCCTGCTCAGTTCGCCTCGATAGAAATGCGACATTGCATTGACATAACCAGGATCATAGAGGCTCCGCTGAAACGAGACTGTCCGTTCCTCCTTTGGAGCCGCAGATGCGTCGGGATTCGTCACAATTTGCTGCTTAACTGGATACCTGGATTTATTGCATAATCCAAGAAATCTCTTCTCTCCCAATGCCTATCACTCTCCCGGATCTGATACACGAACAACAGGTAATCCTTGGATTGCGCTCGCGAAGACCGGCGAACGCCATTGGCGAGATTGTGCAGATGCTTGCGCAAACTGGCAAGATTGCCAAGCCAGAGGTTTTTCTCGAACGAGTGCTATCGCGTGAACGGACACACCCGAGCGTAGTTGAAAACAGCGTTGCGTTCCCACATGCGCGCACGTGTTTGGTAGAGGAAATTGTGGTTGGGGTCGGCCGTAGCCGCGCTGGCATTTCATTTGCTGAAGATCAGAAGCGCGCACATCTGATTTTCGTAATTGCCGTTCCCCAACGCCTGATTGGCGATTATCTGATTTGCGTCGGCACACTGGTGCGACTGGTTCAGGACGAGTCGATTCGTTCGACGTTGTTAAGCGCGCAAACGCCCAGGGAATTTGTCGATGCGTTAATATCAGAATCTCTGTAGCCGCGTCTCTGCAAGACCCGCAAACGAAGGCTGAGTAGCGCCAAGATTTCGCTCGTTTTAGACGCGAGTGCCTAGCGAGATAGTTTTTTCCTCCGCGGTAATCCCATTACCGGTGAGCGACAGGTTGCTTTCGGTCCTTTAACGCCGGAGACCTGGTCATAATGGAGGGTTTTCATGGTCGCATTTACGCGTTCGCTCAACGTATTAAACGACAGATCGGTCTCGCGCGCCGTCTGCGCTTTGCGAAATTCCTTGGCCAGCGCGTACGTGAACACCCCATAGCCGATCGTGCCGTGGTGATATTCATAGGCGTAGCTGCCCTCCTCGCACGCCGTGAGGACGACGGGCATGTACGGTCCTCGCCTTTCGCGTGGGGCCTTCCGATATTGTGCCGCAGTTTGTTCTTCCCGGAGACTCATTGCCGCGCCAAGTTTTTTCGTGCTGCAATTCTGCCCCATATAGTCCTGGCGGACCTCCCGGCTCCCGCCGAAATTTGGGTTGAGACTTCGCAGATCGCGCTCTTCCCACATTTGTTCCCCCTTATTCCAGCGCAACATCCGATGCCTGATGTCGTCCGGTGGAGTGATGGCGCGAATCTTCCGCGCGCCGTCCCGGGTCAGGCCACCGGAGTGGCAACAATCGAAGATGGCGAAAAACTTCGCGCCATATGGAAGCGCGCTGTAATAGCGCAGAAAATCGTCGTCGGTAATGGCGCTCTCTTGTGTCCAATGAAAGTCTGTACGGCACGAGACATTCATCCACGTGATCGATTCGTTCCGCCGGATTGTAATCGGGCAACTGCGCGCCGTGTCCGCTGTAATAAAGGACACGCCCCTGACCATCGGCTGTGGCGTCCAATAGCCAATCGATCCGTTCCCGAATCGCTGCGGCAGTGGCGCGCTCGTCCAGCACAACCCGGATGTCTTCCGCGTCGAACCCGATTTCCTGCAAAACGCTGCTCATGAGAAACACGTCGTTTACGCAACCTTCCAGGCGCGATGCTGGATCGGGATAATTATTGATGCCGATAAGCAACGCGCGACGCCGGCGTTCCTTCACCGTGCTTCGGAATTGGGTGCTTCGTTTTGCCAGAGCCCTCACGCCTGGCCGTTGAGCAAGGACTCGATACACCCGTTGCCACGTCAAATCCCGTTGGAGATAGCCCGCGTGTCCGGGTAACTTATCCAAATCGACTATCGCATTATGGCCGGCAACACGGTCGTCCCACGAAATTTCCTCAAAGTTCGGAACAGGATCGATGATGCGATGCGCAAGGACTGGATCGCTTTTGTTGAATAGATGAAACCAATATTTTTGGTTAACATCGCCGATCTTGTTGCCGAAATGCGCGGCTTTCAGGAACGGATTGGCGATCTGTGAACCAAAGGTGACGAAATAGCGTCCGGCACAAGCATTCTTATCCTCATGCGTAAAAGCGTCGTAGCAGATGATGCTCCCGAGGCTGTGCGCCATAATCACGTCCGGTTTGAACGCGTTGATTCGTTCAATTAAACGTTTGCGCAACGCCACACGCAATTGCCCTCGCTGGTCCCACTCCGCCACCATGCCGGCGTGCCAGCCGTCGGCCGCTTCCGCTACGGGTTTAGCCAAATCCAGTAAGCCGCGCTTCGGACGGAACCATCCGGATACAGTTTGCGCGGCATCTTCGATGGCGGCTCCGAGCGGCGCGAAGCCGAGATGCGCGGCCGCGCTAAGATCACTCAAAAGGTTTACTTTCCCCGAGAACAATTTGTCGTAATCGAAACGCTCGTACGTCGGCGCAAAGTCAGGATCGAAATACTGGATGCCGGCGGTGATCGCTTGTTCCCATGGTGCTTCCCACGGCTGATTGTCCGGGCGCTCCTGGTGGCCGACCCCGTGAACCAGGAGAATTTTCATCTCGATTAAACCGTGAACGGTTTCTGTTTTTCGAAGCTGTTGTTGGCCGGTCCGATGGTGAAATAATTTGGCGTCTGCGTCGGCGGCATCAGTTTCACGATCGATTTCTGAAATCCGCGATAATCGCCTTCAAATTTTCCATTCTTCCAGACAGCAAGAAGCGTCTCGGTGAACAATCCGTTGCGATCGCCGTCCGCACTGGTTTGATTATCCTGACAACCAGAGATTAGAACAGCGGTGGCACGCATTTTTGTCCGCGGATCGGCGCCGCGTTGTTGGAGTTTATCGTAGAAATTTTGGTGATCCATGTAAACGCGGAGCGCCACATCGCGCGGCATCATTCGTGGACGCACGGGAGTGACGCCCAGAGCCGAGAAATGGGCGGCGCGCAGAACCGTGCCGCTGTGGCAACTGTCCGATAGCACGAAAATTCGCACACCAGCGGCGAACCGGTTCAGCGCTGCGTAAAGTTCGTCGTCGATCAGTTCGCCATCATACAAGCACCACGTTTCATCGTAGCCGTCGGGCTCGAAATCGTTCCCGGTATTCGGCACCTGGCCCCCGTGGCCGGAGTAGGTCAGGAAAAAAATGTCGTTCCGTTTAAGTCTCGTCGAAGCGGCCTTGATATCGGCCAGGACCCGACCGCGTGTTGCCTTTTTCGTCAACCGTTTGGTGACCTTGCGAAAGCCCTGCCTTTTTGCCAACGCCTGCATGTCGTTCGCGTCGAACTCGCAGGCGGTCAGTTGCCCGTCCCAATTGCTGTATTTCTTCGGATCGACGCCGTTGAGACCGATGTGAAGAGACGTTCCAGTTGGCATAAAAAATTCTCTGGTCTGGGAATGCGCCGCCGATTCTGAACTAACATACGACGCTGTTGCAAGGCGATTGTGATCTTTCTGGGGAACCAACCCTGTGATTCTACGCATTTCCGTTTGCGTAGAGTGAAATCACGCGACTATCTTGAAACCCGTGTTCAGCTTGACCATGCTTGGCAGCGGGAGCGCGGGAAACAGTGCGCTGGTTGCAACGAACCACTGCAAGATTCTTGTTGATGGCGGGCTGAGCGCGCGGCAAGTCGTGTTGCGCCTGGAGCAGTGCGGCGTCGCGCCGGAGCAGCTTGATGGCGTCCTTCTCACACACGAGCACGGCGACCATGTCTGTGGGCTTGAAGTACTATGTCATAAGTTTGATCTGCCGATTTATTGTAATCGGCTCACCGGTGAGGCACTTCGGTCTAGCGCGCTCGCAGATCGATGCCGAAATTGGCGTTTCTTCCAGACCGGCGCGGAATTTTCTATCTGCGACATTTCGGTGGAAACATTTCCGGTGCCCCACGACGCGGTCGATCCGATCGGGTTTGTGTTCCATGCCGGCTCAGGCAGCCTCGGTTTTATCACTGATCTCGGTTACGTGACCAAGATGATTATCGAACGGTTGCGTCATGTGCGAACGCTCGTTGTGGAAACGAATCACGACGAGAAGCTGTTGCAAAACGATATCCATCGACCATGGCCGGTGAAGCAGCGGATCCAGTCGCGCCACGGCCATTTGTCGAACACGGCTGCAGCAAGCGTGATCGAGCAACTGCTACCAGGTGACATCCAGCGTATTGTGCTCGGGCATCTCAGCCGGGATTGCAATACACCGGCACTCGCGCTGGCCACAATGCGGGCGTCGCTGGAGAAATGCGGTAGGATAGAAGTGGAGTTGCATTGTGCGACGCAATTCGAAATTAGTCCGCGATTTCGTATCGGAGATACCGATCCAGGCGCGTTTCAGCCGACGTTTGAACACACTTTTTTCCAAAACACGCTGTAGCCCTGCGTAGTCCAGAACCGGGCCGATGTCCTGCGAAGAATCGCGTCGAAAGCAGATTCTTCTTCGACTCAGTGACGTTCGCCCCCGGCTTTGTCTCCGTCCTTGATTGCCTCCGCTTCGGTCATGTATTTGCCCTTTTTCGTGGTGCCATAGAAACGCGAACCTTCCTTGTGATACACGTGCGACTCGGTGTTAACCCAGACCAATCCGTGGCCACCGCCGGGCGCGGGCGTTTTCGTTGCTGTGTGGGCGTTTGCGTCTTTTGCTGGAGCTGGAGCTGGGGCCGCAGCCGCAGGAC
Organism: uncultured Verrucomicrobiae bacterium; assembly: GCA_963807435.1. Classification (GTDB taxonomy): domain Bacteria; phylum Verrucomicrobiota; class Verrucomicrobiia; order Chthoniobacterales; family UBA10450; genus Udaeobacter. The sequence continues at coordinate 182,485 of CAWECA010000003.1, forward strand.
TGGCTGCCGCGCCTGAAGTCTTCGGTTTGAACAAGTCGCCAAGATTGAATTTAGCTGGTGACGCTAATGGCGACGGACTTACCGCGGCTGCAGCTTCTGCTTTGGTGCGCGTACGTTTTCTTTTCGGAGAAGCCTCCGGTGAAGCGGCTGGAGTTTCTGCCGTTGCGGCCGCGGCTTGTTTGTGAGCACGCCTTGCTTTAGGCGAACCAGCAGGTGACGCAGCGGTCGAAGGCGAGGCTTCGGTCGCAGCAGTCGAGGGTGTCATCTCGGCTTTCTTATGCGCCCAATGCTTCATCGGCTTTTGTCCGGGTGATTCGGACGGACTGGGTGACTGACCTTGCGCAACGCAAACTCCTGCAAATGCGGCGATGACGATAAAGGCAGAAATTTTTGTGATCATAGCGCGAGCGTACGGAAGCCCGTGTTTTACAGTCAATTCAATTCGGAGACAGATGCGGGTCTGCTTTGTGCCTCTAAGGTCTGCCCCTGCTTGGGCTCATCTGCTTGAGCGTCACGCCTGCCTGCGCTACGGTCTGCCCGGGATGTTCGACATGTTTTTGGGATGCCTGAAATGGGCCGCGGTAGGCTTCATCGTGGCCTTTGTGCTGATGAAAATGTTCGAAGCCAGTCAAATTCACGACGATATTCCAAAACCGGCTTTCAAGAAAAGGCAGACCCAGCGCGTGACGCTGGTGTTATCGACATTCGCCGCGATGCTGTCGGCGTTGGTCTGGCTGCTCGTGCAGAAGTTGGACTGAACACTTTCGGGGCGATGCGGCGTCCCCGACCTTCGATCAACCCATGTAATACCCACCGTTTACATTCAGAGTGTGACCGGTGATATAACTCGCCATTTCCGATGCTAGGAATAGCGCTGCATCGACAATCTCGCGTACGTCGCCGAGGCGCCCCAACGGGATTTGTTTAATGAAATTCTGCGTCACCTCGTCCGGCATGCCTTTGCTCATGCCGACGTCGATGAACCCGGGCGCAATGGCGTTGACCGTGATTTGCTGGCGAGCGAGCTCGCGCGCGGAAACCTTGGTGAGTGCAATGATGGCGGCTTTGCTCGAGGAATAATTCGCCTGGCCGAAAAGCCCCATCTGACCGCTCACCGAGGAGAGATTGATCACTCGGCCGCCAGAGCGAAAGATAGCGGCGGCTTTTTGGGTGACGTTGAAAGTGCCGGCGAGGTTAACCCGGACGACGTTTTCGAATTCTTCCAAAGTCATCTTTTTGATCGTACGATCGCGGATGATCCCGGAGTTGTTGACCAGAATGTCGAGCCCGCCTAACGAACCCGCAATCTGTTCCATCATCGCCTCGACCCGCTCCGGTTTGGTTACGTCGCATTCGATTGTCAACGGCTGCTGTAAATCGCCCGCGACCCGTTCGGCATCGGCTTGGTTCGTTCCCTCGCGATCCCTGATGTAGTTGACCACGCACCGGGCCCCGCGCGCGCCAAAGGCCTTGATCATCTCCGCGCCGATCCCTCGCGAGCTGCCCGTGACGAGCACAATTTTTCCGGTGAAATCCAGTGGATCGGTCATAGTTAGGAGAACTTTATTCAGGAACCCAGGAAACCAAGAAATTAGATTCTGATTCGTTTTCCTGTTTTCCTGGATTGCAGATTTGTTGTTAGCTTTTGAAAAATATGCCTTCGCCCATAAGAATCTTAACCGCTGTCCCGATTTGCGACGGACACGACAGCGCGATTAACACCATCAATCTGGAATTCATCCGGCACGGGATCGAAGTGATCTATCTCGGGTATCACCGCTCGGTCAGCGATATCGTGCGCGCAGCAATCCAGGAGGACGTGCGCGCCATTGGCATCTCGAGTTATAACGGCGGGCACATCGAATTTTTCGCGGCCGTTGTCGATCTTTTGCGAAAAAAAGGCGCTAACGACATCAAGGTTTTCGGCGGCGGCGGCGGCACCATCACGCCTGATGACGCTGCAATTATGCGACGCAAAGGCGTAGACGAAATTTTCTTCGCCGGCACATCGCTGGACGCGATGGTGAAATTCGTTCATCGTCGCTATGGCAAGCCACGGTCGAAACGGCCGCCCCCGAAGTCCTTTGATCAGGAATTGGCGCACAAGCTCACAAAGATTGAAGATGCCGCGGCGAAATCGCGGAAACATCGAACATCAAAAATCAAACATCGAACATCCAAGGTCATCGGCTTTACTGGGCCTGGCGGCGCTGGGAAAACAACGCTAATCGACGAATTGGTCCTGCGGTTTCTCCAGGCCGGCCCGAAAGGCCGGATTGCGATCTTATCGCACGATCCCAGCGTAATCGGCAAAGGTGCGTTGCTAGGCGATCGCGCGACAATGATCAATTCACAGGACGATCGCGTATTCATGCGCAGCATGGCGACCCGCGGCCAGGCCGGCGGCCTTTCGCCTGCAACGCACGATTGTCTTGCTTTGCTGGCGCAGTCAAACTTCGACCAGGTCATCATCGAAACGGTTGGCACCGGACAAGAGGCGATGCCATTTCGCAAAAATGGAATTGTCGATTCGACGGTGCTGGTGATGAATCCGGATTACGGCAGCCGTTTGCAGCTGCAAAAGATCGTTATGCTCGATCTCGCCGACATCGTGGTGGTGAACAAGAGTGACCTTCAGCGCGCAAAGACCGCGCGCACAGAGATCGAGCAACGTCTTGAGCAGAACCGCCGTGACCAGCAACTGGTGGATACGGTGGCAAAACGACACCGCGACCCTGGCGTGGATAAATTATTTGAGCTAATCTCAAAATGAACCGAGTAAGGTGCGACCACAGCCTGCTCGCCGTGGCGAGGGCACGTCGAACGCAAGCCCCAGCAGGTCGCACTTACCAGTGATGGAGAAACTTTATGAGCAAACTCGGGCAAGTCGTCGAATCGGTCGAAAAATATAATAAGTTCGTGCTCGATCAGGTGAAGCGGGCACGCACCGATACAAGGTTTGGACGCGATCTGCTGGGACGTTGGAACGATACCAAGGCGAAAATCCCGGTCACCCGCACACCAACCGGCTTGCCGCTGCCGCGCCTTGCCTTGCCAGAGATTGACGAACCTGGCGAGATTGCTCGCTACATTTTCGGCGAAGGTTTGCCGGGCGAGTTTCCTTACTTGAATGCCGCGTATCGGGAGATGTATCTCGAACCGATTCGGGAGATCGAGAGCTTCGAAAAGAACAATGGGAATGGGAAGAAGCCGATTCCGCAAGCGGAGGAACCAACGCGTTTGTTCTCCGGTTTGATGCTCGCGGAAGATACGAACGAACGTTTCCATTATCTCACACGTCACCAGCGCACTCACCGGTTGAGCACGGCGTTTGATGGGCCAACGCTTTATGGATTGGACAGCGATACCGATGGCGTTTTCGGAAAAATCGGCGAGGGCGGCGTGGCGATCGATACTGTCGAAGACATGGTGCGCCTTTATGACGGTTTCGATCTCGGTTCGCCGATTTTTTCTGCCTCAATGACCATCAGCGGCCCGGCGCCGATGATCATGGCAATGTACATCGCTGCGGCAAAGCGGCGATTTGGCTCGAAGGTTGTTCCGAAATTGCGCGGCACGGTGCAGGCCGACATTTTCAAGGAAGTCCAGGCCCAGAACGAAACCATTTTCCCGATCGAACCTTCGCTCCGTTTTTTGACCGACATGGTCGAGTTCACAACGCGGGAAATGCCGCGCTGGTATCCGATCTCGATCAGCGGTTACCACATCGGAGAAGCGGGCTCGACTCCGGTGCAGCAGGCCGCTTACACCCTCTCAAATGGATTCGCTTACGCGGAAATGTTCGCTGCGCGCGGCATTCCTGTCGATCAATTCGGGCCGCGGCTTTCGTTCTTCCTCGATTGCGGACTCGACGCGGAGTATATCGCGCTGGCTCGCGTGTCCCGCCGCATCTGGGCAATCGGAATGCGCGATGTGTTCGGCGCGGAACGAAGAGCGCAGCTTTTGAAATTGCACACGCAAACCAGCGGTCGCTCGTTGATAGCCGCCGAGTTCAAGAACAATCTTACCCGCACGGCTGCGGAACTGATGCTGGCTTATATGAACGCGACGAATTCGTGTCATTCGAACAGCGCGGACGAACCATTTACGACGCCAAGTCAGGAATGGATTCGGCTCGCCGCACACGGACAGGCGATCCTGCTGGAGGAATCGGGAATTTTCAAACATACAATGAATATGTTGAGCGGTTCGCCCGGGATGAAGGCAGTCGAGCGCGCCGTGGAAGCGGCGATTCTCGATGAGTTCCGTGAGATTGAACGGCTCGGTGGTGTGCTGGCCGCGGTGGAAGAGCGATATCAGCGCAGCCAGATCCAGAACGCTGCGCATCGCTACGAACAACAAATTTATGACGGGACGCGCCCGATCATTGGATTGAACCGGTACCGCGACGGGGATGACGAATCTCCGGACGTCAAATTGGCACGGACGCCGCGGGCGAAACAGCAGTTGCAAGTCGATCGGCTTCGTAAGTTCAAAAAGAAAAATGCTGACAAAGCCGGGCGCGCGCTGGACAAACTGACAACGGTCGCGGAGCGCGGTGAAAATGTTTTCCCCGCCTTGCTCGAGGCAGCCGAAGTATGTTCGTTAGGCCAGATCACCGGGCGTCTACAGGAAGTTGTCGGTCGTTTTCGCCCGATGGTGTGATCTAGCACAGCCATCCTGCCTGCGGAGCTGGCGGGCGTCTCGCCTGCCGAAGATTTGAGACATGCAGGCGGGACGCCTGAATTCCCATTCTTACTTCATCCGCTTGAGTCGCATGTTCTCCCCATAAAACGGGAGACAACGTGGTTCGTTAACGTGCGTCGTTTTCATTGACACCGCAATGCCGTCGCCGGTGCGCGTGATGGTGCCTGTTCCCGAATTTTGGAAGCTATCTTCCCAGTTGAATGCCAGCTTTCTGTTGCCAGTTATTCTTGCCGGCCCTTCGCCATCCGGCGCTGCGCCATGAGCGTCAAGGTAAGCCGCGTCGAACGAGATCTGCATGGCGTTTTCGGTTTGCTCAACGGTCAGTTGGAACACCGCTTTACCGTCGAGGAGGTTATGGGTCGTGTACCTGGCCTGCCCAATTCGGTTCCCCCGACCAGCTATTGAAGGTGCTGACAAAAATAATCGAAATACAAGAGGCAACGCCGGTCCACTTCATCGTTTGCAGAATACTGGCAGCGGGCGGCAGAGAAAGCTGAAACAGCTATTCCCGCCATTTCATCGACAAATCTCAAGACGTCGAAGCCGCGTGGCGGTGTCGAGTCACTTTCGCTTCTGGCAATTCGGACAAAACCACGAAGTGCGTCCGCCAACCGCTGCTGATCTCAATTCGCCGTTGCACCGCGGACATTTGCCCTGTTTTCCACGATGCGTCAGCAGCCATGACTTCGGCATACGATTGAAATCAGTTTTCAACGCAATCGCTCTGTTTAAGACATGGCGCGTCGCGCGAAACAACCGGCTCAGATCTTTGTCGGTAAATCTCGCCGCTTCAGTGGCCGGGTGTATGCGTGAGCGAAACAGGGTTTCATCTGCGTAAAGATTGCCGATCCCAGCGATCGATTGCTGGTTCAATAAGATCGATTTCACTGAGCCCCGGTGCTTTCCACAAATTGCTTTGAACTGCGAGAGACTAATTTTGAGCGCGTCGGGACCCAGACCTCGGGTTCGTAGAAATTCTTCCATATCCTCCGTCAACGCGACCTCGCCGAACTTGCGTTGATCATCGAAGGCCAGTCGACGGTTTTTGCTGAAGTGAAAAATCACCCGCGCAGTTTTTGGTGGTCGCTCGTCGCCTTTGAGATACTCAAGCGAGCCGGTCATACCGAAATGCAGTCGCAACCACACCTGGTCATCGGCGCGGACAAATAGATGTTTGCCATGACGACGGCTGGATTTGAAGCAGCGGCCTGTCAGATGACGCGCAAGTTCGCGCTCGGAAACGCCTCTCAATACGTATGGATCTCGCACCTCGACGCCGCTGATGCGCTGATGCAATGACGTGCTGTCCAGGTATCGTTTGAACGCTTCGACCTCCGGCAGCTCTGGCATGGCGCTTACGTTTGCACTTAGTTGCAGTGATGTCCCCCAACGAGCTGGATAATTTTCTGCGGCTGTTAAAAGGTCGCCCCCTGGCGCCATGTCTAACCCGTGGTGGGAAGTAGATGACGAAAACGATTTCGGACCCAACTGCTCCGTCGATTCGGCGGCGCCAGCTACGCGCGTATCGTCGAAAGCTAGACGTCCCATTCTTCTTTAAGCAATGGGGCGGAGTCCGCAAAGACTGACTGGTCGTTTCCTGCGCGGACGAACCTACGCCGAGATGCCGGTCAGAGTGGCAGCATGAGGTTCACTCCTTGGGCGGATCGCTCTTTTTGATTAATGGCGTGAAGATGTCGATCGGGATGGGAAGAAACGTGGTTGTATTGCGCTCGCTGGAAATTTCCCGCATGGTTTGCAGGAAACGCAGTTGCAGTGCGATCGGCTCCTTGCTCATCATCGCGGCTGCCTGCACCATCTTTTCCGCCGCCTGAAATTCGCCTTCGGCGTTGACGATCTTGGCTCGTCGCTCGCGCTCGGCTTCGGCCTGCCTGGCCATGGCGCGCTTCATCGTGTCGGGCAAAACCACGTCCTTTACCTCGACTGAAGTGACTTTTATGCCCCATGGCTCGGTTTGTTTGTCAATGATGTCCTGGAGCGTCTGATTGATCGACTCGCGCTGGGAAAGCAAATCATCCAGCGGCGCCTGCCCGATTACGCTGCGCAACGTAGTTTGGGCGATCAACGAAGTGGCCTTGAGAAAATTCTCCACCTTGACCACCGCAGACTGCGGATCGATCACCCGGAAATAAACCACCGCATCCACGCTCACCGGCACGTTATCGCGCGTCATCATTTCCTGGCGCTCGACGTTGATGGTCACCACGCGCAGGTCCATTCGCACCATGCGATCGACAATCGGGATAAGGAAGATTATGCCGGGACCTTTCGCGGTAAGTAATTTCCCGAGTCGAAAAATAACGCCGCGCTCATATTCGCGCAGGATCCGGATCGCCTGCGGCAGAACGATGATGGCAAGAACGATGATCGGCACGGCCCAACCGATCAATCGCGGAAATGATTCAATTAATTCCATGGTTGTCTCCTTTTGGAACTCAGTCTGAACTCAAATCCAGCACTATTCCAGAACGATAACCGACGCTTAATTCAACAGTTCGTACCAATTATTGCGACGGCGCGGTTCGTAACCCGCACCCCGGATCAACGACTCGATTTGCGCCGCATCCAGGCGAAACGTTGTCCCGGCACTGCTGACCACATTTTCTTCCATCATCACCGAACCGAAATCGTTCGCGCCGTATCTCAGGGCGATTTGGCCGATATCGGGACCCTGCGTAACCCACGAACTTTGGATATTCTCGACATTGTCCAGGAAAATTCGTGCCAGCGCTTGCATCCTCAAATATTCGGAGACACCGGTGGGCTGCTTGACTTTGAGCACGGTATGTTGCGGTTGAAACGTCCAGCAAATGAAAGCGGTAAATCCGCCGCTGCGATCCTGTTGGTCACGAATCCGTAGCAAATGTTCGATGCGTTCTTCAATCGTCTCCACGTGCCCAAACATCATCGTGGCGCTCGATTTTAGTCCCAGTTCGTGTGCGACCTGCATGACTTCCAACCATTCGTCACTGTTGATTTTCAGGGGCGAAATCCGTTTCCGCACCCGATCGACAAGAATTTCCCCGCCACCACCCGGAATTGAGCCGAGCCCCGCGGCCCTGAATTCCGAGAGCACATCCCGCAACGGCATCTGAAACGTTTCGGCGAAATGTTGAAACTCAGGCGGACTGAATCCGTGAATGTTGATGTGCGGATATTTTGCCCGGATGTGATGTAAGAGATCGATGTACCATTGGAAGTGCAATTTCGGGTGGTGCCCGCCCTGCATCAAAATTTGCACTCCGCCGGCAGCAGTAAGTTCATCCAGCTTTTGGTCGAGCTGATCAAAACTAATTACGTAATGATCTTCATCGCGCTCCGTGCGATAAAAAGCACAGAACTTACAGTAAACGTTGCAGACGTTAGTGTAATTGATGTTGCGATCGACAATGTAGGTGACGATCTCGCGGCCGCGGCCTTCGTACCTTTTCGCTTTCGCCAGATCGCGTCGCGCATTCGCCAGCGCAGCCAATTCTTCCAACGGCCAGCGATATAATTCCAGCGCATCGTCTGTGGAAACCCGGGCGCCAGAGAGGATCTTCTCCGTGACCGCTTCTCGATTAAGTGAAACCATCGCCGGTCATTTTATATGACTCGGCGAACCATTGCACGCGGATGATTTTCAATTCTTGCTCGGCATGAAGTCTTTGGTTTGCGCCGGCATTTGCACCCTGGACAAGAAGGCTGGATACATCTTTCGTCCTGTGCGTTTGTGTGTTCGTGTTCGCCAACCGTATGAACAATCACCTTTGGTTTGATGCAATTGGATGGTTGGGAGCGACTGCTCTGCTTGTCGCTTACGCCCTGGTCTCTTCACGAAAATTGGAAGGACACTCGACTGTTTTCCAATTACTCAATGTCAGCGGCAGTCTCCTGCTCGGTGCCAACACAATTTTTTACGGCGCGTATCCCTCTACTTTTGTGAACCTGATCTGGGCAGCGATAGCGGTTGTTTCAATCGCCACCCAAAAGCGAATTTCGTCCCGTTAGGAGCTGAAAATTTTTTGGCATGCGCAAGGTCAATCTCAAGGACATTCCCGAGCAGGAAAGAAAATCGCCAAAAGGAAAATTCGGGCGCGTGTCGAAGAACATCTCGGTCGCACTAGGCCGCGAACCGGAATCGCTCGATCTCTCGAAACGTCATCCGTTTGATCTCGCGCTGGTTCGGATTCCGAAGGGAAAAGTGTTGTGTCCTTATCACGCACATGCAGCGGAGTCGGAGCTTTATCTCGTCGTTTCCGGACGCGGAAATGTGCGGGACAAGAACGGAACAACGGAGGTTGGACCGGGCGACGCTTTTTTCTTTCAACCCGGCGAGGCGCATCAGCTCAGCAATGCGGGTCACGAGGATTTGGTCTATTACGTCATCGCTGATAATCCGCGGAGCGGCGGAACAACAGGCGATTCTTGTTATTATCCAGACAGCGGCAAATGGGCGGTGACAAAGGACGGGGCGGATGAATTGATCGTTAAGGGAGAGGAGAAGGATTACTTCTATGGCGAAGAGTGATTTTTTGGTTGCGGCGTGTCCATGTCAAACGTCAGTCTCGCTAGGTCTATATGCACAAAGTCAACATTAACGAGATTAAAGAAGATCCATGGCAATCACCGGGCGGAAAATACGCCGTCACTTTTAAGGGAATTTCTGAAGCGCTCGGACGCCAACCCATGTCGCTCGATTTATCCAAGCGGCATCCATTCGACTTGGAATGGAGCCGCGTGCCTCCAGGGAAGACAAATTTTCCCTACCACGCCCACTCGGCACAATGGGAACTGTATCTGGTGATTTCAGGCAAAGCCACTGTTCGCCACAAAGACGGGAGAACTGAAGTATCGGCCGGTGACGCGTTCATCTTCGGACCCGACGAACCGCATCAAATTATTAACTCCGGCGATGAAGACCTGGTTTATTACGTCATCGCAGACAATCCCATCGGGGAATCAGGCTATTATCCCGACAGCGGGAAATGGAAGATGAACAAGTCGTCGGCAGCCGATCGCGTTGTGATCAAAGGCCAGGAGACGGATTACTTCGAGGGCGAAGAGTGAATCATGGGAGCAGGAACCAGGGCAGTTGAATCCGGGAACAGCAATCCAGAGGAAATCACAATATGGAAATGAAGACCCCGAATGACGATTTTCCGTACCAGACATTTCTCAACATCCTCCATGGGCCGCTTGAGGTAATCGATGTGCAGAGACTGGCAGATGTTTGTACCGACAAATGGTACAACCAGACGCTTTGCAGAGTGAACGACTCAGTTGTCAGGATGGCGGTGGTACAGGGCGAATATCATTGGCATGAGCACAACGACATCGACGAATTCTTTTTCGTGCTTGATGGGCGATTTCTGATCGACCTTGAAGATCGGGTAATTGATCTTGCGCCGCGCCAGGGCTTTGTCGTCCCAAAAGGCGTGCGACATCGCACACGGGCTGCTGAACGCACAGTCATCCTGATGGTTGAGCGGGGAGACATTGTTCCGACCGGTGACTAAATTCCGCACCCATCTTTTGTCGTTCCGAGAGAAGCCAGGAATCTCTATTCAACGGGAGAGCGCTCAAACGGACCACACGATCGCTAAATCTTGAAGATAATTTCGGGGGGACAGACAGGCGTTGACCGCGCCGGGCTCGACGTCGCGCTCAGCCACGGAATCGATTGCGGCGGTTGGTGCCCGGAAGGGCGTCTGGACGAATTCGGAACGATTCCGGACCGATATCCGCTTCGAGAATTGGCATCCGGCAGTTTTACGGAACGCACTTTACAAAACGCTAAAGATTCTGATGGAACTGTCGTTATTTATCCGGGCAAACTTTACGGCGGAACTGAGCAAACCGTTCGTTTCTGCGATGAGCTGGGGCGACCACACAAACTCATCGACGCATCGAAACTCACTACCGAAGCCGCGGCCAAGTTGATCCTGGAATTTATCTGCAACTACAATATCAACATCTTGAACGTCGCCGGCCCGCGCGTAAGTGAATGGCCGGAAGGCTATCAATATGCATCTCAGGCGTTCGAAGCCTTTCTTTCAAAACACTGTACCCGCCGCCCAATCGGCGGTCAGGCTGAGAACAGCTCATAGAGCCGTGGCACAGATCACTCGTAACGCAATGCTTTGACCGGATCTAGGCGCGCCGCGAAGTAAGCAGGGATCAGCGCCGCGAAGGAACAAATCAAAAAAGCGCTGATACAGATGATGACAACGTCGCGTGGGATCACTTCGGCTGGAATCGACGAAAATTGATAGACCTGACGTGGGAAAATCTCGATGTGCAACGTCGACGCCAGCCAGTGACTGAATTCATTGCGGTAACGAATCAGCGTCATCCCAAGACCAAGACCCGTAAGAGTTCCGAAAAGGCCGACAATTGTGCCCTGGCCAAGAAACACCCAGATGATTTGCGCAATGTTGGCCCCAAGCGCTTTCACGATTCCGATCTCGCGTCGCTTTTGCACCGTGACGGTGATCAGTGTGCTCATGATCCCGAAAGCCGCTACGATCACGATGAAAAACAACAAGAAAAACATTACCGTGCGTTCCAGACGCACCGCTTCGAAATACTGGCGATTCATGTCGATCCACGTCTGTGCGTATTCGGGCGGTTTGAGGAATTGCTCGATTTCCTGTTTCACGTGTTCGGCAGCGTACGGATTGTCCGTTCTAACCGTGATGCCATGTAAGGCGTCGCCCAGACCGTATAGCTCCTGCCCAACATAAACAGGGACCAGCAAAAACTCGGAATCGTGAATGTAATGGCCGGTTTCAAAAATGCCGGTAACAGTCAGTTCTTTCGGGAGAATCACGTCGCGTAGCTCGTCGATTGCCTTCTTCTCTTCTTCGCCTTTTGCGTTCTCCAGTTGCTTGATGCTATCGAGGACCTGACCAAGATTGCCCGGCGAATAAATCGTTACCTTGTCACCGACATTGACTCCCAATCTTCGCGCCAGCTCAATTCCGAGGACCGTGGATTCACCTTCCAGATCGAGCTTGCCGACTTTGATGAATTTTTGCAACGGAATGACTTTTTCTTCCTCCTTCGGATCAATACCACGAATCTGCGGCGCAAGGCGTCGGTTTTGATATTCCACGATTACCGGTCCCTGCACGTACGGCGCAGTGGCCACCACCTCCGGAGTTTTGTCGATCCTGGCCTTGAGCGTTCGCCAATCGCGCAACACGTCCTCGGAAGTCACCAGGATGTGCGCATCAAAATCGATCACTTTCTGACGCAACTCCCGGTCGAAGCCGGTCATGACCGAAATTACAAGAATGAGCACGGTCACACCTAGCATCACGCCTATGATTGAAATCAACGTGATGATCGAAAGAAAGGTGCGCTTCGGTTTCAAATACCGCACCGCCAGGAAAAGGCTAAAGGGAAGTTTCAATTGGCCTTAGCGTGGCGGCAAACTCAATCCGATTCAACCCTGGGTTGGTTCCCGGCTCCTGCAATATCTACTTGAGCGCGTGCGCTTTTAATTCTTCCAGCGTGACGAATTCGAGCGCTGAAGCGTGCGTCGCTTCCAGATCGACCAGCGCAACGCGGTTATGATCAAGCGCGCTTTTCCATCGCGTGACGCAGACACACCATTTATCACCAGGTTTAAGTCCGGGAAAACCCCACTCCGGGTGTGGCGTGACCAGATCGTTTCCATCCAGAACAGAGTAATCCAGAAACTCCTCTGTGACTTTAACACAAACCGTGTGCTGACCAACGTCCTCCGGTCCCGTGCGACAATAACCGTCGCGATAAAATCCAGTCATCGGCTCGCGACAACAACATTCTAATTCTGTTCCCAAAACGTTCGTCGGCATAAACAAGTTTACCTAAATATAACTCCTGCTGTCATGTTGAGCGAAGTAAAACATCTCAGTTTGTTTTCAGACGACGAGTTCCTGGAAACGATCGGAGATTCTTCGTTTCGCTCAGAATGACATCGGCAGGGGGTTGTGGTAGGCGTAACTCTATCGAGGGGAAAAAGAATGCCAATCAGCGCAAAATACGTACACACGAATTTGATCGCCCGCGATTGGAAAAAGCTGGCTAAATTCTATTGCGAGGTATTCGCATGTGAACAGAAAGGTCCGGAACGCAACTTGGCAGACACTTGGCTGGACAAAGTGAACGCCGTTCCAAACGCGCATCTTCGTGGCGTTCATTTACGCCTGCCCGGATATGATCATGATGGGCCGACCCTCGAGATCTTCAGCTACGATCAGTTGATCGAACGGAATCTGCCGAGAGCGAACGAGTGCGGTTTCGCGCACATCGCATTTGCCGTGGACGACGTGGATAAGGCGCTACAAGCCGTGATCGCAGCAGGGGGCGGCGTGGTGGGAGAGATTGCCACCGCTGAGGTCGACGGCGTCGGCCTCCTTCGCGTCGTTTATGCGCGCGATCCCGAGGGGAACATAGTAGAGCTGCAGAAGTGGAATTGAACTGCAGCCAATTCCTGCTTCGTGAATAAACAAACCGTCATCACGTACTGGCTTATTCCGTCCCAGCCGGCGCGCGCCTTTTTTCAGGCAATAATTGGCGATCTGGCGCGTCGGCACGATGCGCCTGTTTTCGAGCCGCACGTAACCATCCATGTGGGCGGAGATCGCGTTGACCTGGCCGAGACGATCCTTGACTGCGTCGCGCGCAAACCCGGACGCATTCGACTACGCCCCCTTGGGATTGATCAGTCAGAGGAGTTCATCAAAACCTTGTTTGTCCAATTAGAGGCGAGTCCTCAACTGCGGCAACTGAGCCAGTTGATCCATCAGACTGCAGACGATCCATTGAATTACGAGCTAAAGCCGCACTTGAGTTTACTCTACAAAAAAATGTCAGCCGCGACTCGGCGCAAACTTGCCACTTCAATCACGGCGCCAACTACAAAGCTCGGGTTTGACGAACTCCAGGCTGTCCGCTGCGTCTCGCCCACTCAAACCAGCGCGGAAGTCGAAGCCTGGCAACTAGTAGCGGCGCGGAGCCTGACTGGTTAGTAATCGCAGTAGTAGTGTGCTGCGAATCGGATTTCTAACATTCCGGAGAAAGCGGCGCGTTACCTAGGCGACGTTTCCCTTAACGCCTCTGTTGGCGGGGTGGTTGCGGACGCAGCGATGAGGTCCATTTTCGCTTCCTCGAGCAATTTTTTTTCTTCTGGGTAAAGGTCACCCGTTTCAGCGTCCACAATGTACTGCTTTGCGTCGTCCAATTGGATTGCCTCAACCATGATCAAGGCCACGTAGAGTGCGGCGTGTGGATCGTGCAACTTTTCAGGCGGCAAACTATCGATGATGGCCAGAGCTTCTCTGTTCCTGCCAAGTCGGTGTAGTGAAAACGCGTAGGTGACGGCAGAATTGATCTCCTTCGGCGCTCGATCGTACGCTTCTTTTGCAAGTTGATGTGAGCGTTCAATACCTTGGTCGACGGCGAGGCCAAGCCGCGCGAGGTCGGCTGTGATCGATTCTTCGTTAGGCGAACTCTCATGCAGACGTTCGAGAACTTTATACAACTTGTTTACTTCGTTGTCCGCGCGATACAACCTGCGAAGACTGTCTAGCGCTTCACGACGTGTCGACGGATTTTCTTCCGCTCGCAGCCAGAGTTCCTCGGACTCGTTCTCCAGGCGCCATTTCGTGGCCAGCCGCGCGAGGGCAACCTCATGATCCGGCTCATCTCCCGCCAGTTTACCGGCTTTCTGCCAAAGCGATTCGAACTCTGAGCGCGCGCTGGAACTGCTGCCGGTTCGCAAGTGCCGCACAGCAAGTGCTTGATATGCCAGGCGTAAGTATTCGGCCTCTTTCCAGTCGCCGGTCCGGGTCCAGCGTCTTAACCGGCTCCAATTTTTAGTAGCTGCGTATGCATCGGCCACTGCAACAGAGCCAGGCGGCGAGGTCAGTTTTGCTGACGGCAACCCATCGATCCACTTCACAACGTCTCCAGAGAGTCCGTTTTGATTCATCCATTCCATCAGCGATGCCAGATTGGACGCATTTCGCGCAGCGAACGGTTTAACTTTTTCCAGTAACGGCCGGAATTTTTTTTCGTCGAGTTTGTGATAGAAATTCAGACAAAGCAGATAATCGCCGAACGTGAGGTCCGGCGACATTTGGAGTTGTTGAGCAAAATTATCCGCGGCACTGGAATCCTCGCGTTCCACAGCATTGTTGAGCAATGCTCGAAGGGCACCCGTCCGATACGGCACCATTTTCGCCAATCGCTCAAGCGTACTCCGCGCCTTCAGGCTCTTTTCGGCATTTTTGGAACGGACTTGTAATACTGCGAGATTAAATTGATAGAGGTCGTTGGTTGGCTGTTTGTTGACCGCAGCGGCGAATTGCTCCTCCTGTTCGGCATAATTTCCTTCGGCTTGCGCGATCCAACCTGCAACGACGTGAAAGGCTGCGCTGTCGCGATCTCTCGCAGCAACTCGATCAAGCGCTTCTCGCGCCACATTGAGCTGGTCAAACCGAAGCGCAGCGGAAGCGAAGTTAAGCTGGCTCTCGGCATCGTTTGGGCGCAATCGCGCTATGCGGTCACGCCACGAAACGGCCTCATCGAGATTTTCCCTTTCCGCGGTATCCGCCAGGACCGAAAGCGCCGGAATAGAATCCGGATGCCGCCCCAGTAGCTCGCGCGCTATTTGCGCCGCATTGCTAAATCGTCCTTCTCGTACAAGTGCGCCGGCGCGGTCCAACAAACGGTTATCGTGCCAGTTCTCATATATTTTTGAACCGTATGTGACGAGAAAGCCGCTCAACAGGAAAACGATTGCCAGGCCGGCAATGATAAGCGCCAGACGAGGCAACCGAAGCTGCCGCTGCAGCGATGAATGTGAATGAAGGAATGACGCCCTCTGCCCGCCAAGTCCAGCGTCACGAGAGCTTTTTGGGACAACGCCCTCTCTCTCGCCATCACTCGATCGACTTCGCTCTTTCATCCCGATTTGACCGGCAGCGCTCGTTCCTGCGGATACCGACCGCGGACCCGAGGTCGGAAAAGCAAGAGCATTATAAAAGTAACCAGCATAACAAAGAGCGACGAGATGATCCGATCAACGAAGAGCCCGACTAAGTGATCGGCACAATCAACATTCCCGGATGTAAACCGCGACCGATTTCCGGGAATTTTTGACGCAAGGAACAAGCCTTTCCGGTGCTGTATGAAACCAAGTGGGCATCGGTTCTCGATGTTGATGAGATCGTCAGCTTGGATTGTTCCTTGCCGGCAAATCTCTGCCGATGGTCTTCTTAGTTGTTTGAATTTTGTCCGCCAGATTCTTATTCTGCGGATCGAGTGCCAGCGCCTTTTGCCAGGCTTCCAATGCTTCCCGGCTGCGGTTCAATTTCAAATAGGTATCACCGATATGTTCAAACACTACCGGATCATCGCGTTCCGCAGCCTTCGCGGCGCGAAGCAGGTCGCTCAACGCTTCTTCGAATTTGCCCCTCCGAAATTCCACCCAGCCAAGGCTATCCAGATACGACGCGTTGCCGGGATCGGCTTGCAAAGCGCGTCGGATCATAGATTCAGCTTCCTCCAGGTTCATGTTGTGATCCGCCCACATGTAACCCAGGTAATTGCATGCTTCCGCTGAGCTCTCCGGATCGAGGGCGATCGATTTCCGAAGTAACGTGGCCGCCTTGTCGTACAGGCCCGCTTGTTCCGCGGCGGCTCCATAATTGAAGTAAAACTTCGCGTTTACGAAATCGTCGTCTTCATCGATCTGCGCTTCGTGCAGCGCTTCTTCGAAAGTGGCCACCGCTTGCTGGCTTTGCTTTGCTTCGCGTTGCGCAATCGCAAGGTAATAGACTATCTCAGCTGCACCGGGAAATCGGCGACGAGCTTCAGTCAGCAAGTTCACAGCGCGCCCGGGGTTTCTTAAAGGGCCGAGAAGTAATTCCGCCAGACGCACATATGTCGCTGCGTGGTCTGGATTTATGAGGAGGCTTTGCTCATAGTTGGCGGCCACTTTGGCGAACTTCTTTTTCGCCTCGTCGAAGCGCTTTTCGCGTTGCAACGATCGCGCTTCCTCGTCAACGACTTGGGCGAGTAACTCGTACGTCTGATATTTTTCGGGGTGCGCTTTGATGATTTCCTCGAGCATTTCCACCGCTTTGTCTCGCTGGTTTGTCAGCACAAAACCGGTAGCCAGTTTCTCTCGCGCGTTAGCATCGTCTGGTTGCAATTCCAGAACCCGCAAATAAAGCGGAATCGCTTCCTTGAGTTGCTGCGATGCCGCGTAGTAATCGGCTACGTCCTTGAGGATATCCGGATCGTCAGGAGCGTTCTCCCCCGCCTTTTTGAAAATATCGTTGGTCTTTTCCAGTTCATCCGGCTTTGGCTGAGAACCGGATTTAAAAAGAATGGCAACATAAAGTTTTCCAAGACGCAGCCAGAAATTGGCATCGCTACTGCGAACAGTAAGAGCGCGATCCAGAACCTCCAGTGCGCCTTTCTGTTTTCCTGCTGCCAGCTCGATTTCGACCAGGCGCTGGTAACCGTCGACGTCTCCGGGATTCAAGGCGATGGCGCGATTTGCGTAATCGATCGCTTGATCGGTTCTCTTTAAATATCTCGTGTAGATAAAAGCGAGTTGCTGATACGGTTCGGCGTTGTTGGGATTTGCCTTGATTGCATCTTTCAGGACGTCGATTGCCTGCGGAAAATCATCCTGCTGTATCAACAGTCCAGCCACGCGCGAAGCTAGTTCCGACTGACCCGGGTCGACATTGAGCACCTTGCGATATGCATCCAGCGCCCGCTCTATTTCGCCGTTCTCCTCGAAGGCCATTCCTTCAACGAAATGCGAAATCGCGTCCGCTTTGTGCGCACCCTTGGAACGTAACGCAAGGTCCGCAGCAGGTTTTCGGTTAATCGAGTCATCCTGCATGTACCGTTCGCTTTTTGGAATAGAGATGCGGATTTTTTGCAGGGGAAGCTTTTGGGGCATCGCCATTCACGATGACGGCCGAAATCAGAAACCCCACTGCAACAATAACCTTCTGACAGCTCCCACCGGTCCCGAACTTTCTCCGCTCCCTCACGCCTAATCTTATCTTTTTGACCCAGGTTCGGCAAACCAGCAGCCCGGGCAGCAGCGGGGTACTGAAGAGTCGAGTAACGCCTCTTTCGGAGAAAGGACACCACCTGCGATGACTTACAGGATCCACGACTCCGTTGGCACGAGCATTGATGGGGAACGGCATTACGGCCGTGCCACCAGACACCGCCTTTAAAGCTTGTATCTCAGCCGTTTCTTATGCCGGTGCGCCTTCATCCTTTTGCGGCGCTTGTGCTTGGCAATTTTTGCCTTCCGTCTTTTCTTTAGCGAGCCCATTCAGAATTCCAGATTTGCGAGTGGGGATTCAACCATCTAATTCACCCCGCTGCAACTCAGTTCTTTATATCGAGCGGAAACTTAGCGCGACAAGCCTCGGACCGGCAGAACGGTCGGCGAGAAAATCAGAAACTGGAGAGGACGCATTTCGTCAAATTACATCAAACAAAACATCCCGCCTGACCCAATCACTTCTTTAGCATCTCATCGCGCTTTGCTTTGAACTCGCTACCAGCTTTCCACTCCGGAAAGGTATCGCCGTTCGCAACCTGGTAACCAACTTCGAAGAGAAGCTGAAGATCCTGCACTACGCCGGAGAGGTCCCAGTTCGGGTCCACTTCGTCCGACACCTGATGATAATGATGCGCAGTGTAATCGTCCTTCTTTTGCCGGCCGAAGCCGGGCGGTTTACCAATGAAATCTATGCCGCGACCGGTGTACAACGCAGGCACGCTGCGCTTCGAGAATTCGAAATGATCGGCGCGATAAAAACTGCCTTTTTCAGGCTCACTGTTTGGCGTCATCATTCGTCCGTTGCGTTTCGCAGCCGCGCCGAGGAGATCGTCAAGAGTCGAGTTGTTGTTGCTCAGATCCTCGATGTCGCGCGTTTTTCCCCAAGGGTTCACGGTATCGATATTGATATCGGCCAGCGTCTTCTCCAGAGGATAAAGCGGATGTTCGGCGTAATATTTCGCGCCGAGCAATCCCGCTTCCTCAGCGGTCGTGGCCATGAACAATACGGAGCGTTTTGGCGGCGGATTTAGTTTTTTGAACGCGGCTGCCAGTTGAAGGAGCGACGCCACGCCGGAAGCATTGTCGATGGCCCCATTAAAAATCTGATCGCCCTGTAATTCAGGGTGTCGCCCCAGATGATCCCAATGGGCGCTGTAGATGACGTATTCGTCCCGAAATTTCGGATCGCTTCCGTCGAGTTTGCCGATCACGTTATCCGATTTGAACGAGCGCAGCTGTTGTTTAATCTCGATGTTCGCTTTCGCTTTCAGCGTCAGCGGTCGAAAATCCCTTTTGATTGCCGACTTCTTCAGCGCCTCGAAATTCTGACCGCAGTCGGCAAGCAGTTTTCTCGCACTATCGAGCGTGATCCAAGAACGCGCTTCCACCGCGTCCATGTTTTTATTGGGCGAATCGATCTCGTAATTTTCCTTTCCCCAACTTGTCCTTACCACTGAGTATGGATAGGCGGCGGGTCCCGTCTCGTGAATGATCACGGCTGCGGCGGCGCCTTTTTGTGCGGCGATCTCATATTTGTACGTCCACCGGCCGTAATAAGTCATCGCGGTTCCCTTGAACATTTTTGCATCGAGTTTTGATGGATCTTTTGGATCGGGTATCGGCGGGTCCCCAATCAACATCAGCAACGTTTTACCTTTCACATCGACACCTTTATAATCGTCCCATCCGTATTCGGGTGCGACAACGCCGTACCCGACAAAGACCACACCGGAACCGTCGATCTTGATCTCCGGCTTCAAACGCGCCGAGGACGCAACGAAATCGTCAGGATATTTAAGATCGACGGTTTTATCGCCCACAATGAACGACATTGTCGGATCGCTCTTGATCCCAGCCAGTGGAACCTCCTGCTTGTAACTCCCGTCGGGATTTCCCGGCTTCAATCCAATCTGTTCAAACTCGTCGATAATGTATTTGACGGTAAGTTCTTCGCCTTTCGTGCCGGGCGCGCGACCCTCGAATTCATCCGACGCTAGAACCTTAATATTCGCAAGCAAACCGTCCGGCGTAATCGCGCTGAGTGCCGGCTCCAGATGCAACGCCAATTCATCCGCTGCTAGCATCGATGTCGCAGCAGCCAAAAAGATTGCCACAAACCAGCACGCGATTTTCATCCTATACCGAAAGGTTGTAGTGGCGTTTGTGTCAAACGCTGAGCTGACCATTGGCAGTCGTCGACAGGCGCTTGCACAAACGCCTCTGCAACTATCTCCCTTCGTGGGATGGTCCCGCAGACACTTTCTTCTTCGCCTGTGTGTCTGGGGTTTTTTCCTGCGTGCCGATCCCGATTTTCTTCAGGAACGGTTCAATGGATTGTTTGCGGCCGAGGAATTTCTCAATTGACTCGTTGACGTCGCGCGAATCGCCGGTCTCATAAATTTCGTGGCGCAATTTCATGCCGGCTTGTTTATCGAGATAGCCGTCCCTGGCCTTTTCGAACACGGTCGCCATGTCGGCCGCGATTGCATCCGCCCAGGCGTATCCATAATAACCGGCATCATAACCGTTGAGATGTCCGAAATAGGATACAAATGTTGTGCTCGGATCGATCGGCAGAAAGACTTTCTGAAGGATCGGGTTCGATATCGCCACGGAATCGTATGGCATATCTTCCGGATGCGGATCGTGCAAAGCGAGATCGAGTGATGCGAACGCGAACTGGCGCCGATAATACACGGCGGCGTTGGCCAGCTTCGCGTCGTTTAGTTTCTTAACGACGTCTGCCGGAATCTTCTTTGTCGGCTCGCGATAATCGGCGGCAAAGGTATCGAGCACTTTTTTGTCCCACACCCAGTTCTGAAGCATCTGGGAAGGCGCCTCGACAAAATCGCCGGGCACATGTGCTCCCGCGAAGCGGCCGTACTTGGCTCGCGTGACAATCGAGTGCAAAGCGTGACCGAATTCATGGAACAAAGTCTCCACGTCCTGATGCGTCATTAACGACGGAGTATCGGCGCTCGGCGGCGGAAAATTGCACAGCAGCGCGACTGTTGGCCGCTGATATTTTCCATCCGGCAGAAGTTTGCCGCTGATGATATCGAATTGCGCGAAGTGATTGAATTTCCCTTCGCGCGGAAACATGTCGAGATAAAACATTCCGAGCGGCTCGCCGGAAGCCGAATCGGTAACCAGATAAAGCTGAAGATCGTCAACCCACTTGTACGGCGTCGCGATCTTTACGAACTTCAGTCCGAAAATGTTCTGGTAGATGTTGAACATGCCCTCCAGCACTTTTTGGAACGGGAAATAGGCACGTAACGCCTCCTTATCGACGGCGTATTTTTGTTTGTCCCGCTGATTGCTGTAGTAGCGCCAGTCCCAGACCATGATTTTGGCGTTGGGATCGTTTGTATCGGCGGCTTTCAGTTTTTGCAGTTCAGCGACTTCGCTATCGAACTTTGGCTGGATGCCCGCGACCAGATCGTTGATGTATTTTTCGGCGTTCCCGCCGGTCTTGGCCATTTTGACTTCAGTCTGGTAATCGTCCCAGGATTTGTAACCGAGCCGCAGGGCGATTTTATTTCGCAGCGTCAGCATTTGATTAAGAAGGGCGATATTCTGTTTCGCGAGAGTTTCGCGAACGATATAAAGCTGTTTGCGCGTGGCCTCTTTCTTGGCGTTTTCCTCCACAGTGTTGTACTGCCAGGTAACGTTGGCCATGACTGTGTAAACGTCGTCGCCGGTCTTGATGCCGGGCGAATTGAAAAAACTTTCCGGCAAGCCCTCCAGATCGGCCTTGGAGAACATCACCGGAGCGTTGGCCTTAACAATGTTGCTGTCGAAATCCGTGCCGAGCTTGGATAACTGTTTTCGCAAATCTTCGACTTCTTTCCGCTGATCCGGTGGCAAGTCCAGGCCGGCGCGCCGATAATCGCGCAATGTTTCCTTAAACAGTTTTTCGTCTTCGCCGGAAAGCTTCGGATGCGTATCGGCGAACGCTTTTATGGCTTTGTAAACGTCCTCGCGATAGTCCACGCCAACGGCCCAATCTTGAAATTCTTTCACGGCGTTCTCGGCGGCGGCGCGCATCGCGGGATTTGTGTTCGTTTCCTTGATGATGGTGGCCTTGTTAGCGGCAAGACTTGCCTGGTAGGTGACGTCATCCAGCGCTACGACAGTGCTTTTAAATGTGACCTTGCTCAGGTCCTGGGTACCGATTTGATCAAGAGCTTTGTTCGCCCTAGCAATCGCGTCCTTCATCGACGCCTCGACTGCTTTTGGCGTCTTGTCCCAATCGGGAATGGTCAGGACGGCGTTCGCCTTCGCGGCAGCAGCGCGAAAGTCGTCCACCGTTTTCAGGTCAGCTCTGGCTAGGCTTAAACTCGAGGCGACGACAATGGATGAGAGAAAGAACAAGCAAGGTTTCATTATGATCGAAGTTAGCCAACATCTGTAGGCGCACGCCCCTGGAAAGGCAAATTTTCGCGACCGACATCGGGCGAAGCAAAGTTGCTATTTCCCCAAGGTGTTCAGGATCTGTCGCGGCGACGTCACGCCAACTTTCTTCAAGAATGGTTCAACCGATCGTTTACGACCGAGGAATTTTTCAATCGAGACCGCAACGTCGCGAGAGCCGCCGGGTTCGTAACTCTCGCGGCGCAATTTCATGCCGGCTTGCTTGTCGAGGTAACCGTCCTTCGCTTTTTCGAACACGGTCGCCATGTCGGCGGCCATCGCGTCCGCCCACGGGTATCCGTAATAACCGGCATCGTACCCGCTCAAGCCGCGAAAACTGGAGATGAAGCTCGTTTCCGGATCAATCGGCAAAAAGACTCGCTCAAGAATTGGATTGGAAATCGCGAGGCAATCATATGGTTTATCGGGAGGGTCTGATCCATGCAGGGCACGAGCAGAGCAAAGGCGAACTGCCGGCGGTAAAACAGATCGCTTGCGAAAGCCGGCGCGCTTAGCAGCAAACCCAGGATTCCTGCGCTTGTACATCGGCTCATTCTTCGAGAATAGCCCCAGCGAACGGGTCAAGCTAACTTTGTCAGGTTGCAGTCTAAAAAAAGGCAGGTTAAAAACCTGTCTACAAACAGTGACCCAGAAGTTCGTCCTGGCCTTTATTCCGATCTTTGTCGCCATCGATCCAATTGGACTGGTAGCGATATTTGCAGGGCTCTCTCACAATGCTTCGCCCGAACAACGAAGACGCCAGGGGTTCCTGGGCATCTTAACAGCCCTCTGCGTGGCAGTCGGCTTCATGTTTTTAGGCGAGATGATTTTCAACGCACTTGGAATCACAGATGCGGACTTTCAAGTGGCGGGCGGTCTCATTCTGCTCGGGCTTGCCGGGCGCGAATTGCTCGGCCTCGGGTCTAGAGACCGCGAGGCCAGCAACGAGTTTGGGATCGTTCCGCTGGGAATGCCGCTCATCGCTGGTCCGGCGCTTTTGACTGCGTTACTGATCCTGGGCGATACCGTCGGTGTGGTGTTCACCCTGATTTCGCTCCTGGTCAATCTTGCCTTGGTTGCGATCGCTTTTTGGAATGCAGATCGTGTCGCTCGCTTGATGGGTAAACAAGGATTGCGCGGCATATCGAAAATCATTGCGCTCCTTCTCGCGGCGATCGCCGTCAGTCTGATCCGGCGTGGATGGGACGCTGCTTGAGATCCGACAGCGGACCTCAGAGTCTTAGAAGGAGGCGGAGCCCGAAACTAAGTCCAGCTGATAGCGCCAAAACCGGTCTCAAAACGGCCGCTGGATGCGATGTGCCGGCGTGAGCTCGGCCAGAATTCTTTCAATTCGGCGCTCTTATCACCGTGCTGGTAACGCCAGTTCAACTCGACCTCGATCGCCTTGATCTCATCCTGCGAAGCAGAAGGCTGCCCGTGATAGATGTAGGCAGGCACTCCCTCGCGAGTCTGAGTCAGCGTGTTCATTCCGTAGAGCTGGAGACGGCGGTCCTGCAATTGAGGGGTGCTCCAGGTCCGAAATGTCGGGTTACGATAACCCCACGCGACCGCCGTGGTCGAGTAGCGGGAATAGGGGTAACTACCTGTTACTGCCGGGCCTGGCGGAGGCGCAGGTTGGTTTGCGCAGCCGATCAGCCCAACGCCAAAAGCAGCTAAGAGTAATTGTTTCATGGTATTTAGCTCCTCAAATTGTTATTGAACGCTCACATTTGCGATGATTAAACCACATGAATCTCCTGTAGTCGCAGGTTTATTTGCGGCCCGTCTCACAATAACGTAAGCTCCGGCAGCAAAACCAATACGGTCGTTGCACGTCAATTCATATAACAAACCGGGCCGCCTGATTGACACCCCATAGGGGGCCCAGTAAAATCCTCGCTTTTATGAGATTTCCACTTCCGCTCACGTCGAAAATCGCTGCTTACGTGATCGGACATAAACTCCGCGGCACGAAGAAATTTGCCACCGTGCTTCAGCTCGAGCCGTTGCACACCTGCAACCTGACCTGCACGGGCTGCGGGCGGATCCGCGAGTACTCCACGTCGCTCAAGGACATTATGAGCTTGGAGGATTGCCTGGGCGCGGCCACAGAATGCGACGCGCCGATGGTTTCCATCTGCGGTGGCGAACCGCTGATTTATCCGCAGATCGAAAGCCTGGTTGAAGGACTGCTTGCGCAGAAGCGCATCGTTTACATCTGCACCAACGCGATGTTCATGCGCAAGAAGATGCGCGAATGGCTGGCACACAAGCTCAACAACGCGCAAAACGGGAGTGGCGAAAAATTGCAGCAGAAGATTGAGGTGCTCCTCGAGCGCGGATTGATTTCCGAGAAAAACGCCGCGGAAATTCGCAACGGTCCAAAAGATCCGGCGAAGCCGACGATCGGCCCGAGCAAATGGATGTACTGGAATGTGCACCTCGATGGCTTGGAACGAACGCACGATCTCATCGTGGAACGCGAGGGCGTTTTCAAGGAATGCATTCTGGCGATCAAGATGGCGAAAGTGCTCGGTTATCAGGTCGCGACGAATACAACGATCTATAAAGAAACAGACATGCAGGAGATCGAACGAATGTTCGATTATCTCTCCGATCTCGACGTCGATGGCCACACCATCACGCCTGGCTATGAATATGACGCAGCCAAGCGAGACATGATCGACCGGCTGAATTTGCGGCCCGAAGATTTCTTTCTCACCCGCGCTATGACGATCGAGAAATTCCGAAAGGTCGAGCAATGGATGAATCGATACAGGTTTTTCGGCACGCCGGTTTATTTTGAATTTCTGGGGGGCAAAAGAGACCTCACTTGTTCGGCATGGGCCATTCCCACTCGAAACATTCGCGGCTGGAAAGGTCCATGTTACTTGATGACGGACGGACATTACTCGAGCTATGCGGAGCTCCTGGAGCAGACCAACTGGGACAGCTACGGAGTGGTCAATGGCGTCGCGCGCGACAGCCGCTGTGAAAATTGCATGGTGCATTGCGGCTACGAACCCACTGCAACGCTGGGATTGCAGAACCAGCGCGGCGACACTTGGAAGACGATCAAATTCAATTTCGGTCCGAAGCCGAAGCCCACGGGCCGAGGCAGTGAGGTTCTCGCCTATGATGGTGTAAGTTCCGGAAATGGTCATCTCACCGGCAAGCAGGCAGAGCCGGCTATGAAAGCGTCGTAGAGCTGGAATGCGAGAGTTGTCGAACCAACTGATCGTCTTGCCGAGCGCCCCGGATTTATCGGAATCGTACTC
Source organism: uncultured Verrucomicrobiae bacterium (assembly GCA_963807435.1). Lineage (GTDB taxonomy): Bacteria > Verrucomicrobiota > Verrucomicrobiia > Chthoniobacterales > UBA10450 > Udaeobacter. The sequence continues at coordinate 207,976 of CAWECA010000003.1, forward strand.
GGTAGCGGACGAGGATATCGCGCAGGCCATCGGACGCGCACAGGAAAATCTCTTGGGGCAACAAAACCCTGACGGGCATTGGTGCGGCGAACTGATGGTCGATAGCACGCTGTGTTCCGACTACGTCGTGTTTATGCATTGGTGCGGCGAAGTAGACGGGCAACTACAGCGGCGTTGCGTCCGCCACATTCTTAAACGGCAATTGCCCGACGGCGGCTGGAACATCTACCATGGTGGGCCCAGCGAGATTAACGCGTCGGTTAAAGCGTATTTTGCGCTGAAACTGGCCGGTTGCTCCGTGGACGCGCCGTTTATGCAGGAAGCTCGCGCGACGATCACGCGTCTCGGCGGCATCCCGCAGATGAACACGTTCAGCAAGCTTTATCTCGCGCTTCTTGGTCAGTTTCCGTGGAAATATTTGCCGGCGATTCCCATAGAGATGGTGCTCCTGCCGAGCTGGGCGCCGTTTCACATTTACAAAATGTCGTCATGGAGTCGCGCGATGCTCATGCCGCTGTCCATTATCAATCATTTCAAGCCTACGCGCGTTCTTCCGGGCGAAAAGCAATTGCACGAGCTGTATCCCCTCGGTACTGAGCAAGCCGATTTGCGGCTGCCACGAAGCGAGAAATTCTGGACCTGGCGCAATTTCTTCCTTCGGCTTGATGACACCTTGAAATTTCTGCAACCGCTTCGCATTGGTCTACTGCGGCAGCGAGCGTTGGAAGCAGCGGAGCACTGGATGCTAGAACGCATCCGTGAGGGGAGCGATGGTCTTGCGGCGGTGTATCCCGCGATGCTGAACTGTCTTATTGCTCTGCATGCTCTCGGCTATTCAAAAACAAATCCGGTTTACGCGAAAGCGGAAAACGATTTCGCAGGATTGTTCGTTGACGATCCCGAGGATTTCCGAATCCAGCCGTGTCTCGCCCCTGTTTGGGATACAGCCATCACAATCATATCTCTTGCGGATTCTGGTCTTCCGCCAGAACACCCTGCCATGCAAAAAGCCGCGGATTGGCTCGTCGGCAAGGAAGTGCGGATGCGCGGCGATTGGGCAGTGAACAACACGTATCCCGAAGCGAGCGGCTGGGCGTTCGAGTACAATAACGTCCATTATCCAGACATTGATGATACCGCGATGGTGTTGATGGCATTGAGGTTAATTCAACCGAAAGATACAAAGTCACTCGACGAATTGTTTCGACGCGCGCTCGGGTGGCAACTCAGTTTCCAATGTCGTGATGGCGGCTGGGCAGCATTCGATAAGGACGTAACCACTCCGTGGCTCGAAGACATGCCGTTTGCCGATCATAACGCGATTCTCGATCCCACCTGCAGCGATCTGACCGCGCGCACATTGGAATTGCTCGGCTACATTGGATTCGATCGCAAGGCAAAGTGCGTTCGTGACGCAATTACTTACCTGATTGACACCCAGGATGACGACGGCTCATGGTACGGACGATGGGGAGTCAATTACATTTATGGTACGTGGCAGGTACTGCGCGGTCTGCAGGCTATTGGCGAGGACATGACGCAGAACTGGATATTGCGCGGACGCGATTGGCTTGAGAGTTGTCAGAACAGCGATGGCGGCTGGGGCGAGACCTGCGCGACGTACGACAATTCGTCGACCAAAGGAATCGGGCCGAGCACGGCATCCCAAACAGCGTGGGCGATCATGGGCATCTGCGCGTGCGGCGACCTGGATCGGCCGAGCATTCAGCGCGGGTTGCGTTATCTTCTTCGGTCTCAAAAAGCCGACGGAGCATGGGATGAGGAGGAGATCACCGGCACTGGCTTTCCGCGCACGTTCTATCTGAAGTACGATATGTATCGCCAGAATTTCCCGCTGCTGGCTTTCGCGACCTACGTGAATCATCGCAACGGGCTCGGGCATCGTCCCGGTTTTTATCGGTGTGCCTAGTATTGCAGGCACGAGCCTGCGGCCCGCCCGGTTCGAAGGTGTCATCGGCAGAGGCCGGTGACTACTGTTTTGTTTCCGCCGAAAAATAAAACCTGTCGCGCAGAGTAATTCGAACTAACTGTAAAGATTATGGCTTACGAACTACCTGAATTACCTTACTCATATGATGCCCTGGAGCCGCACATCGATGCAAAAACAATGGAAATCCATTACACCAAGCATCACCAGGCTTACATCAACAACCTGAACAACGCGATCAAAGGCAAAGCCGAACTCGAAAATAAGTCGGTTGAGGATTTGATAAGTGATCTTAACGCCGTGCCCGAAGACATTCGCACAGCCGTGCGAAACAACGGCGGCGGACACGCCAATCACTCATTCTTTTGGAAAATCATGGGACCGAATGCTGGCGGCGAACCGAAAGGAAAACTCGCCGACGATATCAACTCCACGTTCGGCAGCTTCAACGATTTCAAAGAGAAATTCGCCGCCGCAGGCGCGGGTCGTTTTGGCAGCGGCTGGGCCTGGCTCATCAAGAACAAAAGCGGCAAGCTGGAAATCGTTTCCACGCCAAACCAGGACAGCCCTCTAATGGACGGTAACACGCCGGTCCTTGGCGTCGATGTTTGGGAGCATGCTTATTATCTCAACTACCAAAACCGCCGGCCCGATTATCTCAAGGCTTGGTGGAACGTCGTGAATTGGGACGCCGTCGCGAAAAATTACTGATTGCAGAGGCAATCCTCCCTGCTTTGGTAGGGCGCGCCAACTGAAACGGATAGCCCGGCGGTCCGTCCCTGCCAGCTATGGCGTATCTTAACGAGAATTATCTCAAGCTTCAGGCCGGCTACCTTTTTCCAGAGGTAGCGCGGCGCGTGCGTGAATTCTGCGACGCCGATCCTGACGCTGCCAAGCGCTTGATTCGCTGCGGTATCGGGGATGTCACCGAGCCGCTCCCGCGCGCGGCAATTGAAGCCATGAAGAACGCCGTAGAGGAACTCGGACACCGCGAGACATTTCACGGTTACGGCCCCGAACAGGGTTACGAGTTTCTCAGATCGAGCATCGCGAATTACGATTACCGTGAACGGAACATCGACGTCGCCGCCGAAGAAATCTTCATTTCCGACGGATCGAAATGCGATTGCGGTCACGTTCTTGATATCCTGGGCGCTCAAAACAAAATCGCGGTCCCCGATCCGGTCTATCCGGTTTACGTCGACACAAACGTCATGGCAGGACACACCGGGTCAGCGCGAAAGAATGGCGGCTATGAAGGAATCCATTATCTGCCTTGTACGAAAGAGAACGGTTTCGTGCCGGAGCCGCCTGAAGAACGCGTCGATCTCGTCTATCTTTGTTTTCCGAATAACCCAACGGGAGCGGTAGCGTCGCGAGCGCAGCTCTCGCGTTGGGTAGATTACGCGCGCGAACACGAAGCCCTTCTGCTCTTCGATGCCGCGTATGAGGCGTATGTTTCCGATCCCGAAATTCCGCATTCAATATTCGAAATTCCCGGAGCACGCGACTGCGCCATGGAATTTCGCAGCTTCTCGAAGAACGGTGGGTTCACCGGTGTTCGCTGTGGATTTACCGTACTGCCAAAATCGGTTCTTGCCCGGACGCATGACGGTCGCCGCCTCCCGTTGCATCCACTTTGGCTACGCCGCTGGAGCACGAAATCCAACAGCGTCTCTTATCCGGTGCAACGCGGCGCAGAAGCCTTGTATTCCACCGAGGGACGTAAACAGGTCCGTACATTGATCGATCACTACATGGGCAACGCAACGCTTCTTCGCGACGCGGCCGCCGATGCGGGTCTGGAAGCCTTTGGCGGAGTTAACGCACCCTACATCTGGGTGACAACTTCGGCTGGCCTAACAAGCTGGCAAATGTTCGATCGAATGCTGCGCCAGCTTAATGTAGTCGTTACGCCCGGCGCTGGTTTCGGCGCCCAGGGAGAAGGCTACTTTCGCATTTCCGCCTTCAATAGCCGGGAGAACGCTGAGCAAGTGGCGCTTCGTCTGAAAAGACTGCGGTGACGTTGAATTCTGCGCGAATCCGCGCTTTGGACGTGACAGACACTCCAGCTTGTCGATGCGGCGAAGCCGCGTAAAGTGCGCGAACTTTCTCGGGGATCTTTAGGCGTGCCGGATCGAAAACAAAACCTGCCGCAACTCTATCGCTTCTGCTTCCTAATGCTTGGCGACGCTCGTAAGGCGCTGGAAGTCTTTCACGCCACACTCCGTGAGGCCGGCGTGCGCGCTGCTCGCGGGGATGTGCCCACCGAACCGTTCTGGCTTTTTCGCGATGCACGATGGCGTTGTTTGGAAGCGACCAAAACGGAGTTGCAACCCGAGTCGTTTGAAATGAACGAACGTGATGTCGCTTCGCAGGCGGCATTACAGATTGAGCGACTCGATCCAATGCAGCTCGCAGTCTGGATTTCGGCGGCGCCGGACCCGCAGCGGAGTGCCCTGGCACTTTTTTACCTCGACGAGTTCGACTACGGTGAAATCCTCGATCTGGCGGACCTCAAGCTTAGCGAGCTTTCGCGACTCCTGGCAAAGGGTCGACGGCAATTGCAGGCGTGGCTTGACGCAAAATTTCCTACATCAGGCCACGTATGAAACTGCTGTCGTTGATGCGCCGACAACGCGCCCTTCTCAATTGCGCACCGATCCGAGGGCGTCAGCCGGTGGACCGCGCGATGCGCTCGACAATATCTCGCGCAGATGGTTCAGCGGAATTCGCCAGCCAACAGAACTTCGATCGTGCTGTCGCGGACCTGGTGCAGCTTGTACCAATTCCAGCTGAGTCTGCCGAGTGGTTCTCCGAGAAGGACCTGGTTACCGTCTCGAAGTGGACTTGGAAAAAGATGGTGCGGAACCCCGCCGTTCTCGCGATCAGCATCGCCATGGCCGTCATTGCAGGCGTATTCGTGTTTAATTTCCTTAGTCACCTCAACGATTTTCCGGGGTCGGCCACAGCTCGGAAATTGTTGTCTGTCGCTGCTTCCACCCGATCGGTGATGCTGGACCCCGTGGACGCCCAGGCAGGAACACTGAGCGATCTGTTTTTTATGAAATATGGGTTGGAACGCTATGATGTCCCGCCAGAGTTCGCAGATTTCCGCACAATTGGTTGCCGCGTTTTTGATGACGAAGAATCACGGCGTATTGCCCAAATCTGGGCGGCCGAGAAACGGATGCAGTTTTTTCTTTTCCCAGCCGAACGTGACAGCAAAACCGGAGCCGTATTGGATTTCCCTGGATGGCGGTATCTCAGTCAGGAAGGCTGGACTGGTGCGGTGACAGAACGCAGCGGTGTTTGCTTCATGGCCGCCGTGCGCGGTCGCGGCAACGCTTTGAAGCCATACGTGTCGAAGCCAGCCGGTAAATAACACTGTTCCCCTCTGGCGTTGACACTGGCGTGGGGAACCGTCAATTTTTGTCTTCTTTGCGCCCGGGTCGCTCAGTTGGTGGAGCAGTCCCGAAAGCATTCGGGGTTGGTCGCTAAAAAAAATCCGTTAAGCTTGCGCACGAAAAAGACGCCAGGGTAGCTCAGTGGTAGAGCAGGGGACTCATAAGCCCTTGGTCGGGAGTTCGACTCTCCCCCCTGGCATGTCAATTATGCCTTGGGTTACATTCTGCGCGGATCTTCGGGCCGACACAATTTGTGAGTTTGAATCTCCTCCGGCAACGATCGTTGCAGACCACCGGATGCGGACGCGCGGAGCCGACTGCCTAAGGAACCTTCAAGGCAATGCGGCCCCGCGATCGCTCCATCCTTATTTCAATCTCGTCCCGACAGCTCGTGCACATCCCGACGCGATCAAGCTGCCGTTGCTATCGAAAAATTGAACGGTGGCTTCATCGTTGAACTCGTCGCCGCCGCGTCCAACGGTAATCGAGTGATTGATCCGTTGCGTTCCCCGGGTGAAGGGCCCGGCAGTGAAGAGGACGAACGCTTCGTCCGTCGACGTAAAGACGTTGTCGGACACGTGGGCCCAAGTGCCATAGCCCGAGCTGCGTTGGCCGGGCTGAAATATCGGGTTACCGGTCGTTTCACTCATGGTCCCGTCTCGCACGAAGGCGAGCAACGACACGAAAGGAGGCTGCTCGTCACCCGTGTTACAGTCATAGAGCGTGATTGTAACCCACCAAGTGCCCTGGAGACGCGACGTCGGTTCCGCTAATCGCTCCGGTTGTCCATACAGGTTTGTCGATCCCACTAAAGCGGCGCAGAGAAGCGCCAGAGACGTTGCAATGCCGAATGCCTTTTTCTTACTATTTCGTTTATTCATTTTTTCCTTCCTTGAGTTCATGCTCGTGTTTGGTTTTCTGTGTTGTCCGCGGACGCAGCGTCAACTGCACTCGCGGATCGAGCGTGAACGTGCGGAGCGCGCCATGAATGTCTTTAACAGGCGGCTGAATCCTTCTGAATTGTTCTGAATCAATGCAAGCCTCGCCGATGCACGTTTACGAATTTGGCGACTTCCGACTCGAGTCGGCAAAACGGCAGTTGAGACGGCGCGACGGAGCGGTCTTTCCGTTGAAGTCCAGAGTATGCGACACGCTGGTGTACCTGATCGAGCACCATGATGCTGTGCTCGATAAGGAGCGCATCATGAAGGCTGTCGAGGAGCGAGACGTCAGACTCACTCTCCTCAAAGTGGATCCACGATGGGATTCGTTCCGGTCCGATCCGCAGTTCGTAGCTATCCTCAAACGCATTGGCTTTCAGTAGAACGGCAGGGCATTCGCCTTGGGTATTTTTTTGTCCGCGATGAATCAGGAAACACCGCTCCCGAAATTCTTCGCACTGGGTAATTCCTACTGGCTGACTCGATTTGTGATTCTGCGGTTGCTTGGATTTGTCTATGCGGTCGCATTCTTGGTCGCGGCTAACCAGTTGGTCCCCTTGATTGGAGAACACGGGTTGACGCCTGCAACGCATTTTCTGAACGCAGTCCAAGCACAACTCGGGTCACGAAGCGCTGCTGCTTCTCAAGTGCCAACGTTTTTCTGGTTTGGAATCTCAGATCACGCATTGGTCATTTTTTCCTGGGTCGGCCTGGTTCTGTCGCTGGTAGTCCTGGCTGGGTATGCGAATGCGATTCTGCTGGCAGTCCTTTGGGCCATGTACATGTCGATCGTTCACATCGGTCAGATCTGGTACGGCTACGGCTGGGAAATCCAACTGCTCGAGACCGGTTTCCTTTCGATTTTTCTCTGTCCACTGCTTGACGGGCGGCCCTTCCCAAGGTGCAGGCCGCCCATCCTGGTCATCTGGCTTTTTCGATGGCTCGGGTTTCGCATCATGATCGGCGCCGGCCTCATCAAACTGCGCGGCGACCCATGCTGGCGCGATCTAACCTGTCTCTATTACCATTACCAAACGCAACCGATCCCGAATCCGGTCAGTCGTTACTTGAATTTCTCGCCGCATTGGCTGCTAAAATCTGAAACTGCGTGGAACCACTTCGTCGAACTTGTTGTACCGTGGTTTTCTTTTGGTCCCCGCACTGCGCGCCACATTGCCGGCGTTTTGCTCGTTACGTTTCAAATGTTTCTCATCGTCAGTGGTAACCTTTCGTTTTTGAATTACCTGACCATCATTCCGTTTCTGGCCTGTTTTGATGATACGTTTCTTCGGCGTTTCTTGCCGGAAGCTCTTGTTAGGCGCGCCGACCGCGCTGCTCAGGAATCACAGCCGTCGCGCATCAACAACGCCATTGCCGTCGCATTATCGATCATGATCGCCTGGCTTAGCGTACCGACAGTGCTCAATCTCGCCTCGGGCCGGCAATTGATGAACTATTCGTTCGATCCTTTTGATCTCGTAAATACATACGGCGCGTTCGGTGCGGTGGGACGCGTACGCGACGAAATCATTTTTGAGGGAACAGAGGACGAACTCATTACAGGCGACACGAAATGGAAAGAGTACCAGTTCAAGGCCAAGCCCGGAAATCCGAATCGGCGTCCTCCATTCATAGCTCCTTACCAACCGCGAATCGACTGGCAGATCTGGTTCGCGGCAATGGCTTCGCCTGCCCAGTATCCATGGACGTTTCATTTTGTTTGGAAACTGCTGCACAACGATCCGGGCACGCTGTCACTACTTGCAAACAATCCCTTTCCCGATGCGCCTCCGCATTACATCCGGGCTCGACTCTATCGATATCGATTCGCTCCCGGTGGCGACAATGCATGGTGGAAACGTGAACCGATAGGCGAATGGCTGCCCGCGCTCTCCGCCGACGATGCACAGTTTCGGCAGTTACTTAAAACGATGGATTGGCTCGATGAATAAAAGTTACGGCTGCCGTAATCCTCTTCGCTTCGTCAGCGCACCGTTTCTGTAGCGAATTGCTCTGCCCGTGTTCTTTCCAGGCCACGACGGCTCGTCAAAGTTGCTTGGGAAAGTTCATAAATCGCCGCGTTCCTTCAGACGCGCGATTGTTTCTCCCATCATTCGGTAACCGAAGTGACCTTGTCGCACCCGTAACAGTTCCGAACCACGCCATGTTTGCTGGATCGCCTCAATTTCTTTCGGTGGAGCGATCGAATCGAATTCGCCGGTGACAAATAAAATCCGCGCCGGGTCGCACGCCGGCTGACTGTGCAACGGCGAGCTCAAATGAAAATGCCGGGCCACGAGAGCCGGCTCAATCTTTGCCTGAAACAGTTCGTGCCGGACACGACGCGCAGCCGGGCTATGCCAGATGGCGTGTTCGACATTTACAATTGGCGTCATCAACGCCACAAATCGAAAATCGCGTTCGACGAGTGTCAGCAGCGCGCCAACCCAACCGCCGTAACTGGTAGCGAGCATGCCGAACTCGTTGCATCCGTGAGCACGCAGTGACTCCATCAGTTGCCTCAACTCGATTACTCCCTGACGCAACCCTTCGGCGTTGCGAATAAGGTCCGGTGTAATGGCCAGTTCGCCATTGCGATATCCGGCTGGGACACGTGAAAAGTGGTAGGGCAAATGAACAAAACAAGCGTTCCAACCGAGTTCGTTGAAGCTCTTTCCCCAGCGGTGGTAACCATCCGGACTGGAGGACATGAGCGCGTGCAGCAAAAACACAGTCGGCGCTCCCTCCCAATTTTGGGCACCACAGGGAAAGAAATCTGCGCGTGCCACATTATTTTCTGAAAAATCCGTTTCGATCGGGCTGCGCCACGACAAGGTTGCCATATTGAAGTCGCGCGTTCCCTCGAGTGCGGGCTTTGAAGCAAGCTCGCCATTACCTGCCATCACATTTGAAACGGCATAATATTCCCGGGGCGACAGTCGCTCGCAGTTGATCACGTAGCGCTCCATCTCCTCACGACTGTGCCCGTTCAATCGATGACGCCTGTGAAGGAAATTGATCGAGGCACAAAGAAGTGAATCCACTCCCCTGGCAGCAAAATAATGGCAGACACGCTGCAGCGCGCCGTCCCGCCGGCGCGAGGCGCTGGCCCTGCCCTTTATTCGTTCGGACGGTGACTGCGGCAGGTCGTCCGAGGTGAGTTGAAATTTCTCACGCAATTCTGCGTAAAGATTTTTGAATGCACCAGCCAGTTCGATTTCGATCTGTTCGCGCGCATGCGTTTTTTGCAGCTGCGGAAAATTTGAGATCGATTTACCGAAAGCGATCCACACTGGCGTGCGTCGGAAGGGCAGCCACTGTTTTTTGGAATACAAGCGATCGGTGCCGAGGATCACGCACGGCACGATTGGGACGCCGGCTAACTGAGCAAGAGTGGCTGCGCCCGCGCGCAACGGAGCGCCTTCGAGCAACGAGCGCGCCCCGTCGCGAATTCCTCCCTCAGGAAAAATACCGACAACCCGCCCGGCTCTTAACCGTTCTATTGCGGTGCGAATTGTTTTGAGATCAGCCCGGTCGCGCTCTGCCGGGAACGCATCTATCGATCGCAGGAGCCAGTCCAGGACAGGCGGACGAAAGAATTCCGCCATGGTCATCCAATCGATCTTTCGCCGGACCGTTATCCCAATGAAAAACGGATCGAAATGGCTGATGTGATTCGCCGCAAGCAGAAACCCACCGGCGCGATATGCGTTCTCGCGTCCGAGAACGCGAATACGGGTAACGCAGCCAACCAGCAGTCTTACCAGCAGCTTGCCCGTTCCATAAGAAAGTGAACGCAGGAGCCGGCCCATCGAATTTTCAGGGTTCCCCGGGCAATTTCCATCGAAGCGTTCCTCCGATAACGCCCTGATCGGTGAGCAATGTAATGCCTACGAATATGAGATTGGCGATCAGAAAGATCACCGCAAAACAAGCGTGGTACAACCTGCGTTTTGTGAACGCGGCGATAAGGCACAGAGTAAACCCGAGTACCATCGTCATCACGTAAAATGGGCCTTGTGCCCGGAAGTGCGCCGCACCTTTTAATAAGGTATCGACCATTGCGATTGGAAAAATCAAAGCGTAAACCAGAAAAATGTCGCGATGATTTTCGTAAAAATAGGCCTCCCAATGGGTAATCGGTTCATCATCCTGATCTGGAAAAAGTAGCGACGAAATCAGATAGAGAATCGTCGGCAACAGAAGCACCCAGATGAAAAGCAGGAACGTCCAGTGATCGTTCGAGCGCCAGCGGTAATCCATCCACCAGACAATGGCCATCGCCATCAAAAGATTCAGCATCCACACGGTGTGCACCCAATAGGAACGTTTGCGGCGCCGTGTCTGCATTAAATGGCCAAGGCCGCCGACCACGCGGGTCACGCCCAATCCCAGAATGATCGAAATCAGGACGACCAAATAACTAAATGGATCCATCATAATTTTGCTCTGCCGGCTCCCTTCCAGCCAGCGAAGTTTTAGCCGATTGCTATCAGCTTCGAAAGAGAAAACGTCGCTCCCGGAACTGGGAGAGATCGAAACACATACCGTGCGTTTTTTCGCGCAAAGGGGTTCAGTTCAGAGTTGTGTTTGCTGCTTGTTTCCAGGTAACGTTTCGCCCTTTGCATGACATGAAATCGTTCCGGCAACTCAGCTTTTTCATCCTGTTTACCCTCGAGTCGCTCTTGTGCGAATTCTCCGGCGCAGCGCCTGCAAATGATCCTGACGCCAGGCTCGATGCTTTTGTTAACAAAACGCTGAAAGAATATGCCGTGCCAGGCGCAGCAGTCGCGGTGGTGCGGGACGGCAAGGTAGCTTTGCTCAAAGGATACGGCGTGCGGAATGCGACGAAACCCGGCGCGGTGGATGAGAACACGATTTTCCAGCTCGCCTCGGTTACAAAAACGCTGACCGCCGCAGCCGCCGCCACCGTCGTAGACGAAGGCAAGCTCGATTGGGATAAGCCGATCTTCAATTATCTGCCGGAGTTCGCCGGCTACGACCCTTACATGACGCGTTGGTTGACCGAACGCGATCTACTCGCACAACGCACCGGCTGGCCGGCATTCACCGGCGATCAGCTTGATAGTTTTGGATACGATCGCGCGGAAATATTGCGGCGGCTGCGCTTCTTCAAGCCGCGCTACAGCTTGCGCGAAGTGGCGCAGGTACTCGAATCCGGGATTTTTCGTAGCCGGCGAGGTTGCCGCGCGTTGCGCGAAAAAATCGTGGAACGATCTCGTCGAACAACGCTTGTTCAAGCCTCTGGAGATGTCGCGCTCCGGGACGGTGATTAAAGCGTTGCAAGACCCAAATGCCACGGCTGCGCACGCATTGGTCGATGGCAAAATTGCCGTCGTCGAACCAACGGAACTCGACGTTACAGGCGCGGCCAGCTCGGGGACCTCTACCGCCGCCGACATGTCGAAGCTAATACTGATGTTTTGAATAAGGGAACGTACAGCGGAAAACAGATTTTGAAACCCGAAACCGTCGCGGAAATATTCAAGCGCAGCATGGTGTCAGCCATCGATTTCACCGATCTGCCGCCGATCAGCGACGCAACAGGCTTCTACTATGGACTCGGTGTCGGCAGCTATGATTACGCCGGACATCAGGTCATCGAAAAAGGCGGCGCGCTCGCTGGGGTACGGACGATTATCGTTCTCGTGCCGGACAAGAACGATGGCATCGTCGTTCTGGCAAACCTCAATCTCACTGCGTTTCCCGAAGCAGTGCGCGCCTATTTCTTAAACCAGGTTTTGGGCCTGGATCCTCAAGCCGAACAGAAACAAATCCTGGCGCGGAACGAACAGTTGAAAAACTTGATGGCGCCACCGCCGCCACCGAAAGTCCCGGAAAATTCAATGGATCGATGCAGTCGTTGGTTGGCGTTTACGAAAACGATTATTACGGGCGCTGCGAGATCCTGCCCGATGGCACAGGTATCAAAATCCAATTCGGACCAGCCAAATATCCCGCCACCTTGAAACACTGGAACAACGGCGCATTCATGATGCAGTTTCCCGGTGCGACCCAGACTCCGTCAGTTACCACGTTCATGATCGGTGAGGACGGCGACGCGGAGAGTTTCGAAAGCGAATCTCTCGGCGTTTTTACGCGGGTGAAAGAAAAGAAGTGAAAAGAAAATGGCCACATTGGAGCTTCGATCGTGCGACGCACGGGTAACTTCGGGTTCACACCTTCCGAGCTACGCAAGCTGCGCGCACTGAAAACGCCGGATGGCGTTCAGAAATTTCTCGACGATCTGCCTTACAACCTCAATTACACCGCGTGGTCGCCAAAAAGAGTCCTGCACGATCGCACTGCGTCCTGTCTCGAAGGCGGAATTTTCGCCGCAGCCGCGCTTCGCGTCCTCGGGTTTCCGCCATTGATCTTCGATCTGGAAGCAGACCAGGACACCGACCATGTCGTCGCGATTTTTAAAATTCGCGGGCACTGGGGCGCAGTAGCGAAATCCAATTTCGCCGGATGCCGTTACCGCGAACCGGTCTATCGCAGCCTTCGCGAGCTGGCCATGAGTTATTTCAATATCTATTTCAACCTGCGCGGCGAACGCACCCTGCGACGCTATTCACGACCGGTAAACCTGTCGCGATTCGATGGTCGCAACTGGATGACTACGGACAAACCAATCTGGTTTATCGCCGAACATCTCTGCGAAATTCCGCACATCTCATTGCTCACGCCGGAAATGGAAAAAAATCTCACCCGCATCGATCGCCGCACTTTCCGAGCCGAAATGGTCGGTCACAGAAAAAAATAGTTGATCCTACCCTGGGAAGAGCCGCGAAATCTAATCGAGCGGACTTTTGACGCCGATACCCGGTTTGTTGAGCACGTGCGTGTAAATCATGGTGGTGCTCACATCCTTGTGACCCAACAGTTCCTGCACGGTACGAATATCGTAGCCTTTGCCTAGCAGATGCGTGGCAAACGAATGCCGCAAGCTGTGACAGTTGGCGCGTTTTACGATCCCTGCGGCATCCACAGCTTGCTTCAGCGCCGTCTGTAAAACTCCCTCGGCAATATGGTGCCGTTGCTTGCGGTCCGTCCGCGGATCGATGGAAAGCCGGGAGGAAGGAAAAACATATTGCCATGCCCACTCGCGCGCCGCATTCGGGGATTTCCGGGCGAAGGCGAACGGAAGGTGAACACTACCGAATCCGTCTTCGAGATCCTGCTCGTGCTGCGCTTTGACCCGCACCATGTGACGGCGCAGCGGTTCACTCAGATTCAACGGAAGCATCGTAACACGATCTTTCCCGCCTTTGGCGTCACGCACGGTGATTTGCGCAAGCGCAAAATCGACATCTTTTATTCGCAACCGGACGCACTCCATTAGCCGCAGTCCGCTACCATAGAGCAGCCCGGCCATCAGTTTGGGTACGCCGTGAAGATGCGCGAAAATCAGTTTTACCTCGCCGCGCGACAAAACCACCGGCAGTTTCGGCGGCTTTTTAGCTCGTTCGACCTTTTCCAGCCAGCCGATCTCATGCTTGAGCACCTCCTTATAGAGAAAGAGTAATGCGCTCAGCGCCTGGTTCTGGGTTGAAGCTGCCACGTTATGATCGCGCGCAAGATGGGTAAGAAATTCCGCGACTTCTGCTTCGGCCATTTCTCCAGGGTGCCGCTTGCCGTGATAGATAATAAATCGCTTAATCCAGTCAATATAAGCCTGCTCGGTGCGGATGGAGTAATGTTTGCGTCGGATGACGTCGCGCACCTGGTCAAGCAGTTTTGGTTTGCCCGCGGTCGGCATTCTCACTACGCTCTTAGCCACGACAGTGATTTTGTCCTCCCCAATCCCAAACTCAAGCTGGATTAGATCCAAAATCTGGGTTTTTCTCTTGAAATACCCAAAAATTGGGTCGAATTCTCGTTAGATCGTGAAGCCGATCGTCATAGCATCGCTCATCAGCATCGGGATTTTACTTACTGCTGGACTGGCGCATTCAGCGGATGAGGCGCACCAGAAGCGCTTCGTCATGGAGTTTGTCCAAAACGATGGCCGAGTGTCAGGCCTAGAGCTGATAATAGCCGGAGCGGCCGATGAAGCGCGGAGTCCAATTGAGCTGCTAGAAAAACAGGTCGGACTGAAGTGGTCAGGCTTTCCCGGCGGTGTGGTTTATCGCTTCAACCGGCGTTCTGAGGGTTGGGAGCCTATCATGACTAGAGACATGCGCTCTGCGGAGACTCGCATTGGAGAGACCAGCGGCTTGAAGATCAGTGAGTTGAAGAGTGGTGACATTCTTGTTCTCTATCCACCGTCGCCGTGATGCGCGCCGAACGATCTAACCAGACGCTCCAGCCAACCGCTGGCCGTTCCGATGAGTAACTTTCAGATGACTTCAACATTCAACTCCGTAGCAAAGTTCGCTCTCGCCAGCGGCGGCTGAGCTTGTTCTCGTTAGACCCTAGTGCGCATTCTTCCGTTACTCGCAGTCGTCGTCATGCTCGCCAGCGCCGTGGCGGAGCCGCCGACGCCGGCGAAAATCGTGCCGGTTAGCCCGAAGGGCTCACCTGATCGATTCTGGTACGAATACGAGGAAGACACACCCTATTATCAGAACACGACACTGATTGTCACTCAGGGCGGAGCACGCGGAGCGCAGGTCGAAGCATTGCGTCAGTGGTATCCTCCTGGCCCGCCGTTTGGACAGAAAGAAGGCGTATGGTGGCCGCCGAAGTCTGGGCTGCTCAAATGGTGGCCACCAGAAAAGGCGCGCGCATTTCATCAAGCCCTGATTCGCGCCGGAGTATTCTCTTTGCCATTCTTTCGCTACAACAAGTCAGAGAAGCTTCACGTGAAGTTAGAGATGACATACGATGGTAAATACATGTGGACAGCCTTCGGAGACCGCGACAGTGCTACCGCACTTGCGTTTCATCAGCGCGTCTTGCAGCTTGTTAAGCAGTTCGGGTTACGCGAAGGCGAAAAAGTTTACACCAAGAGCAATTCAGAAAGAGTTACCGTGCATTGAAGCCAAAGGGTCTAACCAAGCGCTCGAGCGAACCGCCGCCCGACGCGTGTTCACATTTTTCGGATGATTAAAAGAGTTTCAGTCGAAGCCGCGCTCGCTCTCGGCGGCGGTCGCTCAGCTTGTTCTCGTTAGATCGTGAAGCGCACGCTTCGAGTTGCCGGCATTGTCATTGCGATACCGCTCGCTCTCTTCATCACATGGTTCGCATCCGTCCAGTATGACGACTGGCGTTACATTCACCCGTGGCAGCGCATCGAGCGCGGCGACAGCGAACAACACGTCTTGCAGGTCATGGGACCTCCGAATCGTATTCTGTTCGAGCACGCCGACAAAGCTTCGTGGGAGTCCAAGCACAAGATCGACTGGTACGATGCAGAGTCCGTGAAGCAGTTTCGGTATATTCCTTTTTCGATCACTGGCGAAGAGTATGGGATCGGCTTCGACTCTTCTGGACGCGCCGTATCCAAGTTCCATATTACATCTCCGTGAACGATCTAACCAGGCGATCGAGCGAACGGCGGACCGCTGTACGCTCCACTTTTGAGATGACTTCCGCACATTCACTTCGAGCACCGCGCGCCCTCGTCCGCCGTCGCTCATCTTGTTCTCGTTAGATCCATGCGCGCCTTGCTCCTCGCAGTGGTTTTTACAGCCTGCACGAGTTCGCAAACGCAACCAGTCACAATTCTCGGGCGATATCGAAACCATTTATCCGCTGGAGACATCGACCAGATCAGACATGTAGCGTCGAAGTATTCCCACCAACCCGTGCATGAGTTACAAGCCGTGCGGCCCAATAGAGTGCATGTTCAGACTGGGCCTGACAAGAATTGCACACGTTTTACGGTTGTGAAACGCGGGGGCAAGTGGCTGTTTGATGAAACTGCTCCGTTAACAGCTGAGGTAGAAAGAACCATCGTAACTTATTGAAATACCAACGGATCTAACCAATCGATGAAGCCAACGGCCCCATTACGGAATGCGTTCAGTGAGCTTGCCACGACACCCTGCCGTGGCTTATCTCTGTCTCGTTAGGTCTCATGCGCGCGTTATTGTATTTGCACGTCCTCGCAGCAGCTTTCATCGCTTGTGGTTGTGCGGACCAGCCGCGTATTGAGCGTATCCCCGAGACAACCTTTGTGGCGCGAGGTCGAACGTATTGTTCCATTCATCGTGTGCTACTCGTCACCGCGCGGCTCTTCGAACCATCGCCGACGTTTTTGATTCACTGCGGTGATGAACGCTGCGCGGAATGCATTGAACGTTTCCCGAACTGCATCGACATAAGATATTCACGCCACCGGAATAGCGTCGACCGATACGCGACGACCGTCGCTTACTGTCCAATATGTCAGAAGGAGTTTCAGCGATGCTCAGGGCGTACCTTGTGAGACCTAACCAGTCAGTGGAGCTAACCGCCACCCGCTGTGCGTTCACATTTTCCCGTGACTAAAACCTCTTCACTTCGAGCACCGCTCGTTCTCGGTGGCGGTAGCTCACTTCTTTCTCGTTAGACGGGCGAAGGAGGAACTTACGATGAAGGAACCAACCCTTGAGGATCAAATCGCGGGAGCGTGGGCGTATCAACGACTGCATGTGCCTGCTCTGTTCAAACAATGGTGCCCTCGCATGCTTGATGCGGCGGGCGTCGAGCCGGGGCATAGGGTACTCGGACGTCGCTTGCGGCACTGGCGTTCTGGCCAGAGAAGCAGCCATTCGCCTTGGACCTGCGGGGCGTGTCGCTGGAGTAGACCCTGGACGAGGCATGCTGGCCGTGGCAGGGGAGTTAGCACCAAACGTGGAGTGGCAGGAGGCAATGGCCGAGTCACTTCCATATCCTGATCAGTCGTTCGATGCTGTTGTAAGTCAATTCGGCTTGATGTTCTTTTCTGATCGCTCGCAGGCGCTACGCGAAATGATTCGTGTACTGAAACCGGGTGGAAGGCTGGCTGTGGCAGTCTGGGACACCTTGGAGAATTCTGCCGCCTATCCAGTCGAGGTAGAGGTGCTTGAGCGTCTCGCCGGTGATGCAGCCGCCAACGCGTTGCGAGCTCCTTTTGTGCTTGGTGACAAAGACGCGTTGATCGCGCTTTTTGAGAATTCGGGAGTGGAGTCGGTTGGCATCGAAACGGTGAATGGTACAGCCCACTTTCCGAGTATCAAGGTGATGGTTGAAGCGGATCTGAGGGGTTGGTTGCCGGTCATGGGGGTTTTTCTGAATGAAGACCAAATCCAAAAGATTCTGGAGGAGGCTGAGACTGTGCTAGCAGAATACGTTACGGCAGAGGGTGATGTCGTGTTCAATTCGCCTGCGCAGATCGTCACGGGATCCAAGCCGTGAGTGCTCCGGTGGAACTGGGAACACCGTCTAACAACAGCATGCAGCGGACGGCGCAAAGCGCCGCCGCTGATGCTGAGCGTTAGGTCTATGCGCGCTTTGGCTGTCCCGTTCGCTTTGATACTCGCCGCATGTGCCACCGAAACGCCACGGCTGGAAATTACCGGGCGATACGCTGCCCACCTTTCTGCGGAGGACCTCCGACAGATTCAGACTGCCGCAGCCGAAGGTCCCGAGCGCCTTCCACTGCAGCGCATTGATGCAGTTGAGCGCAACAAGGTGACAGTGGAAGTCGGCACTTTCACAGACTTCGTGAAGTTCAGCCTCATAAAACGGAGGGGTCGATGGATCACCGATCGGTCCTCAGCCATTACAACTTACCATTTTGCACACCCTTAAAGACCTAACCATGCGATGGAGCCAACCGCGAACCGTCCTTACGCCCAGATTTCTCTGCTCATGAAC
The DNA here is from genome assembly GCA_963807435.1 of uncultured Verrucomicrobiae bacterium. Classification (GTDB taxonomy): domain Bacteria; phylum Verrucomicrobiota; class Verrucomicrobiia; order Chthoniobacterales; family UBA10450; genus Udaeobacter. Next base: position 226,080 of record CAWECA010000003.1, read on the forward strand.
GCCACCCGCAATTCACGCGGTGGCTCATCTTGTTCTCGTTAGACGAATATGCCACGCCCCATGAAAGTCGGATCGATCTTGCTCACCACATTCGCAGCCGCGGCGCTCGCACAGTCGCCGGCGCCATCACCTTCCGGATTGCACACCGATCTTTCCGGATCACGCTTTCAGCAGGCCAGCCTCGCGCGCGTGAAGTTTGAGTCTTGCGATCTGAGCAAAGTCCAGTTCAAGAGCTTGAACCTCGCTGGCGCAGCCTTCACGAGTTGCGACCTCACTGGTGCGGAAATCTCCAGTTCGAACCTCGCCGGAATGAAGATTGACGGAATCCTCGTGAGTGATCTTCTCAAAGCCTATCATGCCTCGAAGCGTTAGCGGAACGTCTAACCAGGCGATGGAGCCAACCACTGGCCGGCGTACGCTCAAGTTTTCCATGACTCGAACCTCACATCCCGCTGCCACGCGCGCTCTCGCCAGTGGTGGCTCATCTTGTTCTCGTTAGACCCTCGCGCGTGAAACCGAGCCTAGCACAGATCATTTTGGCGTATCTCGGATTAGCGCTGCTGCTTCTCGGAGTCTTCCACAAGGCCGTCGGGCTTGGCGACACTTTTGGAGATCCCCTCGTGTTCCTAGGGATCGGCTGCACGTTCCTTTCATTTATCGTGTACCGACGCCAGAAGGCTCGGCTTCACGGTGGCGAGTCGCCTTCTGTAGCCTCCCCGACCACGCGGAGAGCAGTTTTCTGGATATCGACTGTGCTGATCGCTGTGATTTCGCTTTCCCTTCCCTGGTGGCAGCCTTACACCGGCATAGTTCTTCCATTCTCCACCAGCGTGATTGTCGGTATCGCGACTTGTATTCTGTCTATGATACTTTTCATCGTTGGTTGGAGACGTGGTTAAAGAAAGTCTAACCAGCCGCTCCAGCCAACCGCTGGCCGTTGCGATGAGTAGCTTTTACATCACCTCAACATTCAACTTCGCAGCAAAGCTCGCTCCCGCCAGCGGTGGCTGAGCTCCTTCTCGTTAGACCGCATGAGAGTGCTGCTGCCAATCGTGTTATGCGCTGCGGCTGCGGTCGCAGCCGATGAGCAACATAGCCGTCCGTTTGATAACTACCGCGCGATTTTTGCGGTATGCGTTTCTTCATTGAATGTGAAATGGACGAGTGAAGCCCGAGAGTACTTGCTCAACCAGGTGAACCGCCGCGCGGGAGACGAGAAGCTTCTTGTATCGGTCGATAACAATGTGGCCCCGGAAAAATTCCGCGAGGCACATGGCTTGACTACAGAACAGGTAATCTGGCTGGTGATAAAGTTTGAGGATTCGAGCGCGTATAAGGGCGGGATTAATTTGACTTTCAACGCGCCAAACTTCTACCTTCAAGGCGCGGTCTTCGATCCCGGAATCTCTTTCGCGAAGGCTAAACCGTCTCTCGATCGCATACTCGATGGATTCTTCGACTACGGCAAAGGCAAATAGGTCTCCTGCCTCGATTTCAAAAACTGGTGCGTCTGTCCACGCCGAAGCCGAGAATCGTCTAACCACTCAGTGGAGCCAACCGCCATCCGCCGTACGTTCACGTTTTGAGATCACTAGAACCTCTTCACATCGAGCACCGCTCGCCCTCGGTGGCGGTAGCTCACTTCTGTCTCGTTAGGTGCGAAGGCGTTACCCGGAGATTAAATGAGCCTGTTCTATAAATTCCAGTATTTGGTCGGCATGACGCCATGGGAGCGGATGCCGTCACTTCCTATAGGCGAACAGGCCGTCGCGCTCCTTGACCAGGAAGAGGGCGGTCGAGAACCGCCCTATGGGCGCGCGCTTGATCTTGGATGCGGCACTGGGTTCTGGTCGGTTCGCCTGGCTCAACGCGGGTGGGATGTAACCGGCATCGACATCGTGCCGAAGGCGCTGCGCCTCGCCCGGGATCGCGCACGCGACGCCAGCGTGGAGATTCGATTTGTCGAAGGGCGCATCACGGCGCTCTCGACCGCAGGCGTGGGCTCGGGATTTCGCCTCATCCTGGATTTTGGCGTCGTACATGGCCTCCGTCCCGAGCAGGTGCGGGCGGTGAGCCGCGAGGCCGCGGCGGTGGCCACCGAGGACGCCACACTCCTTATGTACGCGTTCGCACCGGGCCGCAGAGGACCCCTCCCACGAGGGATCAGTCGGGAAGAGATCGAACAAGCTTATGGGGGATGGACGATCACCGACGAGGAAGCATTCGATTTGACAGGGGCCCCCGGTTTTGTGAAGAAAGCACACCCTCGCTTTTACTGCCTTCGCCGCACTCCGGTTTGAGTTCCCTTTGCGCCGGAGTTGTCGAGTTGTGCTCGCGCTTTTCTCAGAGTTCTGGTTCGATGCTTTGCGTCCACTCCAAGCCGCTCGTTCCTCCACGTTTCTGCTTTACGAGTCTTTTCAGCAGCAGCGCCCAGTTTCGTTCGCCTGTTGCCGAACATCGCTTGTGTTGGCAACGCGAAACACCTAACCCCTATGAAGGGTGTCAAGGGTAAGTTTTAGGATGGTTGTTACATAGGCTTGTTAGGTTAGAGGTTGGTGGTGATTCTGGAACGCTTTCGCTTCCACTGCTCGCTTGAGTTGTTCAGCGGCTGATACTCCTATCCGCGCATGTCGATGTTATTTGCGACAGCGCAATGTGACTTATTCCGTCTCGATGAAGCGGAACGGGGCGCGGTCCAATCTAAAGCGACGGTGCGAGTCGCACTGGCGACGATCGGACCAGGTTAGACCCCGGACACACGCCACGTTCCAAAACTGTTCCCCTCCAACTCAATGGTTAAATAGTTAGGCCGAGCTGGACAGCGGTGTTGCGTCCGGTGTGCAGTCGCCACAGATCGACCGCCAGGTGTCGGGCCACGGCCACGATGGCCTTTTTGCGCTGTGCACCGGTGGCGCGGGCGCCTTTAGCCAGAACGCTCAAGCGCTTTTTCACCGGCGGATACTGCGGTTGGAACCGCACCATGCGCCAGGCGCATTCCACCAACGCTGCGCGCAACCGCGGATTACCATGTTTAGTCACCCTGCCCGGTACCCCTTTGGTGCCGCTGCTGTGTTCGCCCGGACACAGTCCGGTGTAGGAACTGATGGCGCGCCGGTTGGTAAAGCGCTGCCACGAGCAGATCTCGCGGGTCATCACCACCGTAGTTAGTTTGCCCACGCCTGCGGGAACATCGGCTGGAGCGGCTGCTTCCAACTCCGCACTCAAAGCGCTAATCTGTTGCTCCAAGGTCAACAAGGCCGGCCGGTGAACTTCCAAACGAAGACAAATCCAGGCCGGAAGCAATTTACTTAAGCGCGACCAGGTCTGGTTCTTCCACCAGTGAGCCGGCGCCGGTAAACTGTGATTGATCAGCAAGCTGCGCCCCTGGGCCTCGAGCTTCTGGCGATGTCGCACCAGTTGTTCGCGTTGCCGGGAAACATGCCGCGCTTGTTCCTCCGCTTCGCTCGGCACCCGAATCACCGCCAGCTCGCGCGTGTTACCTTCCACGTAACGCGACAGTCGCTGACACAGCGTAGTGGCATCGCGCGGATCAGTCTTTACTCGCGTGCAGCCTTCATCGAGTTTGCGTGGAGCAATCACGTAACAGTGAACCCCGAGCGCTTTTAATTCTCGATACAGACCAAACCCAAAACCGCACGCCTCATAAACCACATGCACCGTGTGGCACGCTCTCAAGAGCTGTTCCACCCAGGGCACAAAATCCGATGGCGCCAGTCGTCGGGCTGGCTTGGGCAGGAGCTGATCGTATTGCGCTACCGCGACATAGAGCCGCGCGTGCACATCCAGACCGATCTTGATGATCGAGCCGGAAAGTCCTACCTTGTTAACGGCGACCTTGAGTGAGGCCGCCCCTTCGTGATGAACGATTGTATTTTTCATAAGTGCGGGTGAGCTTAACCTCTTGCCCGCACTCTTTACATGCCATCTAGGCGATGCAGCCAACCGGTGGCCGGCGTACGCCCAAGTTTTTCATGACTGCAACTTCACATACCGCTGCCACGCGCGCTCTCGCCAGTGGTGGCTCATCTTGTTCTCCTTAGATGTTGACACCGCACTCGTCGAATCAAAGATCATTTATGGACAAGATCGAAGCAATCGGCAGAACGGGACTGAAGGAAGCGCCGTCAACCCCAGGCATCCTGCGCGAAATGGCTTTTAGTTCTGAGCGGGCAATATTCATTCGCGCCAAAGTGGCCGGCAATATTGCCACGGGATGGCACCACCATGGAGACAGGGAGGTCTTCGGCTACGTCGTGCGAGGGCGAGTCCGGTTTGAGTCTGGGCCGGAGGGGAAGGAGACCACAGATGTCGACACGAATGGATACTTCCATCTGCCGCAAGGCATAGTCCATCGCGACGTGAACGCTTGGCCAGAGGAACAGGAGCTGGTTATAGCTTTCGTAGGCACGGGCCCGCTGGTTGTTAACGTCGACAAGCCGGAGCCGGCCTGAGGCTTCCATGGAGGTCGCCACCAAATCATCTAACCATTCGCTGCAGCCAACCGCTGGCCCGCGTACGCCTTCGCTTCACTTTATGAAAACATCCCCATTGCGAGCCATGCTCGCTCCCACCAGCGGTGGCTCAGCTCCGTCTCGTTAGGCCATCACATGAAACGTTTTTTCATCAGCATTCTTATTGTTGTCGCAGTTCTTATGGCTGCCCTTGGACTCGCAATCGCTCTTGGCGGGCCAGGCGAGGCGCCGCCGCCAATGTCGAGTATTGGTGACCCTTTCAAGAACGTGGATTTCTCCGATTTACCGGAGCTAAGTTACTTTACGGCTCGCGATGGCGCCAAACTCGCCTTTCGAGCCTACCCGGCTGCCAGTGACGCCGGCAAAGGCAGTGTGGTGCTCGTGCACGGCTCCTCTGCCACTAGCAGCAGCATGCATCTGATGGCCAAGGGATTCGCTGCAGCTGGCTATGCAGCTTACGCCCTGGACATCCGCGGACACGGCAAATCAGGCACTAAAGGCCACATCGCCTATATCGGACAGTTGGAGGACGACGTGGAGGACTTCGTCCATTCGATCAAATTGGCTCAACCTTCCACGCTCGTCGGGTTCTCTTCCGGCGGCGGCTTTGTGCTTCGCTTCGCGGGCAGTCCACGTCAGGAACTATTCTCCAATTATCTTCTCCTTTCTCCTTGGCTCAGTCAGGACGCAGCAACGTTGCGTCCGGGCAACGGCGGCTGGGCTACCGTGGGGGTTCCGCGCATCATCGCGATCGCTGTGCTCAACGGGTTTGGCGTGCACGCGTTTGACGACCTGCCGGTGGTGAGATTCGCGGTCAACGAGCGGGACAAAGACTTGCTCACCTCGCAATATTCCTTCGCCCTCGCGCAGAACTTCAGGCCGGAGCGCGATTACCAGGCAAACATTCGAGCGGTTAGGCAAACCCTTCGGGTGCTCGTCGGTCGAAACGATGAGGTGTCGTATGCCGATCGGTTTGCAGCCGTTTTCAAGACAGCTGGTAAAGATGTTCCTGTGACGGTGCTCCCGGGGATCGACCACATCTCACTCACACTTGATCCAGTTGCCGTCCAAGCGGCAATCGCGGCGGTTGAAAGCATGGATCACGAAAAGCCTAGCCAAGCGATGCAGCCAACCGCTGGCCGGCGTACGCTCAAGCTTTCCATGACTCGAACCACACATCCCGCTGCCGCGCGCGCTCTCGCCAGTGGTGGCTCATCTTGTTCTCGTTAGGCGCTTCGGCGCGCACCCCACAACAACTCAAACAAACACAAAACATGAAAACACTCCGCAACATTCTTACCGTCTGCGTCTCATCAATTGCGTTCACCAGCCTCCTGGCCGTCTCTTTCCTTCCCACTCTTGCCGTTGGGCAGGAATCGCAAAGCGCCCCACGCCGCCAAATCATCGAAGCCCTTAATAAGAAGGACGCGCAAGCAGTCGGCACATTGGCGAAAGCGCATCCAGAACTATATGACACGAAAGGCAGTGACGGCATGACGCCATTACACGTCGCGGCAGCCTTAGGCCAGAAAGATACTGTTCAACTGCTCCTGGCCAAAGGAGCAGATGTCAACGCAAAGAGCAATGATGGTGAGACACCTTTGGAGGTCGCAGCCATCACCAACAGTAAAGACGTTGCCGAACTCCTGCTGGCCAAGGGCGCGGACATCGATGCGAAGGACGCACATGGCGTAACTCCCTTGTTTTATGCGGTAGCTAGAGGCGGCAAAGATATGGTTGAGCTCTTGCTAATAAAAGGCGCGGACATCAACGTGAAAACCGACAATGGCAAGACGCCACTGAGCGTGGCGATTGCAACTCACCATGATGCCATCGCCGCGCTGCTCCGTGCAAAAGGCGCGAAGGAATAAAAACTGAATGCCCGATTATCTAACAGACGAAGAGCGAACGGCGGACCGTCGTACGCTCCACTTTTGAGATGACTTCCATACTTTGATATGGTCGCGCCGCTCCCATACCCTCCGGGCTTCCCGTCAATGTCGTGGCTTGGCAGTCCACTCCATTCACTCCGAGCGACGCGTGTTGATTCATTCGCTCCCGCTCGGTCACCGCTACCCTCGCGGCTTTGCCGTCCATCCCGAGGCTGCCCAGCTCGCGGTATGGCGAATGGTGATTGGTGTCACTCCAACAGCACGGTACGATGAAACGAACGTGGACGATTATCGGCGTTAGCGACGTAGCTGGCAGCTTGAGATGGTATCAGTCGCTCTTCGGTCAACCCGAGACCCTTCCTGGTCACGACGACTTTGGTCAGGTCCTGGATACGGACGGCACCGTTCTGCTCTGCCTCCATCAATGGGGCGCGCACGAGCATCCCACCTTGATGCGACCGGACAAGGCTTCCAACGGCAACGGCCTATTATTGTTCTTCCGCGTAGACGATTACGACGTGGCACTGCAAAGAGCGCGCGCGCTCAAGACCAGGTTCGAAGAGAAATCCCACGTGAATCCGCGCACGGGAACACGGGAGTTTTCGCTTCGGGATCCCGACGGCTACTTCGTCACGATTAGTGCGCTTCCCGCGTCCCGGCAAAAGCGGCGCGCACGGCGGCCTAACAAACGCTTGCAACCGAGGAAGCGGCGCAGACTGACCACGTAATCAGGCCTCCTGAAAATCGTGTCGCCTCAACGTTTAGCTCCTGCTCAGTGATGCCCGATCTAGACGCGAACAAGGATCTCGTCCGACGCTTTTACGCGGAGGTCATTAACGGGCGGAACGTCGATGCGATCGATCAGTTGCTTACCGAAGACTTCGTGCATAATGGCGAACCGCGAGGACGCTCCGGTCAGAAAAAGGCGGTACGTGTGTTCCTGGATGCGTTTGATCCGCTGACGAACGAAATCGTCGTCCTCATCGCGCAGGGCGAAATGGTCGCTGCGCATCAGCACTGGGCGGGCAGACAGGTGGGCGAATTCAACGGTGTCGCTGCCACCGGTCGCTCGATCACTTTTGTTTCGACCGCGATCCTGCGGGTCCGGGACCGGGAGATTGCGGAGGCCATTGATGTGGTCGGCCTCGCCCAGCTAATGACACAGCTCACTGCGTCTTGTTGATAACTCAACGCAATCAACCTGCGATAATCTCGTTTTTGACAAACCGCACAGTACAGCGCAGCCGTAACTCCGAAAGGGCAGCACATTGATTCGGCACGAAAAGCCGAAAGATTTGTGTCAAATTCTGGTGCGCCCTCAAAACTCAACAAGTGAAAGGAGCACGATGACAGACAATCACAAAAAGACGTCGAAGGAGTTATTGGAGCTTTGGGGCGACAACGCTCTGCACAAATCACCCGATTATTTCGGCGCGCAATATGTCAATCATCAAATGCCCGACGCTGCAGGTGGAACGTCGACAAAATCCCTGGAGGAGTGGAAAGCGTTGGTCGTCGATTTCCACAAGGGATTTTCCGATGTAAAGATGGAGATCCTTCTACAGGTCGCTGAAGGGGATTACGTCTGCTCGCGATGGCGAATGACGGCGAAGAACACAGGTAAGTTCGAGAAGTATGCCGCGACTGGCAAGACGACAACCTGGACTGGAGTCGAAACCGATCGTTACGAAAACGGCAAACTGGTTGAAAGCTGGGTTGACTGGGACAAGTACAGCTTTCTCGAAGGACTGGGTCTGGTAGGCTAACCCCTGTCGGCTCGTTACCCGTCGCGCTTACTCGTAGCTGATCGGTATGCGGAGCTGGGACACCGTTCCGGGTTTAAACCGCCAGTCTCTAAATGTCTGGACGGTAAACTTGTCGAGAAACCTGCTACCAGTGCTTTGAGTCATCGTCACGTTGGTGACTTTGCCTGTGACAGCATCGACGGTCAGAACGCAGATTCCGCTTCCCGTAAGATCCCGGCGTTTCGCTTCATAGGGATACCTGGGCAAAGGTGCTTTGATCGCCATGGATCGGGCAACAGACAGCGACACCGGAACCGGCTCCCTGCTGATGGTTGCCTCGGGTTGCACGGGAGGTCGCGGTCGCGACCGGTTTTTGGAACGGGGTTTTGATTCCCTCGCCGAAGATTCTTTCGGAGCGGCGGGTTTGGTTACATTCGTCGACGGCGACTTCGATGTCTTGCGCTCAATCGCCTGATGCGTTTCGGTCTCTTTCTTCTCCGTTGTTAGAGCCGGGGGAAGTTCTTTCGCTGGAGGCGTCGGCTGAGACGGAGGCGCAATGTCTCGCTTCCTCGTGGTTGCGTGTGTCTGGGGGTTTTGTTCCGCCTTATCCTTTTTCGGCCTGGGAGACGAAGTCTTTGCGCCGGTCTGAAATTGGTCCGGGAGATGCGCCGAAGTCGCTTCCTGCGCTGTCACCGCTGGCGTGCCGACCGACCACGTCCCAGCGCACACAACGGCAAGAGCGAAAATCTCCAACTGCGCACGCATCGGAAAAAGTTCCGTCCGCAATCAGAGACGTCAAATTACGATGGTGCGCCAGTGCAGGGAGGCCGGTGTCAGGTCTGGTTAATTTTGCAACATGAGGGTGTGCTTTGTAAGTTGACGATAACAAGCTTTTTTATGCTTCTGGTCACTTCGACAGACATTACGGTCTGGGTTTTCTCCGCCCTGCTCGCGTTCGGCATTGGCGTCAGCAAATACGCGAAATGGAAAACGCGTCATCAGCTTGTGCGCGATCTCGCGGCGATGGATCGGGAGCGTCGCGAAAAAATGCTCAGTCGAATGAATCCGACGCTGGCGATGGAAGCGCGGCAGGAATTGATGCGACGATTTAACATCGTGTGAGTTCGCTGTCGTTTTTTTAGATGTCCTCTGTCCATTTCGAAATGACCGTGTCTGTAATGCCGGGAGACATTGACGGGCAAAATCATGTTAATAACACCGTTTACCTGCGGTGGGTGCAGGAGGTTGCGACTACGCATTGGCGAGCGATCGCGGACGCGGAAGCACAGGAAACGATCGGCTGGGTCGTGTTGAGACATGAGATCGATTACAAGATGCCCGCGGCGCTCAAGGATGAAATCGTGTTGCGCACGTGGGTGGGTAAAGCTACTCGCCTTACCTTTGAGCGTTTCACAGAAATCCGGCGCAACAACGATGGTCAGTTATTATCAAAGGCCAGGACGCTGTGGTGCCCGATTAATGCGCAAACGGGACGTCCGACCCGAGTCCCGGCGGAAGTGCGCGAGCAATTTTCGGTTTAAGCTTCAATCTCAAAGCGGAGCGGTGCCCGGTCGTACCTGGATTGAAAGATGTGTCCGAGTTGAACATTGAGGATTGAGCGTTAAGCATTGGGCGTTGCAAGCTCCATCTTCCGAGTCCCGCCCCGTAGTTGCTTGTTATTGTGCGACGTTTCTCAAACCGGAGATGCTGCATATCTACCGGCAAATCACGGCGCTCGACCGATGCGCCCCGGTTGTAATTGCACAGAAACGCGAGAATGCCGGGTGCTATCCGTTTGACGCGGTCCATGTTGTTCCAAAATCGGGAACACATCTCCTACGCCGATTCTGGCTCAGACAAGTACGCGATGTTCCCTGGCAGATCTCGAATTCAGAGCTAAACGCGCTGCTCAGGGTCCTAGACGAAACCCATGCGCAACTTTTGCATGTTTACTTTGGACACATTGCCGTCCACCTCCTGCCGTTGATTCGCGCCTGGAAAAATCCCTCGATCGTTTCGTTCCATGGCGCCGACGTGATGGTGGACATGAACAAACCGGCCTATCGAGAAAAGACGCTCCAAATGCTCAAGGCAGTGAATCGGGTTCTGGTGCGCTCGGAATCGTTGCAGCACGCACTCCTGGATCTCGGTTGCGACGAGGGAAAGATCGAAATTCAGCGAACAGGAATTCCGCTGGACCAATTTCCTTTCCGCGAGCGCGATGTTCCCCAAGACGGTCAATGGCGTTTGGTGCAAAGCGGCCGGCTCATCGAAAAAAAAGGCCTGCCGGTGACTCTTCGCGCTTTCGCAACTTTCGTTAGGCAATGGCCAAATGCGACGCTGACAATAGCCGGTGAAGGACCCTTACTGGGGAAACTTCAGGGCCTGGCACGTGAACTCAATATCGCGGAACAAGTCTCATTCGCCGGTTTCATTTCGCAGGAGCGATTGCGCGACATCTATTACCGGTCGCACATTTTTCTGCATCCGAGTCAGACCGGTCATGACGGGAACCAGGAGGGCGTTCCAAATTCGATGCTGGAAGCGATGGCCACCGGTCTGCCGGTGTTCGCCACTAATCACGGCGGTATTCCGGAAGCGATCGACAATGGCGTGAGCGGCGTGCTCGTGCCGGAGCACGATCACAAAGCGTTTGCCCGGGTGTTGCTCGACGCGGCGAAAGATCCTGCTTTTCTGCGCCGTATTGCACGTGCGGGTGCGGACGTAGTTCGAGAAAAGTTCGACCTGCGCAGGGAAGCGCAGCGACTGGAGGAAATTTACCTTCGATTATTGTAGCGATCGCCGTGTGAAACAGCCGGAGTTTTGGTGAAATCTGTTATCAGGTCCGGAACCAGGGCTGTGTCACATTCTTGATGCGCAGCTTGCACTTGTCGTTGACCAGCGTAAAGCGAAGCTCATTGCCTGCTAGTTCGAACCTGTAAGTCGCTGGCTGTTTACACACTTTCGGTGTGTTCCCATGCAGCTCGTTAATCGTAATCATATTACCGGACACGATGTAATTGCCAGAAATATCGGTCTTACCGTCTTTGTTGGAATCGACCTCGAAAGTGCCGTCGGCTTTGAGTAACCAGACTGTTCCAAGTGAATTGCTCCATCTGCCGACCAGAGAGACTGGCTTGGAACTCGTCGACGACGTTGCGCAGGCACCTGCCAGCGCGATAACGGCGCCCGCAAGAGCGACCCGGAAAAAGAATTGTGTTTTCATAACAGTAACGTGCCTGCTAACAACCGAATCCGTCAAGTATGGAGCACACCGAACGTAGCCTTATAGATGCATTGCCAACAACTTCGTGACCGCAGTAGAAGATATCTGTGAATCAACAGTTGATACAATCAAAGACGCCCGGGCCTAACTGGTGGAAGCGAAACTGGAAATGGTTCGTGCCGCTGGGCTGTCTCACCGTGGTGGTGGTGTTCGCTATTTTTGTTGGCTCGATAATTGTGATTGTGTTTAGCTCGATGAAATCGACCGGCGTATATAAGGATGCGCTGGCCCGGGCGAAGGCAGATCCCGCTGTGATCGAGGCTCTCGGTTCACCTGTTCGAGACGGGTTTTTTGTGTCCGGAAATACGAATGTTAACGGCGCGTCGGGTGAATCCAACCTGGCGATCCCCATCTCCGGTTCCAAGGGGAAGGGTACGATTTATGTGTCCGCGCAAAAGTCACTCGGCACATGGAAATACTCGGGGCTTGTCGTGGAGATTTCTCAAACGCACCAGCGCATCAACCTTCTGCAGGAGCGGGTACCAGCCAGTTCACCTTGATTTTCTTCGTAATCGCCTTGAGACGCTGAATCCACGTCGCTCATCGATGCGGAGGTGGAACGCGATCTCCGAGCGCGTTGGCGGTTATTGCGCCACTGACGCCAGCATTTCTTCTACGGCAATTTGTTTGCCATGTCTTTGAGAAGCCGATCCACCTAGACCTGTGGCGCTGCGCAGGTAATCTCATCGGATGTCGATCTCAGAAGAACAGGTGAAGGAGGCGTTGAAGACGGTGAAGTATCCAGGCTTCAGTCGCGACATTGTTTCATTCGGAATAGTGAAGTCGATACAGATCGACAATCGCGATGTGAAGGTGCAACTGGCGCTCGCGACGAACGATCCAAATGTTCCGGCAACAATCAAAAATGATGCGGAACGCGCAGTTGGCGCCATCGAGGGAGTACGCACAGCAAAAGTCTTGATCGATATCCAGGCGCCTCCGGGTGGCACGGGCACCGGAATGGTTGCGATGCGGATTCCCGGAGTGAGACACGTCATCGCGGTGGCCAGTGGCAAGGGCGGCGTTGGCAAATCAACAGTCGCGGTCAATCTTGCCGTCGCCTTCCAGCAGGCCGGCGCGCGCGTCGGCTTATGCGACTGCGACATTTATGGCCCGAGCATTTCGCTCATGCTCGGCACGCGTGAACGGCCAACGGCAACGGACGACAATATGATTGTGCCCATCGAGCAATATGGGTTGCGACTGATGTCGATGGGGTTTCTGCTCGACGACGCGTCTCCGGCGATCTTGCGCGGACCGATGGTGACGCGATACACGCAACAATTTCTCCGACAAGTCGAGTGGGGGGAACTGGATTATCTCATCCTCGATCTTCCGCCAGGCACCGGCGACATTCAGTTGACGATCGTGCAGACCGTCGCGTTATCGGGGGCGATTATCGTCACGACGCCTCAGGAAGTGGCTTTGATCGATGCGCGTAAAGCCGCGACGATGTTCGAAAAAGTCAACGTGCCGGTGCTCGGGTTAGTCGAGAACATGAGTTACTTCGTGTCGCCTTCGGACAACAGACGCTATGACATTTTTGGCACGGGTGGCGGTGAGCGGGAAGCCAAACGCCTGCGCGTCCCGTTGCTCGGACAGGTTCCCATTGATATCGCCACCAGGGAAGGAGGCGACCGCGGAATTCCGATCGTCAGCGAGGATCGAAAATCGCCAGTAACCGCTGAATTCAAACGGATTGCCGAAGGTGTCCGGAAAACTTTGCAATAAAAGAGACGTCCGAACACCCCGGGACAAATGTAATTCTAATAGAGCTGTAGCGAGTCCCTCGTCGAATTCCGGTGTTTGTTTCTATTGCGGCAACAGTGCCCCTTCGGAGTTGACTAGGCGAAAATCTTATGAAAGAAGAAGCGGACATGCCCACTTCGGAAGCCGAGCAGGCGCAGTTCGTCAAAGAGTCTGCGTTTTACAAGGAGTTCCTTGCCGAGCGCGCGGAGATCTTAAAACACAAGTGGATCGAAAGCGAAAAAGCCGGGAAGGACATCGGATTTGAAAGAGCCTTGCTGGATTGGATCGTGAAACATCGCTCCAACTGGCGAGACCGACGACGAAAGGAGGCGCGCACCGAATAGTCCGCCTCCTAATTTTTTACCTTTAAAGCGATCCTGCGAGGTCGCGAAGGAAACTTGTGAAAGCAAAACAAAATTCATCAACCAGCGTCCCGGTCATGGACGCGGAAGCAATTCGGCGTGCGCTTCAACGGATTGCGCACGAGATCATCGAGCGAAATCAGCATCTCGATCGCATCGTGCTTGCGGGAATTCCGTCACGCGGCGTGGAAATCGGGTCTCGCGTTGCGGCATTCATTCGCGACATCGCAAAGACGGATCTCGAAACGGGCGTCATCGATGTAGCGATGCATCGTGACGATGTTGGAACGCGCTCGGAGTTACCTGTCGTACGCGCATCGAAGCTCCCGGTGCCGCTTGAGGACCGCACGGTAATCATTGTCGATGATGTTCTTTTCACCGGTCGCACCGTGCGCGCTGCCATGGACGCCATCAATTCTTTCGGACGCCCGGCGCGCATCCAGCTTGCCGTGCTGATAGATCGAGGCCATCGGGAGCTGCCTATCAGACCCGATTACGTCGGAAAAAATTTGCCTACGGCGACTCGAGAACAAATTCAGGTGCGCCTGCAGGAAACCGATAACCAACCAGACGCCGTGTTGCTGGAAAAAGAATAACGATGACCACCCGCTGGACACGGAAGGATTTGCTCGGGCTGCGCGAACTTTCCGTTGAAGAAATCAATTTCATTCTCGAAACCACCGACGCATTCAAGCAGGTGGGCACCCGGGAAATCAAAAAGGTGCCGGCGCTGCGTGGCAAGACGTTGGTCAACTTTTTTGTCGAACCAAGCACGCGTACGCGCACTTCATTTGAGCTGGCCGCACTTCGCCTGAGCGCTGACGTGATCAATATTTCGGCAACGACTTCCAGCCTAACGAAAGGCGAAACACTTAAAGACACCGCACGCAACCTCGAGGCGTTACAAGCCGACATTATCGTGCTTCGTCACGGCTCTGCAGGAGCGCCGCAGTTTCTTGCAAACCGGTTAAAATCCAGTGTCATCAATGCCGGCGACGGCGCGCACGAACATCCCACCCAGGCGCTTCTCGATTTGTACACCATCCGCGAGCGCAGGGGTAAGATCGCCGGATTGCACGTGGCGATCATCGGCGACATTTTGTTTAGCCGCGTCGCGCGCTCGAACATTTTTGGTTTAACCAAGCTCGGCGCGCGCGTCACGCTTGTAGGGCCCAGCACGTTGGTGCCGCGGGAGTTCAAGAAACTTGGAGTCGAAGTTTCGTACCAGATCGAGGACGTGCTGCCAAAAGCAGATGTCTTAAATCTCCTGCGGATTCAGCACGAACGTCAACGCCGGGAATATTTTCCCGGTCTCGGCGAATACATCCGCTTATTTGGTCTGACGAAAGAACGCACAAAACTCCTAAAGCCCGATTGTCTGATCATGCATCCCGGTCCAATCAACCGGGGGGTGGAAATCGACAGCGAAGTTGCCGACGGCGCACGGAGCGTCATTCTCGACCAGGTTACCAACGGTCTCGCGGTTCGCATGGCGGTTTTGTATTTGTGCGGAGGAATCGCTACATGAGCGCGATCATCATTCGCAACGGGCGCGTTATCGATCCCGCGAACAAGCGGGATGAAGTTGCCGATCTTCATATCGCCGACGGACTCATTGCAAAGACGTCACGGGTTAAAGATAAGAAGTCAGAGGTCGAAGAGATTGACGCGCAGAACCTGATCGTCGCTCCGGGTCTGATCGATATACATGTCCATCTGCGCGAACCCGGATTCGGTCACAAAGAAACAATCGCGTCTGGTGCGCGCGCGGCGGCAGCCGGCGGATTTACAACCGTTGTCTGTATGCCCAATACTTCGCCCGCCGCGGATACGCCGAGCACGATTGCGTGGATTAAAGATCGCGCGGCGGCTGTCGCGTGCGTTAATGTTTTGCCGACCGGCGCGATTTCAAAAGATCTTGCAGGAGAAGAACTGGCGCCGATTGGCTCTCTTGCGCAGGCGGGTGTGGTGGCGATCACTGATGACGGGCATTGTGTGCAAAATCACGAAGTAATGCGGCGCGCCGTAGAGTACGCCCGAATGGTTGGTGTGCCGGTGCTCGATCACTGCCAGGATTACAATCTCGTCGGGAACGGAGTCGCGCACGAAGGTTACTGGAGCACATTGCTCGGTTTGCCAGGATGGCCCGCAGCGGGCGAGGAAGCGATGGTCATGAGAAACATCCTGCTGGCGGAACTAAGCGATCATCACATCCACTGCCAGCACGTCACCACCGCCGGCAGTGTGCGGCTCATTCGCGAAGCACGAGCTCGCGGTGTGAAAATCAGCGGTGAAGTGTGTCCGCATCACATCGCTTTAACGGACGAAGCGGTTCAGAATTTCGACACGAATTACAAGATGAATCCACCATTGCGCGCGCAGGCGGACGTGGATGCGCTGCTGGAGGGCATCGCTGACGGAACGCTTTCAGTCCTTTCTTCCGATCATGCTCCGCATGCGAATTTCGAAAAGGAAGTCGAATTCGATGCGGCGCCGTTTGGCATCGTTGGGCTGGAGACGGAACTCGGCTTGTTCCTCGATTTGCTGGTGCACAAACATGGCAAGATAGACGTCGCGCGGTTGATCGAAATGTACACGATCGAGCCGGCGCGTTTGTTAAAGATCGATCCCGGCACGCTTTCAATCGGAGCGAAAGCTGACGTTACCCTGATCGATCCCGAACTGGAGTGGACAGTCAGGGTCGAAGAGTTTCAATCAGCTTCGCGCAATTCGCCTTTCGACGGGTGGAACCTCAAAGGCCGCGCGGTGCGAACGATTGTTGGCGGTAAAACAGTTTGGAACCTGTAGGGCGGTTCTGTTAAACGCCAGACCCGGAGCAGCGTCTGGCATAGACCCGACTCTGTTTATTAACCCGCAGCGATTCCGCCCTGGATGTAACTTTCCAGATGCGCAATGGCGGCTTGCTGACATGAGATCACGTGTTTCACCAAGTCGCCGATCGAGATCACGCCAACGACTTTATCGCTATCCATCACGGGCAAATGCCGAATATGTTTGTCAGTCATAAGACGGAGACAAGTCGCAACCGGTTCGCTTGTATGCGTGACTGTCACGCTGGTTGACATGATCTCAGCGACCCCGGTTTCCCTGGAACGTTTGCCGCGCAGCATGATTTTGCGCGTGTAATCGCGTTCGGAAATGATCCCAACCAATGTCGTTCCTTCCATGACCAGCAGAGCGCCGACGTTCTTTTCGTCCATCAGTTTGACAGCTTCAAAAACTGTTGCGTCCGGAGAGACGGAATAAATCTCGCGGCTCTTTTGTTTCAGAACCGCCCCGATCGTGCCGCTTACATCCATATCAGTCAGAAATTTTCACTGCCGAAGCAGTTGGCATACTCACATTACGGCAATGTCAATGTGGGAGGCAAAGCAAATAAACAAAGATAATCGCGTTGCGGGAAGCGTATTATTCAACAGGAGCCGCAGAGCTCGTTGTGCGAAAGTTAGTTGCGGTCGCATTTCTCAATCGCGATGAGCCTTCAAATTTCCTTGCTGCTTTTATGAACCCTCGCGTATAGAATTCGGAGCGTGGTATTCCGAGCGAATTTGATCCTTGTAAACGTGTAACTCTTTTGAGTTTTTGAACGTCTCCCGGATGATGCCGAGCCCTTATTTGTTCATTGTTGTTTTCGTCACGGTAGCATTGGTTTTTCCGTTGATGCCGCTGGCCCTCGCCTGGCTGTGGCGGCACTTTTTCCAGCCGCCAAAGCCTGGCCCAGACAAGAGCGCCACTTATGAATGCGGCATGGAATCGATTGGCGACGCGCAGATTCAGTTTCATGCCCAGTATTATCTTTACGCGATTATTTTTTTGATCTTCGACGTGGAAGCCGTGTTTCTGGTGCCATTTGCTGTCGCCTTCACAGGTCTCCCGGTTGGAGCGTTTATCGCGATTCTGGTTTTTCTTCTGCTTTTGATGGAAGGCCTCGTCTGGGCGTGGGGCAAGGGGTGTTTGCAATGGCAGCGCTAGAGCGCGCTGCTGGTGAAAAAGGTCAAAAGGGTTACCTTCTGCCGATGGTAGACTCTTTCGAAGATCATGAGCCAATCGATGAACAACTGCGGAAGGATCTGCAAAGGCAGGGGATCTGGGTCACTTCAATGCAGGATCTCTACAACTGGGGACGCAGGAACTCGATTTGGCCGCTGCAATTTGGCTTGGCGTGTTGCGCCATTGAAATGATCGCTACAGCGGCTTCGCGCTATGACATCGCGCGGTTTGGCGGCGAAGTTTTCCGACCATCGCCGCGGCAGGCTGATCTCATGATCGTTGCCGGGACAGTCACCAAGAAAATGGCGCCACAAATTGTGCGCCTTTACAACCAGATGGCTGATCCGAAATACGTGATCTCCATGGGCGCATGTGCGATTTCGGGCGGACCGTTCAAGCAAGGTTACAATGTGCTCAAAGGGATCGACCGTTATATTCCGGTAGACGTTTACATTCCCGGATGTCCGCCAAGACCTGAAGCGTTGCTTCACGCATTCATGGAACTGCAGCGCAAGATCGATAGCCAGAAACTCACCGGCGCCGGCAAGGCGGAATTCCTGAAGCCGGAACAGCCGAGCGAGTTTCCCGTGCCGAAGTTTGGAAAACACGATCTGGAGCCAGCGTCGAACCCGGACGTTTTTCATCCGGCAGTGATCGAGCGCAGCTGACCGTGGAATCTCTCGACGAAATCAAATCCCGCGTCGAGGCGGCTGTGCCGGGCGCGAAGATTAAAATCGTGCAGAACGGTAGCCCGTCCGAGCAGCATTCGCTTTTGATCGATAACGAGCATGCTGTCGCGGTTGCAAGATTCTTGCACGTCGATCCGGCACTATGCCTCGATTTTTGTTCCAATGTGACAGGGGTCGATTGGCTGGATCGCGTCGTGAAGAAAACAATTAAGATAAAGAAGACCGTCGATGGCCAGGAAAAGGAGATTGTCGAAACCACGGAGGAAAAAATTCCCGGTTATCTTGAGGCGGTTTATCACCTTTATTCAATCACACATAAACACGGACCGGTGATCATTCGCATGCGTACGGCTGACCGTGGAGAAGGCTCGCGCTTGGCTTCGCTCACCCCCATCTGGCGCAGTGCGGAGTTTCAAGAGCGCGAGATTTTCGATCTGTACGGTATTCATTTCGAAGGTCACCCGGATTTGCGGCGGATATTGATGTGGGATGAGTTCGAAGATCATCCGATGCGGAAAGATTACCGCGAGCCGGACGATTACGAGTGGGAACCCACACCCCATGATGAGGTGCTCGCAAAATCGAAGCAGCATTATCCGCAGCGGCCAGAGGAAGAAGGACTAAAGCCTTCCTGACCTGTCATGTTGAGCGAAGCGAAACATCTCTGGTTATTTCCGACGTCGAAGAATTTAGAAAAAAATCAGAGATCCTTGGTCGTCTTCGCAATTCAGCATGACATTTTAAAATGATCGCGACAGTTGAAACACTAGAAGCAATGGAGCGGCCACCGGTCACGATGTCTTCGCGACTCGAAGGCGAATTGCTCGAAATCTCGATGGGACCGCAGCATCCCTCCACGCACGGAGTGTTTCGGATGAACGTCGCACTCGATGGCGAAATCGTTCGCAAGCTGAAACCGGTCTTCGGTTATCTCCATCGGAACCACGAGAAGATCGGGGAGAACACGAGTTATCTCGGCTCCATGCCGTACACCGACCGGCTCGATTATTTTTGTTCGATGACTAATAACTGGGCTTACGCGCTCAGTGTTGAAAAGCTGGCCGGAATCGAAGTGCCCGAGCGTGCCGAATATTTGCGCATCATTCTTGCAGAACTGACGCGTCTGCAGAATCACGCATCGCTGCTGGGCTTTCTGTTGAGCGACATGGGCGCATGGGGCACCCCGCTGATGTATGCGTTCCGCGAGCGCGAAAAAATTCTCGATCTTTTCGAATCGTTGTCCGGGTCCCGGATGATGTGCGACTACATGCGCTTTGGCGGTTGCCGTGTGGACGCGACCGAAGAGTGGCTTGCTCACGCGAAACAGATTGTCGATCGGTTCCCGAGATTTCTCGACGAGTTCGAGCAACTAATTCTCGGGAACGAGATCGTGATCGGCCGCACCCAAAATGTGGGAAAGATTTCAGCAGAGCTGGCGATCAACGCCGGCATTACCGGCCCGATGTTGCGCGCGTGCGGTGTGAATTACGACATTCGCAAGGTGGACGGCTACGGAATCTACCCCCGATTCAAATTCCGTATTCCGCTTGGCGAGCACGGCGACACTTACGATCGATTGATGATGCGCGCATTGGAGATGCACGAGAGCGTAGAAATTTTGAAACAAGCGCTCCCGCAAATTCCACCCGGCTCTATTGTGAATCCGAAAGTCAAAGTGCGTGCTTTTCGTCCGCCGGCCGGCGAAACGTATGGCCGGATTGAAGGGCCAAAGGGAGAACTCGGTTTTTATTTGATCAGCGACGGCAGCCCAAATCCATATCGTTACCGCGTTCGCCCACCAAGTTTCATCAATCTCACCATTCTCGAGGACATGTGCCTCGGCCACACCGTCGCTGACGTAATGGTCATCCTCGGCAGCGTGGATATCGTGATGGGGGAAGTGGATCGATGACGGCCTGACCTGCGGCGATACGGTTGCGGCTGGCGGAAACGGAGGTTCTCAGGCACTCGTGTATGCCCGGCATACACGACATTAAGAAATGTATAATTTTCGGCTTTTTTTATACATTTCGTCTGACCAATGTATAAATCACATGGATTTCAACCCCGATAAGCCGTTCAACGACCTCCCAAACCTGCCGCCTCAGGTCGAACTGGAAACGCCGCGAGCTCTCAAGGCCACCACGCGCGCCAGCCGGGCGCTGGCCGAACTCAAAGGCCGCACCCATACGATTCCCAATCCCACGATTTTGCTCAACACTCTCGCCCTTCAGGAAGCCAAACTCAGTTCTGAAATCGAGAACATTTTCACTACAAACGACGAGCTTTACCGCGGCCTCGCTGCCGATGGAAACGGCGGCGATCTTTCTCCCCACGCGAAGGAAGTTCTCCATTATCGGGATGCGCTATGGCACGGATTAAACGCGATTCACCACCGCCCGTTTCTCTCCACTAATCTGACGATCGAGATCGTCAACATCATCAAGGAAAACAACGCCGGCATCCGTAATCTTCCGGGAACTAAACTTCAAAACCCGGAGACCAAAGAAGTCATCTACACTCCGCCCGAAGGCCAGGATCTGATTCGGAAAAAAATGGCAAACCTCGAGCGCTTCTCAAATGAGATGTCGTCCGATCTTGACCCGCTTGTTCGCGTCGCGGTCGCGCACTACCAGTTTGAAGCCATTCATCCGTTCTTCGACGGCAACGGCCGCACCGGACGCATCCTGATTATTCTCCAACTGATCATGAATCGATTGCTTGAAATGCCGATTTTGTTTTTGAGCCGGTTCATCATCGAGCGGAAAGCGCAGTACTATCGCAGCCTGCGAGCCGTAACCGAACGCGGCGAATGGGAAGACTGGCTTCTCTATATGCTGGAAGCCATTGAAGCAACCGCGCATGGCACCACCGAAAAGATCAATGCCATCCACAGCTTGCTCGCGGAAACATTGCAAACGGCGAAAACGGTTTTGCCGAAATCAAGTTTCAGCAAGGAGTTGATCGAGCTGATCTTCGAGCAGCCCTATTGCAAGATCCGCTTTGTCGAGAAGGCCGGCATCGCCAAGCGACTGACCGCGACTAAATATCTCCGCGACCTGGCGAAGGCTGGATTGGTTACGCCTGTGAAGAAAGGCCGGGAACTGATTTTCATCAATCACCCGCTGTGGCATCTGCTCACCGGCGAACCGCTGCCTAAGACTGAATCGCCAGCACACGCATGATACGATCGGCAACACTGCCCGCATCATCTCGGCAGCGTGGATATCGTAATGGGCGAAGTCGATCGTTAAGATGTTAGCGAAGCCAACCGCCGCTGATCCTGCTATTCATGCGGTCGGCGGTAGGTTATTCTGTTGTTATCTTTCTTTCCACCGATCTGGCCGATGCTCTTCTGAACGGGATGTGAAGCTACCATCGTCCCTGCATCTTCTGCCGCAGTCGTCGAGCTGTTGACAAACTGAGGCGCGGACAAACTAAAATCTCATTCGAGACCTAGTTTGCGCCATCATCCGAGAGGATTGATATTAAAAGCGATTTAACGATTTAACTTCGCGAAGCGATGGTTGGCACAGGCATACTCAAGGGAATGGCCGTTACGGCCCGAAATTTTGTGGGGAGTTATTTCGAGAAGGATCGCCTGATCACAGTGCAGTATCCGGAGGAGCGGAGTCCGCTGCCGGAGAATTACCGGAATTTTCCGTTTCTCATTTATGATGGTGACGATGCGCAGGCTGGTCTGCGATGCGTGGCCTGTAAGATTTGCGAAAAGGAATGTCCGCCCCAGTGCATCTACATCGTCAAAAGCGACGATCGAAAACCCGATTACATGGGCAAACCGCAGTTTTACCCGAAAACCTTCGACATTGACATTTCGGTGTGCATGAGCTGCCAGATTTGTGTCGAGGTCTGCCCGTTCGAGGCCATCAAGATGGACAAGGATTTCGAACTGAGTAAGCGCGAGCGGTTCGATTCGCTCCTGTTACGCAGGCAGCAGCTTTCCAAATCGAACGGATATTATCACAAGATTCATCCGGTCGAAGCGGCGGCGGTAGATAAAAATCTAGCGGACACGGCGGCTGCGGCTGAAGCGAAGAAAAAAGCTGCTGCCGAAGCAGCCGCGAAGGCCGCTGCGGCGAAAGCGGACGCGGCTGCGCAGTCTTCGCTGTCGCCTGCCGGGAACGCGCCGAGTGAATCCTAGGCACCAGTGACGCATCGCGGCAAATTAGAGACCGCCGTTCCTTGAAATCGACAGTCGAAAATCTACAATCGGAACCCCCATTGCCGGGGTGGCGGAATTGGCAGACGCGCCAGACTTAGGATCTGGTGGAGAAATCCGTAGGGGTTCAAGTCCCCTCCCTGGCACTTGATAAAGCAAGACCACGATGAATTTACGACTGGATTTACCAGAGAAAATTGCGTATTCGAAACACGTCCCTGAACACGATGCCAACCGCTTTAAGTGACGTCGTAGCTATCGAGCGTCCAAAGACCGATTCGAGGATCTTCGGGCACACGCGCTGGGACGCCATCCCTGTGACAGCAGCTATTCTGCACTGCGTCTATTTTTTCGGGATGTTTTATCTTTTTTCACGCTGCCCGCTTTGGGTGATGATCATTCTGGGTTTTGTCTATTCGCTCAGCATCTCCTGGAACATTAACGGCATTTCCCACAATTATATTCACAATCCGTACTTCCCTTCGCCGCTGCTGAATCGCTTGTTCAGCATAATGGAATCAATCACGATCGGATTCGGCCAGGTCTTTTATGAGTGCATTCACATGCAGCATCACAAGGGGAATGCCGATCGGCCGGACGAGGATGGTGAAACAATCGACTGGATCTCGATTTATAAACACGGCCATGACGGTGAGCCGGAGCATCCGTTGAAATACATCTTTCTAAGTTTCTTTCGCGAGGATCCCAAGACCGTCTTCAAGGAACTGAAACGCAAACACCCGCTCGAGGCGTTTTGGGGCGTGTTCGAGCTGGCATGTTTCCTTGCGACCTTTGTTATCCTTGGGGTTCTCAACTGGCAGTACATCTGTTTCCTCTTGCCATTTTGGTATTTCGGTCACTGCCTTTCTTATTTGAATGGCTACTACAGACATTACGGCGGCAATCCGGACGAACCCATCGCCTGGGGCGTGAGCACTTACGAGAAACTCTATAACTGGACCTGGTTTTACAACGGTTACCACGCAGAACATCATTTCCGTCCAAAGGTGCATTGGACCCGCACGCAGGTTTTGCGCGATCAGATCGTCGAGCAGCAACGCAAAGCTGGAGTGCGCGTCATCAAGGTGCCGCACGCCCTCGGCTTTCTGGATTCCCATTTGCCGGATGCTAATCTACGGCAAGATCATCGGGAGGTGCACTCGGAGTCGGCTGCCTAACACCGCAAGCAGACTTGCGTGCATCGAAAACGATTGACAGACAGGTCCGATCTGAAGCATCACGCGGGCTCCGTAATTATCTACATATCCGCGTCCCGCTCTTTCGTTGTAACTATCGCGTTATTCACCGTATTCCGTTACACGCTTGAACTCCAGCAATTCGGAAGAGCATTGATCGGTCCGGACTCCGGCGAAAGCCGCAAGCCGCTACTAACTAAAGACAGCGTTAACTTGAACTACAAAAGGCGACCGGCGCTATCGCCCTAAAGTCTTATAAGCACAGTCCGTGGATCCGCGACAACATTGCTCGAGGCATGATAGCGACATCGAGTGTAAAGTGACACGGTCGGAGATTTTGAGAGTTTGGGTGAAACTGAAAGGACCAATCCAAATACCATGAAATCAGACATCGTAATGAAAAATTCACCAGTGATACATTTGCTTGTCGCTGCGTCGAGTTTGCTGCCGCTATCATTGGCGTCGCAAGAGATTGATCGCACGGTATTGCCGGTACCGGAGCCTAAACCGCCAACTATCACCGAGCTGGACGCGCGCAACGCGAAGGCACCGCCGCGCTTTGAAGTTAAAGCTCCCAAGGCTGCGCCGAACGTAGTCGTCGTTTTGCTCGATGACATCGGCTTCGGACAACCAAGCGCATTTGGCGGTCCGTGCAAAATGCCGACACTCGACAAGCTGGCGGCGGACGGCCTGCGTTATAATGATTTTCATACCACGGCCCTCTGTTCGCCGACGCGCACTGCATTGTTGACGGGACGCAATCATCACGTGAACAACGCGGGCGCGATCATGGAACTCGCCACCGCTTTTCCTGGCAACACCGGAATCCGTCCGCAAAGTGTGGCACCGCTTGCCGAGATGTTGCGACTCAATGGGTACAGCACCGCCGCCTTTGGCAAGTATCATGAAACGCCTCCGTGGGAGGTTTCGGTTTCCGGACCGCTTGATCGTTGGCCTACGCATTCCGGTTTCGATAAGTTTTACGGTTTCATAGGTGGCGAAACCAATCAGTGGGCGCCGGCCATTTTTGATGGAACTATCCGGGTAGAGCCGCCGCACGAGCCGGGTTATCATTTCACCGTTGACATGACGAACCAGGCGATCGCCTGGATGCAGGCGCAACACTCATTGACGCCGGACAAGCCTTTCTTTGTCTATTTCGCCACCGGTGCGCTGCATGCCCCGCACCATGTCCCAAAGCAATATATTGACCGCTACAAAGGCAAATTCGACCAGGGATGGGATGCCTTAAACGCAGAGACATTTGCCAAGCAAAAACAGATGGGTGTTATCCCTGCCAGCGCGGAGTTAACGAAGCGGCCCAAAGAAATTCCTTCCTGGGATTCCCAGACGCAGGACCAGAAAAAGCTTGAGGCGCGACAAATGGAGACCTTTGCCGGTTTTGCCGAGCATACAGATGAACAAATAGGACGTCTAGTAGATGCCTTAAAGGAGATGTCCCTGCTTGATAACACGTTGTTTATCTACATCGCGGGCGATAATGGAGCTAGCGCCGAGGGAGGGCCGGAAGGGACCTATAACGAGATGATGGCTTTGAATGGTATCATCGGCACTGCTTCCCAAATGATGAATCACATCGATAACTGGGGCGACCCAACGACGTTTCCACATTATGCTATCGGCTGGGCCTGGGCAGGCGATACGCCGTTTCAGTGGACCAAGCAGATCGCTTCGCATTACGGCGGCACCACTAATGGAGTCGTGATCCATTGGCCAGCGCGCATTAAAGCCAAGGGCGAAATTCGTTCTCAGTTCACTTATGTCACCGATATCGCACCGACTATTCTTGAAGCCGCTGGTTTACCGTTTCCAAAGAGTGTTAACGGAACGATCCAAAGGCCTTTCGACGGAACCTCAATGGCTTACACGTTCGACAATCCCAAAGCCAACGAGACACATACGACTCAGTATTTCGAGATGTTTGGCAATCGCGGCATCTACCACGATGGTTGGATTGCCTGTACACGCCATTCCATTCCCTGGTTGATGGTGCCGCTTCCGCCCCTTTCCAAGGACACCTGGGAACTTTACCATGTGGCCGATGATTTCAGCGAAGCCCACGATCTCGCCGCGCAAAATCCCGCAAAACTAAAAGAGCTTCAGGACCTCTTCACCAAGGAAGCAATCAAGAACCATGTGCTGCCTATCGACGACCGCAGGTCAGAGCGCTTTGATGCATCCATTGCCGGGCGACCCGACCTGATGGGCAACCGGACTTCGCTCACAGTTTACCCGGGAATGACTGGCATGGCGGAAAACGCGTTCATCAATGTAAAGAACCGCTCCTATACCATCACAGCGCCGGTAGAATTGAAGGACGCCAATACAAATGGCGTAATCATTGCACAAGCTGGCGCGTTTGGAGGTTGGGTGCTCTACATAAAGGACGGAAAGGTCCATCACGAATACAATTACTTTGGAGTGGACCGCACCAACATCGGCGGTCAGACGCCTCTGTCGCCGGGCAAACACGAGATCAAATACGAGTTCGCAGTCGATGCGCCAAAGCCTGGCTCAGGAGGTAAGTGCGCGCTCTATGTGGACGGACAAAAGGTGGCGGAAGGACGCATTCCAAAAACGCAACCGTATGCGTTTTCAGCAGACGAAGGCACCGACGTCGGCATGGACAACGAAACGATGGTGTCCAACGATTATAAGCTGGGAGAAAACAAGTTTACCGGCAAAATCGAAAAGGTGACCATAGATACGAAACCTTCAAATCTAAGCGCGGTTGACGAGAAAACTGTGGAAACCGCAGAAGATATCGCAGCAACGATCGAAGACTGAAATGAGGCAAATCATTTTTAGCCTTGTTGCCGTTGTCGGTTTCAGCCCGGCTCTCGTACGGTGGATTGACGCGCACGAGGGTAGTTCCGCATTCGAGCCAACCCTGCCTAATAAAACGAGAGTGCCGAGCAAGGCGCCGGAAGGTATGGTGTGGATTCCAGGTGGCGAATTTTCCATGGGCGCCGCCGTAGCCGGCGAAGGAAGCCACGCGATGCCGATGGCCTCGAATGATTCGCAACCGGTGCACCGCGTTTACGTTGACGGTTTCTGGATGGATGCGACAGAGGTGACGAACGCGCAGTTTGAAAAATTCGTCAGGGCGACCGGTTACATTACAATTGCCGAACGCACACCAACAAAAGAGGAGTTCCCCACTGCGCCCGAGGAAAATCTCGTGGCCGGCTCAGTCGTGTTTGCGCCGACGGATCATGAGGTTCCGCTCAACAATCATTATCAATGGTGGAGTTACGTGAAAGGTGCCAACTGGCGTCACCCGTTTGGTCCACAGAGCGACATCAAAGGCAAGCAGAATTATCCTGTCGTGCACATCGCTTACCCGGACGCAGAGGCGTACGCTAAGTGGACGGGCAAGCGCTTGCCCACTGAAGCGGAGTTCGAGTTTGCCGCACGCGGCGGTCTGGCAGGAAAGACCTACGTCTGGGGCGATGAGTTTCGTCCTGGAGGAAAATGGATGGCCAACACGTGGCAGGGAAAGTTTCCAGTGAAAGATGCAGACGAGGACGGTTACGCCGGCATCGCCCCGGTGAAATCGTTTCCGGCAAACGGTTATGGGCTTTACGACATGGCCGGCAACGTCTGGGAATGGTGCAGCGATTGGTATCGCCCCGATTATTACACGACGCTCGCAGACAAGGTTGGCGTCGCCCGCAATCCGAAAGGGCCGGACTCGCCGTTTGATCCGGCTGAGCCTAACGAAAAAAAGCGCGTACAGCGCGGCGGTTCGTTTCTTTGCAATGACCAATATTGTTCGCGCTACATCGTGGGCACACGCGGAAAAGGCGAACTCAACACCGGCACCAATCATCTCGGGTTTCGCTGCGTAAAACCGGCTTCGCAACTGGCGTCCAAATGATTCGGCCTGCCGTTTCGGTTAGAGACATGTTCAACTAGAGCCCTCTGACCACGGGAGCAGCTGTGGATATTTTCGGTTTTTGCTTCCATCCTCTTCAGTTTGAGGTAAGAAACGTAGCGTGTTGAGAGGCTCGGGGCCGAGCGTGTCGCAGCGTCGCATCACGGTGAGCGATGAAAGATCACGGCATGTCTACAGACAATGTATCGTCCACGCTAGAGACACGCGGAAAGGGCGCGAACGCCCAAATGCCCGATCAATTGCATCAATATTCTGGCGAACACAGCGCCGACGGGCTGTCGGCAGCGCTTGCAATGATGCATGCAACTCTCGAATCCACGACAGACGCCATCCTGGTAACCGACGAGACGAATTGCGTTAGAGAATTCAATGAGAAGTACGTCAAGCTGTGGGGAATTCCCCCTCACATGATGGTATCAGCTGAGGCGAGCGAATTGTGGAATTATGTTAGTCCGCAACTGAAAGAACCAACCGGGTATCTGGCGCGCATCCAGAAAATTATCGCTTCATCCGCTCCCGAGACGTTCGACGTCCTGCAGTTGAAGGACGGCCGGGTTTTCGAGCGCAATTCAGCAATTCAATTGATCAAGCAACGCAACGTTGGCCGCGTATGGAGTTTCCGCGATATCACACAGCGCAAGCGAGCGCAGGACGCGTTGGCAAACGAGAAACGAGTGTTGGAGAAAATCGCTTCCGGTGACCCGCTTCCTACGGTGCTGGACGTACTCGTGCGTGGCGTGGAATCACAATCCTGTGACGGAATGATGTGCACCGTGCTGATCTTCGACGAGGACGCGCAATGCCTGCGCCATGGAGCAGCGCCCAGTTTGCCAGCGGAATACAACCGCATCGTCGACGGTGTGCGCATCGGCCCGCGCGTCGGCTCATGCGGAAGCGTCGCCTACAAGCGTGAACCGGTATTCGCGACGGATATCGCGAGCGATCCTCATTGGGCGGATTACGCCGGGCTCGCCGCTCAGTTCGGACTCGGAGCATGTTGCTCCACACCGGTTTTCTCCAGTGATGGTGCGCTGCTGGGTACCGTGGCGATGTACTATCGTTACCCACATGAGCCCAGCGAACATGATCGAGAACTGATTCGTATGGCCACGCATTTGGCAGGGATCGTCATCGAACGAGCACGAGCCGTGGAGCAACTGCGCCTTGCTAAAATCGCGGCCGAACAACGCACCAAAGAGATCGCTGACGCGTACGACACTCTACGAAGCACACAGGAGGTGCTGAACTCCGAGCTCACAGGAGCGGCTGATTATGTGCTCTCTCTTTTGCCGCGCCCCATTACCGACAAGCGCGTCTCGGCGGATTGGTTCATGACCACTTCGGCGCAACTTGGCGGTGACGGGCTCGGCTATCACTGGATGGATTCCGATCGATTCGCCTTCTATCTGCTCGACGTATCTGGTCACGGAGTTAAATCTGCACTGCTCGCAGTTTCCATCGTCGACACGTTGCGCACGTGTGGTCTTCCAGACACCGATTGGAACGATCCGGGTGCAGTGCTCCGCGCATTGAATCGCATCTATTTCTCAAAATCACATGATCACCTGTACTTCACCATCTGGTACGGCATTGCAGACCTCGTGAGTGGAACGTTGCGATACGCCGCGGGTGGCCATCCTCCGGCAGTTCTCCGTGCTACACAGAGCACTGACCACAAGTTACCCGCCAGCGGTCCTCCCGTTGGTTGTTTCCCGAATGCCAAATATCCCACCGTGGAAATTCCTCTACTTTTTCCGATGGAACTCTATATTTTTTCCGATGGCGTGTTTGAAAGCCGTCGAAATCAGGATCGCGATCCCCTCGCCGGCTTGGTAGAGTTTCTGACCGCATCGACCAAGGGCCACAGTCCAACTATCGCGGAGGTCCGCAATCGCACACTCGAGTGTCTCCATGGCGCACCGCCTCCTGATGATTGCTCAGTGTTGAAGGTCTCGGTCGCGCGGAGCGCGTAAGATGCCACAATCAGGAGTACCCACTTTGCCGGGCAAGCGTCGCGATTGCGGCCAGTATTTTTATCCAAACCGAACAAACACAACCTACACAACCAAAACCATGAAAATCCAAAGACCTCACTTCGGCATCGTCATGATCCTTGCTCTCGCGGTTGCTACTCTCTTCGTGGGCGGCTGCGCCGGGGCGGGATCAGGCAACACAACAGCTTTGCTCAGCGCCGCAGGCTTCCGCGCACGCACCCCCCAAACGCCAAAGCAACAGCAGATGTATGCCGCGCTGCCACCATATCAGGTTGAACGCGCCACCATACAGGGAAAGGGAGTGTTTTACGTTTATAAGGACCAGCAGGCGGGCGTGGCTTACGTCGGTCGCGAACCAGAGTACCAACGCTACAGGGAACTGGCTATTCAGCAACAGATCGCTCAGAACTACTACATGGCGGCCGAAATGGACCGGGCAGCTGCCTGGGGCTGGTACGGAGCATGGGGACCGAGAGCCTTTTGGTGGTGAAAGCAACTCTCCACATTCGGTTCCCAAAAAACAACTAGTTACCAGGTTCGATCCTGATACGCGCGATCCCAACGATTCCGCAACGACGAATGTCTGGCTGCGTAAACAAGTGCGATAAAAATCGCGGAAAACGCCGGGAAATTTCCTCAAAAACTGCTCGGCAGAACGGATCGCTGCGTGCGCGCAGCTTTCTGATACTTCTCTCTCGTGGTCGATTTGCGCGATAGCGTGACAAGATCGTCAATGTCGGTCTTAAATATGCGGTGCAAAATGATTGGTATAGACAATCGTTAGGGGATTCGCGCCACACCTGATATGAGGTAGCTATGAGCGCTCCTCGGATAGATCACATCAATTCCTGACGCGGAGAAATAGGAACCGAAGCCACATTGAGTGGCTTCCGATTGGCGCAGCGCTTTTGTTTATCGCCTCTCAATACTTCACGTCGTAAAATTTGTGAATCCAAAGACCGACCGCAAGAGCCACGTCGCCTTGTCGGTTGAGCAGGAGTCTGCGCTGGGCGCCCGGGTTGACGCCGAAAGCTGTCGTCGACTGGAGCGAGTTGGAAGCGATTAATGCCGTTTACGGCTTGAAACTTGGTTCACGTCACTGAGTTTCAAAGGACGTGAAAACGCTCTGTCGCGTTTTTGTTTATCTCAAACGCTATCCGATGCTCGCGATTGCGACGCTGGCTTGCGCGATTGCGGGCACGCTCATGGTGGTCGTTCCCCCTGCGGCGACAAAATATGTTCTTGATAACGTCATTAACGGTCATCACCCCGAACGTTTGCTTCCGCTGGTGATTCTCGTGGCCCTAGCCGTCGTGCTTCAGAGAGGCTTGGACTATCTTCGTCTTCTCCTCAACAACACCTTCGAGCAAAGAGTCATTTTCGATCTGCGCTGCGATCTTTATACGCACATCCAAACTCTGCCGCTGCGCTGGTTCGATAACCGCGCTACCGGCGATTTGATGACACGGGTTCTGGAGGACGTGAGCTCGGTCGAGCGCGTCCTGATCGACGGTATTGAGAAAGGCACGGTCGCGATATTGCAGATCGCCGTGGTGGTGGCCGGGATGTTCTACCTCAGCACCAAACTGACGCTGGTCGCGCTGACACCTATACCGTTTCTAGCCCTCGGTGCGCTATGGTACACGCTTACGACGCACCGGCGATACCGGCTACACCGGCGCGCCGCTTCGTCGATGAATTCGCTACTCCACGACAATCTGTCCGGCATTCGTCAGATCAAAAGTTTTGTACGTGAGGCTGAGGAAGATCGTCGTTTTAACAAAGAGAGTGACGAGTTACGGCGCGCTTCGCTCGTCGTCACGCGGATCTGGGCACTGTACCATTCTTCAATGTATTTGTTCGGCTCGCTCGGGGTGCTTCTGGTGGTGGCAGTTGGCGCACGCGATGTTTTATCCGGCACTCTGCAGTTAGGCGGTCTTGGCGCTTTTCTTGTGCTCGCCAGTTTCCTCTACGAACCGGTGGGAAAATTGCATGACCTTAATCAATTGATCCAGGCAGGACGGGCCGCAGGCGAACGGGTTTTCGAAATTCTCGATTCGCCAGGCGAGCCGGCCGGAGGCAAAATCTTTACTGAAACAGTGCGCGGCGAGATTGAGTTCCGGCATGTCAGTTTTAGCTATGCCGATGATCTGCCAACGCTGACTGACATTTCATTTCATGCTCGGCCGGGCGAGACGGTCGCACTGGTCGGCTCAACTGGCGCCGGAAAATCAACGGTCATCAACCTGCTTACGCGCTTCTACGAGTTTGATAGCGGCGAGATTTTGATCGACGGAAATCCGATTCGCGATTTCAGCATTCGTGCAGTGCGGCAACAGATCGGGATGGTGATGCAGGAATCCTTTTTGTTTAACGGAACCATTCGCGATAACCTGCAAATCGGGAAGCCTGATGCAACCGACGAAGAATTACTGGAGGCTGCCACGGTGGCAAAGGCGCGTCCCTTTATTGAGCGGTTGCCACACGGATTAAGCGACGTTGTGGGCGAGCGTGGCGTAAAGTTGAGTGTTGGCGAAAAGCAGCGGCTCTCGATCGCGCGAGCGCTGTTAAAAGATCCGCCGATTTTGATTCTGGATGAAGCGACAGCCAGCGTGGACACCACAACGGAGCGACTCATCCAGAAAGCGCTGGAGAATCTAATGCTCTCGCGCACTTCCATCGTAATCGCGCACCGGCTTTCCACCGTCGTACATGCTGCCCAGATTCTCGTGCTTGATCACGGACGCATCGTCGAGCGCGGAACTCACGAGCAACTGGTTGCGATTGGCGGAAAATACGCCCGGCTTTGCGAACAAGGTTTGCTAGAAACACGCGAACTGACGACAGCATGAGGCATGGGCATCCGGTGGCCGCTTACAACGCGGCACGCTAATGTGCGTCGTTGCTTACAAACAGGAACTGCTCGCTGAGTAGATTTCTACCGTTCTTTCGTAAGGTGGATAGCTGGAGCCCTTATAGCTTTGATCTTACTTGCCACGATGGTCAGCTTGAAAAGCGACCTTCCTTGCGTTTCTTTTTCGTTGGCTCGCTCCCTGGCGTCCCGTTCACTTACAACCATTGAATCCAACCTCCCGGCGCAATAAATGAAGTTCGCGCTTTCCAGAAACGCGCATCGGCAACAAAATAGGCGGAGATGCCACGTCGGGCGCTTGCATGCATGAAACAGAGACCACCATCAACCGAACCGAATTGTTCAATCCATGAGCGTGTCTTTAGGCGTCGCGCGAATATTGTATGCGCAATCCTGGTCGCTGCGATCGCCTCGAGCTGGGGCGTGCACGCTCAAGCCGATCCACTTCCTTCCTGGAACGATACGGCTGCGAAGAAGGCCATAACCACATTCGTCGAGAAAGTGGCACAGGAAGGCTCATCGGACTTTGTTAAACCTGAGGAACGAATTGCCACCTTCGATAACGACGGCACACTCTGGGTTGAGCAGCCCATCTACGCGCAGGTCACTTTTGCCATAGACGAAGTGATCGCGCTGGCGCCGAAGCACCCGGAGTGGCGCGAGAAGGAGCCGTTCAAGTCGATCCTGGCGCACGATCGCGCGGCGATGCTGAGATTCAGTATCCAGGATTTCGAAAAGGTCGTCGCCGTTACGCACAGCGGCATGACCGTTCAACAGTTCCAGGAAACCGTTAAGAAGTGGTTGGCCGAAGCGAAGCAGCCGCGCTTCAAACGGCCTTATACCGAATGCGTTTATCAACCGATGCTTGAATTGATGCAGTACCTCCGGGAGAACAAGTTCAAGGTCTACATCGTAACCGGTGGCGGACAGGAGTTTGTGCGCGCCTTTGCCGGGCCGACATATGGAGTGCCGCCGGAGCAAGTTGTCGGAAGCATGGGCAAGGTGAAATACGAGTATAACAAAGAGGGAAATCCAGAGCTGATCAAACTGCCAGAAGTGCTGCTGATCGACGACAAGACCGGGAAACCGGAAGGGATCAACATGGTGATCGGTCGCCGGCCGTACGCAGCGTTCGGCAATTCAACCGGTGATCAGCAAATGCTCGAATACACCGGCGCCGGCACCGGTGCCAGATTGATGATGCTTGTGCATCACGATGACGCCGAGCGTGAATACGCCTACGGCGCTGATTCGAAGATCGGAACATTCAGCGATGCGCTCATGGATGAGGCCAGGAAGAAAGGCTGGGTCGTCATCAGCATGAAAGACGACTGGAAAACCATCTTTCCACCCGAAAAATGAGTTTCCGGTGGATGACAAACTTTTTTAAACGCGATGAAGCGGGGACACGATGTTCTGCTCGCATGGCACTATTCACTGGCAAGAACAGCGTGAGATTGGTATCTGAAACATCAAGATAGCTGGAATCACCGGCTCTGTTTCCCAAAGGAGATTGGAATGACGATCACAGGAAATCCGGACGGCGGATCCGGGGCAAACCGCGCTCTGTTCAGCTCGTCCAGTGAAAAAAGAGTTAACTTTCCATCTGATGTTGAGTTCCACGACGATATTCGGCTTCTCGTTTACAGGCCGCACGGGTTATTGGACGAGGTGTCCGTTAACAGGATTGTCAAAATTGTCGGGGACCTGGAAGCCAGATTGAATGAGCCTTTCGATCGATTCTTCGATACTCTCGGCCACGATGAGGTTGAGCTGAACTTTCGACACGTCATTCAGATTTCTCTTCATCGAGTTCTTTCGTACTTGGACCGCCCTCCTGTAAAATCGGCAATACTGGCGACAGATTCGACCATCGCGCACTATTGCCAGTTACACGCAATCATCACCGAGGACTCACCGATCAACGTCCGCATATTCCAAGAACGAGAAGAAGCTGCAAAATGGCTCGGTGTTCCGCTGGAACGTGTAGCCCCAAGAGCTCCTGACCAACGGAAGACGGGGAGGAATTCACGAGGAGGATTGGAATGAATCTGCCACTTCCGCCCGAGGTCGAGTTTCACGAAGACATTCGTCTGTTCATTTACAGACCGCGCGGCTTACTGAATGAAGCATCGGTAAACAGAGTGGTTACCGCTCTCGGAGAGCTAGAAACGAAACTAAAGGAACCTTTCAATCGATTCAGCGATACGTCGGAAACCGACCGACTTGAGCTGAATTACCGATATGTTATTCAAGTTTCCCTCCATCGAGTGCTCTCGTACGGCGATCGTCCACCGGTGAAATCGGCGATTCTGGCAAAAGACTCCACGATCGCGCATTATTTCCAGTTACATGCGATCATCACTCAGGACTCGCCAATCAACGTCCGAATATTTCCAGAACGGGGAGAAGCAGCTGGATGGCTCGGCGTTCCGCTGGAACGGCTCGCCGGAAATTCCGACTGAGACTGAGGTACTGTTGTGCGACCGCTTTGCGAATGACGGTTCCAACTTCACCGCGAGCTTAAGGTTTTGAGCGCGCCTGCAATTACATTCGATTTTTCAGGCAAAGTCGCGCTGGTCACAGGCGGGAGTCGAGGGATTGGTCGTGCGGCGGCGAAGTTGTTTGCTCAAAGCGGCGCGAAGGTTGTGATCGGCGATGTCGATCCCGCGGGAGCCGAAACGGTAGAGGCGATCAAGCAAGATGCAGGTGAGGCTGTTTTTGTCGAGGCTGATGTGAGCGCGGATGGCGACGTGAAAAATCTCATCGCAACGGCGGTTAAGACTTACGGCGCATTGCATTGCGCGTTCAATAACGCCGGTGTTTTGCCTCCGACGCTAACCCTGGCCGAGACCGACGAGTCAACTTTCGAGGAGGTCGTGGCTGTTGATCTGAAAGGCGCATTTCTTTGTATGAAATATGAAATCCAACAAATGCTGAAAAATGGCGGTGGCGCCATTGTCAACAACGCGTCGATTGCCGGAATGATTGGCGAAGTCGGGATCAGCGCCTACGTGGCAGCAAAGCATGGCGTCATTGGCCTAACGAAGTCCGCTGCATTGGAATATGCTGCTCACGGAATTCGAATCAATGCTCTGGCACCCGGTCTTGTCGAAACAGCAATGACGAAAGCGTGGTTCGACGATCCAGACATACGTCGCTACTTTCTGGCTAATACGCCGATAGGTCGCGTCGCGCAGCCGGAGGAAATGGCCGGCACCGTTCTACTTCTTTGCTCCGATTTGGCGTCGTTTGCCATTGGACAGACGTTCATTATCGACGGCGGCTACACCGCCCATTGAGTGTAGCCTGCATGTGGGCAGGCTTGTAGCGAGGCGATCAAAGAGGAAAACAAAACAGGTAAAGAAAAATAGATGCCGTGCGAGACACCGATCGCGCTAGTGGCACCATCGGTTTGAAACGAATCGGGGCGATCTCAACCGCTATGCTCGAGCGGACCCGCCGATGGACGATTGGCCGCCAAGGCTTTGCATCAGCGATGGCAATAGGGCCGCCAATCCTTGCTGATGGTTCGCAGATGGATCGATTTTTCCGGCTGGCGTTAGCTTGTCTATAATCTTTGGCAGGTACTCGGCAAGAAAGGTTGACGCAACCGCGGGATCCACTCCCAACTTGCTAGCTATCGCATTGACCTGCTCGGAGCCGAGCACGCTTTGAACCTGATTGCTGGAAATCGGTTCGTTTTCGCCCATTCCAACCCACGATTGGAATGCGTTCCCGTGGCCCGTTTCTGCAAATTTGCCGGCCAAACTTTGCAAACCCCCGCTCTGCGTAAGCAGACCCCCAAGAACACCAATCAGCGGATTCGCTTCAGTGGGTGCGTCACCTTTTTCATTAACCGCGCCGAGTATTGAGTCGAGCAACCCCATAAACTATCTCCTCCTTCGTTTGTTAGTTTCTGCTTAAGGATTGAAACGGCGCCCAGCCGATTACCCACAATATCAGGTTATAGATGGCGTGGAAGAGAATTTACCATTACGAACCCGTCAGGTTCCGGCGGTTTACATGGCAGCTAATAATTCGCCGGAGCCAGTGCCCCATTGAGCAATACAGTTGAATATTTTGGCCTCTGAGACGTGCACCGGATGAACCCGGGTGGAGTCAATAATGTAGAGAGTGCCCGCTGCTAGGGTCGGAACGAAGGGAACAAAAACGGTAAGCTTTCCATCCGGATGCTCCTCTATGATAAAGCCCGGAGCCAATGCCTCTTCGATCTCGATCAGGACCGGTTTGAAGCCGGTGTCATCTTGAATATCGGCCATTTGCTGGGCGACGCTGCGCCGTGTCGCGACAACCTGCGGGTGTGCCCCCTCTCGCGGAAGATGAGAACTAACCGGCTTTACGAATACCTCAAGTTTCCATCAGGTACTTGACCAACAGAAGCATGGTGAGCCATGCGGGCAACAACCACCAGCAGTCAGCCCAAAAGAGGGGTCTTAGCGAAGGAATGGGATTTTTTGCATGCATTTGTTTTACCGGAATTCGGCAAACTATTCGATGAAGAAAGATCGCTTTCTTGTTGGCGAAGCGCATTTAGGACGAAAATCTTTGAGGATAAAGCAAAGCCTTCGAGGACCTTTCTTGCTTTTCTCAACCTGAATCGGGTATGAATGTAACTTATGAACAAGTTACATCGCCGAATTCATTGGAACATTTTTTCTTGTCCTAACAATTGGGTGCACTGTGATTGGCGCGGGTACGGGCGTCATCGCGCCGCTGGCAATCGGCGCGGCGCTGATGGTGATGGTTTTCGCGGGCGGTCACATCTCGGGTGCGCATTACAACCCGGCGGTGACAGTCGGTATGCTGATCCGCGGAAGGCTGCAACCAGCCGACGTAGTGCCATATTGGATTGCGCAGCTCGCTGGCGCGGCACTGGCAGCTTTTCTTGTGAGTAAGTTTCTACGCGCAGGTGCCGCGGTGACCCCGATCGCTCCAAATATCGGTCTCGCTTTGCTTGCGGAATTTCTTTTTACGTTTGCGCTCGTCTACGTGGTGTTAAACGCCGCCACAGCCGAAGGTACCTCAGGAAACTCGTTCTATGGTTTGGCGATCGGCATGACCGTGATGACCGGCGCATTTGCCGTGGGCGACATTTCTGGCGGAGCATTCAATCCCGCAGTTGCCGTTGGCATCTGCATCCTCGGCATTTCGACCTGGGGCAATATTTGGATCTATTTAGTAGCAAACTTCGCCGCCGCCGTGTGCGCCGCGGGAATTTTCCAATTAATTAACCCGCCACTGCAAACCACCCCTATCGCCACAGAAGAACCGCCTTACGAAACACCTGATTGAAAATTTGATACCAGCTCTTAGTAATTCCCATGAAACTAATTAAATGTTTTTCAGTTAGCGCCGTAGCCTGCGCTTGTGTTGTCGCCGCACCTTCGAAGGCGGCGACGATTCCCGCCGGGACAACCATCGCCGTAAGCACCGTCAGCCAGGTCACTTCGAAAACGGTGCCAGGCAGAACCTTCGAAGCGAAACTCGCTAAAGACGTCTCGATCAATGGAAAAGTCATGTTGAAAGCTGGAAGCAAAGCGTTCGGGAAAGTCACTACGTCCCGTCACAATCCACGCAAAAACGAGCCGCTAACCGTGGAGCTGACGTCGGTATCCGTGAACGGACGCAACGTGACGTTAAAGACGGACACGTTTCAACCGGGAACCCCGACCGTCACTGCACGCCAGGCACAGTATGGGCATACCGCCGGCACATTAGTCGTTAATCCCGGGACCTTGATGCAGTTCCGGCTTCTCCAGCCAGTCACGTTGTAGTCACCGGACTGCACACCAACTCAAGCTGTCGATTTTTAGCCGTTGTTATTTTCCGGTCTGCTCAATGGTGGTTTCTGAGGCGTCAGATAGCCCAAGGTGTAAACGGAGAATCCGGTCAAGCTCCGCAATCGTTTGCGGCAGTTCGGCCGAACCGTGCGGACCCGGGACAATGCGTTCGGATTTCGCACCGTCGAGGTGAGAGCTCCAGTAGGGCACAACTCCGTCAGTGCAGTTCGGACAGTCACCTTTGCCTCGATCGCCGATGATGGAGTGATAAGGAACACTCATTGTTGGTTCATTAACGACCGAGAACGCTAGATTGGTCGGCTTTAGCCCCGAAATGCTATTCGGAAAACGCTTGGCGCTTCCGGTCAATTGCACAAGTTCAGCGCTCGTAAGCGCGTTCTTCATTGTAGTGAGCAGCTGGAAGGGAAGCCTGATCAAGCTAATGCCAAGGCTACCCAATCCGCCGCTGGCCATATCGCTCCCCCGATGCGGAGTACAAATGAACACAACACGTTTAATTCGCGGATTTGCGCGATAAGTCAGAGCTCGCACAATGAGACTGTCACTTGAGTTGTTGGCAAAAATGCTTTTAGCGACTGCTGCGGTATTTTTATTGTTCTCCCACATGGAGCGGGTAACTGTGGTGACCTGGGCATGAGTTAACATGCCCCCCATGCTGTGCCCGACGACAACATAGGG
Organism: uncultured Verrucomicrobiae bacterium; assembly: GCA_963807435.1. Lineage (GTDB taxonomy): Bacteria > Verrucomicrobiota > Verrucomicrobiia > Chthoniobacterales > UBA10450 > Udaeobacter. The sequence continues at coordinate 264,971 of CAWECA010000003.1, forward strand.
AAGATGGTTTGGATAAAGCTTGTCCACTTTGGCCAGCTCCTCGCGCAACTGCAGCGCGGAATAAAGGATCGGATTGCCGGTGGCATAACCGAACACCCATGGCTGGTAACGTTTCCGGATCTCAGGGTCTTGCTGAAGACCGTTGATTGTCTTCACCCAGGTGAACGGAGTCGACATGAGTCCATGCACGAAAACAACTGGAATTCGGCTCGGATCGTACGGCGCAAGAAAATACAATCCCGTTTTCTCCATCATATTTGAGCCGCTCAAGGTGCCCATCAGCCCGAACAGAAGAAGATTCTTCGGCGGTTGAAAATAGGAGATGGGCGCTGAAAAGTCTGCCGCGAGAGGCCGCGTCTTTCCCTCTACCCGTGCAACAGAGTCATTGCTCGGTTGTCGCAAGGCCAGGACAGCATCGGATCGGTTAAAATCGAGAGTGGCGGTAACCGCTGCAGCCATTCCTTTAGGTGGCGCAAACTCTTTTCGCGGCGTGACTGAGCGAACTCCAACCAGAGCGCCACCGACACCGTCGTGAGTTACATCCTTTTTGATCAATGTGCGCTTGATCTTATTAGGGTCTTCGAACGACGTGAAATAATCAGGCGACCAAGTGGAAGTGGGGCTGCCTGGTTGGAGCCGCAAATGGTAGGCTGTGCTCTTGTCAGCAACTGTGAGCCGATGATCCCACAGACGGCCTCCTTCGGCTGAGCGAAGGAGAAGGGTGAGTTCAGCCGCAGCGGCGTTGTAAGTATTTACGGCTGGCGTAGGCGGAGTCCCGTTACCGAGCAGCGGAGCGGTTACGGCAGCGGCCTGCAAATAGTCGGCAGCGCGCCTCTCAACCGGAACGCTCGAGGAACGTGCCTCGCGCATGAGGCTCGCGGTCGGGGCATATTCCGGACCGCGCGCAGTTTGCGGCGCCGTCGCGCAGCTGGTAAAAATCGCGATGCACGTTACAGCGGCGATCAGGCGAGTGGATGTTTTTGTTCCGTCAGTTTTCATAGGCGGCGAGATGTTCACATCGTTCCTCGACGCTAGCGAAGAGGCACTGCGCTGCATCACTTTTCCTTATAAGACTTTAGGGCTACGTAGGCATTATCGAAAGATGCACCTCTGAGTTTTCGATCTTTTCTCAGCTTTAAGAATTTGGCTCCACCAACTCCAGTCAATCCTGTTTCTATGAAATTTCCGTTGGTTGTCTTCCTAGTCACCGCAACTGTTGCTGGCGGTGCGGATACTCCGATTACGCACCACGAACTAGTCCGACGCACTCAGCAGCTCTACGACGCGGTAGTGCCGGGTGATCCATCGCTGTGGAAAAAATACTTTGCCGACGATTGCATCTTTGCCGACGAGAAGGGCCGCCTTTTCGACAAACCGAAATTGATTGCCGACATAACGCCATTGCCAGCGGGTTACTCTGGTACAATCAAGATTCAGAATGCCCAGAGCCGCATTATCGGCAATACTGCCGTACTCAGTTACGACGCCGACGAAACCGAGACGATCTTCGGGCAGAATCTCAAAGCGCGATATCACATCACCGACACCTGGCTGCAGCGCAACGGCAACTGGCAGATCATTGCCAGCCAGGCACATCGCTACTACGAAGATCCGGCAGTAGGCAAAGCCGATCCGAAAAAGTTTGCAGAATATATCGGCTCGTACGAGCTCGCACCCGGCCAAACCAGAACCGTTACCGTCGAGGGCGGCAAACTGTTGGTCGAACGAAAGGGTAAGAAGGAACAACTGTTCCCTGAGACATCAGAAATTTTTTTCCGTAAAACGGTCGAAGGCAGAATTCTGTTTCGTTACTCTGCCACCGGGAAAGTCGACGCGTTGATCGACCGCCGAAACAATGAAGACGTCGTCTGGCGCAAAACGAAATGATTTGCGGCTCCGCTCCGCTCGTTGTCTTCCTGGTTTCCTGCCTTCCCGATTAGTTCCTCGCTCTTATTTGCTCGGCAGGAGCACAATTTTCCCAAAAGAGCCCGGTTCCATGACTGCGCGATGCGCCTGGGCCGCTTCGGCCATGGGAAATTTTTTGCCGATTACCGGACGTAAACTTCCGTTTTCCAGGCCCGCCACAAGCGCAGCGTGAATGCTGGCCAGTTCCGCCGGCGGCGTGTTTGGCAATATCATTCCGCGAACATCCGCTTCGCGCTGCATGGTATCGCGCGGATTGATCTCTATGCTGCCGCGGCTCCCGATCACTACCACTCGGCCGCCCTTCGCCAGGATCGTCAGATCTTTTCCGAGATTCACGTTGGCGAGCATTTCCACGATCACATCAACACCGCGTCCGCCCGTCGCCTGCATGATTTGTTCAAATCGTTCAGATGAGCGGTGGTCGAACACCTCGTGCGCGCCTTGTTCGCGTGTGAGTTTCAATCCTTCGTCGCTGCCCGCGGTACCGAGCACGCGCAGACCGCGAGCGCGCGCAAGTTGCACGGCAGCCGTTCCTACTCCACCGCTCGCCCCGTGCACTAACAACGTTTCGCCCGGTTTTGCGTCTGCGCGGTGAAACAGAGCGCGATACGCCGTTGCGTAGGGCGTGCCTACGGCCGCGCCTTGCTCGGACGAAACCTCAGCCGGCAACCGATAAACTTGCTCCGTTCCGCATACGGAAAGCTCGGCATACGTTCCAGTGACCGATCCCGCGGTGTAGACTCGATCGCCGGATTTGAACTCGCTAACGGACTCGCCGATTTGTTCGATTACGCCCGCGCCATCGTTGCCCGGCGTGTAAGGCAGTTTCGGCAATCGCGCGTATGTGCCCGCTCGAATGTAAGTCTCAACGGGATTGACGCCGACAGCGTGCATTCGAACAAGCACCTGACGCGGCCCGGCGTGTGGTGTGGCCACTTCTTCGATCTGAAGAACTTCTGGACCGCCAAACTCTAAAACTCGAACCGCTCTCATACCTCTGTTTTACGTGCCTCAATTGAAACATCAAATCCGCCGAACGGACTCGCCGGAGAATACTGAACGAGCCCTTTGAATCACGCGCTCTCTAACAGCAGCCGGCGACACTTCCAGTTACGAATTATAAATTGTGCGTGCTTTTGGCCTATGAAAATATTGATCGCGCGATATTTCCTCGCTCTCATGTTTCTGGCTGTCGCACCGGTTGCTTTTGCAAATCCCTTTAAGAGCAAGGTCATCACTAGTTCGGCTCTGGTAATTACAGTGCCTGACGATCATTTTCTGAAGATCACGAATTTTTCGCAGGAAGGTGGCTCTGATCGTGGAGTGGTGTCAGTCACGCTGACTGGCGAGGATGCCGGCAGCGCGAATGTGCTCACCGCGACGCGAATTGACCTTAGTACTGGAAGCAATTCGCAAAACTTTCCCGAAATCGCTAACCGAGCGATCATCGCGGGTCCAGCTGAGATAAACGTGCAACCGGTAACCGGTGCGACGCTTTTCATCACCTATCGAAAAGAGTCGAACGAGGGCGGCAACGGCGGTGTGACGCCCATTCCAATCTTCAGTCCTACTCCCGGTGTGACCCCGACGCCCACGCTCACCGCTACCGCAACGCCCTGAGCGGCTAGGCCGCCAACGCCTCAATCGCTTTCCATTCTTCCGGCGTTAGTTGGAGCTTGGCCGCAGCGACGTTCTGCTCGAGGTGTGCCAAAGACGATGTGCCGGGAATCGGCAGCATTACGGGCGATCGTTCCAAAAGCCATGCCAGCGCCACTTGAAAAACGCTTACGCCGTGTGCCTTCGCCGCAGCATTCAACGGGTGTTCAGGTTTGAAACCTCCCCCGCCTCCGATTGGGAACCATGGCAAGAACCCGAGCTTTTCTTTCTGACAATACGCCAGAACATCCTCCGATTTGCGGTCCTCGATGTTGTAATGGTTCTGTACACTGACGATCTGAACAATCTTGCGTGCGCGATCGATTTCTCCCTTGTCCACATTCGATAATCCAATGTGCCGAATCTTTCCCGCATCCTGCATTTGCTTGAGCGCGCCGATGGATTCCTCAATGGGCACTTTTGGATCGACCGTGTGTAATTGATATAAATCGATTCGCTCTAAGCGCAGCCGTTTCAGGCTTCCTACCACCGCTTGCTTAAGATGTTCTGGGCGGCAATTCGGCACCCATTGCCCCGGCCCGGGCCTGGTGAGTCCGCCTTTGGTCGCGATCACCACTCCCTTTGGATAAGGATAAAGTGCTTCGGAAATGAGTAGCTCGCTGATATCGGGACCATAGGCGTCAGCCGTGTCGATCAGATTCACACCCAGTTCCACTGCGCGTTTGAGAACCTTCAATGCGTTCTGTCGATCGGCTGGCCAGCCCCAGATGCCTTTCCCTGTAACGCGCATCGCGCCAAAACCAAGCCGATTGACGCCAAGATCGCCACCCAAGTTGAAGGTCGGATTTGTAGCCATGTTCGATGATGTTGCCGCGCCAGCTCCCAGGAGCAACTCGGATTTCCCCGCCAGAAGTGAGACCCCGCTTGCCAGACCGATTCCAAGAAATCTGCGGCGCGTCACGAGACGTTCTCGATTCGCTGCAGCCAGGTCATCCCTCATAAGACGCGGGAATACGTTCCGGGAATCCATTGTCAATGCAAGGAGCTGATGGTTTTCCTCTCGCGCAGGATGACCTCGAGTGCGTCTTCAAAATTCCTTCCGAAAGCGAAAATACCGCTTTCATGCCCGGCCATCGCCAGAATTCTTCTCTTCCGCACATCGCTTGCCGCGAACAAGCGCATTATTTCGGAGGCCATTTCCGGCGTACCGTAAGTAACCCCTTTCGAAGTCGTCGGAGCGCGATCCAAGAGGCGTTCCCATAACCCCGGGTCGTGACCATGAATTATTGCACTCACGCTGGCATCCGCTTTGTAAATCGCAGCATGCGTCAAAGATTCGGACGAAGGAACTGCGGATCCTTCGTAGCGCACCCAGTTTTTCTTAAAATCGTACGCCACGACTCGAACGCAATCGGACAGCGCCAATTCCGGGAGGCCACCGGTTGCCGAACCGGTAACGTAAAAAATGCCGGTCTCGCCTTCACAAACACTCAGATTCCCGAAACCGATCCCGTTCGCGTCCACTCCAATAAGATCCAGCTCACGCAGTTTCCGTCTGCATTCGTTCAATTCCGCAAGCCGATCGAATGGCGCGATCTCCGCGCCCGCTCGTTCGTAAGAGAACTTTACGTATCGACTCACGGCGCGTGCTCGGGAAAAAGCGAGCAAATACTTTTCTCGCTGGCTGCGCAGACGCCGCGCTCGGTGATCAAGCCGGTGACCAGATGTCTTGGTGTAACGTCAAACCCGTAGTTTGCTGCGGGACTCTCTGCTGGCTGAATCTCCACCACCACATGTTGTCCACAGGACCAGCCGTCGGCCTGTTTTATTTCTTCTGCGCCGCGTTGTTCGATCGGAATTTCCTTTAAACCGTCCCGTATTTTCCAGTCGATCGAGGACGAAGGCAGCGCCACGTAGAACGGAACGTTGTTGGCCTTCGCCGCTAACGCCTCGAGATAAGTACCAATCTTGTTCGCAACATCTCCCGTGTAAGTGGTGCGATCGGTCCCAACAATGACCACATCGACTTCGCCCCGTTGCATCAAATGACCTGCCGCGCTGTCGGCGATTACCGTGTGCGGTACGCCGTGCTGCCCCAGTTCCCATGCCGTGAGTTTTGAACCCTGACTTCGCGGTCTGGTCTCGGTCACCCACACATGCACCGGCAATCCGTTGTCGTGCGCGTCGTAGATGGGCGCAGTTGCCGATCCGTAATCAACAAATGCGAGCCATCCCGCGTTGCAATGGGTAAGCACATTAACCGGACCCGTCTTTCCTTGCGCGATTACGCGGATAAGCTTTGAGCCGTGCTGCCCTATCATCCGGCAATGGTCGGCGTCTTCCTCGGCAATCAATTCAGCGGTGCGTTGCGCCAGCGCCACCTTTTCCCTGGGAGTCTTTCCCTGAGCAATACTTTTTAACTGGCGTTCAATCGCCCAGGAAAGATTGACCGCGGTCGGCCTTGTCGCTTTGAGCTGCGCTGCAGCGCTGGTGATGTGATCGTCAAACGACTCTCGTGATGCAGCTTCGATTGCTGCCAGATACATCCCGTAACCTGCGCTCGCGCCGATTAATCCGGCCCCGCGCACGTGCATGTCGCGAATCGCCATTGCCATTTGTTCGACCGAACCAAGTTCCTCGATCACAAACTGGTGCGGCAAAAATCGCTGATCGATCAATTGCACCACGCGCTCGTCATCCGGCTTAAGCCAGATCGTACGGAAATGTCTGCCGCCGACTTTCATGCAAGTGTCATTTCGATCTTAAGCCACAAATGGCGCTGTCATGTGGAGGCGAAGCGAAACATCTCTGTTTATTTTCCTGGGAACCGATGCCGATCTGATCTGAGATTCTTCTCTTCGTTGAGAACGACAATAAGGCTCCTAAACATCAATTCCCATGGGAACGGCGCCGGATATGTCCTCCCACCCGCCACGCCTCCAAAACTCCGCGCCACCGAAATTGTTGTCCTCTACCAAAATTATTGCACGCACCACGCCGGCGGCCCGTAACCGTTCGAGGCATTCGTCCACCAAACGCTTGCCTAAACCGCAGCCGCGATATGCCTGGTCGACGGCCAGATGATAAATGTGTCCGCGACGCCCATCGTGCCCGCACAACACAACACCAACAATCGTCGGTCCGTCGAAGGCCACTCGGCTTGATCCCGGATTTCTTATGAGAAATTGAGCGACGCTTTCTCTGTCGTCGCCTTCGGCAATCTCCAGACCCTCTACTTTTTTCCAGAGCTCAAGCGCGGCATCGTAGTCGCCGATCAAGAATTCCCGGGTAATGATCTTGCCACTCATGTTGCCGTGAAGAAGTCTACAAACTATCTCATGATGTCATTCTGAGCGACGTGAAGAATCTCAGATCAAATGCCGCTGGTCACCAACGGAACAAACAGAGATGTTTCTCCCGCGTCTGCGGGATCAACATGACAGCGCAATCGGTAATATGAGGTCCCTTCGAAACAAGTACCTGTGCAGCACTGAACACGAGCATGAAATATAAAATCGTATTTTGCCTATTGGTTACGATGACTGCCCTGAACGCTACTGCGCAGTCAAAACCTTCCGCAACATTGATCGTGACCAACGCCGCTGTTTACACCGTGGACAAACAGCGTCCAAAAGCTGAAGCAGTGGCCGTAATCGGTGATCGCATCGTTGCCGTGGGTTCGCACGCGGAGATTGAATTGTGGCGTGGCCCACAAACGAAAATGATCGACGCCGGCGGCAAGCTTTTGCTGCCCGGATTTAACGACGCACACGTCCATTTCATCCAGGGCGGGGCACAACTAGAACAGGTTAACCTTGTTGACGCTTCAAGCCCGGAGGAATTCACGAAACGCATCGCAGCGCAGGTCGCGAAGACCTCGAAGGGCGAATGGATTCTTGGCGGCCGGTGGGATGAAACCAAATGGGCCAAGCCGGAGCTCCCAACGAAAGAACTTGTCGACCCGGTCACCGGTGATGCGCCCATTTTCGTTGAGCGCTACGATGGTCACCAAGCTCTGACGAATTCTGTGGCCATGAAGATGGCCGGGGTTGACGCCAAAACTGCCGATGTGCCCGGTGGCGTCATCGTACGCGACGCTAGCGGAAATCCGACCGGCATCTTCAAGGACGCCGCAATGACATTGATCTACAAAGCAATTCCGCCCATGACGCACGACCAACGTCTTCGGGCTGCCCGCGCCGCATTGAAACATGCAGCCTCGCTAGGCGTCACAAGTGTGCAGCACATGAACCCCGAGTTTGCGGACGTCGCTGCTTATTCCGAGCTTGCGGAAAAAAGTGAGCTTACAACGCGCATCTACGCTGCGCCGATGGAGACGGAGTGGTGCGACCAGGCAAAGGTCGGGATCCGGCGCGCATGGGGTTCCAGCTACCTGCGCCTCGGCGCGATCAAAGGCTATGCCGACGGCTCGTTAGGTTCGCGGACCGCTTACATGTTTCAATCTTTTTCCGACGATCCGAAGAATCGTGGACTGTTGAGCAACGAAATGCATCCTCCCAGCGCCATGCGCGACCGGTTAATGCAGTCGGACGCCGCTGGATTACAAATTCGGGTTCATGCCATCGGCGACCGCGCGATCTCGATGATACTCGACATTTTCGCCGATATCGAAAAGGAACACGGCTATCACGACCAGCGTTTCGCCATCGAGCATGCGCAACACATGGCACAAAAAGATTTCGAACGATTCGCGAAGCTCCACGTGATTGCTTCGATGCAACCGTATCACGCCATTGACGACGGCCGCTGGGCTGAAGGGCGTCTCGGACATGATCGCGCGCGCTACAGCTATGCATGGCGCAGCTTCCTCGATCACGGCGTGACGCTCGCATTCGGAACCGATTGGCCTGTCGCGCCGCTCGATCCGATCCTGGGACTTTATGCCGCCGTCACACGCGCCACGCTGGACGGGAAAAATCCCGGCGGTTGGATTCCGGAAGAAAAAATCACGCTGCCGGAAGCAATCGAAGCCTACACCATGGGCTCGGCATTTGCCGAATTTCAGGAACGCGAAAAAGGCTCGATTACGCCCGGCAAACTCGCCGACATGGTGATATTGAACGACGACATCTTTGATCTTAAACCGGAAGCTGTTCGCAATGTGAAAGTGAAGACCACGATTGTGGCCGGCAAGGTTGTGTATGGGGAGCGGTAATGCGTGACACAACAGATTTATATCGAACTCGTCATAGCATTCCTCTCGCACTAGTCGCCGGTTTCGTTTCTGCCGGATTTTTTTACTTTGGCACCGGACTTCACCCGACTTGGTGGATGCTTTGGTTGGCGCCAATTCCGGTGCTGGTGGTCGCGCCGCGATTCGGCGGAGGCGCTGCTTTTCTGCTTGGCTCAATTGCGTGGCTGATTGGCGAAATAAACCAGTGGAACTACGTCCGCTATTACCTCGAGTTGCCAGTGGCAATCACGGTGCTTTTCTTTGTAGGTCCTGCCGTCCTTTTCGGCCTCGGCGTTTTATTTACGCGCCGTTTTTTGCGGCGCGGATCGCTTTTCCTGGGCGCGCTTGCGTTCCCCGTGTTCTGGGTGACGTGGGAATATCTTACCGCCGTGGCGTCGCCGCACAGCACATGGGGCAATCTCGCCTATACACAAATGGATTTCCTGCCGCTGATCCAGATCGCTTCGGTCACCGGGCTTTGGGGAATCAGCTTTGTTGTGTTTCTATTTGGAGGTACGGTTGCGGCCCTCATAAGCGGCGCCGGGAACCTCTCGCAGCGTAGCGCGCTTGCCGTCTCGGTCGGTTTCTTAATTTGCTCCGTTCTTGGGCTTGGCGAATGGCGATTGCACTCCAATCTCTCGGCTAAATCTGTCGGCGTGACACTTATCGCGAAGGATGTGCCAATGAGCGTTTATCGCGGAAGTGAAGAGCAGGCTCTGCAATTGTTGCGTGAGTACGCTGACGAGGTCCGCAACATCACGCCCGCTGGAACGCAGATCGTTGTTCTCCCGGAAAAAATCGGACGCGTGAGTGAGAACACCCTGCGGGAGGTGGACGCGATCTTTTCTTCAGCCGCGAGTGCTACACACGCTGCGATCAATCTTGGGCTTGTTCGAAAAACGCCATCTGGCGCCTTCAATTCTTCCCGATTTTATTCGGCCAACGGCAGACTGAAGGGGAACTACGACAAGCATCATCTCCTGCTCGGTGTCGAACCCGAGAAACCTGGTAACCAACGAGTGATAGTCGATCAGTCGTCCGGGCGCTGGGGGTTACAAATTTGCAAGGACATGGATTTCCCTCAACTCAGTCGCGAATACGCAGCCGACGGCGTGGACCTGCTGCTGGTGCCTGCATGGGACTTCAATCTCGATCGCTGGTTACACGCTCGCATGGCCGTGCTGCGCGCCGTGGAGAACGGGTTCGCGCTGGCGCGCTCGGCACGCAATGGGCTTCTAACTCTGAGCGACAACCGCGGTCGCATCATTGCGGAAGCGGCCACGGTGCCAGGTCGCTTCGTATCGATTAGCGGAACGCTAAACGTCGCGCGTGAGAAAACATTCTACACGCGGACCGGCGATTGGTTCGCCTGGTTATGTGTCGCGACGTTCGTCGTTCTGGTCGCATCTCGGTTGCTTCTGGCTTCGCCGATTAAGATGCGGTCGCGCTGGCAGGAATAAAGTCTTCCGGTTCGCCGAATCGAAGTCTTTTCCGTAGTTCGTGCCGTAGGAGCACCAGATTAATACACATCTGGAGAACGATAGAGCCAACTGACAAATACCAGACTTGTCGAATCTCGAAACCTGGCGTCCGCGAGATGAGCACCGCAGGTATGGCAAACAGCACCAACCGCGTTAACGAACTGCACAAGGGCGGCAAAGTGTTGCCGATTCCCTGGAACACACTGGAAGTGGTGAAAACAATTCCAGCTGAGATGAAGTTTAACGAGACGATTCGCAGATACTCGCTACCAAAGGCGACCACGCCCGGGTCGCGTGAGAAAATGCGGATCAATGTCGCAGGTGCGAAATATGCAATCAGCGTTAGCACCAACATCATCATCGATGCCATGCCTATCGCCGAATAGACCGAACGCCGTACACGATCAGCCTGGCGGCCACCGAAGTTTTGCCCGACAACCGGCGAAACGGCAAAGGCAAGCGCCACTACCGGCAAAAAGAGTGCCTGCATCACGCGAGCGCCAATTCCAAAACCGGCCTGCGCTCCTGGTCCAAAGCCGCGGATGATTGCGTAAACCAGCACGATGTAAACGAAAAGCAGCAAGAACTCCGCGCCTGCCGGGACGCCGATGCCCAGCATGCGTTTCCAGATTTCTGTTTGTGGACGAAACAATGGAAACCGGAACCGCAGATAATGATATTTCTTTTCGAAATAAATTATCATCAGCACATCAGCAATAAGAATCGAAACGAACGTGGCGAGTGCCGCACCAGTCACCCCAAGCTTGGGCCAGGGCCCTATTCCAAAAATCAGTAACGGAGCGAGCACAATGTTGAGAAACACGCTCAGCACTTGGAATCCTACAGCCGGTTTTATTGTTCCAGTGGCGCGCAGCGCCGAACCCAATGCCACGAGAGGAAACTGAAGCAAAAGTCCTGGAAGAAACCAAAGCATGTATGCCTTTGCCAAACTCGCTGTAGGCGCGTCTGCGCTCAGCCAATCACAATACAACGGACGCAAAATGAAGCCGACAACACCGAGGCAAATTGCGATCAGGATCGACATCACGAAAGACTGATTGAACACCAACTCGGCTTTCGGTTGATCCTTTCGTCCAGCCGCTTGCGAGATCAAGGTAGTTGTTCCCACACCGAGCATTTGTGTGAGCGCCAGCACGATCATCGTGAGATTGCCGGCCACACCAACCGCGGCAATCGCTTCTTTCCCGAGGTGTCCGACCCAGTAAAGATCAGCCAACAAATAAAGGGTCTGCGCCAGCATGCTCGCTGCCAGAAACGCGGACATGTGAAACAAATGTTTCGTGACCGATCACTGAGTGAGGTCCTTCATTCGCCGCGAACTTTCGCTCAACTCATTAGTTGCTCAAGATCGCAGCATAAGGCCGTCGGCGCCTTTGCCGTTTTCGTGTTTTCGTATCCACGGCGCTATGGGCCGCGATGTTCTACCTTCTTCTGAAGGTGCTCGGTAACTACGGCGATGTCGCAACCGGCGGGGGAACAGGAGGAGGAATTCCGGTGGAAACCCGCTTCCGCCACCTTTCACGATGCAGGATCAGAACGATTAGCCAAATAACAAAAGCGAACAGACCCGCTGGTAAGGTGAAAAGCATGAACCAACCCGAAATGCCAAGCGTATAAAGAAAGTGCCCATAATCCTCGCCATTAATGATGCATGGATGCACCGAACCTTCATCGACTTTGCAGCCGTAGGCATTAGCTATGGCACTGCACACGATCACTGCGCCCACCGGCGCAAGTGTGAACGCACAAATGAATCCCAGAAGGATCCAGTACCAAATCCAAGGAAATCGTTTGCGGGGCTGGGAGTTCATAACGGCGATTTTTACTCAGTGGATTAGCTGTACGATCCCGCGCTTCTCGGCCGAATCCCAAAGCCGGGTGAATTCGACAGGCGGCGACTTGAGCGTTCGCCGGAAGTGGGCCTGATGATCCATCAACATCTTCCCGAAAGTAGCTCCGTCAGCGCCAGCGCGATTCGGATCGGCGCCACGCTCGAGCAGAAGCAGCGCGTCTGCGTAGGCGGCATTCTCTTTCAGTCCCATTGCTGTGCGATACAGGAGCAGAGAATAAGCCGCAGAATCCGACACGTCGTTAGGCATCGTAGAATTGACGTCAGCACCGTGATCAAGAAGCAGTTCCAGACGCGACCTCGCCTGTTCCTGGTAATAACCCAGATACCAGTTCATCAGAATCATCGGCCGGCCAAACTCGTCGTTGGCGTTCGGGTTCCCGCTCGCCTCCAGCATGGCACGCAGAACCGGCGCCGATGAATGTCCAGCGTCCGCCCTCGCAAAGGAGTTCCCGTGTCCGTTCGTGTAATTCGAGTTCGCACCAAGCAAAAGCAAAGTTTTAACCGAATCGACTAACTGCGGGTGCTGCCAAGATTGCCTGATGGCGAAGTCGAGCAGCGTCGTGCCATCTTTTCCGGGCGCCTGCAAATCGGGCACGCTCTTTGCCGCCGCGCGAATCGCTGCCGAATCATTTTTGACGAAACCCTGGGCCACAGCGAACAACGCCGGTTGATCGCCAAAGTCGTATCTTCCCGAATCCAGGTCAGCCTGCAGTTGGCGGCGATGCCGCTCCCCTTTTTCCATATCCATGAAAAAAGCGACCAAGAACCACACCACACCGCAGACCGCCAGGAGAACGACCAGCGCGACCACGCCAAATGTCCACCTAAGCACCATTCGTGCTTTCACTGCCCACAGATGAACACAGATCGAGCAGCTATTACAAGCGTGTGATAAGAGGGCTCTGGGACGCCGATTTTCCATAATTTACTTCTGCCGAAACAGGACCCGCGAAATTATCGCAACGGTTGAACCGAATCGGGTCCCAAGGTTTCCAACTCTCTTGATGTTCACGAGACGTGAGATGCTCAGGCTCGGGTTTTTTAGCCTCGCAGCAAGCCGTCTTCCTCATTCGATTCTCGCCGAGAAAATCTCTCCGAAAAAAATTCTCATCCTCGGCGGGACCGGTTTTCTTGGACCACCGATCGTTGAGCACGCGCTGGAACGCGGCCACACGGTAACATTGTTTAACCGCGGGAAGACCGGCGCGGATCTCTTCCCTGAGGTCGAGAAAATCCACGGCGATAGAGAAAGCGGCGATCTCGCTGGACTAACGAATGATCGACGTTGGAACGCAGCGATCGACGTTTGGGCAAACGATCCCGCCATAGTCGTCCCCATGGCCAATCTGCTCGTAAAACGAACGGATTATTACCATTTCGTCTCCAGCGTGTCTGCCTACACGGAGTTCTCGAAAATCGGCATGGATGAAACGGCGCAGACTCGCGTCGACCGGCCGGGCTACGGTGGAAATAAAGCCAGATCGGAGAAAGCGCTCACAAACTTGTTAGGCGATCGCGTCGGGATCTGCCGGCCATGCGCGATCGTGGGGCCACGCGATGACAGTCTTTCCTACCATTACTGGCTTTCGCATTTGTCAAAGGATCAGGAATTTGTTGCGCCCGGCACCGGCGACGATGCCTTTGCCCAATATGTCGACGTGCGTGATGTCGCTAATTGGATCATCGACTGCGTCGAACAAGAACGGCCGGGCATTTACAATACGGTCAGTCAACCAGCGACGTTCAAAACGTTTTTGGGTGAAAGCTCCACTGGAATTCACGGCAAGGGGAAACCGGTCTGGATAGACGGTGATTATCTCCGCGACGTGCAACACGTTAAAACGTTTGATAACATGCCTTATTGGAATCCGGATAGACCGGGGTTCGAACGAGTCTCGCCGGCTAAAGCGGTGGCTGCAGGGTTTACCATTCGTCCTTTGACCGGGACGGCCAGAGATTCCTGGGTCTGGTATCAACAAACCGTGCCAAGCGATCTGGTCTATCCGCAGAAACAATACGGATTTGAATGGGGCATTTCGCCGGAGCGGGAACGCGAAATACTAGCGAGTTGGAAGCGCAGGCAGGTCGGATAGTCCTCGACAGACCGGCGTCACCAATGCCGGCTACAACTTCACTGCGACCGTTCTCGCACGAGCTTTTCAATCTCAGAGACGACCCTATCGAGTTCATCGATGAGATCAACATGATCGCCGTGCCGGCGGAACGCAGCCACAAGCGTTCGATAATACCAAAGCGTTCCGTCCGTCTTTCCGCTGAACCGCTCGAACACCTGCGGACCATGTCGGCGCAACTCCGCCAAAATCGCGCGGGTGTTATGCAACTTATCTGACGCTGACACCAACCGCGTCGCGGAGTCGGTATCGTTGAGGTGTTCTATGTAGGCGCGTTTTCGTTCCAGCCACGGCGGCTTTGGCGTCTCATACGTGTCGGTACAACCGTCTACGATATCGGCGACCTCATCCCCAAATTTTTCCCGGATATCGTGTAATCGTTCTGCGCCGCCGCAATCTTCTACCGTATCGTGAAGAAGCGCGCCGATCGCTTGGGTTTCGTTCGCAGCGTACTCCAGTGCGATGGCTGTTACGCCCAGAATGTGCGCAACGTACGGAATCCTCGTTTTCTTGCGTATCTGATCACCATGCGCCCGCGTGGCATAAATCAGCGCTTCTTCAAACTTCTCCGACAGCTTCACGTTTGATGTTCTTCGCGGGGGCTTTCTCGTCAATGGGGGAATGGGGAATGCGTTTTGTTGAATCTTTTCTAACGGTGTTTGGTCGATAAACAAAGATCAACTTGATGGTTCCTGCTTTCTGCGCGCGCGAATTCGAGCCAATCTATCCATCGCCGCTTCCGCGTCGCGCAACGTAATCATCTGTCCAATTTCTCTGCCGAAGAAAAGATCCAGCGTCCAACTTACCAATACCCGCAGCTTTTTCTGCAGCCGCGGAAGCTTCATCAGATATATCATTCGCCAGAGCCACCACGCGACGAAGCCGGAAAATTTCATTCCAAACACCATCGCCACACCGGTGTGATGGCCGATGGTCGCCAGTAATCCGAGCGTTGAGAAAACGAACGGCCTTAGCGGCCGACCCGCAATCGCAGCTTCGATGTTCTTCGCCACGACCAGCCCCTCGCGCATACCATGTTGCGCTGTTGGCGGGTGAAACCTGCCTGTCAGCTTCACGTCGGGCACCGCCGCGCAATCGCCAGCCGCCCATAATCCGGAAACTCCGTCAACGCCCATGAATTCGTTTACCAGAAGACGGCCCCGCTCTTTCCGGTACGGCAACGACGCGATTACCGGGCTCGGTTTTACACCTGCTGTCCAGATAAGAGTCGAGGCAGGAATGGATGTGCCGTCGGTCAACGTAACAACTGAGCCATCATAGTTCGCCACCCGCGCTCCCTTGATCACTTCGACTCTGCGCTCGCGCAACTTGTGTTCGGCGTAACGTCCCAATTCCTCGCCCAGTTCGGGCAGCAGAAAACTGCCTGGATGAACTATCACAACCCTGATCAAATCTTCGTTCAGTTCCGGATAGTACCGCACAATCTCGCGCATGAAGTCGTTCACGGCACCAGTCGTTTCCGCGCCCGCGAAACCGCCGCCGGCTGTTACGAAAGTGAGTAACGCCCGGCGTGCGCCAGGATCAGGGTGCAGCGTTGCCTCTTCCAAAAGAGCGACCAACCGATTGTGCAGCAAAGCCGCGTCGCTCAGGTTTTTCATGGTCACCGCCCAGTCGCGAACCCCTTCCATTTCGAAGAAGTTTGTCTCCGAGCCAAGTGTCAGAAGAAGGTGATCGAATTCGAACACGAGCTCGAACTTTGCCACACCACCTGTGCAAAGCACCCGCCTCCCGTTCAGATCCACCTCTTGCACGTCGGCTTCGACAAATTTTACGTGCCGAAGAATGCGCCGCAGGGGATTAATGATATCGCCGGGGAAAAGATCCCCCGCGGCGACTTCGTGGAGCATCGGCGTAAATAGGATAAAATTCTCGCGGCTGATCAGGGTGACTTCCACGTCCGACCGGTGCGCCAACGTTTTGTCGAAATACCGTGCCGCGCCTAACCCGGCGAATCCGCCGCCAGCAATTAAAATCTTCGTCTTCTTCATTTGTTAGGTGAACTAGCTGGAGAGTTTGACGCGGCGATCCGGGACGCATCGATAAATGGAAACGGATTCATGGCCCCTCTTTTTGTTGTACCGTGATCAAGTGAACACGCGCGGCACGCAAGCATTCCTATCTACGGACTAGGAGCGCGGTCTTTCGCACTCTTCCGCTCCACCCAATTCTGAAGGACGACGTAAAGTGAGGGAACAAAAAGAACAGCAAGACAGGTGGATGCGATCATGCCGGTGAGAACGGTGATTCCGAGACATCTGCGCGCGTTGGCGCCAGCGCCAGTAGCCAGAACGAGCGGAAGCACCCCGAGAATGAACGTGAGCGAAGTCATTACGATGGGTCGAAAGCGGAGCGCGGCAGCTTCCACAGCAGAATCCACGATGCTCTTTCCGGCGGCGCGATTTTCCCGCGCCATCTCCACAACAAGAATGGCGTTCTTTGCCGAAAGCGCGATGAGAAGCACCAAACCGATCTGCACATACATGTTGTTTGGCACACCAAGGCTGAGCAGAGCAACGACAGTGCCAAGCAACGCCATCGGCACTGCAAGGATAACGGCAAACGGTATGATCCAGCTCTCGTACTGCCCAGCCAGCATGAAGAATACCAGAAGGATCGAGAGCCCGAAAATATAATAGACAGCACTGCCCGCGATCTTTTCCTGAAGCGACATTGCCGTCCATTCGTAGCCTACGCCACCGGGAAGCACACGGCCCGCGAGGTTTTCCAAAGTGTTGATCGCCTGACCGGAGCTGTATTTGTCGTTGGCTTTGCCGAGAAGGGTCGCAGCGGGATACAGGTTATACAGAGAAATAATATTGGGACCGGCGGAAGTAGAAACGGAAGCGACGGAGCCAAGAGGTACCATGTCGCCGGATTGGCTTTTGACGTAGTAATCGAGAACGTTTTCGGGCGTGAGACGGAACTTGTCGTCCGCCTGCGCAAACACAGTGAAAGTGTGGCCGAATTTCGTGAACTGATTCACGTAACTGGAGCCCAGGTAACTTTGAAGCGTGTCGAAAACGTCGCCCACGGCTACGTTAAAAGTTGCCGCTTCGGTGCGGTCCACGTCGAGATTAAGCTGCGGAACATCGGCGCGAAAAGTTGTGAATGCGGCCTGGATAACCGGGGACGAAGTAGATTGGCCAGCGAGGCGGTCGGTGACTTTTTGTAGTTGCTGATAATCGAAGGACCCGTCAGTCAGCTCGACCTCCATCTGGAATCCACCGGAGAGCCCCAAACCCTGAATCGGTGGCGGCACAACGACGCGGCAGTCTGCCTCCTGAAAAGTACTGAGCTTTTTAGAGAGGTTGTCGTAGATATCGAGAAGGTTCTCGCCTTTCCCCCGCTCGCTCCAGTCCTTGAACATTACGTAAATTGCGCCTGAGTTGGCGAGCGACGCGTTATTGTCGAGTGGCGAAACGCCGCCAATGGAGATGGCGTGCGCTACTCCCGGTGTTTGGAGAATCATCTCGCGTAATTTCGCCATGGCGCTCTGCGTGCGCGTGAGGGACGCCGCGCTCGGGAGTTGCACCGCTACCAGCACATACCCCTGGTCCTCCGTCGGGATGAAACCGGTAGGGACACGGCTGAAACCCCAGCCTGCTACCACGATAATCACCAGGGCGATCAGAACCATAAGCCCGCTGCGCTTAATCATTCGCCTGATGATCCCCAGATATGCTGCCTCGACCCGGCCATAGACAGCATTGAAACCGCGAACAAAAAAATTCTTCTTCGCCTTCGGATCGTGGCCACGGAGCCAAGTAGCGCACTGCGTGGGTTTGAGCGTAACAGCATTCACGGCACTTATTAGCGCAGTGCTGGCGATGACGAGCGCGAATTGCCGATACATTTGTCCCGTAATGCCGGGCATAAACGCAGACGGCAAAAACACGGACATGAGCACCAGCGTGATGCCGATAATCGGACCAAAAAGCCCTCTCATGGCATTGATGGCCGCTTCTTTCGGCGGCTGCCCGCGCTCGATGTATTGCGTCACGCCTTCAGTTACGACAATGGCGTCATCTACGACGATGCCGATGGCGAGTACGATGGCGAACAACGTGAGCAAATTGATGCTGAAACCCAGGAGCGCCATCGCAGCGAACGCCCCGATGATTGTGACCGGTACCGTGGTTGCCGGCACGAGCGTGGCCCGCCAATTCTGCAGAAAGACCATGATAACGATCAGCACCAGGATCCCCGCCTCGCCGAGCGTCTTATAGACTTCGTTAACCGAATCGCGAACGAAGATCGTGGTATCGAAAGGGATCGTGTAGGCGAGATCTTGTGGAAAATCCTTCGCCAGCCGCTTCATCGCGTTGTCGACGGCGGCGGCGGTGTCGAGTGCGTTTGCGCCGGGAAGCAGGAAAATGGCAACGCCGCCCGAGGGCTTCCCATCGAAGTCGAAAAACTGGCTGTAAGTCTGCGCCCCCATCTCCACGCGCGCGACGTCGCCCAGCCGCGTGATCTGCCCGTTATTATCGGTCTTGACGATGATCTGCTCGAACTCCGGCGCCTTATCGAGCGCGCCGCGAACGTTAAGGGTAAATTGAAAGTCCTGCGTGGATGGCATAGGAGGCATCCCGATCTGCCCGGCCGTCACCTCCGAATTTTGTCGCTGGACCGCCAGGATCACTTCGGAAGGACTGAGCGAGCGATCCTGCATTTGTTGCGGATCCAACCAGACCCGCATGCTGTACTGGCCGATGCCAAAAACCGTGACGTCTCCGACGCCCGGCAACCGTGCCAGCTCGTTCTGGAGCCGGAGTGTGGCGTAGTTGCTTAGGAACAGTGAATCATATTTCCCGTGCGGTGACGTAAGAGTGATGATCTGCAAAATCGCGGTGGATTTCTTGTTCGTGACCACGCCCTGGGTTTGCACAGAACGCGGCAACTGAGCTAGTGCAGAGGCGACACGATTCTGCACCAGCACCTGTGCAAAGTCCGGATCGGTGCCGATCTTGAAGGTTACTATAAGCGTGTAGAGTCCGTCGTTTGTGGAGGTGGACTGCATGTAAAGCATGTTCTCGACGCCATTCACCTGCTGCTCGATAGGCAGCGCTACTGTCTCGACCACCGTGCGCGCGCTGGCACCCGGATATCGCGCGGTGACTTGCACCGTGGGCGGCGTGATGGGGGGATATTGCGAGATCGGCAATTGTAAGATTGCGACTCCGCCAAGCAGAACCATCAGGAACGCGATGACGTTCGCCAGGACTGGCCGCTCGATAAAAAACTTGGAAAACATTCAGCCCGTTTCCCTCTGGCTCACTTTTGATTTTCGGCGCCGGGCGTTGGCGTTGCAGACGCCTCATGTGGCGCAACCGTCGCGCCGGGGCGCACGGCCGTTTGTCCCCCAATAATCACTCGATCGTTTTCATTCAGGCCTTGAGTAATCGCGCGCATCGCTCCAGCACGCGAGCCGACTTGAACATCCCGGCGCTCGGCAACGTTCTGCGCATTTACCACAAACAAGTAGTCACCGACCTGATCGTTCGCGATCGCAGTATTTGGCACTACGAGCGCCGGTTCGGGAGATCCGAGCATGACGCGGATGCGCGCGAACAACCCTGGAAAAAGAATCTTGTCTTCGTTTCCAAAGATTGCGCGAAGCTGAAGAGTCCCGCTCTTGGTATCGACGCTGTTATCGGCAAAATCGAGCACGCCTTTATGCGGGAAACCCTCCTCATTATCGAGACCTGCGAACACCGGGATCTTTCCTACTCCCGGCTTGACGCCTCCTCCCAATTTTTCCGTGGCGATTTTGCGAAGGCGCAGCGCATCCCGGGAGCTGACGTAGAAGTTGATGTAAATCGGCACCATTTGATCGATCGTGGCCAGTTTGGTGGGTGAAGCGGCATCGGCACCTACCACATTGCCGACGTCGACGAGGTGGTCACCGATGCGTCCGTCGAACGGCGCGCGCACGGTCGTATAACCAAGCTGAATCTTGGCCATGGCAACGTTGGCTACAGCCTGGTCGCGATCTGAGAGTGCCTTATCGACATTCGCCTGCGAGGTCGCGTTTTGTTTCAACATGCCGACCTGCCGCGTGTATTCGGCCTGCGCGCCATTCAACTGAGCTTGATAAAGCGCCACCTTTTGCTCGTACATATCCTTTTCGATCTCGAACAACACCTGGTCCTTGTTCACAAACGCGCCGTCCTGGAACGAAATCGTGTCGAGAAATCCCTCGACGCGCGCCACCAGATTCACTGTTTGATGTGGTGCGACAGTACCCGTTAGATCGATCGACGGCGCCACCGGTTCGCGTCCCGGCTTTGCCACAGTAACGATGGGCGGACCGGTTTGGGCAAAGGGCTGGGGACGTTTGCAGCCAGCCCACGGCAAAATTATGGGCAACACCAGGATCAATATGCGCGCCCTGTTCGCAATCATGGTTTTTCCTCCTTCTTCTGCGCGACGTCGGGTAGGTGCCAGCCTGGTTGGAGCATCTTTCCCCAGTTGGTGCGCCGGGCCATTTCCTCTTTGACCTCACTCGATATCACGTCACCGCCTTCGCGAATCTCCCAGCCGCCGCCCAAGGCACGGTAGACCGAAATGAGCGCGAGGATTGTGCTGCCGTGACTGCTCACCACCGCATTATCGATAGTCAGTTGCTGTTGTTCGGCTGTAAGAACGACCGTGAAATCGTTCTGTCCCTGCTCATAGCGTACGAGCGCCAGGTCCGTGCTGCGCTTGGCGGTCGCCGCGGCTTCGTTCAACAATCCCATCGTGCGTCGTCCAGTGGAGAAGGATGAGAGACCGTTCTCGACCTCTGCCTGCGCCTTTAGAACGGTGTTCTGATAGTTAAGAACCGCCTCTTGAAACGACGCGTCTTCGATGCGCACCTGGTTCATAAGCCTGCCATAATTCAGGATCGGCATGACAAAGGAACCGCCCGCCTGCACAACTTTGCTTTGCCACGTAAAAATGTCTGTGAGCGACAGGTTCGCGATATTGCTTCCCGACGTACTAAACGAACCCGTGAGCGAAAACGACGGCAGCATGTCCGCGATAGCAACGCCGATCTTCGGCGATTGCGCAGCCGCTTGAAGACCTGCCAGACGCACGTCGGGCCGGCGGCGCAACAAGTCGATCGGGATGCCCGCTGCGATCCTGGAAGGCGGTGTTGGAATTCGCCCTGCGCGATCAACGTATTGTCCGATTTCAGCCGGAGTCGTTCCAAGCAGAACGGCCAGCGCATTAGTCGCTTCAACGATTCCATTTTCAAGCTCTGGCGCCTGGGCCTTGGTCTTGGAAAGTTCGGTCTGCGCTTGCAATGGATCGAGCTCGCTCGTTTCGCCCGCGTTGTATCGAGCCTGCGCGATCTTCAAACCATGTTCTTGTGTGGCGATAATTGCATTGAGAACTGCCAGCCTGCTCTCGAAAGTGCGCAGGTTTACATAGGCATTGGCCACGTCGCCTATGAGTGTCACTAATGCGTCGTCGTAGGCGGCCACTGAAGCCAGCCATCCCGCTTTCGCTGATTCAATTTCGCGCCGGAATTTCCCCCAAAAATCAAGCTCCCACGCCGCTGAAAAGAGTAGCCGGTCCGTCGCAATGTTCGGTCCGATCTGAAAGTTTCGGTCGTTGAGAAGCCGGGAAACCACGTCGGAGACTGGACTGCTGCTAAAAGGCGGGCCCGCTCGAGATGTATTGCCAAGCCGGTAATAATTGACTCCGCCTCCCGCCCCTTGCTGTTGCGGGAAAAGATTGCCGACGACCTGATTGAGCCGCGCCCGCGTCTGGAGAACGCGCGTACCGGCGATCTGCAACGAAAGGTTCCGCGCGTAAGCTGTTTCGACGAGGCCGTTGAGCACGGGATCATGAAAAGTACGCCACCAATATCTGTCTGCGGCTCCGTAAGGATATTCGGAAACGGCCTGCTTTTGCACCCATTTCCGGTCTACCGCAGCTGTCGGCAATCGAAAACTCGGTCCCACCATGCAGGATGTGGCGAACGCCAGCGGCAAAAACAGAAGCAGCGGTTGAAACGGTTTCACGCGGAACAGCCCGAAATGTTATGTCGTTGCCGCAAGAATCGTGAATGCCTTCCTAGCGCACGTTCATAGTCATGTGATTTCGCTTCGCCCTCCCCTCAATTGTTCGGGCAAAAGAAGTCGCTTGGAGCCGCACTCAAAAACAAATGAACCCCGGCCGCGAACATAGTTTATGTAATCTTTCCTCCAGGTGCAGTGTCAAGAAAGCAAATTCAAACCAATTCGCATGAGCGTTAAACATTCAGAGTCGTGAGTGTGCTACTGGGCGTCGCTCATTTCGAACACCGCGGGCCGCGCAAAAAATGATCTTCAACGGGATTCCGTCTTGACGGATGCCATCAATCGCGGATTCAATAACCGTCTCGGCTATAGGAATGAATGGGGGAAGAATCACAAGCGAAGAAAAATCGGCGATCAGCCTGTACGTCGGGGCTGGCATCGCAATCCTGCTCGTTTTCGCGGGCGTTTACTTCTTCTTTCTGGCGCAGAAGGAGAAAAAAGAAACTACGACCTTCGATCCAAACAGGCCAATCCCCACCGATGCCGTTTTGAAACATCGGTTAAAGGCTGAGGAATACGACGTCGTGCGGGGGAACGGCTCGCAAACACCTTTCCAAAACGATTTCTGGAACACCGAGAAAACTGGCATCTACGTCGATGTCATTACCCTGCAGCCTCTTTTCGCTTCAGTCGATAAGTTCGACGGAAAGGTCGGGCTGCCGACATTCACGAAACCCATCTCTAACGAGCTTCTGGTCGAGGTGCCTGATAACACCAACGAAATGCAACGCACCCAGGTGCGCACCAAACGAGGTAATGCGCGCCTTGGCCATGTTTTTCCCGACCCGCAATCTCCCACAGGACGGCGTTACGTGATTTATTCGGCGGCTCTTCATTTCGTTCCAATCGACCAAATGAAGGAGAGAGGGTACGAAGCCTACGTTCCTCTGCTCGACAAAAAGTAGCCTCGGTGGCGGCGACTTCCTACGGCTGATTGGTGATGCTCTGGAATCGACAGAAAGAATTTGTCCCCTAGAGGTTATTTTTCTGGGCAACTTCGCCATGCTTGACGCGTTAAATCCGCGAAACAGCAGAAGGGAATAGTCATCATGGGAAAAAAAATCATTATCACAGGACTGACGGTGTTCACATTCATGTTCGCATCTGCTTTGCGATCGAATGCTGGCACCGAGATGATTGAGCCGAACCGCGCACCGGCGCCTGCATACAACTACGCCCCCCCGCCGCCGCCACGGCCGCGTCCCGTCGTATACTTTCGTCCGCCAGTGTTTGGTTTCGTCGTTGGACCGGCTTTCGGCTATTACGGACCTCGTTTTTACGGGGGACGCCGGTACTATGGCCGCCCTGTATACTGGCGCGGGGGTCATCGTCGCTGGCGCTGAGTTGCGGACAATGAGATAGGGCGCCGCGCCGCGATGTCCTGGCCTTGCGCTGCTTCTTTCACTGAATCGCTCGCTCAACCGCGGGTTTGATTTCCGGAAATCCCCCCTGCTTCAATTGTTGATTCAGCGCGGGGAGATCCGACACGAGTAATTTCTGCCACGCGTCCAGCGTCGGTTGAACCTTTGTTTCCAGATCTGCCACAGCAGCTTCGGTCGAGGCGGTGGGCGCAGCATCCGCTCCCTGGATGTCGTCGAAAAGTTGCGTCGTCGATTCCAAAACGAAAAGAGAAGGCGTCGCTCCTTGCCGCGGATGAGGCGGCCCGAACTTCATGAGCGTTTGCCCAAAAGCCCCAAGTTTTTGTATGACATCAGGCTGCTCCGCGGCACGCGCTTTCAGCTTCGTTAATTGCTCGGTGATCTCGTCGAACTTCTTGCCGATCGGCGCCAGCTTCAGTCGCAGCTGATACAAACGCCACGAGAGATCGAACTGTTTCCGGAGATCAGCAGTCGACGATTTAACGCGCGGGTCTATCGCGACGGTCAACGGTTGCATTAGGGTTTTGCCGTCGACAGTTAGCACAACCGTATAATCACCGGGAACGACCCATGGCGATGTTGGCGCCGGCGCGGTGTTGCGATACGTCGCGGAGATGGGAAACTCGGGTTCCCCATCGGGGACCGGCGTGTAATGCATGTCCCACAAAAACCGATGCAAACCTGCCTTGGTGGAAACCGCTCGCGGCGGCCTGATCCAGTATCGAGGAAATCTCAGCCGCTCTGGTTTCGCCTCGACCGGCACATCTGTGCTCGAATATTTTCTGACTACCTGGCCTTTGCCGTCTTTGATTTCGAGCGCAACCGGGGCACTCGCATCTTTCGGCAGAAAATAATCGATCATGGCGCCGTCTGGTGGATTTTCGCCAGCCGGCTCGTCCGGAGGCAACGGCGTGTCGGTGTTCAGGTTCGCGCGAACGCGCAACGCTGTCCGCGGATCAAACAACCTGGGCTTGTTGGAGTTGCGGGCGTCGACCCCCGTTTCGTCTGATGTAGAAGATGCACCCAGGCCAGCGACCCCAGCTACAGATTCGAGCTGTCGTAGCGGCGTGATGTTGTCCAGGATCCAAAACCCGCGGCCGTGCGTACCGACCACCAGATCGTCGTCCTTGATGATGAGATCGCGCACCGAAGTCGCCGGCAGATTCATTCGCAATGACTCCCAGTTCGCACCGTCATCGAACGACACGTAAACTCCCTTTTCTGTTCCGGCGAATAGTAGCCCTTTTCGTCGTGGATCTTCGCGGACAGCGTTTACGATTTGGCCGCCCGGTATTCCGTTTACAATTTCCGTCCACGTCTTGCCGCTATCGTGCGTGGCAAAGATGTGCGGCCGCATATCGTCCACGCGCAGCGTGTTCAGCGCAGCGTACGCACTATTTGAATCGAAATGTCCGGCATCCATTAACGAGATTTTGTCCCACGGCGAAATGTTCGGGGACGTTACGTTGTTCCAGGTTTTTCCGCCGTCCGTCGTAAGATGAATCAAGCCATCATCAGTACCGCACCAGATCCGGTTCGCATCGAGCGGTGACGGCGCAACGGTATAAATCACGCCCCGCCGGTGAGCCTGCTTCGTTGCTTCCTCCTTGTACTTTCCCACGCTCGGCGGCAGCTCGTAATCCGTTCGCGTCAAATCGGGGCTGATCTTTTCCCAGTGGTCGCCACGATCGCGCGTCTGCCAAAGCGTGTTTCCAGCGAAGAAGAGCAAATGCGGATCGTGCGGTGAAAAGACAACCGGCTCAGTCCGCAACATCCGGAAATCCTCCGTTTGCACGGGTACCGGAAGAATATTTTGCGCCTGCCCGGTGCGGCGATCGAATCGCGTTAGTTTCCCGCCGATGATAATGTCGGGATCGAGCGGATCGGCAACGACGTACCCGTATTCCTCAGCAGCGACCGGCCGCCAATCGCGAAACGTGATCTGACCATCATCGCCGCGGCTCTTGATTCCCACCGAACCACTCTCCTGTTGGCCGCTATAAAGTCGGTACGGAAAGGCGTTGTCCGCGCTGACATGATATAACTGCGCAGTCGACTGGTTATACCACGAGCTCCAGCTCTTACCTCCATTGACGGTGACGATCGCGCCCTGGTCTGAAGCTAGCAGAATTACGTCCGGATTATTCGGATTAATCCAAACGTTTTGATAGTCGTCGCCGCCGGGTGCGCCACGCCAGCCGTCCCATGTTTTGCCGCCGTCTGTCGATTTCCAACAAACCACACTCGCAGAGTAAACAATTTGCGAATTTTTCGGATCGAACTGCACGACTGGCAGATCGCCGCCGCCAATTCCCAGTCCGGGCCGCGGATCGTCCGTCGTGCCGTGCCAGCTTTCGCCGGCGTCGTCTGACCGGTAAAGTTTCGCGATCATTTCTGTTCGCACTGCAGCGAACAATGTTTTCGGCGCGCTCGGAGCAATCGCGAGATTTGCCTGCACGATATTGCCCGGCAGCCCTTTGCTTAACTGACGCCACGTCCTGCCGCCATCGATAGATTTGAAAATGCCGCCGCCGTCGCCGTTGAACACACCGTTTTCCCACGGGCCTTCGCGCGATTCCCATAATGCAGCGTAAACAATCTGCGGATTGCCCGGATCGATCTGCACATCGCTCGCGCCGATATTCTCGTCGCGATACAACACTTTCTCGAACGTCTTGCCCCCATCGACAGATCGATAAATGCCGCGCTCTTCGTTAGGCCCGTACGGATGCCCGGCCACCGCAACAAAGATGCGATCCGGATTTTTTGGATCGACCGCGAGCTGCGCGATCTGTTGACCGTCGCGCAAGCCGAGATGCCTCCACGTTTTTCCAGCGTCAGTCGATTTATAAACGCCCTCCCCGACTGAAAGATCCGGCCGGTGCAGTCCTTCGCCGCTGCCGACGTAAATGATATTTGGATTTGAAATGGAAACTGCCAGCGCACCGACCGACGCCGTAGATTGATCGTCGAAAAGCGGCTGCCATGTCCGGCCGTAATCGATCGATTTGAAAACACCGCCATTCACCGGCGCCATATAAAAGACATTCGGCTGCGATGGCACACCGCAAATCGCGCGTGTGCGCCCGCCCCGGTACGGGCCAATGTTTCGCCAGCGCAAGATCGAATCAAAACGCCCGGCGTGCGCATGGCCAATCACACAAGAAATTGTTAGAACGATCAAAATTGGGTTTCGAACCGATCGCATAAGCCACCATTCTCTTCCGGCAACAGGCTCGCCGCAATCCGTCAACTGCTGGTCTGGTGGCGCCTCGCCTTTACCTTTGACCTGCCGCTCCGCCTGTTCGACGCTCACATCTTTGCAACGCAAACGTTATCTTTTTGTCTGCATCAATCGCAGGGCCGAGGACAACCCGAAAGGATGCTGCGCGTCCAAGAATTCGGAAGAAGTCTATAGAGCATTGAAAGCGGAGATTGCCGCGCGCGGACTGGCAAAGCTCGCGGCGCGCGTCTGCACATCGAGCTGTCTCGATCAATGCGAGAGCGGTGTGACGGTTTTGGTCGAACCCGATCACTTTTTTTACGGGCGAGTCACAGTGGCCGATGTCCCGGATATCGTGGATGGACTTGTTAAGGGCCAGGCGATTGAACGTCTCGTGGTTATAGCGGATCAACAGGAAACGTAGGAAACCCTTACATCGAGCGCGCCGCTACGCGGGTGAGTGTTTTAACTTCACCAACGCCGTTGCCAGACCAGACGCGCTTCCCATATGAAGGCTTTGAATTGGTATCGACATCACTCAGCCTGTACCAGTCGCACGAACTCCGTAAGCCGACGCTTATAATATCTTAGCTCAACCGGGATGCAGGCAGGCGCGGCCGCACCCAGCAGCCACGGCAGAGGGAACCAATCTGGCGAGCAATCCGATATTCGTGCGTGAAGAAGAACCGTTTTCGTCATACCTGCCCACCACAATGGCCGATGGTGCTAAGCGCGGCCGTTGCTGGCGGAGCGGCCACGCTGTTTCTCGCCCGGAATTTCTTTCCTACAGAAAAGAAAATCCATCACGAAATCTTCGCCGACTACGCAGCCGGGGACGACGTCTTCGTGCGCACCATGGGAAATCTGCTCGGGCCGCCCTTGCTAAAAGGCAACAAAGTGACCGCGCTGGAGAACGGCGATCAGATTTTTCCGGCTTTGCTCGAGGCGATCCGTTCTGCGCAACGAACCATCACGTTCGAGAATTTCCTTCTCAAAGAAGGCGAAGTGTCAGATGCATTTGCCGAAGCGCTGGCGGAGCGCGCCCGCGCCGGTGTGAAAGTGCATTTTCTTCAAGATGCTCTGGGTTGCGATTGCCTTCACGGCCGCGCCATGAATCTGATTCGTCATGCCGGCGTGCAGTTGGAAATCTTCCGCTTCATCAATGTGGCAATGAATTTCCGCACGCATCGCAAGCTTCTGGTTATTGATGGACGGACTGGTTACCTGGGCGGAACGGGAATTGCCGACGATTGGAAGGGCGACGGGCGGACCCGTGGCCAATGGCGTGATTCACATTATTGTCTGGAGGGTCCTGCCGTCGCCCAGATGCAACAGGCGTTCATGGATAACTGGCTGCAGACGCGCGCGGAGTTGCTTCACGGTGACAAATATTTTCCGAAACTTGAACCTGCGGGTGAAGACATGTGTCAGGTCTTCAAGAGTTCCGCCGGCGAAGGATCGGACAGCGCCCGTTTGATGTTGCTGCTCTCGATCGCAGCCGCCCGTCGCCACATCCGAATCGCAAACGCTTACTTCATTCCGGACAAACTCTGCATGCAAACCTTGCTCGATGCCCTGCGGCGTGGAGTAAAAGTCGAAATCATCACGCCTGGCCCCGACATTGACGCGCGGGTAGTTCGCGCCGTCGGAAAGACGCGCTGGCGGCGATTGCTGGAAGCAGGCGCCCGCTTCTACGAATACCAGCCCGCGCGGTTTCACTGCAAATATCTTCTCGTGGACGATTGCTGGGCCTCTGTCGGCTCTGCGAATCTGGACAACCGCTCGTTGTCTCTGAACGAGGAAGCGAACTTGAATGTGCTCGATAAAGAATTTGTAGCCGCGCACACGCGGGTCTTCGATGAGGACAAGAGTCGCTGTCGCGCGATTACGCTCCACGATTGGCGGCGAAGACCCTGGGAGGAGAAGATTAAAGGACGGATCGGATCGCTCCTCGCCTCGCAAATGTAGCGCCGCCGTGCGGAGATGGGGATGACGAACGAAGTCATGACGAAGCGATTAAGCGTCGCCACCTACAACGTCCACGGTTGTGTCGGCATAGACGGTCACCGCTCCGAAGGTCGCATCGCGGAAGTGATCGCTAGCATGTCGACTGACGTTGTGGGGCTGCAAGAAGTGGATCTCGGCCGTTCACGTTCCTCGCACGTCGACCAGACGGCGCTGATCGCCAAAGAGCTCGGTTGGAAATATCACTTTCATCCGGCGATGCGCAAGGGCGACGAAGAGGTACGGAAACGCGATCGTGAGCCGCTTTCCGATCACGCTGCAACGCGAAGCCAAGATGCCGGGTACAGCGCCCTGGTACTGTCGCGAGCAGCGGGGTGCAATCTGGGTGCAAGTGGAAACCGACCTAGGTCCGACACACATTATTAACAGTCATTTTGGTCTCGGCCGAAGCGAGCGCACCTTGCAGGCGAAAATGATAATTGGACCGGCGTGGCTTGGTTCTGTGCCACCGGACGAGCCAGCAATTCTACTCGGAGATTTCAACAGTGTGCCGACGTCGCGCGTTTACCGGCTCATAGAGACGTATCTGCGCGACGTGCGAACCCTCGTTAGACCATCGCGAGCGTTCCGCACTTTTCCGACCCGTTTCCCTTCCCTCGCGGTCGATCACATTTTCGTGAACCCCGCCCTGTCTCCGACAAATCTCAATGTTCATCTGTACAACGCTCACACGTCTGGCGTCCGATCATTTCCCTCTTATTTGTGAGCTAACGCGCAAACCAAACGACGAATTCTCCGGGGCGCGATAATGCGACCTAATGGGGCTTGTATACGATTAAACTCGACATTGCTAAGAGCGTAAACGCAAGTTTAGATCGCGCCACGATACAAATCTATGCTCTGGCAAGGACAGCGAGAAAGCGAGAACGTTGAGGACGCGCGTGGAAGCTCCGGTCGCGGACGCATGGTGGTAGGCGGCGGAATAGGCACCGTCATTCTCGTCGCCGTTTATCTGCTGCTCGGCGGAGATCCTCAAGCTCTGTTCCAGTCGCAGCAGCAAGCGCAATTGCCACAATCTGCCCAACTCGATAGTCGAGCGCCACACGATGAAGCATCAAAATTCGTAGCCGTGGTTCTCGCCGATACCGAAGACGCCTGGCACGAGCTGTTCCGTCGAATGGGCCGAGAGGAACAAGGAACCCAAGCTCGTGCTCTTCACCGACCTGATTCAGTCCGGTTGCGGGTTCGCCAGTGGCGCAAGCGGTCCGTTCTACTGTCCGGAAGATCAAAGGGTATACATCGACCTCGGTTTTTTCCAGCAACTCCAGGAACGCCTCGGCGCAGGAGGCGATTTCGCAGAGGCCTACGTAATAGCCCATGAAGTTGGACATCATGTGCAAAACCTGCTCGGTATCACCGATCGCGTGCAGGCGGCTCGTCGTCGAATGAGTCAGGCGGAATACAATCAGCTTTCTGTCCGGCTCGAATTGCAGGCCGATTTTCTTGCCGGCGTTTGGGCGCGTTACGCCGATCGAATCAAGCACGTCGTCGAAGCTGGCGATATTGAAGAAGCCATGCGCGCGGCCGCCGCGGTAGGCGATGACAGACTCCAATACAGATCGCGCGGATACATTGTGCCCGATTCGTTCACGCACGGAACATCCGAGCAACGCGTTCGCTGGTTCCGCCGCGGTTATGAAACCGGTGACATCAGCCAAGGCGATACGTTTAATGCATCGAGTCTATAGACGCCGCCAAACTTCAGAGCGCGCCTTACGGCATAACTAACACAATTTCTGCGCCGATACTTTGGCGCGTCGCTCCACGGCGGAAGCTCCTTTCTGAACACCTTCATCGTTGAACGCGCCCGACCGCATGAGAGCGCGGTTGCTACGGTTTGCTGCGCTTGGCCGGGGCTGAAATATTCACTTCGACCTTCTTAGTCCCGCCACCGCCGCCGAACCATTGTCCGCCAAACATGAACAGTACCACACCGACGACGATCAGGAATATTACCAAGGTCGCCACCACCGCCTCCGCCACCACCATTATCCGATATAACTTAATCTCCTTCGGTCGCTACTCGTTTCTGACCGTGAAACCGATTGTATGCAGCGGTTTGGGGGGAGGAAAAGAGAAATGAGCTCAGCTGCTAGGGCGAAGTTAAGAAGGAAGAATTAACAAACGGAAGTTTGATGTCGAAGGTTTAGTGTTTGATTTAGAATCATGAGTCACCGGATTAGAGGTGTGCTGGCGCCGGTTGTTACTCCCTTCAAGGCCGACCTCGCGCCTGATAAAGGCCGGTTCATTGCGCATTGTAAGTGGTTGTTATCACAGGACTGTGGGCTCGCGTTATTCGGAACAAACAGCGAGGCGAACTCTTTGTCGTTGGAAGAGCGTTTAGATTTGCTGGGCGAAGTCCTCGCGGCGGGGGTCGATCCGGCTCGTATGATGCCGGGCACCGGCTGCTGCTCGATTATGGAAACGGTCAAGCTCACCAGGCAGGCTGTTGAAAATAGTTGCGCTGGCGTGCTGATGTTGCCGCCTTTCTTCTATAAGAACGTCACTGAAGAAGGATTGTACCGTTATTTTGACGAAGTTGTTCAGCGCATCGGTGATCCGCGTCTGAAAATCTATCTCTATAATATTCCGCCGGTCGCGGTCGTCGCTATCACACCAAAATTGGTCGAGCGACTCCTGAACGCTTATCCCGGGGCAATCGCCGGTATGAAAGATAGCTCGGGCGACTGGAATGTTACCAAGGCTTTTCTCGACGCCTTCGCCAAATCCGGTTTCGACATTTTTGTCGGCAGCGAATCATTTCTGCTCGCCAACATGCAGAATGGCGGCGCGGGCACGATTTCCGCGACTGCGAACGTTAACCCCTCTGCGATCCACGAACTTTATGTGGCATCCATCAGAAGCCAGACATCCGGTATCGAAAATCAAACTTTAGGAATGCGAACCCAACAGGAGCACCTGGATGTTGTGCGCGATGTGTTCGCCCGAAACTCCTGGCCGTCAATAATCGCAGCCTTGAAACAGGCCATCGCGATCTATCGGCATGACCCGGACTGGAAGCGAATGCGGCCGCCGCTGGTAGAGTTCACACCCGAGCAAGCGGAATTGCTGACTGCGGATCTCAAGAAGATCGGCTTTCGAATGAAGATGCTGGAATCGGCGCTACAAAGGTAAAGCGAAAGAGCCAAGACGCGCGAACGCGAGCAACACAGCCGTTGCATGTGGCTAACCAGTCACGGCTTACCCCGAAACCGCATTTGCCTTTTTCGCGGTCGCAGCCGTCCAAATGTCAGCGATTGCACGAATCATGTTACACGATCAATGCCGCCTGCAGGCATTTGCTCCAGGCGGCTGGCGAAATTCTCAGGAGGACCTGAATAGATCGCGCACATTAACGACTAAACAGATTATTATGAAAAGAATTACTAGTTTATTGGTAGGCTGTTCGCTGGCATTGACTGGAGCCGCGTTAGCACAACAACCAGTCGAACATCAGTCACCCTCAAAAGGCAAACGTGCCCCGGAAAGAGCACAAACTACCGAGGCACACCCCGTGCATGCGGGCAAGCCCCAGCAAAGGCCGGCAAAGCAAACCGCCGTGAGACAACACAGCGCAACGAATGAGCGCAGCGCGACGGATCAATCAGGCGCAGAGAAAGGCCAAAAGGCACATATGAATAGCGAAGCTGCGGCCGGCCAGAGGACAAATGTCCATGCTAAAGCGGCCGGTGAATCCGCCAATGAGCCTGGAAAACAACGCAAGGCTGAGGCACACGGCGAAGCTGCGAATGCTAACACAACGAGGACAGACGTCTCCCGTCATGCGGCGGGAATGCCGACACACGTCGGAGATAAGCAGGCTAAAGAGCGCAAAAAAGGTCAGGGCGTAAAGCAACCCGCGACCGAAGCCGGTGCGACTTCAACGACTGGGCAGCAAAACGCGAAGGAGAAACCCGTGGTCAAAGGGAAGAAGCCCGATGTCCAACAGGTACAGCAGGTCAAATCGCAACACACAAGCTTCCGCGCGCAAGCAAGGCCCCAACAGGTTCCGGCGGTTACGTTCAACCAGAACTATCACATTGAAGGCAGCCGTAACTGGCAGGGTCAACAGTATGAGGTGTTTCGATCCTATCAGCCGCAATGGCATGACCAGGGTTGGTATCGATCGCGCTATCAACGGGTGCAGCTGATCGGTGGTGGTTATTATTTCTTTAACGCTGGTTACTGGTATCCAGCGTGGGGTTACAGCCCTTCAGAGCAATATTATGCCTATGATGGACCGATCTACGTGGGTCAGAGCGCTACGCCGCCTGACCAGATCATTGCCGATACCCAGGCTTTGCTCCAGGAAATGGGTTATTACAGGGGTGAGGTAGACGGATTGCTCGGTCCGCTGACCCGCGAGGCGCTCACAGCCTATCAGAATGATCAGGGACTCCCCCCGACGGCGGCAATCGATGAGCCGACGCTCGATTCCCTCGGACTATCATAAACTGACACTATCGACAAAAAGCCGCCGGGCGCAGAAATGCCTCGGCGGCTTTTTTTAATCTGAGTTGGTATTCTTCTGATCGACGTCTGTTCGTCGCAGCAGATAGTCGAGTCCGCCGACGCGATACCATCTGTAGCCATAGCCTTCCAGCATGATGCGATGTTTGCCTGACTTGTTAGCCCGGCTGTGGTTCTCGGCTAGAAGGTTAACCAGCAGCTTGCCGTGTTTTCGATTAGTGCCCGGGTCCAGTAAAATCTCGCGCGGTTGTTCGTGAAGATTGTGCAAAAACAGCACCGAATTATTGCGCCAATCATAACGAATAGCGAGAACAGCAGGGTCGCGCACGTTCAATACAGTAAAATCGCCCCAGCCAATCTCCGGAACTTCTTTGCGCATTCGAATGATGCGCTCGGTCCAGTTCAACATTGATTCGGGATCGCGCCGTTGGATCGCCGCATTTATGTGCTGATATCCGTACGGTCCCTTGTCGATAACCGGAGGGTGCGGCTTTGCGTTTTTGGTAAAACCGCCGTGCGGTTCGTCCGACCATTGCATCGCAGTGCGCGCGCAAGCGCGCTCCGGGAGGGTTAGATCGTCGCCCATGCCGAGCTCGTCGCCGTAACGAATAACCGGGGTGCCCGGTAACGTGAACATTAAACTGTAGGCCAGCTCGAGACGGCGTTGGTCGCCACCGAGCATTGGAGCGAGGCGCCTTCTAATTCCCCGATCGTAAAGCTGCATGTTCTTCTCCGGACCGAACGCTTTGAACACGGTTTGTCTTTGTTTCTTTTTCAGGCGGCCAAGATCGAGTTCGTCGTGATTTCGCAGGAACTGGCCCCATTGCGCCGTAGCCGGCCGCGACTTGGTAGCTTTCAATGCTTTGGTCAGAGGTCGCGTATCGGCGGCGGCCAGGGCGTAGAAGAGATTTTGGTTTACCTGAAAGTTAAACATCATGTGCATCCGGTCCCCGTCGTCGCCGAAATAATTCATGTCGGTTTCAGGCAGCACATTCGCTTCTGCCAACACGATGCAATCGCCCTGCCGCCACTGGAGGAATTCGCGAAATGTGCGCAACATATCGAATTGCTCCTTTGGTTTTCGCACTTTCGGTCCCTTGGTGCCGATGATGAACGGCACAGCGTCCATACGGAATCCGGAGACGCCTGCCTCGATCCAAAAACCCATGATTTTGAGAATCTCAGCCTGCACATTGGGATTTGAAGTGTTGAGGTCGGGCTGGAAGTTGTAGAACCGGTGGAAATACCACGCTTTAGCTTCGCGATCGTAGCTCCAGGTTGTTTTTTGTACGCCAGGAAAGACCATCCCCTCATCCGCGTGCGGCGGTTTCTTTTTCGACCAGACATACCACTCCCGATATTTTGAATTTGGATCGGATCGCGCCTGCCTGAACCATGAGTGCTGATCCGAAGTATGGTTCACTACCAAATCCACCAGGACGCGGATCCCGCGCTGTTTGGCTCCGTGAGTAAACTCGATGAAATCGCCGAGCGTGCCGTATCGGGGATCGACGTTGTAGTAATCGGCAACATCGTAACCGCCGTCCCGGCACGGCGACGTTTGAAATGGCATGAGCCAGATCGCGGTCACGCCGAGACCGTGCAGATAATCGAGGCGGCGCATTAGTCCCGGGAAATCGCCCACCCCGTCGCCATTAGCATCCATGTAAGCATCCACTGACAGGCAGTAGATGACCGCGTTCTTGTACCAAAGATCATTGATCATACGGGTTTATGAAATGATGCAGACATAAAACTATCGGCAGTGACCATCTTACCGGCCCTGAACAGTTTGGAAGTGGACATGAAGCGACATCTTCATCTCAAACCGATGCGAAGAAACATCGCGTGCCTTCGAAAGACCGATAATAACCGAACGCTAGCTCACCACACACAATCGCCATCTGTGTGACGCGACCACGCCTTGCATGCGATTTTGTTTTCGTCAAAAATAGTGACGGGAGTGAAAAACCTGACGAAAGAGCGTCTACGCTCGATTCTGTTCGGTGCGCTGATGGCGCTTGGCGCGTCATTGGTAAGGATGGGTATTTATCAAGTTGTCGGGTCCGACGTGCCGTTCATGTCGTTTTTCCTGGCAGTAATCGTGGCCAGTCTCTGGGGTGGAACGTCGGCGGGAATCACAGCGACAATCTTTTCGCTTCTGTTAGCGCCGGTCTGGATGGAGTGGGGCAGCGGATTCAGCAATTTCAGTCTGCTCAATCTCGGGTCTTTTGCGTTGACCTGCGCGATTATTATCTACGCGATCCAGCATGGGCACTGGGCAAAGCGCAAGTCCGACGAGTTGGGGGTACGACTCGCCGAGAGCGAATCCCACTTCCGTCAAATGGCCGATTCGATTCCGCAACTGGCGTGGATCGCGCAATCGGACGGATGGATCTTCTGGTACAACCGCCGTTGGTACAATTATACCGGGACAACACCGGAACAAATGGAGGGATGGGGTTGGAAGAGCGTGCACAGTCAGAAAGAACTGCCAAATGTGATGCAGCGCTGGAAAGCATCGATCGCTACCGGGCAACCATTCGACATGACATTTCCGTTGAAGGGAGCCGATGGCGTGTTCCGACCATTTCTTACGCGGGTGATGCCCTTCTATAATGAGAAAGGCAAATTGGCACTCTGGTTCGGCACAAACACCGACGTCAGCCAACATCGAGATTTAATGGAGGAGCGTCAGCGGTTGCTGGAGAGCGAACGGACGGCGCGATCGGCGGCGGAGCATGCGAGTTTTCTGAAAGACGAATTTCTTGCGACACTATCGCACGAATTACGAACGCCGTTAAATGCGATCCTGGGCTGGACGCAACTGCTACGGGTGGCGCCCGACGAGAACTCGATTCGGGAAGCCACCGACACAATCGAACGCAATGCGCGGGCCCAAACCCGAATCATCGAAGATCTGCTGGAGATGAGCCGAATCATCTCGGGTAAGACCCGCCTGGATGTGCAACAAACGGATCTAGCAGCGGTGATCGACGCCGCTGTGGAATCGCTTTTGCCGGCAGCCGAAGCACGAAAAATCCGGATTGCGAAGATGATTGATCCTATCGAGCCGATCATGGGCGACCCGGCGCGGCTACAACAGGTGCTTTGGAATCTGATCGGCAATGCCATCAAGTTTACCCCGAAGGGAGGCCGCGTGAACGTGGTGCTTCACCGCGTCAATTCGCACATCGAAATCGTGGTGAGCGACAACGGCAAGGGAATTGCTCCGGAGTTTTTGCCATTTATTTTTGATCGTTTTCGGCAACAGGAGTCCTCCCTGACCCGGCAACAGGGCGGACTCGGTCTCGGTTTGTCGATTGTGAAAAGTCTGGTCGAGTTGCACGGCGGAGGTGTGCGTGCAGAGAGCCCCGGTTTGAACCAGGGCGCAGTGTTCACCGTAGCACTGCCGCTCACCGTCTTAAAACAAAAATTGCAGGATCGCCATCCCGTGAGTCATGACGGAGCAGGATCTACACTCGGTGTAACGCTCGACGGCGTTCGCGTGCTGGTGATCGATGACGATCGCGATTCGCTCGATTTGGTCGGACGATTGTTGACGGAGCGCAAAGCAGATGTGTTTCTCGCTCTATCGGCGGACGAGGGTTTGCGTTTGGTCGATCAAGAAAAGCCGGATGTTATCATCAGCGACATCGGCATGCCGGACAAAGACGGTCTGGAAATGATACGCGAATTGCGCGCCAAATCGGCGGATGGCTCGAAAACTCCGGCGCTTGCTTTAACCGCGTTTGCGCGCTCGGAGGATCGCACACGAGCCATGCTGGCCGGCTATCAAGTGCATCTTTCCAAACCAGTGGAAGCACAGGAGCTGATCGCCGCCGTCGCTAATCTGGCCGGGCGAACAGGCACAGGCGATTGAGCATGGTTTGGACAAGACTTCTGGGAAAGCAGAAATACTCAGCATTACCACATCTGGAAGGAACGCAGTGCTACAGATTTCGCTGTTCGATTCCCGGTTGTTACGTCTATTGGGCAAGTTGAGTCCGCGCCCGGTATTCCGGAGTACGGCGCTTGTATGCTGCCTTAACCCATTCGTCACGTGTCCTCTTCAGTGTAAACGCAACCGCCATCTTCGTCATAACCGCCGGAGAAAGCATCTCTCGGGTTTTGCCGCGTGGATGCGCAAGGTTCCAGAGCGCTCGCGCCCGATAATGTTCATATAAACGGAGGAATTCGGCGAGATAGGTCTGAGCCAGCGCGGTATTCCCGGTGATCTCCAGAAGGTTCTCATCGTTGTGATTCGTGGAGTTCGCGCTCAGGTTCGCGGAGCCGGTAAAAATTGTCGGCTTACTGGTTTCCGCGTCGATGATAATGAACTTATGATGAATATGGACCGCTGGCGGTCCTTTCCCGGCCGCCCCGTGTGGCTTCGGTAACGTCGAACGACTACTGAAGTCCACCGCGCTCAACTCGGGTAGAAAGGATGCGGGCGCGTTCCCGGGACGAAAGTAAGAGTAAGCCAACACTTTCTTATCCCTGCGGGAGCGATTGTATAATGTCACTTGTACCCTTGCCGCCTCGCTCAGTCCGCCTGGCGCTTCTCCGGAGCGGGAGAGATTGTTTTGTTTTTTCTTACTTGGATCGGAGATGCTGTTGAGCAAACCGAACAGGAGCTTTTTCCGGTCGCTCGTAGCGAGAAGGGCCTTGATCAAAGCCGGATCGGTCGGGCTAAACATGCAGAACATCACGGATTTTCTTGCCCGTTTGACGGCTGTCACAACCGTGTCGATCGAGACCCGCTTGCCCTTCGGCTCAGGCGAGAAAAATACGCGCACTCCCGCCTTACCAACTCTAATCGCTTTCGACCACCCGGTATGCCTGGCTGTATTCGATACTATCGGATCTTGCGCTAGCAGTTTTTGACGCTCCGCATAGAGCTTTGTCAGCCGTGACGATTCGAAGATGTGCATCAGATTTGCCTGACTGGTTAGGCCTTCCGGTGTGAAATTTGCCGAACCCATCAGGACACGGCCGCGCTTCGTATCGGCCAGAAACTTATCATGCATGATGTTCGTCTTCGATCGGGGGGCGCCTTTAAACTTCGATGACTTGAGAAGCTGGATCGCCGGAACGCTTGTCCGATCGTTCTTGCGGTCCTGATATACGAGCGAGAAAGCACCCTTGAATTTCTTCATGGCGGGAAGCACCCATTGCTTGTCTGTCAGGTGATAAATAGCACCCGCGATCGGACCGTTGCCGGACAAGATATCGGGAAAACCTTGCTGCAGTCCGTTCGCCAACCACGCCATCGCTTTTTCGATGGTTTTTTCCGGATGCGGAAATTGACGTGAAAACGACTGGGAACTCACAACGGCGCGGTTGAACCAGGTGGAGATGCCATCCTCCGCATTTCTTGGAACGCTCACCGAAATCGTTACTGCCGCCTCGTCTTGCAGTTTCAGATCTCCTGGCCCGGTTCCGCGCGCCGGTGTGACGGTGTACTCGAAAATTTTCCCCCGATCTCCGTCATTGATTGCACCATCCCACCAGAGAAATTTTTGAAAGGGAGCCAGATTACTTGGCAGGAACCGAGAATTCTTCTTCGGCGCGGTAAAACCAATCTTGTTCAGCAAATAGCCGGCCTTCTGGTTCGGGCGAAAACCCGGCGCGCGCAAGATTGCGAAGCCAAGGAAATCGGAAAACTTGGCGCCGGCGGGCCAATCCATGGCCAGCAGAACCACGCCAGGCGATGCGTAAGCGCGCGCCCTGGCTTTTCCAGCAACGTGTGCTGTGGACGTTTGGGAAGAATTGCCCGGCATCGGAAAAGCCTCAGCGAAAACAACAGATTGTTCAAAAGGTTCTTCGGTGGCAACGCGAAAATTCGGCGCGCGAATTGACCAACGGACGGTGCATCACAAACTGCCTACGATGCGTGATCGCAGATCGTTAGGCGCTCGCTCGCGTTGGCACGCCGGCGCCACTTACCGACGCTGGCTCACGCGTCTATTCGCGTGATTCCGGCTCACTTTTTTTCCTGGCTTTCTTTTGCTTTTTGCGGGCCGGAGTTTTACCCGCTGATTGCCTGGCAAGCGCGAGGCGATCACTCTTTTTCCGGCGTCTTTCGCGTTTCCTGACGTTGTCTCTGCCGCGGTTGTGTCCCATAAGCCTCAACCTTGACTGCTTGTTGTGTTGTAGCAACCGGACGAAAATGAGGCCGGCGTCGCCGCTGCTGTTGTTGCTGCGGTCGATGCGATCCTTGTGCAGGCGAATCCTGAACCTGCATGATCTCGAACGTTCGAAACAGCGGGGCCAGATCGATCACATCGCTCGCAGCCGATCTTAATATGTTCCCTAGATTCGCTGTCACTGACGCGACTTCCACACGGATGCCGTGTCGGCGCAGCTTAATAGCAAGATAAGCGAAATCGGCGTCGCCGGTTACCAGAATCACCACATCGGGCCGTATCTCAATCGACAGTTCGAGCGCATCGATCGCCATCATCACATCCACGTTCGCCTTGTAGTGACCTTCTTCAGCGGGCGCGCCGTCTTTGGTTACCACCATGAATCCGTTGGAGCGCAGCCAATGAACAAACTTGTTTTTCTTGTCGCGTTCCTCCTGCCAGGCGGGAATGGCAGGCGGCAACCCTGCGTAGACCACCATTTCGATCAGATCACGTTTCGTGTCGGGTCCGGCCAGAAAATCGCGGAGCCTTAGCCAATCGAGCCCGCGTCCCGCCGTCCGGACAGAACTGCTGACATTCGATTCATCCACCAGCACCAACACCCGCGAAGCCCGCGAAGTAGCGGGAACATCTGAATTTTTCTTCCGCACTGGAAGACGATTGAACGACATCCGCGACACTGTGGCGAGCATTACCTTTTACTATATGAAAATTATCTCGACTACGCTCCCGGTTCGTTTCAGGATTGGGTTATGGCACAAAGGAAAGAAACACCGACACCGCCGCCGCAGCCTCCGCCTGGTAACTAGCTGGTCCCAATTCGCGAGATATTTCTGCGAACGCTTTTTACAAAAGCGTCGCCGAAAAGTTGTGACTCGGAAACGCGGCCTCACGCAAATTACACAGTCGTTAGGCCAGACAGCGACGCGAGCGTGGCTCCTGCCGCCCCGGCGGGAGCCCACCACGTCTGATCGCCGACAATCCCATCGACCTGCACACCGCGATCCTGCTGATAGGCTTTGACAGCGTTCTCCGTTCTCGGACCGAATTCGCCATCTATGGCTCCCGGATCAGTCGCAGACGTTGCGTACTTTTTGAGACCTTCTTGTAACGCAGTGACTACGCTGCCCGACGCACCGCGGGACAACACCGGCGTGTTGGGATCGGCCGGGAGCGCCTGCCACGTTAACGGACCTACGATGCCGTCCA
Source organism: uncultured Verrucomicrobiae bacterium (assembly GCA_963807435.1). GTDB lineage: Bacteria > Verrucomicrobiota > Verrucomicrobiia > Chthoniobacterales > UBA10450 > Udaeobacter. The sequence goes on from CAWECA010000003.1 coordinate 305,736, forward strand.
CCGTTAAACCTTCGCCTTGCTGGAAATCTTTGACGGCCTGTTCGGTCGTCGCGTCGAAAGTGCCTGTGATGTTGTTAGGCCCGAGCGTCTTCATCATCACGAAGACGCGTTGAAGCCTCCGTACGTCATGACCAGTCGAACCGCTGCTGAGTGTTGGACCGCTATTCATAGTTTGCCTCCTCCGTGTTCTAGCCGTCTAGAGATCAGGGTTACTTTTGCGAAAAACAGCCCGTCATTCAAGGGCGCTCAGCGAACGGGTTTCCCATTGATTCGCTCCCTGTCGCGTGTCTTAGTCCCCACGAAACCTCAAACAAAGAAAGAACAATGATTCCATGAAACCGCTCCGAACTCTCCTACTCCTGACCGCGGCATTGTCCCTCGCTGCGGCTTCAGCGTATACACAACCAGCCGGAACTTCTCCCGCGGCATCCGCGTCGGCGTCACCATCCACTCCGCCCACCATCGCCTCAGTGATCGATCGCGAAATTAGCATTGTTGAGAAGCAACTCGTCGATGCGGCCGAAGCGATGCCAGAAAATAAGTTCGATTTTTCTCCGCAAAAACTAAACATCCCCGGCAGCGACTACAAAGATGTTCGCACCTTCGGCGAACAACTGAAGCATGTCACCGCGTCCAACTATCTTCTGTGGTCGCCGATCATGGGTGAAAAGCCACCCGCCACGGTTAACGACGGGAAAGGCCCGGACAACATCAAAACCAAAGCCGAAATCATCAAGTATCTGAAAGACTCCTTCGCATTTGGCCACAAAGCAGTCGCAACCCTCAACAGCGCGAATCTCGTCGAACCGATAACGTCGAGTAGTGGTAAGCCGACCACACGTCTCTTCGTGGCGACGTTTGCCGCAGCTCATTGCTTCGATCACTACGGGCAGTTGGTTGAGTATCTGCGCATGAACGGCATCGTTCCACCGGCAAGCCGCGGGAAATAGAGACAGATCGAGGTGGATGTTCACCTGGAGCGCGCGCTCCCGACTTATCGAGTTGAACGTTCCCCCATGCATCCTCTGATTTTTTTCGTCCTAGCTTCCTAGTAAATAAACGGTACCACCCGTTTGGTGCGTCGCATGTTAATCGGTCTACTGCGCGCCAGGGGCGATAAAGCAAAACCTGCGAACGCCACCGTAGAAAGATGGCGCAAGGCGCAATGCCACCTGCACCCCTCGCGCCTAATGCTCTTTGTCGTAACAAATCATGTCCGTGAACTTCTGGCCGTTCGGTTGAGTCCCCGTCAGCTTCACGACGCGCGATTCCCTGTCTTTTGACACGGTCAGCGCGCCCGTCATCACAACTCTGCCGGCTTTCGTGGCTATCGTGTCATTGGTGCGGTCATTCACTGCCTTGTAAGTCAGCATGTCGAACGATGGACTCCCTTTGATTGAATAAGGCTTGCCATCAAATTTCCCCACCCAGGTCCAGTGGACGGGTTTACCATCCTTATCCACGCCATCCACCGTGCACTTTACCATGTCACCTTTGGCTGGAGCGTAGATAACCATGGTATTTTTCGTCGCACCCGGAGCGAACCTTGATTTGCCTTCGTTGAGCTTCCAAGTGCCCATGAGGAGATTGGCAGCAAAGGTTGCTGTGCTTGCTGTTGAGACCAACGCCAGCGGCGCGAGGCCGGTAAGAATCGTTTTCACAGCGCGACTTGAGCCTTTTCGACAAAAGCCGTCAATTTAAACCAAGGAAACCTGACCGAATAAGTCGCTCGCGATGCGTAAGCTGAATGCCTGAATGGAGCTAATGGGATCAGCGACATAAGAGGTAAAGTGACAACAGTAGGAACGGAGCCGCGGGTACGTGAGCGACATAGATGGGCGAACCGACAGGTCGAAATGTGCGGGAGCACATGAGTCAACGTGGGCAGTGAACGAGCTTCAACCTGGGGTCGCTGCCCCGGCCCGCGATCAGTGCTCGCGGCTACGATCACGGATGATGCAGGCTAGACATCATACCGCTGAACAGCGCGGCGAATATTGCTGCCACAATTAGCCAGACGATAAAGATCAGCGGCAGCAGACAGCAAAAGACAACGAACGCCGCTGCCATCCATTTAAACATGATCTTCAGAACGGATCCGAACGGAATATCGAAATCCACGATCGAGACACGTTGCGGTCCCATCACTATCGGCATCGGTGCCGGAATTGTGGCGGTCGCTGTCGCAGCGGCAATTGGATTCGGAGGCGGCAATTGCGTCCCGTATTTCAGCACCGGTAGATAATCGTCGACCGATTTCCAATCGCCGCGATCGGCAGGCTTACACAGAGTGTCACGATCGATCCGTCTGTCCGCGAACATCTGCGCCATCTGGGTTTCGTCGTATGGCCCCTCCTCGTGATCCGAAAGCTTTACCAAGTACGTTTTCACCGAGCCGCTCAATAGTTCAGCGACGATCAGACGCGATTTCGACGAATCAGGCAAGTTTATCCGGCCCCTCATTATTCATACGCCGCCACCCACGAATGTCTGTAGCCACGGCTCTGTGGGCCGGCACCCATCCATCATAAGTACTTATGACGCATCAGTCGTGTAGTTGTAATGGAGGCAGCTCCTTTACCTCACCCATCGTAAGCGGTTACGATGCATTTTTTTCGGCTGTTTGGCATGTTTCTTGGCGTTGTCGCTGACTCTGTTGTGTTCCCTATGCCTGACCTTCGCTCAGGTCTCGAGCAGGAGTAAAAGCAAGCGACCGAGATAAGACGACCAGACCTGCGAGGCCACGAAACGAGAGCGTCGAAAGCAGCAGGAGGTTAGAAATCCTCGCGAATTCTTCGCCAGCGCCAAGTTGTCTCAGCCGTGGCGCTAATTGCCTTCGCGTAGACAGATTACAACTTCTTTTACGATCATGCGGTCCCGGAGTTTGAAGCACTTCCAGAAAAATCCCGCCGGAATTCGGGTAAACCGTGTGAGAGGTACCTGGATGAGAAACATTAGGAGAGCGTTCCAACGCAAACCATTTCACCTTTGGAGTCCAGGGAGAGTCGTCGACGGACAGAGACGCCGCAGGCGTATGCTCCGATCGTGGAAAATCGGTCCGCAGATTGAACAACTAACCGAACAAGGCAGTAGGATCCGCTAGGATCGAAGCTTTCTTTTCCCTCAATTCTCAATATATCTCCTAATCCTTTCGTGCATCGATTCGTCCACCGCCAACACCCAGCAACGAACGTGACTACATGATTTTCTTTGGCACGTCGATACACACCAACTGCAGCCATCGAGAAGGTTCTCTCACTTCAACCTAATGCTTCAAAGAAACGCCATTCATTACTAGGTGATCGGGGTTACGGATGTATAGTGGCGCTAATAACGCAGCGTCAATCGATCGCGCAGGTGTGCGGGCCCTTCTCTCTGCACACAACAAGAAATTCAAAGAGGATATAAAATGGACAATCCAGTATCACGAGAATCGTCGGACAGTGAAGTGGCCGGAGTCAAAGATACGTGCGAGAAAGCGGTTAGCTTCCTGCAGGAACAGTTGCGCGTAACTCCTCGAATCATAGTAAATCAGTAACGTTTATCTCGCCGCGTCAACATCCAGATATGGAAATAACACTGGAAGACTTAACCGACCGCTTTCGAAACGCTTCAAACAAACAATTATGGAGCTAACCATCATACAGAATGGCGCCTTGTTCGCCATGCAACACAGAACAGCGAAAAGAAGTCATGGCCAGCACGGTAAGCGACATTTCGAAAACGCTAATAAAACGATCTCGAATTTACGAACGTCAGTCGGCGAACTTGTCTTTGGCCAAATTCGCGTCGGCTGTTATCTTGGTAATGTTCGTGGGGTTCTCGGATTACGCGGAACGAATCAAGCGGCCCTGCGCACGTGGGATGCGGTGAAGCCCAAGACCGCTGCCAATCAAATCGGCACGCGCAGTCGGTGGTACAAAAGCAAGCAAAAACTATGAACGACAGCTCATTTATCGCCAATGGAGGGAACTTCACATTTCCCCATAAATCGAATGTAGCGCCGAAGCGCCTGTTTTTCCGATTGCCGCTTGATCGCATCAATTGGTTAACCAGTTCCTTCCTTATTGGAACGCTGGCGCTCACGTTGACCGCCGTACCGCTCTATCTCTGGTTTTTCGGGCTCGATTGGTTTCAGGTCGTACTCTTCTTTGCGATGCTGGCCGCCTGCGGATTTAGCGTCAGTCTGGGTTACCATCGTCTTTTCTCGCACATTACTTTCAAGGCAAGCTGGCCGATCCGGTTTTTCACACTGATTTTTGGCGCAGCCGCGTTTGAAAACTCAGTTTTGATGTGGGCGAGCGAACATCGGCGTCATCATAAGCATGTGGATCACGACGATGATCCTTACTGCATTTCCAAAGGGTTTTTTTACGCGCATATCGGATGGCTGCTTTTTAAGCTGAACAACGACGAGCCGTACGATAATGTCGCCGACCTACAGAAGGACAAGCTCGTTTGCTGGCAAGATCGGTACGTCCAATGGATCGCGGTCCTGGTCAGCTTCGGCCTCCCGGCCGTCCTCGGCTTTCTGTGGAATGGGTGGCAGGGCGCGCTCGGCGCTTTCCTGATCGCGGGAGTTACGCGAATCGTTGTGCTGCAGCATTGCACATTTCTGATCAACAGCGCGTGTCACACGATAGGACGACAGCCATATTCAACCAGGTGCAGCGCGCGCGATTCTTTCCTGCTCGCGCTCTTCACCATGGGCGAGGGCTATCACAACTACCACCATGAATTTCAGCATGACTACCGTAACGGAGTGAAGCCTTGGCAATTTGATCCGACCAAGTGGCTCATCTGGACACTCTCTAAACTAGGACTTGTTGGAAATCTCCGCCGCGTTTCGGCAGATAAGATTCAGTCCGCGCAGCGACAGACCCGAAACGGGAGCTGCTGATGCGCCACGCGTAAGCATGAAAGCGTATGGCATCGCGGTGGATGGCTAAGCGGGGTAAGTAAAGGCCGCATGCAATACCTCCTCTACAGAAGGAGAAATGCCTTTATTGAAGGCCACTGAGACCGCCTCAGCAGTTCTTAGATCGCTCTTTGCAAATTCCAGTATCTGGTAGCACGGCGTTTGCGATTGCAGCTGTGACGACGCTTCATTAAACAGCAAGTTCCGCATAGAAGGTCGAAATCAGAAAAGAAGCGATAAGCCAACGTTGGCCGGCCTAACACGGAAATGAAGGTTTGTGTTTCGCGGGATGTGCGCGATAGTGCGGGCTTATTGGATTGCTCTTTAACTTCACTGCGCGGTAGATCGTCAGGTGAGCGTCGCTCATTGGTGGTTTGAAACCCGATACCCGGGAACGGCTCTGTAGCTCGGTAGTTTTTCCAAATTCAAAACACAATGAAAATGTACGTAGGTAATCTCTCATTTGAGACCACCGAGAACGATCTCCAGGATTTGTTCGAACAGCACGGCACCGTGAACGAAGTCCATCTGATGATGGATCGGTTCACTGCCAAATCGCGCGGGTTTGCGTTCGTCACGATGAACGACAGCGCACAAGCCAACGCCGCGATGAGCGCCCTCAATGGCCGCGAACTCCACGGCCGCACATTAACCGTTAACGAAGCGCGTCCGCGCGAGGAGCGTTCAGGCCCTCGCAGCAATAATAGTGATCGGAAGCGCTCCTTTGCGGGCAACAACCGCTGGTAACACACAGAAGTTGAGAGCTGATAGCGGCAGAGGTCGAACGTCGGAGTCAAGCTCTCGGCGGTCAACCGGCCGCAATCAGCCGGCCAGAATAAACAAAAATGAATTCTGAGAAGGCGATTGTAATCGAGGGCACAATCATGATGGTGCTTCCGGGAACCATGTTCCGTGTCGCCCTTGCCAACGAGCATATGGTTCTCGCGCACATTTCTGGAAAAATGCGCAAACGTTTCATCCGCCTTACTATTGGTGATCGAGTGAAAATGGAAATGTCGCCGTATGACACGGCCAAGGCACGCATCGTTTATCGTCTTTAATCATGCCGACGCGATTCCTGTTCGATCCGCCGCGACCGCCCAAAGCAAAGGCCGGTCCGAATCTCAAAAGCTTGCTCGTTCGCTGTCCCTTAACCTCCAGGCTGACCGATACAGGTCAGACAATCGAAGAGACACACTGGGCAACAGTCAAACTGAAAACGCAAGAGTTTGCCTGTACGCACTGCGGCGGCACTCATACTTGGACAAAAAACGATGTGATTTTGGCCCGGCCAACGTCAAAGCGCTGGTGATCGTCGGTCAAAGCATTGCTCGCAGCGGCGCGCCGCTGGCAACGAGTGAGTTTCAAGCATTTCGAAGCTTAGGCGTACCCCAGTTCTTCTCCCCGGTATTCCTCGCTATTAGATGGATGTCTGCGATTGGTATCTTATGCCATTGGAGCCTTGCCCCGTCTGCGGCTACGCGCTTTCCGTCGTCGATCATCATTGTCGCCATTGTACTATAGCATCGCGAACAATTGCGCCGCGGCTCTTTGATCACAAATACCTGCAGGCAATAATTGTGACCGTGGTGACGTTAGGCGTTCTCGTTTATTTAGTTTTCTTTAGCTAACGGAAAGGCGCTCCGAACGAATCGGACCTGGTTCAGGCGGCGGGCCAAACTGGAAATCGTGCTGACGACATTGCTAATTGCCCGCTGGCTGACCGCTGTGCACTAGGGGTTTGTGCGATTGGTAGGCCGGGAAAGCACGGAATCACGAAAAACAACAAGCCTGACGGCGAGAGTATCTCCCACCGTCAGGCGTGACTGTTTCTAAGCTTGGGCGTTAGCGCCAAGTAATGTTTGAGGTTTAGTCGCGGTTTTTCGTCACGACGACGTTATCGACCATATCGTCGCCATCTTTACCAGCTACCTTACCCCAATCCGAGGCCTGCGTCGATGTGCAGCCACAATTAATTTCACCATTTCGAGGAAAATAGGGCCACCAACTCGTGCAGTTACGTTTCCTCTGTGCCGCCATGCGGCGGTACACCCAACGCATATGAAAAAAATCACTATATCTTTATTCTGTCTGTCCGTATTCACCTTATCCGCAATCGCGCAGGAGAGCCCAGCCGCGGACAACACTGGAAGAAACGAGCGCGATCGTTCCGGTGAGACACTTACCTCCGGCGACCAATCCAATAGCTCTGAGGACACGAAAATCACGGCCGCCATACGTCGCGCTGTGGTCAAGGACAAATCACTCTCCGCAACAGCGAAGAACGTGAAAATCATCACTGCCAACGGAACGGTCACGTTGCGCGGTCCCGTCAATAACGACGGGGAGAAAACAAAAATTGCTGAGCTCGCTCAATCGGCTGCCGGCAACGCAAAGATCGAAAACCAACTCGAAGTACAAGCTTCGAAATAATGCAGCTCATATAGAGGAACAAGGGAACAATATGTCAAAAACATCAGTATTCGGTATCGTCAAAACTCACTCACAAGCGGAGCAGGTCGTTCAACGCCTGCAAACAGCTGGCTTTCCTGTATCAGAAATTTCTGTCTTGTTACCCGACACAGAAGGCAAACACGACATCGGCCATGTAAAAGCCACTAAAGCGCCTGAAGGCGCTACCACCGGTGCGGCCACCGGCGGCGTTACCGGGGGAGTAATCGGCTTGCTTGCCGGCATCGGGGCACTCGCCATACCAGGCTTGGGACCTTTCATTGCGGCAGGACCAATCATGGCTGCGCTCAGCGGCGCGGCAGTCGGCGCAACTACAGGGGGCATCGTCGGCGGCTTGATCGGGATGGGGATTCCCGAGGTGGAAGCCAAACGTTACGAAAACAAACTTAAGAGCGGCAATTATCTCATCGCGGTTCACACTGCTGACAGCAACGAAAAGGATTGCGCCAAAGACATTTTCGAGGAAGCGGACGCCGAAGATATTTCGACCACCTCAATGTCGAAGGCCCCTGCTGAAGCTAAAGCCTGAGTAGTAGCTTTCTATTTGAATGCTCCGCGTCGAAAGGCGCGGAGCATTTTGTTATACACGCCGTTACGCCGCATCACTCTTCATCGTCGCTCCGCGACTCGTATTTCACCGTCGATTTGAGGATTCTCGGTTTGTCCGATTTATCGAACCCGAGCAGAACCGTACGCGTCGCGTCCGCGGTATGACCAGCGCCATCGACCATATTTTCGATGGTTAACCGCAACGACCCATCCTTGTTCCACTTCTCCGCTTCCTGCCAATCATTCATCGCTACATGTGGATGTTCTTTGCCCGCTAACACTTTCTCCGGAATATCCGCCGTCAATTCCGGGAGCTTGATCTCTTGGAACTTGTCGCCTTTGCGAGAATAAACTCTCACATCCTGGTTCGGATGACCCGCTCTTGTCATAAGCGCGAACCGTTTCGAATCCGGCGCCCAAAGCACCCGGTAACTCACCGAACCCATATCGGTATCGTCGATGTGTTGAAGAACCCTGGTCGTTTTCTTGTCGATCAGATCGATCGTCCGCTCGTATTCACCGCGCCCGATCAGGAAGGCAAACTTTCCATTCGGCGACGGGAACTGGACTTCTCTTGTGGTGTCATCAGCTTCCGCATTGTTTACCGACGAACGCGGCGAAGCCGTCGGCTCCTCGGCGGCTACCGTGTAAACGGTAGTCGCAAGAACTGCCCCCGGAAAACAAACTACGAACCAACTGGTAAGCTTCATGTTTTGGGTTTTACCAATCCCGATCTCTCGTCGCAATCGAGAAAAAGGATTTCCGCGATAGAACAGGTAGCGATTCGGGGGAATGGAGCTTTTGGGCAAAGCGACATAGAAGGCAAAGCCGCGATGGGTAGCGGCGAGTGAGCTGGGAAGTGAACGAGTTTCAATCGCGCGGGTAGACGGCAACGTACCTAGGATAGCTGGCGCAAGCACGGGGCCGTGCGAGTGATCAAGTTAAAGTTGCGATGGTAGCAGCGAGAATGGAACCGCGGGGGACGCGAATGACATAGATGGGCAAACCGAGCGGTGGCACATGAGTCAGAGCGTGGGCTGCCAACGAGTTTCAAACCACAAACCCCATCGACAGTCGAGTCAACTGCGACAGCCTGTAGTGGCGGGCGTGTCGCCCGCATTTGAGCCTGTATCCACGGCGCAGTCTGCCCGCGGCGGGTGAGCTGTAATCTTATCATAAGCCGCTTACGATGAGATCAACAACAGGATGGGCCGCCTTGGCCGCGACAAGGGTAGCAAGTGAACGAGCCGAACCGCGGAAACGCGAGCGAGAAGGCGGACGTGTAGTCAGCGGAAAATCTACATTGGCGACTGATTGAACGCGGTTAAACAAGCCTTACACTGTCACCGATGAACCAAATTTCGTGCAAACGACAACTCATTTTGCTTTCACTCCTATTGTGTTTCGCCGTCCCATCACTGCGTGCAAGCTTTGTCGAAACCTTCGAGAATGGCACTAACGACGGCGACTGGCGCCTGACGACTTCTACAGAGCCAGTGATCGAGCCGAGTGGCGGCAACCCGGGCGCTTATCTACGCCAGCAAGTCGACGCCGCAATCCCGACCTGGTATGTGCCGTTAGGCACAGTGCCTACTCATTTTCTCGGCAATTATGCAAGGCGGCAGATTAAAGCGATGAGCTTCGACCTTAACATCTATAGCGGCAGCGAAGTTCCCGATCGCAACGTGACGCTCGATATCGAGACCACCTTTGGAACCGGCGATTTCAGTCAAGGCGCCGATGCCTACTACGTCGGCCGAGACATTTCACGCCTCCCTCCTGGCTGGCAGACTTACGCTTTTCCTATCGATGCCGCTTCGCCGGTGATTCCTCCCGGCTGGGTTGTGACCCGCGGCAACGGACGACCCGGCACTGATGCCGATTGGCAGGCGCTGATGCGAGACGTTGAAACAATCGGGCTGGAACTCGGCACACCAGGTTACTTCTATCCTTTCTGGATCTGGGACCTCGGACTGGACAACGTGCGCATCGCACAACATTCCCCCGCAAGCTGACGATTATTGGCTCGGGTGGAAGACAAACTCACCACGGTGAACGGAGCCGCAGGGGAAGCGCGCGACATGGATGCGTGAAGCCGAGAGGCCGCAATGAGCAGGAGCGATTACGTCAATCCGCAGCAGTACATCGATCTTCTCGCGAGCACGCTCTTCGAGTGAGGCCATGGAGCGCGGAGAATATCAGAAAGAACTAACAGTGAGAAGGAAGAAAATGCGCTAAAGCGCTGATGTTTCATGTTCGAGATTTGAGGTTTGATGTAGGCGCAGGATTCTTCGCCAAGGCGAATGGAGTCTCAGCATTATCCGATCTCTGCAGACTACCGGGCGGCATCCCCGCACGCCGCGTTGCGAAATCGGTTTTCTGGACGATAGTGAGAGGTCAAGAAGTCCTAGGGAGGAAAATCAACCTCCGGTGTGCGCGCTAAAGTCGGTGCGACGTGGGTGCCGGGTAAAAGTCAGAATTAATTATTATGAATGCCGATCTCGTTAAAGCCGCCTCCGAAGTAATTACTAGTCCGCAAATTCTGGTCAACATGATCTCACGCCGGGTCCGCCAGCTTTCGCTCGGTCATCGTCCTCTCGTAGAACATGCTCCGGGACTCCGTGACGCCGATATCGCGTTAACCGAAATCGCTAACGGAAAACTGACGTTCGAGTCGACTCTCGGCCAGAATGGAACCGGTGAGGTTCCGGCCCGCGTCGTGCTCTTCCCCGATGTCGCCGTCGCCAAGAAAACGGCGGGGAAGAAAAAAGCGGCGTGAGCGTGGGTACCGATTTTCAGTCAGTTGATCGTGTGTAGGCGCGGACCGGTCGTAGGCCGGTGTCTCCATTATGGGGCAACAGAATGCGCGAATTTTCGGGCATTAAATCACATGGTCTACGGATTCCGACGAACATCTCAAGATGTCGCGAATCAGCGTTTACGCCGGAGTTTAAGCAATTTGCGCAATCGCTGAGTGGTGGTCGCGCGGTCAAGTTTGCTCCCAGCCACGGCGAGCACCAGGTTCTCCCATTCGCCGCTATCCGGTAACGGCTCGATGCCATTCAGCCGCAGGAACACGATCGCAGCCATCATCGCAGTCCGTTTGTTTCCATCAAGAAATGGATGGTTGTTGCAGACGTAGAACAGATAAGCAGCGGCGATTTCCACCAGATCGACGTACGGAGATTTGCCACCAAAACTCGATTGCGGCGTCAGCACTGCTGAAGCAAGCAGGTTCTCGTCGCGGACGCCGTTTAAACCACCGAATTGCTTGATTGCCTCGGCGTGATCTCGCGAACGGTGTCGATGCCAAGATGGACGCAATCTTCAGGCGTCGCGTTGTATCTCGGCATTTTCCCGCTGCGCTTCACCGCTACCTCGTGGCGTCACCGGCCATGTCGCCACTCCAGTCGCTCCATTCACGCCAGTTTGCGCAATGTTTTGCGATAATCCCTGGCTGTTTTTCTGATCACCGAGCTAATTTCCTCCTTGGAGGGAACTGCCCGCAACGGCATCAGCACGATCGCTCCGCTCTCTGGCACGACGGTCACGTTAACCTGATCACCGACCTTGATCCGCGCGAGATCCATGAGCGCAGCATCAAAGATGATGCCCTGGGAATTTCCCACTTTGGTAACGGTCTTGGTCATATGTAATACTATGTTTTACGACCAGCGCGCGTCAACGACGTAGTTACGATTCCGGAGCGCAGGAGAGATGAACGAGGAACCCAGGAATCGAGGAAAAGGGAATTCCGAGAAAGAAGGTGTTGTTTCGCGCTCAGCGCGCGTCATTTGGCGAATTCCGGTCCCGGAGAGGGACACCTGTGGCCACGGCCCTGCGAGCCGTTAATTTGTGTTCTCTCGTTTCCAATTCCAAGAAAAACTGGCCACAGACCGGTGGCTACACTGGGCCAACGACACTAGCGTGGAATCGGAGATTCGCGTTCGGCTTGTTTAGTCTGCAGTCGTAACTGACCGCACGCTGCCGCGATGTCGTGGCCTTTTTCGCGGCGCAAGGTTGCCATCGCGCCATGTTTCCGGAGGATAGATCGAAATTTCTCCTGACGCTCGCGCGAAGGACGCGACCATTCCAGACCTTCGACGGTGTTATAAGGAATGAGATTGATCTTAGCCGCTAAGCGACGCGCTAGTTTGGCCAGCTCACGGGCTTGCTCATCGCTGTCGTTGATGCCCGCGATAAGGATGTACTCGAATGTCATCCTACCTTTTTTCGCCACGTAATGATCGCAGGCTTCGAGCAGGACCTTGAGAGGATACCGCTTGTTTACCGGCATGATCTGGCTGCGCACTTCATCGGTTGCACCGTGCAGTGACAGGGCGAGACGAAACTGCGTGGATTGGTTCGCCAGCTCGCGGATTTGCGGCGCCAGTCCGCTGGTTGAGACAGTAATGTGGCGGGCGCCGATACCGAGGCCCCATGGCGCGTTAATAATGCCAATCGCGCCCAAAAGATTTTTCATGTTGGCGAGCGGTTCGCCCATTCCCATGAAAACGACGTTATCGATTCTTTCTCCACCAATTTTTTCTATCTCAATGAGCTGTTGCACGATCTCGGCTGCGTCGAGATTGCGCGTGTAACCGTCGAGCCCGCTGGCGCAGAATTTGCAGCCGTAAGCGCAGCCAACCTGGGTGGAGACGCAAATGGTCCGGCGATCTGAGGCGTGGCCGTAAAGCGCCGGCGATGCCGGAATGAGGACCGATTCGATAAGGTTCTGGTCGTGTAACCGGAAAAGAAACTTTCGCGTCGTATCTTGGGAGCCGAGAACGCGGACGACCTGCATCTTCGGTGCCTCAAATTCCGCGGCGAGCTCTGCGCGCAGTTCGTTAGGCAAGTCCGTCATGGCGTCAAACGAGGCGACGCGTTTTTTGTAGATCCAGTCGGTGATCTGCCTGACGCGATAGGAAGGCGCACCGTGTTTTTGCAAAAAATCCGCCAGTTCTTCCAGAATGATTCCGGTGAGCGACCGCTTCACGCAGAAATCTACTGTGACGGATGTCAGATGTCAGATTTTCGATGTTCGAAATCGGACGCAGGAACGCTGGAAGAAGATAGTCAGGGTTAGGTCAATTGAACTTGTGCTGCTCCTTTATCAGCTGCCATCGAAATCAAGGCGTAAAGAAGCAAACATCCAACATCCAGTTGTGGATTTGCGACGGAAGCAAACCAATAAGCAAGAGTCGACGAAGGGAGGCAGAACGCGCCTCGCCTATTGTCTCGGCGCGAGGACGTCCTTCAGCGCGCCGACTAATTTCTTGTTCTGCTCCATGGTGCCCACCGAAACGCGGACCCATTCGAGCAGGCCGTAGCCTTTGAGCGGGCGCACGATCATTTTTCGCCGCAGCAACTTCTCGAATACCGCACAACCGTCTCCGACGTTTACCATCAAAAAATTCGCGACGGCCGGCACAAAGGGAATACGCAACTTGGAAAGTTGTTCCTGGAGATAAGCGCGACCTTCGTCCACTACGCGCTTTGTTTCGCGCAGGTGCGCTTCATCATTGAGCGCCGCGAGCGCGCCGGCGTGGGCAATGCTGTTGATGTTGAACGGTTGTCTCGTCTTGTGAAGCACCTGAATTGTCTGGGGGGATGCGACCGCATAACCAATTCGCAGACCGGCAAGGCCATGAATCTTTGAGAACGTCCGCAGCACCACGACGTGCCGCCCTTCGCGAACAAATCGCAGCGTATCGGGCGGATCATCCAGGAATTCGAAATAGGCTTCGTCGAAAACGACAATAATGTTCGCCGGCACTCGCGACATGAAATCCGCAATCGCAGACTGCGAAACCAGTGTGCCGGTAGGATTATTGGGGTTGGGAACAAAGATGAGCCGCGTTTTGGGCGTGATAGCCTCCAGCGCGGCGTCCAAATTCTGCTGATAATCGGGACTTGGCGTTTCAATAGTCCGCACACTAAATGCCGTGGCGAGCAGCTTATAGACAATAAAAGCGTACTGGCACGTGATCACGTCGTCGCCGGGATTCAGAAACGCGTGGCCAAGAAATTCTATGACTTCATTCGATCCATTGCCGAGCATCACGTTCTCAGGCTTCAGACCAAGCCTCGCCGCGATTGCCTTGCAAAGATAGAATCCGCTTCCATCGGGATAGAGATGCACATTGGAAATCTCTGCCCGCATGGCGCGAACTGCCTGAGGAGAAGGACCAAGCGGATTTTCGTTTGAAGCCAGCTTGACGATTTCACCAGGATCGATACCGAGCTCGCGCGCCGTTTCTTCGATTGGCTTCCCCGGTTCGTAGACCGCGAGATCTCGCAACAGCGGATTCGCGAGATTCCAAATGGAAGTCATGCGCAAGAGATTAAATGGAACGAATGGAGTTTCCAATGCATCTCTGCGTTGTAGTTCGTATGATAAGGTATTTCACCGGCCCCCTCGCGCCCTTGTTTCGATCTGGACAAATCGGCGGGATTTCAGGAAAGCTTGCGGCCTATGAAAACGAAATTTCGCTTGTTCGCTACGGCACTTCTTCTCCTCTCTGGCTGTCTCGGCGTGTTTACTGCAAAAGCAGTCAGTCCCGCTCCAGACGGTGGCTATCCCAACGGAAACACCGCCGAGGGTGGAAGCGCACTGCTCTATCTCACAAACGGGACCTACAATACAGCCATGGGCTTTCTGTCTCTGAGGAACGATATCGCTGGCAGCTTTAATACGGCTGTTGGCGCAGGCGCGCTACTTGCCAATACCGCCGACAGCAACACCGCCTTCGGAACTGGCGCGCTTTTAGCCAATACGACCGCCAGCGAGAATACGGCCGCCGGGACGCTTGCGTTATTTAGCAATACTACCGGAGTTCAAAATACCGCTGTGGGATACTCCGCGCTTTTCAGCAGCACCACAGCCGGCGCCGACAGCAGTGGAGCTAATACAGCACTCGGTGCGTTTGCTCTCACGTTGAATGTTACGGGAGGCGCAAATACCGCTATCGGTTACGGCGCGCTTTACAATGCTACTGGCGGCGGCAACATCGCGCTGGGCGATTTAGCCGGAGTCGACGTAACCACCGGCAGCGGCAACATCCTAATCGGCCATCGAGGTTCGTCAGCCGACGCTGCTACTATCCGCGTCGGGAGCGCAACCCAGACGAAGTGTTACATCACTGGAATTCGTAATGTGACCACCGGGATGGGCGACGCAATTCCCGTGGTAGTGGATTCCGCCAACCAGCTCGGCACGGTCAGCTCTTCGAAGCGATTCAAGAAAGCAATCAAACCGATGGCAAACGCCAGCGAAGCGGTCCTGGCTTTGAAGCCAGTGACTTTCCAATACAAGAATGATGGCGCAGGCAAAGCGCAGTTCGGTTTGATTGCGGAACAGGTGGCCCAGGTAAATCCGGATCTGGTGGTGCGTGACAGCCAGGGCGAAATTTACACCGTGCGGTATGATGCGGTGAACGCGATGTTGCTCAACGAGTTCCTTAAAGAGCATCGCAAGGTCGAAAAGCTTGAGGCCACTGTCGCCGCGCTCGCGACACAACTGCAAAAAGTAAGCGTGCAGCTCGAAGCGAACCACACCGACGGGCGAGTTGCCGCAAATCGATAAAGGACGGACCACGAGCGCCGCGCGATTTTGATTCCGAGAATCTTCTTGCGACGTGCTTTTGTGCCGACTTTTCTAACGTGATGGACCTTCCACAGGACCCTGCAGCCTCACGCTACGACCATGCCGGCAAAGGTCTTCACCGAAGCGATCTCGATCCCAATCCGATCAAGCAGTTCGGAAATTGGTTTACGGCCGCAATTGAAGCTGGCATTCGAGATGTTAACGCCATGAGTCTCGCCACCGCGGATGGTAATGGCAGACCATCGGTGCGCATCGTTCTATTGAAAAGTTTCGATCAGGATGGCTTCGTTTTCTTTTCCAATTACGCGAGCACGAAAGGGAAACAGCTCGAGGCGAATCCGTACGCCGCGCTTGGGTTTTACTGGATAGAGTTGGATCGGCAGATTCGCATCAACGGAACAGTCGAAAAGACTTCGCGTGAAGAATCGCAGACATATTTTCATTCGCGCCCCATCGGTAGCCAATTAGGCGCATGGGCTTCGCGTCAAAGCGCAGTGATCGACGCGCGGCAGGTGCTCGATGCGCGCATGGCAGAAGCGACCGAGCGTTTTCGAGATAAACGGATTCCGTTGCCGCCGCAATGGGGAGGTTACAGGCTGAAGCCTGATCTGATAGAATTTTGGCAGGGACGGCGAGATCGGCTTCACGACCGGTTTCGTTACTGCAAGGAACAGGATGGCTCATGGCAAATCGATCGGCTATCGCCATGATCGTTGCGGTCCATGGGAGAAATTGAAATCATCCGCGGCGACATAACCCGCCTTGATGTGGACGCCATCGTGAACGCGGCAAACTCAACACTTCTCGGCGGAGGCGGAGTGGATGGCGCAATTCACCGGGCAGCGGGACCCGAGTTGCTCGCCGAATGTCGTAAACTTGGCGGTTGCGAACCTGGCGACGCAAAGATTACTCGCGGATATTCTTTACCTGCTCGGTTTGTTATTCATACCGTCGGACCGATCTGGCGAGGCGGGGAGCATCGCGAAGCGCAGACACTGACAAATTGTTACCGGAATTCACTGCAGCTGGCCGCGGAAAACGAGCTCAAAACAATGGCCTTCCCGGCGATTAGTTGCGGCGCATACGGATATCCGATTGTCAGGGCGGTGCAGATCGCAGTGAAAACGACTCGCGACTTTCTCGCGACAGATAATTCCATCGATAAAGTGATCTTCGCGCTTTGGGTCGAACAGATTTACGAGGCTTACCGCCAGATGGCATGAGCGCCTTTATGCCCGGGGCATGGTCTCTCAGGTTCGCCTAAATCGATCCAACTGCATTTCCGGAACAGAAAAGAGACGCAATCCTGCCTCGGCATACGATAAAAGTTTGTATGAATCCCAACGAAAACGATTTTACAACGGACGAACCAATTTCTTCATATCTTCAATCGAGCGAAGAAGAAATCGGCTCAATAGGGCGTGAGCAGTTTCGTCGAGCAACAAAACAAGTTTCCGCAGAAGTAAACCAGAAGTGGGAGCAAACCAAGGAAACAGCCGGCCGGGCACTCGACCGCACCGAGCATTTCGTGCGTGAAAACCCCGTTCCCTCCATTGTCGGCGCCCTCGGTCTTGGACTTGCCATTGGTCTGGCTATTCGTTACGCAGCCCCCCGTGAACGCAAACAGGAATTCGTGGTGGAATCGCCTTGGGGAAACTTCAATTGGAGCATGCTTTCCCTGCCGTTTCTCTGGCCGCTCTTTAAGTCAGCCAGGAAAAAATACGAAAAATCCGCTGATGTGGTTGCGGATGCCATGAAAGACGGCGTCAAGCGACTGAAGAAGATGGACGTCGAACAGTACGCAAAGCCAATCCGCAAACGCTGGAGAGGTTGGACGAACTGATCGGCGCCTGCTTGAATCATTCAAAGGTCGGTGGGGTAAGAGAAAACGCCACTGATCCCAGGACTTCCATTCCACATTGTCCTCACAGGGGTTAAATTCGGGACACAATGGGGACGTTCGCTGAAAAGTCGTAGATAGATTCCCTGCAAATTATCAAAAGCCGAGAAAGCTGTTGATGAGATCAGCTGCTGGGCGTGGGTATTGCGCCATGAAAGCGTGGCCAGCATGAGGGAACTGGGCGAGCCAGGCCCCGCGAATTGCGTTGGCCATTTTCAAGGCATTTGATGCAGGGATGACAATGTCTTCGCTGCCCGTTCCTATCAGGACCGGAATGTTTAGCTCTCGCAACCGGCCGGCGACGCCATCGCGATGCCATGCGTCCATCGCAATAACCTGACGGTTCACAGTAACGGGAGATAATCGAGCGCGAGCTGCCGCCACGATGTCGCCGAATTGCTGGTAGAAAGATTCGGCAGTAGCGCTTGGGAAAAGCAGGAACAACAAGCGACGTGCCTGTTCGTGAGGCGTCCCGGAGAGGTCGACGAGCTGCGACCAAGTCGCGGTGGCGGCGAGGTCCGCTCCGGTTCCTCCCGGGTCCGTGGACAACAGCACGAGCTTATCAAAGCGACCGGGCTCATCCAAAGTGAGTGCTTGGGCGATAAAACCGCCCATCGACCACCCGAGCACGCTCAGACGATCGACGCCCAGCCCCTCGATGACATGCGCAGCATCGTCAGCAAGTTTCTGTATGTCGAAAGGCTTTCCGTCATCTATCGAGCCGCCGATCCCGCGATTATCGAGCAAAATCAGGTTGTTGGAAGAAGCAAGTCTGTCGAGAAACGAAGGATCCCAGTCTGCAATCGTTGCCGCAAAACCGTTCAGAACCAACAACGGCGGTCCACTGCCGATTCGGCGATAGGCGATTCGAGCGCCATCGACGGCGATGGTTCGCACCGGGTCAGCTTTCATAAACTTCATCACCTGAGAGTTGAATCTTGAACGTGGCCGATAAACGTTCACCGCTTATGGAAAGCGGCAAGGGAGTTCGATCATCGGCGTTTATGGTGTTGTTCGCGATCGCGTTGGCGGGGTGCGCCTCGAGCAATCGAGCAGTCGGCGCCCCTGGCGACAATCAAACGATTCCAGGAGCGACTGGCTGGGGCCATTACACCGGCGAGCCGGTGACGAAGTGGAATCCCGATGGGCGAACTATGACGCTATTAACCGAACTGCGGTACACCGATCCGCATGGTGAAATCTGGGTCGCGCCGATAGGTTCGCTCGTGGATGGCGCATCAATTCCTCGTTACCTCTGGTCGTTCATGGGCGGACCGTTCGAAGGAAAATATCGGAATGCCTCTGTGCTGCACGACGTTGCCTACGGCGAGCACAAGCGACCGTGGCAGGAGTGCGACCGGATGTTTTACTATGCCATGCGCTGTAGCGGCGTGGGCGCGGTCGAATCCAAAACACTGTATTACGCTCTCTACAAGTTTGGGCACCACTGGAAGTTTCCAATCAAACGCGGAAAACCGGTGAAATATGAAGGCGCGTTGGTGGCCAGAGGCGAAGAAATTCCACGGGCTATTCCGGTCGATCCAACGCAAATCGATCAGGCGCGGAGTTGGATTAACAGCACCGATCCCAGTCTGGAACAAATTGAGCAACGAGCTCAAGCGGAGGGATACTAACTATCCGCAGGCGTTTCGTCAGATTGGCCTCTCGTCGCGGTCGAAGACGTTTGAATCAACGGGGCCAGCCAGTCTGGGGGTTTAATGCTGAGGTGAGTGGCGAGGATCTCGTCGGTGAAACGGCGAAAGTCACCGCCGCATTCGCTGCAGAGTATTTCCATGGTGTGCGCACCGAGCATGCGGTAGCTTTCGAACTGCGACTCGGAGAAGAATTGATCGGCAGTACTCTCATGCGGGAAGGTGTCACTTCTCTTAAAGTATTCGTAAATGTCGCGAGGCTCATCGCCGTAACACGCCGGTTTGATGTAAACAATAATGCCGTCCGGCGCATCGGAACCGTCGACTGCTGAATACCGGACACGACCGATAGCACAGTTGTGGCCTCTTTGTTTCACCGGGTCTATCTGGCTGCGAGGATAAATAGTCATCTGACCGAAATCGATCGGGATGCCGAAATCGACCCGGATTTTTCGAACGGCCTCACCGAGATCGGCAAAGGAACATTCCGGATCCTCGCCGGCGTCACTGACTACAATGAAATGGCAGCGCCGCAAGACCATCTCGTACAGGCCGAGGTTTTCGAAATGGCCGCCATCCGACAGATAAACATACGGGCTGGTATCGTTCGTTAGGCCAAATGCTTCATCAATTATTGGCCGCACACTGCTTTCGGGATAGCCTAGTTGGAAAGTGCCGTCGCCCGCTCTTCCTGGGTTTCCGAGCCACGCCCCCAGGCGCACATTGAGCAGCGTCAGGATGAATGTGACGAAAGGCGACGAGTGATATCCCATGTTTGGACTGGCAGCGGCCCCGGAAATCGTAATTGCCGATCCCAGCGAGATTCCCTTCGCGCCGCCATATACACTTCCATCAACACCCGTTGTCCGACGATAACCAGGGTCCGTTGCTGAGGAGCCGCAGTGCAGCGGGGTGACGGTAAAACTCTGCGCCTTGCGCTCCTGCCAGCCTAGTTTTTCGCCGGACACCAAATTCAGCGCGATATTCATGACCGGCATGAGTTTGCCCTGGAAGTTTTCGACGGTCCAGAGGTCGCGCATTCTAATGTTGTCGTTCTCGTCGAACCCGGTAAAGGGATTTTCGTTCCTGTCGGAATTAGAGGCACCGAGGTACGCTCGAATTAACCGGTCTCGATATACGCCGTGCAACGAAAACTTGTTTGCGTTTATCAAACGCGCCATGATGACGCCTCCGAGCAACAGCATCGCGGCAAACGGAATTACCAGCCACCACGGCGTGTAGAAAATTACGTTCAAATATTCTTCGGAACGTCCCAGTAACCCGGACTTGGAATCCAAAGCTGCGTGGTAACTCAATTTGATGTGAGCAGTCTGAATCACCTGGCTCATCACCGATGTCGTCGCCTCGGTAATGAGTATCAAAAGCGCCGCCGCAAATATTGCCGCCGCGACGGTGGAAGCCTTTGACAGGATCAAGCCGAGTGGAGTGGCTGTTGCCCGCTCCTTCTGGCTCGCCGCTACCAACGAACTGCGGCCACCCAGCACGGTAAGAATCGCCGCCAGGCCGCCTGTCGTCACAAATGACCACGTCCACTTCAAAGAAAGCGGCCCAAAGACAACGAGCCCACTGACAAGCAGCCACCCAAGAGCTACCGCGAGCAGCCAGCCAGTGGCGCGGCCCCACCATTCACGATCGGAATCGTCGGTCCAACGGCTGGAGATGCCAGCGAAAACCATGATCGCCAGGAAAAACAGCGCCATGAAACCCGGCACCGCCAGACAAATGTATAACTCCATTTGCGTTACCGGACGGGGAAACAATTTTTGCGCGCCGAGCCAAAGAATTACCCCGCCAATAGCACCCGAGATGACCACCGCCAGAAATTCCAAGGCTCGAAATCCATGAGCCGGAAGCAATGACGTCAGCCATGACATGATGTGGAGCGCTATTCCAAGATAGAGGAACGGGACCCAGGTTTGCGGCGGACCAAAGCCGAATAATGGCAAGGCGATGAGAGAACGGCCGTAATAATTAAACCACGCCCAGTAAATCGTCATGAGCACCGACGCGACGAAAAGCGGCAGCAGACAGAAGAGCAGGAAACGCTTTTGATTCCACCGAAGGTCGCGGCCACAGGGCAAGTTAAATCCCATGTACGCGACTCCGATCACAACAAGCACGGCTCCCACCCAGAATATAGAGTCAGTTCGCGGCGGCGGATCCATCATCACGATTGAGCTGAAAATCCACGGCAGCGCGAGAAAGGCAGCGAGCAGTGGAATGATCACGCACCAGTTCAACAAAAGATTTCGCAGGTATATGCCAACCAGTGTCCAACTATCCGCCGAAAGAATCCCGAGACGTGGACTGAGATAATTGCTGTAGCTACGGAGATTTTGAATCTCGACGGGTTCAGGGTTTGGTATCGCATGGTCGCTTGGATGCGCCAGTTGAGTCATAACACTCGTTAGCCCGACCCGATGGATCCATGCGCCCAGCCAGCTGCCGACATACCCGCCGCCCGAGACGGTTGAAAGATAATGGAACTTATCGAGCAAACCGCAGCGCGCGAGGCCTTGCAAAATTCCCAGTCCAAAAGTTGCGCTGCGAATACCGCCACCCGAAAGACAAAGCGCGGCACGTTTATCTGGCAGTTCATGAACCGCCGCCCAGATGGCTTTTAGTCGAATAGCAGGATCGACCGAACCGGGATAGTCTGGCGGCAGTTTCCCATGCAAAGCAGCGAACTCTGCCTCCAGAACTTCATGCAAAGAAACCGATGGATTGGCTGATGAAGCTTTCTTCGCCATTGCTGCTAAGAGCGCCGAACAGGTGGGCGCGCGCTTAAGCGTTTATCAAGCGCGAAATAATCCGTCAACACCTGTGCCATTCCAACGTCCACCTGTGACGACGCCTGTTGGACTAAAGATCGGCTGCATGCCTGAAACTAAGGACGCGGCGCCGGCGTCGGCCGAGGTCTGGGCGTAACCCTGGGATCTGGAGTTGGTGTGGGTGTCGCCGATGCGACCACCACACCGACCACTGCATGCTGTGCTGAACTGAACACGCACGGTTGGCCGTTGCGCGTATCAGTAGCAACAAACCGCCCGAAGTTATTGCCAACTTCCGAGCTCTGCCAGGCGACGTCGTCGTATATTGGAGCGATTCGCTGATTGAGAATGCTACCGGTGCCAGTCCACAGCGCGTCATCCGGCGTTACATTGAGACCATTGATGCAAGGAGGGTAGCCGTTTGAGTCGCAGTCGGTCGCCAACTGACGCGTGAACGTCTCGGTGTAGGTATCGTTGCCCCATTGAAAAAAGTGGCCCACGCCTGATGTGTCCCCGAGTACCAGACCTGCCGGGCTGGCCCGATTACTCAGCAGCGTACCATTTGTGCCTTGGCGAAGGTTGCGCAACTGACGACTTGGGCCGTCCCACGTGTACAAATCGCCAGTGCCGACTAGCGCCGCGATTTCTTTGTTTCCATCACCATTGAAATCTTCCACGATGAGTCCAGTAACTGCACTAAAACCGCTGGCAAGATTGACCGACTGCCATGAGAGCGCGCCAGAGGGGTAATCATAGATGTAAACGTAAACGCCGTCTGAGCCAGTGTGTACCACAGTATTGCCGCCAATGACTTTGCGGGTCCCGTTATTATCAAGATCCGTTACGTCAACGAAGTTAAACGGATTGCCTGCCGGCCGTGTCGCATTTGTCCATATCCGTGTAAAGGTATTATTTGAATCAAAGCGATAAATCTCGATCGCGCCGTCATACAGATAATCCGCCCCAATGATGATTTCCAACCGACCGTCGCCGTCTACGTCCCGCAGCTTCAGGTCGTGCACGCCGGTCCACGCAAGATCATCTACCACCGGGTCCGAAATTGCTCGAAATGTGAGGGTATCAAGATCAAACACTAGAATGCGGCCGCTGCCGTAACCCGAGTCGGAGTACCGAGAGCAAATTACTAGCTCAGGTCGCCCATCGCCATCGAGATCGCCGATCACCGGTCCAAGGAACGGCCCTTGCAGATCGATGCTTTGCCACTTGACGTCGTGCGCTCCCGTCGTGCGCGACACGTACAAGTAGTCCGGACCGGTATCGCCATAACCGACAGCCCAGAGCAATTCAGCGGCACCGTCCCGGTCAACATCACCCGCGGCGACGCTGTTGACGCCTGAGCTAACGTATGAGGTTTCCCATTTTTCGGCTTGGGTGTTTAAATCGTAGATGTGCACTCTGCCCGATTGCCCCTCACCTGCGATAACTTCCGGGATCCCATCGCCATCCACGTCCGCAACATCCATGGCGCCGATATAATCATTGGCAACATTGATGGACCACCGTGAAAGCTGTCGGCCTATGTCGTACGAATACACAAATTGCCAACCCGAAGCTGAGATAAGCTGCTGATAATTCTCGCCTGGAAAAGGCGCAAGCCTTAATATGCCTCCGAATCCGTTCTGATAATCCCAAACGACATCATGTGTGACAGCGTCAACGACTTTGCCGCTGGTTGTCGCAATCTTAAGTGACGCCCCGTTATCCATTCTCCCTGCCACCACATCGTACCCGCCCGCGCCCGTGGTTTGCCAGAGCAACTGGCCAGAGCCGCTATAAACATAGAGGTCGTTGTCAGTAGTCACGATCAACTCCGCCAGCCCGTCACCATTAAGATCGGTTAGACTCAACCCTTTCACTCCAAAGTAGAAGGAAAAGGGCCCAATGTCGAAGTACCCAACCTGCGCTTTCGTCGCGAAATCATAAAGATAAATGCGACCATCCTCCAGCATCACAACGATTTGCCAATTCGATGCGTTTGTAACGTGCGCAAGTCCAATGCGACTGATGATCGCGAAAGGATCATATTCGCGAGGTTGATAGATCGGACTAACGAAAATCTGATCATAGTTGCCGGTCGCGGCATTGTGCCGAAGAACCTGCCAGAAATCGTCCGCACCGAAATTGTTTTGCGAGTTGCCGCCGATGATAATCTCCGGTGCGTCAGTTGGCGGCATAGGACCAATAACAATATTGCTTGCGCCGATGCCGGAGCCGAAAATGGCGTATTGCCAGAAAGGCCGTGGGCCGACCGGTGGCGGTGGGGGGATCGGGCGCGGTGGCGGCGTCGGTCGAGGTCTCGGCGAAGGCGTGGCACCCGTCGTGCGCGATCGCACAGGTCTCGAACGAAGGCCCGACCGATCGACTTTCGCGCGCGCCATGGCATCCAGAGTTTTCCGATCGTACGTGATACGTCGGCCTTGGGTGTCGAGAACTGGCGCGCCATACTGATTCACAGGCAGAGGCTTTTGATTGGCAGCCTTCACTGATCCTGACGCGGAGGTCAGAACAACGGCAGCGACGAGAATTTCATTTACAGCAAGGCCGCAAGGCGAGCGCAGAAACTTCTTCATGGCGTAACGAAGAGAGAAGCCACGCTTTTAGCTCGAAGAGGACATTCACTGCAAGAGATTTTTACGGTCAATGGGATAACCTCAATTGCGGCAATTCGTATCGCTTCGCAGCGGCGGATCCATCATCACGATTGAGCTGAAAATCACGGCAGCGCGAGAAAGGCCGCGAGCAGTGGAATGATCACTCACCAGTGCAGAAAAGATTTCGCAGGTATATGCCAACCAGTGCCCAACTATCCGCCAAAAGAACCCGAGACGTGGACTGAGATAATTGCTGTTAGCTACGCAGATTTTGAATCTCGACCGGTTCAGGGTTTGGTATCGCATCGTCGTTTGGATGCGCCAGTTGACCTGTAACACTTGTTAGGTTAGTACGATTAATCCATCCGCTTAGCCAGCTGCCGATGTATCCCCCACCCGAGACCGTGAAGAGGTAGTGGAACTTGACAAGCAAGCCGCAGCGGGCGAGGCCCTGCAAAATCCTCAGTCCGAAATTGCGCTGCGAATGCCGCCACCCGAAAGACAAAGCGCTGCGCGTCTATCTGGCAGCTTGTGAACCGCCGTCCAGATCGCTCTTAGTCGAATAGCAGGATCGACCGAACCGAGGTAGTCTGGCGGCAGTTTCCCATGCAAAGCGGCGAACTCTGCCTCCAGAACTTCGTGCAAAGAAACCAATGGATTGGCTGATGAAGCTTCCTTCGCCATGAGAGGTAAGCGTTTCCGTCTGCGCACCAGCGTTTATCAAGCCTGAGTCGACGTGTCAACCACTCCGCGCCGCCGATGTGTTGCAATGAAGCACGGAAACGAAAGGCCATTACAGAGTTATAATCAAAAGTGGCGCGAAAATTTTTGGATGATCGTTGATAAGGGAGTAACGTAAAATTATCATGAAAACCATAAAAGCAGTGCTGGCGACAGCAATTAGCGTGGGGCTTGCGGCGGGTGCGGTCGCTCAACCTGGGAAGCATCCCGGAGAAAAGGTTGACCTGAAATCTCTCCCCGCGTCTGTTCAAGAGACTATCAAGCAAAAGGCCTCAGGCGGAGATGTCGTTAAGGTGTTACGGGAAGACGATCCCGATGGCAGGTGGAACTACGAGGTGTTCGTCAAGGCGAACGGTAAAGAGTCAGGGTTCGAGGTTGATCCGAACGGAAAAGTGGTAAGAGACCACAACGAAAGTTAAAGAAGTCACAGCCCTGTCCGATAAAAATTCAGGTTGGAACTTTCGGCCAGGCTCGCTTAACCTCCAATTACTCGGCTGCAGCGAAAGAGCTGGGCATTGTTCGCAAGCACAGCGTGTCGGCCGGGTAAAAATGAAGTCGGCCGCAGCCCGCTCCACCAGGCTGCGGCCTATCCACTTCATTCCAGCCGCGGCATCTTGGCCGCGGCGCTAACCTCCATGGAGGAAGGCTCCAACATTACAGAATTGTAATGTTTAGCAAGGCATTTTTTTCGCTCGCAACTGCAACGGAGGAGCACGACAATCTTGCGCGTTGTTTTCGGCGTGAATTGTGTCTCACAGCTGTATCCGATTCGCCCAACATTTGCGCCCGTAGCTCAGCCGGATAGAGCAACGGATTTCTAATCCGTAGGTCGAGTGTTCGAGTCACTCCGGGCGCGATCCTTCTTTTTGCCTTCGAAAGAGCGATTTCGCTGGAGGAATTCGCTAGGAAGCACGCTTTAGCCATTGCGAACGGTCATCCACGGACGCGCACGAAAACGCCGTCTATGCGTCAAGTATCCGTCAAATGCGCCGCTGTTTTTCTCTCCCAGCGGTATTTTTGTCCTGCTTCGAGGTCGAAAGAATAGCTCGCACAAAAGCGTGCGCGTGTGTGCTACTCGCTCGGAGTCGGTGCGTCCGCGAGCCTGCGGGCGATCTCGTCTAGTTTATCGTGCATCGCACCGCGCTCTTCCCGCTCTGCCTCTGATGGCATCCAGATATTGGCAATGTTTACGCTCGGAGCGTGACCCTTCAAGATAGCGAGTTTGTCCATAGAGACGCCGAAGGCAGGAACTAGCATATTAAGGGGAATGTCGGGCGGGCCTTGGAGTTTATCCGTCATGCGTTCGGCAGCGAGAGTGGCATTCAGTTCGCACTGAGCCGCGATGCGTTCTTTTCGTATTGCCACTTGTTGCCATTCTTGTTCTCGGATCGCGGCGACGGTGTTGTCGCTCACGTGGAGTGCGCGTGCGATTGCGCGAATCGAATCACCATTGGCGAGGACATTTACAATTCGCTGCCGAATGGCAAACGGGCAGAGCTTTGCGTTGTGACGCTTTAGAGCAAGGTGACGCGCCCCTGAGAGTGATTCGCCGTTATTTAGCTCGTTCACGATCAAATGAACATATACGGTGACTTGGGAGAAAACCGCAAAAGTAGCGTGTGATAATTATCGAAATTAGAAGCGGCGATTCGGGGTTGCGGGGTTTCTTGCTTGACTAGCTGGCGTAATTTTCTCCAGACTGCGCGTCTCTAACGGATTCGAATCAGGCGGAGGACATTTTCCCCGCTAGGTTCTCCGCCCCTTCCGAACCCGCGAATCACTGAATCAACGTAGCGGGGAAAAAGAAAGGAAGAACCATGAATCCGCTGATTCAATCCAAAAACACAACAATTCTGTCAGTTCTCATCGCACTAACGCTCGGCTGCTTTGGGCTTTCGCCGCAAGCGCGAGCCGTTTGTCAAGAAGGCTGCTCCGGCTCTCCCACCTTCAACACATTTTTAGGTGATGATGCGCTCTTGAACAACACCGGTATCGGCAACACGGCCATCGGTGCTCATGTGCTCTTGAACAACCAGAGCAACGGCTGGTTCAACACGGCCATCGGTTGGCAAGCGCTCTTGAACAACACAAACGGCGGCGCCAACACGGCCATCGGTGGGAATGCGCTCCATTCCAACACGACCGGGATTTCCAACACGGCCATTGGTGACGGTGCGCTCTTTAGCGACAGCACCGGGGGCGACAACACGGCTATCGGTCCGCAGGCGCTCGAGAACACAACTGGCAGCAACAACATCGCGGTGGGTGCTTATGCCGGTTTTAAATGCACCACGGGCAGCAACAATATCTATATCAGCAATCATGGATTTAATAGCGATGACAGGGCAATCCGCATCGGCGAGCCAAAACATAGGAGGACATTCATCGCCGGCATCAGTGGCGTCACCGTTGCAGGGGGTGTCGGGGTAATAGTCGATACCAACGGTCAGCTCGGCACGGTCGTTTCCTCGGAGCGTTTCAAGGACGGGATCAAGCCGATGGATAAAGCGAGCGAAGCGATTCTCGCGCTCAAACCGGTGACGTTCCGCTACAAGCACGAGCTTGATCCCAAGGGTATCCCGCAATTCGGCCTTGTGGCTGAGGACGTGGAAAAGGTAAACCCTGATTTGGTGGCTCGCGACGAGGAAGGCAAGCCTTACACAGTGCGCTACGAGGCGGTGAACGCGATGCTGCTCAACGAGTTTCTGAAGGAGCATCGCACAGTGCAAGAACAAGAAGCGACAATCGCGCAGTTAAAGTCCGCCGCTGCAAAACAGGAAGCCAACGCAGCGCAGCAGCAAAAGCAAATTGACGCGCTTAAAGCGGGCTTGCAGAAAGTGAGTGCACAGCTCGAAGCGAGCAAATCTGCGCCGCAAGTGGTCAACAATCCGTAAAAGCCGGTTGGAGTTTGGGCTGGGTCTCAGCGATTGATTCCAGCGGGCGAACAATCTGGATTGCAGACGCGCATCGCGATGACGGAAAGCGATTCGTTGTCAGGGCCGATGAAAAGCTCAACGCCTTTGTTGAACTCGAATGTCAGGTGTTAACGGCGACGTTCTATCTCGCGTCCATTTGTGACGATTCGTGCCGGGAGCAATGACGTTAATTGAAATCAGACCGCACCGTTGGGGTTGGAAGTGCTTTGAAGCACCCGGCGTCGAGCCTGTGTTTGTGAATCAAAGGGACCAATACGCTGGGCCAACACCCACCCCTACGCCGTGCACAGGAAGATGTGCACCGACGCCGCGGCCTCGCCCGACTCCGCACCCTCGTCCGATGCAGTTGCGCACGGTCAAATGATGGTCAGTGTGGCCGATGACCGCTGGAAGCGATTGGCCGAGCAGCAAAGGCGCTGCTTACGCTAAGACCGTCGCGGAGGCGAAGAATCTTAACCTCGACATGGACAATCCAGCAGACCGCGAGAAATTGCGCCGGGCAGTTCTCGATTTTGTCGCCGGAAGAAAAATGCGAAAGCCAATAGGGTATGGTCGAAATACTCTCGTTCCGTTTCTTGCGAGCATTGAAATACTAACTAGCTTTCTGGAAGCCGAACGGGCGATTCACTAGTTTGCGGTGAGTTTATTGTCGTAAGACTTTTACCACTCTCTGAAATCACCGTTGTGCTGGCGGGAAGCTTGATATTCTCTGGCACTCGATTCGAAAACTCCGAACCTATGAAGAAATACATACTGTCTTTACTAGGTATCTTCGTTGCGACGGCGTTTATCGCTTCTTGTCAGCAGGACGGAACGACCATTACGGAAGAACCCGTTAACGGTCCACCCGTGTATATGAATCGTCCTGCGCCGTCACCGACGCGCTAGCGTAAGAAGCGTGGTGGGACTTTGGGCTGTGCGAAAACGTGCACGCGAATGAAAGCTGACTGCGTTTTTGGAACTGGAATTGACGATTCGCGCGATCAGTCCATAAAATCAAAACGAATCCGGCATCGCTTTATCTTCACAAGTTGTATGGCTTTTCTTTCTCCGCGGCAAAGCCTTTAAGGGATTCCTTGATGATAGGTGGCCCTAACCCACTCATACCTACGCCAAGCTGAATTTGCTTCTTCTTCAAGCTCTCTACAATCGCGTTGACCCGATCTCGGAGGGTGCATTTGCGACGAACCGCTCAATCAGAGCTGGTTTTGCTAGGCACTCCGCGACAAGGAAGGGATCATTGCCCAAGGCTGCAAAGACTTCGCGCAGCACGTCTGGTTGTCTCGTGTGTTTTGCCATCCGATCCATTTCGGCTTGTAACTGCTCAGCGGTGATTGGCTGTTGCCGGTAATCCAGTGCTTGAGATTTCCGTAGGTAATTGTGTACTTTCTTTTCAAGCTGCGCCTGAGACATCAATGCTTCGAGTGCTGGCTTGGCATTGGGGCGCTCCTTCGGCCAGATACGGTGGCGCCAGTAAACCTCCTCAATCTCGCGTTGATAAACCACGCGCTCTGCAAAGGTCAGCGTTCTGCGAGAAACCTTTGAGGCCGCTTCGGAAGGCAAGATTCCGAGTAACGCTCCCGCGGTGATCATACCCAGGGCTGCGAAAACAAGGACAGTTGAGAACGTGCGCGGTCTAACGAGAGAGGAAACAGATTTGCTCTGCATTGGAGGTGTGGATTTAATAAAATTCAGCGCGAGTTTGGAAAATCGGGCCGAGTGTTACAAACCAAAAATAGGAAGGACCGATGGCCCTAACTTTTGACCCACAAACTACGCGCAATTGGAGCCGACCCGGTACCAACAAAAGCATCGCGGGCGTTTACGGCACGCTATACCATACGGCTCGCAGGGTGTAAGACCAGGTATTCCAACAGAAACTGTGCTGCCTCTCGCGGCTGGTTCTTCCGATCCTCGAGTTGTTCCGCCAGATCCGTTGAGTAAGGGCCTTCGCCGTCCCTCCAGCATCAGAATGCTGAAACACCGTCACTTGGTCTGGGTGCGCGGCCAACTGGTCCAAGTACTGTCCTAAGGCGATTTCCTCTCCGCGGTGCGCCGGCCCGAGGTTGTTGTCTAGTCCCCACTCTGCGAGCTGCAGAATTGGTTGCTGGTCCCGTTGGGGCGTTCGCCCAGCCCGGTAATGGTTTTGAGAATCAGGCAAAATGTGGGTGGCCGAAGCGTAGTCGAGAATCGCAGCGGTGTTATCGACGCCAGCGATCTCCTCGCGGTCACCCCGGGCGCGATCCTTCCCGTCATGAATCTCAAATCGTCAAATCGTTCGGCGCCGGAGCGATCGGCTTGGATCCACGATTCTCGATTCACGATACTCAAATTTTCTGAATGAACCGGAACTCGTGATCGAGTAACCATTTCTTGCGCCACAAACCGCCGCCGTACCCACACAATGTACCGTCGGCGCGAATAACCCGGTGGCACGGAATAATGATGCAAATCATGTTCATGCCGTTCGCACGCCCAACGGCGCGCCGCGCGTTTTCATCTCCCAGGCGTTTTGCCATCCAAGAGTAGGAACGCGTTTCGCCGAGCGGGATGGACTGTAAAAGTTTCCAAGCCCGCAATTGAAATAGCGATCCGACTGGAGCCAGTGGAACATCGAACTGCAGGTTTTTCCCGCAAAGTAATTTTCCAGTTGCAAACGAACGGTTTCCAGATGCCGATGTTTCCCCGGCACGACATTTGTCTGCAATCGTTTTCGCAGTATCGACAACTCATGTTCCGTCGCGCGTCGATCGATGAATTCCAGTAAGCGCAAGCCATGGTCGTCAGCGACCGCGATCATTGGCCCGAGTGGTGAATCGATTCGCTCCGCAAAAAGGGGGGCATGCGTCCTGGCATTTTTGGGCGTTTCACCAAAGATCTTTGTGAACGCTTCACGAAAACCGCTCTCCGACTCAAATCCGCTGCCGTTTCGCGCTTCGTCCACACGATCGCCCTGCCGCACCCGACTCAGGGCAAGACCCATCCGACGCGCGCGATGATATGCCTGAAACGTCATTCCATAATGGCGCTTGAACTGGCGCCGCGCGGTTGATGGATCGATCGAGAGCGCGGCCAATTCCTTGTCGGTAAGGCGTCCGCCCGGCGAGCGCTCCACTTCCGCGCGCAAACGTTCGATCAATTTCGGTGGCCGCAAGCTCGAATCGAGCGGATGGCAGCGCAAACAAGGCCGATAACCGCCTTCAAGGGCGTCCCGGGACGTTGCAAAAAAATCGACGTTTTCGCGTGCCGGTTTTTTTGCCGAGCACGTAGGCCGGCAAAAAATACCTGTTGTGCGCACACCGATGTAGAAGATTCCTTCGAAGCTCGGGTCGCGTTTCACTAGTGCGCGATACATCGTCTCGGCGGGTGGGAGAAGTTCGAGCGTTTTCATGCGGAAAATTTATGCGTTCACAGTTGCTGATGCATCGACGAAATTCGAGCATCGAATTTCAAAAGTAGCGCAAGCGTCCCCGCTTGCGAAGAGGAACGAATGTCACAGGAAGTCAATCGCACCGCAAACTGGAGGTGTGCGCTACTCTTACAATCCGAAAGGTAAAACAACCGCGAGTGACGCTGCGTGCATCTACAAACGCGGTCTCGGGGTTTTGAAAGAAACTTTCAATTACATCCTCCGGTGCACTGACAGTCACAACTTGAGCATCAATGATCTTGTAATTTGAATCGTAAGCGCGAAATACGCGCCCATTACGAAAAGCTGCGGGGTATTGGTCAGTCGCGCTGTAGCGCTCGCACTTGTCGAAATGAACGAAAATCGGTCCCGTTTCAGAATACGGACGACCGGCTGCAATCGCGGAATACGGGAACAGAACGACGCGTTCGCCAGGTTGTGCCCAACGAAGACAATGCCGGCACGGGGCACTGTCAGGCGAATCCGCCGTGACGAGCGCATGATCCGCTGCGCCTTCATTTAGAGCGCGTCGTGCCGCCTCCGCAATTTCAGTTGGAAGAGGAACAATGCGAAAGTTCGAGCTTTTCATGAACGCTTAGCTAACCGCATCGGTTCAACTCGCGCATCGACGAAATTCAGGCAACAAATTCTTCTCTCTTCTGTAGCGGCAGTCTGTGACCGCGGACACACGTCATCCGGCTAGATCGGGATCGACGCTCATAGAGCGCCGCTACAGTTCGATCCGTGAGAAGCAAAGTCATTTGCTTGCACCGGACAAAGCTTCGACGACCACGCGCGCAGTTTCTGCAATTATTCTGGCGCGATCATCTGATGGCGCAGTCGAGCCAATCGAATAAACAGCGAGCAAGACCGGCGCACGTCCCGGTGGTCGAATAATGGCAATATCATTCGTCGCTCCATTTCCGCCTCGCCCTGTTTTGTCCCCGACGCTCCATGTTTTTGGAACTCCGGCCCGAATCATGAGCGCTCCTGTCTCATTGTGCCGTAACCAATCTTCGAGCTGACGGCGTGAAGATTCCGATAAGACGTGACCGAGTAATAGCTGCTGCAAATCCGAGCACATCGCCGCGGGCGTTGTAGTGTCGCGTTCGTCTCCGGGAATTGCGCTATTCAATTCCGGTTCGTTACGATCGAGCCTTGTCATCTCGTCGCCGAGGCTACGTGCGAAATTCGTCAACCCGGTCGGTCCACCAATTGTATCCAACAAAAGGTTGCCGGCCGTGTTATCACTCTGTTCGATAGCGGCCGCGCACAAGGCGCCAAGCGTCATCCCGCCGTCTTTCAAGTGAGCCTTCGTGACCGGCGCATATTCCAGGATGTCTTTTGCGTCATAACGCACAAATCGTTTCAGTTTTTCTTTTCCCTGATCGACTCGTTTCAAGACCGCCGCGGCAGCGAGAAACTTGAACGTGCTGCACATCGGGAAACGTTCCTGCGATCGGTAATCGAAACGCTTTCCGCTGCCGGTATCCAGGGTAGCCACACCGATCCGGCCGCCGATTCCCGCTTCGACGGCCGCGATTCGATTGGCGAAATCGCTTGTGGGTGCTGGCGTACTCGTGGCGAGCAACAAAAGCAAGGCTGCTACCATCGATGATACGCGGGATGACCTTCCTTCACCGCGACAAAAACGCCGCGACAGGTGGCACAGACTTTTCCTCGTGCAGTCAAGGTGCCTTCGACAGTCGCGCGGTCGTCCGTGATGTCCACAACTCTGGCAGAGAGAAAAACCGAATCGTTGGTAGGAGTCGGCCGCAGCAGTTTGATGGCGTACTCCGCAGTGACCGTGCAAGGCGGGCGATCTTCACCTGCGCGCTTCATTAGATGATACGCAGCTGTCCAGTTGCAATGGCAATCAAGCAACGTGCCGATGATCCCGCCGTTCAGCACTCCTTCGAACGCTTCGTATTTCTTCTCTGGTTTCCATTGAGCAACGACTTCGTCGTTCTTCAGGAAACTACGAAGATGCAATCCATTCGGGTTTGCCGGGCCGCAGCCGAAGCAGGAATTTTTCGGCGCGTACTTTTCCTGAAGCGATTGTTGGCTCATGACAAAAAGGTGGATCGGCTTCTCTGAAGACGATGGCAAACGCGATCGCCGAAGGCGCAAGATTTATCACTCATCAAATTGATCAGCCAGCGGCGCCGAATCCATTACCAACGCGTTGAGGATAACGCGTTCCACCTTTGCAGTTAACGTTGAGGCGAGCCGGGATAGGGCCGCAGCGGCGGACCGGCGTAAAGCGAGCGTGGGCGGATCAGACGATTGTGATCGTGTTGCTCAGTCACGTGCGCGCACCAACCGGCCACGCGGGACGCAGCAAAAAGCGGAGTATTCAGCCCTGGAGGAAATCCCAGCAGCCAAAACACGGGCGCAGCATAGAGATCGACATTTGCGCAAAGCTGTTTCTCCCGCTCCATCACTTGTTCGAGCTTCTCGCAAATCGGTACCCAATTTTCTTTGCCCGTGCGTTTCCCGAGGTCGCGCGCAATCTCCCGCATCGCCGGCACGCGCGAATCGCCTTTCTTATAAACCCGATGACCGAAGCCCATGATTTTGTCCTTCGTCCCAAGTT
The DNA here is from genome assembly GCA_963807435.1 of uncultured Verrucomicrobiae bacterium. Taxonomy (GTDB): domain Bacteria; phylum Verrucomicrobiota; class Verrucomicrobiia; order Chthoniobacterales; family UBA10450; genus Udaeobacter. The sequence goes on from CAWECA010000003.1 coordinate 339,919, forward strand.
TGTTCATTAACCATGCCTCCGCGCGGTCCGGGGTCCCGATTTCCTCGAGCATCTTCATCGATTCCTCATTCGCGCCGCCGTGCAGCGGGCCTTTCAAAGTCGCAACGGCTGAAGTCACTGCTGCATAAATCCCCGCCAGCGTAGAAGCGGTCACGCGCGCAGCAAAAGTGGATGCGTTGTATTCGTGGTCGGCATAGAGATTGAAGATCGTGTCGAGCATCCGGGTTTGCCATTGCTCGGGAATTTTGCCGTTAAACTTGTAGAAGAAATTCGCAGCCTGCGTCAGCTCTGGCTTTTCCGGGAACGGTTGTTCGCCGTGCGAGATGCGCCAACCATCGGTGATTAATGTCGAGACGCGCGCGATCAGCCGGATCGATTTGCGAATGTTCGCGTCGTGCGAGTGGTCGCTCAGGTCTTTATCGAACGCGCTTAACATGGATACGCCTGTGCGCAGCATGTCCATCGGATGCGTGTCGCTCGGAAGTAGCCGCAGCATTTCCGTTACCGGGCCGGGCAACTCGCGCTGGCTGGCGATTTGCCGCGTGAAATCCCTCAATTGTTTCGCATTCGGCAACTCGCTATTGAGCAACAAATAAGCAACCTCCTCGAACGTGGCCTTCTCAGCCATCCCATGAATGTCGTACCCTCGATACATCAACCCAGCGGCGGGATCGACCCAGCAGATCGCCGTCTCTCCGGCGATGACCCCGGCCAGTCCCGGGCTGTATTCTGGTTTTGTTTCAGTTCCCATCTTGTCCGCTGATTCTAGCAACGATACGCGCGACGACAAATGCTCAGTCACTCAAACCCAGCATTTTTTCCGCCGTTGGATCGTAATCGATAACTTCACAAGCATGGGAATGATCGACGACCGCAAAGCCAGCAGGCGCGAAACGCTCCTCAGTCGGGACTTTTGGTGACGAGGAGAAATCACTTTGGGAGGAATATTCTTGACCGAACGGCGGTAAACTCATTAAAACACACGGCAGTGTGGGAGGATCAGCCGGCGCCACGCACGCCATCACTGTTGCGTTGGATACCAATCCAACCCCTGACGGCGATTGGCCACACTGGTTTCAAAATGGCCATGATGATCGTCCCGATTGCGCGGTCATGTTGTCGGCGGTTTACGATTTCTCGGACTGGACACCGCCCACTGGCCAAATGCAGACCGACTCGGACTTTGTGCACCCGGTACACAATTACGCGCAGACGCTTGATTATACAACGTTGAAAAACCTGCCGTTGAATCCGGTGAATCTCGTTCCAGGAGCAATCGCGCACGGCTTTAAGCCCATTTACATGATCGACAGCTATGGTGATCACCCAACAGCCTATCACCAGCTGGTAGGCATGGTTTGCCTTCTCCAAAGCACCAACCTTACCCCAATCGTGAATTATCAATATCTGACTATACCTGGGACTCTGCACTCCTTTCATTATTGGGGTGCCTGGGACCACGGACCCACCGACAAAACCGTGGCTGACGATGTGATTGCATTCCTTAAAGCACATGCAGGGCTGCCATGATCTTATTCCGATGAACCGACAGATACATTCAGGCATCAGGCGATTCGCAATCGGCCTTGCTCTTACGGTTTTCACTTACACACTCGAGGCGGGCAGCGCTACTTGGAACGTCAATCCGTGGAGACAGCCTCTGGCACATAGCTGTAAACTGGACGCCCGCAACGGTGCCCAACAGCGAATCGGACACGGCGAGCTTCGGGGTCTCGAGCACGAACAAAGTTGGGGTTAGCGAATACGGCCCTAGATGATTATGGTCTCATTACGACGATCGACAAGCTCGTCTTTCAAGGAGGATGCCAGCTCTTATACCATCAAAGTAGTTCCCGATAAGACGTATTATGGTGTCTACTTGGACATCGTTGGAGATGGCGTGATCAACAGTTCTGGAGTGATGCAGAATATCGTCGTTGCAGCCTCTGGCGACTTTCGACGATCAGCATCGTTGAAATCAATAACGGCGCGACTATCGGTGACAATGTCGTGATCACCAACCAAGGCGGCGCCTCTGCGGATGGTGACGCCAGGTATGGCGCTTTAACGGCAATGGGATTCGATCTTGGTTCTACCGTTAACGCTGGCAGCGCCACGTTTATTAATGAAGGAAGCACGGCCAGCGGAACTATATTCGGTGGGTTTACCAATTTCTACAACTACTCCAGCGCGGAGAACGCGACCTTCATCAACAATCCAGGCACGGTCTCGGGTGCGGCAGCAGGTCATACCCTTATCCAGACATTCCTGCCTGGAGGAAACCTTGGCACTTCCACTTTCATAGCCAATCCCGCTACTGTTTCCGGAGCGGAAGGCGGCTGGGTAGAAATGGACGTAGGCACTTGCGCCGGCACCAGTTTCATCGCTAATGGTGCTACGGTGGCTGGTTGTCAGGCTGGCCAGATCTATGCCTACGGGGCTGAATATGGCACTGGACTGGGTGTTGCTACCTTCACCGCCAATGGCGGCAACGGGACCAACGCGCAAGGAGGTTTGATCGATGTGTTCAACTTGCCGCTTTCGGATCAAACCGTTGTGATTGCCAACCCTGGCACAAACGGCGGCTTGGGCGGCACGATCCTTATCGAAGGCGATCCCATGCTGGACCCCTGTCAGTTCCAAGTATTCGGCAACGGAACCCTCGATCTTACTAATGCCAGGACCAGGACTGGAATCTCGATCGGTTCATTGTCTGGTGATGGTGAAGTGTTACTGGTCGGTAACAACCTGACTATCGGCACCAACAACCTGATTACGACGTTTAGTGGAGTGATTCAGGACGGCACTCGCCGCCGCGGCTCGATAGCAAAGGTGGGCGATGGCACATTAACTTTAAGCGGAGCGAACACGTACACGGGTGGGACGACAGTTAGCGCCGGGACACTGGAGGTCGCAAACACGACCGGTTCAGCGACGGGCAACAACTCGGTGAACGTAGCGGCCGGGACGCTGGGCGGCAACGGGATCATTCAGGGCGCAGTCACAATCGGCACGGGGAATGGCTCGGGAGCAGATCTGGCTCCCAGTGTTGGCTCGAATCAACCTGCCAGATTAACGCTCAAAAAGACGCTCACTTTCAAAGCAGACGGTACTTACGCTTACCAGCTTAACACCAATAACAATCGAGCTGACCTTGTGACCGCCAGAGGAGTAACAATCGAGAGCGGAGCGCAGTTCAGTTTTCAGCCGACTGGCAACAGGAGTCTGGCTGTGGGTCGCGTTTTCAATCTCATCAATAACACATCGGCGAACCCAATCACCGGCACGTTCAGCAACCTTCCGGACGATTCCACCTTCACCTTCGGTTCGAATACTTACCAGGTAAGCTACGAAGGCGGCACCGGCAACGATCTCACACTCACGGTCGTACCGTAGTTGTTCCTCAGCGCTCGCGCCTCGACGCTTTAAAGATTAGCCCTGCCAACTCTCCGCGGTCGGGTCGTAGTCCAGCAATTCGTAAAGCTCCTGGCGCGTCTGCATTCGCTCGAGCCACTCCTTTTGCGTCCCGCTCTTTTTCAGAGCACGCAAAAATTCCTCGCTGGCTTTCATCGACACGCGAAAGGCGCTCTGCGGGAATATCACCATGCGATAACCGAGTTTGGTCAGCTCTTCGAACGAAAGCAGTGGGCTTTTGCCGAATTCAGTCATGTTCGCCAGCAGCGGCACATCGATCTTACTGGCAAACTCGCGAAACTCTTTTTCGCCTTGCAATGCTTCGGGAAAGATTGCGTCCGCGCCCGATTCGACGTACTGCCGTGCCCGATCAAGTGCTCGATCGAAATCTTCCACCGCACGCGCATCAGTGCGGGCGATGATCATAAAATCGGGATCCCGTCGCGCCAATAACGCCGCTTTGATCTTTTCTGTCATCTCCTTGACGTCCACAATCGATTTTCCGGCGAGATGTCCGCAGCGTTTCGGAAATTCCTGGTCTTCAATGTGGCAACCTGCCAGACCGGCGGCTTCGAGTTCTCGGATCGTGCGCGCGACATTTTCCGAGCCTCCAAACCCGGTATCCGCGTCGACGATCGCGGGAATCTTAACCGCTCTGGCGATGTAGCCGGCGAGACGTGCTACCTCCGTTAACGTAAGCAGACCGATATCGGGAACGCCCGCCGTGGCGTTCGCCATCCCGGCGCCACTGACATACACCGCGTCAAACCCGGCGCGCTCAGCCTGTCGGGCCATCGATGCGTTTGGTACGCCGGGCATCATGATCGCGCCTTTCGAAATCAGCTCACGCAGTCGCGCCGGTTTCGTTTGTCTTCTCATTCTAGCGAACTCGAGGAATCTCTGACTACTTCTTCTCCGGGACTTGCAAAGCGCGCATCAATTCATCGACGTTTTTGGATTCATCCAGTTTCCACGCAAGCTCGATGATCTTCTTTGCTGCCGCCTGGCCAATCACGGGCTCGACAAGTCCGAGGAATTTTCCTTCGACTGCCGAGTCTTTGAGCCGATTTTTCGCGTGGCCGAGCGGATAATCGATGCGATGAGTCAAGCGCCTGCCATCGGCGAGATCAACGTGCACAATATTTGCCTGGGCATCCGGATACATGGCGCTTAATTCGGCGTTTCTTTCGACCTTCACATTCTCCAAAAACTTCAAAACCTTCGGATCTTTGAAGCGTTCCAGTTCAAACTGGTGATCTGTGATTTCTCCGTCGATCAATGCAATGGATGTGATGTAAGGCAAACTGTGATCGGCCGTCTCCCGTGTCTTCGGTTTCCATTTCTCCGGCTCGCTTCCGATGATGTCCACAGAAGCGTCGTGACTTTCGATGACCACGCCTTTGATTTTCGAATGGTCGCCGATCTGGCTTCGCAAAAACAACGCGGCTTCGATAGCGCTTTGGCTATGATATTCCGCAGGCCAATATTTGATGCTCGTTTTCAAGATCATCGCGGGCGGGCCTTGAAATTTTTCCCCGACGTTCCCGAGCGACACGCCGAGTTGTTTTTCGAATCCCATTTCGCCTTCGAAGATCGGCGCGGGCCCGGTCATCCCATGACGCGCCAGCAGCGCTGCGAAAACGCCATGACGCGCCGCGGTGGCGAATGCTACGCCTTTCCAGTGCGAAAGCTCGCCTGCGCGCGCCTGCCGCATGGCCGCACCGGCCACACCGGCGATGTTCACCGCGTGCCTGGTATTTTCCGGATCGAGCTTCATCAAATGCGCGCACGCCAGCGCTGTGGAGAACGTCCCGTAGGTCACGTGGTCCCAGCCGCGTGCACGGATGCTCGCCGCGTCGCAAAAGCGGCATTGAACTTCGTACGCAAGCGCGATTGCTGTGATGAGTTCGTGCCCACCGGCTCCCACGCTCTCCGCCACTGCCAGCGCTGCGGAAATATTGTCGCTGGGATGAGCAGGCTCTTTCGAGAGATAGGTGTCGTTGAAATCGAAGTAACGGATGCCGCAGCCATTGGCGAACGCAGCCCAGTCCGGAGGCGCCTTGTGTTCGGTGCCAAAGATTGTGGAGCCGTTCTTCGCTGAGAAATCTGAGGCCACGCGTCGCGCAATCGCAAAGGGTTTTTCATTCCATGCGCCCAGCGCGCAGCCTAACGAATCGATCACGCGGCGTTTCACTTCATGGACGATTTCCTTGGAAAGATCTTCAAACCGGAGCGCACACGCGTAATCAGCCAATTTATGGGCAAGTGTTGTTTTCATTGAAAAATTGGAATTCCAATCTGCCGATGATTTGCGGTGTAGCAAGGGATGCGCGTGCATTCCCCACAAGGTAGGGCGACCACTCCTGTGGGCGCCGTCTGGCGGCTATGACATGGACCGCCGTTCAATGCAGCGTGGTTTGCGGAGCCACGGCTTCAGCCATCGATTTGAGCATTCGGCCGAGATCGCTGTTGGTGGAGAGGACCGCCGTGGTGTCCTTTTCAAACGCAGCGCGCATAACGTCGAGGCTGCGCAAAAACGTATAGAGTTCCTGCTGGTCAGGCGCGCCAAAAGCTGCGGCGTAAATCCCCGCCGCCTGGGCGTCGGCTTTGCCCTCGATTTCGAGCGCATTTTTCGTCGCCGTGGAACTTATCGAGGCGATGTCGCTTTCCTTTTGGCCGTTGATGTTCGCCGCTTCACCGCGCCCTTCGGAACGGAACCGGGCAGCGATCTGGTGCCGCTCGCTCGACATTCGCTCGATGATTTTCTCCGCGACCGCGGGATTGTATTTGCTGCGCTTGAAACGTTCGTCCAGCAGTTCGATCCCGAAGTCGGCGATCTTTTGGCGGGTGCGCTCGGTGATCTGTTTCTCAATTTCGCCGCGCCCAAATTCGATATCAGGAATTGTAGTGGGAAGAACTGTGCCGGTTTTCTCCAACTCCTCGTCACGCACAGGTTTCCGCCCTTTGGTTACGCGAATGATTTCGACCAGATCATGCGTGGCGACTGCGGTGCGGGTTTCGCTGCCCAGAATGTCGTCCAGGCGCGACAGCGCGCTTCGTTCATCATTTAAGCGGTTGTAGTAGAGCATTGGATCGTTGATCCGCCAGCGGGCGAAACAATCAACGATGATGTAGAGCTTATCTTTGGTCGGACATTCGGTTGGCGGCCCGTCCCAGGCGAGGATACGTTTGTCGAACCGCCGCACTTTGTCGAGGATCGGCAGCTTCATCTTCAACCCGGGCGTGGTAATGGTGCGCACGATCTTTCCGAACCGCGTGATAATGACCGTTTCATATTGCGGCACGACAAAAAGCACTGTTCCCCATTTGAGAGCGGTCAAAATGAAAAGAATGCCCAGGATCGACATGAGCGGGCTTTGCAAGAAACGGACCGCAGCCGACACGGCAGCTGGGCGTGGAGTCACATCGATCACGTTCATGGGTTTGCGGGCCTAAGACCGCGTGTTGCTGTCATTCTGATCCCGCAGTCGCGGGAGAAGAATCTCAGATCATCTCCAGCGACGATGTGCCGACTCATATCCTGAGATGTTTTGCTTCGCTCAACATGACAGGCAGGGTACGACATGCCACATAGGCGAAAAGTCAAACACATCACGTTCATGGCGAGCCCCTCGGTTCGCTGGGTACCTGAAGCGGCAACGTCTGCAGAATATTCTTCAAGCTGTCGTCGATGATGATTTTCTTTTGCAAACTCGGCAGAATGGCTTGCATCGCTTCGAGGTAAAGGCGGCGACGCGTGACTTCCGGCGCCTTGCGGTACTCGGCGAGCAACAACGAAAACTTTTCCGCTTCGCCTTTGGCTTCGTTTACCCTGCGAAAAGCGTACGCTTCGGCCTGCTTCTCGCGTTCCTTGGCCTGACCGCGCGCGTTCGGGACGGCATCGTTATAGACCGCCCACGCCTGGTTGATCGCGGTCTGCTTTTCCTGTTGCGCCTGATTGACGTCATTGAAGGCTGCTTGCACGGCAGGCGGCGGGCGAACGCTTGTGAGCTGCACCTGTTGGATCTGAATTCCCAAATCGTAGTGCGAACAGAGATCGGCGAGCCGTTTCAAGGTCGCTGTCTCAATCTCGTGACGTCCGATGGTGAGCACTTCATCCACAGTTCGGTCGCCGATGACTTCGCGCATCACGCTTTCTGAAAGATCGCGCAACGTCTTCTCCGGCTCGCGCGCGCCGAACAGATACATTCTCGGATCAGTAACCCGGTATTGAACCACCCAGGGCACCAGGGCGGTGTTCAGATCGCCGGTGATCATGGTCTCAGTTTCCTCCGGCTGCGGATCGCCCTGATAAAAGTTTGTCGCGCCCGACGTGGAAAAACCGAACTCCAGTTTCTGCAAACGCTGTGTAGGTACGATGTGGATCTCGTCGACGTATGGAATGGCGTAGGTCAAACCCGGGTTCACGATATCGTGGTAAGCGCCAAACCGCGTCCTCACCCCGACAGAGTTTGCGGGAATGGTCCTGAATCCAAACAGCAATGTGAAGAGCGTGGAAGCGATCCCGATACACGCGATCACACCAAGAATCAGTCGCATCGGTTTAATCGAAAGACTTTCCGCAACCATCGGCCTCTGCATAGGCACGCCTCCTATTGACTCAAAGTTGTATCACCACGCAAGCTTCTAATGTTCAGACTGACGCCCTGTCAGTCAAGATGTTACGCGTCAAAGCGAGCGTGCAAGACAGGATCCCGCCAGGGCACGCGCGGATCATCATTTTCATTCAACGCGTCTTCATTATCGATTTTTTCCGGAACTTCACCCCGCAAATTCCGGAATACATAGGTGGATCTGAACCGATTCAGGGATTTTCAAACCTGACCGGGTCACTAGGAGGGACTCCGAATCGTGAAAATAAAACGCCTGTTTGTGCACGTTGTACCGGTCTGGTTGATGATTTTATCGACGCAGGCATTCGCTCAAGAAGCATCCGTTACGATTGAAGTCGTCGCCATCTTTGAATATCCGAACTCACAAGCGACGTATCCGCAAAAAATCAATGATGCGGGTGATATTGCTGGTTATTTTTACGATGAATTGGGTGCTCGTCACGGCTTTGTGCGTTTTGCTGACGGTCACTTCAGCGAACCCATTACTGAGCCCAACGACAACCTGGATTACACGATCGCTTCAGGTATCAACAACTCGGGCGTTCTCTGCGGATTTTATGAGACGCAACCCGATTTTGGCATCCACAGCTTCTTTCTTTCTGATTCAACATTCACGGAATTCAATGTCGACGGTGCGCTGAATACCTGGGTGTTCGGAATGAACGATGTGGGCAATTTTTGTGGCTATATCGATGCCAGTACCGGCGGTAGCTCGGGATTCGTGAATATTAACGGGAATACGACCTTCTTTAGCGCTGCAGGCGCGCCCATCACTTTTGTCTTTGGCATGAACAATCTGAACCAATGTGTGGGTTCCGCCACGATGGGAAATTTCCCGCGCGCTTTCTTTCGTGATGCAGATGGCACGCTGCTGTATCCGATCAATGTCCCCGGTGCTCAAGGTACGGTGTTCACTGGTGTCAATGACCGCAAATGGATCGTAGGAAAATATTTGCGCACTGGATCGAGATTCTTTCATGCTCTGCTTTTTCAAAAGCAGGCCAGATTCGCGACGTTCGATTACCCCGGAGCAGATGAAACTATTTTCACCGGAATCAACGGCAGTGGATTGATCTGTGGCCATTACAGCAACGGTTCCGGCAACAGCGGCGTGGGGATCCTGGCGCGGGTGAGTCGTGCTGGGTTGGAGTAGCGCGAGATAGCCACAAAGTCTGCGGAAAGCGCGTCCGATACGCCTCGTGGTTTCTTGACCGCTCGCGTCTTCGCTCCAAACTGGGTCATGCATATGAGAAACACGATCTTGTCAGCGATCATTTGCTCTGCCACTTTCACGTGCGTGGCGGCAACGGAAACCCAAACACAACCCGAAGTTGGAAAGCCTGCGCCGGATTTCAGTCTCACCACCGGTGACGGTTCGCAGGTGAGCCTGAAGGATTTCCGCGGCAAATGGGTCGTTCTTTATTTTTATCCCAAAGATTTCACCAGCGGTTGCACCATGGAGGCGCGCAATTTCCAACGCGACCTCCTGCAATACAGTGACGCCGACGCAGTCATCCTTGGCGTAAGCGTTGATACAGCGCAATCACACAAAGATTTTTGCGCCAAAGAGGGACTGAACTTCAAATTACTCGCCGATCCGGATGCGAAAGTCTCTACCGATTACGGTTCAGTGATGGATTACAAAGGCCAGAAGCTCGCCGCGCGCAACACATTCATCATTAATCCCAAGGGCGACATCGCCAAGGTTTACATGGGCGTGAAACCCGCCGACCACAGCGGACAAGTGCTCAAAGACTTGGCGGAGCTGAAGAAGAGTTAGCAAGTTCAGGCAAGGAACTTGTCAGCTTTTAGACCTCTTTTGCGCGTAACGGAGAACCAGGCTATCTAACTCGACACAGCCTTGTCAACGCGCTTTTAGGGCGCGCCCAGCGGTCGCGCCCCTACCATTGCTATTCGCTGTTATCGATCACTGACACTAAGAACTCAAGGGGTCGGCCGCGGCGCAGGCGTGGGACGCAAGCGCGGTAATGGAGTAGCTCTCGGCGTTGTGCTTGGTGTGACTGTAGGCGTGATCGTTGGTGTTGCAGTAGCTGTCGAGGTAGCGGTGGCTGTTGGTGTTACCGTAGCCGTAATTGTTCCGGTAGGAGTGGGCGTTGCGCCTTGAGCCGCCGTCCTAAGAATAGCGCCGTATGCGCCAACCGCCGTCCCTATGTTGGCTTGAGACAAAGCCACTCCATATAGGTCCTGGTTGGTGCCGCTTTCGTCGCGCACCAAGGTCTGGCCACATCCGTTGTTCTCAGAATAGTGCCCTGGTCACCCGCAATGCATCGAGGACCCCTTCTGCAGCAGGGGGAAAGTTTCGGTTAAACCTCATTTCCCTCGATCTCCCTACCTGCCCTCATACCCTCGAAGTGAACGCTAGTCTCAATGCGGCGTAGGACGCGGCCTTGGTGTCGGACGCGGCCTTGGCATTGGAGTAAGCCTCGGAGTAGCAGTTACGGTGGGAGTAGGAGTCGAGCTCGGTGTCACCGTCGGAGTTGGAGTGGAACTCGGCGTTGCGGTTGGTGTCGGGGAAGGTGTAGGTGTAGCCGTCGCCAAATCGGTGGCATAGCTTCCTTTGGAGCTGGCTAACAGCAACCGGGCGCTGCCAGAGAACGCCAGTTCACGTGGATTGACCACGTTCTCCAGCCCATTTGCAAAAGGTGCAAATGAGGCTCCGCCGTCCTGTGAACGCAGCACAGCGTTGCCACCGCTCAATTGCGTGACAAAGAGCATCTGATCATCCGTCGGGTGACAGACAACATCTCCAACAGTCTGGTTCCCTGTCCAACCCGTGGAAGCCCAGTTAACGCCACCATCTGTTGTCCGGAAAAGGCCGCCGGATTGAAAACTGAGCCAGGCAGACACGAACAGAGTCTGCGGTTCAGTAGGTGAAGCGCACAATCGGGGACCGCGGAAAAATGCAGGCAGACCAGTGGAGGAATCAAACCAGGATGCGCCATTGTCGGTCGAGCGCAGCGCGCCGCCAACATTGTCACCAGATTCGCTGTTCCAAGACGCCACCATGTTCTGATCGGTGCCGTCTTGGATGATCTCGAAGTCAGTGACCCTATGGAAATCGCCGACCTCATAAACCTTGTCCCAGTTTTGCCCTGCGTCGGTAGTGCGCCAGATGGTTGCTTCGAAACCTGCCACTCCAAAATCAGAACCGCCGAGCAGGATCAGGTCAGCGTCGTTGCGGCTGAAACTCATCGCATCCAGATCGGATTCGTATAGTGGACCCTGGTCAGGACCCAGTGATGTCCAACTACCGTTATTTTCGCGGCGGTACAAACCTTCCGGAGCTACTGTCGATGGCCCACTGGAAATGGCGTAGAGAGTGCCATCAGGCGCAAAGCGCACGGCACTGTAACGCGTTGGTGGCGCCGATTCGAGCTGCCACGTTGAGCCGCCGTCGGTGGAAGAAAACACGCCACCGTTGTTTTGACCCTGGAATGCCACTGCGACCTCGTCGGGGTTAAGCGGACTTGCATCTATAGAGAAGAGATCCAGTTCAGAAATTCCTTCAGAGGACTGGACAAATGTGTCGCCGCCGTTCGTAGAACGAAACACAGCGAGCGAGCTGGTACCAAGGAACAAGTCCTGCGAGTCCCCTGGTCGAAACCGAATTGATCGACCTGCCAGAGCCTGAGTACCTCCTATGCCGATCTGCCAGGTACCACCATCGTCCGTGGTTCGATTCACTCCTCCGCCATCTATTGCCACGAAAATTCTCGAAGCGTCGTTTGGATCGACCGCGATATCTTCCACAACCAGGACCGGCCAGGTCCCATCATGCAGAGGGGCCCAGGTAACACCCAAATCAGGCGATTGATAGAGACCGACGAACTGGGAGCCGAACAGCAACCCGCCGCCGACAAGGAGGCGTGTGCCGTCATAGACCACTGCATTCAGGGGATTCCCGGGCAGACCAGCCGAACGATCCATCCACGAATCTCCACCGTCCGTGCTAACCCATGCCTCGCCGCCGCCGAAGTCGCCGCCAAAAACCGCAATTACTGTATTCGAATTGCTAGGATCAATTGCGATCCCTCTTCCCGACATTGGTGCATGAGGTGGAGTGCGATTTGTCCATGTCGCACCGCCATCGGTTGAGCGCATGACATTCACTGGCTGAGCGCCGGAGGCGTCGGCGATGCCTGCCCAAAGGATTGAAGGATTGGAAGGGTCAATCGCTACATCAAATACCTGGTCGTTAGCGCCGATGCCAAGGTTCAACGTTACCCAGCTTAGACCGCCGTCGGTGCTCTTTCGAACACTGTCCTGAGTACCGAGGTATGCAGTGCCGTCTGGTGCGAACTCGATATCGAACACACTGATCCCGTCGAGAGTTGGCACTTCCGACCAATTGCTACCTCCATCACTGGAGCGGTAAAGAGTTCCACCAAAGCTTCCCCCTGGCGCCAGGCCAGCCAGGGCAATATTGGAATCAATGGTTGAAACCGCAGCGTCGGACACATCGCCCCCCGGCGGGCCCAGTAACGTCCAGGCGGCGTCTCCACCGAACGTATTCCGATGACGTCTTATGCCTGCGGCAGCACTTGGGTTAACGCCGTTTGGGCGGTTTCCCTTATCATCCAGATAAGCCTTCGAATTGCCCGTGCCCAGCATCCGCGCTGAATCCCGCCAAACATCAGCGGCAGAGCCGGTCGGAAGCGATCGCGGCAATCTTCTTGAGTTACCATGCAGACGCGAGACCGCGCCGAACCCCATGAGGGCAAGAAAGGAACTTAACAGCAAAAAGCACACCGCGACTAACAGGCGACGATTGATAGAGGAATATTTAATATCGAGTTGAAGTTTCATCGTTTCGTTTGGATTGAGATTGGTCTGTTATTTATCCGACCCGGGAAGGAGTCGGCCGTGGCGGCGGTGTGGGACGAGCTCTTGGTGTCGGAGTAGCCCTGGGAAAAACAGAGGGTGTCACGGTAGGGGTCGGTGTCTCAGTAGAAGTTGGAGTAGCAGTGGCGGTTGGTGTCGCAGTCAATGTCGGAGTCGCAGTTGCGGTTGGAGTTGGAGTGGGCGATGGCTCGCCACCGTTCGTGGTACGGAGAATCGTCCCGTTTTCGCCTACTGCGATCCCGGTTAAACGATCACTGGCAAAGGAAACATTGTTCAAGTTGGCCGACGTTCCGCTAGTCTGCTCGACCCACGTCATTCCCATGTCGACGGTATGCAGGATTCGTCCGCCATCACCAACGGCAAAACCGATGTTTGTTGTGTTTGTTACGGGGAAATCAACGCCTTCTATTGTTTGATCGAAGAATAAGGTCGACCAATTCATCCCACCGTCTGTGGTCCTCGCAATCGCGCCGCGCCCGTCAAAAACAGACCCTGAGACGACGCCCGTAATCGCATCGAGAAAACCGACATCAGTACAACCGCCTTCGTTGCTATCAAAGTAAAATGCCTGAAATCCCCAACTGCCTCCGCCGTCAGTGCTCGTCCCCACCAACGGTTGAAAGATCGAATTTTGTCCGGCCACAAATCCTACAGTCGGACTTAACATGTGTGCACCCGGGAAGCCGCCCCCGAAAAATCCGCTTTGGCTGATTTGCCACGAAGCGCCGGAGTCAGTGGAATAAAGAATGGTCTGTGAGTCACCGCCGGCGATGCCAGTCGCACCGCTGAACGAGACGGACCTAAGCGCGTCCTGTACATGACTGGCAATTCTTTGCCAGACAGTTCCGCCGTCGGTTGTACCAAGAATCCATCCTCGGCTTCCGACGGCGACGCCCTGATTAACATCGAAAAAATACACATCGTATAAACTGTTTGTAGTTCCAGATGTGAGCGGCGCCCACGTTGCTCCTGCGTCATTGCTTTTCAAAATCGTGCCCGTATCGCCGACAACGACAGCAATTCCGGAATCGAGCATGTGCGCGCCGTTCAAATTGTTTGTGGTTCCGGAACTGACAGCGAACCATTGCCCCAACAGTGTCAGGCTAGAGCAGAGAAAGATTCCAAAAGTTAGATACACAGTCATACGCAACAAAATTATCTTCCGGTTTCACCCTCACTCCACCGACCCATTGGGCTAATGTTTGTGGCGGCTGAGTTCTTGCAGTAATTCAATCTGGATCTGCTGAATCTCAAACAGCCGATTGTACTGTTTGCGCAAAAGGTGATCGATTTTTTCGTGCAAATGCCGGATCTCCAGTTCCGCTTTCAAGTTGATTTTGTAATCGTTTTCCGCTCGCAAACGATCGCGAGCCTCCGCGCGGTTTTGACTCATCATGATGACCGGCGCCTGGACCGCAGCGAGGCAGGAGAGAATCAGATTGAGAAGAATAAACGGATACGGATCAAATGCGCGTGTCACGAGAATTACGCCATTGATAGCGATCCAGATAAGCAGAATCGTGCCGAAGCTAATGAGAAACTTCCAGCTCCCGCCGAACTCGGCAATGTGATCTGAAAGACGTTCGCCGAACGTGAGCTTTTTTTCGAATTGTTTCTCGATGTCGCTGGAAAGAATCTCGTGCTGCTCCAAGCTTTCCACGACTTCCTGATCGAGAGCGGAAAGTTCCCCAATCTCCTCTTCCAGGACTTCTTTGACATAATCTTTCCGAAATTCGCCAAGATCCTGGAAGCAGATGAAGTCTTTACCATCGAACTCGGGGTGCTGCTTCTTGATGAACTCGAGGAGCGATGGCCGAATCAGCTCGGCGATCATTCCGTTATGCGGTGACCTTGACCTTTTACAAACCTGGCAAATAAGCGGCGCAGTGGACATCGGGATTCGATGTCAAATTAAGCCGCTTCTGCTGGGATTGTCGATTCGTGTTCGCTCGCCTTCGTAGGACAAGCACTTCCAAGAGGCTGCCTTAATAGCCGCAGTGAATCGGTTTTCAGGGCTGACCTTCAACGGCGCCGCGCAAACGATCAAGGAAAGGGACCTGCGTTGGTTTCAATTTGCGTCTGGCAACTTCTTCCGACATGAAGCAGGCTTGATCGACTTCTGGAAAGAATTGGTATTTTCCCGAGCGCGGTGGCCATTCCATCTCGAACAAGTTTGATTTACATTCGAACGACTCCGGTAAATCTCCCTCGAACGCCCAGGCGTGCACAATCTTGCCGCCTTTTTGCTTGATCCACCCGAGCTCTATCCATTCTCCGCTATTTTCGGGGCGGCATCCCGTTTCCTCTTCAAATTCAATTTGAGCGCGGGCTAAGAGATCTTCGCCCGAGGCTGCTTCGCCCTTCGGTATTGTCCAATGGCCTTCATCCTTGTGGGCAAAACGAGGGCCGCCGGGATGCGCCAGAAGAAATTCCAGCTCGTCGTTCCTGCGCCGGAACATAAGCAAACCGGCACTCACGCGGCTTCGCGATGGCTCAGGCTTTTTTAACACAGTTTATCGTAATGCGACCTCGCATGTTCCGACAGGAGGGATTGAATCGACGCTACGGACACAAGCAGCTTTCGAGTTGAACGCGTGGCGAGCGATTTTAACATTAGCGCTGATGCGTGTACTCGCGATCGACGCTTCTTTGCGCAACACCGGTGTGGCCATTGTCGATGCAAACCATGGAAAACCATCGCCTGTCTATTTCGGAACCATTCATAATGCGAGCTCGATGCGTTCGTCGTCCTGCCTGGTCGCGATTCGCGATGGCCTTGTTGATTTGATTCGCGCGCACGAGCCGGACTGTTGCGCACTGGAATCAGTTATCTACGTGCAAAGCCATAAGACTGCCATCATCCTCGGCGCCGCGCGTGGCGCCGCCATCCTGGCTGCGGCTGAAAACGGCTTACCGATTTTCGAGTATCCACCGAGGCGAATCAAAAAATCCACCGTCGGGCGGGGCGCAGCGGGAAAGAACCAGGTGGCATTCATGGTGCGCGCACTTCTCGGCCTGACCGAAACGCCGGATGCCGACGCAGCGGACGCGCTGGCGATCGCTCTCACGCATCTTCGCGTGCAGGAAGCGGCAGCCCTGGGAATTGGCGGTGGTACTCAAATCTGATTGGGCCCAACTCAGGACCAGCTCGATTGTTGATATCCGGCAACGGCGCCTCAGCAAAATGTGATTCTCACAAGGCGCTTCCTGCGACTCGCACTGAATCAAAGCAAGTCACGCCGCGGAAACACCTCGCCAACGTTTGCCGCTGCAGAGAGCGGCCACTACAATGGCCGGATGAAAGGCGGCGATTGGAAAACAGTCTCGACCGAGCGGAACTTCGCCAATCCCCATGTTGAAGTTGTGACCGATCAAGTGTTAACGCCGTCGGTAACCGCACCTCGCACGTGGACAACGGTGCATCGCAAATCTGCGGTGGTCATCGCGCCGATAACGCGCGACGGCAAGATCGTCCTCATTCGCCAGGAACGAATCCCGATTCGCGAAACAATTTGGGAAATGCCCTCGGGCCAGATCGATTCGGCAGCCGGGAGCGAGAACCATGGCAATCGCGAAACTGCCGAACAGGTCGCGCTGCGTGAACTGCGGGAAGAAGCCGGTTACGAGCTGGCAAGAGACGGCGAACTCATTCCACTTGGCCATTATTTTAGCTCGCCAGGATTCACAGACGAACGGGGCAACTTCTTTCTGGCGCGCTTCGTCGTACCGATCCCTGATTATGTGCGCGACGAGTCGGAGCCAATTCTGGATTGCCGGCCATTCACGATCTCGGAGATTCGCCACATGATCGCGGACAACGAAATTCGCGACGCCAATACTCTGAGTTTGTCGGCCCGTCTCTGGGCGCGCGGCCTTCTGGCCGGCGAACGCTTTTAACGCCGGAAACGCTAGGACAGTCGCCGTTGCCTTTCGAGCATTTGCGCTTTTCACCTTTGTTTCGACATTCGACACTCGGATCTCGCACTTCGACCCATGGCGTTACAAAACATTTTCAAGTTTCGCACCCCCCCTGAGAGCGAAACGTCAAAACCCTTCCTCGAGCATCTGGAAGATCTGCGTTGGATGATCGTCAAGATGGCAGTCACGCTCGCGATCGCGATGATGGTCTGTTTCGCGTTTCGTTCCATCCTGGTCCGGGTACTGCAGGCGCCGCTCTACAATCTGGGTTCGCAAATCGGAACGCTGAAAGCGCTCGGTATCACTGATTCGATCGTGATTTCGTTTCACCTCGCGTTTTATGCCGGGATTGTTCTCTCATTCCCGCTGCTCCTGTATTTTCGTCGCGGAATTCGTTTTGCCGGCGCTCACTATCGTTGAAAAACGTCTTCTGTTCCCAGCGATCGCCGTCAGCTTCGCCCTGTTTCTCGTCGGCGTGCTGGTTTGCTATTTTTGGTTGTTGCCAAAAACGATCCTGTTTTTCTTTCGCGATACCGAGTCGCTTGGCTGGGCGCCCACGTGGACCGTGCAGCAGTATTACTCGTTCGTGACGCGATTCACGCTCGGTTTCGGGCTGGCGTTTGAATTGCCAGTGGTGGTACTCGCGCTGGTTCGATTCGGATTGGTCACGTATCGATTCATGGCGCGCACTCGCCCATACGCCGTGGTGCTGATCTTTCTTCTGGCCACCATCATCACGCCGACGCCTGATATTTTGACATTGATCGCGATGGCGCTCCCCATGTGTCTCCTGTACGAAAGCTGCATCTGGATTGCATGGCTGATGGAACGCCGCGCATCGAAAGAGACTTCCAGCTAATCCGTGCATCATCCGACTTACCAGCTTCTTTTTGGCGCGTTTGCATTCGTGTTGGGCGCAGCAGTCGGCTCATTTCTGAACGTTTGCATTTACCGCTGGCCGGTGGATCTCTCGATTAATCAACCGCGTCGGTCGTTTTGCCCCAATTGTAAGCAACCCATCCCCTGGCATCAGAATCTGCCGTTGTTGAGCTGGCTGGCTCTTGGCGGCCGGTGCTCAAAGTGCGGCGCAAAAATCGCATTCCGCTATTTCGCGGTGGAACTCGTTACGGCACTCCTGTTTCTTGCGATCTGGCAAAGCTTCCCATGGCCTGTCGCAGTTGCGTACTGGATTTTTGTGTCGTTCCTGATCGTCGGCACTTTTATCGATTTTGAGCACTTTATTATTCCAGACCGCGTGACAATCGGTGGAACGATCGCAGGTATTGCCTGCAGTGCGATTGTCCCGGCTTTAATGCAAACCGATTCGCGCCTGGTCGCCGGCATTCGTGCAGCATTGGCCGCTGCGCTCGGCTACGTGATTCTCTGGATCGTGCTCGAAGCGGGAAAGATCGCTTTCGGTAGAAAACGGATACAATTCGACGGCCCCACGCCATTTACATGGACGAGACGGGACGACGACGATGCTCATTTCATCGTGGGCACCGAAGAAAGTTTGTGGAGCGAATATTTTGCGCGCGAAAGAGACCGGCTGTTGTTGCAGTGCGATGACGTTCGGATCGATGACCGCGAATATGGAAGCGTGACACTAAGTTTTCGATACGATCGCGTGAACGCCGACAGCCATACGCTGATGCTGGATGATGTGACGCAAATTTCCGGCGTCACGCGCGAGCTGGTGATCCCCCGCGAGGCAATGGGCCGCGGCGACCTGAAATTTCTCGCCGCCATCGGCGCGTTTCTTGGCTGGCGCGCTGTGTTGTTCAGCCTGTTTGCCGGATCGCTTCTCGGCTCGGTGATCGGCTTGGCAACGCTTGTGGTCGGAAAACCTGTTTGGTCGGCGAAATTACCTTTCGGTCCGTATCTCGCGTTCGGGGCGCTGAGCTGGATGTTTTTCGGAGAGATTCTTCTGCGATGGTACGAAACGCTGCTTAGCCCGTAAGTTGATTTGAAGCAGTCGCCGCCGAAACCTGATTGCGAATCTCAGCTGATCCCCGCTCTGCGGAAACAACAGGCCGCCGCAGCATCAATATCAGATTTGTTAACTCGCACTTCCACCAGCGCCGAATTCCGCGGAGGATTTGTTTGCGCAGCCGGAGATCCGGAACGAATCCGTCGTAAAGCTCGCGCCAGCCGGCGTTTCTTTTACCGTAATAGCCAGTCGCCCATCTGCGGTTCGCCAAAGTCTTGAACCGGCGATTGTAAAAACTCATCACCTTTCTCACCAGGTTTCCACCGACGCCGCTGAAAGGAAGATTGAGAAATTCCTGTTCGGCGTTGCGATAGACTGCCTGCACCAACCCGACGTAATAGCTGCTCACATCCAGCAGCAGCGCCGCGGACATCAGTTCGGCGTCGCCCATGTAATAATATTTGTCCTTATACAAACTCTCGAACCAGCAACGATAAGTGACCGGATACTGCTGGTTGTAGTGGCGAAGACGTTCGTTCACATCTTCGCCTGCCAGACTGCGCGCCAGCAGATCCGCGACATAATATGAAGTGTAAGAACAGAAATCGAGACCAGGACTGTACAGCGGATCAATGAATCCGGCGGCATCGCCCACCATGGCCCAACCTTCATCACAAACTTTTTCGCTGTGATACGAGAGCGACGATAACGCGTGAACATCGCCCTCAATTACCGTCGCCGCGTCAAAGATTTCGCGACCCACGGGATTGCCAAGAATATGCGCATGCAACCGTTGGCCCAGAGTCGGTCCCTCGGAAAGTCTGAAGATACGGCTATCGTAAACTATGCCGGCGCTGACATCGCCGCCCTGCAAAGGGATGATCCATACCCACCAACCGCGTCCGAAAAGATGGTTCGTTGCCCACTCACGCGCTGTGCGACAATGGTTCGCGTAATCGGGAAAACGCTCGCGCCATGCGTAGCTGTCCCATTCTTTCACGCCGGTGAATCGCGCCCATACCGCGTTAATAGGGTGCTCGGCATTAGGACGAAAATGTCCAAGTTTTCTGGCGAACATCGCGGCGCGTCCCGTAGCGTCGATGATCCAGCGACAGGTAGCTGTGCGTACTTCGCGGTCGATAACAGCGCCTACACTTTGTCCGTTGCCACCGCTCAATTCGAAACTGGTGACCTTTGCAGGACGCCACAAGTCGCAGCCCGCCTTCGATGCCAGATCTAACATGTGCGAATCCAGCTTGGCGCGATCAACTTGAAACCCGGGTAGCCGGCTCTGATAACGCGTGCCGACCTCAACGCAATCATCGAATGATTGGTCACCCCGGTTTGAGAACCAAAGACGTAGCCCGTGTTTTGCCAACTGATGGTGGCCAAGATAGTGCGTGAGACCCAAAATTCGGGTCATGTAACAACTGCTGACCTCGGTTGTCGATTCGCCCACCTTGCGATCGAACGCAGCCGCCTTTTCGATGATCAGGACGCTGGCTTCGGGTCGTTTGCGCTTCAGCATAAGCGCTGTCGCCGCGCCCGAAAACGCGCCACCGACAATCACAACGTCGTAATCGAAATTCATTGTCCTCCAAGATAATGCGCTTCGTGTTGCTCAAACGCAATTACATCAAGCTCCCAGGCGGTGTAGTCTTCCCTGGAATTTAGAGGCTCTTGCGAAAATCGACTGCGTCATTCACGCTTGATCTCACGCACCATGATTTTCACTAACGCGCGTTTGATCTTTCCCGATGGAATTCGCGACGGGCTTGAAATTATCGTCGAAGAAGGAAGGATCGCCGGGCTTCGCCCGTCGTCGCCAGGACCAGGGCGGGCAAAACGCGACGTAATTGATCTCGATGGCAATTACCTCGCGCCCGGATTCATCGATCTGCACGTGCATGGCGCGCTCGGTCGCGACACAATGGAAGCATCAGCCGAAGCGTTCCGTACAATCTGCGATTTTCATGCCAGCGGCGGCACAACATCTCTTCTTCTGACGACCACGACAGCAGAGTTGGAAAAAATAATCAGCGTGTTGCGCGCGGTTGAAGACTGGGCTTCGGACATCCCCGCGATTCGCGGTGTCCATGTAGAAGGCCCATTCATTTCAATAATCAAAGCCGGCGCCCAACAAACGGAGTTCATTCAGGATCCGTCGCCGGTAGCTGTGCAAGAGTTGATCGAACATGCAAACATCATCAAACGCATAACTTTGGCTCCCGAACTGCCGGGAGCTCTCGAAGCAATCACAGCTTTTCACCGCCATGGAATCAACGTGAGCTGCGGACACAGCGACGCATGGGACCACGATGCCCGGTCTGCCTTCGAGCATGGAATGCGCAGTGTCACGCACACATTTAATTGCATGTCGAGCGCGCGGCGCCGCGGTGCTTGTCGCGTCGCTGGGCTACTCGAGTTCGCATTGAGCGAACCGAAGATTAGTTGCGAACTGATTGCGGATGGCCGTCACGTCTCGCCGACCTTAATGAAAATGTTGTATCGCGTGAAAGGTCCAAACGGAATTTGCCTTGTCACTGACGCAACACCAGGCGCCGGCTTGGCAGACGGATCACAATTCTCACTCTCCGGGAGACGGTGCGTCGTCGAAAACGGAGTCTGCCTACTGGCTGACGGTTCGGCGCTCGCGGGTAGCGCTGCAAGAATGATCGACCTTGTGCGCATCATGGTGCGCGAGGTGTACATTCCATTGCATGAAGCTGTCGCCATGGCTACGCAAAATCCCGCCTGCGCGATTGGTCTGCAAACCAAAGGCCGCTTAAGCATCGGGACAGATGCAGATTTTGTTGTGCTTTCACCGGAATTGGAAGTGCAGCAAACGTTCGGTTACGGCGAAGAAATTTGGTCGCACTAACACTGTTTCCTGAGCCCGGTGTAGGTCGTTGCTCTAGCGGCGATCGAAATCAAAATGAGAAATATTATTCAGCGAACCGATTCAACCACAAACAACGTTTAACAGCCCGGGCATTTATAGCGCCAACAAAAATTCTGCCATATCAAATGCCGCACGTGGGCGGCTCAGTTTGCTAATATTCTCGACCCACACCCGCCATAGTTTCGCGTCATCGTCGAATGCCCGTTGCACATGTGAGACAACTTCTTCTGGGGACTGAGCAATCACACCTGAATTCGTTTCAACGATGAGTCGGGCGTTTCCTTCCTCCTGGCCAGCGACGACGTGATTGATGATCATCGGACATTTGGCGGCGATTGTTTCCTGCACCGTCGCGCCGCCAGCTTTGCCGATGAGCAAATGGCTACTATGCATTAGTTGAGGAAGTTCTTTGGTCCAGCCAACGATCCTGACCGGATAACCGTCTGCGGCCGCTTCAATGTCGGACCGAAGTCCGTCATCGCGACCAACCGTAACGGTAAGATGCAGATCGAGCTTCGCGAGCATTCGCACGAGTTCGGAAGCGCCACGTTTAGCTGCATTAATCATGTATAAGAGCCGTCGGCCGGAGTTGCTGCAAGGCTGTGGGCGATCTTCATCGAGATCGGCAAACTTAGGGCTGACAGGAAACCCGAATGCTTTGATTTTTTCCGACGCCACGCCTCCCTTCTGCAGCACAGCTGCGCTTTGTTCGTTCGCGACGCAGAAATAATCCGCGACGCAGCGGTACCACGCGGCATTGACAGTAATCGAGTCGGTAACCACGACGACGCTTTTGCAACCGGAAAAAACTGAGGAGTTTTCCGTTTGGATTCGTCGGAAAACATACGCATAGACTGGGAACGTAGAAACCACGACGTCGGGACGAAAACGGTCGAGCAATGCAGAGAGATGACTTTTCAGCCGGACCAATCGCTCGAACTGCTTATCGAAATCCGTCTCCCGATCGAACCATCGGTAAATCGGACCCCACAGAGGAGAGGCGAAGTCGATCACGGCCAGGTAAGCCCTGCGGATAAATTCGTTTAACGGTCCGTAGGCTTCGGCCAACGGGTCACGCAACTCAACCTCGGCCTGGTCCGGCCCGAAACGGGCAAGGCCGTCACGCACTCCCCTGGCGGCACTGTTGTGGCCCTCTCCAAAACTAGCAGTCAAAATCAGAATTCTCTTCTTCATGGCTGGTTGGACGACACCGAATACGGTCAACGTCCGAAGCACAGGGACGTCCTTTCGGAGAACCATTCGGACTTTAATGGATATTTACGCCCGGCAAAGTAAACTCCTCAGGAGATGAGATATCTCAGATTTATCTGGCGGGTTGGCCGCCGGCTGGTGTGGGAAACGGCCACGGATAATACCACGGGTCTGTCCGCTCAGATGGCATATCTCCTTCTCTTCGCGCTGGCTCCCGGCACATTGTTTTTTTGGCATCTGCTGGGCTTATTCGGCACCGACCCGGGCAAACTGCACCGGATGTTTGTTCTCCTGCAAAGTTTCATGCCGCCAGATCCGAAAGTACGGGACATTCTGGACTCGGCCATGGCCAGTGTGGTGGTTACGGGCACAAGCGGACTGCTCGCGAACGCCGGCATCATCCTCGGAATTTATTTCGGCACAATGTTCATAGCCACCGTTTCACGCGCGCTAAGCCAGATGCATGGAGTTCAGGAAGATCGACACTGGTGGTCCAAATACATCATCTCGTTTTTCATGCTCTTCTGGTTTGGAATCGTAATCGTTTTTAGCTTTAACGCCGTTGTCTTTGGCGAAAAGTTGGCCGGCGTGGCAGAAGTGACCTGGCAACTGTCATTTCCGCTACAGGCATGGATCGCGAGGTTGAATCTGCCATTAACGGCCGTTGCGCTAGTCGGGCTGGCACTCGTGCTGTATCTTTTTACACCCGAGAACTATCTAACCGTTCGTCAGGCGTTGCCGGGCGCAATCTTCTTTGCAGTAGGCTGGATCATAGCGACGAAACTGTTTCAGCTTTATGTAGTAAGATACGATCGATATAATCCGACCTACCTCGCTCTGGCGTCTATCATCGGTACTGCTTACGTGGATGTATCTGACTTGTCTACTCTTGTTGTTGGGCGGCAAATTGAATGCCGTTATCCGACGGGAACGCGAAAAAATGCGCGGCGCCGCGCCCGGGACCCCCGCGCCGGTTGCGACGAGTTAAACAGTTGTAAGGTTACGAAGAATAGATGATCGAACCTCTTTGTAACTTGTGACCGCTTAATTTTCCAACGATCCCGTTGATCGCGTCGCGCACTCTGTTACTCTCCGTCGCAGTGGCGCGTTTTCGGATTTGGCTCCTAACGGCACTCGCGTTTAGCGCAATAATCGCCGGCATTCTGCGCGCTGAAGTCGACAAACAGCGAGCCCGCGACAAATCCGAGGAAACCAAGGCGCGAGCAACGCCATCCCCGAAACCAAAAAAAACTTCGGGCTCGGTGACCAAAACAAAGGCGGTAAATCCCAAGCCGAGTCCTTCGCCAAAAAAGAAACGGCATCGCAAGCCAACGCCGAAACCAAAGACAGGCAAAAAGAAATCTCGAGCGAAAGAAACACCGGAAAAGGTGAAGACAACTTCGAAGGCGAAGTCCGCGTCAAACGACGAAGAAACGGCAAAACCACGCAAAACGCCTTCGCCCGAAGTAGAAGAACAGCGATCCACCCCAAAAACGAAGGAACCTGCTGTTCCTAAAGCCATCGCAGTCACTGCAGCCACACCGGCGCCGGCGTCACAAACGAAAACTCAGCGAGCAGATTCGGCTGGGGGGCAATCTCAGGTCGTAATCGAAAAATCGGGGATCGAGCAGGACCAGGGTTTTGAACCTCCTCCATCTCCGCCGACGCGCAGAGGTTTCTGGCCGTGGAGTCGGCCGGTCAGCTATCGTTACCTGACAACCTCGGTCATCGATGCGATCCGGCGAGCGCCAGTGAAACGGCGTCGCTGGCAGTTTATCGTGGTGCACAACAGCGGAACACGGCAAGGCAATGCCCGCGTGTTCGATTATTACCATCGACATGTTCGACGGATGCAGAATGGTCTCGCTTATCATTTCGTAATCGGCAACGGCACATCGACAGGCAACGGCCAGATCGAAGTCGGCGACCGGTGGCGACGTCAGATCAACGGCGGCCATGTGCATAGCGATTATCTGAACAACATCGCGCTCGGTATTTGTCTGGTAGGCGATTTCAATCGCGATCAGCCTACACGCGCGCAACTCGACGCGTGCGAAGAGCTAATCCGCTATTTACGAGAGCGCTGTGGCGGCACCGGCAGGGGCGCCATTCCCGTGAAGCCACACCGCGAAATGAACCCACCGCGCTGGCCGACCGATTGTCCGGGGGACGATTTTCCGTACTCGTGGTTTCGAAGATTTTAAGGAATCCTCCCGTGTCTTATGTCCATTACTTGCGCGTGGCGACGATCAGATTTGCTTCCTTGTAATTCCAGCGATAACCGAATCCAAAATCGAGCGGCGGCGGATTGGCTTGTTCGAATAGTTCACGCAGACGTACTTGATAATGCTGTTTGAAGACCTCGATAGGTCCGAGATACACGCCGAACAAGCGGAGGTTCCATTTGTTGGGGTCGAAGTAATCCAGTGGGATGCCTGAATCGTCCTGCACGATAAACTTGCTATGATCGAGGATAAAATTACGGATCGTTGCGAAACCGCTTTCAAACAGCAAATACGACGACGACTTGAGCAGACTCGCTCCAACCCCAAGGCGCTGGCAAAATTTCAAGAATCCAGGACTGACCTTGATTCCATCATCGGAAATATCCGTGGTGAAATAGTACATGGTTTGTGAATTGCCCGTCCGATTGTCGCGGTAACGAATGCTTACGCCGGGAATACCGCCGCCTTTCTTAACTGACAAAGCTTCCTCAAACACACCGCTGCTGTTAAGCGAACCAAATGTGACGTTGGCGATCGATTTGTCCGCCCGTGCGATGAAGGTATACAAGATCGGCAATACTCCATTGAGGTTCTGCTCGTGCAGATCTACCCTCATGTTCTTGGTGATGAAGTATGTCGTGCTCAGGGACGACTTCATTGCGTTTTCGAGATTGCCTAACGCACCGGACAAGTTTGCAATGTGCAACGGGTCGGGTGGCGGTCCCATAGCTTCTTTTCCGCAAAGCACATACATGTCAGCATTTGGAAAAAATTGATCGGCGTACAAGAAATCGGGACCACTGAACATGTAAAACACTACCGGCACCGGTTGGAGTGATTCTGGAAGAAACGTCTGTTGCCAGGCATGCAATTTTTCGAGCTGCCGGAGATTGAGTTTTGAGAATCGCTCTTCGAAAAATGCGGCATGCGTTTGCCACGCCGGGTCGCGCATCAGTGGTGCGAGCGGCGAAGTTTCAGCTACAGGCATTCCGGCAAGAAAACGCGCTACATCGTCTGGCCCGGCGTTCACTGGGATTGCGCGCGGTGCGATTTCAGGAATGTCCTGCGCGCAAACTACAGCCACGCCAACAAGACTTAGTATAATCAAGAGGGCCTTGAATTTTGTATTCATCGTCAATGAGCGAGGCGTTTCCCTGCACAAAAGTAAAGAAGCAGACCCATGAGCGCCGTACCCAGGCCCGCAAAGGATTCCACGATGTGAAAACGTAGCAGATAAAACATCATCCAAACGGTTATCAGGGAGAAAAGAACAGGCGGAAGCGGATAAAGCCAGACGCGATACGGCCGCGCGAGTTCGGGACGTTTGAGACGAAGAACGATGACGCCCAGTACGGCCAGCAAGGAGCAGAGCAGCAAGCTGAATTGAGTATAGCGCACCACGTTCTCAAAGCTTCGGGAGAAAAGAAGTATGTTCACCATGAGGAGTTGGAGCAGGAGGGCGTTTGTCGGAATGCCCTCTTTGTTCTTCCGCCCAAGAAGTCGCAAGAGCCAGTGATCTTCACCCATCGCCATCGTGACGCGCGGGCCAATCCATGTCATCGAACTGATTCCCGACACCAGGCCAAGACAAATCACAGCGCCCACAAATCGCCCGCCGTTCTGGCCAAAAATGTGTTTACCGGCGATCAATGCGATGTCGAGCTGGCCTCGCAGTTCCTGCATAGGTGTAGTGGCAAGGAACACCGCATTGAGCAACACATAAATCACGATCACCACTCCGGTTCCGGCGAGAAGTGACCGCGGGACATTTCTCTCGGGTCGTCTGATTTCGCCGGTGACATACGCTGCAGCGTTCCAGCCAGAGTAAGAATACATTACATAAACCAGCGCGACAGCGAACGCGCCGCTTAGCAGCGATGATACATCACCGCGCTCAGGTAAGAAACTGATCGGTTGTTTCGACGGAACAAACAATCCCGCCGCGATCAACGCAGCGATCAATAAAAGTTTCACTAACGTCGAAACATTTTGAAATACGCTGCCAACTCTTAGATTTCCGACATGAAATCCGGTGACGATCCAAACAACGGCAAACGATAGAATAACCGGCGAGCCCAGCCCAAAAACTCCGACGAAATATTCTCCGAACGCCATCGCTGCCAGCGCAACCGGCGCGGCGAACCCAACCGTGGCGGAGACGAATCCTGCCATGAACCCGAGCGAAGGGTGGTAAATTTCCGTGAGAAAATGGTATTCCCCTCCGGAGCGCGGGAGCGCAGCGGCAAGTTCCCCATAGCACAGTGCGCCGGAGAGCGCCGCGATTCCACCGACTACCCACAACATTAACAATGCGAAGCCTAATTGAATGTGGTTTAGCTGAAAACCGAGACTGGTGAAAATGCCGGTGCCAATGATGTTGGCAATTACGATGGAACACGCGGTCCCAAATCCAATCGTTCGCTTAGAGAATATCGTTTTCCCGGGCGGATGCTGCGCGATTTTGTTCACGGATGATTGAACGCTCGCATTCAAGTTTAGCATTCGCGAATAAGGTGCTTCCACTCACTGAAACGTCCTGCGCCATCAAATGCGAAAGAACACGACGTTTCACTGGAAGATTGTAACCGACCGCTGAGAGGGCACTCTGCCACAAGGCCGAGTCGGCTAAGGATGAATCTCGATCGTAGTGCCGTCCGGCGTAACCCGCCATAATTCCTCGATCTCTTCATTCGTGACCGCAATGCATCCTGCAGTCCAATCACTAGAATGGTGGAAAGCGCCGATCCATCCGCGTCCGTTTCGAATTCCGTGAATCATGATATCCGACCCCGCCGATATTCCGCGCGCAAAGGCGCGAGCTTCGTCGTTGTTTGAAGGAAAGGAAATATGCAGGGCGAGGTGAAAATCGCTGCGGGGATTTCGGCCATCGATCCTGTAGATTCCTTCCGGCGTTTTCATGTCGCCTTGCTGTTGCTTCGCGCCCACCGGATTGCCACCCAAAGCTATTCGGTAGGTTTTAAGCTGGTTGTGGTCGCGAAAAACCGATAACCTTCTCACTGATTTCTCCACTACGATTCGATTAACAGTTGTTCCGATCGGTAGCGGATTCCAATTGTGATGCGCATAAAAATAAAACGCCAAAACGCAAATCAGGACTAATCCGGCAAGCGCAATGCCGTGTTTCATGTTCATTAAGTCTTAAAACTTTTCAGAGGTTTTCGGATCTCCCATTCGTCATTGCCAATATTGGCTCAATGCCGGATAAATGCGCGCCGCCCTTTATGACTTCGGTAAGAACACTTCTCGGTTATCCCTATCCACTGGGCGCTACCTGGATGGGAAACGGGGTGAACTTCGCAATTTTTTCCGAACACGCTACCGGTGTTGAGCTTTGCTTGTTCGATAGCATCGAACACGCGAAAGAAGATATTCGGATCCCCCTGAAGGAGCGTACCGATCACGTGTGGCATCTCTTTTTGCCCGATGCGCGGCCCGAACAGTTGTATGGCTTTCGCGTGTCGGGACCGTACGATCCAGAGCAGGGGCTGCGTTTTAACAGCTCTAAACTCCTGCTTGACCCGTACGCCAGAGCGATCGCCGGCAACGTCAGTTGGGCAGATGAAATGTTCGGTTATGTCGTCGGAGGTGAAGAAGGAGATCTCGCGCAGGACTTCCGCGATGACGCGTGGGGCGTGCCGAAGTCAGTCGTAATCGATCCAACCTTCGAGTGGGAGGGCGATAGGAAACCGGCAACTCCGCTGCATGAGTCGGTAATCTACGAAGTGCATGTGAGGGGCTTTAGTAAGCTTTGGCCTGCAATACCCGAAGAACTTCGCGGCACGTATGCAGGGCTCGGCAGTCCCGCTGCCGTAGGTTATTTTGAAAATTTGGGTGTTACGGCCGTGGAGCTATTGCCAGTACACGCGCACATTGACGACAAATTTTTGGTCGATCGCGGCCTGACGAATTATTGGGGCTACAATACAATCGGCTTTTTCGCGCCGCACGCAGAGTATTCAGCCGGCGGCGCAATGGGCCAACAGGTCGCCGAGTTTAAAACGATGGTGCGTACGCTGCACGCAGCGGGAATCGAAGTTATTCTGGACGTGGTTTATAACCATACCGCAGAAGGAAATCGCCTTGGCCCGACGCTATGTTTCCGGGGAATTGATAACCTCGCTTACTACTGGTTACGAACGAACAACCCGCGTTTCTACCTTGATTTCGCGGGTACGGGGAACACTTTCAATTTGCTGCACCCGCGGACGCTTCAGTTGGTCATGGACAGTCTGCGTTATTGGGTCCTTGAGATGCACGTGGACGGCTTTCGCGTCGATCTCGCATCCGCGTTGGTGAGAAATCACGAGGGTGTGGACTTGTCACACGCTTTCTTCCAGATGATCCAGCAGGATCCCGTGCTATCGCAAGTGAAGTTTATTGCGGAGCCATGGGACATAGGAGAAGGCGGTTATCAGGTTGGCAATTTTCCGGTGCCCTGGTCGGAATGGAACGGTAAATACCGTGACAGCGTCCGCAGTTTCTGGAAAGGAGATGAAGGCCGCATTGGCGAAATGGCCTACCGGCTCACCGGCAGCCCCGATTTGTACGAAAACAACGGCAGGCGTCCCTACGCGAGCATCAACTTCGTCACAGCCCATGACGGATTCACGCTGACCGATTTGGTCAGCTACAATGAAAAACACAACGAGGCCAATGGCGATGAAAACCGCGATGGCGACAACAATAATCAGTCGTGGAATTGTGGAGTCGAAGGACCGACTGATGATCCACAGATCAACGCATTACGCGACCGGCAGCGCCGGAATTTCCTCACCACGCTCCTGCTTTCTCAAGGCGTGCCGATGCTGTGCGGTGGAGACGAGTGGGGCCGGACGCAAAACGGCAATAATAACCCTTACTGCCAGGACAACGAAATCAGCTGGTTCGATTGGGGACGTGACGACAAGCAGAATCAGCTTTTTGAGTTCACGCGGAAATTGATTCAAATTCGAAAGGAGCACCCCGTTTTTCGTCGCCCAAAATTTCTCAAAGGTCGCCGTATTCCAGGTTCTGAGATTCGCGATGTAATGTGGTTCACTCCAGGCGGCAACCAAATGAGCGAGGAGGAATGGACGTCGCCGTTTGTGCGGTGTTTAGGTATGCTGCTTAGTGGCGACGCAACGGACGTCCTCAATTTTGAAGGTGAAGCCATTCGCGACAACACATTTCTGCTGTTGATCAATGCTCACCATGAAGCAATTCCGTTTGTTCTGCCTGGTCAGGAAAATCTCGAGTGGCAGTTGATTCTCGACACTTCAGATCCCGATGGTTTTCTGACTGATCCCAAAAAATTCGCTTCAGGAGACGACGTCAACCTTAGCGGGCGCGCCTCATGCTTGTTTCAACTGATCAGCGGCACCCAAGCCCAGGCGCGCGAGGAATCCTGGAAAAAGCGCCAAGTCGAATTTCCTCCATTAAGCGCGGAGCAAGAACGCGCAGGGCTTTAGCTGAATTTGCTGGGCTTGATTGTGCCCAGCTCCTGACTTGGCCGGGGAACCGTCGCGGTCACAATCGTGGGGGCAGATTTTCGGCAAGGCCGCGCGACATGCATCGATGCGACCGATCCGCATACTAAAAATCGGCGAACGCAATGTTGTAGCGCGATACGAATTGGTCTATAGGAACAATAAGCGCGCATTGTCGTGCGGGACCAAGCGGTTGGTCAGTGCTTTGTCATGATACCGAGTTCACTTGTGATCGTTACCGACCGCGGCAGCTTGAAAGCATATCGGGTAAGTGAGACGCCCATGCGGGGAGCAAGCCTGCGACTCATCCAGGCGTTCGACGTCACGGGAGCGCACGGCAGACTTGTGGATAAGGTGAGCGATTTGGCGGGGCGCTTCCCGGTGACCGAAAGTGCAGGCGCCCACCGAGGGCCCTCGTCAATTGCAGAGCGCCCGCAATTGGCAATGGAAATGGACCGCCGAATTCAAAAAGAATTGGCCGACCAGATCGCCAAGATTGTATCGCAAAACGCAGATGCTTGGTCCTTTGCCGCGCCCGCGGAAATTCATGCCGCGATTGTGGATCTGTTGCCTGCACCTGTGCGTCAACGAATCGTCGAACATGTAAAATCAGATTTAGTAAAGGTGGAACCAGCAGAATTAGTCGGCCGCTTCCGATCGCTGCAACAGATCTGAGACTCCTGAAGCGAAATCGAAATTTGACCTCTCAACCGCGACCTGAACCGTAGTATCATATAACTATGCAACTTCCTGTTAAGATATCGTATCGGGGCCTGAATAAGTCCGACCAGATTGACAATCTCGTATTTGAATATGCAGCTCGCCTCGAGAAGTTTTGCGATCACATCAACCGCTGCGATGTTGCGATCGAGCAAACGAATCACACGCATCACAAGGGAAACCCTTACCGTTGCCGCATCGATGTGACCGTGGCGCCGAGACACGAGCTGGTGGCCGATGAAATGCAAATGGATAACGGCACGCACGAACTACTCAAAAAAGTGATCCACGATGCGTTTAAAACGATGGAGCGCGAACTGCGACGCGTTGTGGAAAAGCAGAGGCGGGAAGTGAAAACCCACGCCAATACGCGTTCCCCAAAATAGTCGCGGTCCCGCCTTCGAAAGCAAATAACTAACACGCAGTAATCCCGAGAGCCGCAGGGTTGGCACTCTCCATAGTCCAAACTATTGCCACAGTGATGACATAACGTCCTGGGTCGCAGATTCTCGCAAGAGCACCTTCAGACCGAGTCCATGGCAGTTGACCGAGACTCGACGCAGGAACGAATATAGCCACTGAGTCATGCACATCACTGAGATCATGAAGGGGAGTTCGCCTACCTTCTCGTTCGAGTTCTTTCCTCCGAAAACACAGGCAGCCGCAGATGTGCTTTACCGAACGATTCGAGATCTCGAAACGTACATGCCCGACTTTGTCAGCGTGACCTACGGGGCGGGCGGGTCGACTCGTGAGTTAACTCACGATCTGGTCGAGAGAATCCAGAACACCACAAAACTCGACCCAATACCACATTTGACCTGTGTCTGCCATAACGAACAAGAGATTGAATCGATTCTGTTCCGATACGGCAGGTCTGCCATCGCAAACCTCCTCGCGCTGGGGGGTGATCGGCCGGTTGGGATGCCTGACAACAAATCACAGGGCGCTTTCCAGCACGCAATCGATTTAGTGAAATTTATTCGTCGCTTTAACGATTCCGGAACACACCCCGATCGCCGTGGCTTCGGGATTGGCGTCGCCGGTTTTCCCGAGGGACATCCTGCCACGCCAAACCGATTGATGGAGATGGATTATTTCAAAGCAAAAGTAGATGCGGGAGCCGATTACATCGTCACTCAGTTATTTTTCGATAATCACGACTTTCTAGATTTCCGCGAACGCTGTGCCCTTGCCGGCATTCGCATCCCGATCATCGCCGGCATTATGCCGATTACCTCGCTCGGTGGGCTGAAACGCATGGCAGAACTCGCGGGCGGCACCCGTTTTCCTGCGAAGCTACTTCGTGCTCTCCAAACTTGCCAAGACGACCCCGAAATGGTCGGGCGGGTAGGCATAGAATACGCGTCGGAGCAATGTCGCAATCTTCTCGAAAATAATGTCGCCGGTATTCATTTTTACACGCTCAACCGGTCGGATGCTACGCGAATAATTTTCGACAGTCTTGGTATACGTCGGGATCGGAACAAACAGGCCTCTACGGTGTAGCGGGCGGAACCATATTCGGTATCAGATTCGACGGCCCACTTCCCGCCCCGTCAATAGCACCGCTCGAACCAGCTAGCGAAGTGTTGGGTAGTGTCCTAATTTGTTCAAATTAGGACACTACCAAGTGTTGCGCAGATTGGATGACACGCGCACAATTCGGGAATGCTGAGTGTCCGGCGCATGATTTTCTGGCAGGCGGCTGCGGTCATCTGTGCAATCGCTCTTGCCGTGGCACTTTCCCATTTTTTTCCTGTCGTGAGTCTCGTGACAGCTCTGCAAGAGCGTGTGATGGGTTGGGGTCTGTGGGCCGCAATTTGTTACCCTTTACTCTTTGCAGGTTGTAATATTTTTCTATTGCCGGGGGGCATCCTCGCGGTGGGAAGCGGTTTTTTCTTTGGCTTATGGTGGGGATTCTTGATCGTGCTTGTTGGTAATGTGATCGCAACAGCAGTGTCTTTCGCTCTAAGTCGCTTCGTGGCGAGGCGCTGGTTTAAGCGGAAGCTGTCACGAAACGCAACGTTGAAGGCGCTCGGTCCCGCTGTGGAGCGTGAGAGTTGGAAGATCATCCTTCTCAGCCAGTTGCATCCGCTGTTTCCGACGAGCCTACTGAATTACTTTTACGGGTTGACGCCAATTCGATTTGGCGCGTACATGCTTTGGGCCTCGATCGGGAGGGTACCTGGGCTTTTCTTCTACGCATACATAGGCACGTTGGGGCAATTCGCCGTTCGCATTATGCACAGCAGAAGTTATCCTCGAAGCGTCGAGTATTGGATTTGGGGAGGCGCATTCGTCACGACAGTCCTGCTAGTGGTGGTGCTGGGTCGTATCGCCTACAGAGCCATTCAAACCTCCCCGGTAACGCCTTTGTCTCAAACGCCGGAAAATCCGATAAAATCTGGCATGTTAACAAGATAAAAGTATAACTGTTAGTAGTTTATGTTTAAATTACCGACTAATTATGATGTCGTCATTGTGGGCGGCGGCCACGCTGGCATCGAAGCAGCATTGGTTGCCGCCCGGATCGGTTGTCGGACACTCATGCTAACCCAAAATTTGGACACCATAGGTCAGATGTCGTGCAATCCTGCGATCGGTGGTCTGGCGAAAGGACACATCGTGCGAGAAATCGACGCCATGGGAGGAGCGATGGGATCCAACGCGGATGCAACTGGAATCCAGTTTCGGCTGCTGAACAAGCGGAAGGGCCCCTCCGTTCGAGCTCCGCGAGTTCAATGCGACAAAAAGGCATACCAATTTCGAATGAAGGCAATTTTGGAACAGACGCCGAATCTCGACGTTAAACAAGCAACTGTGCCCCGCATCCTTGTCCATCGTAAAGCAGTAGTTGGCGTGGAAACAGATATTGGTATTGCGATTGCCGCAAGCACGGTAGTGGTCACATCTGGGACATTCTTACGCGGCCTTTTGCATGTCGGCGAGAATACGAAGCCGGGAGGACGGATGGCTGATGCCAACTCAGGCCTCAGCGAAAGCCTGCGAGAACTAGGATTTCAAGTCGGGCGGTTTAAGACTGGCACACCGTGTAGACTTAATGCGGGATCCATCGACTTTTCATGTTGCGTAATCCAGCTCGGTGACGAGCCACCCCCATTATTTTCGTTTAATCCCGAGGAACTGGAGACCACTGCAGGCGAA
Organism: uncultured Verrucomicrobiae bacterium; assembly: GCA_963807435.1. Lineage (GTDB taxonomy): Bacteria > Verrucomicrobiota > Verrucomicrobiia > Chthoniobacterales > UBA10450 > Udaeobacter. The sequence continues at coordinate 374,391 of CAWECA010000003.1, forward strand.
ATCTTCACTCTAAATCGGGTTCGGGACGGGAAGTTCCACGTGGAACAATTACCCTGCTGGCTTACTCACACAACTCAACGCACCCATGACATTATACGGGATAATCTCCATCGATCACCTCTTTACGCGGGTCGAATTCAAGGTGTAGGTCCGCGATATTGCCCTTCGATCGAAGACAAGGTCGTGAAATTCAGTGATAAAGCGTCACACCAGCTGTTTCTCGAGCCCGAAGGAAGGCAAACAAATGAATTTTATGTGAACGGGATTTCGACCAGTCTACCGTATGAGGTTCAGCTTGAATTTATCCATTCGATTCCTGGCCTTGAGCGAGCTGAGATCATGCGGCCCGGTTACGCCGTCGAATATGATTACTTCCCGCCGACGCAACTTCTGCCCACGTTAGAGACCAAGCTCATCAGCGGACTCTATTTGGCTGGCCAGGTAAATGGCACGTCCGGCTACGAAGAAGCTGCAGCTCAGGGGCTAGTGGCCGGAGCAAACGCTGCTTTGCAGGTTAAAGGCCGGCCACCTTTCGTAGTCAACAGAACAGACTCGTACATTGGAGTCTTAATTGATGATCTGGTTACCAAGGGCACCGAAGAGCCCTATCGAATGTTCACAAGCCGGGCCGAGGATAGATTGTCGTTGCGACAAGATAACGCGGATCAGCGTTTGACGGCCAAAGCCTTCAGTGCCGGATTAGTCAGCGTGTCAAAGCATAACCGCTTCCAAGAGAAAATGCACTTACTGCAGCAAGCACGGGCGATAGCCGTAAGCACCAAGCTGAGCGGGATTCCCATTTTTCAGCTCCTTAAGAGATCGGATTTTACCGTCGACAACTTGCCTCCTGAATTGGTATCCTATGCACCTGTTTCATTATGGGAATTGATCGAAATCGACTTGAAATACGAAGGATATATCGCACGCCAGTCAGAGCATAACCAAAGGCTCGCGCTCAAGGTGAACCAGCCAATTCCCGACGGACTCGATTACAGTAGGATTCTGGGATTACGATCCGAGACCAGGCAAAAGCTATCGACGGTCCGACCCACCTCAATAGGCCAGGCAGCTCGTATCAGTGGAATCACTCCTGCTGACGTGTCCATTATTTCTATATGGCTGACTAATAAAGTTTTACATAAGGACAATTCGGTGCCAGCAGGGTCTCGCTGAATTAGCTATCCGATGGTCACGTTGGCCGGGATTCTAATCGGGAGCTATCTACTGGGATCGATTCCCTTCGGATATTTAGCGGGCCAACTGACGGGGATCGATATTCGAAAGGTCGGTAGCGGCAATATCGGCGCAACTAACGTCGTGCGAGTATTAGGCAAAAAATACGGTTATCCAGTGTTTGTGCTCGATTTTTTGAAAGGTTTCGGAGCCGTAAAGATTTCGATGCTCATATCGACGAGTTCACCGCCGCAGTGGAACTCGCCAGCGATATTTGGAATTGCCGCTGCGATGTCTTGCGTTGTCGGGCACTCATATCCCCTATGGTTGAAGTTTAAAGGAGGAAAGGGCGTTGCGACTTCGGCAGGCGCTCTTTTCGCTTTGACTCCGATAGCAGGTTTCATCGGCCTTGCGATTTGGCTGGTGACGTTTTTTGTGACACGCTATGTTTCATTAGCTTCAGTCACGGCGGCGATCGCGCTCCCTATTGTGATCTTGGTGATTCACCGGCCCGATAAGAACCCAAAGGTAATATTTTACTTTGCCGTTTGCATCGCAGCAGTTGTGATTTGGCGTCATCGTTCAAACCTTTCGAGGCTTCTGCGCGGCACCGAACAACGTTTTACTCGCCAGTGACAATCACTAAGACAGCCATCATTGGTGCCGGCAGCTGGGGGACAGCGTTAGCCCATTTGTGGGCAAACGATCAACGACGAGTCTTTCTGTGGGGCCATAACACCGCTCGAATCGCACGAATGCAAAAGACGCGGGAGAACCATGATTATCTTCCTGGACTTACACTGCCGGACTCGGTGCAGATCACCGCAGATCTGAGCGATTGTGCCGAAGCCGAGCTGCTGGTGTTAGTGACACCATCGACTGCTTTTCGAGAGATTGCGGTCCGGTTGCGGGAAGCGGTTGGGGGCACAGACGCTGTCCTGCTGAGTTGCACTAAAGGAATAGAACACCGCACTGGAATGAGGATGAGCGAGATCCTGCGCAAGATTTTTCCGAACAATAAAATCGCGGTCCTCTCTGGACCAAACCTTGCGACCGAAGTCGCCAGCGACCTTCCTACTGCAACTGTCGTTGGCTGCCAGGACGCTGATTGCGCCGGGATTCTGCAGCGTACCTTAGGTAGTCCGCGCTTCCGCGTTTACACCAGTCTTGATGTGATATCGATTGAATTAGGCGGTGCGTTGAAAAACGTATTCGCGATCGCCGCAGGGTTAAGCGATGGACTTGAGCTGGGCGATAACTCCAAAGCCGCGCTGGTAACCAGGTCTTTGGCCGAGTTTGTACGACTTGGCCAAATCATGGGCGGAAACGCAAATGCCTTCTATGGACTGAGCGGCGCGGGTGATCTGGTTTTGACCTGCTACAGCGAACGCAGCCGAAATCACTCTGTAGGGAAACGGCTCGGGAGAGGTGAGTCACTGCAGGAAATCGTTGCATCTGAGAAAATGGTCGCCGAAGGCATCCCAACCGCGCGCAGTGCGTGGGAATGCGCACGACGCTTGAACGTAGCAACTCCCATCATCGATCAGGTCTACGCGGTTCTTTACGAGCAGAAAAAACCGATTGCTGCGCTCGAGGAACTGTTAAAGCGCGAGCCAAAGCCGGAGCACCTTTGATACCGCTATCTAGCGCTGGGCGGTTTCCAGTTTACACATTTTCCTGGCGGTACTTCTCGCAGAGTTCAGCGATCGCCGCCGGATACAACTCATGTTCAAGCGCTTGAATACGCGCATGCAGACTTTCGGCTGTGTCGTTAGGCAAAATGGTTACTTCTCGCTGTGCAATGATTTGTCCATGATCGATTTTCTCATCCACGTAATGGACCGTGCAGCCAGTTACGACTTCGCCTGCCTCGAGAGCTTGTTTCCACGCCTCAAGCCCTGGAAACTTTGGGAGGAGCGATGGATGAATATTAATGATACGACGAGGAAACGCCTTGAGTATCGGGTCATGCAATACCCGCATGAAACCGGCAAGCACGACAAGTTCTACCCCTGCCTTGCCCAACATATCGGCAAGCTGCTCCTCCGTTCCCAATTCCAGACGCGTGCGAAATCTCCCCGGCGCCAGGTACACATTCGGGACGCCAAACTCTCGCGCGATATCGAGGATGGGCGCATCCAGCACGTCTGAAACCACCAGGCGTGCTTCGGCAGCCAACTCGAGGGAATGGATGCGCTCAAGTATTGCCCGGCAGTTGCTTCCTTTTCCTGACCCGAGGATTCCAATCGGCAGCTGTTTTACTTGATTCATTGCTTTTTGGACACTGCCCTGCCACAAATCTGCTCGATCAATGTGGAAGTCGAATAACCTGCCTCAAACGGAATTATGCGAATCTCCGCTCCGATTTCGTTCAAAAGTGCACGTTCTTGATCGTTCAGTGTCTCCGATGTGTAATCGCCGCCCTTCACATAGATAGTGGGACGGACTGCTGCGATAAACTGCGTCGCACGGACTTCCGGAAAAATCGTGACCCCATCAACGCATTCCAGAGCTGCCAGGATCTGCGCGCGATCGTTTTCAGTCGTTATGGGACGCCCTGCTCCCTTTAATTGTTGCACCGAGCGATCGTTGTTCAGTCCAACTAGCAGGAAATCACCGAGTGCTCGCGCGGCTTGCAAATAGCGCACATGCCCGACGTGCAGTAGATCGAAACATCCATTCGTGACAACAATCTTCTTCCCCGCGCGTCGCAATTTCTCGCAGTGTCTGGAAACCTCCGCAAGCTCCGCAATTTTTGAGATCATCTTTGTTTGAAAATTCTGCATCAATTCGCAGTTGGCGTTTGATCGATTTGCACGACGGTTGGTCAAAAATGGCGGAAAGAAAAACAAAACGCAATGCGCCACGATCGAAAAGACTGGGCGATTTCAAGCTTTGCAGCGAACCCACGGTGCCTCTTGTCGGAGGCACTCAACCCCACGAAGTCAGCGATAAGACATCCCTGCCTCAAGTCTATGATACCCCAATCTTGCTCGCCATGGCTCGGGATGAGCGCACCATATTCGCCTGCTGGAATGTCGCTTGGCCATCCGTCTTCCAAAAGAGCGTACCCGCGGATCGACGAGTTTATCTTCGAGTCATCAGTCCCGACTGTTCTGAACGAATGAGCGTGTCGGTCGAGCCAATGCTCGCCATGCATTGCCTGACGGTAGCAGGCCTCCATGGTCGGTATCGCCTTGAGATTGGTTACTACCAGCCCGCAGACACGTGGCATTCAATCGCGACCTCGGACGAGTTTAAGATGTCGCAGGGAGCCTTTGAAACAACGGAGGTGGATGTTGCCACGATTCCGTTCCACCTCAAATTTCAACAGCTCGTCAACGTGTTCGAAGCGACCAAGGACCCTCCATTGGCAAAAGCAGTCGCGAGATTTCAAAGTAGTGTCTTGAACAGTTGGCCTAACGAGTTGCCGCTGGCGGCCAGACAGACTCTGCGCAAGTTAAATCTCTCGATGTCCGAAATAGCCGCAGCAAGGTATGATTTTGAAAAGACCGAGACGGCGAAGCTGGCCGGACTCAGGGGCAGGCTACTCAAATTCGCGGATTCCAGTCCATCTCGAAGCTTTGATAAAAATGCGGTTTTGTAGATCGCTCTCTTCTTTTCGTCAGTTCTCGAGATCGCCCGGTGATTCCATCATTAAGTGATGCGCATGGGTATGGTCGGAAACCTGCGCCACGAGGTTCAACAGCGCGCCTAAACTCCACGCAAGCACGAACCCCCCGAGTCCAATCACGATTCCAAGCGGTCCTGGTATGTATTCCGTGCGATAACGCGCTAGCCATAGAATCGAGCCGAGGGAGCCAAACACGATCCAGATTACCCCAGCGATTTTCAGGGCACGGGACCATCCAGTCTCGCCCGCGATCTTGCGTGGTCCGAGTTTGGAATTGTAAACGCCATATCCGAAGAAAATGATGATACCGAACGCAAACCAATAAATCAGGCGCTCCCAAGTAAGCCACGGTAGCGAAATCATGAGATAAACCGCCGATAGGACCCCCATGGGCGCGACGAACCACACCGCCGGTGTCTTAAACGAGCGCGGTAACTCGGGCTCACGTATGCGCAGGACTATCACGCCAAGTGAGACAATCACGAAAGCTAGCAGCGTGCCGATCGAGACAAGACTCGCAGCATCGGTTATCGGTAAAATGGCGGCAAAGAAAGCCACAACGACACCGGTGACAATTGTCGTGATCCATGGCGTCCGAAACTTTGGATGGATTCTGCTCACGACCTTCGGCAGCAAGCCGTCATCCGCCATTGTCCAAAGAATTCGCGTTTGACCGAGGAGCATCACCAAAATGACCGAACTCAAGCCCGCGATCGCGCCAAGCTTGATAAGTGAAGACATCCAGCCAAGGCCAGCGTGATCCGCGGCCACGGCGATTGGATCGGGAACATTCAAGTCGCGGTACGACGTCACGCCGGTCGCGATGCCGGATACCAGGATGTAGAGCACTGTGCAAATCAATAGCGAGCCGATGATACTGATGGGCATATCGCGCTGCGGATTCTTCGCCTCCTGTGCTGCAGTGCTCACCGCGTCGAAACCGATGTAGGCGAAAAATACAATTCCAGCGCCGCGCATAACACCGCTCCAGCCGAACTGTCCACTCGTACCGGTGCTCGGTGGTATAAATGGATGCCAGTTGCTGTAGTGAATCGCGTGAGCGGCGCCGACGATGAACATCAACACCACCGCGACTTTGATAAACACAATGACATTGTTCACTGTCGCGGATTCGCGAATCCCGATTACCAGCAGCAGCGTGACAATCCCGATGATGATCACCGCAGGCAGGTTGAAGATGGCGGTGACCTGCGTTCCATCAGCCAAAGTGATGAGCGTCCCCCGCGCTGCGGATAATTCCGCGGGGAGGTAAATACCGATGTCGTGCAGAAATGAGACGACGTATCCCGACCAACCGATTGAAACTGTCACCGCCCCCAAGGCGTACTCGATAATCAGGTCCCATCCGATGATCCAAGCGAACAATTCTCCCAGCGTCGCATAACCATAGGTGTAAGCGCTGCCCGCCATCGGTACGAGCGACGCGAATTCGCTGTAGCACAGCGCTGCGAAAATTGACGCTACGCCTGCCAACGCGAATGACAGAACCACCGCGGGGCCCGCATTCTGTGCCGCAACGGTGCCTGTCAGCACGAAAATCCCGGTCCCAATGATCGCTCCGATGCCGAGCGCGGTGAGATTCGTCGCTCCTAGAGCACGCTTCAACCGTTGGTCCGTCATCGCTTCGGCCTGCAATTGCGTGACGCTCTTCCGTCGGAACAAGTTCATGAACGAAGTTGCCTTTACGCAGTGCTAATCAAGGTGCCCCCGTCAAGTCAAGCTGCTGATGCTCTTCCACCGAAGAATTTTCAGAGAAAACCAATCGGCACAGATTTGGGCGCGATAGGACCCGAATTTTTTCGAGCTCGCTCTCAACGTCAGCTGTGCAGCATTTGGCAACCGGACCGCTTGCCATACAATTTACTTTCCCAGACCATGATCGTTGCCAACACTATCGCTGCTATCTCTACGCCGCCGGGTGAGGGCGCAATTGCGATCGTCCGGATCTCCGGGGCAGGCGCGGTCCGAATCGCCGACAGTATTTTTCGGGGAAAAGAACAACCATCGCGATTTGCGTCGCATTTCCAGCATCTTGGCGAGATAGTCAATGCAGACAACGAGTTGATCGACAAAGCCGTACTTTCAGTGCACCGCGCTCCCGCCAGTTATACGGGCGAAGATTTGGTCGAAATTTGTTGCCATGGTGGGACGTTGGTCTCCGCAAAAGTTCTCGAAGCATGTTTACGCGCGGGAGCAAGAGCGGCGCGGGCCGGCGAATTCACGGAGCGGGCCTTTCTTAATGGCAAAATGGATCTCACTCAGGCGGAAGCTGTGATCGATCTGATCCGCGCCCGAACGGATTTGGCGCTACGTTCGGCCACCGAACAACTCGCAGGCAGGCTCGGCGATCGAATCAGTAAGATCCGCGACGAATTGATCGCGCTACTAGCCCACATTAACGCATCGATCGATTTTCCGGAGGAAGACATCGATCCCGATGGAGACGAGACGCTTTGCGCGCGGCTCGATGCAGTTCGAGACGCAGTCACCGCTCTGATAGCGACGGCCCATCAGGGTCGTGTGCTTCGCGAAGGCGTGCGTGTGGTGATCTACGGTGCTACGAATGCCGGTAAGTCGAGCCTGCTGAATTGTCTACTTGGTTATGATCGCGTCATCGTCAGCGAAATCCATGGCACCACCCGCGACGCGATCGAGGAAAGCGTGAACATTAAGGGGGTCCCAATCCGGTTGCTCGATACCGCAGGCTTACGCGCTTCGGAAAGCGATCTGGAGCGCCAAGGTATCGCGCGCACAGAAAAATCGCTGAAACTTGCAGACTTGCGTTTGCATGTTGCCGATCGAAATGCACCGAGGCCGGCGCATTTCGACTCGGTAAAGCCTTCGGAATTCAACGGAGCGACAGATGATCCAAACGAAATTGTTGTCTTAAACAAAAGCGATTTACCGGAACACGCTGACTGGAAGGACGTTCGGGCGCTGCGGCTCTCGTGCGTGACCGGGAAGGGCCTGCCACAATTGCAAGGGGAAATCCTGAGGCGTCTTCATCAACCGAATTTGCGACCGGAAAGCGCGATGGCTATCAACACCCGTCATCGCGATTGCCTGCAACGCACACTGGAGTGTTGCGACCGGGCGCGAACGTCCCTAAGCAACGATCTATCGAGAGAGTACGTTGCAGTCGATCTTGATCAGGCGCTAAGCGCTGTTGGCGAAGTGATTGGAATCGTCGAGGTAGAACAGATTCTCGATTCGGTTTTCAGCCAGTTTTGCATCGGCAAATGAAGAAGGGCTACGAGCGATTCGTTAGGCCGTTATTGTTCTCGCTCGACGCCGAAACCGCGCATCATTTCACCATTGGTTCACTTCGCCGGATAGCGAAGTTTGATCTTGCATTGCGTGCACTGAAGGCTTTTCAGCCTCCATTTAAACCAAAAACCCTCTTCGGTCTCGAATTCCCAAACCCGATCGGTCTTGCGGCCGGCCTCGACAAAAACGGCGTCGCTCTTCCCGCGTGGGAGGCGCTCGGGTTCGGTTTCATCGAAATCGGGACCGTAACCGCACAGGCACAGCCAGGAAATGCCAAGCCGCGCATCTTCCGATTTCCTGAGCAAGAAGCGTTGATCAATCGCCTCGGTTTTAATAACGATGGCGCCGACGCGGTTGCACAGCGACTACGGACGCTGCGTGAGAGACAACGATGGCCCGCTGTTCCTGTCGGAATCAACATTGGCAAGTCGCGCCTAACACCACTCGACCAAGCGATTGACGATTACCTCTATTCATTTCGATTGCTTCAGGACTTTGCCGATTACATCACACTGAATATAAGTTCTCCAAACACGCCAGGTTTACGCGAGTTGCAGGAACCTCAAAAGCTTTCGCACTTGCTTCGCGCCATCCGCAACGAAGTCGGAACCGATCTAAAACCCGTTATGGCGAAAATTTCGCCTGATTTGTCGGGTGCTGAATTGAAAGCAATTGTCGCTGTCTGCGAAGAGCACAGCGTGGCGGGAATCATCGCTACAAACACCACGCTGGATCATTCGTCGATTCCACGAAACGCCGATCAGGAAGGAGGCTTGAGTGGCGCGCCGCTGAGGGAAAAGGCAACTGCGTTGGTGCGTGAAATCGCTGAGCAATCTAAAGTGCCGGTAATTGCTTCCGGTGGAATTTGCGATGCCCAATCTGCGCTGGCGAAATTCAAGGCGGGTGCGCAGCTGGTTCAAATTTACACGGGACTTGTGTATCGTGGACCGCGACTTTTACGGGAGATCATCGCTAAACTGTAGAGCAGACGCATCGCCCGATGTCGCAACAATTGGCAACCGGAGCGGTTGCCCTACAGTTCATCAATCTCGAAATGAAAATTTCCCGTAAAATCCTCAAGTTTACCGAACCGCTGACGTATCGGCGCGGCTGGCGCAGGGCGCAACGCGCGATTTTCCGCGTGCCGCTTGGGCCGATGCTGGCGCAAGTCGATCGAGAACGCGCACGCGAAATCCGGAAGCGATATGCGAATTCAACTGCTGGTTACGCGAAGTATGCGAACATCGAGCCATGGTTGCGACTAAATCGTGAACGGGTCCAGGATCTAGATCTCCATCGCTCTGCGCCAAAACGAGTTCTCGACCTGGGATGCGGCGGCGGATTCTTCCTCTTCATTCTCAAGAATCTCGGCCATTCCGTCCTGGGCGTCGACGTCGAGCGCGTCCCGTTGTTTGGCGAACTCGTGGAGCTTTTCGGAGTTTCGCGCTGCGTCTATCGGATCAATGCGTTCGAGCCGTTGCCCGACCTTGGTCGGAAGTTTGATTGGATCACGGCGTTTTCAGTCAATTTTAATCTTTATCATCCGTCAAAGGAACGCTGGGGAACTGCGGAATGGGATTTCTTCCTGCGCGATCTACAACAACACGTGGTACCGGGGGGCAAAATCTTTTTTGGACTCAATCCCAGTTACAATGGCGACTATTACACGCCTGAAATCCGCGATCTTTTTTGGAGTCGCGGCGCGAAAGTCGAGCGCGAGCGAATTTTCTTCGAGAATGGATTGCGTTTCTGAGGCAGGGTAGCGGCGCACCATGTCTATGGATTTGCCGGCGGTCCTTCTCCATGCGGTCCATCGAAGCGATGATGACGCCACCGTCGATGTCGCTCTTCGATTTGCTGAAGTTTTTGGCGCTGTCCATCTGTGAGATTGGCAGCCATCTGCCGATGCGCCTCTGCCATCACCTGATGGACACGCTGGCCCGTGTCGCGCCGAATATTCCTTAGTTGCGAGGCGGTATTGTCGATGATTGGCGAGATTTTCGCGACTTGTTCCGGGCTGAGATTGAGTTCGACTCGGAGTCTCTCCTTCATTTGCGGGCCGATGCGGTCGGGACGATGCAATGCCAGAAAGTGATGCCGGGCGTAGAATCCACCAAAGAACGTGCCAGTGATTCCACCGGCCAGGAACACCAGAATGAAACCGGCGATCAGTTTCCATTTTAGCGCCTGGTTCATTTCAAAAATTCATCCTGGATCGCCGAATCCGCGATGGCGAAATCGTTCGTGAGCGATTCGCGGATTTCCCGGCTCTGATTTGCTTCACGAACGGCGGCGATTGTTGAGAGAACGATCACGGCTGCCGATAACACGGCCACGTGTCGAAGCAGTTGCATTACGCCATTGCCAGTTGGCGACGAGGCGCGCCAAAGCGCAACCACGCGAGTATCGAACCCGAACGGCATCGTGGCGGGATCCTCCTCGCTTAGCTGTGAGGCAGATCGCAGCAACCGATCGATGTCTTCGTTCTTCATTGTTTGTCCTCCGCCGCGATCTTTGCGAGCTGTTGTTTCATTTTCTGCCGCGCTCGAAATGCTCTCACCTTAATGAGTGCCACACTCCAGCCAGTGATCTTGCGGATTTCTTCCACACTCCGTCCTTGCAAGTATAGCAAATCAATCGCCAGTCGCTCGATCGGCTTCAGCGCAGCCAAAAGATGCTCCACCAGTTGACGCGATGCCAACCGCTGGTCGGGAGGTAGTTCGTCGCTCGAGCTTGCCAGATTTTCGATCACTGCCTGCTGTTCGACACTCAAATCAGCCTGACGCACCTCCGGTCGCACCCTCTCCGACTCGATTTGATTCAGACAGGTGTTCACCGCTATACGCGAAACCCAATGCTCCAGTGGAACCTTGCCGGAAAATTGCGACAGCTTTTGAAACACTTTAATGAAAATCATCTGGCAAAGGTCCTCCTCTGGGGTTCGGCGCGACCGATGCGAGCGGACGATCCTGGCCACCAGTGGATATAGCTGGCGCACCAGCTCGCGAGCTGCGTCTTCGTCGTTTTGAAGCGCCGCTTTGACCAGAGCGCCTTCTCCAAAATTATCCATTTGATCGATAGCGTAGCCACACCATTAAGAATGACCTGCGGAACCGCACTTGGGTTACAACTTCTCGTGTCGACGCGTTTCTGCCAACTACCCGAAAGTTTGGTGTTCGTGTAGCAACCAACGGCTGCAATCTCCGCAAATATTTTGTAACCACCGCGGCGCGCGTGCGGTCATGTCTTTCGAAAGGCGCGAAAAAGCGCTTTCAAAACAACAAAACGAAACGAAACCATGAAACGAAATCTATTAACAGTTGTAGCCGTCGGCGCGATCGCGCTGGGCGGATTTACCATTAATCAAGCACAAGCCGATCCCGGATTCAGGTGCGGGCACGGTCATGCATTTGGCCTTCGAGGACTCACCGACAAGTTGAACCTGACCGCTGAGCAGCAGAGCAAGGTTCAGCCGATCCTTGATGCGACCAAGCCGCAAATCGCCGCAATTCATCAGGAGGCGATGCAGAAAATGAAAACCGTGATGGATGGCGCAACGTCGCAAATTCGTCCGCTGCTTACGCCTGATCAACAAAAGAAATTCGACACCATGCAGAAGGCGCATGAAGACATGATAAAAGCCCAAAAGGAGCTTCACGACGCAACGCAAGACTAAGTTCGTTGTCTTAGTAGGGAAAAACTATGAAACAAAACTTCCTCACGTTCGCAGCCGCGAGCTTAATCATACTGGGCGGCTTTGCCGTCCTGAAAGCACAAGGCCATCACGGGGGTGGCCGCGGTGCGCACAGGCTTGAACAATTGACCGAAGGGCTGAACCTGACGCCCGATCAACAGGCCAAGGTTCAACCGATCATCGATCAAGCCCGGCCACAAATTGTTGAGATACGCCGCGAGGCCAGGCAGAAAATGTCGTCAGTGATGGATAATACCATGTCACAGATTCGTCCGCTGCTTACGCCTGAGCAGCAGAAAAAGCTCGATGATAATCAAAAGGCTCGTCAAGACAGAGCAGGTGCCCGTAAGGGGGATAATGACGAGACGCGGGACTGATTTCCCGCTTGTCCAAGGCGACCAGGGAAAGGCGGCGATCTCCAAGAGGTCGCCGCCGCGTCGCTTCTTCGAATTTGAAATCAGACTGGAGACGTTCCGTCAAACATCGATCTCAGCGTTTGATACGAATCCCCTAATTTGGAATCGCCAGAGTCTAACACCACAACAAGCCGATCGCAGCGGACTCAGCCTTGCTTTTTTCTGAAGGAAAACGAAAACAGCAGGATGCCGATTACTGCCAGAACCGCCGCTGCAGTGAAGCCCACGGCGGAAATTTCGCCGCGAAAATGATAGTCCTCTTTCAGGTGCCCTGCTAAGCCGATCAAGAAACAAAGAACTCCAACGACCACCATGATCACTCCGATCGCTCGTTGGTCATCGGTAGAGATTTTCATTGGCAGCGCAATCAGTATAGCTGAACGCTCAAATTTCAAGTGCGCTCTTTGCCCAGAGAGCGGTAATGTTGCGAATGCGTGCAACCCAACCCCTTGTCTATTCTCTGGTTGCGGTTGCGGCAGCTCTGCCTTCCTACGCGCAGATTGACCGCGTAACCGGCAAAAATTTTGCCACGCGATCGGAGGTCCTGGCAAGGCACGGAATGGTGTGCACAAGCGTACCGGCGGCTACACAGGTTGGACTCGAGATCTTGAAGCGAGGAGGCAGCGCAGTGGATGCGGCGATCGCCGCAAACGCAACCGTCGGTTTGATGGAACCGGTCTCCAATGGGATCGGCGGCGATCTGTTCGCGATCGTCTACAGCGCGAAAGAGAACAAGCTTTACGGGATTAATGGAAGTGGTCGGTCCCCCCTTGGTCTTAGCTACGACCGGATGAAAGCAGAACTGGAAAAACTGCATCGCCAGACGATCCCGCCATTCGGCATGCTGCCCGTTAGCGTACCCGGTTGCGTCGATGCATGGGCGGAGCTGCACCAGAAATTCGGCAAACTCAAATTTAGCGACGATCTTGCGCCGGCGATTCATTATGCCGAGGAAGGCTTTCCAGTAACGGATTTGATCGCCTATTACTGGGGGTTTGGCCCCCGTCTTTACAAAGGATTGCCAGGTGCGTTTCTGGAGACGTACACCCTTGACGGAAAAGGACGCACGCCGGAAAAGGGCGACATTTTCAAGAACCCCGCTCTGGCTAGAACCCTGCGGTTGATTGGCGAAAAGGGGAGAGACGCTTTTTACAAAGGCGAGATCGCCGAGAAGATCGACGCGTTCATGCGCGCGAACGGCGGCTTTTTGCGGAAAACCGATTTCGAGAAACATACCTCAACGTGGGTCGAGCCGGTCTCGGTGAACTACCGCGGTTATGATGTGTTTGAACTTCCGCCAAACGGTCAGGGTATCGCGGCGCTCCAAATGTTAAACATTCTCGAAGGATTCGATTTACGCGCGATGGGACGCAATTCAGCCGAAACACTGCATGCGATGATTGAGGCGAAAAAAATCGTGTGGGCCGATCGCGCGAAGTTTTACGCGGATCCGGCATTCTCGAAAATTCCACTGGCCGGGTTGCTTTCAAAGAAATACGCAGCGGAGCGGCGAAGATTGATCGACCCGAACCACGCGGCGGAAGAGGTCGAAACCGGCAATCCATTGCTAGAGCAAGGTGACACAATTTATCTGTGTACGGCCGATGACGAAGGCAACATGGTCTCGCTGATTCAAAGCAATTATCGCGGCATGGGCAGCGGGATTGTCGTGCCAGGCCTTGGATTCGTGTTTCAAGATCGCGGCGAACTTTTCTCGATGGATCCGCAGCACGCGAACGTTTACGCACCAGGGAAACGTCCTTTTCACACCATTATTCCGGGCTTCGTAATGAAAAGCGGCAGACCATGGGAAGCGTTCGGAGTAATGGGAGGCGACATGCAACCGCAGGGGCATGTGCAGGTACTCACGAACCAGATCGATTTCGATTTAAATGTGCAGGAAGCGGGCGACGCATCCCGCTGGCATCACGAAGGCGACAACGAACCAACTGGAGAAAAGATGGAGAATGGCGGTTACGTTGAAGTTGAGAGCGGCATCCCGTATGAGACGGTGCGCGAGTTGCGCAAGAAAGGACATAACATGCGTTTCGACGTTGGCGGTTACGGGGGTTACCAGGCCATCAAAGTCGAGATACATGATGGCCAACGTGTTTACGTAGGCGCCAGCGAATCACGCAAAGACGGTCAGGCCGCTGGGTATTGAAACCGACAACAATCGATTCACTGGAAGAAAGCGAAGAGCATAGAGTCAGTGCCAGAACTCTTCTCTGCGGACGCTGTGTAATTGGTGAAAACTAATTCTTCGGCGCCTTGAGCTCAGCAAGTTTTTCTTCAGCGTTAATTACATCGGATTTGTGCGCGCTGCCAAGATTCAGCAATCTTTGCTGGCGACGCAGGTTTGCTTCGGCGAATTCCAGCTCTGCAGTCTCACGTTTAAGGAGAGCTTTTTGCGCTGTCTCAACCAAATTCGCCAGCGCGGCTTTCGTCATATCCAGTTCCTGCTTGGTAACCTCGCCTGATGCAACGCGTGGTTCCTGTGCGGCGATGCGTTCTTTAGCTTGAGCGACGCGCGCGGCAGCGAGCTCAGCTTCGTATCGAATCACCTTCAACGCTCGCTGCTCGACTTCGGCTTTCGCCAACACGCCAATCTTCCAAAGGCGCTCGCTGCCCGACGCATTTCGCTTCGCCCGTTCAAGCTGTTTCTCCCAGCGGACAACTTCCCTATCGGGCGTTGCTGTCGCTGCCGATAGCTCGTCCGGGAGGTTTTGCTTCAATATCGGCGGCTCGATATCAAACTCGTTGGGATCCTCTGATTGTTTCGGTTGATCCGCCGCTAGGGTGATCATGGCGGTGGTGAGAAGGATCACGAGCAACGCGATCACGCGGATCATGGCGGCACATTATCACAAAGTTAAAGGTCGCACAGGTGTCTTGCCTCGCGTTGGCAGAGGTCCTCTGTCGACACCGGATATTGCAGCAATTTGCGGCTGGGAACGCGGCAACTCGTTCGAATTTTTTTCTTTCCATCGGCTGACGTGCTTAGTAGAACACAGCTCCGGAGGAATTTATCGATCCGGTTTGTCGCAAGACCCTAACGAGTATCGCCATTTCAACATTGCTCGTTGCATCCGCCGCGGCGGATTCTTTTCCCACCTCGGGACCTATCGTGTCGGGTAAGATTGCGCGCCTTCGTTTTGGGAAAGCTGCTGCGCCGAAGCATGCCCCGCTGCCAGTGAAACGCGCGATCTGGGCCGGGAACCAACTTCGCCGTAAACCATATCGATATGGTGGAGGTCATAAATCATTCCGTGATCGCGGTTACGATTGCTCCGGCACAATTTCGTATGTGCTGGCTGCGGCCGGTCTAATCACATCGCCGATGAGTTCGACTGAATTTCGCAGCTACGGTGAACGCGGGCCCGGGGAATGGATCACGGTCTACGCGCGCGATGGTCACACATTTGCAGTTATTGCCGGCCTTCGCCTCGACACCACGCCGTTCGAGCGCTATCGCGGCAAATGGGCGCCGCGTTGGTATGCAGCTTATCGTCCGCCCCGCGGCTTCGAGGCAAGACATCCAGCCGGGCTCTAATTGTCGCGCTTTAGTCGGAGCTTTCCGATGGTTCGACTGGGACTGTTTTTGGCCTGATTGATTTTTTGAACGTGATATTGTGTCGCTGGTTCCAAGTCAGTTGTCGGGCATAGTCTATGAAACCGAGGAGTCCTTCCAGGGGCGGTAAGAAGCACTTTCCGCAGACGGATTATTTTTTTCATTCCGGTTTTGGTCGATGGCAAGGCCATTTCTGGTCTTACGACGGGGAAGACCGATCAAAGTTTCGAAATCTTTTTGATTTGGGGCGCGAGTACCGTCTCGAGGCGGCGCGGGAACGGGCCAGGGAAATGGCAGTCTTCGCAGTGATCGTTCTCACCTCCGCCTGGCCAGTCCTCTACATGATCGTCACCGTTGTAGAACTGCTCAGCAAAGGCCGGCCGCTGAACTGAATGGTCAATGGCGTCTGGGCCAGAGAAATTCGTCGCGATACTCGGTGGACTGTTCCGGCGCGAATCCGTGACGGCTGGTGTTTTCGGTCACTACCCGTGGCACCAGGAAGTTTAGGAGATAATCTTCGCCGCCAGCCTTGGTGCCACCACCGCTCATTTTGAATCCACCAAATGGGTGTCGTCCAACGATAGCCCCTGTACATGAGCGATTAATGTAAACATTCCCCGCCTCAAGTCGCGCCCTAACCCGTTCAATATTGTCCGGGCTGCGGGAGAAAAAGCCCGCGGTCAGAGCATAGTCAGTTCCATTCGCGACTTCGAGCGCTTCATCGAGATCGCGCACCTTTAACACACTTAAAACAGGGCCGAAAATTTCCTCGCGCGCGATGCGCATCTCTGGCTTCACGTCGCTGAAAATTGTCGGTGGAATGAAGTAACCGTGCCGGGGGACTTCTTTCGCCTGATATGCGAGCGTGGCCTCTTTTTTTCCAATCTCGATATATTCCAAAATGCGCCGATGAGCAGCCTCATCTATGACTGGGCCAACCATGATTCCTGGCTGCTCCGGATTCCCCACGCGCAGACTGGCTGCAGCCGGAATTAAACGCTCCATCACGCGATTGTAATTTTCATCGAGCAGGATCAGACGCGACAGCGCGGAGCATTTTTGTCCCTGAAAACCGAATGCAGAGTAGATCGAATACATGATCGTCTCATCAAGATCTGCGTCGCTGTCGACGATCATCGCGTTTTTGCCGCCCATCTCACAAATCACTCGTTTCAGCTCGCGCTGGCCAGGGCGGGTGATCCCGGCGGATTCCCAAATTTTCAATCCCACCTCGCGGGAACCGGTAAATGCAATCAAATCCACGTCCTTGTGATCGACCAGATGGGCTCCGACCACCGACCCGTGCCCTGAAAGTAAATTCAAAACGCCAGGTGGAACACCAGCCTCTTCGAAGACTTGCATGAGCATGGCGCCGCAGACGATGGATTGCTCGGAGGGCTTCATTATTACGGCGTTTCCGGTAACGATCCCAGCCGCAGCCATGCCGCAGAGAATGGCAATCGGAAAATTCCAGGGCGCGATTACCAAAGCCACGCCACGCGGCCAATAATGATAATAACTTTCTTCGCCGGGAACCTGCTGGGTAAGTTTGGGGCGGCCGAGCCGGCGTATTTGCTCCGCGTAGAACCTGCAAAAATCGATTGCTTCGCGAATATCGCCGTCCGCTTCCGGCCACGGCTTTCCGACCTCAAAGATTTCAACTGCCGAAAGTTCGTATCGTCGGCGTTCCAGAATATCGGCCGCACGGTCCAGTAACTGCGCTCGTTCGTCGAACGACGTCCAGCGCCATTTCTCGAATGCGGTGCGAGCAGCTTTAACGGCACGTTCGGCTTCGGCAAGTCCCGCCTCCGTTCCGTAACCAACGATCTCCTTCGGTTCGGCAGGATTGACTGAAGGCGTCAAATTATCGGTCCAAACTTTTTCGCCGCCGATGTAAAGCGGATGTTTTTCACCAAAGCGTTTACGCATTTCGCGTAGTGCGCTTTGCATCTTATCCTGGCTGTCTTTGTAAACGAAACTCATAAGTGGTGCGTTCTTAAAACTATCGCTGTGTCCAGATTGAAGGGAAGCGGCATTTTTTGTATCGCTGTCGCGAGCGGGTTCGGGTCCGCGTCGGATCAGTTCTTTTGGATCGCGCAGCAATTCTTTCGCTGGCACGTTCTCCGCAAATTTTGCGCGCAAGAATCCTTCGTTCGACGTGTTCTCGAGAAGGCGCCTAACCAGGTAGGCCATGCCGGGCAGCAATTCGCCAATGGGACAATACTCGCGAACCCGATATCCCATTTCCACCAATGCTCGTTTGATCGGGCCAGCCATCCCGTAGAGCAGTTGAAATTCGAAGCGGCTGCAATCAATGCCGAGTTCGTCCGCGGCGGCCTGCGCATGCGCGATACTGCGAACGTTGTGGGAGCCGAATGCGGCGGTGACAACCGATTCATTTTCAAAAAGCACACGGGTGAGCAATTCAAAATTCGCGTCACTCTCGGGCTTCTGAAGAAACACGGGAGACCTCGTGCCGTTCTGACCCGATTTCGTCGTCTCGTAATCCCAGGTACGCACCTTTGACCAGCCGGACGGCGAACCGAGTACCCGTACCCGACCCCACTCGATCAGTTCGCGCAAGTCGCTCTCTGAATCTCGCAGATACGCCTGAATAACAATTCCGGCATTCGGCCAATCCTTAAACTCCGGCTCAGTGAAAATGGTTTTGAACAGTTCGAGAGTCGCATTTTTGAGGGCGTAACTCTCCATGTCAAAATTGATGAATGCGCCGAGCTCCCGCGCTCGACGGAGAAGCGGACGCAGCCTGGTTCCGAGATGGGCAATGGCATCCGCCGGTGCGGCCGGATCGATTTGCGAATAGAGCGCAGAAATTTTGACCGATAGATTTACGACTGGAAAAAGCTCGTCATTTTTTCCCAGCGGATCGGTCCAGTTCCTGGTTTCGCTCGCAAGTTTGTCCAGCAAATGCGCATAACGTCCTGCATATTCATCCGCCTCGGCTTCGCTCACGACAGTTTCGCCGAGCACGTCAACGGTGAAGCCGATGTTTTGAGCGCGGCGTTTACGCAACGTCGCTATTACTTCATTCGAATTTCGTCCCGCAATGAATTGGCGCGCCGTTTCCGAGACATTCCACTGCAGAACGGGAGCACTTATCCATGGAACGATGCGCGCCAGACGAACGCCAAAACCAAGCAATGGATGGAAACTGTCGTTATCATTGCTGAAATATTCTTCCAAATGCTGGATGATCTCACGCGCCCCGCGCAGCGACGGCAGGACGGCAACGAACCGAAACAATTGCGTCTTGAACCGCTCGTCGCGCATCGAAAGCGTCATCAAACGGTGATAAAATCCTGCCTTACTGAAAATTCGCTCAGGATTCTTATCGACCAACTCAAAAACTCGTGCGCCTCGCTGGTCGACCGCGCTTTGAAGCGATCTCATTCGCGAAGGGTAATCGCGCCTGAGCGTTAGGCAAAATGTTCGCGCTGATGAGCTGGTCGCCGCCTTATTAGAGCGACAGTTTTGCGTCCTCCAGAGTGACAAGAAAAATGCAGACGAGCGATTCTTGTACACAAAATTAGAGCTGCAAATACGCTCATCCGCAGGAGCCCGTTCGAAATATCAAGTGAGGCCGCCGCACGCGTTCGAAGAGCAGGAATGAGGGATTTGCCTGGCAGACTCGGAGGCCCAGGGCTCCGCTGTCAGGCAATCTGTTTCTCGCCGATTGTCAGATGAAGAAACTCGCGTAAGAACGCGAGATGCCCATGGACCCGCTTCGGTTTGATTTTGCCAGCGATAATACAGCGCATATCTGTCCCGAGGCATGGAGCGCGCTGGAACAAGCCAATACGAATTTCGCACCCTCTTATGGCGACGATGACTGGACTGCCGCAGTATGCCGACGCGTGCGCGAAATATTCGAAATCGATTGTGACGTCTATTTTGTATTCACCGGCACTGCGGCAAATGCACTGGGTCTGAGCCAGGTTTGCCACCCCTTCCATGGGGTGATTTGTCCCGAACATGCACACCTCCAGACAGATGAAGCGGGCGCAACGGAGTTTTATTCAGGGGGAACCAAACTATTGTCGACAAAGACCACGAACGGAAAGATCGACCTTGGCGATGTGAAAGAACTTGTGGCGCGCCAGGTAGAGCTTCACGGACATATAATGCACGCCATTAGCATCGCCCAGGCAACGGAGCTCGGAACTGTGTACACACCGGGCGAAATCACGGCGATTGGCGATTTTGCGCGCACGCATCGAATGTTGTTTCACATGGACGGCGCGCGATTCGCAAACGCCGCCGCGTCGCTTGGATGTCCGCTGAAAACGATCACCTGGAAAGCGGGGGTGGATATCCTAACCTTTGGAGGCACGAAAAATGGCGTCGGCGCAGGCGAGCTGGTTGTTTTCTTTGACAAGAAAATCTCACGGGATTTTCAATATCGAGTGAAACAAGCCGGGCATCTCGGCTCGAAAATGCGGTTTATCGCTGCGCCATGGCTGGGGCTGCTCAATGGAGACGTATGGTTGCGAAATGCGCGACACGCGAATCTGGCGGCACAACAGCTTGCCCGGCGAATCCGAGACGAGGCGGGGATAGAAACTCAATTCCCAGTGCAATCAAATGCTGTATTTATTCGGATGACCGATCAACTTGCGCGCGGTCTCCAGGCGCGGGGATGGCGCTTCTACAAAATGCTCGAGCCCGATATTTTCCGTCTGATGTGCTCATGGGCCACCGACGAGAATACGATCTCCAGATTGGTTAGCGATCTTGTTGTTAGTAAATAATTGAACGGATTGCGTCGAGGGACATCTTAGAAACGAAATGAAGCTGGTAGAGGCACCCATAATATTGACGGCAGTTTTGCTCGCGGGATGCGGAACTACCCGCGATGTGGCGGAGAGTTCCTATCATCTTACGCGGGACGTTGCCGTGGGATCGTACCGTGTCGCGACTGCACCGGTGCATTATGCTCTCAAGCGACGCAGCAACGAACCAACGATGGTTGGAACAACAGACGTGGTTGAAGCCGATACGGCTGCACAGGGTCATCCAGTTTCGACGACGCATTCCAGCTCCGCGCCTCCGCGTCACCGGCCAAAAACCGATGTTGCTCAGACACAAGGCCAAGCCGACAAGGCTCCGCAGGTTCAGACCGAAACGGCAGCGCCTGAACCAAATCCGGGGCCGCCTGCGCAAGCGTCTGCTCCCGCGTTTCCCACCGCTAAGGCGGTGCCTGATAAGCCGGGATATGTTTTCAGTCCATTCGATTCCAGCGGCAGATACGTTGATGTAAGCGGTTACGCATCTGGTACGAAAGTTAAGGACCCTTGGACTGACAAGATCTTCATCGTACCCGTAGGTGGCCCCACACTTTCATCTGACCCAATCGGGTGGTAGCTGCAGATTGCCGCAAACATGCACGAGTGCTACCTAATCACATGAGACTGGCTCCGCGTGTTGCCTTCATGTCGCTGGTCGGCTGGCTCATCTTTGCCATCTCCCCGCATGGCCACGCCCAGACGTATCAGGGAAAACAGCTCGTTAAGGCGGAGCTTTTGGCTGATACCAATGCGATCGTTCCGGGCAAACCTTTTACTGCCGGCCTGCTACTGCGAATGGCTCCGCATTGGCATACTTACTGGAAGTTTTCAGGCGACGCAGGTCTTCCAACGGAGTTGAACTGGAAATTACCGCCCGGCTGGAAGATCGGCGAGATTCAATGGCCGATCCCGTTGAAGACGATCGACCCGGGCGATATCGAGACCTACGGATATGAAAATGAAGTCCTGTTAATGCAGGAAATCACGCCACCAGCGAATATCGATACTTCGTCCGCAAAACTCGTTGCTGACGCGAACTGGCTGGTCTGCGAGAAGATCTGCGTCCCCGGCAGCGCCACATTGCAACTGGATTTGCCCGTAGCACAAACCAATCAAGCGGCTAACAGGGACCTTTTCGCTCGTTATCAGCGGTTGCTTCCGAAAAACTGGCCAGGAGCCAATGTGGCAAGCGCCGAGTGGAATAAGGTTGGATCGGATCTTCGCTTGAAAATCAGCGGCGAAACTTTGGCGAAATATCCAGCAGTCGATTTCTTTCCGCAGCCGCAGCAGGACACGATTGTTGGTCATCCCGCGATTCAGTCGCGAAACAACAACGAAATTGTTCTTCGAGTTCCGCTTGAATCTGCGGCGAAGGATATCTCTTCTATGGCGGGGTTGGTGGTATTTTCACAGCAGCCAAACGGAGATGATCGCGCCGCGTGGCGGATTACGAGCACAGCGCCCGCCTTTTCCGCTGCCCATCCTCCGTTGGCGCGTGGAATCTTCACCTTTCTCTTGTTTGGTTTTCTGGGCGGCTTCATTTTGAATCTGATGCCGTGTGTATTGCCGGTGATCTCGCTGAAGATTTTTGGCTTCATACAGCAGGCGGGCCAGAGCCGGCAAAAGATCTTGCGCAGCGGGATTGCGTTCGCCGTGGGAATCTTTGCATGGTTTATCGCTCTGGCGTTGTTGTTGATTGCGTTGAAAGGCGCCGGGCGCGACGTGACCTGGGGCGGACTCCAGTTCACGAATCCTTATTTCGTTCTCCTCCTGAGTGGGATCGTTCTTGTATTTGCCCTGAACCTCTTTGGAGTTTTCGAGATCTCGTTGCCGCAATCGCTTAGCCGCAGTTTACTCTCCACTAGCGAGCGGAGAGATTTGCTCGGCTCATTCTTTCAAGGCGTGTTCGCGACTGTGCTGGCTACTCCGTGCACCGCGCCATTTCTCGGGACGGCGCTGGGATTCGCATTTACGCAGTCAGCCGCGATCATTCTGGCGATGTTCATCGCGGTCGCTGCCGGTATGAGCGCGCCTTACCTGCTTTTAAGCGCACAGCCTGCCTGGCTGCGGTTCCTGCCCAAACCCGGCCCATGGATGCTGCATTTGAAGCAGTTCATGGGATTTCTGCTGTTGGCAACGTTATTGTTTCTGCTTTACGTGCTCGGCGCTCAGCGCGGGCTGGAAGGCGCAATCTGGGCCAGCTGTTTCCTGCTGGTGCTCAGTGTTGCTTGCTGGATGAAAGGGGCGTTCATTTTGCCGACCGCATCAGCGATGAAACGGATCGTCGTGCTCTTGCTGATGCTCGTGCTCGTTCTTGGCAGTGGGATTTATTTTATCGGGAAAAAATTTCAATCGACGAAAATTGCTTCTGCTGATTCACAAATCCAAGGTGACTGGCATTCCTTTACACCGGAACGGTTGCAAGCCGAACTCGATCAAGGCCGAAATGTTTTTGTTGATTTCACGGCCGCGTGGTGTCTCACGTGTAAATTCAACGAAGCCAACGTGCTCGAGGCGGAAGACGTCCGAGAAGCGTTCAAGCGTTACGGCATCGTAAAGTTAAGAGCAGATTGGACCAACGGTGACCCCGTAATCACAAAACTATTGCAGCAATTCGGCCGCCCCGGCGTTCCGCTTTACGTGCTTTACACCGGGAAGAACGGAGAGCCGATTGTGTTCCCGGAATTGCTTACCAAAAGCTTGATCCTGAATCAGCTCGAAACCGCCGCGCGCCGTGTGGCTGCGCAATAGTTTCGTGATGCTCTTAGAAACGCATCTTCGACAGGTCCGGACCGGAGCCCACGTCCCGCTAACTTTTGACGTTTATTATCTCCTTTTGCTCGAGGAACTTTAAACATCTGCGCCGCTCTGTTTTCTAATCACTCATATGAACACGAAAATACTTTTAACCATTCTCACATCATTGATCGGGACCGCACTCTTCGCCGCGGACGTGCCTGCCGTCGGAAGCGCTGCGCCCAGTTTCTCACTCCCCGACACGAAGGGAAACACCCATTCTCTTTCGGAGTATAAAGGCAAATACGTGGTGCTCGAATGGTTTAATCCGGAGTGCCCGTTCGTAAAGAAACATTACGGCAGCAGCAACATGCAAAACCTGCAAAAGGAATACACTGACAAGGGTGTTGTGTGGCTGACCATCGATTCCAATGCCCCGGGCACTGAGGGGAACCTCACCGCCGAAGAAGCCGGCAAGATCGCAGCGTCCTGGAATACGCACGAGACCGCACTGCTCCTCGATCCGGAAGGCAAGGCTGGCCACGCTTACGGCGCGAAAAATACGCCGAATATGGTGATCATTAGTCCCGAGGGTGAAATCATTTATCATGGTGCGATCGACAGCAAAGCCACGCCAAACCCATCGGACATCCCCAGCTCGAAAAACTATGTGAAGGCGGCGCTGGATGAATCCCTGTCGGGCAAGCCGGTCACGACGTCCCAAACCAAGCCCTACGGTTGCTCTGTAAAATATAAATCCTCATAGAATTCCTGTTCCCGATAGCATTACGATCATCTAAAGCGGCGGCCGAAAAAACGGCCGCCGCTTTTCTTATGGTGTTTGCTCATGGCGAAAGTACTCGCCGCGGCGACGGGTGTCCGAAACGCTCGCGACAAATGTGAGCACAATCACCGTCACATTTTTGAGTGCGTCTCTGATGCGCCGCACTTAATCTCGCCACACGACTGTAAGGGCATCCGGCGAATCTTAAAAATTCATGGCTGCGAACGAACGTTTCCTAATCTTATTCCTCTGTCTGGTCGCTGCACTCCGCGCTTTCATTTTTTCGGCGGCATTCCCGTTCTTTAGCAACATCGATGAGGACCTTCATTTCGATCTGATAGTGCAGTATTCGCATGGCCACGTCCCGCGCAGTTTTGATCGGCTGAAGGACGAGACGCTAGACTGGATCGTTCCGCACGCGTCGCCGGAGTATCTGTTTCCGCCAGAACGATTTCCCGGCGGGAAATTTCCGGCGCCACTGTGGAAACAACCGTGGTCGAAAGCTGAGCCGGAGATTGCGGCAACAAGGGCAGCGTGGAGCAGTGAAATCAATTCCGAATCGTCTCAGCCGCCGTTTTATTACGCAGTTACAGGTTTGTGGTGGTGGCTTGGGAAGCACCTCGGACTGGTGGGGATCGCATCGCTGTATTGGATTCGGTTCCTGAATCTCGCAATCATGGCGATAGTGGTTTGGTTAGGTTATGTGACCGCGCGAACCATTGCGCCGGAGCGCCCTGAAGTGCGCATTGGCACGCCACTACTGCTGGCTTTCATTCCGCAGAACGTGTTTTACGCAATGAACAACGACGTGCTGTCGCCGCTCTGTTTC
The DNA here is from genome assembly GCA_963807435.1 of uncultured Verrucomicrobiae bacterium. GTDB lineage: Bacteria > Verrucomicrobiota > Verrucomicrobiia > Chthoniobacterales > UBA10450 > Udaeobacter. The sequence goes on from CAWECA010000003.1 coordinate 399,321, forward strand.
GGAATACTGTTCCTGTGTGTTTTGCAATGGCTACGAACTAATGCGCCGAGCCCGTTGCTTGGAACCGTCACGGGGTTAGCGATTGCCTCCACGTATTTGACCAAACTGTCGAACGTTCCACTGCTCGTCGTCGCCGTCGGAATCATCCTTGCCAAACTTGTCCTAATTGTTAGACAGCAGCCTCGTGCCGGCATCATCGCATTTGTCACACTCTTTTTGTTCGCTGCCGTACCGATTGGCAGTTGGATGGTTTGGCTGAAGCTGCAATTTGGTGATTTCACCGGATCAACGGCCAAGATCGCTTCCCTGGACTGGACGCGGAAGCCGTTCGCTGAATGGTGGAGACATCCGATTTTCACGCCTCATGGGTTTTGGACTTTCTGGTCTGATCTGATCGCGAGTTTTTGGCGGGGTGAAATAAAATGGCACGGGGAAGATGTCGATTGGCAAATAGCCGACGGGCTTTTTACCGTTTCTTCGTTGGTCTTTATCGCGGCAGCGATCCTGGGCTTGAGAAAACGGTATGCGCTTTCCACATTCCAACGACAGGCGATCGCGGTTGCGATCGCGACTCTTGCAGCAGGAATAGGGTTCCTGGGTCTTCTTTCGATCCAATTCGATTTTGGAAGTTGTGTTAATCCATCTCGTTCACATCCGTATTTTACATCAGGCCGCTTGCTGAGCGGTGCGAGCATACCTTTCGCGTTAAGTTACGTCTGTGGCATCTCGTTCTTATGCCGTTTCGTGACGTCGAGATTTCAACAAACTCGCTGGACCGCGACTGCTTTGTCACTCACCGTGGTTAGCGCAATCGTTGTGTTTTCGCAGGTCTCGGAAATTTTCGTTAGTCGCCCGGTCTTCGCAAGTCGACACAACTGGTTTCATCGCTAGCTGCTTGCGCCGATTCCGAGAAGGATTTGTCTCTACACGTTGCCGCGTGTCCGAGATGACAGGCGCGCCGCCAGGCGCATCACAGGCAATGGCATCACCCGGGCCAAAAGCATCAACAACTTCATGGCCCACCCAGGCACAACCATGGGCCGGTCTGCTTCGAGCGCTGCTAACGCGTCGCGCACGACATGCTCTATGGAAACGTGAAGAAAATCGGGACCAGGGCCGGGCTTAACATTGTGGCTGGGACGACTGGCAACCTGTTGGAACTCCGTTGCCACGGGCCCCGGGCAAAGAGTTGATACACTTACACCGGTTCCGCGAAGTTCCGCTCGAAGTGCTTCGGAGAAACTTGTCACATACGCCTTCGTAGCGGCGTAAACGGCGAAACCGGGAATCGGGAGAAACCCAGCGGACGAGCTCACATTGAGAATGCCGCCGTGGCGTTTCGCGATCATCCGCGGCAGCAAATGACGAGTCAGCAACGTTACGGCAGTGACGTTTACAAGAATCATTTCCTTGTTGCGAAAGGGATCGCTCTTGGCAAAAGGACCGTGATCTCCGAGACCAGCGTTGTTGATTAAAAGATCGACCTCGAGATTTTCGCGATCCAGCCAGTCCAGCAAGATGTTTAGCTGCGTAAGATCAGCGAGATCAACTTTCCGAATCTGAACGAGCAGCTTTGGATGTTCTCGTCGTAGTTGATCAGCCAACTCGATCAGTCTTTCATCACGCCGCGCCACCAAAATCAATGACCGAGCGCGACCGGCGAGTTGAAGCGCGAATTCACGACCGATGCCAGCGGAAGCACCTGTGATTAGGACCTTGCAACCATCAAATTTCATATTTCGATCATATTCCAAGTGGCAGCGGCTTCCCACCAGTACTAGCTGGCAACCGGACAGCGTCCGTTTTTGCTCGCCAAAGCTGGCGAAGTCGCGGTAGGCTCGACGCCATAGAGAAAGGAAAACATCTTATGAACAACCGAAAGATCATATTCACAACAATACTCTGCACACTGGCCTGCGTAGGGCTCTTGAGCTCGAAAGCTTTCGGGGTCAATCCGCCACCGGACGGATGCTATCCCGGGTTCACGACGGCGGAAGGCTGCAATGCGCTTCAGCTGCTTACAACCGGGACTGCAAACACAGCTCATGGCTGGTATTCGCTCTTTAGCGACAGCACCGGCAGCTACAACACCGGTATTGGGGGCGGAGCGTTGGTGCTTAACAACGGGGATCAAAATACGGCAGTCGGCGCTGCGGCGCTTTTGCTTAACACAGTTGGCATCGGGAACACGGCGCTCGGCATGCAGGCGCTCGAGAGCAACGACAATGGGAATGGGAACACGGCCACCGGCGCTTTGGCGCTTTTCAGCAACACCACCGGTGTCGGCAACACGGCGAGCGGCGCTGAAGCACTTTTTGTCAACACTAGCGGCAACTTGAACACCGCCTTGGGAAACTCGGCCGGCTTTCTTGCAACGACTGGTAGTAACAACGTCTACATCGGCTCAGACGTGCTGGGCGTGGCGGGCGAGAGCTTCAACACGTATATCTCTAACGTGTACGGTTCGGTAGCCACTGCTCGAGCAGTGTACGTTAACTCAGATAACAAAATCGGGACGCTCTCTTCCTCACGCCGCTATAAGGAGGAGATCAGGCCCATGAATCAGGCTAGCAACGCCATATTCGCGCTTAAACCAGTCAGTTTCCGCTACAAAAAGGAAATTGATCGTTCTCGTGCGCTTTGTTTCGGCTTGATCGCTGAAGAAGTGGCCCAGATTAGCCCCGAGTTGATTACTCGCGACAGGAAGGGAAAACCGCAAACCGTCCGCTACGAAGCGGTCAACGCGATGTTGCTCAATGAGTTCTTAAAAGAGCACAAGAAAGTGGAGGAACAGGAAGCGACCATCGCACAACTAAAGAAAAAGATGCAGACAGTGGTTGCGCAACTCAAAGAGCAAGCGGCGCAAATCGAAAAAGTGAGCGCGCAGGTTGAACTGAATACGGCCCGACCGCGAGTAGTCCGTCTTCCGTAGCGACCCGGGCTTTTTGGGTCTCTGAGCGCGCGCGACCGGCGATTTTCATCTGACCTGTAGCCGGGGGCGTTGGCCCCGGCGTTCCCCGAGACGGCCCGCTTTGTGATCGCCGCGGTCAGCGCCCGCGGCTACAATGTCGCTGCGACGTCTCAAGCTTTTCAACTCCCATTCGGTCAATGAGCGCCAACGACCACGGGACAAATCACCAAGCCGGAGATCGCCAATGCGAACACGAACAAGATGTTTTACACGATAACCGACGGCTTGGAACATGCGGCGGATCTGGCGATTGATTCCCTGTCGCAACACAACCCGCAAACGCGTGGGAGAAATAGAATGGAGTTGCGCGATTTTTGCTCGCCGATCATCGAGGAAAATTCCGCGCATTAGTTTCGGGACAAGCAGGGGATCCCACCGGCGATCCAGAATCACTTCGTATTCCTTCTCGATTTTGAAACGGGGATGCGTCAGGCACTGTGCGAGATCGCCGTCGTTTGTCAGGAGAAGCAGACCTTCAGTCTGGGCGTCCAGCCGGCCAACGTTAAACAGCCGCGAAAATTTCGGCGGAAGCAAATCAAAGACCGTATCGCGGACGTGCGGATCTTTTCGGGTGGAAACGAACCCGGCAGGCTTGTGCAGCATGATAGTAAGCGGCGTCGTACCGCGAACCAGTTTGCCATCTACTTTGACATGATCGCGTGGCTCCGGTTGTGCGCTGAAATCTGTGCAGACCGTGCCGTTGATCGTGACTCGACCCGACCCGATCAGTTCATCGCAACGGCGACGCGATCCCATTCCCGCGGCGGCGAGGAAACGGTTGAGGCGCACAATCGTGATTCGTTAACTCGCGAATCGTTCAGTCGATTTAACGATGTAACGATTCACGAACTACACATCGGGCTTGGTCTTCGGCAAACCGATGACTTTCTGATCGTCCTTCCACTGGCCGCGTTTCTTCAAAAGCTCGACGCGCTCGAAGCGTTTTAAAACGTTGCGCTTGGTGGCAATAGTGCTGGTGCCTTTTAGGCTGCGATGTTGCGACATGGCTGTGTTGAAAGGTTAAAACGTCAAAGGTTACGACGAAAACGAGTGGAGATCATAAGCCATCACGATCGTTTTTCAAGACGGGCACAGAAGCCTTTTTCAAAGGTTTAACGTTCAACGAATCAACCAGCTCCTAAAGCTGGTTGCTGAACACAAATGTACGTCCCTGAGGTTGCTACCTGGTGATAAACATGAAATCGACTGGTAACCCGCTTTTTCCAGTAGTCCGCCCGGCTCTGCTCCACGATAAGATAAACGGCATCAGCTTGTCCCCATTTCTCTAGCACACCCTCTTCGCTTAAGAAAATGTCGCCCGAAGGCAGGCCCATCGGAGCTTCTTTCCGGGGATTTTGATTCACAAAAGAGAAGCGCCGGTTCAAATAAAAAATGAGGCTGCTGCTGTCATCAAGGGGTCCTTCGAAAATCGCGTGACCGCCTCTCTCCATGCGTGGATTCAGGAAACGGGCTACATCGGCGAGTGAAAAATAGGGTGCCATCTTCGCCACCGCTATCACCATGCTGAGTCCCGCCGGGACCATCGACACGGCCAACGCGATGGCAGCGACTTTCTCGCGCTGTTTGAAAATTAAGTAGAGCGCTGTCAGGGAGAAAAACAGAAATGAAACGGCGATGATCGCCATCGAAGGTCGCAGCGCTGCCCAAGCGGACAGGGGTATGTCGAACAACGCTTTCCAGGCGGTCCAGCGCGCATCCATTATTCCCCATTCTTCGTTTGGAGCGCGGGCTATACGACCCACATAGAGAGCTGCCGCACCGGCTATCAACCCGATGACACCTACTGCAACGGTGCCGACGGCGCGAAGTCCTTGCGGAGTCCGATCCCACGCCACGGCTGCCCAAAGAGCAAACGCACTCCACATGCTCATCGAATAATAGTCCTGGCGTTGCCCCAAAAAGAGAAGTGGAACGAACACCACCCCCATCCAGCAAAGAAGCAATCCATCGCCAAAATCGATCTCGCGGGGTCGAATCACACGACGCCAGGCAAACGTCACTCCAGGCAGCAGCGCAATCGACCACGGAAACCACCACGCCAGATGAAGAATCACGAATTGATAGGTGGGAACGCCGAGGAAGTCATGTGTTTCGTCGGTAAGCCCACGGAGGTGTCCCAGCCATTCGGACCGGATCAAATAACGAAAATAGTGCGGGAAATGCCATGCCGCCCAAACGTGCCAGGGTGCCACGATCAAAAGAAAAATCGCAGCGTATTCCCACCTCAAAAGCGCGCGGAATCGCATCCTCGCTTGGCGATAGAAAATCGAGAGTAGAATAAAAATCGCAGCGACGTAAACGATGCCTGGAAACCCCTTGGTGAGAAAAGCCAGTGCCGAACAAATCCAGACGCCGGCGAACCACGCGGTGCGACCCCGTTTGCGCTCATAACCGCGCAGACCACAGAAAATCGCGCATGTAATGAATGCGGTAACCAACGGCTCCGGCATCACAATACGCGCCAGAAGAAAAGTCCCGCAGAAGCTAAGATAGATCAGACCAGCAACAAAGCCGCGCCAGTAATCTGAAAGCCTTTCTCCAACAAGAAAAATAAGCGCAACAGTGCCCACGACTGCGAGCGCGACCGGCAGTCTGGCCGCAGCTTCGTTGATCCCGAGAATTTTATACGAAGCGATGATGAGCCAGTAAAGCAACGGCGGTTTTTGTAGACGCGGTATCCCGTCATTCGTCGGGAGCAACCACTGATGGCTCTCAACCATTTCGCGGGCTGCTCCAGCATATTGGCCTTCGGTTTCGCTGTAGAGATCGCCGGTCCCGACGGTGACCACATGCAGCAAAGCTGCCAGCGCAATCAGAATCACCAGCAAGGCGTGGCGAGTCGGCGGCGGCGGAAGAGCCGGCGGCTCCAGTAGGGTTTCTTCAAGGCCTAGCGTCCGTGCGCTTGCGGTCATCGTTCACATTCTCCGCCTGAAAACGTTCCGCCTTCAGACTCAACCTCAACCCCTTCGGTTAGCCCGACGTTGCTATCCGCCTTCCAATGCTCAGGCACACGCAACACTTTGCCGGTACGCATCTCGATGAGCGCAAGCATCTGGCGGCACTCGGCGATTAGCGTGTTGTCTGCCGGGCGCGTGATACGAAATCCGCACCAAAACCGCGCGCGCTCCACCTGATCCAACCAGCCGTCAATTACCAGGCGGTCCCCGAGCCGGGCTGCCCGCCGATAGTTGATCTCAGTGCGGACCACCACCGGATAAGTCTGTCTTTCGGCCATCTCGGTCAGCACAAGGCCAAGCGCTTCAGCCAAATGTGTACGAGCGATCTCGATGAAACGCAGATACGCGATGTTGGAGACGACTCCTCCACAATCGGTATCGAAAAACATCACCTGCACTTCTGTCCGATTATGGGGGGGCATGGCCGATTTCAGATTTCCAATTAGATTAGCGCTGAGAGTTTCGCTCTGCACCCTTTTGCTCGAACATGATATCAGTGAGTTGGCAACAAGTCCGTAGCGTCCGCAGGCAGTTTCTTTTTCTGATCCCTCAGGTTCTGATAGTCCATGCTGGTGCGGCTGCGGCAACAGAAGCTTCGCTGAAATTTGCCGGCGTTCCGTTCTCTCCGGGTTCAACCGTGAATGCTAATGTTCCTCTAAGCGCACAGGAAAAATCATTAGCTGCTCAGGGCGGAAACGCTGTGCCGCCGAATGCCGCAGCCGTGCTGGCGACTCCTTCTAATTTCGATCCGCGAAAAAGCTGGCCAGTATTGGTGGTGTGCTCCACCAGCGATTTCAAACGGCAGAATCGCGACGACCTTGTCGATCGCTATCGCAGCGTTGGGATCGCGGAAGGTTGGGTATTGCTTGCGGGCGACGGTCCTCAGCCTGCGCGGAAGGACACCGCCGCGTGGCGCGGAGCGATGACCCTCGCCGCCATCGACGCGTTGCACCGCAGCTTTCCCGGATCCAACAAGTGGCCGATCGCTTGCGTTGGATTTTCTGGCGGCGGCAAAGGCGTAGGCGTGGTCGCACCATTGCTTGCAAAGAATGGTTGTCATGTCGCAGGCATTTACATCACCGGTGCGAATGAAGACCGGTTAAGTGAGGGCTACGAGCGGGTGGGCCCTGGTAAGGAGTTTCTTATGACGCCAGTCTATATTAGCGCTGGCCGCGACGACCGAATCGCGACTTTGGAGCAGCAATACAATGTGGCGGGTTCAATCAAACGCACCGGATTTCAGCGGATCCGGATCGGCACCTTCCACGGCGGCCACGAAGTCAACCATGCGCAGACCTCTGTCGCATTGCACTGGTTTCGCGAACTAGCGAAGTAAATCTGGCGTTGACCTAATATGGGAGCCGCCAGGCGCATCGACGAGCGGCGAGGATAATTAGCATCAAACGCAAATTTTCGGCCATCCCCGAATCATGGAGGTGGCGGATCTGGGTATGTTCGTCTCGCGTTATAAAAGCTCGTCGGTGGAAGCGGGCGGACTCGTCGTTTGCTGAAATTTCTCCAGCGATTTCACCAAATTTCCGGGCAAGGGCCGCACTCGATCGAAAATTCGCGGCGCCAACGGTTGAGCTTTAGCGTAGCCGGCAAAAAACATTTCCAGTTTTGAATCGAGATTGTCGATGTAATGCAACGCCATCGCTTCAGGCGTCTTGGGTTCAACCGGCGAACCGAGCTCCTTCTGGCCGTGGTGGGCTCCGATCAAGTGCAGTAGATGCAGGCGGACGTCCTCCGATGGCGGTGAATATTTCTTCCAAACGTCTGCGTTTTCGCTGTTAAGTTTTCGCCAGAGCACATTGACCATCTCAAGCCCGATTGAGATGTGACCTAGTAGTTCGCCCAACTCGTCATAATCCATTACAAAGCCGGTTTCGGTGAATTGGTTTTCCCAAAGCTTGCCGGAGTCGTGAAAGAGTATTCCGGCGGTCAGGAGATCGAGATTTAACTGCGGATAAAGCGGCGCGATCTGCTTAGCCACGCGCATCATTTGCGCCGTATGTTCCACTAATCCACCGCGACGCGCATGATGATATTTGCGGGCTGCTGCAGCGCGACGAAAGCGATCGCCCCATTCTTTGAGGAAGGTTTCGCCCAAAGAACGCAGACGAGGATCGATAATGGACTCAATGGATTGCAGGATGAAATTCCAATCATTGGTTTGCTTTGCGCGCAGATCCGCTGGTCCTTCCAGTAGCTGTTTCTTCTCTTCGTCCAACAAACGTCGAATCGTCCATTTGTCTGCTTCGAGTCCGTATTGCGGATGCACACGAAACTCGCCTGTGAGTTCGATAAAGCTTTCCGGCGTGAGCCCGCTGCAAGTCTTATAGGCGTGATGGTCGCTCCACACGCGCAGTTTCATCTGATCGCAAGGATCCGCCAGGACGAGTTCGCAGTACGGTTTCCCGTCACGCTGCGTTCTGGCTGTAGCCGATTCCACCTGGACGTGCACACGCGCAGGCGCAGTGCCATTCTGGGCAGCGCGGCGAATCTCTGTCAGAGTCAGCAAGTCCATTCCGTTTTAAGTTAACACGAACCGCAAGCGGTGCGGTAATACAGGCAACCTTGATATGAGGTCAACTGGCAGCCATCATGGCCTGTCACCTCACGGACAAGATGTCTCTGCTACGCTACGTTAAGCTTCCATGTTTCTAAAGCGTCTCGAATGCAGCGCATGCGGGATTCAGCATGAATCGTCTCAACTGCAAAATCTTTGTCGTTCCTGCAATAAGCCACTTTTTGCGGTCATTGACCTGACGGCTGCGGGGCGAACCATAAAGCGCGACACACTGCGCGCGCGGGAGAAATCTTTGTGGCGTTATCGTGAAGTTTTGCCGCTGCCAGAAGGGATTGAACCGGTGTCGTTAGGTGAAGGTGGAACGCCGCTTGTGCCTGCACGCAAATTCGGCGACGACGCAGATCTCTGGGTCAAAGAGGAGTCGCTCAACCCGACGCAAAGTTTCAAGGCACGCGGAATGAGCGTGGCTGTTTCGATGGCAAAATATCTAGGGGCAAAAAAGCTGGCCGTCCCAAGCGCGGGCAACGCCGGTGGCGCGCTCGCCATGTACGCAGCGCGGGCTGGTCTCGAAGCGCACATCTTTATGCCGAATGACACCCCGCAAGCGAACGTGATCGAGTGCCGCGAAACGGGCGCTCACGTGACACTGATAAACGGATTGATCACCGATTGCGGCGCGGAAATTGCCCGCCGCAAGGAAAAGGAGGGCTGGTTCGATATGTCCACACTGAAGGAGCCGTATCGCCTGGAAGGAAAAAAAACGCTCGGTTATGAATTAGCGGAGCAACTGAACTGGACGTTGCCAGACGCGATTCTCTATCCAACCGGCGGCGGCACGGGATTGATCGGCATGTGGAAAGCGTTTGATGAAATGGAAACGCTCGGCTGGATCGGGAAAAAACGTCCGCGCATGTTCGCGGTCCAGGCTGCCGGTTGCGCACCGATCGTTCGTGCATTTGAAGCCGGAAAAGCAACTGCAACAGAAATCTCCGATGCGCACACGGTCGCTTCGGGTCTTCGGGTGCCAAAAGCGATCGGCGATTTTCTGATCCTAAAAATTCTCAGGGAATCCGGCGGTAGCGCTATCGCTGTCGATGACGAAGAAATGATTCGCGTCGGACGCGAGGTCGGAGCGACGGAAGGGTTGTTCGTCTGCCCTGAAGGAGCAGCTTGTTTCGCAGCTTTCAACTTGCTTCGACGTTCCCGAAAAATCGTACCCGGCGAGCGCACCGTTATTTTCAACACCGGTTCCGGGATCAAATATCTCGAAGCGTACTGACAAATTACCCTTGTTTACCAATAAAGATGGAGATGCGTTTCGCGAACGCTTTTGCAGGCTCTGCATAAAAACGCCTTCCCAGTTCTAATGCGTCGCGTTGTAATTGGTTGCAGCGCTTGCCGATGAGCCTTTTGAGTTGAGCCAACTCATTGGCCAGCGTTTCATCGCCACTTTCTTTTTCCAGGCGCGTCAGAAGGAAATGGAGATCGTGCTCGCGACCGAGCAATTCCCCTAACACTTCGGCATCACAGGCGATCTGTTCCAAGACCACGCGGTTGAGCGGCCGCAAAATTCGCAACTGATACCAAATGTCTTTCACTCGTTTACGCCATGCATGGAAGTTTTCCGCCTCTGGATCTTCAATCGTTTTGGCGAGCCCGTGTTGTCCGCGTTTGTAGATTTTGGCGACCGCGCCGCAAATCTGTTTCCACGAGAGTTCCTCAAGGGGCCAATTCACCAGACGCGCTTTGGCGCGTTCCAATTGAGGGATTGCCCGGGCTTGCCAACCAGTAAAGGCTGCAGAGAAACTCTCTCGTTCGAGCAACAATAGTTCCTCAGTGCGCGGGAACCGTTGGGGGCCGAGGCTCTTCGCTGCTTGATCGCGTAACTCGATGAATGTTTGCAATCGCACCTGCGCATCGCGCAAGTCAGACACCATTCTTCCGATTTTGCGCACACAACGATCTTCACGCCCGTGACAAGTCTTGCCCACCCGGCCAACGGCCAGTCGCATTGCCGCGCGGAGTTTCTTCAGGTGCTTTCGCACCTCATGCACGATGATACCATGCTGCCTCGCTGGGCGCCCGCATGTTTTCAGGGCAAAATCGATTTGTTCACCAAAAATGCGTTTAAGTCCGCTACCGACATCTCGCGATTCGCCCAATTTCAAACGGAAACCCATGGCGTTTGCTATTTGAGAGCGAGCCGCACGTTGCTATAGCGCTTTTCTCCGGTCACTTCCCGTCCCAGCCACCAAGGTGGTTGAAACTTGCAACAACTCGCGCGATCGGGAAATTCGACTTCTGCCACCACCAGACCGGCGTGTCGGCCGCGATAAATGTCCACTTCGATCAAAACGTCTTCCCAGGGGACTTCGTAGCGTCTTTTTCGCAGTCTCCTCCCGACCGTGCCGGGCCAGAGCGCGGCGAACTGTTTCGGCGTGAGCCGAATCTCACGTTCTTCGCGATGACTGCCCCGGCTGACCTTAAACGTCAACGACGTAGCGCGGTCTGTCTTTCGGAGGCGAACCTGTCGGCCAGCAGACTCGGTTGCCAGATAACCCTGTTCAATAACAAAACTTCGCGACCGCTTCAGATCCGGCAGCCATATCACCAAAAATTTTCGTTCAATTTCGCGATGGTGTCGCGCTCGATCGTTTCCTCCCACAGGGCGATCATCCTAAGCCCGCCATATCAAGTGTCGAGACTTTCGAGTCTGCAAGCAGATCTATAACCGGGATCGACGATCCCGGCGTCTGTACACTCTTCGTTCGATACCGACATCCTCGTTGCCGGCTGTGGAATGCGCTCAGCCAGGAGCGTTCTGTAGAAATTCGCCGAGCGCGGTTGCAGCAGCCAGCACTGGCCACACCGATATCGCTACGATTATGGCAAAAAGCAGCGCCTCGATGACAAATTCCAAGCTTTTTCCTCCGGGTAAATAGGATCGAGCCACTTCGCGAAACGATCGGCGCACTCCTGATCTTTGCTCACCCATTCGTCTCACGATTGTTCGCTTTACGGTAATCGTAGTCATAGTTGCGGATTTGATAAACCAAATGCGCGCAGCGTCAGGTTACGAATTGTTAAAACGCGATGACGAGTTAGTAACGGATCCTAAATCGCCATCTTCAGTTCGATAGTATGTTGTTCGCTCCGGCGAACAACACGGCATCTCTCAGAGACACTCTACAACTTAACTATTCACAAACTCTTGTTTGCGCGCCGGAGAGTCGTTCACCGAGTCGTCTGCGCCTACGGTTGCGGAAAATGGATAATAACTGACCAGTGCGAGCATACCGTCGTCGTTCTCGACCAGAGCCGTGCAGCTTTCCACCCAATCGCCGCAGTTATAATACGAAACCTTACCGAATTCGCGAATCGCTGCGCTGTGGATGTGTCCACAGAGCACACTATCCACCTGATAGCGCTCCGCATAATGCGCCACAGCGGCTTCGAACCTCCCGATAAAACTCACCGCGTCTTTCACGCGTCTCTTTGCATAAGCGCTGAGCGACCAGTAGCCGAGGCCGAAACGGCGTCTGACAAAATTGATAAGAGGATTGAGCGAAAGCAGAAATTGGTAACCAAGGTCGCCGGCAAACGCGAGCCATTTCAGTCGACCGCTGCCCGACACCACCACATCGAGTTCGTGGCCGTGAATAATCAAGATGCGTTCACCGCAGGCAGTCGTATGAATTGCGCGCCGCTTGACCTCGATGTTTCCGTAGCTGCCGCAAAAACCGGCCACCAGTTCGTCGTGATTTCCCGGGACATAAATGACCCGGGTTCCCTTGCGCGCTTTGCGCAAGATTTTTTGAATCACGTCGTTGTGCTGTTGCGGCCAATAAATTCCGCGCCGCAGCGACCAGATGTCGATCAAGTCGCCCACGACGTAGAGTGTGGCAAAATCGTTTTCGCGCAAAAAATCCAATAGGGCCGTCGCGTTGCAACCTCGTGTGCCCAGGTGTGCGTCGGAGATCCACGCTGCGCGAAACCGTTTCGGCGCGACCAAGTTCGAAGGGGACCGGCCAAAGGAGAATCGCTGTTGAGTCACAAACGTTCCCGCTGAACTCGTTCGGGAGGAAGTGAACGCGTGCATTCCCGTCAAGGCTGCAGCGTACAAAGAGTGCCACGGGATCACAAAGAATTTACTGTTACGTTTGTGTGCCAAGGCGAACCGGCTGCGTGGACACAAGTCCAGCTCGGCCTATTGTTTTGAATATGAAGCGTGGCTGCGGCGCTGCTTTCTGCTTGCTGATCCTTGCCCACCGCATGCGCGGCTTCATGGGACGATGACTCGCATTACGTCTCGTTAGGCCCAAGGAACGGTTATTACATTGTTCGGCCGGATTCGCATCTGTATTACCAGCTCGGTCTTTACGAAGCGCCCATTATCGACACCGCGGATCCGCTGCGCAACGGTTATGGAGCGGACACGCTGGCGTTTCGATTTAATCACAAAGGCTTATTGATCATGCCTCCGGCTTACATTGTGCAGGCATCACCGTACGACTTTTACAAGGTCCGGATCGCTTCGTTAACTCGCGGCAAGGCAACGGCGGAGGATGTGGAAGCTCTTTTCGGACGAAGTCACAGCCGCGCATATCGGCAGGACGGTTTTATGTGGTACTACGCGTTGCCGGTTTATAATCCCTTTGAAACCAGAGGCGGTCACCGATGAGGTGCACACTGGACGAGACCGCGCCTCCTTCATAAACTCGCCCCATGCGACTGGCGATCTTCTTAACAATTATTCTTACGTCGAGCGTTACCGTAATGGCAGAGGCAGTCAGCATCACCAGTCCCGATCATGCGCAAACATTCGCGTATGGCGAAATGATTTCACACCAGATTTACCTTAACCAGAGCGCCGGCCGACTGGTGGTGCAGATCACCTTCAGTAATCAGCCTTATGCTGATTGCAACGATCCCCCCACGAACGAGTCGTTCGATTTTCGGTTTCCAGACGTGCAATTCGATTCGGCACACCGTCTGTTCTTTGCGAGGAACGGAGATGGTGAGCTGATTCCAATCGCGCGCTCAGGAAAAGGTCTCGCCTGCGGCCGGATCGATCTGGCTCCGGGTGCAAAGATCTATCTGGTAAAAGAGAGCGGGCGCGTAACCGTCACCTTGACTGCCACCAATTATCCGCGCGCAGGGGCACGCTGGGTCCAGATGGACAATAATTTTTCCCTGCAAAATACTTTGGTCGCGCTATTCGGAGAGTTCTTTCCTGAGTCGGAGAATTAATTCTCCTGGGAAAGTCGGGGGTCGCTTAAAGTCCAGAGGTCTCAGCCGCAGCAGCCGCGTCGCTCAATTCTTGTGCCCCATCGTCGAGACTAGATCCACGACAAGCGAATCGATTTTGCGCAGGTCTTTGCGACGACCTTTTTCCGGTTTCAACTTGCGATTCCGAACGATGATCGTCAGATCGCGGATTTCCTGAAGCAACTCTTTAGGAAGCCGTTCGATCGGACCGTAAGATCTCAGAGCGGCAATACAAACGAGTAGATCGTTTTCCAATCGGCTGATGTAAGCTCTCGCAACTGTGCGCAAATCATGGTGTAGAGCACGAAGTTCAGATTCCAGCATCGTCAGGGGAGATGATTCCGCTGATATCTGGCGAGTCGGTTTGTTTCGCTTTTCCTTTGCTTTCATGCGCCGACGGCCACGATATCGCAACAAACTCGCCGGGGGAAGACTTCCCCCGCCGAGCTTCCGTATAACCTAACCACACTAAAATTTAACGCTCAGATCCGCTTGGAACAGCTGGTACTGGTCGAGCGGATTGATTGGAATATCGCCAACACCGCCGGTGCCATAATTACCATTACTGCGCCAGCCGTACCAGTACGTGAGGTTAAAGACAATGGCGTCGGCCAGCATATACCCGGCTTTCACGGCCAGGCCTTGCATGTTCACGCGACTGTCGAAGATATCTGAGTCAACCAAATTGGGATCCAGCGAAAACTGATCGGTGTGTTGCCACCAGGCTTTAACCTCCCAATCGCGCTTTTTCTTCAGTTGACCAACGCCGAGACCGAGTTCCCAAGCGTATCGCTGACCGCCACCGCCTGCGTGACCTGCCGCTGCAGCGCGATCGTCAGCTTCAAAGTTGGTCGCAAAATCTCCAAAGACGCGCATTGGCATGTTCCAGAGTTTCCAGCCGACTTCCATCGGCATATCGAAAATCAAAAGACTGTTAATACCCGTTTGATTGCCACCGGGGTCGCCGGAGAAATGGATGTTAAACGAGTCGCCGTTGCCGGTGTAATTGTAGAGCGTCGGGGCAAACTGGAAGTAACAGATGTGCGGGAACTCAAATCTCGCCCCCACCTGCCATTCCAGGAGGAACGCATCGTGATTCGGAACCTGCTGAGTCTCGCCGCCTATCGGCTGCGTAATTGTCTTCTGAGGGCCAATTGGGTTTTCCGGATTGGCGTCGTTGTAAACAAACTGCCCGAAGTTTGCAAAGAGATTGAGCTTCAGGAATGGCTCCGACTTTGGACCCACAACGGCTTTGCCATCCTTGCTGAATGAAGGCGGTGGCGGTGGTTCTCCTCCAAACACGAATGTGTGTTTCCACTGCTGAGCCAAGCCTTCGACGTTGATATCGTCATCCCAAAGCATCGATGTATTAACGAACGTGGGCGCAAATCGACCACCCCAGAGCGTAAAGTCAGGGAAGCCTTTGTAGCCGAGGTATGCCTGGCCTACGTTGATGCCGTCGCTGTTTTTCGCAAACGGTCCGTTGCTGCCGTCATCGCCGAAGGTCACGTTTGTCGAACGCGGATTCGTGCTGGTTTCCAATCGTACCCCAAAGAACCAGTCATCCATCAGCGTGCCACGTAGTCCTATGCGCAGGCGATAACGCTCGCGTTCGCGCTCATACCAATCATTTACGTTACCCTGACCGAACTGATAGTGGCTGGGAAGCCTGCCACCGCGGTATTCGTACCGAATTCGCGCATCACCATAGAGCTCCAATTCGGTGAGCGCCGGAGACAATTTCCATTTCATGGCGCCCAAATCGGGGACCAGTTTTTCAACGTAGTTCTTCCCCTCGTAAGTGATTTCCGTTTTCGTCTTGCCCTCGACAATGGCGCCGCTTGCAGGTGCAGGGTGTTTCTTCAGGCTGCTGACTTCCTGTTTCAGATCGGCGTTTTGCTTTTGCAATGCCTGCACCGCCTGCTCGAGTTTTTCGATTCGCGCATTCTCAGACTGCGCGCGCAGAGGATGCGCAGTTAGTAACGCAATTGCAGCCAGGCTGGCGCCTGCTGCCCGTAACGTGATTTTTTTGATGATCATTCGGTTTCTCCTTGAGTAATGTGGTTTTGGCTCTCCGGGGGACTTCTTTTCCTGTTAGTGAGGGGGAGGCTAGAGACCGTTTGTTACAACCGTATGACGAAATCGTGACGATTCGGAAAACTTTGCTGTCACCCTCGGTGCGATTCTCGAAACACGTGTAGAAACGATTGAAATCTACGGCGGGTGCGAGTTCAATCTGCTGTTCATGGACACCGGCTCTGGACGTAGAATCCTGATTATTGAAGACGAGAGCGATGTCGCCGACCTGCTCATGCTCAATTTGCGCAAGGGCGGATTCAAGGTTTCCACAGCAGCCGACGGCGCGACCGGTTTGCAGAAAGCGCGCGACGACCGGCCTGACCTTATAATTCTTGATTTGATGCTCCCAAAAATGTCCGGGCTCGAACTCTGCAAGATTTTGAAGGGAGACCCCGCCACATCTGGCATTCCGATTTTGATGTTAACGGCGAAAGCGGAGGAGATTGATCGAATTGTCGGCCTGGAATTCGGTGCCGACGATTATGTGACCAAACCGTTTAGCCCGCGTGAAGTGACGCTGCGGATCCGGGCGATTTTGCGGCGTGGCGATAAACCGGAAGAGACACTACAGACTGGCGCGATCTTGATCGACCCGGCGCGTCATCATGTTCGAGTCAGTGGCAAACGGGTGCATCTCACCAGTCTCGAGTTCAAATTACTGCGGACATTGATGCAGCGCCGCGGCCGCGTTCAGGAACGCGACAAATTGCTCAACGACGTGTGGGGTTACGAAAGTGTAATCGACACACGCACCGTAGATACTCATGTCCGCCGCCTGCGCGAAAAGCTCGGCAAAGCGGGCGACGCAATTGAAACCGTGCGCGGTTTCGGCTATCGGCTCCGGGAAGATTGAGCGCGATGGCGAGGCGGCGTTGCAAGCGATGTGAAGGCCCACATATGGAAACATTCTGCGGCAATCCTCCCGACATCGGAACCGCTTTTCGGGGGAAACGCGGCGGCCTGGCGGGGTTCAGCCCCTGGCTTTGCCACATTGCTCGGTTACTGGGAGACTAGAACCTCAATGTCCTGGCTCGTTGCTTTCCTGGCTTGCGCCGCGTTAGGCCTTATTGGCTTCGCGGTTTGGCGCAAATGGATCGCTCCATGGCGACAAATTGAAGAAGTCGTTAGCCAAATCGGTCGCGGGGAACGGCCACGGACTTTTTTGTTGGAAGGGAATGCGCCGGCTCAACGAATCGGCTTTCAGTTGGAAAAAATTATCAGCGACTTGGAGCATCTCCAAAAACAGATCGCAAAACGCGAATCAGGAATGCAGACCATTTTTTCCGCGGTGCAAGACGCGCTGCTGGTCGTCGATTCCAAGCGGCAGATCATTTTGACCAACCAGACGTTTCGAAAAATGTTTCACGCTCCCGAAATTTCAATTGCCACACCGTTGCTGGAAGTTGTTCGGGATCCTACTCTCGATCGTTTGCTTCGCGACGCGTTAGGCGGCGACTCGCCCGTTCGGTGCGAGCTAACTCTGGACGATTCACAAATTGAGCTTCACGCCGTCGCGACGAAGAATGATGCAGGCGAGATCACAGGAGCGCTGGTCCTGTTTCACGACATCACCAAGCTCAAGAAGATGGACCAGGTAAGGCGGGATTTTGTCGCCAATGTCTCACACGAATTACGCACACCGCTCTCGATCCTGCGCGGTTACATCGAAACTTTGCTCGATAGCCCGAAAACACCGCACGACGAACTCACACGAATTCTTCGAGTAATGGAGCGCCATTCGAATCGTCTTGAGCTGCTTGTGGAAGATTTGCTTACCCTAACCGAGCTGGAATCTGGCGAGCCGAATTTGCAATTGAGTGATGTCGATCTGTCCAGTTTCTTTTCGGAAATCATTCGCGACTGGGAAAAGAAACTCTCAAACAAAAAGCTCGCGATCGTTGTCGATGTTTCTCCCGATACTTCGTTGATTCGCGCCGATCCAACGCGCCTAGAGGAAGCTCTCTACAATTTGCTAGATAACGCCGTCAAATATTCGCGGGAGCAAAGTGAAATCAGGGTGAGCGCGCGACTTCGCGATGGAGAAATCGAGCTGAGCGTCACCGACAACGGAATCGGGATTGCGAAGGAGGATTTGTCACGCATTTTCGAGCGTTTTTATCGCGCCGATAAAGCACGCAGTCCCGAGAAAGTTCATGGCACTGGCCTCGGCCTCGCAATTGTCAAACACATCGCCCAACTTCATGGAGGCTTCGTCGAAGCCGAGAGCGAAATCGAGAAAGGCACCACGATTCGCTTGGTATTACCCAGGGCCATGTGACGTTCCGGTGACAATCTGACGAATGGCTTTTATTCATGCGCGTTTCAATTAACCTCCCGCCTGTGAAGAAAAAGGTTCTTTTCATTTGCGTTCATAACAGTGCTCGCAGCCAGATGGCTGAAGCGCTGCTCAGCGAAGCGTGCAGCGAGTTTTTTGAAGCGCAGAGTGCCGGACTGGAACCAGGAACCCTCAATCCGTTGGCGATTGAAGCGCTCCAGGAAATTGGAATCGATATCTCTCGTAAAAAAACTCAATCCGTTTTCGACGTCTTCAAATCCGGTGAGCTATTTGCCTATGCGATCACTGTCTGCAGTGAGTCGGAGTCGAAAGGCTGCCCGATTTTCGCTGGTGTAACCAAACGGCTGCACTGGCCGTTTGACGATCCATCGAAATTCACGGGAACGCACGCGGAACGCTTGGCGAAAACGCGGGAGTTGTTGGAAGAAATTCGTGCGAAAATTGACGACTTCTGCGAAGAGCATTGCGAGTTGGAACTGCAAAGCTAGTCTTTCGCGCATTTCACAAAGGATGGACAAAAAGCTAGTCGCAGAATTTTTGGGAACGTTCTGCCTCGTTTTTGCCGGCACTGGCGCAATCGTGATCGACACCGCGACTGGAGGTGCGGTCTCGCATGTGGGTGTGGCTCTTACTTTTGGCCTGGTTGTGATGGCGATGATTTATGCGATTGGAGATATCTCCGGTGCGCACATTAATCCTGCTGTGACCGTTGGATTTTTTCTAGCGCGACGGTTTCCCGCAAGAACCGTCCTCCCGTATGTGGCGAGTCAGTGTGCTGGCGCTCTCGCGGCCAGCGTTGTGATACGGTTTCTTTTTCCAACAACCCCGAAGCTGGGAGCAACCGTCCCAGCGGGTTCTGCAACGCAGTCATTAATGCTCGAGATCATCCTGACAGCACTACTCATGTTTGTGATCTTGAGCGTATCCATGGGCGCGAGAGAGAAAGGAATTACAGCCGGGATCGCAGTAGGCGCTGTGATCGGTCTGGAAGCATTGTTTGCCGGGCCGATCAGCGGGGCTTCCATGAATCCTGCGCGCTCCCTCGCACCGGCATTGGTTTCAGGACACTTCAACGGTTTGTGGATCTATCTCGTTGCGCCAGTTCTCGGCGGAGCGCTCGGTGTAGTCGCATGTCGTTGTGTGCAGGAACCCGGTTGCTGCTCGGGCGTTGAAGCCGCCGGGCCGTGAAACACGTCAAACACCTGAGCCGGTTCCAGCCTGCTGCGAACAATATGCTCTCATGTCCGCAGCGAAGTTCCGCTGTTGCCGGGTGAGACCTCGAGATTCCTCCGGAATTCGTCGTTCGTGTCCGGTGATTTTTCGTTTGTAACACAAACGTAACAGTAAAATTTTTGACCGCCTGAATTGCTCTGCGGCAATCTCAGTGCATGACGAAACTAATAAGAATTCTTGGGCTAACAATCGCGTTGGGGTTGAGCGCGAGCGCCTCGGCGCAGATGATGATCAATGGTGCGGGAGCCACCTTCCCGTATCCGATCTATTCGAAGTGGTTCGACGAATATACGAAGGTCGATCCCTCTGTCCGGTTCAACTATCAATCTATCGGCTCCGGAGGCGGGCAGAAACAGATACTCGCACAAACGGTAGATTTCGGAGCATCGGACGGTCCGATGAGCGACGAAAATTTGGCCAAGGCGCCGGGCAAACTCCTCCACATTCCGACGGTGGCGGGAGCCGTGGTCATGGTCTCAAACCTTCCGGGCAATCCCAATTTGAAGCTGGATGGCGACACCATCGCGGGAATCTATCTCGGCCAAATAAAGAAATGGAATGATCCAAAGCTGACCGCGTTAAATCCCGGTGTAAAACTGCCCGACAGGGACATCGTTGTGGTGCATCGATCAGACGGTAGTGGAACAACCTTCATCTTTACCGATTACATGAGCAAAGTGAGCCCGGAGTGGAAGCAAAAGGTCGGAAACAATACTTCAGTCAATTGGCCGACTGGCATCGGCGGAAAAGGAAATGAAGGCGTATCAGGCCAGGTAAAGCAAACGCCGGGTGCCATTGGATACGTGGAATTGATTTACGCCATACAAAACAAGATGCCGTATGCAGAAGTGAAAAATTTGGCAGGCGAATTCGTGAAACCGACCTTGGAGTCGGTTACGGCCGCGCTCTCAACTGCCGAGATTCCAGACGATTTCCGTTTCTCCATGACCAACGCCTCCGGAAAAGACGCCTATCCTATATGCGGCGCCACGTGGCTGCTGGTGTACCAGCAACAGAAAGACGCCGCCAAAGGCAAGAAGCTGGTGGAATTCCTGAAATGGGCCCTCACCAAAGGAGAAGGAATGGCCAAAAGCTTGGACTACGCGCCGCTGCCGGACATCGTTCAGAAGCGCGCCTTGAAGCGAGTCGACGAAATCAAAATGTGATTGGACAGTCAAAATGTTGGGTGTGCCGCGAGGTACTGTTTGCCTGCGTCCACAACGTGCGTCGCAGCCAGATTGTCGGAAGCCTTCCTGAAGCGTTACGTTGGAGAACGTCCCGAGAAGAGAACGCGGGCTTGGAACCGGACACACTAAATCCGCTGGTGCTTTAGACCATGGCTGAGATTAGGATCGACATTTCGAAAAATAGGACCAAGAGCGTTTCTGCTTTATGGCAGAACGGTGAGGTTTTCGAGTACGTGATTGCCGTGTGCGATAAGGAAGTCTTGGCGAAATGTCCACTTTTCCTGGGAATCGCAACGCGGTTGCACTGTTCCTTACCTGATCCGTCAAAAGTCACGGGCACACCCGAGCGGAAGTTGCGAAAGGAGCAGCTGCTTCGCGATGAGATCAACGCGAGAATTCAGGACTGCCTGCCGCCGCTTCCGGTTGAGGAAACTGTTTAGTATGCCAATTGCCGTTATTCCCGATGCGCCTGACAAGGCGATGAATTCCGTCCAACAAAGGATGGCGGCCCCGTCTCGAGTTGGCGACAAGGCATTTGAATGGTTGACGCTGGCGATGGCACTGACCGTGGTGGTGCTCATCATCTTGATCGGTTGGGAACTCTGGCAGGGAGCATTGCAAGCCGTTAAGAAATTCGGATTCCATTTCCTCACCACAACAACGTGGGACCCGGTCGCAGATCAATTCGGTGCGTTGCCATTTATTTACGGTACGCTGGTTTCTTCTCTAATTGCGTTGCTGATCGCCGTTCCGTTGAGCATCGCCACAGCGGCATACTTGACTGAGCTCGCTCCGCTGTGGATTCGGCAGCCGCTCGTTTCCTTGATTGAAATGCTGGCGGCGATTCCCAGCGTGATTCTTGGGCTTTGGGGGATTTTCGTGATGATCCCATTCCTTCGCGATTATCCGTTCCCTTGGCTCCAGCGATTGTTCGGTTGGACGCCGTTTTTTGCAGGGCCAATCTACGGTCCATGCATGCTCGCGGGCGGTATTATCGTCGCGATCATGATCCTGCCGATCATCACCTCGGTCTCGCGCGAGATCCTGCGCAGTGTCCCGGATTTGCAACGGGAAGCCGCTTATGGCCTGGGTGCAACCCGCTGGGAGGTTACGCGCATTGCCGTGCTCAGCTATGCCAAGAAAGGGTTATTCGGCGCAGTGATTCTTGGCCTTGGCCGCGCGCTGGGTGAAACAATGGCAGTCACAATGGTGATCGGTAATACTCCGCAGATCGCCGCCTCACTCTTCAAGCCCGGATACACTCTGGCTGCTGTGATCGCCAACGAATTCACCGAAGCAACGAGCGACATTTATCTGGAGGCGTTGTTTGAAATCGGATTGGTCCTGTTTGGAATAACCATTTTAGTGAACCTTCTGGCTCAACTCCTTTTGCGAACAATTGCAAATGTGTCGAGTACACGTGCGGTGCAGTAGCCATGAACCCCGGAGGAACAAACCAGCACGCGTGGCGCAAGATAAAGAGCGGCCTGGCATCGGCCCTAGCCTTCACTTCGGCTGCTCTTGTGATAGCTCCCCTTGGCCTGGTTTTCTTTTATCTTCTCTTAAAAGGCTCCAGTTCTGTGAACTTGAACTTTTTCACGAAACTGCCAGCGCCGGTGGGAGCCGTAGGCGGGGGTATGGCGAATGCGATCGTCGGTTCGCTTGAATTGCTCGGCCTGGCCAGCGCTATCGGAATCCCGATTGGCGTCCTAGGTGGTGTTTACCTTGCGGAATATGGATCTGCCCGGATCAACTCGATTCTTCGCTTTCTGGCAGACGTGCTCAACGGCGTTCCGTCAATCACGTGGGGAGTCGTGGTTTATGGCCTCGTCGTTTTACGCTTTAAAGGATTTTCTGCTTATGCCGGTGGTCTGGCGCTGGGTCTGATCATGATTCCCCTGATCCTGCGGACTACTGAGGAAGTCGTTTTGCTTGTGCCGAACGGATATCGTGAAGCCGCTCTTGCACTAGGGGTCAGCCGCTGGAAAACGATCGTTCATATCGTAATGAAAACTGCCTCGAAGGGTATTATCACCGGTATTTTGCTTGCGCTTGCTCGCGTTGGCGGCGAAACCGCCCCGCTTCTGTTCACCGCTTTTGGTAATCATTTCTGGAACCACAGTCTAAATCAACCAATCGCCGCGCTTCCGTTACAAGTTTTCACTTATGCTATTTCCCCTTATGAGGATTGGCACCGCCAGGCCTGGGCTGGCGCGCTTGTGCTCGTAACGGGAATTTTTTGCATTAATGTGCTGGTACGAATTCTGACTCGAGGGCGCGGGGCATCGACCATTTAGCCTTTCACTCATGGAGAATCTAGTCATGGCAATACCTGAAGGAAACGTAGTAGAAGGCGTTGCGCCCCTACCGGAACTTGTCCCAAACGGCGACACCGCTCAGGTGAACACGTTTCAAGTAAAAGACCTTTCGATTTGGTACGGTGAGAAGCGCGCAATCGAAAACGTTACTCTGGATATCGCGTCAAACGCAGTGACCGCCATCATTGGCCCGAGCGGTTGCGGAAAATCGACCTTTCTGCGCGCGTTAAATCGCATGCACGAACTCACCCCAAAGACGCGCAGGGAAGGCACGGTGCTGTTGAATGGCGAAGATCTCTACTCAAGCATGGTAGACCCGACGATCGTTCGGCGCCGTGTCGGAATGGTTTTTCAAAAATCGAATCCTTTTCCGACAATGACGATTGGGGAAAACGTTGTCGTCGGGTTGCGATTGAATGGACTCCGCAATCAAAGATTGCTTAACGAACGACTCGAAAAATCGCTGCGCATGGCTGCCTTGTGGGATGAAGTGAAAGATGATTTGCACAAGCCGGGGACCAGTCTTTCCGGCGGCCAACAGCAGAGGCTTTGTATTGCTCGGGCTCTGGCGGTGGAACCGGAAGTGATTCTGATGGACGAACCTTGTTCGGCGCTCGATCCGATCGCAACCGCAAAAATCGAGGAGCTAATCTATCAACTGAAGGCGCGCTACACGATTGTTACCGTCACACACAATATGCAACAGGCTGGCCGCATCTCCGATTATACCGCTTTCATGTATTTGGGGCGGCTGATTGAATTTGGGCCAACCACCAAGATCTTCACGAATCCAGGCGAAAAACAGACAGAAGATTACATTACCGGGAGGTTCGGATGATTTTTTGGCAGACGCGATGGCTGCGCGCGCCACGATGTTATGAACGTTAGAAACTGAGGTCGATAAAAGTGGTACCAAAACATATTCTTGGAACATTCGACGAAGCACTGACTGCGCTGCGTAAAGACTTGCTGATGATGGCTGGCCTGGCGGAGCGCAGTCTCGATCGCGCGATCAAGGGTTTGCTCCAACGCAATGACGATCTCTGCGCCAACGCAATCGCTGATGACGAAGAGATCGATCAGTTGGAAAAACAGATCGACAAGGACGGATTCGAGATCCTGCTTCGTTATCAGCCCGTGGCATCCGACCTGAGGCGGGTGATTTCGGCAATCAAACTATCGCCGAATATCGAACGTGTAGGGGACCAGGCGACCAGCATCGCCAAGCGCGGTCGCAAGCTGAATCGCCATCCTCCTTTGCCTGAAGTGCAATTGATCGTGCCCATCCAGGCGTACGCGATGGCCATGTTCAAGGACAGCATCAACGCGTTCGTTCGAGAAGACGTCGAGCTGGCGCGCGCGGTGGTCGGCCGCGACAAGCAACTCGACGATATGAATCGCTCCGCAAACCGGCAACTTACTGAAAGGATGGTGCAGGACCGCCAGCAATTGCGCGGCTATCTTAATTTGATTTTGATCTCACGTTGTCTCGAACGCGTCGGCGACCACGCAACGAACATTGCCGAGGACGCTGTTTACGCAGCGGCAGCGGAGGACATCAGGCACCAGACGGTGGCGGTTTCCTCGTGAGACAGAGCGTTGCGCACGGGAACCTCCTCGGCAATCGTTGAAGATGCCGCAGGCCCAGGTCACGTCACCGACTGAAGAAAAAGGCGGCGCAACCTCTCCTCCACTGGTTGTTCAAACGGCGCACGAACGTTTTAGCGACCCGAAGAATTTCATTAATCGCGAGCTGAGCTGGCTCGAGTTCAACCGGCGCGTGCTCGAGGAAGCGCAGGACCCTACGCAGCCACTCATAGAACGCGTCAAATTCGTCACTATTTGCTCCTCAAATCTGGATGAGTTTTTCGAGATCCGCGTCGCGGGCATCAAACAACAAATCGAGAGCGAGACGAGCGGCGTTGGCCCTGATGGATTGAGCCCGACCGAGGTATTCAATCTGATTCAGAAAACGGTCCGCAATTTGGTGGGAACTCAATATGCGCTTTGGAAGAATGATTTGCTGCCGGAATTGGCGAAACACGGCATTTATGTGCGTGAGATAAGCGAACTTTCACCCAAACGCGCGGCATGGGCGCACCGGTACTTCCAGCACGAAGTTCTTCCGATGTTGACCCCACTTGCGGTGGACGCCAGCCATCCATTCCCTCGTCTTTTGAACCGCAGTCATAATCTGTTGGTTCGCGCAAAGACGCGTCGGCGCGGCGAGCCGTTGCATGCAATTGTGCAGGTGCCGCGAGTGGTGCCGAGGCTTATCCTCCTGCCACGCAGCGCGGGTCCCACAGAGCCTTGGGAATACATTTATCTGGCATCGCTCATCAAACAGTACATCGGCGAACTATTTCCCGGTTTGATTCTCGATGGCGCCCATGCGTTTCGCGTTACTCGCAACAGCGATCTGTACATCGACGAGGAGGAAGCAGAGAACCTCTTGCGAACGATCGAACAGGAACTGCGACGCTCTAGCCGCGGCAACGCCGTACGCCTGGAAGTCGAAGTGGATTGTCCGAAAGATTTCCTCGAGCTGCTTCTCGGCTTTTTCAATTTGTCTGAACCGGACGCCTATAAACTCGATGGGCCGTTGTCGATGACTCATCTCATGCCTCTGGTTACGAACGATGCGTTTGGGAAACTCAAGGACCGGCCGTTCCAGCCGGCGCGCGATCCGGCGTTGCCACCACACGCAGACTTCTTCGAAGTGTTACGACGCCAGGATGTGCTGCTGCATCACCCTTACGATAGCTATGACGAAGTCGTCGAGTTGGTGGAGACTGCGGCAAGAGATCCGCAGGTCCTCGCCATCAAAATCACTCTCTATCGCACCAGCGGAGATTCGCCCATTGTTGAGGCACTGATCGATGCCGCTAATGCAGGAAAACAAGTCACCGCAATCGTCGAGCTGCGAGCCCGCTTCGACGAGGCCAGCAATATTCAGTGGGCACTGCGACTGGAGGAAGCCGGAGCGCACGTGATCTACGGTGTGGTTGGCCTCAAAACGCATTGCAAGGCGTTGCTGATTGTTCGACGCGACTCTGATGAACTGCGCCGGTACATCCATCTAGGCACCGGGAACTATCATCCCCGAACGGCGCGCATTTACACGGACTTCAGCCTCCTGAGCAGCGAGCCGCAGCTAAGCGAAGAAGTGGCAACTGTTTTCAACACGCTGACCGGTCTCGCTGGATATCCGGGATTGAAAAAGTTGATGGTCTCGCCATTCGACATGCATAGCAGGCTTATCAACTTGATTGAGCGAGAGCGCGACAATGCGCTGGCAGGCAAACCAGCCCGGATCGTTGCTAAAATGAACGCACTGGTCGATGAGGAGATCATCGAAAGACTCTATGAGGCATCCTGCGCCGAGGTGACAATCGATCTGGTCGTTCGTGGAATCTGTTGTTTGCGTCCGAAAGTTCCAAACCTCAGCGAAAACATCCGTGTTATCAGCATCGTTGGCCGGTTCCTCGAGCACAGCCGCGTTTTTTATTTTGAAAATGCCGGCCAGCCGCGGGTCTTTCTCGCCAGCGCGGACTGGATGCCCCGCAATTTTTTCCGGCGAATAGAACTTGCCTTTCCAATCGAGACACCAGCATTGCGAGATCAGATTATCAATGACGTTATCCCGGCTTTTCTGAACGATCGGGTGAAAGCGCGCGAGTTACAGCCGGACGGTACTTATCGGCGCTTGAGACCTGAAGGCACGGAACCGCGACGCCAGGCGCAGTGGCAGTTTCGTGAGGTCTCGCGCGAACGGACCAAAAAGCTTGGTGGTTCGACGAAAAAAGCGCGTGCCGACCGGCTGGTGCCTATCGCAGTAGTGCAAGACCCATCGGTTGTCTCAGGGACCAAATCGCAGGCGACGTGAACAAGCGAATTCTGGTCATCGACGTCGGCGGCTCGAACGTGAAGTTGATGATCTCGCGCGCACAACGGCGAAAGTTCAAGTCTGGTCCGGACATGACACCGCGCGAAATGGTGGCCCAGGTCAAGCCGCTGGTGCGCGATTGGTCTTTCGACGCAATCTCAATGGGATTCCCATCGCCTGTCCGCGACGGCTGTATCTTGACCGAGCCGAAACACCTCGGGCGGGGATGGGCGCGATTTGATTTCGAGAAATCGTTAGGCAAACCAATCCGCTTCATCAATGATGCCGCCATGCAGGCTCTCGGCAGTTTTTGCGGACGGCGGATGTTGTTTCTGGGACTGGGCACCGGACTGGGGTCGGCTTTGATTTGGGAATCAAAAGTTTTCTCTCTCGAGCTAGGCGATCTGCCTTACGGGAACGGCCACATCATCGAGGATTATCTTGGCAAGTCTGGGATGAAACGCCTGGGCGAAAAAGAATGGAAACGCGAAGTGCTTCGCGCAGTCGTGTTATTGAAAAAGGCGCTCCTCGCCGATTACGTGGTGCTGGGCGGCGGCGGGGCCAAGAAATTAGACGAGTTGCCGGACGGCATCGAGTTAGGACACAACCGAAATGCTTTTCTGGGCGGTGTTCGTCTCTGGCAAACCGACCCCCGCACGCGAGGGCCAAAGTGGCAAGTACTGTGAGCCTGAAGAACGGTCGACAACGCTAAAGTTATGAAAACTAGAAGAGTTGCGTTGATGAAACGGTCTCTGTTCTGCGCTTTAACCTTGCGACTATTGTAACACCCGTAACTATTGCGCTCATGCAACTCTATTTCCTCAGACACGGCGAGGCCGATTGGCCTGACTGGACGAAGCCCGATGATGAGCGGCCTCTCACCGATTTCGGCAAGAAGGAAATCCGTCGGGTGGCGAAATTGCTCAAACGCCTTAAGGCGCGGCCTGATCTGATCGTCACCAGTCCCTTGCCTCGAGCATCACAGACCGCCGAGATCGCTGCGAAATATCTTGGAGCGAAGCTACGCCAGGACGAGGTGCTTGCGCCGGGATTTGGGACGAACGAGCTACAGATCATACTGGATCGACATCGCTCAAAAACCTTAATGCTGGTCGGCCACGAACCGGATTTTACCAACGTAATTTCGACGTTAACCGGCGCCGCGCTCAAGCTCTCGAAAGCGGGAGTCGCGCTAGTGGATGTCGATTTAAGTTCGAATGAAGGACAACTTCTCTGGCTGTTTCCGCCAAAATTCGCTCGTAAATCGAAATAGTACTTTTCCTCGCTCTCGCATAATCTGACTGTCACTGACAATGCAGGTAACCAAACGCTGCGAGAGACAAAATCAAATCACTTGGGCGAAGCAGCGGGCGAAACGCTGGCGCCAGAACTAGGCGCAGCGGAGGCAGCAGGCGAACTTCGAACAGGCGAAGCGACGGGCGATGGCTTCGCTCCTGCGGGCATGGGCGACGTTTGCGGCGCGGCCTGTGGTTTCATCAATTCACGACGAAAAGCGCTGCTGGCCGTACTGCGGTGCGCATACAGGACCGATAAACCAAACGTGAGGACAAAAAAAATGCCGGCCAGCCAGGTAGTGAACTTCACCAGCACGTTGGTCGTCTGCGCGCCAAAAATATTTTCCGTCACTCCTGAGCCAAAAGCAGCGCCCAAGCCTTCGCTTTTAGGCCGCTGCATCAAGATGACAAGCACCATGATGGCGGAGACCAGCACGAAAATCGCCAGGCACAGATTGATCAATAGGGTCATTGGGAGGCGAAATATGGCCAAACAAGGGACGGAAGCAAACGCCGGACACTCAAGTCAGCGCGTTGCGGCGTTCGATATTCGGCTTTCGGTCACTAATGTTTTCTTGATCGCATCCCAAATCTCGTCCATTTCTTCAAGGGAGGCGTCGCCGAGTTGTTTTCCTCGCGCTTTCAATTCGTCCTCCATGCGATTGAACCGGGCCACAAACTTGTCGGTCGCACTTTGCAGCGCGCTCTCCGCGTCAACGTCGCATTTCCGTGCCATATTCACCACGGCGAACAGCAAATCACCAAGCTCTTCCGCGATCAGTTTCTTTTGTCGCGACTCGATGGCCTCTCTCACTTCGCGCAATTCCTCTTCGATTTTCGCGATCACGTCGCGGAGTTCGTTCCAGTCGAAATTCACCCGAGCCGCTTTGGATTGCGCTTTTTGCGCCCGCACCAGAGCTGGCAGCGCTTTAGGCAAACTGGAAAGGTAATGCGAGTCGCCCTTTTTTTCTTCGCGCTTGATCGCTTCCCATTGTTTAAGGACAGAAACAGGGTCGCGCGCGTGGCTCGTTCCGAACACATGCGGATGTCGCCGGATAAGCTTCTTAGATACTGTGCCGATAACTTCGTCAAGGTTGAAGCGACCGGCTTCGGATGCGATCTGCGTGTGCATCACGATGAGCAGCAAAAGATCGCCAAGTTCCTCTTGAAAATGCGCATCATCATGTGTGCGCGCCGCCTCCTCCACTTCGTAGGCTTCTTCGATTAAAGCCGGCAGTAGCGACCCGGTTGTTTGCTCCCGGTCCCACGGGCACCCGTCGGGACCACGCAGCTTCGCCACAATGTCACAAAACTTTGCGAAGTGATCGGTAATTTGTGACCCGTCGCCAGACATTAACCAATGCAGTTGTTTGTAAGGCTTCTATGAAGCACGGACCGCGAAAGCAATGCACCGCGGCATGCGCCGTTTTGTGTTTAGCGTGCGTCAAGCGCCGCACATTTCACCCGTAATAGCGGGTAATCATTCATCAGCTACCGCGCTTGGTTGTGATAGCCTCGCGGATGGTCTGTTGGCGAATCATGGTCAACTTTTGATACTGCTCAGGAGTAAGGATCGCCTTCATTTGCGGGTCGCTCTGCTGATGAATGGCTTTGAGCTGCTGCATTTTTTGCATCTTTGAGAGCGAATTATCGTTCTTAATAGCGCGCACTTTGGGTCCTTCGGCGATGAGAATTGGCAAGATCTTTTCCTTCTGCTGTGGCGTGAGATTAAGCTGTTTGGCGACCGCCTCAGCCTGCATCGCTGCGCCTTTCTGGGCAAACGTAGTTGACGTGAGGCCCGCAAACAAACCGATGCATAGCGTCCAAATGACAAGATGAGTGGTATGTTTCATGTTTCTCCTTTGCGTTGGCGCGCCATGGTTGTGAAGACGCTCAATCAAGTCAAGCTTTATCGCTGCGAAAGAGCTTGGTTTGGAGATGGTGCTCACTTCATTCGCCTGAAAAGGAATTCGATTAGCGTTACAACAGATTCCACTTCAGCTCTCGCGATTTTCTGTTCGTTTCCCACAAGCGGCGGCCGCCGAGAAATGCATTCTCATTTTGACCGCGCACGATTCCCTTGGGCAGCCGGCCGAACCGATGCACCAGCCCGCCGCCGAGAACGACGTAATCCGCTATGAACGCTCGCATCAATTGATTAACGGCATAGAGCGTTTCGTGCTTCCACCTTTTCTTTCCCAGCATGTCCAGGCCCGGGATGCCAAGATAGTTTTCGATGATTTTTCCATTCGGATACGGAAGATCGCCCAACTCAAGCGACATGAGATTTTTGTCCCAGACAAGCGCCGATCCGAGTCCCGTCCCCAGGCCGAGAAACAGCATGCGTCCACCATCGAGATAACTGCCGAGTGCTTGCATGGCTGCGTCGTTAACAATCCGCACCGGTATTCCCAATGCCCGGGCAAAATTGAAATGGACCCAGTCCGCGCCCAGGTGTTTTGGGTTGCGAAGTATCCGTCCGTCGCGCACAGGCGCGGGAAAACCAATCGACGCGACATCAAATTTCCAGCCGGTCACGGTTTCCTTGAACCTGGCGACGAACTCCTTTGGAGTCATTCGTGGTCCGGAGGCAAATTCCCTCTCTACGCGCTGCGACATCAAGAGTTTGACAAATGTACCGCCGATATCGACGACGAGAATTCTTCTCCTCATTAGGGCGCTCCTCCGCTGATGGTTAGGCGACTTATCGGCCGCGCCCGAATAAGCGGCTAAAACCGCCCTTCGGTTCCGGCTGCGCGGTTACGCTGGCTGGCCAACACTCGACTATTTCAAGCGCTACGAACCGGAACAGCAGTTGCCGGGCAGACTTGAGATCGAGCCGCAAATTCTTCGCGATCTGTTGCACCGAGCGCGCACCATTGAATTGGGAGCCGAATTGGGCCTCGTCAGAAGTCAGCTTCAACTTCTGGACACGATTGAATCCTTCTCTGGTGAAAGCAGGAATGGATCCTGGATCGAATCCTGGTGATTGGTCCGGACTTTGGACAAGTCTCAACGTTTCCAGGGTCCAGTCGTCCACATCCGGATCACCCGTAACGTCGCCAAACTCGCCCAATAATTCCGCATTTTTTTCGAACATGACCGATACATTCGGGGCCAACCACAGTTGCGAGAACAACATTTGTCCATAATGCCGCATCGAGTCGAATGCTGCTTGCCGCTCGATCGCTTCGTTGCGCGCGAGGGTTAACAGAAATGGGATTCCGCTTTCTTTCTGCTGATCGCGAGCACTAGCAATAGCATCCGCATCCACGGTGGCAAGAAGGTCCGGCGTTTCAGAACAGTATAGGTCCGGGTCCCGAGTTGTGGCCAAAACAATCTCACCATCCCTGGCCAGAACATCTATCGATTCCCGATCCCAACGCGCCCGCAAAAGCCCGGTCAACTGCTCCTTTCCGATTGCGCGAATTGCAAGGTTCAAAGGAAACAGATTTGTGCCGCCGCAAAAGTAAACAGCAGTCGTTCGCGAATCATGAGTCTGCACGGGTTCAGAGGTCTCAGAATCCTCAACCGGTTCGGCCCAATCGGAGACAGGCGGCGATGCGCGCCACCAGTCGTCGGCTTGGAAAGTTTCGGGACTCGTGCCGCTCTCCGGTGCCTGCTCTTCCTCTTCTCGAACGGGTGGCCGGTCGATCTGATCGCGCTCTTCGCTGTTGGAATTTTCCATGTGGGCTCTTACTAGCTTGGGTTTGCGGACTCCTGCTGGGCGCATTTTGCGTCGTCGTAACCAAAGCCCATATCAAGGCTGTATCAAGAAACCAATCTTCGCAACCGGAGAACTTTCATCCCTTTTCTGAGAAACGTCGCGCCAGCTCACGTCTGCTTATTTTGCCTCGCTCGTTGGCCGGAAACGCATCGAGAATAAAGATTCGTTTAGGCACCTGCCACGGGCTCAACCCCGCTCGACAATGTCTAAGTAGATCATTTTCACTTATCTGTGGCGAGGCCAGTACGCACGCCGCTACTTCTTCGTTTCGCAATCCTGCGCTTCCGGGACAACCAAACACGACCGCCTGCCGCACACCTTTATAGCGCGTTAAGTACGCTTCTACTTCCGCTGGATTCACTTTTTTCCCAGCAACATTTATCGTGTCCGAAACACGGCCCACGATCTTCAGCGCTGAATTGTACCGTGTTAGCAGGTCGTCCGGCACGAAAACACCGTTGCCAAGTTTTTGCTCATCCGGCTCTGGAAAATAACTATCGCTGACCGCTCTACTGCGAACGCGAATCTGACTCGCATGCGCGCTCGGCTCAACGAATTCAACCTCAACCCCTTGCATGGGACGACCTACCAGACCGTCCTCAAACAACGTAGCATCGCAGTCATAGCAAATTCCGCCGCATTCCGACGCGCCGTAGAAGGAATGGATCGGCTGTGCAAATTTCTCAAAGAATTTTTTCCCTACCGCACGCGAAAGCGGCGCACCGGCAGCAATGCACAACCGAAGTTTGGGAAGCGCGGGAATATTATCCATTTCGGAAAATGCCTGGTAAAAAACCGGCGTGCCGGGAAACACCGTTGCCTCTGTCCGTGCAAGATCAGCGAGAACGGCTCGCGGTGTCCGGTCGTGGCTCGCTACCATCGCCACGCCGCGGACGATCAATGGCATAAGCAAATTGCTGAAGCCATAGGAATGGGAAATGGGAATCACGCCGAAATTGAGGTCGCCGTCCGAAATTCCCATTGTGTCGCAAATTTGATTGCAGTCGGCCACCAATTGCTGACTGCGAAACCGAATCGACCGCGGAGCCGCCGTTGTGCCCGAGGTTAGTTTCAAGACCGATGGCGTATTCTCGCCCCAATCCGGAGTAGCGTCGCTTTCCTTCAGCCAAACAATCTGTGGAGTCGATCGTTCGGCAACGGCCGACACCATAGCTGCCGCAAAGCACACCTCTAGTGCCGCATCGCGTTGCTGTTCGTTGATGGACTGGTCAAGCGGGAGAACAACGAGCCGCTTGCGAAGGCACGCGAGGAAGACAGACGGCCAGTCTCGGTGATTGCCAATTTGCACCGCGACCACCGCGCCCGCGGGCAGCGCATCGATTTTCGCTTCGAACGCACACGCGGTTTCTTCGATACCGCGAAAGCTGTGCGCGATTTTGCCGGTCGAATCGAGAACTGCAGCTCGATCACTTTCGCGCGAGAGCGTCTCCTGCCATGCCACCAGCAAAGGATCATCCGATTTCATCACTTGCAGGAACCGTCTTGCGTGGATACATTTCGCGCTTCCTTTTGAAGATGAAAGCAGACATTCATCCGGAATATTACGAGACAGATATGAGGTGCGCGTGCGGTGCGGTTTATCACACCCGCTCCACGCATCGCGATATCAAGATCGGTATTTGCGCTGCTTGTCATCCCTTCTTCACCGGCGAACAAAAGTTTGTCGATACTGCAGGCCGCGTCGAGAAATTTGCCAGACGTTACGGCAGCACGAAAGCCGTTCGCGCCGAGAAAAAAGCCTAGCCGAACTGAGGCCGCGGGCCGTGACCCCGGCGGTAACGAACCCCGAACGCTTTCGGGGCTACATTCATGGATGTCAATTCCCTTATTCAACTCAAGCGCGAACGCTTCGAAAGACTCGAAGGTGAAATCGCGGATCCTCGGCTGTTCGATAATCGCAGACGCGCCGAGGAGATCATGCGGGAACACGCCAATTTAAAGGATCTGCTCGAAAAATGTCGCGTGCTCGAAACGGCCCGCAAGCAGTTGGATGACAATCGTGAGCTGGCCATGTCACGCGATGTTGAGATTGCAGCGATGGCAGACGACGAGATCCCAGAGCTCGAAACACGCGTGACCAATCTTGAACGCGATGTTCAGGTCGCGTTGCTGCCGACAGACGAAACTGAAGAGCGCGACGCGATCGTGGAAATCCGCGCGGGGACCGGCGGGAATGAAGCGGCAATTTTCGCCGCCGATCTGTATCGTATGTATCATCGCTATGCCGAATCCGCGAGACTGAAGACTGAGGACCTCGAATCGAGTCCCTCCGAACTTGGCGGATTCAAGGAAGCGATTTTTCGAGTCTCGGGGGAATCGGTCTTCCGAAAGCTTCGTTACGAAAGCGGTGTTCATCGCGTGCAACGCGTCCCTGCGACCGAGACGCAGGGCCGAATTCACACCTCTACGGCAACCGTGGCAGTATTACCCGAGGCCGAAGATGTTGATATTGAGCTAAAACCGGAGGATTTGCGGATCGAAGTGTCACGCGCGGGCGGTCCGGGGGGTCAGGGAGTGAATACGACCGATTCGGCCGTGCAGGTAATGCATATCCCCACTGGCATGATCGTTCGCTGCCAGGACGGTCGCAGCCAGATCAAAAACAAGGAACGCGCACTGTCGATCTTGCGAGCGCGATTATTGGAGCACAGGCAACGAGAAGAGGCGGAGAAATATAGCGCACAACGTCGCGGACAGATTGGCACGGGGGGACGCGAGGAAAAAATTCGCACATACAATTTTCCGCAGAACCGAGTGACCGATCATCGAATTGGTTTGACGCTTTACAACCTGGATCGGTTCATGGACGGCGATCTCGGCGAATTGATCCAGTCATTACACACCGCCGATCTAACCGAGCGTTTGAAGGATTCTGCGACGCAGGCGATGACGGTTTCCGGCATTTCCAAATGAGAGGCGGCCCCTCCGTGGCTGCCGTTGCTCGGCGATCACGCACAGAATTGCGTTGCAGGCACTGAACCAATTTGCTACAAGCGGTTTATGGAACCGCAATCGCTGGTCATCATTTTGCGATTGGCTGAACGAATCGCGGGTGTGCTCATCGGCGGGTTACTGATCTATTTTGGGTACCGGCTTTTTTTAAGTCTGCCAGGCAAACGTGAACCCGATAGCGGCACCGGTGAATTCTCATTAGCTGGCGGAAACAAGATCAAGCTGGCGAAGGTGGGTCCGGGCGTATTCTTCGCTGTGTTCGGGGCAGGCCTGATCGTATTTTCCCTTACCCGATCTGTGTCGCTGACCATGTCCCGTCCTGCCACGAAACCAGCCGAATCGAAGCCTGCTGTGATCGCAGCGTCGGAATTCAAATTCGTTGGCGCGGTGTCTGTCCCTGAAACAGACGAGGATCGTGCGCGTATGCGTGCTGACACTCAGCGGGACATTATCGCTCTGAACGGCGCACTGGCGACCTCGGAAAATCCACAACTCAGGCGCGCCGTCACGCGATCAAAGGTCGCACTCATGGAACCTCTGTGGGCAGAGGACTGGGGCGATATAGCGAATTTCCGTGATTGGCTCGATAAAGGCGGGGCTCCGCCTGCCGAGCTGCAGACTGCCGCAGAATATTTTCAAAAACAATAGACCGTCGTGAACCGCTCTCTCACCGTCGGGCTCGCGCTCGCATGCGGGTGGAGCGCAGTCGCGCCCGCTCAAAATATTGTCCGGCTTTACCCGACGCAAAAATTGGAGGCCGATGCAGCGCGAACTGGAGAACAAGTCCGCGCCGAATATCGCGAGACGATTGTGCCGCGTCTTACCGCCGCTGAGCACACGGCGCTTAAGGAAATCCGGATTGAGTTCCCTATCGCAGGACCGCACGGTGACCCGTTCGAGTTCTACTATGCAGATGGCAGGATCAATCTGCCCGCGCTTTCGCTTCGTTTTTATGCTGATCTGTGCATCGCGAATGCGTGGCTCAACGCGCACGGATATGATGGTACGACTGTGCGCGACTATGTGGGTGTACTTTTCCGCGAAGCAGCACTCTCACCGAGAGCTCCGCTTCTTCCGGTATTTCGCACACTGGGCGTCCCGGAAAATGCACGTGACGAGCCGGCTGTCGCGAATCGCGCAGATCGAGATTTCGGGAACACTGTTGTTTTTCTGCTCGCGCATGAATTGGGACACGCACTCAAAAAGCATCGAACCGACTTGAAGGATCCCGGGCAAAAGCGGGAGCAGGAAATCGAAGCCGACCAATTCGCGATTGATGTCATGCGGCGGATTGGGCAGGTGCCGCTCGGCATCGAGTTTTGGTTCGACGTTGAGCGAATCCGGCACGTTGCGCCCACCAGGTATCCGACCGATGCCGAATGGCAGAAGTATCTTGCAGGCCTCGAGCATCCGGTCACCACGGAACGATTGGAGGCGCTTGCCGCTGCTATTGAAAAAGCGCCGGATTCATTCGCTCGGAACCAAAGTAATCAAGACCTTTGGACAGCACGTTCGAGAATGTTGGCTCAATATTTTCGCCTGGCCGCGCCATTTGCTGCTAATCCAATCGCGCGAATGGCCGAGTATTCGCGGGTCCGAGAGCTGAGGCTGGCGGATCTCAAACCCCGCAAAGCAGCCTTTACGATTCCGGGCGGTGAGCACGAACCGGATTTCAACGGCTTATTCGCGGTGCGCAGAACAGCGCGTGATGGCGGGCAAGACCGGGTGGATCTTTTGCTGTTACGCACCGGTGACGAAATCATGGGCGGCTATTCCAACGGCAAAGTTGACGGTTTCATCGAAGGTAAAATCGTAGATGGGGCGTTGCATTTCACATGGCGTGAAGGCAACGCCAGTGGGCGGGGGATTGCGCGAAGCCATGGCGAAACTCTGCGAGGCACATGGGGGACCGCAGACTCGGAACAGGGAGGAGGCGAGTGGACAGGTGTGCGGCAGAAGAAAGAGAATAAGGAACCCTAGTATTCGCCCGCGGCGAACAAGTCCGTTGCTGAACCTTCCTTGACGTAATCACGCCGCTTTGTTGTACTCTGTCTTCGGACGCCATCGCGTTTATCCTATGGCTGCATCTGATCGGCGAAGGCATGAGAATAGCGGAATAGAACGGTTCGATCCGCGGATTCTTGATCGCAGCGTCATTGCAATTCCGCTGCTTGAGCAAATTAAAAAAGACGAGAATGAAGTTCGTTCCGTCATAATAGATGTAAATCTCGATTACCATGGCGGTCGAGACGCGGGACGTAAGTGGATCGCTGAAGCGATCACAAATGCAGTCGCCTCGATCGCACCGACGAAAGAGCACCAGGGTGTAGGCGAGAAAAAATCGGCGCTCAGCAGTCAGTACGTTTTCGCTCGCCTTAGTGGGAAAGTGATTCGCGAACTAGTCCGATTGGATGTCGAGCACGCATCAAAGAAAGCAAAAGCGCCGAAAAAAACCCGTCAGCTAAAGAAACGTGGAGGCGCTTCCGCACTGGCGAACAGCGTAACACCGTATGGTTTTCGAGCGATCTACCGTATTTGGCCCGATTTCAAAATTTCACCGTGCATTACAAAGTCGCTCGCGACTGTGAAGGCGGACGCGGCGCAAACTTCGTTCTGTGCGCAAGGAGTCAATATTACATGGGCGATCATGGATTCGGGCATCGACGCCAGTCATCCGCACTTTGCGCGGCACGAGAATATCGATCTCGCTTCTCCTCTTCATGCAGATTTCACTGAGACGCCGAATGTCCCCAAGGGCGTTCACGCTGCGTTGATCGACCGTTTTGGACACGGCACACACGTGGCGGGAATCGTGGCAGGAGAGCAGATTGCCGATGGAACAAGACGCCAGGCGAAAAAGATGCGTGCCGTTACTCGCTCGGTTAAAGGCTACGAAGCGGGAGACACTGCTACGGTTGAGACTCATGAGGTGATGCTCGATTCCATTCGCAGCATGGCCCCGCGTTGTCGTCTGGTTAGTCTGAAGGTGCTCGACGACGAAGGTAACGGCGAGGTCAGCAATCTGATTGCGGCAATCGCTCACATACAAAAGAGCAACGGACACGGCCGTCTGAATCTAATTCACGGAGTTAACATCAGTCTTGGATACGATTTCGATCCGGAATGGTTCGCATGTGGGCAAAGTCCACTGTGCGTTGAAATCAATCGCCTGGTACGCTCGGGAGTGGTTGTGGTAGTTGCCGCTGGCAATACCGGTTATGGAGCGCTGGCAGCGCAACAGCGGACAACGAATGCCGGAATGCAGGTTACGATCAATGATCCTGGCAACGCGAAACTTGCCATCACGGTCGGCTCGACGCATCGCGAGATGCCGCACGTTTATGGCATTTCCTACTTCTCCTCGAAAGGTCCTACCGGTGATGGAAGAATGAAACCTGATCTTGTCGCGCCGGGTGAAAAAATACTCT
The DNA here is from genome assembly GCA_963807435.1 of uncultured Verrucomicrobiae bacterium. Lineage (GTDB taxonomy): Bacteria > Verrucomicrobiota > Verrucomicrobiia > Chthoniobacterales > UBA10450 > Udaeobacter. Next base: position 437,490 of record CAWECA010000003.1, read on the forward strand.
CCGCCGCCACGGGAAAGTTGTTGGTGGATCGAGCGGAGGGAAAACAATGCGAGTACGTCGAGAACAGCGGAACCAGCATGGCGGCGCCGCACGTCAGTGGCGTAATTGCAGCGTTTCTATCTGTGCGGCGGGAATTCATAGGCGAACCCGAACGAGTCAAAGAGATTTTTCTTGCCGCGGCCACGGACTTGAAACGGGAGCGGTCTTTCCAAGGTGCGGGATTGATTGATCTAATGCGCGCCATTCAATCGGTGTAACTACGACTGCAATAAATTTATGAATAATATCGCCAGCATTCCCTATGTCGCTGCGCGCTTTGATAAGGACGGCGCGGCTTTGAACAAACAAGACGTTACGCTTCCTGGAGGCACGACGGATGTCATCGTCATATCGCATGGCTGGAATAATACCGAGGAACAGGCAGACCGACTTTATGCCGATTTGTTCACCAACTTTGCAGCCGTCGCCCCGGATCAGCTTCAGAAAAAAAAGATCGCAATTGTAGGAGTCATTTGGCCATCGAAAAAATTCACCGAAGTCGTTGAGGCCGCCGTAGCAGAACAGACGCGCGGCGGTGGCGCAGGGTTTGGAACGAGCGGCGAGGCAGCGGATAACACGATCAAGGCCAAGCTCGACGTCATCGCCACAATGTTTGACAAGAAAGCCGCGAAAAAGATCACGGCTGCGAAGAAACAGATTGCCAAACTGGAAAGTGATCTCGATGCACGCCGAAAATTTGTTGACGATCTACGTGGGTTGCTGGACGAAGGCGCGGCGAATGAGGAAGACAATTCCGCGCTGTTTTTCAAGCTCGATGGAGCGGTGCTGCTGGAAAAATTAAAAATGCCGACTCCCGTAGTTTCTACCGCAGCAGGAAATGGAGGCGGCGCTGCGTCGCTTGGTGCTCATCCGACAGCCACGTCGGCGGGCGGGGCAGCCGGCCTGGGCGACCTCTTTTCCGGAATCAAAGCCGGCGCGATTCGCTTCCTGAATTATTTGGCCTACTACGAAATGAAAAAGCGCGCCGGAACAGTAGGAGAGAAAGGCATGGCTCCTATGCTTGATCGCTTGGGCCACAACGTGCAGCGAATCCATTTGGTAGGTCATAGCTTTGGCGGTCGTGTCGTCACCGCAGCCGCAGCCGTATCGACAACAGACAAGTTGCAAAGTATGTCGCTTTTGCAGAGCGCCTTCTCGCACAACGGTTTTTCGAAATCGATGAAGGGATTTTTTCGAAGCGTAGTAGATAACCATCGCATCAAGGGCCCGATTCTCGTTACCTATACGCCTAACGATCGAGCAGTAGGCATCGCTTATCCTGTCGCCTCACGGTTGTCTGGCACGGTCGCGTCGGCTTTTGGCGACGCCAACGATAAATTCGGCGGTCTCGGGCGAAATGGAGCGCAGAAAATGGAGCCGGGCGAAGTGGTCCCGGGTGTCGATCGGCTGCTGGCGATAGGCGGCAGCTACGACTGGCAGAGTGGTCATTTTCATAACCTGGAAAGTAGCAAATATATCATCGATCCAAAGGGCGGCGACGCACACGGCTTCGTCACGGGAAAGGAAGTTGCCTGGGCAATCAGTAAGGCGATCGCGTAGAAATACCGGTCGACACCTGGTGACCAGCTCGGTTCGTCCGCGCCATGGTATTTGCTAAATACTCTGGCTCCTTGAATCTATTCTGAGCGGACAACTACAGGCCAAACCGCGCGGCGAGCTGCTCGCGCTGTTTTTGCAATTCTTCCGGAACAATACCGCCTAACGAATCGAAAAACTCCTCATGCTCGGTGATTTCCTTCTGCCATTCCTCGTGATCGAGCTCAAGAAGTTCGTCAATGGCATTGTGATTAATGTCGAGTTCCGCCAGGTCGAGATCGTGCGGACTGGGCAGCCAGCCCACAGGCGATTTAACCGCGCCACCTTTCCCCTCGCATCGGTCAATGATCCACTCAAGCACGCGCATGTTCTCACCAAAGCCCGGCCAAAGGAATTTTCCATCCTTGCCTTTGCGAAACCAATTCACGTTGAAAATTCGCGGCGGATTAGTTAGGCGTTTCCCTATGTCGAGCCAGTGCTGAAAATAATCGCCCATGTTATAACCGCAGAATGGCAGCATGGCCATCGGATCACGTCGGACTCGCCCCACAGCGCCGGTCGCGGCTGCGGTGGTTTCCGAAGCCATGGTCGCCCCCAAATACACGCCGTGGTTCCAATCGAACGCTTCACAAACTAACGGCACAGTATCGCTGCGGCGACCGCCGAAGATGATCGCGCTGATCGGCACTCCTTCTCCCTTTTCAACATCTGCGTCGAGTGCCGGATTATTGCTCATGGGAGTGGTAAACCGGCTGTTAGGATGTGCGGCTTTCTCTTTTGAATCCGGCGTCCAATCATTTCCGCGCCAATCGATGGCGTGCGAGGGGACCGGACCGTCCTGGCCTTCCCACCACACATCACCGTCATCGGTGAACGCCACGTTGGTGTAAACCGTGTCGTGGGAAATCGATTTCATCGCGTTCGGATTTGATTTGTAGCTTGTCCCCGGCACCACCCCGAAGTAGCCATTCTCAGGGTTGACTGCATACAAGCGGCCATCGCGAATTCGCATCCACGCAATGTCATCCCCGACCGTCGTCACCTTCCAGCCCTTGAAATGTTCGGGCGGAATGAGCATCGCAAAATTAGTCTTTCCACATGCGCTGGGGAATGCCGCCGCGACATAATGTTTGCGACCTTCTGGAGATTCCACCCCAAGGATGAGCATGTGCTCCGCCATCCAGCCCTGCCTGCGCGCCAGATAGGAACCGATGCGCAGGGCGAGACATTTTTTACTCAGCAAAACGTTCCCGCCGTACCCTGAGCCGACCGAAATAATTGTATTGTCCTGCGGAAAATGGCAGATCAAACGGCGCTCGGGATCTACGTCCAGCAACGAATGCACGCCGCGGTTCCATTCTGCATTCGGATCGTTGCCGAGCCGCTTAAGGGCAACCTGGCCCATGCGGGTCATGATTCGCATGTTAAGCACGACGTATTTTGAATCGGTGATCTCGAACCCCACCTTGGTCAGTGGCGAATCCGCGGGGCCCATCATGTATGGAATGACAAACATGGTGCGCCCGCGCATCGCTCCCTTCAGCAGTCCGCGAAGCCGTGCATACATTTGTTCGGGCTCAGACCAATTGTTGGTGGGTCCGACCTCCTCCTTCGTCGGCGTGCACACAAACGTGAATTGCTCGACGCGCGCTACGTCATTGGGATTAGAACGATGCAGATAGGAGCGGGGAACCTTCTTTTGGTTCAGCTTGATCAGCACATTTTGCTTGAGCGATTCTGCGATCAGAAAGTCATTTTCGCGCTCGGAACCGTCACACCAGAAAATGTTTTCCGGTTCAGTTAGTTCGGCGATCTGCTGCACCCAATCGAGCACTGCTTTGTTGCCGGGCGCCGCATCGCCGACGCCCTTTGGCGGGAAGATGGTCGGAGCTGGATTTATCATCGCGCGAAAACCGGCATTTTAACCACGAACTTTGCTTCCGTCACGTTGAATCGCTCCCCCGTAAGAGCCATTCGGACGTTTCCCTTCCCCATATCGTGGTCCAACGCTACCAACGCTGCAGGAAATCGTCGTTCCAGTCGTCGTTTCACTTGCGCAGGCACGATGCGCGGCATTTATTTCAAACATGTTCGGGGTCACCACGTCCGATGACTATCGGCCGGTCGCGTGGATGGGTCGCTATCCAGTCGATGTGACCACCATGCTAGTAGGAGTCCACGTGGCGGCAGCGATTCTGGCTGCGGTTCTGGTGGCGGTCGGGGCCGGTTCCGTTTTGGGCTGGCTTCAATTTGATAGCGCGATGATCTGGTCGAGCGGCCAGGTATGGCGGCTCTTTACCTATGCCTTCGTACACGCGCCTTCAGGTTTACTGTGGTTCGCCATCGAGATGTACCTCCTGCTGGTCTTCGGGCGAGAAGTGGAACGTTTTCTAGGGCGACGCGCGTACATCACGCTCTATCTCATTTTGCTGGTTACGCCGACTGCGTTGCTAACAGTCTGGGGTATCTGGGAACGTTTCGGAGTTGCGGGTTCACAAGCATTGCACTTTGGGGTTTTCATTGCCTTTGTGACCATTTATCCGCGGGTGGAACTGTTTCTGCGAATTATGGCCAAGTGGGTGGCGTTGATTCTGGCTACCATCTACACACTGCAACTACTCGCTTACCATGATTGGAGTGAGCTGGTCATGGCTTGGACTAGCATCGGAGCGGCATTCCTTTTCGTGGAACTAAATGGAGCCGGTCCGGAACTTGCCTGGTGGGACACATTCAAAGCCCGCTTTGCATCGAGGCCGAAATACCATGTCGTTCCCAAGCCGCGCCCGCGAACGAATAATGGTAACCCCGAAGCCGAAGACGCCCACGTTTCCATTGATCTGATCCTTGACAAGATTTCCAAGTCCGGAATCGGAAGCCTGACCGCAAACGAGCGGCGGCAGCTCAATCGCGAGCGCGAAAGATTGCTAAAAAATTCGGAGTGAACCAGACACCAGCCTGAGGCAACCGTCAGTCCGTGATTCCGGCCTCGATTGTCTCGCACAGCACATGAATTAGAAGCTTGTGCGCTTCCTGGATTCGGGCTGTTGAATCGTCTTTGACCAAAAGGTCTACGTCTGCGATGCCTCTTGTCGATCCGCCATCCCGTCCCAGGAAAGTGATCGTTTTCAGTTTGCGCGCCTTCGCTTCCTGCAAGGCAAGGAGCACGTTTTTGGAATTGCCGGAAGTTGTTAGACAAATGAGCACATCGCCCGGCTGGCCAAACGCCTCCACTTGACGCGCGAACACTTTATCGAATCCATAATCATTTCCTCCAGCGGTGAGGACCCCGCTGTCGCTTGCGAGACAAATTGCCGGAAGCGCACGTCGGTCTTTGGCAAAACGCACTACAAACTCGGTCGCGAAATGCGATGCATCTGCTGCGCTGCCGCCGTTACCACACACCAGTAGCTTGTTCCTCCCCTTGAAACATTTCTCGATCAGATCCGCGGCCGTACCTACCTGCAGCTCCAGGTCCTTTAACGAGTCCAAGGTCCTAGCGAAGTCATTAATCGCCTGGTTTAGATTTGAAGAAGACTTGGGCATAGTGTGATGTCGCGCGGTAAGATTCGAGCCTCTATCCCTGCAAACGTCGAGATGATTCAAACCTGCCAGTGCATCTACTGACCTGCATGGAAATCTTCATATGGATTTCATCGGTAACATGCGAAGAGCAGTTTTGCTACTGTAAAGCTATTCGATCGATTCAGACGTGACTGGTGATCGAATCGTAATCTGCCAGTGTGATCTCGGGCAGCGCTGCGCCAATTTGTCGCTTGCATTTTGGTGCTAAACCGAATTCTAGCTGGCTAAGTCTGACAGCTTTCAGCGGCCTGACTTTTCTAGCGTCCAGTGGTTCCCGCGAGGTCGATTTAGCCCTTGGAATGCCAACGTTCACTTCGAGCTTCTCTCAGTCTATCACGCCGCTGAGACATACTTGGGAACATACTGTCGGCAGCGGCCACGCGGAACTGGCGTTGCGCGCGGATCACCAGACACAGTTGCGTCGCTGCCACCGCGAGCTCGGTTTCCGCTACGTTCGGTTCCACGCGTTGCTGTCGCATCCTATGGACGCGCTAATTTGTCAGAACAACGAATGGCTTTATTCCTTCTTCAACGCCGACCAGATTTTTGATTTCCTGTTCTCCATCGGAATGAAGCCTTTTGTCGAGTTGAGCTTCATGCCAGAAGCGCTCGCATCAGGAACCAAGACAGCCTTTCATTATCGAGCCAACGTCACCCCGCCAAAAAGTTACCGCGAATGGGCCGTTCTTATTCGCGAACTGGCCAAACATTGGATCGACCGCTACGGCCTGGCAGAAGTCAGATCATGGTTCTTCGAGGTTTGGAATGAACCCAATCTCGACGTTTTCGGGTCCGGTAAGCAGAAGGATTATTTCAAGCTTTATAAAGTCACCGCTCGTGCCCTTAAGGAGGTCGACGCCTCCCTTCAGGTCGGAGGACCAGTTACCGCGAAAAGTGCGTGGATTGGCGATTTTGTCGCTTATATCGAAAAAGCGAAGCTTCCTGCGGATTTTATCTCCACTCATCAATATCCAACTGACGCCTTTGGCGGCCCTGGGGACGATACGGCGACGCAGTTAGGAAAAAGTCGGCGCGGAATCATGCGCGAAAAAGCGCTCGACGCCAAACGCGAAGCCGGCGATCGCCCGCTCTACTACACGGAGTGGAGCATCTCTTCCAATCCGCGCGACCATCTGCACGACGAGCCGTTTGCCGCGGCTTTCGCAACGAATATTCTCATGAGTGTAGACGATGTCGTCGACTGCTATAGCTGGTGGACTTTCTCCGATATCTTCAATGAAAACTATATGCCATCCGTTCCCTTTCAGGGTGGCTTCGGCCTGTTGAACCTTCATAACATCGCCAAGCCGGTCTATCGGGCTTTCGAATTGCTGCATGGGTTAGGAGATACTCGCTTCCTAGTCGATGGCCTGCACGACACGGTCTCTGTCTGGGTTATTGGTAAGGAGACGAGAAGTGCCACGATCCTGCTCACCAACCACGCCTTGCCTCATAATCAGATCAGGAAGGAGAATGTTCGTATCCAACTCCGTGATGTTCTTCCAACCGCCACCGCCATCTTGCAACGTGTCGACGACAATCATGCCAATGCCTTGGCGATTTGGCGTGAAATGGGAAAGCCGGATTACCTTACTCCAACACAGGTAGACCAGCTTCAGGCAGCTTCCGAATTAGTCCGCGAGCCTTTCTCTCTTCAACAGGAAGGCAATACGGCTGAGTTTGAAATTGACCTGCCGCCTAATGCGGTTGCGGCTGTCTCCCTGGTCTTCGACCACACCTCACGGGCTAAACCGCGCTCCTCGCGCCCAAGGAAAAATCACTCTTCATGAGTAGCGCTAACGACCGGCTGCTTCATAGGCTACAGCGCGAAACTTTCGATTACTTTTGGCGCGAAGCGAATCCAGCCAACGGATTGGTCCAGGATAAAACCGCAAAAGGTTCGCCGGCAAGCATTGCGGCGACAGGCTTCGGACTTTCGATTTATCCCATTGCGGCGGAACGGGGTTTCCTGAAGCGCTCTCAGGCCGTAAAGCGCACGCTCACCACTCTCCGCTTTTTTTGGCAAAGCGAACAGAGTGAACGGGCCGAGGCGACAGGTTATCGCGGGTTTTACTACCATTTTCTGGATATGAAGACGGGGCAGCGAGCATGGAAATGCGAGCTCTCAAGTATCGATACAGCTTTCCTTGTCGCTGGATGCCTTGTTGCCAAGGAATATTTCGATGCGGACACCGCCCCAGAGCGAGAAATTCGTGAGTTAGTAGAAAGCATCTACCGCCGGATGAACTGGCTATGGATGTTAAACCGGGGCCAGGCACTCACTCATGGGTGGAAACCGGGTCGCGGTTTTCTTCGTTATCGCTGGCAGGGTTATTGCGAAGCCCTCATCCTTTACGTGCTCGCCTTAGGGTCTCCGAGCTTTCCGATCCCACACGGTAGCTATCAAGCATGGCTTTCGACTTATCAATGGAAGAAGTTTTACGACATTGAGTTTCTCTACGCGGGACCCCTCTTCATTCACCAAATGTCCCACCTGTGGCTCGATTTTCGCGGCATCCAGGACGAATTCATGCGATCGAAAAGAATAGATTACTTCGAGAATAGTCGCCGGGCGACCTACGTTCAACAGCACTACGCCGAGCAAAATCCGCGCAAGTTCACGGGCTACGGCACCTATTGCTGGGGGATCACAGCCAGTGATGGCCCTGGCGATAAAGTCTTGCGAGTGAAAGGGGTCAAACGCCGCTTCTACGGTTACATCGCGCGCGGAGTTCCGCACGGGCCTGACGACGGAACCCTGGCGCCCTGGGCGTCGGTCGCCAGCCTGCCTTTCGCTCCGGAGATTGTTTTACCCACGGTACGTCACTTCAGCGAATTCCATGTGAAAGGAAAAAGCCCATATGGCTTCAAAGCCACTCTCAATGAGACGTATCCCACGCCCCGGCCGGGAAAATATCGCTGGGTTTCTCCCTGGCACTTCGGCCTAAACCAGGGACCGATCGTGATGATGATCGAAAACTACCGGAGCGGTCTTTTATGGAGACTAACGCGGAAATGTCTACCGCTGGTGAACGGCCTAAGACGCGCCGGATTCACCGGAGGATGGCTCGGCTCACTGAAAAAAGGAAACAAACTAACATCATCCAACAAAGCAGCGTGACGCGTTGTCCTACTACTAAAGTGAAAGATATCGAAATGAATATTGGACGTAGAACCTGGGCGATTGCCGAGGGCTGGATCCCATCGTGGAGCCACGGGCCGGAGCCGCAGATGCTCAGTCACGAGACGGTTTGCATCCTCAACACGAACGATCAGGACGCGAATGTTGAGATCGTGATCTATTTTAGCGATCGCGATCCGGTCGGGCCTTATAAGATCACGGTGCCGGCGCGGCGAACAGTGCACCAGCGTTTCAACGATCTTGAAGACCCCGAGGCGGTGCCAAAGGCGACTAATTACGCCAGCGTGATCACTTCCGATTTGCCCATCGTCGTGCAGCACACCCGGCTCGATTCGCGCCAGGCCGAAAACGCCCTCATCACCACCATTGCCTTTCCGGCAGATTAATAAATCTCGGCATGCGCTGATTCGTTAGGCACGACCGTTAAGGAAAAAGGAGGACCCCTAAACCACAGGGCGCGGCTCCCCCCCGACAAACCGGATGGCGTTCAGCCTAACGACAGTCGCTAAAAAATATTGTCGGCAACCGTCCATTACAGCGTCGATTCCTGGAAGATGGTGAACGATTCTGAGATAATCGATTCGCAGCTCAGCACTTACCACTTCGAGATTCCGGGGGAGAAATTGCCGAGCGAGCGACAAGATCGTTTTCAACTTTCCGTGGCGCAATCAGCCACGCTGGGAATGAAGAAATCCGCGCCGCTCTACGAGTCGTCATAGCTGCTACCAAACAAAAAAAACAAACCAACTCTTCCGCCGGCGCGATTGTCTAATGCAACAATGATTAGCACGGATATTTTTCAATGGGTGAACAGGTAAGCGATTTTCTCATCAAACGAATCACCGAATGGGGTTACAAACGCATCTACGGTTTCCCCGGCGACGGCATTAACGGTATCATCGGCGCGATCGATCGCGCGGGCGATCAGGTCGAATACATTCAGGTGCGGCATGAAGAGATGGCAGCTTTCATGGCCTGTGCACACGCCAAGTTCACCGGCGAACTCGGTATCTGCCTCGCCACGTCCGGCCCGGGCGCGGTCCATCTGCTCAATGGCCTTTACGACGCGAAGATGGATCACCAGCCAGTGCTGGCGATCGTCGGCCAACAGGCGCGCGCGGCCATGGGCGGAAGTTATCAGCAGGAAGTCGATCTCATTACCCTTTTTAAAGATGTCGCCCACGAGTATGTCCATATGGCGTTGACTCCAGCGCAGGTGCGACATCTGGTTGACCGCTCCATTCGCATCGCTATCGCCGAGCGCACGGTCACCTGTATCATTTTCCCTAACGACCTCCAGGAATTGCCCGCGGTGGAAGAACCGCCGCGCGCTCACGGCACCGTTCATTCCGGCATCGGTTACTCGCAGCCACATATTGTTCCGAAAGACAAAGATTTGCGGCGCGCCGCAGACATTCTCAATGAAGGCAAAAAGGTCGCGATGCTCGTTGGTCAGGGCGCCTTGCAGGCCACCGACGAAGTCATGCAGGTCGCCAAGTTGCTAGGTGCCGGCGTGGCCAAGGCCTTGTTAGGCAAAGCTGTTATCCCCGACGATATCTCCTATTGTACCGGGCCGATCGGTTTGTTAGGCACCAGGCCGAGCTGGGAGATGATGACGAATTGCGACACGCTTCTCATGGTCGGTTCCAGCTTCCCCTATTCGGAATTTCTCCCAAAGGAAGGTCAGGCCCGCGGCGTCCAGATCGATATCGATCCAAAAATGTTGAGCATTCGTTACCCGACCGAGGTGAACCTGGTGGGCGACAGCGCCGATACATTGCGCGCGCTCATTCCGCTCCTTAAACGCAAGGAAGATCGCTCCTGGCAGAAGAAGATCGAAGACGACATCAAAGATTGGTGGAAAGTGCTCGAGGCGCGTGCCATGAACAGCGCCAAGCCGATCAATCCTGAACGCGTTTTCTGGGAACTCTCGCCGCGCCTCCCCGATCAATGCATCCTCGCATCCGATTCTGGATCGTCGGCCAACTGGTTCGCGCGCGACCTGAAAGTGCGTCGCGGCATGATGGCCTCGCTCTCCGGCAATCTCGCAACCATGGGCTCGGGCGTGCCTTATTCCGTCGCCGCGAAGTTCGCCTGGCCCGACCGTCCGGTCATCGCGCTGGTCGGCGACGGCGCCATGCTCATGAACGGCATCAACTGCCTTATCACCATCGCGCATTACTGGAAGGAATGGAGCGACCCGCGCCTCATCATCATGGTTTTGGCCAATCGCGACCTCAACCAGGTCACGTGGGAACAACGCGTCATGGCTGGCGATCCGAAATATGTCGTTTCACAAACTGTGCCCGAGTTTGGTTTTGCCAGGTACGCTGAGCTGCTCGGTCTTCGTGGCATCAAGGTGGAAAAAGAGGAAGACGTCGGCCCGGCCTGGGACCGCGCGCTTTCGTCGGATCGCCCGGTCGTGTACGAAGCCGTCACCGACCCCGAGGTCCCAACCTTGCCGCCGCACATCACCTTTAAGGAAGCTGAGAATTTCGTGAAATCGATCGCGAAAGGCGACTCCGACGCCGGCGGCATGATCCGTGGCGCGTTTAAGGACGCAATCGAAAGCTTCATCCCACACAAGAAGTGAGTGGCGCACCGTCACTCCGGGGAGCGCGTACGCCCCCCACGCTGGCGATGGCGCTTTGCCATCGCAAACTTCTTCTCCAAGCCGCGTGTCAGCAACGTTCGGGTTTGCGCGAGGCGCACAAGCCAGCGCACGAGGCGCCCGCGCTCCCGAGATGAAAATCATCCCGATAAAAAAACTTGAGGTCTCGGCTTACTCGATCCCGACCGACCAACCGGAAAGCGACGGCACCATCAAATGGGACAGCACCACCATCGTGATCGTGGAATGCCACGCGGGCGGCAAACGTTCGTTAGGCTACAGCTACGCCGACGCCGCTACCGCCAAACTGATCGACTCCAAACTAAAAGATGTCGTCCTGGGCCGGGACGCCATGTCGCCCAATGGGGCGTTCGTTGCCATGGTCAAATCGATTCGCAACCTCGGCCGTCCCGGCATTTGCTCGATGGCGATTTCCGCGGTCGATACTTCGCTCTGGGATTTGCAGGCCAAACTGCTCAACGTTCCGCTCGTTAGGCTATTCGGTCAGGTGCGCGAGGCCATGCCGATCTACGGCAGCGGCGGATTCACTTCGTACAGCAACAGGAAATTGCAGGAACAACTCAACGGCTGGGCCGAGGAAGGAATTCCGCGAGTGAAAATGAAGATCGGGCGCGATCCCGGCAACGATCCGGAACGCGTCCGTCTCGCACGCGAAGCGATCGGCGATAACTGTGAGCTTTTCGTCGATGCCAACGGAGCATACTCGTACAAGCAGGCTCTCGAATTCAGCTACGTCTTCTCCGAGCTTGACGTGAGTTGGTTCGAGGAACCGGTTACATCCGACGACCTCACCGGTCTCCATCTCATGCGCAACGACGGCCCGCCCGGCATGGACATCGCCGCCGGCGAATACGGTTACGATGTCACCTATTTCCAGCGCATGCTCGCCGCGGAAGCGGTCGACATCCTGCAGGCTGACGCGACCCGCTGCGGCGGATACACCGGATTTTTCCAAGCCTCGGTCTTGTGCGAAGCGTATCATCTCCCACTCTCCTCGCATTGCGCGCCGGCCTTGCACATACCGGTCGGTTGCAGCGCGCGCCCTTTCCGGCATGCCGAATATTTTCACGATCACGTTCGCATCGAGCAGATGTTCTTCGACGGCGTGCCCAAACCTAACGACGGCGCCTTGAAGCCCGACCTCTCCCGTCCCGGCAACGGCCTGGAATTGAAACGCAAGGAGGCGAAAAAATACGCCTTATGAACGGCCCGACGACGTCGCCCATGCCTTTGGGTAGCGCACTCGTTCCGAGTGCTGGCGACGGTATTCCTCCGTCGCGAACTTTGCGAACGATTCTCTCTGAGATCTGCCTCGGCACGATAAGGAAGGTTCGTCGCGTTGGAACAACGCGACCTGCACCCGGAACAAGTGTGCTATCCAGAACCGGCTCTCAACGCTTTGGCCCTTCCATCATTTCCAACCAATGCGCACCCTGACAAAACGCCTGCACAACCTCGTTTCCTCACGCGAGAACGGGAAATGGCCCGACTTCCTCATCGACCGTTTCCTCCCCGAGAAACTCGCGCGTCCGGCTCGCGAAGCCGAAACGCATATCCGCGGAGGGCGCTTCCAGCGCAGCCTTTCCGCGCTGGCTGGCGCTTCGAGTATCTTGGCGGGCGCCGAAGTCGCTTACGAACACTACCGCGGCAGTTACGGCCAACGCATCATGTACACGCCGGTCGCGCTGGGCGCGGCCATGACTATCGCCGGCATCTGGGGAGCATTCAGTAAACGCGCCGCGCGCACCGTTCTCCGCTGGACTTCCGCGATCACTCTTCTCGATGGCCTCATCGGATTCATTTATCACGTGCGCGGCATCGCCCGAAAACCCGGCGGCTGGCGGCTACCGGTGTCAAACGTTATCATGGGTCCGCCAATTTTCGCGCCTATCCTCTTCGGCGTTTCGGCTTATCTTGGTCTAATCGCCTCCTTCCTTCGCCCGGAAGAGTCCATTCCAATCCTGAGCGCACCGAAGGCGCGAATTATTTCTCTCACGGCGGAACAACTAGAGCGCCAACATCCGTGGACGATCGGCTTGCGCATCGGCCGGTTCCAAAAACATCTCGCCGTAGCGACGATGGTCGGCACGTTTTGTAGCGGCGCAGAAGCGCTCTATTCACACTACAAAAACAACTTCCGCTATCTCTCGCAGTGGACACCGATCATTATCGCGCCGCTCCTCATCGGCGCGGCAGCGGGCGCGATTAAGAGTCCGAAGATCGCGCGCACCTGGCTGCCGGCGATATCGGCGCTCGCCATCGCTGACGGCGCGCTCGGATTTTACTACCACGCGCGCGGCGTCGCGCGGCGTCCGGGCGGAATGACGAAACCACTCTATAACATCATGTACGGGCCGCCGATTTTCGCGCCCCTCCTCTTCGCCGCCTGCGGAACCGTGGGCTTACTCGCCAGCCTCATGCGGAGGGAACGATAATGTCTGACGAGCGAGATCGCGCGCAGACTCCTAATAACCATCACCCTTTCAATCTCCAGACCGGCCAGCCAATCGAGCGCGAGCAACCTGGTTATTACCCGGGCTTCCGCACGCTCGACCAGCAAAACTACTGGGACGCCGCCACGCGAGAAGTCATCTGCAAACGGGTGCAGGAGATACCGTCGTTCCGTTTCTTCAAGCCAGACGAAGTGAGACTAATGAACGTCCTGTGCGGCCACCTTCTTCCACAGGACGACCGCACGCCGGATCGCCGAATCCCGATCGTCCCGTTCATCGATCAACGCCTGCACGAAGGCAAAACGCCCGGCTACCGCTTCGCCTCCATGCCGCCCGATCCCGACGCCTATCGGCTTGGCTTTCAGGCGATCCAGCAAATCGCGCAGAGAAATTACGACCGCGATTTTCTTGAGCTGACCTGGCGCGAACAGGAAGACCTTCTCAAATCCATCCATGACGCCAAACCGATGCCCGGCGCGGAAGAAATCTGGGAACGCATGCCGGTGCATCGTTACTGGGCACTCATTCTGCAGGATTCTGTCGAAGTTTACTGCGCGCATCCCTGGGTCTGGGATGAAATGGGTTTCGGCGGACCGGCTTATCCACGCGCTTACACCCGACTCGAACGCGGTGAGCCCGAGCCGTGGGAAGTCGAAGAGCAACGTTACGAATGGACAGTCAACCCCGAAGTCTGGGTTTCCGACCCGAAGGAAAGAGAAATCGCCGCACACAGCGAGTATCCGATCGGCGGTCAGGGAGGTTCACATTGAAACAACCATTTGGTGGCCGCTTTCGAGAGCCTAACGACCACAAGCATTGGCTCGGCGCGATGCAACGGCTGGAAACGCCGATGGAATGCTATGCCGAGAACGACGAGATCGATTATCTCATTGTCGGAGTCGGCGCGGCGGGCGGAGTTCTTTTGCAAAGACTGGCCCGGGCTGGTTTTCGTGTTATCGGCGTGGAGGCGGGACCTTTCTGGGACACCGAACGCGACTGGGTGAGCGACGAAAAGGGTTCGCACAAACTCTATTGGGAAGACATGCGCATCACTGGCGGCGCCGATCCTCTCACCTTCGGCGCAAATAACAGTGGCAAAGGCGTTGGTGGCGGATCGGTCCACTGGGCGGCGTTCACCCCGCGGTTCCATCCTTCCGATTTCGAAGTTCACACGCGCGATGGAGTCGGCGCCGACTGGCCTATGAGTTACTGGGACCTGAAGCCTTATTATGAGTTACTCGAGCTGGAAATGCCGGTCGCTGGTCCGGCCTGGTTCCCGTGGGGCGATCCGCATGGTTATGCCTACGGACCGCATCCAATGGGCGGTGTCGGCAACGCGCTTATCAAAGGTTGCACCGAGCTCGGAATTCCCGTTAGCGCCGGCGGCCCCGTGGCCATTCTTACCGGTTCGCGGAACGACCGTCCGCATTGCATCTATCGCGGCTTTTGCATTCAAGGCTGCAAGGTCGGCGCGAAAGCGAGCACGCTCGTCACGCACCTGCCCGACGCTATCGCGCACGGCGCCGAGGTGCGCGATCGTTCGATGGTCCGTCGCATCCATCTTGGCAATGACAACCGCGTCAACGGCGTGACTTATTACGACGACGATGGCCACGAACATTTTCAAAAGGCCAAAGCCGTCATCGTCTCCGGTTACGCAATTGAAACTCCGCGCCTGCTTCTCAACTCTGCCTGCGACCGCTACCCCAATGGTCTCGCTAACTCGAGTGACACCGTGGGTCGCTATCTCATGGCCCAGGCCGGGAATGTCGTTCTCGGCCGCTTCGAGGAACCGGTTCGCATGTACAAGGCGCCGCCCGCGCATGCACTTACCGAACACTACTACGAGACGAATCCGAAAAACGATTTCGCGCGCGGCTTCGCAATTCAAACTGTCGCACCGCTTCCCATTTCTTACGGTAAACAAATGCTGGCCGCGCGCGGCGTCTGGGGTTGGGGCATGCGTCGCATGCTCATGGATTACAATCACTGGGCGCCTTTTGGTTTGTTAGGCGAAATCCTTCCCGCAGCCAACAACCGCGTTACCATCACCGACGAAAAAGATCAATTCGGCATCCCGATTCCACACATCAGCTTCAGTTTGCACGACAACGACAAAAAGCTGATCAAGTTCGCCAAAAAAAAGACCGAAGAAGTGATGCGCGCCGCCGGCGCAACCGAAGTTAGCCAGGAATCGCGTTACGCCCATCTTGTCGGCGCAGCCCGCATGGGCGCCGATCCGGGCGCGAGCGTGGTCGACAAATTTGGCCGCACGCACGACATCGCCAACCTCTTCGTCTGCGATGGCAGCATACTGCCCACGCAAGGCTCGGCAAATCCCGGCCTAACGATTCAAGCTCTCGCCGCACGCACCGCCGACTACCTCATCTCGCAAGCCGACACCGTTTTCAATTCCGACAAACGCGATCTCACCGAGCCGCCGGTCCGGCGCCATCTCTCGCCTCCGGGCACGCATTGGAAAGGAGTGCCGCGCCTTGCATAGCGTTGGTCGTCCAAAGATTTTGGGGGAACGGTTGTGTTCGAAAATATAGCTGACTCGCCCGGGGCGAGTACCGACGGCCTCCGCTCGTTCTGGGAGAAAAGAAATATCCAGCCTAACGAGAACAAAAATTTATGAAAGAAAAGACGAGAGTAATTGTGGTGACCGGGGCTTCCGCCGGCGTGGGGCGTGCCACCGTGCGCGCTTTTGCCAGAGAAGGCGCACATATCGGGTTGATCGCGCGGGGCCAGGACGGACTTGAAGGGGCCAGACGAGATGTCGAGGAACGCGGCGGCAAAGCGCTCATGCTGCCGACAGATGTGGCGAATGCGGCCGCGGTCGAAGCCGCGGCGGAACGGGTCGAGAAGGAACTGGGCCCGATCGATGTCTGGGTAAACGTGGCTATGACCAGCGTCTTTTCCCCGGTGAAAGAGATGAAGCCCGATGAATATAAGAGAGTCACTGAGGTGAACTATCTTGGCTATGTGTATGGGTCGCTCGCGGCGTTGAAACGCATGTTGCCGCGCGACCGCGGCAGGATCATCCAAGTCGGCAGCGCTCTGGCTTATCGCGGCATCCCCTTGCAATCGGCTTACTGCGCGACCAAGCATGCCATTCAGGGATTCATGGACTCACTGCGTTGCGAGCTGATCCATGACGGGAGCAACGTGAAGGTTTGCATGATCCAAATGCCAGCAATGAATACGCCGCAGTTCGGGTGGGTGAAAAGCCGGTTACCGAAGAAGGCGCAACCGGTTCCACCGATTTATCAGCCGGAGGTGGCAGCCGATGCGATTGTTTTTGCCTCGCATCACGATCGCCGGGAAATCTATGTCGGACTTCCCACGGTGCAGGCGGTTGTTGGGAACAAGATCTTTCCCGGATTCCTCGATCACTATCTCGCCTGGACCGGATTCAAGGGTCAACAGACCAACGAACCGAAGGATCCGAACCGAAAAGATAATCTCTACGAGCCGGTCCCGGGCGATCACGGTCCGCATGGCACCTTCGGAGCGCGTTCGCGCAATTTCAGTCCGCAACTTTGGACCGACAAACATCGCAACGCAATCGCGCTTGGCTTTCTTGGGGTGATCGCTGCCGGCCTAGCCACCTACTTCGCGAAAAGATCATGAGTTCTGCGGCTCAACTGAGTGAGGAATTGCGACACGGCCGCAGTAGTTACCTAACTTGCCGTCGAAGCGTCGCGCTTCTCTCGCTTACCACAATCTCATCTCTCGGGCTGGTTGCGTTGTATCAGTTGGGGATTTTACCACGTCTGCCGCAGCCGACTTCGACCGCCTTCGACACCGAGAAAGTAAACGGATCAGCGCAGGCCTACGGCAAACTGAAAGTCCCCGACGCAGTTCTCGGTCTCGGCAGCTACGCCGTGACGCTGGCGCTTACGGCGATGGGCGGGGAGAATCGAGCGCAATCGCTGCCGTGGATTCCCCTCGGGCTCGCCTGCAAAGCGCTGGCCGACGCAGTGCAGGCAAGGAAGCTCACTCGCGATTCGTGGACGAAACATCGCGCATTTTCCATTTACAGCTTGATCGCCGCCGCCGCGACACTCGTGGTGTTTCCGCTGACCCTGCCGAAGGCCGTGGCGGCATTTAATACTTGGAAAACTCGCCGCTGATAGATTCCAACTCCTTCTGTAAGCGACGAAGCATCCAAATCCAGGTTGTCCCGGCTGCGTGAATGGAATAAAGGCGCAATCGCCGGGAAGTGGTGCGCGATACAGGGTTCGAACCTGTGACCCCTACCGTGTCAAGGTAGTGCTCTACCACTGAGCTAACCGCGCACAAAGTTTGAATTGATATGTGATCGGGGATTATCGATCAGTCAAGATGATGCGACGCCTGCTGACAGCCCGATATCCTCCAACATATCAACACTAGACAACCGAAACGCCTGAGGCGAACATTCCAGTCCCCGTGAGTACATTATTTTTCAAGCGTTTTCTGAAGCGCCCATTTCAGATCGCGTCAATTGTACCCAGTTCCAAGGCCATGGTGGAACGCGTGGCGAGCAAAATGGATTTTACCCAGCCTCGCGTGCTCGCAGAATACGGGCCTGGCGAAGGCGTGCACTCGCGTGAGATCGCGCGACGAATGACGCCAGATTCACATCTGCTGTTGTTCGAGCTCGATGCGGCGCTCGCCCGGTCATTGGAACGGCAATTCTCAGCCGATCCCCGCGTGCACGTAATACACGGCGACGCAGCATCGTTGCCCTTCGAACTTAAACGACATGGCTTCGCGTTGTGCGATTACATTCTTTCCGGCATTCCCTTTAGTATACTCAAGATTGAGAAGAAGCGCGCGTTGCTGCGAAAGACCTACGATGCGCTAAAGCCCGATGGCAAGTTCATCATATATCAGGTCACTAACGAATTGAAGCAGCACGCCACCATTTTCCAGCAAGCCGAATCGGAATATTTCCTGCAAAATATTCCGCCAATGTTTATCACGGTTTTTCATAAGCTGCCTTCAACGCAGGGTGGCGGACGCTCGCCGGCCAGATCGAAGAAGCGCTCCAAGTTGGCCGGCGTTGGCGCGGAACGTTCGGCATGACGCACAAACCGATTCGAATCGAAAAAGATTCGATGGGCGAGATGACTGTGCCCGCGGATGCGCTGCATGGCGCCTCAACGCATCGCGCTGTGGTGAATTTTCCGGTTAGCGGCTACCGATTCTCGCGTCCGTTCATCCGCGCGCTTGGGTTGATTAAAGGAGCCGCCGCACAAGCCAATCACGACCTCGGTTTGCTGGACGCGGAGCGCGCGGCTTTAATCACGCAGGCAGCCGAGGAAGTCGCCGAGGGAAAACTCGACGACCATTTTCCGCTCGACATTTTTCAGACTGGTTCCGGAACGAGCACCAATACAAACGCCAATGAAGTAATCGCCAACCGGAGCGCTCAGTTAGCCGGGAAACCGATCGGCTCGCGCGAGCATGTGCACCCGAACGATCACGTCAACATGAGCCAATCCAGTAACGACGTGATTCCTTCGGCGATTCACATCAGCGCTGCGGAACAAATGAAAAATCACCTGGTTCCGGCGCTGGAGAGATTGCATGAGACACTCGAAACCAAGGCGAAGGAATTTTGGGAAATCATAAAAATCGGCCGGACTCATTTGATGGACGCAACACCGATCCGGCTCGGGCAGGAATTTTCCGGTTACGCGCAGCAGGTGGCCTATGGCAAAGAGCGGGCGGAAAGGGCCATCAACGCTTTGCGCGAGGTTGCTCTAGGGGGAACCGCAGTGGGGACAGGCCTGAATCGCCATGTCGATTTTCCCAAGAAAGTGCTGCACCACATCGAGCAGCGAACCGGGATATCGTTTTGTGAGGCCAAGAATCATTTCGAAGCGCAGGGCGCAAAGGACGCGGTAGTTGAGGCGAGTGGAGAATTGAAAACGATCGCTGTATCGCTTTTTAAGATCGCAAACGATATTCGCTGGCTCGGAAGCGGGCCGCGATGCGGTATTGGCGAAATCCGATTGCCTGCTATACAACCAGGCAGCTCTATCATGCCGGGGAAAGTGAATCCGGTAATGAGCGAATCGCTTATGATGGTTTGCGCACAGGTGATCGGTCACGACACGACGATTACCTGGGCCGGCGCGAACGGAAATTTCGAGCTCAACGTAATGATGCCGATAATGGCACACGACCTTCTGGAATCGATCCGCTTGCTGGCCAATGGAGTCGATAATTTTTCCGAAAAGTGTGTACGCGGTATCACGGCAAACGAAGGACGCTGCCGGGAGTTAGTCGAACTTTCAATGGCGATGGTCACCAGTCTGTCGCCAAAGATTGGTTACGATCGCGCCGCAGAAATTGCCAAGGAGAGCGCTAAAACCGGCCGCACAGTTCGCGAGATCGCACGCGAGAGAGAAATCCTCCCCAAAGACGAGCTAGAGCGCGCGCTTGACCCAATCAAAATGACAGAGCCCGGTGGGAACGGCGGGGAGTAACGCGCGGTGGTTGCCAAACTGGAAGGACCGCAGTTTTCGGGCGGAGCGAATATCGCGATCAAGTGCCCGAGCCATACGTACCAGCAGACGGTTGCCTTCTATCGAGACACGTTGGGGCTGCCTTTGATCGAGGAGGAAAAAGACGGCTGCATTTTTCAGTTCGGTCCGAACCGGCTATGGATCGATAACGTGCCGAACCTGAGTCATCCCGATATCTGGCTGGAATTGGAAACGAATGATACGGAAGCAGCCGCGTCATTTTTGGACGTTCACGGCGTCCCGCGACGCAACGAAGTCGAGCAATTGCGCGAAGATTTTAACGGTTTCTTTATCTCCGCGCCGAACGGAGTGATCCATCTCATGGTGGGACCGGAAGAAGTTTGACCTGCTAAATCCCCAGATCGCACCGGTCATGAACTGGAGTCGCTTGCCGGGCCTGATTCTCGCGGTATCGCTGATCCCTTGGGCCAGCGCCCAGGTAAAACTACGAGAGGGATGCATTATCCAGTTTGCGTCTGTCGACGACGGTGCAGAAATTCTCGGCCGTAAGGATGACTTCATTCAGCGCCTACGTGCATTTGATCGCGCGGCTCGGATGAAAACCGACCAGACCATTTCCGAGAATGAATTTCTGAAATTTATAAAAGGTAATGTTTTAGCGTGGAACGAATCGGAGAAGGCAAAGATCCGAGCAGCCATAGAAAGGATTCGCCCGGCACTAGATGCGCTTCCATTGAGGCTGCCGAAAATTGTCTATCTGGTGAAGACAACCGGCCTTGAGGAGGGTCGCGCGTTCTACACGCGGGACACAGCCATCATAATGCCGGAAAAAGAGACGGATGAAGCGGATGCCAGCCTATTGGAGAAAACGATCGCGCACGAACTTTTTCATATATTATCCCGTCGGAATTCCGAGCTGCGGGAGAAACTGTACGAATTGATTGGGTTCACGAAATGCGCTGAAGTGGCGTTTCCGGCTGATCTCAAATCGCGCAAGATTACTAACCCCGACGCGCCCCAGAACGATCACGCGATCCGGATTCGTATTGGCGGACAGGAAGTGCGCGCGGTGCCGATTCTATTTTCCAATGCTGCCAAATACGATGTCACTCGTGGCGGCGAGTTCTTCAATTACTTACAATTGCGCTTCATGGAGATACCAGGAAAGTCCTCAGCGCCACCGTTATTGGCATCGCCCGAGGACGTCGCCGGGTTCTTTGAGCAGGTTGGAAAAAATACGAAATACATCATCCACCCAGAGGAAATTTTGGCGGATAACTTTGCCCTGATGGTCCTGAAAGAACAAAACGTGCCGTCACCCGAAATTCTTGAAAAAATGAGGCGCATTCTGGAGCAGAACTGAATGCGGCACACGACGTCGTCATCGGTTCCCAGCATACTCTGGCAGAAACTGGGCTGGAAATTCCACCTTGCGGATCAAAGGCTAATGAGTTGACGATGCGCTATCGTTCCCGCGCCACCGTCCCACCCACGTGCTCCAACCGAAAAACCCGAGTGGTTCTAAGAGTCCCTCAGAAACGAGTGCGTCCACGTCCGCGCGGCTCGGTGTAATCTTTTCGTTGGCGTCCGCGCCGTATATGTCGTCGATCACCATCCAGCATCCGCGAGCGAATCTGTCGCCGTAGCAATCGATGTCGCGCCGTTTGGCTGCATCGGCGTCGAGGATTAACAGCCCTATTTGCTCCGGCCCGAGCGCCTGATGGACGGCGGAAACCGTCTCCGGTTTGAACGACTGCCCTTTTATCAAAGTCACCAGATCCGCCACATCCTCCCGGGCGAGATTGCGTTCCAAGTCGCGTAAGATATTGCGTGTGCCGAGCCTCTTGTGTTTCACCCTCCCGCCGGGTTCGATTGTGAGCAGTTTCTTTTTCTGGCCCGAATCACGGATGCCGAATGCCGCGGCAATCGTTGCCCCCCCCACAAACGCGCCAATCTCAAGAATCGCGCCGGAGCAAACTTTTGCGAAGTGATAACCGAGAATGAGTACGTCCAAGTGAAGCATGGAATATTTGTTGCGGACCTTTAGAAGGGTCGAATGAATCGGTTTGTGACGATATTCCATCAGTTGGTGCATTAAACGCAGGCTGTCGTTGCAGATCGGCGCCTGCGTCACTCGCTCGTCGGGATTCACTGCTTGCGCTTCTTGCGCGGAGTTCGGGTTGCTGAAGGCGAACCTGCCGGCGTAACGCTGGAAGCAGCCGACGCGCTTGTCGATGGGCTGGCAATGGGAAACGCAAATGTCGCCTCCGTTGAAGGTGAAAGGGTTACCGACCCGCTTGCGGGAGGAGACGGCGTCACGTCAGGTGACGGCGAAGGAGTCGGCGTCGGGCTGGGCGTTGGCGAAGGTGGAATGAGGTTCTCCCACTTGTGAAGCGGCACAGTTGCGCCGCCGATCTCGTTCACCAGTGTTTCGCAACGCGCACGAATTTTTTCAAGGTCAGGCGGCCCAAAAGGCTTTTCAGCCGTACCCGGGAACATGATATAAGTCACTTTCAGATCGCTCACCGGACGGTTGTAGGCGGTTGAAAGCGCATTGAGCTCTTTCGCGATGCGCAGCGACGCTTCGCCAACCTTATCGTTGGGACCAACATCTCCGACAATAACTGGATAAACCGCGTCGCCGAAAACCACCAGCGCATGATCGCCCGGTTTGACTGGATCGGGGCCCCGAGTAAACAAGCCCGGCACAACAATGAACGGATCGGTCGTGCCGATTAAGAAGCTGAACTTCTCCAGAGTGCCAACTTCGGCCCGCAATTCTGCGATCGCGCCACGCAGTTCGCGTTTGCGGACGGGCGTTGTGGTTGTGAGCCCGTACTCTTCCTCTGCGCGTTTCAATCGCTCCTCTGTTGCAGCGAGATACGGATTGGGTGCGTTGGTCTTTTTCGGCCAACGATAACTGGTGGCTGGCTTGAAATTTGCCGGCGAGCCGGTCCCAATGGGCAACCGGTCGGAATCGGAACCATCGGCGTCCACGTCCATGTCGGCTTGTAGCAGGAGCGCTTTCCGATGACTTTGAGGGTGCTCAAGCTGCAGAACGGTCTGGCAGTCAAAAAAGTTATGCCGCGACAAAAGCAGATCGAGACGGCCGAGACGGTCGCGCAGCATTCGCACTTTGTTATCGTAAAGCTGGGCGAAAAGCGGCGAAACCGGATCCGGTTTGAGCATCGAGGCCAGCCCGGGTAACAGTGTTGGCAACTGAGGACTTACTGTCGCCAGTTCTTCGATGGACTTATTCGGTGAAGGCACTCGCGCAAGGAGCTTTAAATCGAGCACGTAACTCTCAGGATCCGCGCGTTCCGTTGTAGCATCGACCCCGGGCAGAGTCTCGACTGTGGAACGAAGTGTAATGCCGTTGAACAGCTTCGCTGTATCCAATTTCCCCGTGATCGCCGGCGGTCGAGTAGCAGTCGGTTCCGGAGTTGGAGTTCCTAATATTTCGATCGGCACAGCGCGTTGCAATCGCTCGAGTGAAATCCAGCGATACACGATTGCGGCGAAAAGAGCGCCGAACAAAACCAGAACCAGCCGGCGCCACGTCCGAAGGCGAGTTTTTCCCACGCGATTACTTTCTCACCCAGACGACGATGGCCGCAATAATCCCGATCACGCTCAGGACCGACATCATGCCAGCTGGCATGACTCTGCTGGTACGAATGAATTTCGGAACGAACTGCGCGGCGAGCACGAAGGAGACCACCAGCGCGGTAGCCAAACCCGCGGCGCGATGTTCCGGCAAAAGAAAGGCCGCTACCAACAGCAAAACTCCCGTGATCGAACCGGCAATGATCGACGCCACGCTGCCGGCCTTGACGTAACCGATAATGCCGCCGGCAATCGTCAGAAGACCAAAAACAATGAAATAAATCTTCGCCGCTTCCATTTGGAATGCGTCAGCATTCGTAAGCCAACTGATTGCTCCTGTCCAGTAACGGTGTCTAGGGAATCACCGATTCCGCCTGCTAAATTCGAGCGCCTGCGTCATTGTAAAATTCAATCTGGCGGCCCCCGAGACGCCGTATGACTCGCCAGCCACGTCTTTTAGCAAAATCGCGAACCTCTTCGTCGGTCATTTCCCGGAGAACTCTTAGCTCTGCAGCCTGCGTCACGACATACTCCGACCGGTTTGAAAGTGCCTCGCCAATCTTTGCCGCAAGCGCAGGTAGATCCGTGGACATCGGCGCGCTCCTACCGGCCAGTTGTGCGACCGGCCTCTGGCTCTTTCTTTTCCGATGGCAGAGGAGGCGGTCGCTTGGTTTTACGATTCAGCCTCGACCCCAGCACGTGGCGCGCTTTGCGCCCGGGTGAAGGTCCGCTTGAACTTGGTTTCTCCATATTAATATCTTGTCGAGTTGGCGACGTTTGGGTCAGACGTGTACGTACCAGATTCGGCGCCTGGCACAAGCGCCGCTGACTATTACCCCGCCTCACTGGCGCGACGATCGTCCTTGGCTAAATTCTGGAGATGTTTTCGGAGACGATTGAGCTGCGCGGCCACATTATTGACTCGCTGATTCTGCCGAAAGTCCTCGATCAAATCTTGACGCACGGCGCAAATTTCAACATCCGTGACATTAAGATCGGCCAAAAGCGTGCCGATCAAAGCTTTGCGCGCATCGAGGTGTCGGCGCAAACCAGTGATGCTCTGGATGAATTAATTCTGCGCCTGCGCCAGCACGGCGCGGAAGTAGCTGAGCGCGCAGATGCGCAGCTCGCTCCGGCCCCGGCAGATGGCGTTTTCCCGCCGGACTTCTATGTAATGACGAACCAGCAAACTTTCCTTAGATGTGACGGAAAAGAGATAGAGGTGCAACCTGCCATGATGGACAGCGCGATAACAGTGGACCGGAAGCGACGCAAGGCACGCGCCGTCAAATTCTTCGACGTTCGCAAAGGTGACCCGATTGTCGTCGGCCATCAGGGCGTGCGGGTGGTGCCTGTGCAGCGTGCCACCTCGCGCAAGGACGTTTTCCAGTTCATCAACACGATCATCGATGCTGACGAACCGAAATCGGCCATTATTCGCGAATTGGGAGAAGAGTTGCGGCGCGCCAAAAAGGCCAAAGCCAAAATCGCAGTTGTCGTTGGCCCGGCAATCGTGCGCACGGGCGCCGGTCAACATTTGGTGCGTCTGATCGAGGCCGGGTATGTCCATCGGCTTATCGCCGGAAATCCATTTGCAGGTTATGACGTGGAACGCGCGTTGTTCGGCACGTCGCTGGGTATCAGTCTCGACACACCATTCGCGCGCGGCGGACGGGAGAACCTTATGCGCGCGGTTAACGCCATTCGCGAAGTCGGCAGCATTGCGACAGCTGTTAAGAAAAATGTGCTCACTAGCGGGATCATGCATGCCTGCGTCCGTAACGATGTCGATATCGTCCTCACCAGTTCGATTCGTGACGAAGGACTGATGCCCGGCGCGATGACGGACGCTATCGAGAGCCAAAAACTGATGCGCGACAAGCTCGCCGACGTGACGCACGCGCTTTTGTTGGCGACTATTCGGCATTCGCTCGCCGTGGCGAGTATGCTCGCGCCGAAAGTAAAAACCGTGTGTGTCGATATCGACGCTCTGGCCGTAGAGCAGGTCGTCGAGCAACAGCCGTTGCAATCAATCGGGATGGTCACCGATGTGGAGCCATTTCTGCGGGAACTCGCCGATTGTCTGACTGAAACCCGCGGTCGTTAGTAAGTTTGGATCGTATGCGCGAGTTGCTTCTTTGTCCGCCCGATTACTATGCGATTGAATACGAGATCAATCCCTGGATGAGCGTGGCCCGCTCCGCCGAAGTGGCAGTTGCTAAAACGCAATGGAAACAGCTCCACGCCACGCTCTCAGAATTGAGTAGCAAAGTTCATTTGATTACGCCTCAGCCGGGACTTCCCGACATGGTTTTCACCGCCAACGCTGGACTCACTGTCGGTCGCAGGTTTATCCCAAGTAATTTTCGCCACCAAGAACGCGCCGGCGAACAGCCGTTTTTTGCGAAATGGATGGAGAAACAAGGTTACGAAATCTGCTGGCTGCCTAACACGCTGTATTTTGAAGGCGAAGGCGACGCACTCTTTGGAAAAGACGTCCTTTTTTGCGGCTATAAATTTCGTTCCGATATTCAATCGCATCGCGCCATAGCCGAAATGCTCGGTTGTCTGGTAATCTCAGTGGAATTGGTCGATCCGCGTTTTTACCATATTGATACCTGCTTTTGTCCGTTGCCCGATGGCGGTGCGTTTTGGTTCCCGGAGGCTTTCGATGAATATGGACAGCGCGCAATCCGCGAGCACGTAACCGATTTGATCGATGTTGTCCCGGACGAGGCCACGCACTTTTCATGTAACGCGGTGGTCATGGAGCGCGAAATCGTTTTACCCGAAGGCGCGCCACAGCTCGTTATGAAGCTAAAAGAACGTGGCTACAATTGCCATCCGCTGCCAATGAGTGAATTCATCAAGGCCGGCGGCGCCTGCAAATGCCTCACCATGTTCATGCCACAGCGAGAGATAGTTTGAGGTGGACCCGCCGTCGGCGCTGCCCGTGAAGCTTCGACACGCTCGGCGAGCGCGTTTTACCTTTCAGATTTTGCACGAAGCGCTTTAACAATTTTCTCGATGGGCAAACAATTCACCACGTCGTCTTTAGTAAGCCAGCCTTTGCGCGCTATGCCGATCCCGAACCACAGATCCTGCAAACGTCCAGTGCGATGAGCATCCGGGTTAATCACGCATTTGACGCCTTTTTCTTTCGCCAATCGCCACCAGCGCCAGTCGAGATCGAGCCGCTTGTGCGCGGCATTTAGTTCGATCCATGTGCCGGTGCGTGCAGCCGCCTCGAGCACAGCAGGGATGTTAATTTGGTAAGGGTCTCGTTTCAGAAGTAACCGGCCAGTGGGATGCGCCAGCATGGTGACGAACGGATTTCCCAGCGCGCGGATCACGCGTTGCGTCATTTCCGATTCGCTCAAATTGAAAGCGGAATGAACCGACGCCACCACGTAGTCCAGCTGCGACAGCACTTCGTCGGGAAAATCAAGCGAACCGTCACGCAGAATGTCGCATTCCACCCCAGCAAACAGGCGAAATCCGTCGAAGCTTTTATTTTGCGCTCGAATCGCGGCGACTTGCGCCAGCAACTTTTCAGCAGCGATCCCGTGACCCTGAACTGAACTGCGGCTGTGATCGGCAATCCCGAGATACTCAAGGCCAAGTTCTTGCGCGGCTTCAGCCATTTCTTCGAGTGAGTTGTGACCGTCGCTTGCCACCGTGTGGCAGTGAAATGTGCCGCGCAAATTTTCTTTCTCGATCAGCTTTGGCAATGAATGTTGTTCAGCTGCTTCGAATTCACCGCAGTTTTCACGCAGCTCAGGTGGAATAAAATCGGAATCGACAGCGCGATACAGATCGCCTTCGTCGCGCACCTTTGGGATCTTGCGCGCTGGCTTTTTCTTCTTGGTAGAAACGCCGCGCTGCGGCGTCCGATCGGCGGGCGGCGCCAACTCAACCATTTCGGAACCCGGAAGCGGCGCGAGCCGGTATTCGTTAAGGGTCCAGCCGCGTTTTAGCGCGCGGCTGCGCATCTCGATATTGTGTTCCTTGTTGCCGGTGAAATAAGCGAGCGCAAACGGGAATTCCTCTGTCGTGACCACTCGCAAATCGCATTGAACCCCGGAACGCAGCCGGACACTCGATTTGGTAGGTCCTTGTGCGATAACGGATTCAACCAGCGGATGAGACACGAAGAATTTCGTAACTGTTGCGGGGTCCTTCGTTGCCACCAGTAAATCGAGATCGTGCACAATTTCTTTTCGCCGCCGATAGCTCCCGGCAATCTCAGCTTGCAAACTCGTTTCGTGCGCCGCCAGGTCCGCGCGCAGGGTTTCTGCCTCAGCTGCGACCTGACCAAATTGAAATGAACCCGCATGCGCTGCGCGTCGCGAAATAGCTTCGCAAATCCTTTGTTGGGTCGTTTCGCCAAACCCTGGTAATTCCGCTACGCGCCCCTGTTCGCACGCTTTTTCCAATTGCTCGATCGAACTGATTTCCAGTTGGTCGTGAAGCGCCTTGATCTTTTTCGCACCGAGCCCGGGCAGCGAAAACAATTCCAGAATTCCCGGCGGAAATTCTGCGCTCAGTTCCTGGAAATAGCTCAGCGACCCGGTCTCGGCGAGCTCCCTAATTTTCAGCGCGATGCTTTTTCCGATCCCCGGAATTTTTGCTACCACTTCTTCATCCTCAAAATTCGACACAGTCGCGCCAAATGTTTCGAGCGCTCGAGCTGCGTTTGTATAGGCGCGAATCTTGAAAGGATTTTCGCCCTTAAGCTCCAGCAGCGTTGCGATTTTCTCCAGAACCGCTGCGATATCCTCCTTGGTCATTACCTCAACGGTTAGCGCAGATTGAGTCGCCGTCGACACCGCCTTTGCCGCTTCCGCTTTCCGCGCGCGAAGCGCACAGATGCAAGGTGCTTCATCTGGCTAACTTTCGTGGCGTGCCTTACGGCCGTCTTAATCTTCGTTCACAAGCACTTTGGCCGCTGGCTTCCTCATTTCGATCTGCGCATTCACCTTCTGGATTTGTGCGGCCTCCTTTTTGAGTTGCGCTGTAAGCGCTTCTATCTGTTGCTGTCGCTGCGCGAGCGTCGCCTCCAGGTCTTGAACTTGGAGTTCGACCATGCCTTGGCTGTCGGCATTAGGAACGGCTTGCGAAAATCGACCCGGCCCGGGTCCGTCGTCGGTAAACGTGCCTAATCTCCCATCCGAATCCACCATCACCATTGCAGCCGTTGCGGCGGAAACCGGCGAACCGAAAATATTGTCGATATAGCACCTGTCACTCTCCTGCCCAAAAAGACTATGCACTCCGGAATGGTGGCCGATGATGATGTTGTTGTTGACGCTCGTAATTCCAGACCCAGCTTCGCTGCCTACGCACACGTGTTCGCTCGTGCCTTGGCTACTCATCAGTGCCAGATCACCAATAGTCGTGTTGTTGTTTCCGGTGGTGTTACCAGTAAGCGCTTCCACCCCAATCGCCGTGTTGAAGCCCCCACTAGTATTGTTCATCAGCGCAAAGTAACCAGTGGCTGTGTTGGATTCACCGCTGTCGTTAAACGCCAGCGTATCGGTTCCAAGGGCCGTGTTGTTCGAGCCAGTCGTATTGAGTAATAACGACGCCGCGCCTACTGCCGTATTGGAACTCCCGTTGTTAAGAACCAGTGCTCCCCCGCCTACACCGGTATTAAAGCCGCCCGTAGTATTGGAAAACAGCGAACGCCAGCCAAGACCCGTGTTTCCAATCCCCGTGGTGAGCAGACCAAGCGCGTCGCATCCTTCCGCTGTTGTATAGTTGGCATAGCACTGGTCCAGCGCAGGGGTGGGCGTAGGTATCGCTGTATTTGCCAAATCGTACCCGACAACATCAAGATTGACCCCTTCCGGCGATGTAGCAGTCGCATCAGAAGATTGTCCAGTACAAGCAAACGCGTTTTGCACATACGGATGCGACTGTGGGCAATCCTCGCTTAGCCAATCTCCGAAATCGCCGTTGGGGCCCTGGTTGAAATTGACGATGTTGCTCACTCCGCCATTGATCGAAAAATAGCGGACGCCGGAAGAAGTGGTGTTCCTGTGACCGCTGGAGGACCAACTGAACAAGTCTTGCGGTCGAAAATCGATACCGACGTGACCCAGATGAGAACCCAAACCGATGACCTCGTCCAATTCGTGCTCAGTTAGACGCTGAGCGTCAAAGCTGCCCGCGCTGATAGGGCGGGTGAACTGCAAAGACACTGAAGAGTTAAGCGTAACAATGCCATCGTACGGTCCACCTTCACCAACGGTGCCATTTGCGAACATCGCTGGCGGCGCGTTCAGGCCAACTGCTCGACCATTCGCGCTCGACGGCTCAATAGTCGTCGCCAACGCCGTTCCCGGCAGGCTTGCATTAGCCACGTTGTCATTGCTGGTTCTCGCGTCGGCTCTTAACGCATTGATGAACGTGCTCCACTGCATCATGTAGATCACGAAATCGCTTCGTGCGACACTGCCTTGAGGCAATGGAGTGCCGTCCGGCGCCGT
Source organism: uncultured Verrucomicrobiae bacterium (assembly GCA_963807435.1). Lineage (GTDB taxonomy): Bacteria > Verrucomicrobiota > Verrucomicrobiia > Chthoniobacterales > UBA10450 > Udaeobacter. Next base: position 467,474 of record CAWECA010000003.1, read on the forward strand.
GGTCGCATATCGGAATCTAACCTCGACGGTGATTGGATCACTGTACAGCGACTCCAAAATCGAGATTGCCCGATTAATCATCGCCTCAATCGCCGCCGCATTCGGGTTTCCGGTAAGGGAACTATCGAAGGTTGCATGGATCGTCAGACCAGTGGTAGCGGTGGTACTAGCCGTCATCGTTTCTGAGTAGCCGCTCGCGCCCGCCGCGCTATAGGGTCGCACCCGGTAATAATATGTGGTGCCCGGCCTCAGTCCCACCACGACTTGCCCGGTCACATTACCAACATCCAATTCATGATAGCCATCTACGTAACTGATGAACTGACTGCTCGTCGAAACATCCAGCAGGTAGCCTGTGGCGCCGCGCAGGTTGCCCCAAGTTGCCATAAAACTACCGCGCGTCGGGGGCGCCGACGACACAGTTTCAATCGGCCAAGCAATTCCGTTTCTACTTTTTAACTGAAGCGGAGCGGACAAATCCGCGCGCGTCTCATGTATTGCGGCTGCGGGCCGAAATTGCGTCGGCGCAGCAAGCTCTTGCCCAAGCGAACCGGCATTTCCAGTCAGCGTGGCGAGTCCTAATGCCACGCCACCCAAAGCAACTGACGCGATTTTCCAAAAGACTGACTGACGAATCATCTTGTCGCGAAAGCTGCATCTTCCAGGTTGACACCTGGTTGCACAAGTTGAAACCAAGTTTTCATCAACCCTTCTTGCGAAAAGCGCGCGGTGGCCCATTACATCCGTCCGCGCCGCTGATAAAACTTGTACCTATCGATAATCGACTCGACATATCTACGCGTAGCAGGGAAATCGATCTTTTTGAGAAACTCGCGTTCCGGAATCTCGGCAACGCCATGGCCACCGCTCCAGCGCTGAGCGCGACTGGCTCCGGCATTGTATTCCGCCAGAGCGAAAGGAATTGGATCAGCCTGGTGATCCCAATGTTGGATCGCGCGACGCAAATACCAGGTGCCCGCTTCCAAATTTGTTTTTGGTTCGAAAAGTTTATCCGGATTGAATCCGGCAATCTTGTTTTCGCGTGCCCATTCGTTGGCTGCTCTTTCGCTTACCTGCATCAATCCGCGCTCGCCGTGCGTGCCACGCTTCTTTGGATCGAACCGGCTCTCACGCCATACGACCGCTTTCACCAGCATCGGATCCAGATGATGCTCTGCTGCAACGCTTCGAATCAGTCGGTCGTATTGATGAAACCGGGCCGGACTCATCCATTCGTAGACTGCGTAAAATGGGTCTCCTGACTTAATCGCCAGATAAGCGAATGCCGCGGCAATTGCCAGCATCAGGCAGAGAACCAGTTTGAAGAAGAATTGTATCATTGAACTCCTGCTACAATAACCGATTACAAAATTACGAGCACCAGCACGAGCATGAATCCTGAGGACCGGATGCAGTACGTTCGCGTCATCGTCGATCGGGCCATTCATCGCGAGCTCGATTACTCGGTGCCGGAAACTTTGGCGAAGCGGATCGGGATCGGATCGCGAGTGCGGGTGCCGTTCCGCGATGAATCGGGTTTGGCGACTGTTGTTGCGATTCTCGAGGAAAGTGACGCGAAGGGCATCCGGCCAATCGAGGCGGTCATCGGCGAAGCGCCGATCTTGAACGAGCGATTACTCGAATTAGCCAGATGGATCGGCAATTACTACTGCTGTCCTATCGAAACGGTGATGCGAAGTCTGCTTCCGCAAGTGATCCGGCGCGCGGAATTGGGATGGAAAAAACAGCTGTTCGTACAACCCGGAAAGAAGATAGAGAAAACGGAGCTTGAGAAGTTGCGAAGGCGCGCGCCTCGGCAGGCGGAACTGTTGCAAGCAATCTTGAAACTCGAAAAACCGGTGCGCGCCGCCGAGTTGCTGAGGCAAACGTCACTGGACAATCAGACATTACGCGCACTGGTAAAACGCGGCCTCGTGGACTTGCGGGAGGAAGCCATCGTGCGCGATCCGCACGCAGACGAACAGTTCATCGCGACCTCCAGCCTGGTCTTGAACGAGGAACAGACGCGCGCTTTGAATGAAATCATACTGGCCCTCGCCGTGTCTGAAAACGCGCGCCCGATATTGCTCCATGGCGTCACCGGTTCTGGCAAAACGGAAGTCTATCTACAGGCGATCCACGCCGCTCTAGAACGCGGCCGCACCGCAATCGTGCTGGTCCCGGAAATTTCGCTCACGCCACAAACAGTCGAACGTTTCAAAGGTCGGTTCGCCGAAGCACAGGATATGGTCGCGGTGCTGCACAGTCATTTGTCCGAGGGCGAACGTCATGATGAATGGCACAAGATTCATTCCGGCCGGGCGCGCATCGTCATCGGCGCGCGCAGCGCCGTGTTCGCGCCACTAAAAAATCTTGGGCTGATCGTGGTCGATGAAGAACACGAGACGACTTACAAGCAGGAGGAAGCGCCACGCTATGACGCCCGCGACGTCGCGGTCGTGCGGGCGAAAATCGAACAATGTGTCGTTGTTTTGGGCAGCGCCACGCCGTCGCTGGAGAGTTATCACAACGCGATGATTCAAAAATACGGGCTCGTAACGCTCACCCAGCGCGTAGATCAAAATCAGATGCCGCTGATGCGGGTCGTCGACCTGCGCCAGGAACGGCGGAAACAAAAGAGAGCGACCATCCTTTCAGAAAAATTGTCGCAGGCCATCGGGGATCGCCTCGAGAAACGCGAACAGACAATTTTGTTTTTGAATCGACGCGGGTTTTCCACGTCGCTGCTGTGCAGCAATTGCGGCGAGGCACGTAATTGTCCCAATTGCAGCGTCGCACTCACTTTTCATCAGAATTTTCAAGGGGGATCGGGACGCTTGAGCTGTCATTTGTGCGGTCACACCGCCGCTGTGCCAAAGAAATGTCCGGCGTGCGGACAGGACGCGTTGATCTATCACGGGTTCGGCACCGAAAAAGTGGAATCAACCGTAGCGCAGCTCTTTCCAAAGGCGGTTGTCCGCCGGATGGATGCCGATTCGATGACGCGCAAGGACGCGTATCGTGAAACTTTGCGAAATTTTCGGACTGGCAAGATCGATATTTTGGTAGGGACACAAATGATCGCCAAAGGACTGCATTTCCCGAACGTGACGCTGGTGGGTATAATCAACGCCGATCTCGCATTGCATTTACCCGATTTCCGCGCCGGCGAACGCACTTTTCAACTTCTCACCCAAGTTGCAGGTCGCGCCGGCCGCGGCGAAACCCCCGGCGAAGTTTTCGTACAAACCTACACGCCGTTTTCACCGTCGATCCAGTTCGCGCGACACCACGATTTCGCCGGTTACTTTCAACAGGAACTGGAATTTCGCGAACGCTGCGATTTCCCGCCGTTTAAACATGCGATTCTAATTACCGCGCGTTCCTCTCATGAAGGTAGGGCAAAATTATCAGCCGAAACACTAAAGCGCCGCTTGACCGAAGCACTGCCGAAAGAATTCATCCTGGGCGACGCAGCACCCGCGCCCCTCGAAAAACTACAAGGCCAATTCCGTTTTCACATCTTGATCCGCGGTAAGGCCATTATGCGTTTGAGCCGTCTCGTCCGCGAAACGCTCGACAAGCTTCCATTTCCTGAAGACGTCACGGTCACCGTTGACGTCGATCCTTATCATTTGCTGTAGATCCGCATCTTTTTGTCGGATCGCTCTTAAGTTAACAAACTTCAAAAATAAGTCGTGAAAATATCGTTCTGCAAAATTTGATCTCGCGTTTGTTAAAAGATATCCGAGCAACGCGGCAATAACTTTGAATAACCTTCAATAAGTGCCGTCATCTTGAGCCGACGCGCCATTGTCGGTCCAACCTTCAGATGTTATCAACAACTCGTTGGTGACTGCTATTTGCATGGGAGGTGTGTGAGTGAAACGCATGTTATTCACGCACATTAGAAGAAGAAATTATATGAATGAAAATCTAAATCATCATCAGAGCTGTGAAAAAGTCTGTGGGTGAGCATGAAATCTTTTCGCATTTTTGATCCCAAACTTGAGAGGCCGGTGTCTCCCGGTTCTTGCGCGCTGGCAGTGATGACCAAAGCGCCACAGGCCGGACGAGTGAAAACGAGACTCGTTCCACCGCTGACACCTGAGGATGCTGCGGAGCTGAATAAATGTTTTCTGCATGACACGGCAACTGCGATTTCGGATGCCTGCACTGGACATGTCTGCGGAGTGGCGGTTTATACGCCGGTCGGAGCCGAATCGTTATATGAAAATATCTTGCCGCCGGGTTTCAGTTTATTGCCACAGCGCGGCGATGGATTTGGCGAACGACTCAATTTTGCCACTGAAGATTTGTTCAACTGTGGTTTTGAATCGGTTTGTCTGATCGATTCCGACAGTCCAACCGTGCCGACCAAGGTTTTTGCAGAAGCAGCTGAACTGTTAAAGGAGAGCGACGATTGCGTTGTGCTCGGCCCAAGCGACGATGGCGGGTACTATTTAATTGGAATAAAAAAACCACACCGGGAGCTTTTCGAAAACATCGATTGGAGCACTGATCGGGTATTCGAGCAAACGAAGCAACGCGCGGCGGGGCTTGGTATAGACATAAAACTTCTGCCGAGCGGATATGATATTGACGACGCGGCGGGACTCACCCGTCTGCGTGGCGAACTACTTGCTGAAAATGCGCCCGAGGGACTTGCACGATGTACGCGAGAATTTCTACGGGAACTGGTTGCGCAAAGAAATTTGTAGGGTGAGCGACTGGCCTGGCAGCCGCAAGGCTTTCGACGCGGTTGCCCTACAATGACCGGAACGTTAGCGTCGCGCAGTGGTTAGCAATCAAAAACGCGCATTGGTTACCGGCGCAGCGGGCTTGATCGGCTCGCACGTTGTCGATCTTCTCGTGAGCGAAGGCTGGAAGGTCCGCGCATTCGACAATCTCGAGCCTCAGACTCACCGTCGTGGCAAGCCGGCATGGATCAATCCGAAAGCAGAATTCATCCCGGGTGACGTGCGTGATCGCGACGCTATTACTGCCGCGCTCGAGGGTATTGATGTGGTTTTTCACCAGGCAGCGTACGGCGGGTACATGCCGGAGATCACGAAATTTGTGCATGTAAATTCGCTGGGCACGGCACAGATGCTCGAAGTTGTTCGTGAGAAAAATTTGCCAATCAAAAAGGTTATCGTTGCCAGCTCGCAAGCCGTTTACAGCGAAGGCGCGGGCGACTGTCCAAAGCATGGCCTAGTTTTTCCAAATGTGCGCCCAATCGAACAACTGCGGCATGCCGATTGGGAGGTGCATTGCCCGTTATGCGGCGTGATTACCAAAAGCGTTCCCACACCGGAAAACGCGCCGGTTGGAGGAGAAACAGTTTACGGCTTGACGAAAGTGGATCAGGAGCGGCTCGTGCTGCTTTGGGGCAAACAGATCGGCATTCCTACGGTCGCGCTGCGATACTCCTGCACATACGGACCGCGTCAGTCGATCTTCAATCCTTATACCGGGGTGATCGCGATTTTTTGCACCCGGCTTCTGAACAATTTGCCGCCAGTGCTGTACGAAGATGGAAAACAGACGCGCGATTTTTCCTTCGTCGAAGACATAGCGCGCGCAAATTTGCTCGCCGCGGAGACGGATAAGCTCGACGGGTTGCCCGTGAATATCGGCAGCGCTTTTGGGACACCGATCCGGGAAGTTGCCAAGCAACTCGGCGATATCCTGAAGATCGACATCGCGCCCGAGGTCAATGGCGAATTTCGCCCCGGCGAAATGCGTTATCTGACCAGCGACACCAGACTGGCGCGATCCGCTGGATACAAGCCGAGCGTCGATCTTGCTGACGGCATTGCTCGTTACATCGCCTGGATTCGCGGCCAGGCAGACATCCGCGATTATTTCAGCGAAGCGAACCAAATTCTGAAGAATAAAGGCATTGTGCATCGCGCGGCCGGGTAGATGTGCGTCGTATGGGACGATTCTCAATTCTCGACTGATGTTGCTCGGGCAAGGAATCGGCACAAAGTGCAACGATGAAGATCTTCGGCGCGGTCGATATCAACGCGCCGGCACTCAATTACTCGCGCACGGACTTTCCATTGCTCGACGCCGATTCCAGTGTTGAGAAGGCTCTCGAGAAAATCCGGCGGGAAGGGGTAGGCGAACGGGTCATTTACTTTTACGCGGTAGATGCAGACAAACGGCTGGTGGGAGTCGTCCCGACGCGCCGCTTGCTAACCACTTCCCCCACCGTCGTGTTGCGCGAAATCATGGTGCCGCGCGTGATTGCGTTGCCGGCGGAAGCAACCGTGCTGGAGGCGTGCGATTTTTTTGTGCTCTATAAATTTCTGGCCTTCCCGATTGTCGATGCTGAACGGCGTGTCATCGGCGTGGTGGATACGGATGTCTTCGTGGAGAGCGTGCTCGAAACCGGCGAAGACGAGCGCGACGTGGCGCGCGATGATTTCTTCGAGGCACTGGGATTTCATCTTGCCCAGGTGCGCAATGCGTCGCCGTTCCGCGTGTTCCGTTATCGATTTCCGTGGCTGCTGGTGACTGTGAGTGGAGGAACCATCTGCGCCATTCTGGCCGGCTTGTTTGAAGTGACGCTGGCGCGCAGCCTGGTGATTGCGTTTTTCATGATCATGGTGCTCGGTCTGAACGAGAGCGTAAGCGCCCAATCGATGAGCGTGACTACGCAGGCCCTGCACTCCGCACCGGTGACCTGGAGTTGGTTTAGAACCGCTTTGCGCCGTGAAATCGTCACAGCGCTGTTGTTAGGCCTCGCCTGTGGTGTTCTTGTTGCTGTGATCGTCTGGGCATGGCGAGGCGACGCGCAGGGTGCGTTGGTTATTGGCGGAAGCATCGCTGTTTCGCTCGTGAGCGCCTGTCTGATCGGCTTGAGTGTTCCGTCGGTGCTGCATCGATTAAAGCTCGATCCCAAAATCGCCGCCGGACCGATCACGCTGGCGCTGGCAGACATCGTAGCGCTGGTGATCTACTTCACCTGTGCGTGGATTGTTCTAAGGTAGCGCGTGCCTCCGGTCTGCGAGTAACAATCCCGAAGTCTTCGAGGATTTTCCTGCTTCGGAGGTTGCAAACCGGACGACCGCAAGCGAGACGCATACGCCACCATGCTTGTCTCTGTCGTTATCCCAGCGTTGAACGAGGAAGAACCGATCGCGGGAGTGGTGCGCGAATGCCTCGCAACCGGTGTGCCTGACGAAGTGATCGTGGTCGACAATGGCAGCTCCGATCGCACAGCGGTCCGTGCACAAGAAGCAGGCGCGCGCGTTGTTACTGCACCACGCGGTTACGGGCGTGCATGCATGGCCGGCGTACGCGCGCTTTCGCTCCCGCAGTCCCTCGACGACACCGTGGTGTTTCTCGACGGTGACGGCAGCGACGTTCCGGCATTCATGAGGCAGCTCGTCGATCCGATCGCGCAAGGAACGCACGATTTTGTGATCGGTTCGCGTATCCGCGGGCAACGCGAGCCGAACAGCATGAATTTACAACAGATTTTTGCCGGGCGAGCTGCGGGATTAATTCTCCGGCTGCTTTACGGCGTTCATTACACCGATATGTGCCCGTTTCGCGCCATCCGCCGCGATGCGCTGAAGAAACTTGTAATGCGCGAGGAAACGTACGGTTGGAACCTGGAAATGCAGATGAAAGCTGCGCGCGGGCAGCTGCGGATTCTTGAAATCGCCGTAAACCATCGATGTCGCGCCGGCGGCGAATCGAAGGTTTCAGGCACGCTTCGCGGAACTTTTGTCGCCAGCACCCGCATTATCGCGACACTTGTCCGCGTGGCGCTGGAATGACTCGTCTAACGGAGCCGGCGCGCCACGAGTTGTAACATGGGCTGCGCGACGAACAACAGCCTGCCAAAAACGGCACCAAGGCAGGCCATCTCCAAAGCGAAATTCCATCTGGCGATTCGAGCATCCGGGATGTAGCGTCGCGCATGGTTTCGATGCTGGATTTGGAACGGTTCCGCGCTACCCCACTTACCCGCGAGCCGTTCGAGTTTTTGATTGTGCCGGAATTTGTGAAAGCCAACGCGCGTTCCGCGATACATGACCACTATCCCGAGGTAGACCGGCCGGGCAGCTTTCCGCTTGGTGAGGTCAGTTATGGCCCGACTTTTTCGAAGCTGGTTGAAGAAATGCGCAGCGACGAATTTCGCAAAGTCTTCGAAGAAAAATTCAGTATCGACCTAACAAATCGCCCGGACATGATCACCGTTCGTGGCCGTTGCAGCGACAAGGACGGAAAAATTCACACCGACTCCGAAACGAAAATCATTACGATACTGATCTACATGAACGCTGGGTGGGAGTCTGGTGGCGGTCAGCTTCGATTGCTTCGTTCCGGAAACAATCTCGACGACATGATTCTTGAAGTGCCGCCGAAGGAAGGCACTCTGCTGGCGTTCCGTCGCAGCAATAATTCCTGGCACGGCCACAAACCCTTCTCAGGTCCGCGGCGTGTGATTCAGTTCAACTGGGTCGTTAGCGAAGCTGTGGTACGGCGCGAACAGAACCGGCATCGGCTGTCGGCGTGGATGAAAAAACTTCGCGGGGCGTTCGCGGGCGAGAAAAAGGCCGCGTAGAGCGAACTTCATGAATATTGAAACCGGCCCGTAACCGGTGGATATGGTAGGGCGGGCAGTCCCCTGCCCGCCGCGTGGGAATCACATGATTGGCGCGCACGGAGTGGCGCGCCCTACCACACACCGCCGTTATCGCCGGCTGCGCGAACAACGATGCGGGACGCTTAGAAATGCACCCCTCCTTGTGATAGCTTCGCAAATTGAATCGCCACACCGAAACAATGGAGATCAAGTATGCGCCTGCGTCGGCACTGCAATCAGCCGAGTTCTCGCGAATCTTGCTGATCAAACCTTCGGCGTTGGGCGACGTTGTGCATACCATCCCGGTGCTGGTAAAACTCCGGGCACGCTATCCGGGGGCGCGCATTGACTGGCTCATCACACCTGAAAACGCGGAGGTGGTGCGTCATCATCCGGCCCTATCGAACGTGGTGCTCTTTGAGCGCCGCGATTTCTCGAAGCGCGGTCAGCGATGGCGCGCGACATTGGGCTTCTTTGATCTGCTCAAAAAGATCCGTCGTGCTAAGTACGATCTGGTCGTCGACATGCATGGCCAGGTGCGTTCGGCCTTGTTCGCTCTCATCAGTGGTGCGCGAGTTCGGATTGGGTTTGACCGGCCCGTCAAGTTCACGCGGACGATTTCCGCAGAACACGATCTCAAAAATATTCCAAACCGTGGATGGCGTGGCGCTCGCGAAGGTTCGTGGATTGCGTACACCCACCGCATTCCAATTCCTACACTCGACGTTCATGCCATCGATCGTTACCTCTGGGTCGGATCGTTGCTTGGTTTCGATGATGAACCGCCGAACCTCGCGATTTATCTCTCAGCGGAAACGATCCGCAACGTTGAGCGATTGCTCGAGGAGCACGGCGTGCCTGCGTTCAAACGGCTGGTTGTTTTAGTCCCAGGGACAATTTGGGAAACCAAACATTGGACGATCGATGGATTTGCTGGTGTGGCGCGGCACTTTTTGACCGAAGGATTCGCCGTTGCGCTGACGGGGACGAAACGCGACGAGGCTCGGTGCCGGCAAATAGCTGCCGCTGCGCCGGGGACCTGCAATCTTTGCGGTAAAACTACACCGGCTGATTTGGCGGCCCTGATTCAACGGGCTGAGGTGGCAGTGACGAATGATTCCGGCTCGATGCACGTGGCGGCGTCGTTGGGCAAACCGATGGTTAGCGTCTTCGGTCCAACCAACCCGGTGCACATCGGCCCGTATCAAAGGCCTGAATCGGTTGTACGCATAGACCTGCCCTGTTCGCCGTGCAATTACAGACGCCTAAGCCAGTGTCCGTTCGATCATGCCTGCATGAAACAGGTGACATCGGCAATGGTGGTCGAGCGAGTTGATAGAATTCTTAAAGCCGGAATAAAAATCGAACGCTGAACATCTAATATCGAATGCCGAACCAAAGCGCGCCGCGAATCGATGTTCGAAGTTGTAGGCCAAGCCCGCAGCGCGCTACGCTGTTGTCACCGTGAGCCGAAAAAAAGCGATTTTCGTCGGGTTACTTGCCGGATTCGTCGCCGCCATCGTGATGACGACCCTCATGCTGTTACTCGTCGCGTTCGGTGTGGCTACGCCCCTTACGATCATCGGCGATCGTCTTTCGGTTTTTATTCCTCCGGGTCCATTTCTTTCTCTGATGGGAAATGTCGGCGGTTACAATCATCTGAAGCAACTTGGGATTGGATCGACAATTGGCGGCCAGCTTCTGGTCGGCGCAATTGGCGGAGCGCTTTTCGGATTGCTTGTGCGACAGAATCCAAGGGGAGCTTCGGCGATGTTGACCGTACCGGCGTTTATTCTGCTGCCGATCATTGCGTTTGCGATCGCGTTGTGGCCTGTCCTCGGCACCAGCTACATAGGGTTGCCCATCCAGGCTGCGCGCCTGGTTACGCTCGTCGGCTTCGCGATATGCGTCTTTGCGTTTGAGCGAACACTTGTCGGCGGATTCAAGTTCCTAACATCGCAGCGCGATGTCCCTACCGACGAATTTACTCCTAGCTTAGGTCGACGTGCATTTGTGCTAGGGGCAATTGGAGCGGTAGCTGCCGGAGGGGGCCTCGGGTTGGGGCGCAAACTTTATCGGGCAGCGACGTTCAGTTATGACGGCACGCAGTACAAAGGTCCGATCGTCCAGCCGATCACGCCTAACGATTTGTTCTATTGCGTTACGAAGAACGTCATTGACCCCAAAGTGAATATCGACCTCTGGCATCTTGAAATAGGCGGACTGATACAAAATCGGGCCGCGTGGCGATTGCAGGACCTTATGGGGTTCGATGCCACCGAGCAGGAAACAACGTTGATGTGCATCAGTAACGGTTTAGACGCAGGCCTGATCAGCAACGCGCGCTGGAAAGGCGTTCCGCTAGGCGATTTGCTCGATCAAGCCGGCGTACTTTCCAGCGCGGCGCGGGTGCACTTATTTGGAGTTGATAACTACTCAGATACCATCCCGCTAAAGAAGGCCATGGAACCGAGCACGCTCCTTGCCTATGAAATGAACGGAGTGACTCTGCCGGACCGGCACGGCTACCCACTGCGTGCGATCGTGCCAGGCTACTTCGGAGAAAAGCACGTGAAGTGGCTTACCCGGATTGAGGTGACCGATGCCAGGGCGAAGGGGTTTTACGAAACACAAGGATGGGGCCCTAATTTCATTGTCCCGACCCGGTCACGGATCGATGTGCCGGATAATTGGTCCTCGTTTTCGTTAGGCAAATTGAATGGGCCAATTGAAGTGAAAGGAATCGCTTACGGCGGGGACCGCGGTGTTTCCCGCGTCGAGATAAGCTTTGATGGCGGCCAATCCTGGCGCGACGCCCAAGTCTATTACGCCGGAGGCAATTTGGCGTGGTCGCTTTGGAAGGCAGATTGGATGCCCGCGGCGGCGGGCGATTACGGTCTCGTTGTCCGTGCCACCGATGGCGAAGGCGACGTGCAGGAGTGGGAAGAAGATCGAGGTGCATTTTCCGGCGTCGCCGGACTGCACGAAGTATTTGTGCGGGTCACTGCGTGATGGCTCACCAGCGGGTTGTAAGCCTATGTTCGAACTTGCGCACTGTGCTAAATTTTGCTGATGGAGAAAGTGATCATTGTTGGCAGCGGTTGCGCGGGGCTGACTGCGGCGATTTACGCTGCCCGGGCGAATCTTAGTCCGCTTGTTTTGGAGGGCCGACAGCCCGGTGGGCAACTCTCTACGACGACCCTGGTCGAAAATTATCCCGGCTTCCCCGACGGAATCGACGGCCCGGAGTTGATTCTGAACATGCACAGGCAGGCGGAGAAATTTGGGGCTCGGTTCGAGTACGCGGAGGTGACCGATTTCGATGTGAGCGACAAACAGGTCCGCATCAAAGCCGACGATGAATGGCTGGAGACTCGGGCTCTTGATCATCGCCAGCGGCGCCTCGGCCCGATACCTCGGACTGGACGGCGAAGAGAAACTGGTCGGCCATGGATTAACGATGCTGCGCGACTTGCGACGGTGCGTTTTACAAAAATGTGCCGGTCTGCGTCGTAGGCGGCGGCGACTCCGCTGCCGAGGAATCAACGTTCCTCACTCGGTTTGCTTCAAAGGTTTATCTGATCCATCGCCGCGACAAGATGCGGGCTTCCAAGATCATGCAGGAGCGGGTGTTTGCGAATAAGAAGATCGAGCCGATCTGGGACACCATCGTGACAGATTACATTCCGGATGAAAAAGGGGAGATGCGCGCCGTGCGCTTGCGCAATGTGAAGACAAATGAGGAACGCGAGCTGGAAGTGGCGTGCGTTTTCGTCGCGATCGGACATGATCCCAACACCAAGGCGTATCGTGGCAAACTGGATATGGACCCGGAGGGATATCTGCTTCCAAAAAATTTGGTGGAGAGCAACTACCCAAACGTTTTTATCGCCGGTGATGTGGCCGACCGCGTTTACAAACAGGCGGTTACCGCCGCCGGAATGGGTTGTGCTGCGGCGTTGCAAGCGGAGAAATATCTGAGCGGCTTGGAATCTTGATTTGCAATTTGCGAGTTGCGAATTGCGATTGATCCGATGATTGAGCGCGAACTTCTTGAGCGATCAAAGCCGTTTGCATCGAGAATCTTTAAGCTCGGTGCGTTGCTTGAAACGATTCAGGGGAGGGCCGTAACTGTGCAACTAATAGGGAGCGGTACTTCGGTTGCCGCGAATTACAGGGCGGCCTGCCGAGCTCGCTCGAAGCTGGAGTTCATCGCCAAACTTGGCCTCGTTGAGGAGGAAGCGGATGAAAGTGCGTTTTGGCTCGAATTGATAATCGAGACTGGCTTGCTTCGCGTCTCGCAAGTCAAGCCTCTGCTCACAGAAAAAGACTGCGGCCAAATCACAAATTGCAAATCGCAAGTGCGATGAAGATCTGTGACGTTACGCAATTTTATTCACCGGTAAGCGGCGGTGTGAAGCGATACCTTCATGAAAAGATCGATTACATCGAGAGACATGCGCAGCGCAACGAACACGTCCTTATTGTTCCCGGTGCAAAAACAACTCTGAAAGCAAACGGCCGCTCGCGTGTCTACACGGTTCGTTCGCCTCTTGTTTCGCGCGCGGCGCAATATCGCGCGCTATTGAATCTTCGCGCAGTAGAAGAAATTCTGGATCGGGAACAACCGGCCGTGATCGAGTCCAGTGACCCCTATCAACTGGGATGGAAAGCATTGAAAGTGGGACGGGCGTTGCGTGTACCCGTGCTTGGTTTTTATCACTCGCATTTTGCTGAAGCGTACGTCCGAAAGAGCGCGAGCCTTTTTGGGAAAAGGGCAACGAGCCGTGTAATGAAGCTTTCCCGCGCTTACGTCCGCAAACTGTACAATCAGCACGCCGCCACGCTCGTCGCATCCGAGCCGCTGGCTCGTGTTCTGCGGGAATGGGGAGTGCACAACGTGCGCGTGCTTAGCCTCGGCGTTAACACGGAAATTTTTCATCCGAACAAGTCCGGAACCGAAGCAATACGCCGCTCGCTTGGCGTCAACTCAGATCAAACCTTGCTCCTCTACGTCGGCCGGTTGTCGAAGGAGAAGAACACAGCCACCTTGCTTCGCGCGTTCAGGACTTTGCAGCGCCGCCACCCGAAAGAATTTCATTTACTCGTGATCGGCGATGGCCCCGATAGAGTTCATCTCCGAAAGACGCAGATGCGGACCGAAAGCGTTTCATGGATTCGCTACTGCGCTAATCCTTCCGAGTTGGCCGGCTTTTATCACGCGGCCGATCTTTTCGTTCATCCTGGCCTTCAGGAGACGTTTGGCCTTGCTGCCCTGGAATGCCAGGCGTGCGGGACGCCAATCGTGGGCATTCGCGGCAGCTACATGGACAATATTATTTGTCACGATCAGGAATCGTGGGCGGCGCACAACAGCCCGGACGCGCTGGCTACCGCGATCGAGGAATCCACCCAAAGGAAGCTATCGGTTTTGGGCCGGAACGCTGCGCGGGTTGCGCGCAGTTTGTACAACTGGCCGCGTGTGTTTGACGAACTGTTTTGCATTTATGGCGAGCTTCGCTCAAAATACGCCGATCTTAAATGCTGAACGATGACCGACAGCCGTTTCTTATCCGTGGCTACCGCAGATCCGACCGCGAAGCGGTAAGAAAACTCTGCTGCGCTACCGGATTTCTCGGCGACCCGATCGACCCGGTTTATGAGGACCGTGAGTTGTTCGCGGATTTTCTGACCACCTATTATACCGATCACGAACCGGAATCCTGCTTTCTTTTGGAGGTGGACGGCGAAATTGCTGGTTACCTGCTCGGCTCGCGCAAGCCTCTGCAAAACCAGCTCTATGCGCTTTACCAAAATGTCTGGCTATTCTTCCGCGCCCTGACTCGTTATTTCCGCTACAACGAGCGCTCGCGTCGCTTCATTCGCTGGATACTCATGTACGGCTGGCGCGAAGTGCCCGCCCAGCCTCGGCGCGTTCCGCATTTTCACATCAATCTGCTGCCGGAGGCTCGGAAGGTTTCCACTACACGCTCTCTGATGAGCGCGTATCTGAGTTATCTGTATCGTTCCGGCGAAAAACGTGTGTGCGGCCAGATCGTGACCTTTGAGAGCCGACGCGGCGAAAAGATGTTCGAACGTTACGGCTTTAAAGTTTTGAATCGGGCGGAGATCACTAAATACAAAGCGTTCTATCCCGAATCGGTGTACCTCAGCACGGTCATCAAAAATTTGGAAACCGCCGACCCGCTTTCCGCGTACTCGCGCATCCGCGAGTAAGATTTGCAAAATCCGGTCAGGAAAGCGGGAAGCAACCCGTCTTTTTTTCGCAGATTTTATCTGACACAGAGGCGGTTTTCGTTCCGCGGTTATTCGTCGTCGCCCAGCAATTGCACCACGAGTGGGATCGTCGTCAGCGCGCCGACAGCGACCAGCGTCCAGCCGATGGCGCGCCTTTGCTCACCAGTCAGCTTTTCTGAAAGCAACAATGCGATGCCCGCACCAAGCATTGCCCGCGTGCTGGCGACCAGACCGATTTGAGGAATCGTGACTTCATGTTTTTTCATCTCTTATTTAACTCCTTTGATTGTTACGCTAGTCCACCGTAGGAACGTGGCAATTTACCGGCCCGGTCTGAAATCCCGAACATTGCGACCATTTCGCGCGCCAAGACTCGGGTGAACTCGCGATAGCTTTCTACCGATTCCGTTTTAACCTTGTAGCCTCTTTCGCCGGCATAGCTCAGCTGGTAGAGCAGCTGATTTGTAATTTGAAAATGGGGTTTTGCTATCTTTAGCCATCTTTGATTTTCCCTCTGAAAATCAGCGGTTTATGAGATTCAGGATTTGCTCTGATTAGCTGTTTTTTGCCAGCTTTTTGGCCTGCCGTATAGAAAAGGCGTATAGAAATTTCTGGCGGCACGCAGAAGCCGAAAGCGCGGAGTCAAAATCGCGTCGTCTCAAGTTTCTCCATAAAGTCGTGGATGCGGTTGCCTGGTGGTCGGGGCGGAAAGAGATCCTGCACCGGCACTTTCAGCACTTCGGCCAAATAGAGCAGCGTCTTGTCATCGACATACGAAAGACGCGCTTCGATTTTCGAAACGCCGCTTCGGCTGATGTCGAATCCGGCGAGTTGCAGTTTCGTCGCGAGAATCGGATTGCGACCAGCCGAGCGCGTATCGACGGCGGCGCACCTGCGGACCGATGTTGTTTTTGTAGCGCATGTCGATGTCGCCTTAGCGCTCTTTGGTTTTCGTCTCTGCGGTTTCAAAGCTCACGCGCGGTGAGCATTCGACCTGACAAAGATCGATGAGTTGAGTCGCGGCGCGCCTCGGCAATGCGTCCGCGGCTTTGTCGCGGAAGTCCGCGATCGGTTTCAAGTAATGGCGCGACTCGAAAAGATCGTCGAGTGATTCGCCGGCAAGAGCGAGAACCTTGTCGAATGTCTCGTCTTCGGTGGCGATATGCGAGAGGAGGGCGGGTGCGGGAAAATTAACGCGCGCGATGCAGCCGTCGGTTCCGCTCGCGGTCCAGCGGGAGCCGCCGCCATCGGTGATAATGAAGTCTTCCTTGTGACGTTTGGCTTCACGGATGAGCTCGCCTTTGAGCGGTTTTGAGACGCTCGCCATAGGTGGTGAGTGCGCGATGCAGCGATACCGCTTCGTTTACCAGTTTCTTCAATTGAGTTTCGGTCATAAACAGGTGCAGTTGAGGTTTCTTGCCGCGCTCGCTCTGGCGCACTTGCTCCAGAACTCGCGCGACACGAACGCTCTACACCCCGTTTTTTGGCTGACCGACTCGACGCGCCCGGATCTTTCTCCGGTGTTCTCAGAACGGCTTCAGACGTTCTCTGCCGACCTGCGAAATTTTTTGACAGGTTTGCGCGCTGGCTTCGACCGCGCTTCGTTCACGCCACCGGTGGGACGCGATCGTTCTCCTACGGCGAAGTGGCCATTGATCGGAATATTGCCGACAGTGTTCATATGAACGTATATCTCGGCGATGCAAAAAAAAGGGAGCAAATCAATGACGAAACAAGCCATCCACAAAACCGAGTCGAAGCCGCAGGGAGAGCGGCTCGTTTTCCTCACGCAACAACGATCGCGGCGCTGCTTTTTTTGGCGGCGAAATTTCCGCACCGTCAATTCAACAGCGCGGAGTTATCCGTTTTCTCCGGCATCGGACGCACGGCGATGTCGCAAATCAAGAATGCGTCGGACACGCCGTTCTCGCTCGGCAAATGCACGCTCCAGCGGCTCGACGGATGGCTTGCCAAGCATCCGGGATTTAAGCAAGAATGAATGCTGGTTCGGAAAGGGATCACGTCATGGCCAAAGGAGTTCGCAAAAGCATCACGATTCCTGGCTTGCTTGCCCCGGCCGTGAAGCGGCGCTGCGCGCGAATTCGGCCACAGCATTTTCGCGCCGTATGCCGTGGAGTTGGTCTGCTACGATCTGCGTTCCGACGCGAAGCACGAGATCACGCTCGCAATAGCTCGCGACACGCAAGCCGCGCAGGACGCCGTGGATCGCGAGCTGGTCTCGCGTTATCGCCCGGGACAGAAACGCGAGGGGCTGCTCGTGCAGCTCGTCGAGCGTATTCACCACTTGCAGAACGTCGCGACGCGTAGCCGGCACGATTTACCGGTGCAGCTCAGCGCAGTCCCGGAACGTGTCACCTTCCCGTTCGATATCTGGAGGCTCGTTGACGTGCGATGGCAGGAACTTGGCTATCCCTCGTTCTCCGCCTACATCACGGGGCTCATTCGCTACGACCTGCTCGTGGGCGGACCGCATTCCATCGACCACGGCTGATCCGGATCGAAACTGCAGCGCAAGCTCACGCGCAAAACACTCGCGGCCCGCCGCAAAGGAGGCCGCCGCAAAATTCTGCTGGATCACTTGATCGAAGAAGCAGAAGGACAGCCGGTGCCGCAGGAAGAGCTGGAACGAGTGAAAGCGCGAATCGCAAAGGCGCTGCGCGACATCTCGTTTACGCGCTGAGCGCGTCATCTTATTTCGGAACGAGCAATAGCTCCTCGAACGCAACCGATAACGACCTCCCCTCTGCGGAGCGAGCACAGTCAAGGTGGAGCGCAGCGCAGCGAGCAATACCTTTACGGCGCGCAGCGAGCGATAAAATGCGACAGGTGTTGCGATGAGATTACCAAGAAATTGGTAATCAGCGGGCTGATCGTTCGTCGATCAAGCGCGCTCGTTTTTCTCGCCTTTCCCAGAGGCATTCCCTGCACGAGTATTTCGCTTATTCCCACATGCAGATCAGCTGGATCCAAATCAAGAATTTTCGCAATTTCATGGCGCTCGATATGCGCCTTGGAAAACACGCGGTCATCGTCGGAGAAAATCGAGCGGGCAAGTCGAACTTGCTCCACGCGTTGCGGCTGCTGAATCCGTCATTGCCCGACACTGCACGGCAATTGCGCGAGGAAGATTTTTGGGACGGTTTGCCGCGGCCACTCACACCCGAAGACCGATTTCTATCTCTATCGATTTTGCGGATTTCGAAGGCAACGAGGAGCAACTCGTCAGCCTCGCCGAACACCTCATCTTTTCTGAGCCGATGGTGGCGCGGCTCACCTATCTTTTTGAGCGCGTGCGCCGGCTCGGAAGATGCGAATGACTTCGACTTCTCCATCTACGGCGGCGACCGAGCCGAGAACGTCGTCCACTTAGAAATCGTCGCCAACTGCCGCTCGATCTTCTGCCCGCTTTGCGCGATGCGGAAGGCGATTTGGCCAACCGACGCCGCTCGCCGCTCGGCGCGCTCCTGGAGCAAGCGGTGGCGGAGACGGATGCAGAGGAGCTAGACGACATTGGCGAGCAAGTAACTGCGGCGACCACGGCGTTGACCGAGCTTCCCGCGATAAAGGAGTTATCGGACAATGTGACCGCGCAACTGGTGAGCATGGTAGGCAGCGTTCACGCTGGAGATTTCCGGCTCGGAGTCGGGCCAGGAGCGATCCCCAACGGTTGATCCGAGCGCTGCGGCCGCTCATTGACGAAGGCAGGCGAGGCATTCGGGAAGCGAGCCTTGGCTCTTCGAGCCTGCTCTTCGCGTTGAAGTCGCTCGAATTCGAGCTGCTGGTCGATGAGGGGCGGCGCGATCACACCTTTCTCGGCATCGAGGAGCCGGAGGCGCACCTGCATCCGCACAGTTCAACGCCTGACCTTCCGGCACTTTCTTGAGCACCGTGGGGCTGGCGGGAACACCACGATCCTACTGACAACACATTCGCCGCACATCGTCAGCGTTACGCCGCTCCGATCCCTCGTGGTCCTGCGCCGGACGCAGGACGAAGGCACCGAAGCGGTTTCTACGGCCCACGTCGAACTAATCGATGTCGATGTGGCTGACTTGGAGCGCTATCTTGACGTGACCCGCGGGAGAGATTGTTTTCAGCCGGGGAGTGCTGCTCGTGGAAGGCGCTGCCGAGGAGTTTCTGGTGCCAAAGCTTGCAGAGCTGAACGGCTTTAACCTCGATGAACTCGGGATCACCGTCTGCTCTGTTGCGGGGACGAATTTTCTTCCTTACACAAAATTTCTCGGAGCGACCGGGCTGCAAATTCCGCACGCGGTGATCACGGACCTCGATCTGAGAAACGGGGTAAGTTACGGGGCTGGACGCGTGAGGACGCTTCTTCAATCTATCGGGGAGACAGTCGATCAAGCGGCAGATTCAGATCAGATTCGCGAACTCGGCGCGGAGCACGGGTTTTTCCTAAACAACGCAACGTTTGAGATAGACCTCTTTCGCTCTGGACGACACATCAGCATGAGTAAAACACTGACCGCCCTGACGAGTGGGGCCGTTATGCCCGCCAACGGGCACAGCAATGGCGCGACGATCCGAAGAGCCTAGATGAAGCGCGCTTTTTTAGCCGACATCACCGAGATCGGGAAGGGTCGTGATTTTGCTTCAAAGGCTCGCCAGCGTTATCTCCACGATGAAGAGCAAGGCCTGCCCGGACTACATCAAGCAGGCGATCACCTATGTTGCGGAGCGCGCCCGCTAGTCGGCGGCGAAGTTATCGCGAGGCCGCCGAGGACTTCCGCGACAACCCCGGCCAGCTTCAGGCCTACGAATCGCGCGGCAACTGCGTGGTGCTCGCCGGTCCCGGCAGCGGCAAGACCAAGACGCTCACAGTGAAGCTCGCGCGCATGCTCGCCGAGGATGTGCGACCGCCGCAGGGCATTGCCTGCATCACCTATAATCTGGAATGCGCTGGCGAGCTGCAGCACCGCCTGGCAGCGCTCGGCGTCGAGGAAGCGCGCAATGTCTTTATCGGCACGGTGCATTCGTTTTGTTTCAAGAACATCGTCCTGCCTTACGGCCATCTTTCCGATCTCGGCCTACTGCCCAGTCCCTCTGTGGCGACGGACGATCAGCGTGCCGTGCTTTTCGAGAGTGCGTTGAAATCGGCGGTGAGCACAGATGAAAAGCCTTCCCACTGGCGCGTTCGATTCGAATGCTACCGCCGCACTTATCCCGACCAGAAGAGCCGCGCATTTCAAGAAACCGACGAGCAAGTCGCCGCGCTGGTTCAGCATTACGAATCGGCTCTGCGCAGCGAGAACTTGATCGACTTCGACAGCATGGTGCTCGACGGCCTGCGCCTAATCGAGCGACACGAATGGGTGCGCCGGCTGATGCGCGCGCGCTTTCCGATCCTGGCAGTGGACGAGTATCAGGACCTCGGCCTGCCGCTGCACCGCATCGTAACGAGCCTCTGCTTCAACGCGGGCATCCGGCTCCTCGCCGTGGGTGATCCCGATCAGTCGATCTACGGGGCGTTCGGCGCCCAGCCAGAGCTGCTCCAAGCGTTGGCGGAAACGAAGGGTGTCGAGGCGGTCCGACTTCCGTTCAACTACCGATGTGGCCAAACCATCGTGTCGATGTCGGAAACCGTGCTCGGCCAAGAGCGCGGCTATCAATCGAAAGCGAAGCAGGCGGGAACCATTGATTTCTACGAGTGCCCTGAAGGGTTGGTGCAGCAAGCCGACCGCATTTGCCGAGAAATCATCTCTTCCACGTTAGCTCGCCGCCGCAGGCGAAACCTTGGCGATATCGCCGTTTTGTATCTCGACCGAAACGATGGCGAAGTCATCGCCGAGGCGGTCGCGCGCGCTGGAATGAAATTCGTCCGCATCGACAAAGGCGCACCCTATCGGCGCACGCCGCTCACCCGTTGGATCGAAAGTTTGCGCATCGTGGTGCAGTGGCGGCTGGAAGCGCGGGTTGCCGCGGCTGTCGTTGCTCACGCGCGCTTGGCTCAGCTTCGATCGCTCATTGCGCTCAGCGAAGGAACGTCGCACTCGCCGCGTGGAATTCGTCCGGTTCCTCTTTGCCCACCGCGACGAAACTCTTTCTCTGCGACTGGCTCGAAGACCTCTCAGACACCTCGCTCCCCGACGTCATCGCCCGTGAGGCTACCATGGCCGACGAAGGCGCGGCGCTCGGTGAGTTGCGGGCCGCTTGCGGCGGAGAAGGCAGGCTCGGCGCGCTCACCATCGGCGGCTTCTCCGGACAGACCGGCTCGCCCGATCACCTCAATCTCATCACGCTCCATAGTGCAAAAGGCTTGGAGTTCGATGTCGTCGTAATGATGGGCATGGAACAGGGCCGCATCCCGAGTGGACAGCAAGATCGGCCGAATCCAAGCAGGAGCAGCGGCGGCTGTTTTATGTCGGGCTCACGCGCGCACGGCACGAAGTGCATATGACCTATTCGGGCTGGACGAAAAATCAATGGGGTCGGCGCTTCGACAATGGGGCTTCGGAATTCCTCCTCGAGGTGCGACGAAAGCTCGCGGAGAATGGTTGAAGACTTTTCATTAGGGCACTGTGAGATCGACTAGCATCTGATCGCGCATTCATGCGGCTGCGCAGCAGCGGCATCATCGCCCGCAAAAGCCCGCGAAGTCTCCGGGCGTGCGGGACTGTCCGCACGAAGTAGCCCGGAGTCTTCGCGTTTGGCAGCGCGTTGCTTAAACTCGCGCGCCTTGGCTCTGCTGACGCGGCGCGACGGTGCGCAGCGTCCGCGCGGCGATGGACGCCATCGCTTTCTCCTGCTGTTCGGCAGGGAGATTCTTCACGAGCTTGCGATACGCCTCCTTCAGCTCGGGATTGGCATCGAGTTGTTTCATCACGCTCGTGCGGACGCGTTCGCGGCGCTCGAGCTTGTTGACGTTTTGCAACACGAGCATCCGTTCCAGCCGCTCTCGCGGAAGGCCTTGGATGTAATTCCATTCCTTCGGATTTGCCTGGATGTAGGCGTCGATCTTGGCGTTGATCTCCACGTTGTCGCGGAGCTTCGGGCGAATCGCCAGCCGCGTCCGCGGAGGCAGCGCCGTTGCCGTTCGTATTCTTATCGGATCTTTTTAGGCTCATATATTATTAGTGTGCAGCGGCGGTTGTTTGATGAAGAGCTGTCGATGATCTCGCCACTGAAGAGATCAACGAGCTCGGAAGTGTCCTGATACTCGACCGCCAGGCTCATTAAGAACTCGGCGCCGGGAGAAGCACCGAGCGTTCGCTCGACTTGCTCGTTTGCTTCGAGGTATCGCGCGACCGTATCTGGCGAAACGGTCAGGATGACGGGTTGGTTGTCGTCGTACATAGGTTTGGAATGTTGTCGGCTTACCATTTGTCCTCTGAGGGTGAAGGTTGTGTCGGTGGAATTGTTTTGCGGTTCTGGGCATCGAGCGCGTCCAACCGCTCGCGCAAAGCGGCCACGTCGCGTTTCAATTCGACATTCTGCTTGGCGATTTCTTCCGTTTGTCCCACCGCCTTGCTTAGCTCCGCAAGCCGCTGATTAAGCGTCGCGGTCTGCTCGGTGACTTCGCGGGTTGCGGCGCGTTGTTTGTTTACTTCGGCTACCACCGCGTCATTCACAGAGGCCCTTGGCCTAACGACCGCATCTTTTTGAACGAGCGCCGCTCGGTTTTGCGGTCGAAGATCCCAACTCGCGCTGTTGTCGATGCGATAAACAGGATGTCCCTCGTGCATGACGAGCGGATCACGAGCGTCGACGTAGCGGCCGAGGCGGTACTCGCTCAGTTGATCGGGGATTCGCAAGCCTGTCGAACTGACCGGGCGGCCAACTGGAACGGCGCGTGCGACCGTGATTTTCTTCGGTCCGTGCGATGCGCAGGCTGCGAGAAAGACGATTGGAATGAAGAGAAGTCGTTTCATGGAATGAGATTTGGTTGAAGCATGGTGGTCGCAGAGTTGGACGAGATCGGCTCCGAGCCCGGAGCAATCGGCGCCGGCAATGAGAATCCTGGCAGCGGTGTTGGCGTAGGTGTTTCTGCCGGCGGAAGCGATGCCGTCCGTGTTCCGCCAATTTTGGCGTCTTCTTCGTCGATGGTTTGTGTGACGTAGAGATAAAATTGCTTGCCCGCCGGAACTCGGACATAGAAACCGTCGCGCTCGATCGTTTGCAGGATCTGTTGCGCATAGCGATCCAGGACGCTTTGCGCGCCTTGCAGCGGCGCGTTCTGCAAAGTTGGCAAAGCAAACGTGCCGAACGCGGTAACCTGATTCTCGGTGAGGGCCGCTGCGGCTCCGCTAAGTAAAGTGGCAATGTAGAGCTTTACCTCCGCCAGGTTGTCGGTCTTCAACAGCTTGCCGCGCAGTCCGGCGCTGCCATCAGTGATCCCCCATGTGCCGGTATCCGGATCGAGCTCATGGTCCAAGGCGAGACCCGAGACGTTCAACTCCTTCCCGTTTTGCCAGACGAGAGTCCATCGACCGTTGCTGGCGATACGCTCACGCGTCCGATCGACCTGCGCCGAGCCATGCACTTCCGTGCCCGCCGGAATGATCAATTCTCCGTGATGGAAGATGTCTTCCGTCACGAGGCCAACAATCGGCGTTCGAATCGAAGATGAGTCGACCGTGATGACCAACTCGCAGGGAATCAGCCGGCCATACGGAGCGAAGTCCTCGCTCATCTTTTTGCCTTCTTTGATGGGGAGCGACGGGTGTCTCTGCCACCAGGCTCAAGGCGGGAAGCGGAGGCGGTGTCGCCGATGCTTTTGCGAGTTTTGTGTCTTGAGTCGCTTCTGGTTTCGGTTCCGCAGCGCTCGGATCAAATGGAACCATATCGCGCCGGACCGTCTGCGGCAGTTGCGCTGCCGTCCCGCCAGACTTCGCCAAAGACTTTCGCGGAATTAACGAAACGTGGTCGTGTGATGACCGACGACTGTTGACCAGCAAAAGAACGATAACGAGGCCGAGCAGAAACAGGGTCAGCGCTCCGGTCGGCGAGCGAAAGAAATTGAGTAAGCGGCGCGGATTCATTGCGGGAGTGGAGCAGGTTCGATGTCCTTGGCATCAGGCTGCGTGGCTTCGGCTGCGGAGTCGCGGCGCGACAGGACGAAGGTGAAGTCGTTCTTGAGCGAGAGGTCGTTCGGTCCGGCCGGTCCGCCGCTCACGGCGATATAGCCGATCGTCGATTCATGCGGCGCGATTGCGCTGGCCAGATCGGTCACTGACGGCGTGAACACGCGGTCGCCGACATGCACTTCCAGCTTTTCCGGCGTGTGATCGAGTGGATTGTCGGACTTGTTCACGATCGTGACGTGAAAGACGAGCGTGTCTTCGTCCGCGAAACGGAACGCTTCGGTCAGTCTGACCTCGTAGTCGCCGCAATCGCTCACTGCCGGCTTATCGCGCAGGTCGCGGTATTCCACGTCGGCGACCGCATCCGGCGCGTAACTCTGCAGCAACGCGAATGCTTTCGCTTTATCGAGCAATCCGAGCAACCGGGGCGGCGTCAACGGACGCGGCGCCTGATTGCCTTTTTCGGGCCTGCTCTGGAGCACGACCGAATACCACGGTTCAGCGCTCTCCCGCAGTTCGAACACGTAGGTGCGATTGTTCCACCGCACGTTCAAATTGGTGGTGGCGTCTTTCGCCAGCGCGCGCAGCGACAGATAGGCGGTGCCTTTGGTGTGCGCGATCTGGAAAAGGGCCGGCGTTTTGCCGTCCGGGGTCACGAGCGCTCCATCAATCGCCGCGATCGGTGACGGGAAACTGATCGTCGTCACTCGCGTTCCGGAAACCGGCACGGCGTAAACCGCGTGATCGTCGAGAACGAAATCTTGGACGCGCTGATCGGCCGCATGCGCAGTCGTCAGGCCAAAGAGCAGAATGAGCAGGTTGATCTTAGCGAGTTGGTTCATATTTGAAGTCCTGGATGGCGGTGGGAAAGCGGCTGTTCTCGAGCAT
The DNA here is from genome assembly GCA_963807435.1 of uncultured Verrucomicrobiae bacterium. Classification (GTDB taxonomy): domain Bacteria; phylum Verrucomicrobiota; class Verrucomicrobiia; order Chthoniobacterales; family UBA10450; genus Udaeobacter. Next base: position 492,290 of record CAWECA010000003.1, read on the forward strand.
GTTGGGATTGCGCCGCATCTTCAGCTTGAGGGTGAATGGCACGGCTTCGGTAAAGGCGCGCTCTTGGAAAATGCCGCTGCGAATGAGTTGTCCGGTGACTTGAGTCAGGACGGCGTCACTGCGCGTTTGCAGGAATTCGATCTTCGCGATTTCGACTTTCTGATGCAGCTGCTTCGCTTTGAACTCTGGCTCTTCCAAAGCCCATTGCGGCGCGCGCTTTTTCGTGCGCCTGCTTCAGAAATATCTGCTTGAGCAGCTCGGGATGATCGAAGCCCTTCGGATTGCGTTCCAGGAAGGCGACGGCCGCCAGCGTGCTCTGCTGCGCATGTAGCTCGCGCGCTTCTGGGAATTCAAGCAACGGCGAGACAAAGTATGTGCCCGCGGGATCGACAATGACAACGCGCTCGCGCTCTTTCAGCGTTTTGACCAGCTGGATGCGCTCGACAGCAGCGCCAATGATCACTGCGATCACGGCGAGAAACCAGAACCTGGCCAGCCGGTCTTTGTCGATGAACACGCGAAGGGGATTTTCGCGTTTCTCGCGAATGATCGGTGGCCGTTGCGGTGGCGTGGTTGTGCGTAGCTCGGGAGTGATGGTTTCCATGGTCAATTTCTCGAATGTTCGAGGAGGAGTTCACGCACGGCGGCGTCGCCGGTCGGATCGTTCTTCTTGGGGCGGCGTGGGCGGCGAAGACGCGGATCGGGCTGCCGCCCATCGAGCCGACGAGATGGCCGAGCGGCGAATATGAGCTTCCGCTGATGGAGGCCTCGGCGGCTCCGAGCGTGGCTGCGCTTGCGGCGCCTGCGACCGTCCCGCAAGCGAGGCCGCCAACTCCGCCGCCGCCTCCAAACGCGACGGCGGCGCCAACGCCCGCCGCGGCGCCGGCGACGCCAGCGGTAAAGACAGTGGCGCCAAGCCTGCCCGACCTGCGTTCCGGTTGAGATCGCTTTCTGAATGATGATTGGGGCGGCGATGGTGCTGGCAATCAGCCAGATCGCCAGCGCGGCCAGGCCCAGTAAATTTTGCAGTCCATAGCCGGCGCCCCCGCTTACTCCGCCGATGGTGAGGAAACTTTGATCGGTCATGAAGTCGATCAGACCGGAGGTAAGGAGCGATGCCGCACCCCAACCCAGGGGCCAGCAAAGCACGCCCGCATACCCGAGGAGGAATGCGACGCCAATCGAATGGAGCGTCCGCACGGCCAGAAAGCCGATGAAGATCGGCGCCAGAGCAAACGCTACGTAGAGAATGAACTTCTGCACCAGGTAGGCGTAGAAGACGATGACGCTCGCCAGAAATCCGAGCAGCCACATCACCGCGGAGATCACCATTTCGAAGAGCGCCTGCGTATCCAGCAGGTCCCACCATGACTTTGAGTCCGAATCGGAACCGCCGGTCGTCGCCTTTGCTGACGGCAAGCGTCTTTTGATACTGATCGTAGACGCCGGCCGGGTCCGCTTTCAGCGTCTCCTTTACCGTCGTATCAACGATGGCGGCGACCTCATTGCCCCACGTCGGCAGGTAGGCGAGCACCGCAATGAATGCGAAAGTGCGACCAATCGTCCGGAGGTATGCGCTCGGGCTGCGGTGACCGGTGACCGTCGAAGACACGACCCCGATCGCCAATAGGACAAAGGCAATCGGCATCAGCACGCGGTTCATTTCCGCGCATTGATTGAGGAAGTTTGGGAACAGAGTATTAAAGTCGTTCATTGGTTGTCGCCTTGTGAGTTGTTAGGCGCGGTTGTTATTGACCGTCTGGAAACACCGGCGGCGTCGTTTCCAGCCGGAAGACCTCTCCGTAGCGACGAAAACTTTCCTCCATCTGCGCCTGCCGCTCCTCGCGACGCGCGTCTTCCTGACGGTCGCGATCCGCGCGATTCTCCGCGTCCTGCGTCGCGACCTGGGCCGCCGCGTGATCGATCTCTCGATCCACCGTTCCGAGTTCGGCGTTATAGCCGACAAGGACGCCTGTTAGCTTTTGAGTCTCGGCATCTGTTGTCGAAGCTTGCAGCTGCTGCGTGGTCGTAGCGATCTGGCTGCGCAAAGTTGCGCGCCGCGCGAGCACATCATCATTGACCGCTTGGAAATTGCGCGAGCTGTCCTGGATCGCGCCATATTTCCGATACAACTCCTCGGCGCGCGGGACCGTCGCTCCGCCGGGCGTCGTGAACGTGCTCCCCAGGCTCGTATAGATGCCGTTCCCATTGTATTGCAGCGCTTGAATGCCGTTGGTGGCGCGTTGCAGATTCCCGATCGTTTGCCCGATACCACTGCGCTGCAGACTGGTCACGAGCTGATCCGCGCCGACGATGTGAATGAGTTGCTCGGGATTTCCGAACGCCTTCACGTAAGCTTCAGTCTGCTGAAGCTGCTGCGTCAGCGTGTTGATCTGAGTGATCTGGTTGTTGACCATCTCGACGTACTTCGCGAGATCGGCGACGTGATTCGCCTGGCTGCGTGCGATCGCTGTCGGATCGATGACGACCAGTTGCGCGCTTGCCAACGATGCCGCCAATAACGACGCGGCGATTGAAACAAGGAATTTCATGGATGGCGTCCTATTCCTGAATGCGGATCGTCGCGGTGCTCGGCGCGAGGATGACGCCGTTTTCTTCCCGCTCTGGGAGCGGCACATCGAGCAACCGCACATGCGCTCGGTCATCGAGCTGCGGACCGAGCCGCTGCCGGTCGATGAGTTCATGGAACTGCTGTTTCGCTGCGTCGCTCCGTGCCTTTTCATAACCGGCATCGTATGACTTCTGCGCATGAGCGTTGCTCCCCGCCTGGAGCGACTCGCTCAGGAGCACGCCGCCGGCTGCAGCCGCAGTGGAGATCAACGGATTCCCGTTGCTAAGTTTGTTGCCAATGAACGCACCGCCGGCCGCGCCGACGGTGTCGCCGATAATGCGCGTCGGGCTAACGCCCGCGCAGCTCGCGAGCATCGCGCTCGACGAAGAAGTGAAAGAAGAAGTGTCGCGTTTTTCATTACGCGACAGTGATAGCGGATAAGTTAACGGGCTGCTGCTCCAGCGCGAGAGCGATGTCATACGTAGCGCGCCCAGGCGCGCGCTTGACAGTATGCTCGCAGCGGTATATACCTCGGCCGTTATGAAACTCACCGAGCTGAAATCCATTCTGGCGATCCATCCGGTTTTGCTTCCCCGCTTCGTCCTGCCGGACGGCGAGCTGATTCCCGCGCATTATCACATCACCGAAGTCGGTCACGTCGCGAAGCGCTTCATCGATTGTGGCGGAACTTTGCATGACACGACGGACACGTGCCTTCTGCAGACGTATGTTGCCGGCGACGTCGATCATCGCCTCGACGCCGGCACGTTTGCGAAGATCCTGGACCTCGGTCGGCAGGTGCTTCCGCACGAAAATCTCGATGTCGAAGTGGAATACGAAGACTGTTCCGTGTCGCAGTATCCTATCGCGGCTGCGGAGATCGAAGGTGAAACGATTCTCCTAAAGCTGTCGGACAAACACACCGACTGCCTCGCGAAAGAGAAGTGCGGAATCGACGGCGATGGCTGCGGCAGCGCACCTGAGGAAAGTGCCACCGCCGCAGCGGCATGCTGCTAAACACCATGGATCTCATTCAAATTTACCAGTGCTTCTGCGACCGCACGCGGCTTCGCATTCTTCACCTTCTGACCCAAACACCGCTCTGCGTTTGCCACTTTCAGGACATCCTGAACGAGCCGCAGGTCAAGATCTCCAAGCACCTCGCGTATTTGAAAGAGCGCGGCTTGGTCGTCGCGGAGCGTGAGCAGAATTGGATGATCTACTCCCTTCCTCGGAAACGGGCCGCCGAACTCGAGAGCAATTTGAAATGCTTACAGGATTGCCTCCAGACAGATCCCGTTTTCAAACGCGATCTCCGCGCTTTGGCGAAGGTCCGAAAAACCGCGAACGCGCCGAGCGGCGACTTTGACCGGCTGCTGATCACCATCGGCCGATGACGACGAGAGCAGGTTCTGGCGATTGCTGAAACTCAACGCGCTCGGATGACCTTCACGCAACTCCTTCTCGACGGCCTGTTCGGGGCGATATTTGCCGCTGCCGTCTCGCGTCTCTGCCGACTTTTCAACCCGCGCGCCGGGCATGGGTGCCTCGTTTCACCTGGATTCTGGTCCGCTACTCGTTGCCGTTCGCGGCCATGCTCGTTGTCACGTCCTGGTTCCTGCTCGGCCACTAAGGATTACCCCCATGGCATCCCAATTACTTGAAGATCGCGCCTCGGCCGTGAAGGGCCTTTCGTTTCTCGATCGGTATCTCACGCTCTGGATTTTTCTCGCCATGCTCGTGGGGGTGGCGATCGGCAACTTCGCGCCCACGGTCACGCGCGCGATCACGGACTTGAGCGTCGGCACGACTTCCATTCCGATCGCGATCGGCCTCATCGTGATGATGTATCCGCCTCTGGCGAAAGTGAAGTACGAGGAGATGGGAGATGTGTTTCGGGACAAGAAAGTGATGGCCCTCTCCTTTGTTCAGAACTGGGTGATCGGCCCTATGCTGATGTTCACGCTGGCGGTGATCTTCCTGCGGGACAAACCCGAGTACATGACGGGCCTCATCCTCATCGGTCTGGCCCGCTGCATTGCAATGGTAATCGTCTGGAACGACCTCGCGAAAGGACACGCCGAATACTGCGCCGGCCTGGTGGCGGTCAACTCGATCTTCCAGGTGCTTTTCTATTCCATTTTTGCCTTCTTCTTTTTGAAGGTCCTCCCGCCCGCGCTCGGCATAAATTTCGGAGCGGTCGATTTGAGTAAGCTGACAATGGGGCGCGTCGCGACCAGCGTCTTTATTTACCTGGGATTGCCCTTTCTTGCCGGAATCGCCACGCGCTTTCTGCTTCTGCGCGCCAAGGGCCAGAGCTGGTATGAGCGGGAGTTTATCCCGCGCATCTCGCCGCTAACGCTCGTGGCGCTGCTCTTCACGATCGTCGTCATGTTCTCGCTCCAAGGGGGAAAGATCGTCCGTCTCCCGCTCGACGCCCTGCGCATCGCGGTGCCACTGCTCATTTACTTCGTGGTCATGTTTTTCCTGAGCTTCTTCATGAGCCGGTGCCTGGGCACTGATTACGAGCGCTCCGCCACCCTGGCTTTCACCGCCGGCTCAAACAACTTTGAGCTGGCGATTGCTGTCGCCGTGGCGATTTTCGGACTTACGTCTGGTGCAGCGTTCGCCGCTGTCATCGGCCCTCTCGTCGAGGTGCCGGCGCTCATCCTTTTGGTCAACGTCGCGTTGCGTTTACGACGGAGTTATTTCACCCCGCCGCAGCCGGCGTTTGCTTCCTGAGTGTGAGGTCGACAGCCAAATCCAACGAACTAATGAGCGTCAAAATTGGTATCAATGGCTTCGGTCGAATGGGGCGGCTTGCCTTCCGCGCCGCATACGGCCGGCCGGAAATTGAAATCGTCCAGATCAATGAGTTGAAGGGCGGAAGCGCGACCGCTGCGCATCTTTTGAAATTCGACTCTGTCCACGGTCAATGGCCGCACGAAGTGATGGGCGATAACGGTGCGCTTCGAGTCAACGGCGACGCCGCGATTCAATTCAGCGAGGCAGCAAAGCCAGCTGAGATCGATTGGGCAAAGAGTGGCGCGCGAATCGTAATCGAATCGACCGGAAAGTTCCGCACGCGCTCGTTGCTCGATCCTTATTTGCGAACGCGGCATCGAGAAGATCGTCGTCGCCGCGCCGGTCAAAGAAGGCGCGCTGAATCTTGTGATGGGCGTAAACGATCATCTCTATCGCCCGGAGAAACACGACATCGTGACCGCCGCGTCTTGCACCACGAACTGTCTCGCCCCGGTCGTGAAGGCGATTCACGAGAGTCTCGGCATCAAGCACGGGATGATCACGACCCTCCACGACGTGACCAATACCCAGACCGTGGTGGATGCGCCGCATAAAGATCTGCGTCGCGCACGAGCAAGCAGTATGTCGCTCATCCCGACCACCACCGGCTCAGCCACGCGCCATTGGTCTGATCTATCCTGACCTCAACGGCAGATTAAATGGCCTCGCCGTTCGGGTGCCGCTACTCAACGCGTCGCTGACTGACTGCGTGTTCGAGGTAAATCGGTCGACTACGGTCGCGGAGGTAAACGGAATCTTAAAAGCTGCGGCCGATGGCGAACTCGCCGGGATTTTGGGCTACGAAGAACGTCCACTCGTCTCAGTGGATTTTAAAGATGATCCGCGATCGGGAATCGTCGATGCGCTCAGCACGATGGTCGTCAACGGCACGCAGGTGAAGATCCTCGTCTGGTACGACAACGAATGGGGCTACGCGAACCGGCTGGTCGAGCTGGTGATCAAGCTCGCCGCGTCCCTGCCTGCGAAATGAACAGCGCCATTCGCAATTACGCGCTCGTAACTGCGGCGTACTGGGGCCAGACGTTGAGCGACGGCGCGTTGCGCATGCTGGTGCTTCTGCACTTTAATCGGATTGGTTACACGCCTCTCCAGATAGCGTTCCTCTTTCTCTTCTACGAATTCTTCGGCATCGTCACGAATCTGGTCGGCGGATGGATTGCCGCGAGACTGGGTCTCAAGGTCACCCTCTTTTCTGGGCTTACGTGCCAGGTCATTGCCCTGAGCACACTCGCTCTGCTGAACCCCGCTTGGTCCGTCGCGATTTCAGTCGCCTACGTCATGGCATCACAAGCGTTAAGCGGCATCGCGAAAGATCTGACGAAGATGAGCAGCAAGAGCGCGGTGAAAGCGCTAGTGCCGGCGAACGCAAAAGAAGGCTCGCTTTACAAATGGGTCGCTATCCTCACCGGCTCCAAGAATGCACTTAAAGGTGCGGGATTTTTCCTCGGCGGCGCGATGCTCGGATGGCTGGGCTTTGCCCCGGCGCTTTGGACAATGGCGGGCGCGCTGCTGCTAGTGCTGCTCATCTGCGTCGTCGCCCTGCCGCGCGAAATCGGACATGCGAAAGAGAAGGTCGGCTTTCGGCGGAATGTTCTCGATGACTTCCGCGGTCAATGTTCTTTCCGCAGCGCGCTTCTTTCTGTTTGGCGCGCGCGATGTCTGGTTCGTCGTCGGCCTGCCGGTCTTTCTTTACGACCAACTGGGATGGAGCTTCGCGCAGGTCGGAGGTTTCCTCGCGGCATGGGTGATTGGCTACGGCTTCGTGCAAGCGTCCGCGCCTGCTGCTCACGAGCGTCGCGGTGGCAAGAAGGGTTCGCCGACGGGTAACGCCGCAATCTTCTGGACATTCACGCTTTCAACCATCCCGGCACTCATGGCCTCTGGGGTTTTATCGAGGGCTCGACCCAACCGCTCTGATCGTGGGAGGCCTCGCCATTTTCGGCTTCGTCTTCGCCATCAACTCAGCGGTTCATTCTTATCTAATCCTGTCGTATTCGGATGGGGATAAAGTCACGCTGAACGTTGGCTTCTATTATATGGCCAATGCCGGCGGACGGCTCGCCGGAACAGTTCTCTCGGGATGGCTCTTCCAGAGTGGTCAACTTGCCGGCTGTCTGTGGGCCTCTGCGGCGATGGCACTGACCGCTGGGATCCTCTCTCTCCGTTTACCACGCCGCGGCGCGCTGACGCTGCAACCTCAACACGCATGAAAAAACTCAGTGTTCTCTTTATCTGTGTGCACAACAGCGCGCGCAGCCAAATGGCAGCGGCGTTTCTCAACAGAATCTGCCCCGATGATTTTGAGGCGCAGAGTGCCGGAGTAAGTCCGGGCGTCATTAACCCGTTAACCATCCAAGTGCTGATGGAGGTTGGAATCGATATCTCCTCCAACACTCCTCAAGCCGTTTTCGATGTCTGGCGGAGCGGCGCAATGTTCCAATATGTAATCAGAGTTTGTAGCGAAGAAGAGACAGAGAATCGCGTTTGCGCTATCTTTCCCGGACCGACGAAGCGTCTGTCATGGCCCTTCGCCGATCCTTCCCGATTCAACGGCTCCCAAGGCGCGCAACTGGAGCAAATGCGACTCTTGCGAGATGCTATCGAAAGGAAGATTCGGACGTGGTGTGAGGAGGCATGCGTGAAATCGCGATCGTCGCAGACGGTCAGCTCCGAAGCATGAAGCCACATCGGTCGCGGCAGCGTCGGGCCGCATGCGCTTTGGTTCCGGCTGACTAGCGTAGAGGAAAATTGCCTCGCGCGGTCACCGGTGGATTCACTGTTATAATCGGATCTTGTTTTGGCGCAACGGATCTAAAACTGATGGCTAACGTTTGAAGACTGGGTTAGCGCAGGTGACAGCGAAGATTCAGCTTGAGCTGGGTTTTCAGCGAAGGTCGCGAATTAGCCGCGGCCGCTTAAGGGCGCTCGGCCGTGGCCGTCTCAATCGCCGAAACCACATCGTCCGCCCCCGCAGCTCGCGCGCTCGTTCGTCGAATTGCGCGCCGCTGCTGCCGCTGACGATAGAGCATCTCGGGTGAGGCGACGTTGTGCGCGGTGCCGCAGATCGGATTCTGCGCGTCGTTGTGCAGGTAGGTGAAGGCGGCGAATTTTTCGCCGGTCTGCTGGTCGGGCAGCGGATAGGAGAGAATCGCGTGCTTCGTCAGTTCGGTGAGGCCGATGTCGCGCGGCCATGTCGTCGAGATCGGCGCGATCGTTTTGGCGCATGAGGAAGAATTGCCGGCTGTTGCCGAAGACGGCGGAGCGGATGCGGCTTTCTTTGAAGCGGCCGTATTGCTGGACGATGGAGATGTTCCAGCAATTGAACTTCCGCATCTGCGCGTAGCTCTCCTTCACGATCTGTTCGCCGCCTGGGATGTCGAGCAGGCGCGCGACTTCTTCGTAAACGTTCCGCTTCCGCAGCCGGCGCGGCATCGTGATGATGTGTTGGCGCGTGTAGTTCGTGATCAGGAATCCGGCGACGGAGCGCGAGAAGCTTCGCGGCTTCGGGAATGTAGCCGAGCTCGAAGTGCGCGATCTTTCCGGTGAGCGAGATGTTGCTCGCGCCGTCGAGGAGACAGCCGTAGTTGCCGTCGGCGCACCACGGCAACAAGCGTGTCGCGAGATCGCCAGCCGCGGGATCGGAAGCGTCGAGCTGGAGCAGCTCTTGCAGCATGCGATGCGTCGGATATTCCGAAGGCTCGAAGTAGGCGAAGGCGAGGTTGCGAACTTCGCGGCGCGTGTTCGGCTCTTTCAGAAAGCGCAGCACTTGCTCTTCCGGAATCTTGGCGAGTTGCTCGTTGGCCGCTTCTGCGTCGATGCGCTGGCGATCGCGGAAGTCGACGAAGACATCGAGCGTCGTCGCACCGGGTCGCGCGCGCTTCAGTTCGGCGAACGCGTAAGCGTGCCGCGCGATTTCCAGCAGTCGATCGCCATTTTTCCGGCTCCATTCTTCGAAGACATCTTCGTAGAGCAGCATGATGTATTTCGCGATCTGCGCCTCGCGAGCCAGTTGCTTGTCTTCGTCGCTGCTGACGCCGGCGATCCTCGCGACGAGCGCCATCGCCGACGCGAGATGCTCGGCTGTGAGCGGCAGTCCGTGCGTGTCGAGATAATTGATCGTTAGGTCGCCATCCGGCTGAATGATGATCGGCCGCGCATTCGGTTCGACCGTCCGGGTGTAGATTTCGTAAGAGAGACCTTCCTCGATGATGACGGTGTAGTCGTAAAAGGCTTCCGTCTGCGAGAGCAGGTCGCAGACGGTGACGCTCTTGCCGGCGCCGCTCATGCCGAGCAGGACGGCGTGTTGCGGCGTTTCGTTTCCCTCCGAACCGGAGAACGTCGTCACGCCGACCAGGTTCCGTTGGTTGCCTTCGTAGAGCGCCTCGGCGTGTTCGAGATGACCGGTGAACGTCGCGCTGAACGGCAGCACGTCAGCGAGGTATCGCGTCTCGGCGTAGAGCTTGCGATGCGAATAGCGCCCCCACGGACAACCGGGCCAGCTTTGGTAGAAAAGCTTCCTGGCCGTCGTCGGCAATGCGCAGACGAGATACTGCGCGCCGTTCATTCCGTTGATCGCGTTCTTGATCGCGGCCGTTTTCGCCGCGAGTCCTTCGCGCGTCTCGTCCCAGGCGCGGATGATGTATTCGACGTTGAACGGCAAGCGTGTGGCCCTGCATCAACGCGGCGATTTTCTTCTGCTTCTTCTCCATCGCGGTGAGGAGCGAGAGCCGCTTCTCGCTCGCGAAATCGCCGGCCAAACGATCGTGCGCTTTTTCCTCGCGATTGATCTCGGCGCGCGCCGAAAGGGACTCGACGTTGACCGTGATGTTGTAGTCGAGCAGCGGCAGCCCGGTGAGACGCTGCACCAAGCCGGGATGCGTGACCCGCGGCCAGCGACTGAGCACGAGGACCGAATGGTAAAAGCCGTCCATCCAAAAGCCCGAAGCGTCGGTCAGTCCCTGTGCTTCGCTGTGCCAGCAGTTCTCTTGAATCGAAAGCGCCGGATCGAAGGTCGCGAGCGTGTCGTAGTCGAAGCGCGAGCCGAGTGATGGATTGAGGAACGTGGTGCAATGCCGGTAATGATCGGCGTCATTCATCGGCGTGATGCGCGCGCCGGGAAGAACATTGGCCAGCAACTGCTGGAGCTGCTCGAACTCCGTCGTCATCTCCTGGAGCAAGGCATCGTAGTGCGCGTGTTGTCGCCCGGCTGTCGCCATCAACGCGGGCGACGTCTCGATGCTTCGCGAAAAGAAGAGCACGAGCCGTTGCCGGCGAAGTTGGCGATCGACCATCGCCTGCCAGTAGCGGGCGAAGCGCTCGTTGCGACAGCGGCGCGTCCAGACATTCGTCGCGCGTTCGGTCTGCTCGCGGTAGCGCAAGCAGATCCGCGCGATAATCCGAGTCGCAGAACCACTGCACTTGCAGCCGAAGCTTGTCGTGGAGACAGGCGAGCAGGAGCGCGAGCTGATCCTGGAATGCATTGAGATGTTCCGGCGCCGCAGCGCTCAGGTCCGCCGGCTCGATGATGAAGCCTTTCGAGACGTGGCAGCCTTTGCGCAGTCCGTGAAAGACGATGAGGTCGCGAACGAAGTAACCGTTGGGAGCAGATTCAAACATGGTCGTTGGATGCGGAGGTTGAGCGCGCGGTTTCGCGCAGAGATTGAGGACCGAAGCCGGGGCCTTTCAGCCAAAGTTCAAACAGATCGATGTCGTAACCGGAGGGTTTGCCCTGCCGAAACGCGAGCGCGTAAAGCAGCGCCAGGCCGAGCGGAATCAACGCAGGGACAAGCGCGCTGAGAAAGTTCCAGTGCCACACGCTGAAAAGGAGGAGCAACGTCAGCACTCCCGCGAATGCTCCGCCGGCGACGAACCAGAAGAGGTTGCCTTCCAGTCCCCACGTTTTGCCGGCGGAGTCATCCGCGCTGTTCGTCTCCGTGAAGCGCAGCTCGTATTTCGAATCGGCGCTCATTGAAACGCGCCGACATCGACCGTGGAGCTGTCGATCCCGAAAGCGGTGAAGAGCGCTTTCACGATCACCGGCGCGCCCGCAATGATGAGCCCGCCGATGATCGACAGCTTGCCTGCATCGGTGTCACCGCGCCGGATGGCGAAGCCGCCACCGACGACGCAAATGGTGCCGAAGATGAAGCCGATGAGCATCACGATGCCCAGCGCTTTGCTCGCGCCGCCAGCGAGATCGCCGGTCGATTGCGCGAGAATCGGAAGGAAGTTGACCGCAAGAAGTTTGGTTTTCATGTGGCCCGATTCTTAACTCGCCCCGCGATGCATGCTGCTCCGGCGCGGGAGCGACCTCGCGGTGCGTGCGCTGTCAGGGTGAAACGGATGAACGCATTTTCCATTTCACCCGACCGACTCGAACACCTCCGGCATCTCGAAGCGTATTTGCACGAGCAAATCCGCGGACAGGATCACGTCATTCCGCGCGTCGTCTCCGTGCTTCACCGCGGCGAGCTTGGCCTAACGACGCCGAATCGACCGCGCGGAAGTTTCCTTTTGTTAGGCCCGACTGGCGTCGGCAAAACGGAACTGTCGATTGCGTTCACGCGCTACCTGCTCGGCGACGAGAAATTGTTCCGCTTCGACATGTCGGAGTATCAGACGCAGGAAAGTCTCGGCGTTTTGCTGGGCGCTCGAATTGGCGAAGTCGGTTTGTTAGGCCTGGCTCGCAAGAAATCCGCGACTGGCACGCTGCTCTTCGATGAAATCGAAAAAGCGCATCCCCGCGTGCTCGATTTGTTCCTGCAGATCCTCGACGCCGCCCGCGTCACGATGGCGAGCGGCGAGACGCTCGACCTCAGCGGCTTCTACATCGTCTTCACATCCAACATCGCGGCGGCCGAAATTCTCAATCTTCAGCATTCCTCCTTCACCACGATGGAGCGCCACGTCCTGGCAAAGGCGCAACAAACGCTGCGCCCCGAACTCTACGCCCGCATCACCGAGAAACTGGTCTTCAATCGCCTGAGCTACGACGTGCAGATGGAGATCGCGCGCTTGCACATCGCGCGTGAACTCTCGTTTCTCCGCGACAAAGGCTTCGACCTCACCCTCGGTCATTCCGTCGTGTCGTTCCTGATGCAACGCGGCTTTCATCCGCGCCTCGGCGCACGTCCGCTGCGCGACACCATCGAAAAACATCTGCGCGGAGCGGTTGCGGACGCGATGCTGGCGGAGGTAGGCTCGAATGCTTTTGAAGTCACCGTCTGCGGCGACGAACTCGCGTTGATGCCGTTCAACGCATCGGCTGCGCGGTTGATCGATTCGCGGTTTCTTGCACTGGCTCGCCGACTTCTCCTGCGTGAATCGATACGCGACCTCTTGCGGCTCGAGCGAGCACAGTCACAGGTGGAGCGCAGGCACGAGCAATACCTTGACGGCGCGCAGCGAGCCATACAATCGAGGAGCGATTCACGCGGCGGCGTTCCGTCGCAGTGCGATCAGCCCTCTCGTGATGATCTGCGCACCCGCAGCGGCGCGTCCGGCAGTCCGCAGGGGAGAAAGGGGCGGAAAGCCGAGAGCGCCGCGAGGACGGCGCAGATGATCACCCTAACGAACGGCAAACTGGGAGTCTGTGCTGGGGAGCTCGCGGCGGAAGCACAGTCTCCGCGCGGCGTAGCCGCATCAGGAGGGATTCCGGGAACCTCGGTTTCTGGTCTCGGCATCGATCGCAAAGGAACTCTGCACGCGACGCAGTGATGTGAGTTGCGGAATGAAGCGCAGCGTGCCACCGGAGAGCCTCGTGCCCGACGCATGGCTCGACGAGTTTGCCGCGATTCCGCAAACGGTGACGCCAATCCGCGGAAGCTCGCAAGCTGAACTGGCGGCGGCTGGCTTTGTCTTCGACTAAGTCGGAGCTGGGGCGCGCTTGTTGTGCACCAGTTGTTCGAGTAACTCGATTTGGATCTGCTGCACTTCAAACATTCGACGATTTTGCCTTCGTAGCAGGTGGTCGAGTTTTTCGTGCACATGACGGATCTCCAGCTCGGCTTTCAGATTAACCTTGTAGTCATTCTCCCCCGTAAACGATCCCGCGCTTCCGCCCGGTTCTGACTCATCATGATTACCGGGGCCTGAATCGCTGCGATGCAGGACAGGAGGAGGTTGAGAAAGATAAATGGGTAAGGATCAAAGCCGCGATTCGCGAGGGCGAAAGCGTTAAACGCGATCCAGGTAACCAGGACTGAGACGAAGATGATGATGAAAACCCAGCTGCCGCCGAAGTCGGCGATCCGATCGGAAAGCTGTTCGCCGAATGTCAGTTTGCGCTCGAACTGCGCCTCAATGTTTTCGGTAAGGATTTCGTGTCGCTGCAGGCTCTCGACTACATCTTGATCGAGTGCGGAAAGCTCACCGAGTTCCTCCTCGAGAGCTTGTTTTAGGTAATCCTTGCGTAAGCGGGCCAGGTCATCGTAGCAGACGAATTGATCTCCATTCCAATCGGGCTGCTGCTTGTGGATGAAGTCGGACAAGGTGGGACGGAGGGTGTCGCCAAATGTGCCGGCGCTCGGCGGAAGATGGCGGTCGCAAATCACGCAGCGGAATCCGCGGACTTCGGTTCGGCAGTTGGCGGAGCTGCGGTCATTCTAATGCGGTGCGGCTGGCTGAAGGATCGCTCCGGGGTCTGCTAGCCCGACCGGAGCCGGCGCCGAGGCGTCGGTTGGGGCGGTCCCTTTATCGTCTTGCCGGATTTTGAACCAGGTAATGTAGAGCGACGGCAGCGAGATCAGCGTGAGCACGGTGGCCACAGCGAGCCCGCCCATAATGGCGTAGGCCATGGGGCCCCAGAAGACGGTCGGCGCGATCGGCGCCATGCCCAAGATCATCGCCTGCGCGGTCAGGGTGATCGGACGGAAACGCACCAGGGAGGCTTCGACTACGGCATCCCAACCCCCGCGTCCTGCTGCCTTCTCGACTTCGATCTGGTCAACCATGATGACCGAGTTTCGGACGATCATGCCGATCAGCGCGACGGTGCCCAGCATCGCGACGAATCCCATCGGGCTTTGCGTGACCAACAGCGCAAGGACGACACCAATGACGCCTAACGGGGCGACGCTGCAGACCAGGAACAACCGGCTGAAACTCTGCATCTGGAGCATCAGGACGGTAATCATCAGCAAGACCACGATCGGGAAGACCGCGAGGACGGAGTCCTGCCCTTCGCGCTTTCCTCGACGCTGCCGCCCTCGACGATCTTGTAGCCGACCGGCAGTTGCCGTTTCAGCTCGGCGACTTTTCCGGCAAGACCCGCCACGGCGGTCGCCGGCAACACGCCATCCCGGGGCTCGGCCTGGATCGTCAGTGTGGGTAGCCGGTCACGGCGCCAGATCGAGGCAAATCCTGTTGGTACTCGACCTTGGCCAGTTCGCTCAATGGCACAGATCGTCCGTTCGGAAGCGGGATCTTGAGGGTCCGGATCGTCTCCAGAGACATACGTTGATCCGCCTGGGCTCGCACTACTACGTCGATGAGGTAGATGCTGTCGCGCACCTGAGTCGCGGTGATGCCCGAGACGGCGGCGTTAATCATCTGCGCGACGCCGCCGAGCTGAGCCCCACTTGCCTCGCCTCATCCTGGTTGATGCGGATCCGGAGTTTACGGATCGGATCCATCCAGTTGAAGCTCACTCTTTTGATGTCGGGGCTCGCCCCCACGATGCCTGCGAGCTTGTCGGCAATTTCACGCACCTGATGCGGATCGGTGCCGCTGAGGCGGTATTGGACCGGCCATCCCACCGGTGGGCCGAGCTCGAGCGGGAAACGCGCCCGACTGCCTCGGGGAATTTTTCCTGCAGCGCGGCCTCAAGGCGTTTCCTGACTTGTTCCCGCACCTTCAGGCTCTTGGTGAGAATGATCGTTTGGGCGAAGAAATCGTTTTGGAGCTGCACGTCGAGGGGCAGATAGAATCGAATCGCCCCGCGCCCCACGTAGGAACTCCAGTAGACGATATCGGGGTCGGCACGAAGGATTTCGTCGAGCTTTTGCGAGGCCCGATCCGTGGCGTAAATCGAGGCGTCGTGCCTCAGGCGCAGATCGAGCACGAGTTCCGGCCGGTCCGACGCGGGGAAGAACTGGCTGGGCACAAACCGCGCCAGCCAGAGCGATACGCCGAAGATCGCGATCGTCACTGCCAGCGTCACTTTGGCATGACGCATCGTGAAGAGCAGCAGGCGCCGATAAATACTGAGGACACGCCCGCCGCCCTCGTGGTGGCCCTTGCCCTCCTGCTTGGGGGGCTTTAGGAGCATCGTCCCAATGAGTGGCGTGAAGAGCGCGGCGACGACCCAGGAGGTGAGAACAGCGATCACGACGACCGCGAAAAGCGTGAAGGTGTATTCGCCCGCCGAACTCTTGGCGAACCCGACCGGCACGAAGCCGAGCGCGATCACCAGGGTGCCGGTGAGCCTCGGATAAGCCGTGGAGGCATAGGCAAAGATCCCCGCTTTGATCCTGTCCCAGCCATGATCCACCTTCGAAACCATCGCCTCGATCGTGATCATCGCGTCATCGACGAGCAGCCCGAGCGCGATGATCAGCGCCCCGAGCGAGATGCGCTGCAAGTCGATCCCGCAGATCTGCATGACGATAAAAACAATGGCCAGCACGAGCGGGATCGACGCCGCCACGACTAGGCCTGGCCGCAGGCCCAGATTCAGAAAGCTGATGACGAGAACGATCGCGATCGCCTCCCACAGCGCCTTCATAAATTCGTTCACCGCTTCTTCCACCACCTTCGGCTGATTGGAGACCAGGAAGGTCTCGATGCCGACCGGCAGGTCTGCTTTGAGCTCCTCCATCACGTGTTCCAGATTCTTTTCCAAGGCGAGGATGTCGCCGCCGGTGCGCATCGAGAGCGCCACGCCGATGGCGTCCTTGCCGTTGACGCGGAACTTCGGCTGCGGCGGGTCGGCGTAGCGGCGCGTAATCGTCGCGATGTCGCCGAGGCGCAGCATCTTTCCGCGAAAGACGAAATTGACCTGCTGCAAGTCCTTTTCGGATTTCAACCGTCCGGTCACATCCACGAGCAGGGCCTCATTCTTGGTCTGGATCACGCCGGAGGGAACCACGGCGTTTTGGGTGACGAGCGCCTTAATCAGCTCGGTGCGGTCCATGCCGAGTTCGGCGAGGCGGTGAGTGGAGAACTCGACATA
>CAWECA010000004.1:0-89108 GCA_963807435.1 uncultured Verrucomicrobiae bacterium
GATTTTCAACAGGGCTTCCTGGATCTCTGGCATCGGTTTGACATTTCCTTTCGCATCAGTCTCCGCGCGCCTCTGCAAAGCCGATGGCAAGAGCTTGACCCGCGTGGAGTGAAACGAAAAAAGTTGGTGCAATTTTATGTCAAACTTAAAATCCTTCGGCGTCACGGCGCACCAGCGTTCAACCATTCGCGGCTCAGGCACCGAATAGAACGTCGAGTTTAACTCTACAAGGTCGAAATGCTGCGCGTACCAAGGCAAGCGTTCCGCCGCCGGAAGTTTCCGCGGGTACCATCGATCGACAAAACCGGGGTCCGACCAACTGGCTGTGCCAACAAGAATTTGCCCGCTCACCTGTTCAACCAAGTCGCCCGAGGTCGAAAAGCAAACGGCGCTCGACCTGGCTGGGCTCAGCATGGTTTCAATTTCGACCCGGCTATCTGGCGGAATTTTGTCCTAAGCACAATCTTGGCCGATGATATGGCCGCGTGATTCTAAGATTTGCGCGGTACAACCGGAGCAAGTCTTACGTATGTTCAGACGATTTTTACGATTTAGTAAATAGTAACGATGCCAAGTAAACCAAAGCCTGGAACCGACGAGTCAACCGCGCTCGTCTCCCGGTCCCGGCAATCGCGTTCCTTTGAAGAGACTGAGGACGACATCCCTCAGATAGGTCTGGTACGTCTCTCGATTCTTGCGCTGATTGTCGGCGTGGTGACAGGTTTCGGGGCAATCGGCTTTCGCGGCCTGATCGGCTTCCTTCATAACATATTCTTCCTCGGTCAACTTTCAGTGCATTATGATGCCAATCATTTTACGCCTCCAAGTCCCTGGGGCGCATTCATCATTCTTGTGCCGGTGGTAGGCGCTATCGCCGTTACATTTCTTATCACAAAGTTCGCACCGGAAGCGCGCGGTCATGGCGTACCGGAAGTTATGGACGCCATCTATTACAAGGGAGGCATAATTCGACCGATCGTAGCGCTGGTAAAATCAGTGGCGTCCGCGATCGCCATCGGAACCGGCGCCGCCGTAGGACGCGAGGGGCCCATCATTCAAATCGGATCGGCTCTCGGCTCTACATTGGGCCAAGTTGTAAAAATGCGTGCAGGACAACGAATTATTCTGGTCGCTGCCGGCGCGGGTGCGGGAATCGCCGCGACATTCAATACGCCTATCGGCGGCGTCATGTTCGCAATCGAATTGATGATGCCCGAAGTAAGTGTCCGGACCTTTCTGCCAGTGGCATTAGCGACAGGCACAGCGACCTTTATTGGCCGGTTCTTTTTCGGTCCACAACCCGCATTCGATGTTCCACACCTAGCTCCTTTGAGTGCTAACATCAGTTCTGCGCTCGCCCTTTGCCTCTACACATTGCTTGGAGCAATCACTGGAGTCGCGGCAGCCGGCTTCGTTCGCGGGCTGCATTTGGCCGAGGACCTTTTTGAAAAGATTAAAGGAAACTACATACGGCACGTTCTGGGCATGTTGCTGGTTGGCATCCTTATCTATGCCCTTCAGCAAGGTTTTGGTCACTACTACGTCGAAGGCGTGGGCTATTCCACTGTTCAAGCGATTCTCCTGGGACAATTAACCGCAATTGGTCTTCTTATCCTGCTCTTCCTTTGTAAAGTGCTCGCCACTTCGCTGAGTCTCGGCTCCGGATCGTCCGGCGGCATCTTTTCACCTTCGTTATTCATGGGAGCGACCATTGGCGGGGCGTTTGCCATGCTGTTATCTGCCCTTCATCTGCCGTTCCAAGTGAACGTTCCCTCTTTCGCGATGGTCGGCATGGGCGCAATGGTTGGCGGCGGCACCGGAGCGGTGATGACTGCAGTAGCGATGATATTCGAGATGACACTCGATTATGACATTGTTTTGCCGCTAATATTGGCAGTGGCACTAAGCGTTGGAGTGCGACGCCTGCTTTCCCGCGAAAACATCTACACCCTCAAACTGTTCCGCCGCGGCCATGTCATACCAAAAGCGCTACATGCAAATATGTTTCTGGTTCGTCGCGCCAAAGAGGTGATGGAGACCGATGTTATTCTCGCTCCCACCGACATGCGTTTCGACACATTCCTTGCGCGGCCGGATCATGACGGCCGGATGCGTCATGTCGCAGTGACCGAAGGCAACCGTATTTTTGGAGTGCTGCGTGTGAATACGGCGCTTCGCCGCACCTCACCGCACGAAGCACAGTCCGGCGTGACTTTGGGTGACATAGCGAACAGAAATTTCACCATTGTGCGCGAAAACGATATCGTCTTCGACGTGATCCAGCGTGTGTGGCGAAGACAAACCACCATGGCCCTCGTTGTGCGCGGCAAAGGCGTGCCACGACCGGGAAATGTAGTAGGCATCGTCACCAAAGAGCACGTGGCCGATTCTGTCGCCAGCAGCGTGAAGGTGTATCCAGCCTGACGGCGACAACATCGCGGGTTTTAGGGCGAGCCGGCAACCACTTTCGGTTTGATTTCGTCCGAGCTATCGGCATACTCAACGCGCGGGGTGGAGCAGCCTGGTAGCTCGTCAGGCTCATAACCTGAAGGTCGCTGGTTCAAATCCAGCCCCCGCAACCAATTTACTTGCCGCACGCGGTCCTGTGCGCAAAGTTCAACGCCGCTCAATCGGGCGCATCGCGATCCAGAGTAGCTCAGTGGTAGAGCGGTCGGCTGTTAACCGATTGGTCGTAGGTTCGAATCCTACCTCTGGAGCCAATTTATTTTTTGGGTGATGTCCTTCAGAACCCGGACGTAAGTAGTATATTGGCAAACCGATCGTCTTCTATGGCGATTGCAGCAGCGCAATGATGCAACACAATAATGCGCGCTTTCAATTGCAGACGTCGCGCGAGTGCGGATAGTCCGGCTACGTTTTGTCATTTGATGCGACCACCATTTAAGCGACCCGCGAATAAGCGGAAGAGAGTTTCGAACGCAACTTTTTAGAAACTGTCGAACGGGTTCCTGGTTTTGTCTTTCGGGTAATGATCTCGCAATCACTCTTTCGTGATCCAATTTTGTCCTCGCGAGTCGGTAAATTCGTCCTGCGCATTTTCGCCGGACTTCTGATCACAGCGATTTTTCTGGGCGGCATTCAACTACGCCGCTGGATCGGCGAGAACACCAGGCACGTCCGCTATCAGCACGACCTGGTGAACGCTCTGTACTGGGGCAACGAAACTTTAAAGGAAGCACGTCGATTGGCGCCCGACGACGGCACCGCCGACTCGTGGACGGGATTTTTGCGCGGTTATTTAGCGCTCTATGATCGCGTAAAAGACGACTCGTACGACAACGTCTATCACCTCGATTATCCACCGCTGCGCCTCTTGCTGATGGCGGTCTGGGCGAAACAGGTGCACGACCAATTTCCCGGCCTTGATCTCGGGCACCCCAAGCTCGTTAATCCCTTGTTAAAGATTAATATCGTCTGCGAACTGCTTTCCGCAGTGGCGATTTTCTACCTTGTTCGCCAGTGCCTGCGCCGATCGTCATCGGCAATTCCACCGCTTCCAGAGAGCAATTCTTCGCTCACAGACCGCGCTTCGATCTATGGTCTTGCTGCGGCAACCGTGGCATGGCTTGAACCATCAATGATTCTTGATTCTCACGGCTGGCCTCAGTGGGATGCGCGGATCCTGCCGTTTTATCTATTCGCCGCGCTCGCGGTCTTGAACAATCGCTGGTTTATATGCGGCTGTCTGCTCGCCGCAGGTTCCATGTTTAAAGGACAACTGCTTTTGGTCGCTCCTTTCTTTCTTCTTTGGCCGCTCGCACAAAGACAATGGATTCCAACGCTCCGCATGCTCGCCGGATTAACGGCAGCGGCGGCGCTGACAGTTTCACCCTGGCTTCTTCGCACTCCAGCGAGCTGGATTGCTATCGCGACTGTTGCTGCGCTCAGTTCCATCCTAGCTTTCCGATCCAAATTGCCGCATCGAACAGCGTGGCTCGTCGGAATCATTGGATGCGCCATGTTCGTCGTTGGCGCATTCACCGGCGGCAGTTTTGCCTGGTTGGAGATCGGTTTCATCTACGGCAGCGAACATTATCCTTTCCTGTTTATAAGTTCCTGCTACAACCTCGCATCGTTGCTTTCAGATCTTGGCTGTTCCCTGAAGGATCCGCTCTTGTCGGCAAGCATGGGACCGTTGCATGTGCATTTCACGTTGCAATGGGCGCTGCGGCTGTTGTATCTCGGTACGCTCGCGTTATGCGCCGGCGGCGCTGCGCGGCATCTGCGCAATCGCGATCCACGCGTATTGATTGCCATCGCCACGCCGTGGCTGTTGATGTTCGCGCTGCTCGGCCAGATGCATGAGCGCTATCTTATGTGGGGCGCGGTCGTCAGCGCTGTCGCCTTGGGCGTCAGCCTGCGCTTGAGTATTATTCATTTCATCATCTCGGCAGCGAGCACAGCGATGATCGCTCACGTGATGCTGATTGATAAGAAACTTGGCGCAACCCTCACCGCAATTGGGTGGCTCGATGGAATTCGACCATATGCATCGGTTCTTGTGCTGGCGTGCGTTGCTGTTTACTTCTGGGACACGCTTGGTCTGCGAATTCCGACCTTTGAACGCCGGGCCGCCAAACCAGCAACCGCTCCTTCTCTTCCTCTAGGACCTGAGCCTGAGGAAGTTTGAGGCCGGGTTGACGCAACTAGAGTGCTGCGACCAGCCTGGAGTCGGTCTTGGACGCTGCTCTTCACATTGTTCTGACGACACACAGAGCCGTCGCTTTTGAACCGATCGTTAGGCTATTGTCGTGCCAGGCGCCGGAACAAAAACGCCCCCAGCACGATAAAGAGAACGTTGGGGAACCAGACTAATAACTCCGGATGGGCATGCGGATTTCCGCGTAATGTATCGCCGATAATGACAAACAAAAAGTAAGTCGTTGCGACGATCAAACCCATGGCGAACCCGATGGAAGTTTCACGTCGGTGAGCCGTCACACCCAGGGGCACACCTATTATGGCAAACGCTACGCAGGCGAATGGAAACGAAAAACGCTTATTGATTTCCGTTCGGCTGGCGCTGCGCTCCCGTTTGTCTTCGCTCTTTAATTGCTCCAGCAACTGCGCGATCGAGAGAGCGGAACGGTACGGACGTTTCTTCTCTTTCTCGTAAAGCTCCTCCAGACTGATTGGCAGCGTCCCTTCCACCATGTTAATGCCGTCACGGATTTTGTGGAGGTCGAAAGGATCCTTGTCATCGCGCTCCTGATAACGCGCTCGGTACAAATGCATCAGAATTCGTTTGTTCTTTAAATCAGCCTCGAGCATTCCGGTGCGGGCATAGGTGACCTTTACCGGCAACGCTTTGTCGTTCATCTCGAACACTGTGATGTTCTCGAGTTTGTTCCCTTCTTTTCTGCCAACGTAGATCCTTCGGCCGGGAAATTGATCGATCACCTGATCGCCTCCAAATAGGGCCAGCGGATTGCGAGTAGCCAGATCGAAAATGGTGCTACGAAGTTTCTCCTGAGCAGCAGGCGCGGCCTGAACATTAAGCCAGAGGCAAACGGCGGTACAGAGCAGCGCGACGCCCGCTAGTGGAAGACAAATGCGCGAGATGCTAACGCCGTTGCAACGCAACGCTATGAGTTCATTGTCCGCAGAAAGCCGCCCGAAAACGAGCAAGATAGCGGTAAGCAATCCCCAGGGGATCGTAAAAATGAGTGAGAACGGCAACACGTAGGCGATAAACGAGATCAGGTATTCCATGGGCACGTCGTGATTCACCAATAAGGGGAGAAGCTTTCGGAAAATATTCCCGACAACGAGCACCAGACTAAGGACCGCGATCGCAAACAGGAGGTTCACCAGCAACTCACGGCTCACAAACCGATCGATCAATTTCATTTCTGCTTGTTCAGATTAGCACAACTCAGATTCCTCTTCATAACTGGATTGGGTAGCAGACCTACACCGACCGCGCTTGGGTGAGTCGAATCAACAGCTGATTTTTCGCTGATCCGCCACGCAAACCATCAACACATCTTTCGCCCTATCGGCTGCTGAGGATTTGCCCTGTTCACCTGTCAGCCGTTCCGGAGGAAATAGATTCGGAAATGATTGGTCGGCCGACCACGGTGTTCCGACCAGAATTCATCGATCAACTGCGAGTGGCTGAACTCATTCTTCATTCCCTGCGGCAATCCGGCCTTTCCAACGGAAACAAAGAGTGCCCGGGTTCCATGTCTTACTGTGAAGCCTGGCCAGAGTGTGAACTGACTTTCGCCGTATGGTTCGGGTTGAACATAGGCCAAGGGATGGTCTGGCAGATAGAACTCCATCATGCTGGCGGGCACCCGGTCATTACCAATCAATAAGTCAGAGTAAGTCTCTTGCCGGGCTCTCTCTACGTGCTTGGCGAAATCCAACCAGCCCTCAGCGCGACGCAATGGGTCATACTTCAATGGCAGTCGGAGAAAAATTATGGTGTGAAGGAAAACCGTCCCAACCAAACTCAGCCCAAGTGCGGGCCAGGTTACCCAACGCCAGTTTGGACTCCGAGCCATCACCTCCCGCCAAAAGACCACAAGCATCACAATTCCGGTAATCAGAGAGGGAGCGATCCAATTGGGTTCTCCTTTGTTGTTCAGTCCGAAAAAAAGAAACGTGACTTGGAGCGGCAGGAATTGACTCAAGAGAAGTTTGACTCGCGCTTGATTGCCATAAAGTCGCCAGAGTCCAATCGCAGCGACGAAAATGCCAGCCATGATCGGGGGCGAAACCACAGCGAAAATTCCGCTCAAGTATTGAAAGAATTGCCCAGGATGAATTCCGAACGAGTGCTGGATACCACTGCGCTCGTGCAATGCACGAACATGCAGCCAGCCCGTCTCCATATTCCACCAAAACAACGGAAACGACGTCACTACGAATCCTAATAAGGTCGCCAGACTTTGCCGACTGAAAAGGAAACGCCGGTGTGGCTTCGACCACCAGAGGAACAGTCCAACGCCAATTAACTGCGCCGCATTAGTGAACTTTGCGAGGAAGCCGACGCCGATAGCCAGTCCGAGCAGCACCCAATAACGTATTTTCCCCGTCTCGAAGGCCGTCCACGACAGATTCGCGCCCCAAGCCCAAAAAAATACGCTTAGCGGATCAATCGTCATCAGAATTGAGCCGACTGCGAACAGCGGCATGACCGCCGCGACTCCAAGGCAGCACAGCGCAGTTCGGTCATCGTACAATCGCGCGCCCAGACGAAACAATTGCAGTGCCGTAGCAGCGCTGAGCAGGACTGCGAAAAAGCGTACACCGAAGACCGTGTCTCCAAAAAGGTGCGTGCCCAAGGCAATAGTCCAGGCAACGAGCGGCCCCTTGTCCCGGTACGAAAGGGCAAAATGTTGCGACCAAACCCAGAAGTATGCTTCGTCAGGAACCAGGTTGATATAATGCACGTACCAAAGTCGAAAGACCGTCACGAGCACCAGAGCCAGCAGGACGAAATGTATGGGGCGCATGCCCAAAACCAGCGCGTTCCTCGTTGCGGTGGGATCGGTGGGCACGGTGGTCGAATTCATATTGGGAGATAGGTCACTCCCCCACGCTCCGTCTCCCGCGCCCTGTCGAATCGATTGCTGCCGCTTTCGCAAAAAACACGGGGCGCGAAGATGATTCGCTCCACGCTGTCCTCACGTTTGCTCAAGTTGCCAATTATGTTGTTGATTGCAAGAGACACTGTTCTTTTCACCGATGCTTCGATGACGATGGATTTCAAATGTTCCTTTGGGATCT
This sequence comes from uncultured Verrucomicrobiae bacterium, assembly GCA_963807435.1. Lineage (GTDB taxonomy): Bacteria > Verrucomicrobiota > Verrucomicrobiia > Chthoniobacterales > UBA10450 > Udaeobacter. The sequence goes on from CAWECA010000004.1 coordinate 7,759, forward strand.
GCAACTGGCGAAGACCGTTATTTCTCGATATGATGCACCCACGATGAAAGGCACCCTGTACGACGTTGCAATCATCGGGGGTGGACCGGCCGGCAGCATTGTCGCGGCGCTGCTCGCACGTGCCGGGCGACGTGTAATCGTCCTCGAACGCGAAAGGTTCCCGCGTTTTCACATTGGGGAATCGCTATTGCCGTTCAGCATGAAAGCGTTTACCCGACTCGGATTGCATGAGAAATTTTTGCGCGCCGGGTTTCAAAAGAAATATGGAGGCGAAATCATTGGCGCGTGTTCCGATAAGGGAACCAGGTTCTACTTCAAAGATGGTTATCGCTCGCAAATCGACCATGCTTATCAGGTCACGCGAAGTGATTTCGACAAAGTGCTGCTCGATCATGCGGTCGAATCCGGCGCGGAAGTACACCAAGAAACTCAGGTTGATGAAGTCGAGTTCTTTAACGACGGGGCAGAGCTTGCGATAAAATCCAACGGCTCGACGGCATCGGTTTCGGCGCGTTACGTCGTCGATGCCAGCGGACGCACCTCAATTCTCGGCAGACAATTCAAAATTAAGAAGACCTATGATCATCTGCGGAAGTTATCCGTCTTCGCCCATTACGAGGGCGTGTGGCGTCCAGAGGGAATTGACGGGACCCTCACGGTTCTGGTCCGTGCGGAGGATCGTTGGTTTTGGTTGATTCCGCTCGCCGATGGACGCACCAGTGTCGGAGCGGTTCTCGATAGTGAGATTTTCCGGGAGTCCGGACTCGGCGCCGAAGATTTTCTCGAGCAAGCGCTGGCTGAGCAGCCAACGATCGCCAAACGCATGACCAATGCGCGGCGGGTCTCGAAAGTTTACGTAGAAGCGGATTTTTCATATCGCAGCGTACCATTGTACGGCGACCGCTGGCTGCTTACGGGGGATGCTGCGGGGTTTATTGATCCTGTTTTTAGCAGTGGCGTTTTTCTGGCGGTCTTCAGCGGAGAAAAATGCGCCGATGCTTTGACTGAAACGCTCGCTCACCCACAGAGAGCCAAAGGCCTGTTCGCCAAATACGAGCGATCGGTGAATCGCGCCATGGACGTCTACCTTCGTTTCGTAAACGCTTGGTACACGAAGGAGTTCATCGAAGTTTTCCTGGCGCCACGCAACGTCTTGGGTCTTGCCCCGGCGGTTAATGCCGTGCTCGCTGGAAACGTAGGCAATAGTTTCCCAATCCGCTGGCGAATGTGGGCCTTTTATTTTCTGGTCTGGCTTCAGCGTCACCACCCGATCGCGCCAAGACTTACACTCGTGCCAGCGAAACAGACGCCAGCGACCATGGCATCCGTGGGCACGGCATCATGAAGTCGAAGGCGCAAACGATTCCACAAACCGCCTCCGCAGTTTCTTGGCTTACGCAGGCGATGGAGCGCAATCGAGCTTCCCCCGTTTCCGTCCTGGTCGCTTTTTGCCTAACGAGTTGCGCCACAACTTCACACCATCCATTTGCCCAGCCGGCTGCAGGATGGCGCACCAGGATCGGTCAGCTGATGTACCGGACCCCGAAATCGACGCTGATCGGCGAGGCGATCGTGCGTTTTTCAAAAAGCGGCGATTTAGAATTAACTTTTTCCAAAGGGCCGGGAATCACTCTGTTCTCCCTCCGTCAAGATCCAACCTTTGCTGAATTCAGCGCAAACCTGACGGGACAGCACTGGTCTGGTCCAGTCGCGCAGGCGCCAGCTCAACTGCGTGGCTGGCTCGGGTTGCGCGATCAATTTCTTCGCGCACCGGATCGCGCGACCCTGGAGTACAAGAGTGGCAGCGAGACTTTTCTATTCCGTTTCTGAGGAGCGCCAGTTTTCAGGCTGGGGATTGTAAACCGATTCCTGTTGCAGAACACTAGCGCTGCTCATGCGGATCAGCGACTTCATTGCCCGAACCATCACCCAACGCCGCGCCATGGTTTGGCTCGGCGTAATTGCGCTTAGCATCGTGTGCATCGCGATTCTCGCCACATCCCTGCGGCTGGATTCCGAAATTTTCAACGTCTTGCCCGGCAGGTTTTCGTCAGTGCAAGGGCTCAAAATCTACGATCACGATTTCGAGCAAACGCGCGAGCTCACGTTCGCACTCGTGTGCGATCCGCAAGACGTCGAGAAACTGGAGGAATTCGCGCCGGTATTTGCGGAACGGCTGCGCCACCAACCATGGTTAGAGCGTCTGCTCGCGGGCTCGCCGATGACCACGCCCGAAGGTATCCGCGATCTTCAATCAATCGCCGTTCCGTTGCTTCTCAACCTGGAACCCAGCGCTTTTGACGAGGCAATGTCGATCCTTCAACCGGACAAGATTCATGAACGTCTGCATCGTCTGCGGAAACAGATAGAGGCAGGTTCGCCACGTCCGCAGTTCGAGCTGTCATTTGACCCGCTTGGCTTGATCGCACCCGCGCTCAAGCCTTTTGCTCAAAGCACTGCGATCGAGCAGGAACAGCCCCTCACCTCACCAGATCGCACGATGCGAATCTTTCTGGTCGTGACCAATCAAACTTCCCTCAGCGCGTTTGAATGCCAGCGGTTGATGCGGCGGATCAATGAATTTCGCAAAACCGCGGGCGAGGGCTGGGAAGGTAGCCATCCGTTGCAAGTCCTGGTGACTGGCCGGTCGGCGTTTGTTTCTGAGATTTCGCTGAGCATGCGCTACGATGTGGTAGCAACGTTGCTTGGCTCGGTCGTGTTGGTAGGCATGATTTTTTTCATCGGGTTTCGTCGCTGGCTGCCTTTGTTAGGTATGGCGTTGTGTCTCCTTCTCTCCTGTCTGGTGGCCCTCACCGCGGGTCAGCTTCTTTTCGGGCGGTTAAGCATGATCAGCGTCGGCTTCTGCGCCATCCTGGTAGGGTTGGGCGTGGATTTCGCAATTCTTACGATCGGACGCTATCACCAGGCGCGCGCTGACGGCGAACCGTATCAGCAAGCCATCGCCATCTCGGTGGCAAGGCTTGGACGCGCCATATTTTTTGGCGCGCTCACGACGGCGGTGGGATTTCTCGCCCTGGTCCTCAGTGGCGCAATGAGCTTTTCCCAGCTCGGCGTTCTTATTGCCATCGGAATTGTCGTCGCCGGCTTGTTTATGTGCTCGATTCTATTTCTTTTCGTTCGGGAGGAATACACCTCACCCGGCCGGGATTGGCTGTTCGATATCACTCGAAAATATGTCCGTTCAATTGTGCGCAATCCTGCGCCTGTTCTGATCGTTTCAGGCGCAACCCTTCTATTGTTAACCGCGATCGGTTTTTCACCTGTTCCTCCGCTTCAGTTCGAGGCGAGCACACGCTCATTACAACCAAAGAACATTCGAGCGGGTCTGGCGCTCGACACGATCATAACCAAAATGCCGATCCGCTGGGAACCGGTTTTGGCGATCGTCCGCGCCACAAGCTCCCAGGAGTTGCACGACTATTGGCAAAAGCTTTCCGCGCACTGGCGTGAACTGCAGGCAGCTGGCAAGATCCAGGGGTTCTCTACGCCCGCCGCGCTTTGTCCGTCACCGATCTGGATGGAGCGAAACCGTGATCGTTTACGCGCCGTCAACTTCCCCGCAGCAGGCGAAACGTTGAATCAAACTCTGGAGACCGAGGGATTCAGCGTAGATGTATTTGCTCCGGCGTTTGCGTTGCTCGACAATTTGCAACGCCTGGCCAATGGATACGCACCATTGCCAGATTGGCGAATGGAATTGCCGAAATCATCCAGCTGGTGGTTCCTGATAGACCGCTACTTCGGCCGAGACCCGCTGCTGACGACTGGATTTGTCACTATAAATCAAAAGCTGACGACACACGCACAAAGCAATGAATTGAAGCGCGCACTCCCGGTAGCGGGCATACCGGTGGTACTCACCGGCTGGACTTATGTACTCGCTGATCTTCAGCCATGGTCGCACTATCAACTGCTTTTGATCAGCGCGCTGATGGCGATGTTCGATTTATCACTTCTCGCCATTTTGTATCGCGACCTCAGACTCTGGCTAATCCAGGTGATCACGCTTGCGTTCGGGATAGGAGCGATGCTCGCCTCAATGAAGCTGCTGCATATCCATTTGAATTTACTCAACGTACTTTCGTTTCGTCTCGTGCTGGCAATCGGCGTGGATTACGGAATTTACGTGGTACTAGTCTGGCAAAATACGCATGATATCGAGCACGATGTGGCGGGTGTGCTGAAGCCGGTCTTCCTCGCAGGCCTGACAGCAATGAGCGGGTTCGGTTCGCTTGCTCTCGCCCGAAACCCTGCCCTCACCGGTCTCGGCGTAGCGTGCGCCATTGGAATTTTCTCGAGTTTGCTCGCAACAATTTTTTTCACCTTACCAGCAATGGCTGTCACGAAACCAAGGCACACCAGGGAGACCGCATAGAACGTACACGGTTCGGCAGTTTTCGTTCCGCTAAAGGCCTGTTAGACTGAAAGAAAATGCGCGGGCTCGGACGGCTGTGGTGGAATGCAGTTTTCTTCGTAATTCCCGCTTCGCTCTTCGCGGGCGCAGCTGTGGAAGGACGCGTTGCGCTTTCGAAATCGCATTCAGCGCCCGTTCAAGCAAAGCGTTATGAAATAGTGACGAGGGGCGGTGTTCTGTCCACACGACCGCCACTGGCGGTGGTCTATCTGGATGGCAATTTTCCCAGAACAGCTTCGTTGCCCACGAAGGAGGTCGAACAAAAGGATCTAACATTTCTTCCGGCACTCTTGCCCATAGAGGTGGGAACCAAGGTTACGTTTCCCAATCTCGATAACACCTATCACAACATCTTTTCCTATTCGCCTACCAAACGATTCGATCTGGGTCGTTATCGTCGGGAGGAACGACCGATTCCGTCGGTAGTGTTCGATCAACCGGGTCTGGTGACTTTGCGGTGCGACATTCACGAGCATATGCGCGGCCTGATTCTGGTGTTAGCCACACCGTATTTCGTAATGACAGACACGACGGGCCGATTTCGCCTCACTAAGCTTCCGGCAGGTCATTACACGCTAAAGGCATGGATCGATAGCCGAACCACGCGGGAAAAGCCGGTCGACTTAAAAGATGGCCAAACGCTGCACGTTGATTTCCCATGAACTCGTCGGGTGAAACGAGAAACAAAGAAGTGGCGAGTTTTCGTGCCCGCTTGTTCACCGCCATTATGGTCATCATCGTCAGCTTAACAGCATTCGGCTTTTATCTTGCACAACGCAGAATCGGCGCCGACGCGGAGCGAAATTTGCAACAGACATTTCAAACGGAGCTTTCTTCGATACACAACCTAGAGGAACTGCGCCACGCAGCGCTCGCCGATCGCTGCAATACACTCGCAGGCAAGCCCCGGATTCACGCCGCCATAGAGGACGATGCTATCGATTTACTGTATCCAAGTGCGAAGGATGAGCTGCGAGATCTGATGGAAGGCGAGGAGCCGCGACCCGAGCGAACCGCCCAATCTCTTCCCGCCAGATTCTATCGCTTCCTCGATAGTGACGGCGCGGTGATCAAGCCGCCAAACCCTTCAGATGTCGGTGAACTCGACCCAGACACAGAAGCGCAGCTGTCGTTGAGACAACTGCCAGTCAAACAGCAGATCGGATACATCCAATCTGACGGCCAGATCCTTCAAGTGATAGCTGTGCCGATCTTCTCGACAGATACGGGCGAACTGATTTCCGCACTCGTAATCGGGTTCAAGCCACTCGAGCTGCAAGACAAGTACACGGGGATGCAAAGCGGCATTTGGGTGGATGGGCACCTGCAACTACCGGCTTTTTCGAGCTCCGCACAAACTTCTTTGAACGAGAAAATAAAAAATGCCCTGGCCCATTCTCAATCGGAGGGAAATTATTTTCGGATCGAGGCTGCCGGTTCGCCCCAACTTTTGTTTTACAAACGGCTCAATCCTGGCTCGCTGTTTCCACCCGCTTACGAAGTCTGCGTTTATCCCTTGGCCTCCTGGGTGGCACAGCTGCGTCGGCTCCGATGGCAAATCGCCACTGCTGGTGCACTGCTTTTGTTAGGTGGTTTCATCGTTAGCCATCTCGCCGCCCTCAAGCTTTCGGCGCCCGTAAAGAAGCTGGCGCTGGATTCCGAAGAAAATCGAGCAGAACGAAAACGGGCGGAGGCTGCCCTGGCGTCAACTACCGAAGAGTTGGAACGGTCTTCCAGATATTCTGCAGATGCCTCGCACCAGCTCAAAAGTCCGGTCACCGTTCTGCGCATAGGTCTTGAGTCCCTGTTGGAATCCGAAGGGTTTGCGCCGAACGTCTATGAGGAATTGTCCACCCTGCTCCATCAGACACATCGATTGACCGGTGTAATTGACGATTTGCTTTTATTATCGCGATTGGACGCCGGACATCTTCAAATCGCATCGGCACCCGTGAACCTTAGCCAACTGGTTGATGAATGGCTGGCCGATCTTGATGCATTGCCTGATTCACAAGACCTAAAGATTGAAAAAGAATTGCCACCCGGACTACTTGTGGCCGGCGAAAAACGTTACACGTCGCTCATCGTGCAAAACCTGATCGAAAATGCGCGGAAATACAATCGTCCCGGGGGGAGAATTCGGGTCAGTGCTCGCGGCAATGGCACAGCCGTGGTGCTGACTATCGGAAATACAGGCCGCACAATTCCATCCGGCGAAGATATCTTCGAACGGTTTCACCACAGCTCAACCCCTGCAGCCACATCGGGTCACGGAATCGGGCTCAACCTGGCGCGCGAACTAACGAGGCTGCATGGTGGGGATTTGCGCCTTGCGCGGTCGGAAAATGATTGGACGGAATTTGAAGTGCGCTTTTTCGCTGCGAATGGTGTTGATCCAGCTACATGAGAGTGCACGCTTTGAGCCTCTGTGTTTTTGCCTGCACAGCGTGCGCCTTCGACTTTGACGATGCTCTAGACCGCCTCGACAACACGCTGACGATATCCGCCTTTGAAGACGATCTTCGCGCCCGCTTGAGCGGCACACTCGATCTTGAATTTTATAATTTTCAACAACCGGCGCCAGGCCTCATTGATTCCAACATCGACAATCTTTTTAATCCCCGTCTGACCTTGTTCCTTGACGCACAACTCGGCTCTCAAGGGTATTTCTTCGCTCAAACCCGGGTGGACCGCGGGTTCGACCCAAGCGATCACGGTGCCGAGATTCGGCTGGATGAATACGCCTTGCGGATAACGCCATGGGAGGACGGACGGTTTACCCTGCAGGTCGGCAAATTTGCGACCGTGGTCGGCAATTGGATTCCGCGACACTTATCGTGGGACAACCCATTTGTTAACGCACCCTTAGTGTATGAGAATGTCACTGCCATTCAGGACAAACATGCGCCGCCTTCTCTAGCCTATTTCCTCTACGCTCCTTATTACTACGACAAGTATGCGTTTAATCCGGTGATCTGGGGACCAAGTTATGCCACTGGCGTCTCCGCTTCCGGCCGACTCGGGCAATTTGACTATGCTTTTGAAATGAAGAATGCGTCCCTCTCGTCGCGTCCCGAATCCTGGGTACTTACGGAGACAGGCTTCGAAAATCCTACGTTTAGCGGACGCGCGGGTTACCGACCTAACGAAGCTTGGAATTTTGGGGTCTCAGCAAGTGAGGGTCCCTACTTCCGCTCCGAGGCCCAATCAACGCTCCCGGCCGGAACTAACATTGATGATTTTCGAGAATTTGTGCTCGGGCAAGATGCCAGCTTCGCCTGGCATCACCTCCAGGTCTGGACCGAATTTTATGAAGCGCGCTTTCAAGTGCCCAATGTGGGAGACGTGGACACATTCGCGTATTATATCGAAGTGAAATACAAACTTACGCCGCAATGGTTCGGTGCCGTTCGCTGGAACCAACAGTTGTTCGCAACAATTGACGATGGTTATGGTCACAACACGCACTGGAGTCCAGACCTCGAGAGGATTGATGTGGCCGCTACGTACCGTTTCACGACGCATACGCAGCTAAAGGTCCAATATAGTTTCCAGCACGAGACTACTGCTCCCAGACAGAATAATCACTTGCTGGCCACACAGTTCACCCTGCGTTTCTAGGTTAACCCGTGCGAATCCTAATTGTTGAAGATGAAGTTGTCGTGGCGCGGCAAATCGGTTCCGCGTTAACCGAGGACGGTCACGATCCAACCGTTGTTCACAGCGGTGAAGCTGCGTTGGAAGAGGTTTCCCACAAGTCATTCGACTTGATCGTGCTGGATATTGGCTTGCCTGGAATCGACGGCTTCGAACTACTGCGACGCCTCCGCGCACAACATCTTGCCAGTCGTGTGCTGTTACTGACCGCTCGCGGCACCGTCGATGATCGAGTCGTTGGCTTGCAACTGGGCGCGGATGACTATTTGCCCAAACCGTTTGCAATGCGTGAAATGGTAGCGCGGGTACGGGCGCTTGGACGTAGGTATCCTGAGGAACCGGTCATCTCGCTTCGCGTCGGCGATCTAACCCTGGATCTCGCAACCCACGATGTTTACCGCCGCTCCGAGCGGATTGAACTGTCTCCACGTGAATTGATGTTGTTAAAAGTCCTCATGCGCGAACCTGACCGCGTGTTCACACGGACAGAGCTGTGCGAACGTGTTTGGGAGCATGCTCACGAATACGATACCAAGCTCGTTGAAGTGTTTATCGGTAGACTGCGAAAGAAGCTCGGCGAACCTCTACTGATTCATACCATTCGTCACGTCGGGTATACCATCTCCGCGTCTGAAGGTAAGATTCGCGCCTCTTCCTAGACAGTTTAACGAGCGACGTGCAAAATCGCTCGTGCGATCATTGACTAACGCCGAGCCGCCGCTGCTGCATCAGGCGCTTATTTCGCGGTCATTTATTCGGGCTACCGACTAGCTGCAACCTCTGCGCGAGGTGCGGCCTGACTTACGAGAACTACAGTTGACCGGAGAAATCCCAATCAACAAGCTGATTGCGGCGCTCCACACGGATCGGTGGACATGGTCATGCACCACTCTTGCCAGTTGGCCGATATCGCCTTTGGGATAACCGCCAGTTAAAATATCATTTAGGTTTCATTCCTCCGAAACGCTGTATCCGGTTCGGTAAAAGTAACAACCGCGTCACCATTGCTGCGTTGCGTCTGACAGCAAGCCAGTGGCACTTTAGCGCGTGATTTTACAACCATACGCAAATATTACGAAAATTCGTTTCTTTAGTGCGACTGCGTTGCTAGCGGTGACTGCTTGCGTTCTAAGTACTCCGACGTCGATCAGAGCAGCAACAATCAACGTCACGGTCGCTCCAAATGGAGCCCTCGTTTTTTCGCCATCGTCCGTCACGATTCATACCGGCGACACAGTGCGATGGACGTGGGGCGCCACTTTTCACAGCACCACGTCAGGCATACCAGGCGCACCTAGTGGCATTTGGGATTCCGGCATTCTCAATCAAGGCGCTACCTTCACTCATATCTTCAACAGTACCGGTAATTTTTCGTATTACTGCACCCCGCACGGCGGATGCTGCAACATGGTTGGCATGGTGAACGTCGAGAACCCCACTTCCACACCGACACCTACACCCACTCCCAGGCCCACGGCCACACCGACCATTGCAAAAGATGGGTGTTATCCCAATTTTACGACAGCGGAAGGATGCGACGCACTTGGTGCTCTCACTACCGGTTCCGGAAACACAGCTCTTGGATGGAGTTCGCTCCTTTTAAATACCACCGGTAGCTTTAATACCGGTGTTGGCGGGGGAGCGTTGGCCCTCAATAACGGCGATTCCAATACCGCAGTTGGCGTTGCAGCGCTCTTACTCAATACCACCGGCGCCAATAACACCGCTATGGGAAATGAGACGCTTCTTTTTAATGACAGCGGTTCCTCCAATGTGGCTACCGGTTACTTTGCGCTCATGAATAATACCACAGGCGACTCCAACACGGCCATCGGTGGACAAGCGCTCACCCTCAACACCAGCGGAAACAACAATACCGCCGTCGGTAATCTGACGCTCGAAAGCAGCGTTACCACTAACGATCACGTATGCTTAGGCACCGGAGCCGGCTCTGGTATTACTACTGCCGACAATAATATCATCATCGGTCATCACTCCGGTGTGCACAGCGTTTTCGGCCAGGAAAGTGACAGGTGTTTTATCGACAATATCCACGGTGTAGCGGTTTCGGCCGCCACTGCCGCTATAGTAATGGTCGATTCCGATGGAAGACTAGGCACACTTACCGCCGATGGACCCGGCCCGAATAAATCCTCTTCCAAGAGTATCTCGCCTCAAACTGTTCCCGAGACTCCCAAACAAGCCATGCTAAGTCTCAAAGTTCAGAACTTGCAGGCCGCCCTCACGCAGCAACACCAACAGATACAGACGCTCACTGCCCAGCTCGAAGAGCAAGCCGATCAAGTCCAAAAAGCGAGAACTCGGCTCGAGATGCGGAGGACGGAAGCAAAAGCCATTGTTAACAAACATTAAGCCGGCTCTTTAAGGATTCAAAACAGCAAAAAAGACAAAGGAAATCAAAACAATGAAAAATCAAAACATGACACTGATTACCATTCTAACGGCCTTGGCCTGCCTCGTGTTTCTGGCTGAAACGCAAGGGATCACTCCTGCTCCGGATGGGTGTTATCCCAATTTTACGACAGCGGAAGGATGCGACGCACTTGGTGCTCTCACTACCGGTTCCGGAAACACAGCTCTTGGATGGAGTTCGCTCCTTTTAAATACCACCGGTAGCTTTAATACCGGTGTTGGCGGGGGAGCGTTGGCCCTCAATAACGGCGATTCCAATACCGCAGTTGGCGTTGCAGCGCTCTTACTCAATACCACCGGCGCCAATAACACCGCTATGGGAAATGAGACGCTTCTTTTTAATGACAGCGGTTCCTCCAATGTGGCTACCGGTTACTTTGCGCTCATGAATAATACCACAGGCGATTCCAACACGGCCATCGGTGGACAAGCGCTCACCCTCAACACCAGCGGAAACAACAATACCGCCGTCGGTGATCTGACGCTCGAAAGCAGCGTTACCACTAGCGATCACGTATGCTTAGGCACCGGAGCCGGCTCTGGTATTACTACTGCCGACAATAATATCATCATCGGTCATCACTCCGGTGTGCACAGCGTTTTCGGCCAGGAAAGTGACAGGTGTTTTATCGACAATATCCACGGTGTAGCGGTTTCGGCCGCCACTGCCGCTATAGTAATGGTCGATTCCGATGGAAGACTAGGCACACTTACCGCCGATGGACCCGGCCCGAATAAATCCTCTTCCAAGAGTATCTCGCCTCAAGCTGTTCCCGAGACTCCCAAACAAGCCATGCTAAGTCTCAAAGTTCAGAACTTGCAGGCCGCCCTCACGCAGCAACACCAACAGATACAGACGCTCACTGCGCGCCTCAAAGAGAATGCGGTACAAATCCAAAAGGTGAATGCCGAGCTCGAAATCAGTGATGCACCGGCAAAAGTAGTTGCGAGCAAGCATTAGGCTGCTTCCTAAGCGTTCAAGGAGCTGAAAGCGCAAAAAGAAACTAAAAAGATGAAAACCAGCCGCCCTTTACGCGCTCTTCTTCTGATTCCAGGTGCCGTGACGGTCGCAAGCTTGATCCATTTGGATGGCAGGGCAGTCGCAGATTCTTCGATGTCCGGAAAGTGGCTCAGTCCAGCACAACAGGCCGCCAAGAGAAATCCAATAGCATCGACGCGCGACTCCGTTACCTCGGGACAGAAGATCTATATGAAAACTTGCACCTCTTGCCACGGAAAGACTGGGGACGCCGACGGCCCGGCTGTAATCGAACTGAATATTCATCCCGCGAAACTGTCTGATCCCCAGTTGGCCACTGAGTCTGACGGAGCCCTTTTCTGGAAGATTACTACTGGGAAAAAACCAATGCCCGCCTACGGAAAACGCCTTTCCGAGGCAGATCGATGGAACCTGGTCAATTACATCCGAATCATTCCCAAGCATTGAGGAGTGCCAACGCAACGGCAACCAACACTACTCTTCTCCATATGCAGCCTCGCTTGAGTACCGCTTTTCCATACGAGGACTATCCCTCCGATGAAAACCCTTACTTTGGATAAAGCATGTGGCTTTTTCGCTAAAGCGATAATGCCGAATACTGAGAACCCCGAATTGTGACACAGAAAATTGGAGCGCACGCGCCTTTGACCGTAGCCGAAAGGTGTTGTCCCGGCGAGGACGTGCGCTCGTCCTCCGGCAGACGGAAATCAATCCCGGCGCTTCGCTGACCAGACCAAAAGCGTAGCAATTGCCGAGCGCAGGCTCGCGCGTCTACGGACCTTAGGGCACACGCATCTAATCTGGCTTGAGCTGCCAGCCTCCTGTCATTACATTCGCATGGAAGAAAAAGGAGCAAGAAATGAACTGCTACATTCGAGGAATCGCAACGGCGCTTTGGTTGGCAATCTTTGTCCTGCCGGCGCTGACGCCGCCGGTTCGATCTCAAACACGCCCCTGGTGGTTTTATGGTTGCCCTAAAGGTGTCGTCGCACAAATCCCCGGCGATATCCCAGCTCCGGGCACAGCAGGGTGGTCCGAATATCAAAGCTGCTTGCAACAAAACTTGAGCGTCTCGTCTCGGCAGAGCGCCAAAATAGCGCCTATTCTCGCCAACGAAGGACAAAAGGTAATGACGATCAGAGAAAACAATTCTCTTTCTAACGTTCAGAAAGTACAGGAGGTCAAGACCCTTCAAAAGCAGTCCGATCCGCAGTTAAAGGCGATTCTCTCATCTGCTCAATACGACAAACTGGAAGTCGTTCGCTACCAAGTCATCCGATGGGTCACCCAGAAAAGACTCGGCTGGCAATAAGAGTGCAGATTTTCAAAATTCGGAGCGGGCTATTTACGCCTGCGGCGGTGCGCTTGGCAGACCAGGCCAACTTTGCTGACGCCGCTAGGGTCGATCAGGTGATTACTGGAACCAAGCACAGGACTCATCCCCGCCCGCCCCGGTCCTGACAGGGATGGGAACGTTCGGGTCCTACGGCCTCGGCGGCGGCGTTGGACGCGGCCTCGACGGAGGGGTAGCCCTTGGCGTCGGTGTCGTTCTCGGCGTTGCCGATGGGCTTGACGTCACAGTTGCGGAAGGGCTGGACGTAGCGGTTGCCGTAGGCGTTGCGCTTGCCGATGGGGTTGATGTCACAGTTCCCGAAGGCGTCGGGCTTGTGGTAGGGGTCGACGTCGCAGTTGGCGTTGGCGTTGGGCTTGGCGTTACGGTTGGAGTGGGCGTACCGCCACTCGGCGGAATTGCGGCGCTGATCCATGGTATCACATCCCCTTTCACCAGGTCCCAATAGTCAAATGAGTGTGCGTGAACGCTTACTGGAACGATCGTTGCCTTGAATGAGTTAGCCTCCGGCACATTTGCAGTTGACTCTCTGAGTCCGATTGCCAGAGCTGTTGGCACAATTCCGTTTTCGCCGTTCTCAAGTACGCCCGGCGTGTTGTTTGGTAAGTACGAACGAATGTTGAATCCGATCGCTGTTGGAATGCCCAGGGAGTCTTTGCTTGAGCACATGGCCCAGAACGGACACATGCCGAAGTGCATCCAATGAGTTGGCGAAGCCTCCTCTGCGAGCGCCAGGTCGTTCCCAACTGGTGGAAATGGTGCGGGATCGGAAATGTGCAGATAATTCGATAAGACTTGGTGTGGGCATGCCTCGCCTCCGATGCATTGAAGCGCGTACTCATGGGGGTCCGCGAAGTTTGAAACACCGCATGACAGAATCGCCGCGAGGTCCGGCCTGTCGTATCCTGGTGTGCCAGTCGCAGCCAGATAAAGAGCGTGTGATCCGCCAGCGCTACCGCCGACTAGCACCACTTCGCCGTTGCTGCGCGGGTCGTTCCGGTAATAAACGACGGCGTCCCCCACATCATCTGTTTGCTCAGGATAATAACCGTCGTCGCGGATGTTGTTCTGTCCTGGAAAGGGATGCTTAGGAGTGTTCATTTCAAGGTGAGCCGGCGCGAGGCGATACTCAATCGCTACGCCCATGAACCCATACTGCGAAAGCTCCTGAGCAATATCTGCCTGCATGTCGCCGCTGCTGAAGCCACCTCCGTGAAGCACTATCGCTACGCGATGCCTTTGTCCGTCATCGACGTTGAATACGGTCGCCCGAATGCTCATGCCATTGACGACCTTGTAAGTTTCAATTATGCCGGGTGGTGGCGATCCCGTGCCGATTACCGGTGGCTCGACCGCTTCCGTGGCAGGTCCTACTCCGCTAGCTACAGCTATGGCGACACTCGCCAGAAATCCAATTAGAATGCTCCGTAAGTTTTTCATTTTTTCGCTTTTTGTCCTTCTTAGCTCTGCGTTTCTCCGGTCGTTCATGGCCCAACGCAATTGATGATTATCACCGATCGTGGTTATGTGACGGTAAACGTATCCGTAGGCCTCGTCGGTATGGTTGTCATCGTGTAGCGTCGCTCTGCGGAATTGCCGCGCTAAGCCAGGTTATCACGCTGGCTTTCACCTGGTCCCAGTAATCAAATGAGTGCGAGTGAACACTCACAGGCACGATAGTTGCCTTAAATGAGTTAGCCTCTGGCGTTCTCGCAGTTGATTCTTTTAGTCCGACTGCCAAAGCTGTTGGCACAACGCCGTTTTCGCCGTTCTCAAGTACGCCTGGCATGTTGTTTGGCAGGTACGAGCGAATGCTGAATCCCGTTGCAGTTGGAATCCCCAGCGTGTCTTTACTTGAACACATGGCCCAGAACGGACACATGCCGACGCGCATCCAGCGAGTTGCGGAAGCCTGTTGTGCGAGCAGAAAGTAGTTGCCGACTGGCGGATTTGGCGCGGAGTCAGGAATATTCAAGTAATTGGACATAACTTGGTTTGGACAGGCCTCGCCGGAGACGCATTCTAATGCCCATTGGTTCGGGTCCGCGAAATTCGCGGGACCGCACGAAAGCATGACTGCCAAGTCAGGCATGTCATACCCTGGTGTACCCGTTGCCGCCAAATAGATGGCGTGCGAACCTCCGGCACTACCGCCGATCACCACCACTTCGCCGTTGCTGCGTGGGTCGTTCCGATAGTGCGCAATGGCGTCGCCGGCGTCATTGGTCTGCTCAGGGTAATAACCCTCGTCGGGAAGAATGTTTTGTCCCGGGAAGGGATGAGGGGGAGTGTTCATTTCAAGATGAGGCGGAGCCAGGCGATATTCAATCGCTACACCCATAAATCCATACCGCGAAAGGTCCTGGGCAATGTCTGCTCGCATGCTGCCACCGCTGAAGCCACCTCCGTGAAGCACTATCGCCACCCGATGTCTTTCGCCATCGTTGACGTTGAATACGGTCGCTCGAACGTTTATGCCATTGACGACTTTGTACGTCTCAATCACCCCGACTGGTGGCGTTGCCGCGGAGATTCCGGTTGGCTCAGCGGCTTCCGTCGCCTGCCCTGCCCCACTCGCTACCCCGAAGGCAACACTCATCACCACTCCACCTAAAACTCCCGGTAACTTTTTCATTTCCCCTGGTCCGTCCTTTTTGAATCTGCGTTTACCCTGTCGCTAATGCCATGACGCAATCGAAGGATCCTTGCCGGGGCGGCAGACTCCTTTCAGAGTCATTTTTATACCGTCGCGATGTGCGTGCCCAGTCCATCCCGTCCTCTTCCGATTGTTCGACAACCATGCTCCGATACTTCATGTCCTCGATGCTGTCTATTTTTCTTCACACTGGGGGAGACGATCGTTCCTCTCTCCTGAAGAAAACACTCGAAGCGGCGAGGCACCATCGCACGATAGTAACAATGCCGTTACGAAAGATTCTTCAGCCCCGTTCGATCGACCTGTGCATAATTTGGCATTGCGCCGGAAACAACATAAAAGGCAGAATGCAACAGCGTGAGATATTTGACGGCGACACTGGCAATCCTTTCAATCCTTGCAGCCACAACCGCGCTGGCTGAAGACTTCGAAACCGTCAAAGGCAAGGTCTACAAGGACGCCACGGTCAACCGTGTAGAAGCGGACGGGATTGTGGTTAAAACCAAAAGCGGAATTTCCAAGATCTATTTCGTCGAACTGCCCAAAGACGTTCAGCAACGGTTTCGTCCAAGTCCCGCTGGGACTGGAGCACCACACCAGGATCAGTCCCGGCAGGGTGACAAGGGTGGCTGGACGGGTCTGCTAGGAGTATCGACCAGCCCATTACGACTCATAGCCATTGCGGCGGTAATCATCCTCGGCCTGGTGCTTGTTATCGTTCGTAGCCGGTCTTGAAGGGAAGAATCAAAGATAGCGGGCGGTTCCGCCAGCGCCGAGCACGCGAGCCCTAAACACCAGCAAAACCGCGGAGCAATTGCACAAATAGTACAAGAGGCGGATTGCCTCTTCTCTCACAATCTCAAACTGATTACGGCCGACCTGTCAAAACGAGCACTGCGTTGCCGCGTCAATACGCTGCGCCGATTTACTCAGCAATTCCACAAACCGAACGCGAGCTTGCTCATCATGAAAGATAGCCTGAAGCGCATTTCCCCACGCGCGCGGTGATGATACATGGCACCTTCCAACTCTATCCGCAGCGGTCGTTCATTCCCTCCGCATAGCAAACACAATTGTTAGTGTCAGATATGAATATCCATGCGGGAGATCAGGACAATGGCAGGTGCCCAGCGAGAATTGGATCCAATTTTGGGCACTAAGAGAAACACCCGTTCAGACTTCTACCACGACCGAAGCCTCCATTAAAATAAATGGAGGACGGCAGGGTGATCATCACCTATCGCCTGGGTCAGCCCTCAATCAATAGCCGGTAGGCGAGGCTTTATCGTGAGCTGTCCGTTGCAGTTCTTCCGCACTAACCCGTACTACATGATTAGCAGGAGCTGCCGCCGCCCAACTGCCATTATCATCCACCTCAGCCCAGCGACCGGGTAGACGACTTCCAGTAAACGCCGGTATCCAAACCAAATGTTTACCTTTGGTTACGGTTACAGACGCGCGCGTTGGTTTGAGTTCAAAATTCAGTTGTGTCGACTCAGCTGATGCGAGCGTCGTATTATTGATGGAAGCCTTCACGACACCATTCACAATCAGTGTCACCCGGTAATTGCCTGCCGCGAGACCCTCTAAGCTGTAACGGCCGTTTACATTCGTTTTAACCGTCGTGAGCAAACTGCCCCTGTTTGCCGCTTCAATCCGGATATCCGCGCCTTCTATCGGATGCCCCTTGGAATCTTTGACGATTCCCTGAAGTACGGAACTCGCGGCGAACGCACTTGCGACAATAAGCATGAGCCCACTAAGACCAATCCAAACAGATTTGATAAACATAATAAGAAAGAGAGTGTCAACGTGGCAAACGCACAATATCCAGTTTGCCGATTTTCATGTGACCAGTTTGCGTGTTTGTCTGGTTGCATTGGCGCTGCTTTTGGCCCATTAACGGCAGCAAGCTAACAATCATCACTTCAAACGCGCACGCTGGCGGCGCCTCTGGCGACAACAAATTCAGGATTACCTGACGGCAGCGATCCAGAACGTGCACATCCTCCTGGCCAACCAAAATCCCAAGAAAAATGCGGCCGCGGCACTGTCTTCATTAATGCTTCGGGCTAGGATGCCGAGTTTGCACTGCTGAATCATCGGTCCTGCTCAATCCACCTAGAACACTCTGCCGGCTCAATAATCTAAACACGGTTTACAGCCTAATGCCGCCTAACGGGGCCTTTCGGCGACACGCCCTAAAGATCTGACCCCTATCCCCTACTTCTGGGGAGACGTCAGAAAAAAATCCGGTTCCCCGCTTCGATATCGAACAATTTCATGCCAGACTTATCCGGCTCTGTGCATGCGCCGTAGATAAGAATACCGTCGCAAGCGTTGGCGATCACGTCGAGAGCTTGGTCAAAAGTCACATTCTCCATCTTAGCAGGGTATGGCGGCGGGGTTATGGCCATCTCAGAAGAAGCATAAGACGGAGTCCCCACTCCAAGCTTTTTCATTTCGGCTTGAACTTCCTTTGTCCTGGGGAGCGCTTCGACGGCGCCAAGTTTGGTTTCGCGGGCATGTCTATCCAGCTTCACGAAACCTATTTTTGTCTCTGGAGGCTCGCAGTCGGCACATCACCGTTCCAGATTCTAATTATTCGACCCGAATTCTCTCTAATCACCACATTTCTAGAATTTCTGAAAATATGGCGGGCGGCCGCCAAGCCCGTTTCGCCTTTTGCTGGGGTTTCGACTCTTACAAAGGAAAATCGAACGGGTCCGCCGACGAATTACGCGGCATGCGGGCCAGCCATTCTGGCCCGCATGACATCAAACGCCTGCCGCGAAGAACTTCGATGCTCAACTCAGCGCGCCGGCATTGCATCTCCCCAAGCCGAGGGCGACAAGTTGAGCGGCATGACCGGCGACGATGGCTTAAGTAGTGTGATCGGCGTGCCCGCCTCGTTTTCCGACGGTGCCCCGTTGGCGCGCGCCAGGAATCCGTGGACAATACCGGAAGCATCGACGTAACGACCACAGATAAATCCCTGCTGATTGATTCCGTTTAGCGATGTAAAGGTTGATCCGGGATAATCGAAAGTGATAAATGTGTTTGGTGGGTTTAAGAAAAGTCCATGAGTCGCGCCCGCACTGTCCGCATATCTGCCCACCACCCAGTTCCTATTATTAAGTCCAAACAGGACTGTCGCAGTCGAGCCCGGGGGATCGATCGGGAAATGCAGCGCCCCATTGGCGTCCCGATACTGCCCGTGAAGGATTCCTGAGCCGTCTATATAGTATCCCACCGTCAACTTTTTATTCATCTCGTAGGCAAAGGTCCCGGCAGCACCCGGGACGCTATACGCCGTTATGGTTCCGTGACGGTCGATGAACGCCTGGAAGATCCCGCTGCCGTCGGGATCAAACGCGCCGGTGAGGTCGCCGGGCTCGTTTATACTGAGCAGGTTGGTCTGCACCGTGCCGGGAACATCGTATTCTGTGAAGGTGGTGCCCGACAGTAAAAACGAGTGAACGGTACCATCGCTGATGACGTAGTCACCGGCTACTGTGCGTGGGTTATTGATGCCTCGCCCTTCGGTAAAACCGACGGTATCGTTAGGGTCGACGATTGGCGCGCTATAGCTACCATCGCTGAAGCGGACAAAACCGCGCACCACCCCGCTCGAATCGATGTACTCGCCAACGATGTCGCCTCTTTTGTTAATTTTTTGCGGGAGGGTCAGATTTCCGGGCCCGGGATAATCAAAAGTCGTGATCACTTCAATAGAGAATGCGTTCGGTGCCTGCTGAGCGAACGTCTCAATCAATGGGAACACGAATAGAACTGCCAGAATGCTGATAAGTATTTGTTTTGGTTTCATGATGCTTATTACTCCTTGGTTGAACTTTCCATTCCTAAAACGCCGATATGGCAAAGGCACAATGCCCAGTTGGTTAGTTTCGACGTGGCCAGTTTGCGTGTTGTCTGGTTTCGTTGTGGCGCGCTTGTGGGTCGCCTACTAGGCCAACATCTGATGTTGAGAAAGCATTCTCCGGGTGCGAAAGTCGCGCCGGGGAAAATGAATGGCGCAATCTATGGACGCACAGGCTCAGCGGTCCCAAAGCAGCGCCGGCGTCGTTTAGTCATGTCGTTCGAAATGGTGCGGCTGGATCGCGCGTCGTCCGAGCCACTTCATCAACAGCTATATCGTCAAATACGGGAAGAACTTGAGAGCGGCAGTTTTTTTTCGGGTGCTTCGCGGCTGCCTTCCTCACGAGTTCTCGCTGCAACTCTCGGGATTTCCAGGCCGACCGTTAACCAGGCGTTCTCAAAACTGCTTGGAGAGGGCTATCTCCAAGTCCGGAAACGGTCTGGTATCTTTGTCGCCGATCATTTACCGGCAACCTTTCTTAAAGCTGCCAGGATGGCCACGACCGCACACAGCCAAGCATCCCCCGCGTGTTGCCCGACGAGTGACCAGAATGACCGATTTTCGCAGCAGCCGACAACTCGATGTCGGCATTGGCGGCCCGCCATCTGTCACGCTCATCGCCGGGTTGCCAGCTGTCGATGAATTTCCGATGGCTGTTTGGGAGCGCTTGCGCGCAGGAGGTTTTGGCGAAAAAGGGAGCGCACTTGTTGCGTTACGCCTCGAGCCGTGGCGAGATCGATTTACGGAAAGCAATCGCGGCTTACTTGTGCGACTTCCGCGGCGCGAATTGTCATGCCGACCAGGTCGTAGTCGTAAGTGGCATGCAGCAGGCGATGCTGGCGTGCGCATTCGCGTTAATCAATCAGGGCGAAGTGGCATGGGTCGAAGATCCGGTCTTCCTTCAGGCACGTAATGTCCTGGCGTTTGTCGGGGCCAAAACTGTCCCGCGCCCGATCGATCGTGAGGGGCTGGTGATCGGGAAGTGTTCACGGCAAAATTCTCCCAGACTCATTCTTGTCACACCGTCCCACCAGTTCCCCTTGGGTGTGACAATGAGCCTGAAGCGACGAAAAGCTCTTATCGAGTTCGCGGAATCGCGCGATGGCTACATCCTGGAGGATGATTATGATTCCGAGTTTCGCTTCGATGGGCCGCCTCTGCCATGTCTCCAAGGTTTGGACCATGCCGGCCGAGTGATTTATGCCGGGACGATGAGCAAGATCCTCTATCCATCGCTGCGCTTGGGTTTTCTGGTCGCACCGCCACAACTTGTCGATACCCTCGTCAAGGTGCGCGCTGTCATGGACCAGCACTCTCCGGCGATTGATCAAGCTACCCTGGCGCGTTTCATCACCGAAGGATTTTTTCTCAGCCATGTGAAACGGATCCGGGAACTCTATGCTCATCGACGCCTATTCTTTATCGAACAATTCCAAAAATGGCTGGGCGATTATTTCGATCTTGAATTAACGCCAGCCGGTTTGCATTTCGTCGCCTGGCTGCGACGGATCGAAGATTTACCGTTATTCATGCGCGCTCGTGAGCAAACCGGCGTTTGGCCCCGCCCTCTTTCTTTCTTCTGCATCAAGGTCCAGTTGGATCCGGCATTCGTCTTTGGATTTTCGGCCTGGTCGCAAGCACAAATTGAACAAGGTCTGGCGAAGCTGGCATCGGCGGTTAAACAACTGAAGAAGCGTGGCGCTGGGAACGGTTCATCGTCTCAAACCCACCACGCCTCAATTGTTACGAGTCCTTACTGGCCGGCGACAGCTTCCCGAGCAAATTAACTGGTGCACGAAAATCGGATTGAGCAAAACAGCCGGACACTCTCGAGCCTGCGCGACAATCAGAAAGACTTGCGGACGCAACCGGTCGCTTTCGGCTCATGTGAGAAGCGCGCCGTCGTCCACTCGATGAGCAGTTCCTCGAGCGGCGTACCGGTCTGGACAATCGTGAAGTGGTCGCGTCTCGCGAATGTCCAATACTCGAGTGGTTGACCAGCGGAGCAGCGCTCTTCGACATACGCAAGGGTGGCAGACGGCGGCACGATGGTGTCCGAGAGGCCTTGTGCAATTACGACGGGAGCTGTTATCAGACCGTCCGCCGCGTTCTGCTCAAGCCGGGCTTGAAGTGCTTTGTTCGAGCTCGTCGCCAACGCTGGACCATCGAACGTCGCGGCTAATGCCTCAATGCGTTGCGCCTCCTCGCGCGGGAGAAAGTCGCATAAGTTTACAATCTGACGCGCAGCATCGAGCGCCTCTGGCCGAAGCGCTTGCTTGAATGTGATGTCAGGGTAGAACCTGCTGTACGACAAGGCTAGATACGGTCCGAACCGCTTATCCGCTTCGACATTCATCGCGAGAATCTTCTTGATGTTTGCGGCCGGCGCGATTGCCGCGACGCCGAGGATTTCCAGTTCCGGCGCGTAGCGTGGCGCGACAATGCCGGCCCAAAGCGCTGCATGCCCCCCTTGCGAGTAACCCCAGGTCACGATGCGATTATTGAGTATAAGTTCGGGCATCTGCCGCGCAGCACGAATCGAATCGAGCGCCGCACGCGCTTCGCCTTCGCCGATCAGGTACGGATGTGGGCCACCCTTTTCTGCGAAGGAGTAATCTGTCGCGACCACGACCCAGCCAGCCTTTATGATCCGGTTGCACCAGGGGATGCCCTTGGTGGAGGCCGACAAAAGCGACGGCATGCACTTTTGCAGCAAGCCGGTCGTGGCGTGCTCCCACGCGATGACAGGACGTGGACCTGCGGGAGGATCGGTTGGCGCGAACACTGTCGCGACCGCTGTCGCTGGCGTGTCGTCGTCCACAGTGGTTGCATAAAGGATGCGCCAGCCTCGCATGCCGGCTGGCAGCAGCACGTCTTTGAGCGGCTCGCTCCGCAGCAATGCGCCAGGCTGATGCGACACGCCAGACGGCAGTTCGTAAAATGCATCTGGCGCTTGCGCAGTGATACTCGCGCGAATCCCATCGGGTGTCGGCGCGGCGTTCGACTCAGGCGACGTTCGTTTGGGCCGATTGCAACCAGTTCCGGCGAGCAAAACAAGGAACACCGCGGAGCCAATCAAACGAAGTCCGGCAATGTTCATAAGCCGCTTCTTCCAGTGTGATCCGCTGTCCATCTGGCGGGCGAGACGACCTAAATATGATTAGACTGCATCTTGCAACCTATTTCTGCCTCGATAGCGGCAGTTGCCGGGAGAGACCTGAGCGCAAATATGCGAAGAACCGGAACCGGAAGAAGCAAACGGCGGGGGATTTGCATTGGGTTAGAAAAGCACCTGCTTGCTGGTGCGTTTCAAAGCAATCTGCGGTCTGTTCGCCAACCCGAAAAGCATGGAATGGGGTCATTCGCGCATGAATGGGGTCATCGCGCATGAATGGGGTCAAATCTCAACATTTAACAGTTCTTTGAGCAGGTTGGATGTCGTGCGCACACTGTGCGCTGATCGTGTTCGGCGAATCCTCTGCGCCACGGCCGCGTAGTCCAGTCCTCCAAAGAGTTCTCCAATTTCACGCAACGATTTTGTTCCGCTCTCCCAAATCATCCACATAGCCACATTACGTGCTTCCAACCCCCGCTCGCCTTTTCTTAGTAAACGGTTGCTCTTCACCTTGAACTTTTTGGCCACCTTTTCCAAAACTTTCTCCGTCCTCACACCTTCTCCAATGCGTCGAAGCGATGGAATCTCTCGCCTATGCCTATGGAGCCCCTTCAGCCGATCACGCACTTTTTGCACAAATGATTCACTCCCCAAGACCGCCTGCCAGCGTACTGCCTCAAAAGGACTTTCCACCTCCCGCACCAGCCCTTCCTCCACAAAGCGCCGGTAGCGCAATCGCTCTCCTTTGCGTGCCCCGCCCAACTCGCTCAATACCATCTTTTCGTCCACAAATGGATACGGCCTCTTCAACCCCGCGCATCCAGGGTAACTGCTCCATCGATAGGTACACAAACGCTTGCGCCGTTCACCCGGCGTCCCTCGACCCAGGTTCTTACCCCGCACCGGATTCAGATGAATGTAACGACTTAACCCCAGCAAATAATCCCCCTCTTGCACCAGAAAACTTTTGTAGCGGCCTTGGAAAAGATGACCACCGGTGCGATGCCGGCGGTTGAAGAACACCGTGTAGGCAACCGTCAACCAATGCATCCAGCGGCTCAGATTAGGCCGATGCGTCTGGGCCACCAAGTGCACGTGATTGCCCATCAGCACAAAACAAAGAATAGAAACCTCGAAGCGCCGTGCCGATTCTGCCAACAATTCTACAAACCTCACGCGATCCTGATCATCCAAAAAGATACGCTGCCGGGCATTGCCGCGCGTGCACAGATGATAAATGGCATCCTCAAACTCCACTCGCAGCGGCCGGGCCATTCCCTTCTAATAACCAAGCAGGTCTGAATGTCAAATGTTGAGATGTGACCCCTTTTCCCCTGTTCTAAAACCGCCTGCCAGCGCACCGCCTCAAACGGATTCTCAATTTCTCTCAGCAGACCCTCTTCCACGAATCGCCTGTAGCGGAGTCGCTCGGTTCTTCGTGCACCGCTCAGCTCCCCCAAAACCATCTCTTCTTCCACAAACGGATACTGCGCCTTTATTCCCGCGTACCCAGGATAACTGCTCCACCCAAAGTCGCGCAGGCGCTTGCGCCGATCCCTAGGGCTCCCTCGCCCCAGGCTCACACCCCGCACCGGATTGAGATGCACATAGCGGCTCAAGCCCAGCAGGTAATCGCCTTCTTGCACCAGAAAACTCTTGTAGCGCCCCTGAAACAAATGACCGCCGGAACGATGCCGCCGGTTGAAATACACCGTGTAAGAGACCAGCAGCCAATGCATCCAGCGCCGGAGATTTGGCCGATGCGTTTGCGCCACCAGATGAAAATGGTTGCTCATCAACACAAAACACAGAATCCCCGCATCAAACCGTTGCGCCGACTCGCCCAAAAGTTTCACAAATCGAACGCGGTCTTGCTCGTCATGAAAAACCACCTGACGCGCATTTCCCCGCGCGCACAGATGATAGATCGCATTTTCAAACTCTACCCGCAGCGGCCGCGCCATCCCTGTCGCATATCAGACGTAATTTCCAATGTCAAATGTTTAGATCTGACCCCGCCTTCATCCCTCCCAATCACCTCCATCAGTTCCCGCTCGCTTTTGATGTCGTCGAAGAAAAGCAGGAACATCATCTTTAAGATCACTTCCGGATCGACCGATTCATTGCCGTTCGTCCCGTAGCAATGCGCCACCTCTTCGCGCACAAAGCTGAAGTCGATCAGCGCTTTTATTTGCCGCAGCGGATGATTGGTCCGGACCCGCTTCTCCAGGTTCACCGCATAGTTAAACAGCTGCGGTTCGCTCTTCTGCTCTCCCATCATAATGACATCACGAGAACAACCGTTAGCACTTCGCCTAGCGTCTGGGTACTATTTTCTTTTAATGAATCCAGATTTGGGCAACACGCCCTTTAGATCTGACCCCTTTTTCACCCCAAACAGCTGCCGCAGCCGCCACCGAAGGAATCCATAACGCTTAAGTCGCGTTTTCCGAATTTCGGATCGCCGATTCGAGTTCCAGAAACGCGGTCGTCTCTTCATCGGTGCGCACGATGAAACGTTCGCGGTGAGCCACAACTACAAAGATGTGTCGGTTTTGTGAGTCCACGCTCACAATACAGCCGCAATTCCATCCGGCTTTTTCGAGGTTTACCAGCAACGATT
Organism: uncultured Verrucomicrobiae bacterium; assembly: GCA_963807435.1. GTDB lineage: Bacteria > Verrucomicrobiota > Verrucomicrobiia > Chthoniobacterales > UBA10450 > Udaeobacter. The sequence continues at coordinate 32,909 of CAWECA010000004.1, forward strand.
TCCCAGCAGCGTTTCACTCGGCAAGTATTCTGCCTCTCTTCCTCGCAAGTAGGCAATAAAGAATTGATATAAAGAGGATGGAATCGAACCGATGGCGGGCCTATTGCTTTGATCTGGGGTGAGTAGCGATCAGCGTTTTCAAGAACAATTGCCGATCGGCATCGTGGCGAAAAATTGCCTGCCGCCGGTTCCCTCTGGCCATCACATGGTAAAAGGCCCCAGGATATTCGATTCGAACCCCGCGCGCCATTGGGCCAACTCTTGCCGCCCTGACCTGATCCTGTCAAGATTTGTTGACTGACCCTATTTTTCTATTTCTATTTCCACCTAAAAAGCGCAACTTGTATTAACAGTGGGGCTAACCTCTATCGCTTCGTAAGGACTGATCCCTATTTCCCAAATTTTCTTCCTAGCACTGCTCCGCCGTACCAGAGTGCAAAAAGCTTGATACTGTTCTTACCGGTGCCAACGGTGCATGCCCCATAGACAACTGGGCCTCCCCATGTTTTAGCTATTGTGTCTAAAGTCTGATCTACGGTTACATTCTTCATGGAGACAGGAAGGCGAGGCACACCTCTCTCAGCTGGCGCCATCAAACCGCCCACGTTTAGAACTGAGGCGACTCCCAGCGCTTTCTTAGCGGCGTGCATTTCTTTCGTGCTCTCAATCGCACCGATAGCAAGATCTGGATCGTATTGTGCCTGTCTATCGAAGTGAATCTGACTAATCCGCGTTCGGAGAATCTCGGTCGGCGCTTTTCCCACCCATATTCTAATGATCCCCTCTGGCTCCTCTTTAACTGTAACTTCTTTAGCATTCTTAAAAATTTCGCGTACCGCGGCCACGCCGTTGCTACCTTCGGAAGGCGGCTGGACGACAAAGACGGGAAACGGCACATCATCATCGACAGAGCCAGGTTTAGGTGAATGACAGTCCGCCTGATAATAGAGCCGCAGGGCTTTCCGCGAAGACAACGCTACGTCTCGGAGGTATTCCAAGACGGCTTCCTTGGCTTGCTGGCTCTTCCATTCGCCCGTTTCCCGGCGAGCACTCGTTAAATTGAGCGCGGCGCACGTTACAATAGAAATTCCAATCACGACTAGGAGGATGCGAAAGTTCGTCATCATAAGCCTCCCCCAACAACCGTCACCACGGTGTTACGTCCGCCGCAGTTACCGTTCCGTTCTCTATATGTGTATGTTGTTTGAATGCTTGAGGAATATCGTAATAGTGTACCTCTCCCGGATACCCATAATAAATCCGGTAAGTTTGGTAAGTAACCATGTCGCCGCTAAAATCGCTTGGCGGTCGTTCTGAAGGACCGACTCGATCAAGCACATCGCCGTTTTTAAAAAATCGAGCCCCGGATGGTTGGAAACCCATACCCAGTGTCCTTGACATGACTGTAACACGCTCCTTTGCCCATCCTTTCCCCATTAAATTACTCTCGTTGTGTTTAAGTTGAAGATGCCGATACCTAAAATAGCCCTTGTTTTCGACCTTTCCTAGCTCAAGTCGATTTGGCGCATCGCGATCGTTTGGTTCGCCCTTTGTGGCGTTCCTAAGGATTCTGGGATCCGCTGGACTGCCCTGCACTCCACCCGTTACTGTTACTCCTTTTGCATCCTGGTCCGACTGTGTCATGGCCAAGCTAAATCCCGGGAAGTTGCCTTGAACAAGATTCGAGCGGTCGAACCATTTGGTCATCTCCCACAGGCGTTCCATCGAGCTCGTTGGTGCTGGGCCGGCTTTATCAAGCCCCATCGGGTCACTGAAATCGATGGGATCATTGTTGCAGTAGCGGAAGAGGTTGTAATCGCCAGCCTCGAACAGCTTCGGGTCCTCGCTCATAAACCGGCCCAGGACCGGATTGTAGGCTCGGGCACGATATTCGTAGAAATTAAACGCTGCAGTGTAGACGGAACGATAAGTTGCTGCGTACTCGCGGCCGGTGAATAAGAAACGATTGATCCCTTCTGCACGACAATCATTCGACCGTCATTGTCTTGCCATCGAACTTCGCACCCCACCTGGCCGGATCAACCCCTTCAAATCGGATTGAACCGACGAGCTTCTGAATAGAGTCTAAAGGAGGGCGAAACGTTGTTTCGCGCCTTCGGTCAAGAAAAGTCTCCATCTGTCTAAGGTATTGCATATACGCTGCTTCGCCGATGGGCTCGCCATTCTTATCAGTTACTATGCTGTCTTTTTTCGTGGGCGGTAAATCTGGATGACTAACATTGAAGTACGCAGAAACGGCAAACTTCTTGTTCCTAGTTATTCCTTCGAGTTGATACCGAAGCCGCGATCCAACGGCGTACTCGCTCGCATCTTGCGCGTATTGAACAAGGAAACCAACCGCTGCACCCCACGAAAAATCGAAATACCGCGCGTCGCTCAGGAAATATTGGCCCGCCATTTGATTCTGAATGGTCGGAATCTCCTTCGGATTGCCGGACGGATAGCGCTGCGGAAGCCTTGGCCGTTCATGGAGTAGTCTATTTAGTTTGATTGCGCGAGTGGAGAGCTCGGGATAAGCAGCTTCGAGATCCTCCACGCTGCGATCTTCCAATGGATAAAGCTTAACAGATCCCGCGTATTGTGAATCCGCGTAGAACAAAAACAGTAGGTTCGCTGGATGTACAGTTGAGGCGATCATGCGGGTTAGGGAGAGGCTCCTTCTTTACCTCTACTATCTCTACCTTGGAGAAAGTAGACCTGTCGTATGTTAGGGATACGCCGTCCCGGTTAATGGTCTTCTCCTGCCCCAAAGCATCAATTGCAAGCAACGAGAAGAATGCAGCGCAAATCATCTTCAACATAAGCGGCCGCCCGCTTGAAGCTCCAAGAGTGAATGCGATATTTGGCGAATATCTGGGGTCAGTAGCTTCTGCAAGCCATGCCAGTAACGTGTGGAAAGGCCCGGCGACATACCCGTTCAAACTGTCAGGCTTACCGTGGTACCTTGTGGGGGACTGACAATGCCTTTGCCCAAGAGATTTTCTTTCGTCAATGTTAAACCTCGCCGTGACGCACATTCGGAATTGCCAAGGCCTTTGCCAGTATCTGTCAGAGGATAATCCAGAATTGATCATGCTCTCTATTTCGACTCAGGCAAAGGTGTGTGCCGTGAGTGGTTGTTGGCGTCCAAGTCGAACTTGAGATCGGAGTCGGAGACCTTGAGATCAAAGGACTTGTTCGCATTCACTACTGACCAATCTTCTTTCTTTGTATCGTATTCGCGAGCTTGAAGCGAGCCTCCCTGGCCTTTCCATTGATCAAGAATTATCGCCTTCCCAGTCTTGTCATCCCAACCAATCTTGATCCCGGTATGATTAATAATTGATGGGTTTTTCTCTATAGCCTTTGCATCGTACTGTTCGATACCCTTGTTTGGATAAACACCATTCTCCCAACGCCGCGCAACCATAGTGCCGTCGGGCGTATTTTTAGTGACAGGTGTGCCTTGACGCCAGCCACCATTTCTAGCCGGAGGCGCATCATGCAATGTGCCATTGACCGTCCTCGTTCCTGTTAGATACTGTGCAGCTCCGGCACATTGTCGGGCGGCACCGTCTGTCCTGTTGACTACGTAGCCACCGATAACCTGAGAAACGACAACGTCACTTCGTATCACGAAGTGATAACTACCATCTCCGTTCGGTATTGCATCTGTCCCCATCGGATCGGTGAAATCGATGGGATCATTGTGGCAGTAGCGAAAGAGGTTATAATCGCCGGCGTCGAATCCCTTCGGATCTTCGCTCATGAACCGGCCCAGCCCGGGGTGATAAGCTCGAGCGCGATACTCGTAGAAATTAAACGCTGGAGTGTAGACGGAACGATAAGTAGCTGCGTACTCGCGGCCGGTGAATAAGAAACGATTATCATAAATGGTGCTTGCCCGACCATTCCAGTTTCCGTGGGGGAGAAATGGGGTCTGATCTTCACTTTTCACATTTGCGAAGCAGCGTGTCCAGTTTGAATCTGAGTGTCCCCTTGCGGTCCTTCTCTCGGGTCCGTCTAATCATTTGCGCTACTGCTGTGTAGCCCACGCCACCAAAAAGCTCACACATCTCTTTTAAACTTCTGCCGCAACAATCCCACACCAGCACCATTGCTACCGCTCTGGCTTCATTCCCTCTTGTCCCCGGCTGCAACAGCTCCTTGGTTGAGCAACCATAAACCCTTGCGACGCAATCCAGGATCCGCTGCGCTTCGGGTCGGCGGCGCAATTGTCGCAGGGCCGGCAGTTCCCGATGCGCCTGAGCTTTCTTCTCCACGTGATCCTTCAGCCGCTGAAGGAAATTTTCCTGTCCCAGCGCAATCTGCCATCGCACAGCTTCCCACGGGCTCTCAATCTCCCGCAAAAGCCCCTCTTCTACAAAGCGCCGATAGCGCGACCGCCGCTCCTTGACCGCACCACCTATCTCGCCGAGTACCCGTTCCTGGCTCACCCACGGTTCTGCTGTGGCCAGGCCGCTGTAGCCACGATAACTGCTCCAATGCCATGTGCGCAGCCGCTGGCGTCGCTCCACCGGATCGCCTCGCCCGATTACCTTCCCCCGGACCGGATTCAAGTGCACATAGCGGCTCAGACTCAACAAGTAGCCCTCCGCATCCACCACAATGCTTTTATATCTTCCTTGAAAAAGATGCCCCGTACGATGATGCCGTCGATTGAAATAAACCGTGTAAGCCGTGGTCAGCCAATGCATCCACCGGCCCAGATTCGGGCGGCGGGTTTCGGCGATCAAATGATAATGATTACCCATCAGCACATAAGCGTGCAGTGCCACCTCGTAACGCCGGAGCGATTCCGCGAGCGACTCCACAAACCTGGCGCAGTCCTTTGCGTCAGCGAAAATCCTTTGCCTGGCATTTCCCCGCCCCGTCAAATGGTACAGCGCTCCTTCAAATTCTACTCGCAAAGGTCTGGCCACAACCCGGCGAGTTTGCCAGACAAGTGCCGAATGTCAAATGTGAAGATCAGACCCCTTTTTGACTTTTTGACCTTCCTGTCGATCAGACCCCTTTTTGACCCCTTTTTGACTTTTTGACCTTCCTGTCGATCAGACCCCTTTTTGACCCCTTTTTTGCCCAGACCTTTTTGCCCTCCTCCTTGCTTACCTTACTAGAAAACGCTGGCTGCCTCGATTCAGCCAACCTTTATCACCTGCCACAGGTCCCTACTGGCCACCGACAGCTGTCCCACCAAAGTAACTGACTAACGAAGGTGGAGAGGGAAAAAGAGGTCGGACCAGGGTTGCATCGATTTGATCTTGTCCACTCTCCTTTCCTACACGGTTGCCGCCGTTTAATTTTCCAGTTTAACGCCTTTCCTTATCTCTAAGGTTTTCGCGGAACTATCTATCGCATGTTGAGTATCATCTAGAATTCTAGTAGCGTCCTGTAGACGGTCGGTGAGCGTTTCACTGCTTCTGTCTCCGTATGCGTCCGTATTTGTGGTCTTAATCTGATCAATCACCCAGCGATTTTTTTGTCGGATGAGGGTTACTATCGACACTCTTTGCCCCAAGCCCAACACCCTGTCTTGACCGTGCTCGGTGAAGGTTTCATAAATCGCGAATTCCAGCTTCGCGCTGAACTGTTTAGGACTTGAGATGCTCATCTCGTCCGGTTTTTCACTTCGCCCGGTTAAAAGATCCTGCGTCAGGAGAGCATCGACTCTTAATCGATCAATGCCAGTTGGCCACCACCACTTCTCTTCGATTCCGAGTGCTTTAGCAAGACGATTACGTGTGCTCACCAAACCATCCACGGCATTTACAAATGCGTCTATGTTCATCCGCTGTTGCGCGCTGAAGAATCCATATAAGGGCTTAATGGTTGCGCTGGATAATGGTCGAACAGACGTGTAAACTGGCTGATCGCTCAGGGGTAACATCAGGTTAAGCTTGTGGTGTTGTCCGAAGACCTTGTTGATCGCTTCTGTTGCCGAATTAAACGACGGGACCACGTCCGCTGCTCGAATTGCCGTTGTCGTCAATTGCGCAGACAAGCCGAAGACGATAGGCATCGCCGTACATAGCCTAATCGATACCTTCACCATGGGATTGGCCCATTCCACGGTCGCAATTGCGACGCAGACATCGCGGATGGTGGAGCTCGGGATGTAATTTCGTACCACCCCTCCATCGACCGCGTTTGTAGGTGGATTGGAACGCGGGTCTGCGCTTCCAATGTCTGCATGCGTCCACCGCCGATGGGCGCGACGTAAATCACCGCGTGATTGACCACTTCACCAGCTTGAAATGCACTCGGAGGCTTACTTGGGTAGATCCATTGACCGTTGACATACCTGAAGCCTGTAGCGATCGCCGTCCCTTGTTTTGTGCTTGCCCCAACTCCAGCGCCCCGCAATAAAGGAGTTGATGAGCTTGGAGTGCCAGTCAGATGTTGAACACTGGTGAGGCATTGGCCACTGTAATTTTCGTTTGAATCCCATACATACTGATATCCTCTCGCGCCCGACAGGTCGCCAACGTTGTACTGGCCTTTAAGCGAATACGTATATGCTTTCTCCCTAATTTGACCCACTGCTCCCTTTGCATCCCGGTCGGACTGCGTCATAGCTAACGTAAACCCGGAGAAGTTACCTTGGAGGGTATTGGAGCGATCGAACCATTTGGTCATCTCCCAAAGCCGCTCCAATGATGTTTGCCGCGGAGAATACGTCGGCGCGATTTCCTGCAGCCCCATGGGATCGGTGAAATCGATCGGATCATTGTGACAGTAGCGGAAGAGGTTGTAGTCGCCGGCGTCGAACAGCTTCGGGTCTTCGCTCATGAACCGACCCAGATCGGGGTGATACGCGCGGGCGCGATACTCGTAGAAGTTAAACGCTGGGGTATAGATGGAACGATACGAGGCGGCATACTCTCTTCCAGTGAAAAGGAAACGGTTGTCGTAAATGGTGGCTGAACGACCATTCCAGTTACCGTCGTAAATTGTCGGCGCGCCAAAAGCGTCGTAGCGATAGCGCTCAATCACATAGCCGCTGGCCTCCGTCAGGAGGATCACACTGCCTTCATGGTTCTGTTGCGGGTAATACGTGTGCCAATTACCATCCGAACCGATAGCCACACGCAGCAGGATCTCGTCGACACCTTTTCCGTACACATTAATCGCCGGAGGCGTTGGACTCGGATGAGGCGTTGGGCTTTGATGAGGCGTCGGCGTCGGGCGGAACGGCTGACCTCCCGGCGTACCCATATCATACTCCAGGATCGGTTTTTCCCCGTCGTATATGTAATACGTTATCGGTCCGTCGGTGATCGAACGTTTCACGCAACGCCCAAGTGCGTCATACACCATTGAATAGGTCGTACTCCCCGCCGTAACGGATGTTAGATGTTCGTCGTTAATATAGCTGTAGGTAACGCCATTGTAGGCATTGATCTCGTGCTCCGATCCGTTACTGATGCTGCTTCCAGACACCGCAGTGTATTGGTTGATTGTGTTGGGCGAGTAGGTGGTCGTCGGATACCCGATATCCAGCACACTCGTGCGATTGCCCATTCCGTCGAGGTTGTAAGTCAGGGTATGGGCTAAGTCACGCAGGAATGCCCGGTTCAGCTCGCCATCCAGATAGTAGGTAAAAGAATCCAAGGTAGTCCCATAGTTCACCAAAGTAATCCGATCCATCGCATCGTACGTGTAGTCCTCGGAGGCCAGTGTTGTACCCTTTATTATGTCCATAGACTGCATTCGATTTAGCGCGTCGCGACTATAAAACTGGTTGACACCATTGTAAATATTATGACGCTCGGTCTCGTTGGAAGCCGCGTCGTAATAATACTGGAAGAGTTGGCCGGAATTGGTTAGAAAGATCTTCTCAAATCGGCCCATCGCGTCGTAAGAATAAGTGAAGTCGTAGCCCGACACGAACAATGCGTACATGCGAGTGACCCTCCCATCGTCATCGTATTCGGTACTTTACGCTCTGGCCCGATCCCAGCCCGGTAACATTTTGCTGGTCGAGGGTGAGACGGCCGGCGGCGTCGTACTGGCGAATAACAGCCGAGTTCGCATTGTTGGCGCTAGTGAGCCGGCTGGCAACATCGTAGCCATACGTCGCGGAGTCGGCTGCATTGCTCCAGGTCATCCCAATTTTGCGGTTTAGGATGTCATATGAGAAATTTTGAGTCTCCCGAGGGTTTACAGGGTTGACTGTTGTGCGGCTCGCCAAGTTGCCAGCATTATCGTATGCCCATTGCCGGCTGCTGCCATCGGGATGGGTCATCGTGATCTTGCGATCAGACGCATCGTAATCGAGCAAAGTGTAATGCACGTTCGGATCAGTAATCTTTTGGATCGTTCCAGAGGGATTATATGTGAACAAAGTCGTAAGGTTAACGACCGGATTAGCAGTTTTAGGCACAGTATCGCTGAGCACCCTGTTTATGGCGTCGAACGTCTTGGTTTCACTGGTTCCGTCGGGTCGATCGATTTGGTAAACGTTGCTGGCGGCATCATAATGCCAGGTTGTAGTCCGCTGCACGTTCGTGCCGTAGGCTTCGGTGGCAGTAGCCTTCCGATTGCGCGTATCGTAGGTGTTGTACGTCTTATGTAAAAGCGGATCAGTCACCCAGCTGAGGTTGCCGACGTTATCGTAAGTGAAGATGGTGACGGACGATCCAACCGCGGTGGAAGTCTTGCGGAAGTTCTGGTCATAAACGTTGATGGTCACGATGCCTGTAGGGGTAATGACCGTGTCGGGGTTGTTGGTGGTATGCTTGTAGGATGAGCCTCCACCCCCGTTAGTCGGGACGTAGGTGTACGTCGTGATTTCGTTGAGAGGATTTTTTGCCGTGAGCAAACGGTTGTAGTCGTCGTACGTGTAACTGATGCGTTGGCGTAGCTCGTTCTCCTCCCAGCGCTTGTAGCCATAAGCGTCATATCCGACGCTCTGATAGTTGTTGTCTGCGTGTTTGATCTTGGTCACCAGCCCACGCCCGCTCACGGTCGCGCCAGCCGGGTCTGTAGTTCCGTCTGCGCCCAGCGCCCGGTCGTAGTCGAAAGTCTCTGACGCGACGTTTCCGTTCACATTGGCTGGCAGCGTTATCGTTTGAACGCGGTCCGTCCAGGGACCGGTCGTATAATAGGAATAGTGAGTATGCGGATCCGTTCCGGTCGGGACACCACTTTGTTTCGGGTTATATTTGTCGGTCAACAAACCGCGACCATCGTAAACAAAACTTTCCCATGCGCCGTTTCTGAGTTGATGCGTGAGCACCTGCCCGAAACCGTTGTAGGTGAACACTTCAGATGATGCCGGGGTATTCACATCTGATGGATAGTCGATACGGGTCACACGGTGAGTATTCAGATCGCGGGTGTAGGTGGTTATCTTCTGACGCTCGTCGCTAACGGTGTGCAGATAGTGGCCGGATATGTTGGGACTCTCAGCATCGTAGGTGTAATCGATGTGAGTACTATCGGGATGCGTGATTTTGGTGATTTGACCAATACCTTTTTCGCCAGGGTACGCATTTGGTGGCGGGCCGCGTTCATACCAGGTGGTGTGAAGATTGGCATCTTTAACCGAATTCACATACCACTTGTCATTGTAATACAAATATGTCGTCTGCCCTTTGAAATCAGTATAGCTTTGCAGGAACTGCTGCGGAGCGGGATCAATGTGAGTCCAAGTGGGGCACCCCCCGTCGTCGCTAACACGGTGCAGGTGAAGAGAGCTGTAGCTGAAGGTGCGGGTTGGGACATCGCCGCGAGTCTCAGTAAAAGATGTGATGAAATTGGGGTCAACGGTGAGTGGTGAAGTCAAATTTGGACTGATGCTAGATACAGTCGGACCGGTTCCTTCGTGACCGGGAACGCCGTCCCAATACTTCTCATTGAGGATCGCGCCGTGCGGTCCCTGGTCTTGATAGCCGTAGGCGATCCGTCGCATGGGCCCGTGATAGCGCACGTCATTACAGCCGCTTATGAGAGGAAATGCCTTGATAGAACAGGGACAAGGCTGCAGTGGATGCTCCGGAGCGTTGTCCGTTGTGTAGGTATACGTAGCGTGTTGTTGGGGATCGCTATAATCGACCGATGTTAAGCAGTTGGCGTTAGGTCCATACTGGCCTCCCGGGGATATGGAGGTGTAATGGTAAACGACCCAGTCGGTTCGAGCATGTCCCGCAACTCCGTCGTACGCGTCGACCCCGGTCAACATCGTCAATCCGTTCACCAAGGAATAGTTAAACTGCAGATATCGACCACCGGGCTCTGTCACACGAGTCAGGTACCCAGCCGTGTCGTACGCAAGAGTTGTGATCTGCCCGTATGGATCGGTAATTGCCGTCGCGTGAGTAAAGCCGTTGGCGGTGTCGAAGTGCACCTTGCCGCCGTCGCCCAGGCGAAAATCGCCACGGAACGGGCAGCAGGTGGGGTTTCCCGTCTCCCACCAATCAGTTACCCCAAGCGGCGCACCCTCGTCGCCGAAACACCCTATGTCCCAAGTATTGCCGTTTGGGTATTCCACGCTGTTCTTAGACGTATCCCAATACCATGCATACTCATGGGTCCAACCTGGGCCGAAACTCCCTAACGTGCGCCGACTATTATAGTAGCGTGTCATCTTTAGCCCGTATTTTCCCACCGCCCCGGGCACCGCAATGTCATCGATTTGCCGGGTAGCATTATGGCTCAACACGTTGTATGCGGATCCAGTGGTGATCACGCCGTCGAAGGTGCCTGTGACGCCGACTGGATTGTGGTCGGGATCAGCGCACAAGCGCGGAACCATCAGTACCGTCAAAATCAATGCGATTGCCAACCAGATCGTGAGATATCCAGCAGCGGATGTGAATCGTGTTGAGTTAAGATTCGAGTCAGCCGTGCTCCATGAAATTATCTTTTCAAAATGGTGGTAGGGGATTCGATCGCTCTTTGTCACCGACCCTTGCCGAGCGGCTGCCCGGCAGCTGAGAAACCGCCAGACTCGAGGTTGCCGAAAGACAAATCTTGTTTTCTTCATATTTTCACCTCGCGCACAGAATAGGAGGATCGCCAGTTGTTTGTCTGTCGGGGTAAATCCCTGAAATTTTTGAGCTTGGCTTCTGTCAGGCTTTACCCTACAAACGGGGATGTAACCCCCTGAGCGATGCGGAGACGGCCGGATACGCAGCGACGCAAAGATGAGCGACTTGCTGAAGGCGCACACGCCTTGCGGTCAAAAAAGCCCCTGACAAAGGGCCCTCACACCGCGTCAGGGAAAACCCTGACAAAGACAAAAGTGCTCGTCGTTTATCGGATCGGTTTCATTCGGTCCGGCGTGCTATCCTTGATTGAGAAAACTACGAGATTCGTGGTGTGCGGCGAAACGGATTATGCACCTTCGGCGCGGGCATTGCTTGTACACCACAAACCAGAGCTGATCGTGGTGGGGCTGAAACTGCGCGGCGCTGACGGGATACAGTTGATTAAGGAATTCCGTAGCCTCAACCCCGCCGCTGCAATACTTGCACTTTCTGAGCAGGCGGATGCGTTCTCGGCTCAGCGCGTATTTCGGGCCGGAGCGCACGCCTACCTTGGCATGGAGGACGCCGCGGAACTGCTTCGAGCGTTAGACGAAATCTCAACGGGTCACCTCTACGTGGGAGGGAGCGCGTTGCCACTTGTCTTGCGGGATTTCGCAGCTGGCACGAAAAATTTACGCAGCTCTGATATTAGCAGCCTGAGCGATCGTGAGTTAGAGATCTTCACGTTTATCGGGAGGGGCGTGAGCGTTTCGGAATTAGCGAATGAATTGCATGTGAGCGTCAAAACGATCGAGACACACCAGATGCGTATTAAGGAGAAACTCGCTTTGCATGGCGCCGCGGAGTTGCGGCAAAGAGCGCGAGAGTGGCTAGCCAAATCTGCAGTGAACCGAATCCGCGAAGATTCGGAGAATGGAACACAATTTGCGCCTATCGCTACTGGAACTGTGATTGGTGGTCACGTTTACCATGGACATTGAGAATGCAATTGGCTCATCTACGTTTACAGAATGCGTTCGTTCTTACCTGCAGCTCTTATCTTTGTAGCGCTGATATGCACGGCCAACTGCGCGCCGCTTTCTGAGGCTGAGCTCAAAAATCTTCTCGCATCGGTCCGGAAGAACCGAACGACCCAAGCCGATTTTCAGGAAGAAAGAGTGATCAAGCTGATGCGAAAACCGGTCGTGAGCTCGGGGACAGTGTGGTTCCAGCCGCCGAACAAGTTCCGACGCGAAGTGAAAGGGAATTCGCCAAGCATCACGGTGAGCGACGGCCGCGAGCTCTGGATCTATTATCCTAATTTCAAATCAGCCGAGCGTTATCCGTTAGGCAAAGGATCTCCGCTGGATGCGACCGTAGCGGCGATCAATTCCGCGCTAAACCTGGAGAATATTGAAACGAGCTTTAATATTTCTGCGACGAAGAGCGAGAGCGGATACGAACTGCAACTGCTGCCGCGCGTTGCAGCAATGAAGCGAGTATTTCAAACACTCGATTTGCGAATCAACGACCATTTCCGGGTAGAACGCACAGACATGCTGTTGCTGAATGGCGATCGTATCATGACCACCTATTCCAACCAGACGCGCGCCCCAATTCCAGCTTCCACGTTTGAATTTAAGCCGCCGTCAGGCACGGAAGTATCGACTCCGCTCGGACAATAGCGGACATTTCCCTCGCTCCGCTGCGTTCGGCGGCGCCATCTTAATTCAGTTGCACATTCTCCCAGTGAATTTGAATGGCGTTCCAGGCCGTGCCACAGAAATCGAACTCATCGTAATGATATTCAAATGCGACATTGCCTTTTGCGTCGAGCCCGACCAGCCCGGTGTAGATGTAAGGACCGCCGAGGGTGTAATCGATCACATAGTTATTCGGCGCGTCCTCATAAGCGCTGCTGCAATAGGGACTGTAAATATCCGGGTTATGCCGGTAGGTGAAGACTTCGGTAGCATTCATCGCGCCGACATCGATGTTGTATTTCCGGACGGCGCTGTAATCGCGGTTTTCTCCCGGCGGCTGCTGATACAAACTGTTTGCCCCGTCATCGAAGAGCAGGAGCTGATCGCCGGATACCGATACGGCGTGTTGCCCGATCGGTGGAAGGGTGGCTCCGATTAAGGTGAGCGAATATTTCCGTAAAGAAGGGAACTCATACCAGTGCTTGGTCGGGTCTCCCAGAATCCATTTGATCGCCTGGGTATCGTAATCCACGGCGACAACGAAATTTTCCCGACTAGAGGCGATGAGGGAATTATCAGAGGCGCGATAAGCGGTGGCATTGTTGTGGAACCAATCGTTAGGAGCTTTGGCTATAAACGCGGCCCGGTTATCGCCTCCCGCGGTCATGGCGTCGCCAATGATTCGCGCAAAATTCCAGCTCCGAAGGACGTTGCCATCCTTATCGACTTCCAAATTTACGCACTCCGTCCAATCAATAGTATCCACATCGAGGACCATGCCTTCGCGACCTGGGTCGATATTATGATGGAATCCGGTAACCCCAATGGAGCTGTAATCTGCGACCACTAAGGTCGTCCCATCGAACTCAGTCCGGTAAAGGGACGTGCCGGCGGCGACGTAAAAGGCATTATCAAACAGCATCGTGTTCTGAGTAGAAAGATTTGCCGGATTAATCCAGCGAACCTCGCCGTCGGTATCGATGATAAGCGGCGTAATAGGATCGGCATAACCTTTGAGCAGGATAAAATCATAACTCAAAGAGGTTCCTGGAAGTCGTGGCTGGATCACGACCGGGTTTGTGTAGGTGCCCCCGTCGTAGGCCGCAGTCTGAATATGAAGCTTCGACGATCGTGACGTCCCATCAGAGAAATGCGCCGTCGACCGTGACGCTTGTTCGTGCGGCCCGCATACAGTCCAAACACCGGCACGGTAAGCTGCCCCAGAGAATTATTCAGATAACCGCGCTCTTCCAAATAGCCGCTCGAGTACGTCGCGTGTACGGGACGCGTTCCCGACCCGGCTTTAGGGCGAATCGTAAATTCGGCCGAACTGACCGCCACCGCAGGGTCAAACCGCATGTGGACAAAGCTTATAAAAGGGGTTGGTCCATCGGTGTAACTTGCTGGCGACTGTGCGGCGAGGGTTTGATTACAAGGAGGAGCAGGAAAGCTGTCGGATACCAAAGGGTGCGCTTGACCATATCTGGCGTTTAGAAACCTAGTAGCGGAAAGTCAAGCCTGTTCGCATGACTGCGTCACCAAGACTGCGCCATCAAGCTTTGACGTTTGTCGCAGAAAACTGTTTAATCGAGCGTTTGTGGTTCAAATCTCAAATAAGCCGGCTGCAATCTGGGGCATTAGCGTCGCATTCCTATTCGCTTCTTTCTGGTGGCCCAATATGCGTATTTGCGGAGCCTTCCCCCACCCCGAGCCCTATCGTTTCTCACATTCCGCGCGACCCGGTTGATTCAAGTGCTATCGCAAAGATCGGCTACAGCAAACGCCGGCACATTCTCGAAATCGAATTCATAAACGGCGCTGTTTACCGTTATCTCAATGTGCCGCTCGGAGTATATCGCGATCTAATGTCAGCGGAATCCAAGGCACGCTTTTACGATTCGAAGATCAGACGCCATTATCACTCGGTCCTGGTTCGATCGCAGCAAAAGGCGAAAACCACGAAGTAAATGACTAGATGCGCAGAATACCCGCGCGTCAGTGTGCGAAATATTCAGCGGAAAATTCAAGTTGACGTCGCCGAGCTCGAAAAATTCGCCAGCAACGCCGCGGAATATTGTCTTAGCCTGCGAAAAGGGAAACGAACCAGGTTGCGCAATTTGAGCGAGATCTTTGTGTGCCTCATTTCCGATCGGCGAATGGCACGGCTCCATCGCAGATTTCTGGGAAAAGCGGGACCAACTGACGTGCTTACCTTTCAACACGGCGAAATCTTTATCAGCGTCGAGACAGCACGACGACAGGCCCGAGTATTTGGAGAGAAAGACACTCGACGAGGGCGTCACGTCTACGGGGGAGGCAATTCCCTGATGCGCGAGCTCGCATTATACATTGTGCATGGACTTCTGCATCTCCACGGGTTTGACGACAAAACGGCTAGCGACGCGCGCAGGATGAAAACGATGCAGGAGAAAATTCTTCGCCGCACATTGTCATGTTGAGAGAGCGAAACATCTCTGATTTTTTTGACCTGGTGGGCTGGAAGACTTCCAGAGCTCCTTCGCCTCATGGTCATTAGCGCTTGGCGTCCGGGCTTTCAGGGTTTTGAAGTGAGGGCCGAGTATGGTAGCTTTTTTGCTATGAGCGTAAAGCCACGAAGGGAAGTGGCGTCCCCCTTGATTGCCGGAACTTCAATTCTTCCGAGAGGCGCGCTGGCGGCCACCGTCGGAGTGCCGACGATTGAAAAGGAAACGGATACGGAGGAAGCGCTGGACCTTCCGTGGCAAGTAGTGGTACACAATGATCCGGTCAACTTGATGAGTTACGTAACCATGGTTTTCCAGCGCGTCTTCGGGTATCCGCGCGACAGAGCGGAGCGACACATGCTGGAAGTCCATCACAAAGGGCACTCCATTTTATGGAGCGGCATGCGGGAACCGGCCGAACTCTATGTGCAGCAACTCCACGGCTACCTGCTGCTCGCTACGCTGGAGAAAGTTTGTTAGGCATGGAGATTCGCCGTAGCAAAAACCAGATCGAAATCTCCGAGCTTGATCCGTTTCTAGCAGAACTGCTTCGGCAAATTCCTGCAAGCGCCAAGCCTGACGGTGCGCCTATTGCTGAAGAACGCCTTTTCAGTCCGCCCTCAAATGGAGCTGACACAGAATTTCGCGCCGAATGGAAACTGTATGTCGAACCCGAGTTGCGCCGTCTTTTTGAAACCGCGACACAGACCGTGTCGGCCGATTTGCAGCAACTAAACGGGACCGAAAAAAGTCTCGCAAACCGGACGCTGCGTATTCCCGGAAAGCATGCCGATGCCTGGTTGAGCGCATTGAATCAGGCGCGCCTCATGCTCGCCGCCAAAAATGACTTCACCGAGGCCGAATTGAACGACCATTTTCGCTCGCCGATCGGAACACGGCGAGACCTAAGCCTGTTCCAAATAAATTTTTACGGATTTCTTCAGGAGTTTATCCTGCGCGAAATGGAGAGCTGGTAGGGGCGATTGCACTCAGTCGCCCGAGGCAGTTCCGCTGCACCGCCTCTTCCCTTTCGCAACGACTCACCGCCGGTTTCTCATTGGAAAGCGACCACCGGTCACGCCTCCTTCTTCGCCTTCACCATGGCCATGAGCCGCTTTTTGATCGCGTCGGAGGACTTTGCGGGACGCAGGCTTAGAGCGAAAGCTTCGTGCAGGTCGTAGCATTTGGTGATGAAATCTTCGCCTTTTTTTCCGAATTTCTTTCGGGCTTCCTCGAAATCCGCCAGCTCTTCTTCCTCAAGTGCGCCAATCACAAACAGCCGTGCCTGATTTTGAAACTGCTCAAAGTTCATCTCTCAAGTCCTTAAGGCCATCGTATATTTTTTTAAGCCCCAATTCCAGCCGTGTTTTAACTGTCCCCAAAGGTGTATTCGTGTGGGCCGCGATTTCGCGCTGGCTCATACCCCTAAAAAATGCGAGATCGATTGCCTGTTGCTGCGCCGGTGGAAGGCCATTTATAACGTTTTTGATGAGAGAGCGCGTGTCGCTCGAAACAATTTCCTCTTCGGTGGCGTTATGCACCCAGGCGTCCGGTTGCTGTTCCGTCTGGCTTTGCAGGCGTTCCTCGGCGCGCGCATAAGCCTGCTTCTTTCGCAGCCCATCGATCGCCCGTCGCCGGGCCAAGGTAACCATCCAGCCAAGCGGTTTGCCCTTTTGTGCGGAGAAATTCTTCGCCTGGTTCCAGATCTCCACGAAAATCTCCTGCAAGAGGTCGTCCGCCTCCGCTTCGTTGTGAATCACCCGCAGGATAAGCGCCTTTAGAATGCCGTTGTAACGATCGTACAGTTGAGACAATGCATCAGCATCCTGCGCCTGGATGCGCTTCATCAATTCGAAGTCGCTCGGCATTCCAAGCTCAAGGCGCGGCGCGCTGGAAAGTGATCCGGCACGAGACTTTCCAGGACCAGCACGCTTTTCTGATTTGCGCCGCGTTGAAGAAATTTGGTCGGAACGTCCCATGTGATTAGCGAGATTAGTCAAACAGAATCGAGCTTGAAAACATGATCGGCTGTCTTATGCCAGCCATGCAAGTGCGTCCAGCGATTTCGACGGAAAACAAGCGCAATTGCGCGGCGCGGCCGATGCGTCAAAGGTTACTCCCATGGTAGAGGGATCCAGCAATACATCGGTCGACCCGCTTTGGTACAAGGACGCCATCATTTACGAACTGCACGTTAAGACATTTTGCGACAGTGACGGCAATGGCATGGGGGACTTTCGTGGTCTCGTGGAGAAGCTCGACTATCTTCAGGAACTCGGTGTCACTGCGCTCTGGCTCCTGCCGTTCTACCCCTCCCCGTTGCGGGACGATGGCTACGACATCGCCGATTACTTCGACGTCAATCCGATTTTTGGCACGCTCGATGATTTTCGCGCATTTCTAGACGCCGCGCATGAACGCAACCTGCGGGTTATCACCGAACTGGTGATAAATCACACTTCGGACCAAAATCCTTGGTTTCAGAAATCGCGTCGGGCAATGGCTGCGGCGGGGGTCGGTGGCTCCGGCAAAGACCAATCGACGTCGCGGGTCGCCACCGACGGAAGCGATGACCTTCTCTATAAAGATTTTTACGTCTGGAGCGATACGGCGGAAAAATACGCGGACGCCCGAATAATTTTTAAAGATTTCGAGACATCGAACTGGGCTTGGGATCCGGTGGCAAAAGCATATTACTGGCATCGGTTTTATTCGCACCAGCCTGACCTGAACTTCGACAATCCAGCCGTGCACGAGGCGGTGAAGAAGGTTTGCGATTTCTGGCTGTCGATGGGCGTGGATGGGCTTCGGCTCGACGCCGTGCCGTATCTGTACGAACGCGAAGAGACGAACTGCGAGAACCTGCCCGAAACGCATCAATTTCTTCGCGAACTGCGAGCGCATGTCGACGCAAAGTTTCCGAATCGCATGCTGCTTTCAGAGGCTAACCAATGGCCAGAAGACGCGGCAGCTTATTTCGGCGAGGGAAACGAGACTCACATGAGTTTTCATTTTCCACTTATGCCACGCCTCTTCATGGCGCTGCAGATGGAGGACAGGTTCCCTATCCTCGACATTATGGAGCAGACTCCGGCAATCCCGGACAACTGCCAATGGGCGATGTTCCTTCGCAATCACGATGAGCTCACGCTGGAAATGGTGACCGACGAGGAGCGCGACTACATGTACAGGGTTTACGCGACGGATCCGCACGCGCGAATCAACCTCGGCATTCGCCGCCGGCTCGCGCCGCTTCTTGCGAATAACCGACGCAAAATTGAGTTACTCAACACGCTGCTATTATCCATGCCAGGAACACCCATCTTCTATTACGGCGATGAAATCGGAATGGGAGACAATTTTTATCTCGGCGATCGTAACGGCTGCCGCACGCCAATGCAGTGGAGCCCTGACCGCAACGCGGGGTTTTCGAGAGCAAATCCACAACAGCTTTACCTGCCTGTCACCATCGATCCCGAATATCATTACGAAGCGATCAACGTAGAGAATCAGCAGAAAAATCTTTCGTCTCTGCTGTGGTGGACGCGCCGGGTAATTGCCATGCGAAAAAATTTCAAGGCATTCTCGCGCGGTTCGCTCGAATTCCTGAACCCGGACAATCCGAAGGTCCTGGCATTCCTTCGCCGCTGGGAAAACGAGACCATCGTAGTGGTAGCAAATCTTTCGCGATTCTCGCAGGCGGCCGAGTTGGATCTTTCGCGTTTCGCCGGGTGTGTACCGATGGAGGTATTCAGCCGTAATTTGTTTCGCCCGATCAGGAAATCGAATTACGTCATCACGCTCGGTCCACATGCGTATTACTGGTTTGCCTTGCAAGCGCCCGCAGATAACCGCCGTTCATTGAAGAGACGTGTTGTGCCGAGCATTAAATCCCCTGCTCAATTTGACGTCTTACTAGGCAATAACGAGCGGGCACACCTGGAGGGCGAGGTTCTTCCCAGTCATATCCGCAATTCCCGCTGGTTTGGTTCTAAAGCCAAGACTTTGCGGAATATCAGAGTCGTAGAGCAACTTGCCTTTCCGTCCGATGCAAACGGTGCGCGACTTTGGTTCGTTGAAGTCAACTATCTGGATGCACCGACGGAGACGTATGCCATTCCAGTGAAGATTGCCTCTTCCCAAATGGCGCATTCGATCAAGCAGAACGCGCCACAGGCGGTTGTAGCCTATTTCGACGGCAACAATGGCGCCGTTCTTTGCGACGCCATATGGGACCCTGCCTTCCGTTCGGAGTTATTCGATGCCATCGTACAACAACGCACGCTCCGGGCCCAATCGGGACAATTTGTTGGATTGGCGACTGCGGGCCTGCGATCGGAGGATCTTGCCGGCTCTGCGAGCTCGCAGGTTTTGAGCGCCGAGCAGAGCAATTCTTCAATGCTTTTCGACAATAAATTTTTCCTAAAACTCTATCGCAAGCTTGAGGATGGGGTGAATCCTGACGTGGAAATCACGCGCTTCCTTACCGAGCAAACCGATTTTCCAAACGTGCCGGCTTTTGTAGGAGCGCTTGAATATCGCCGGGCGAAGACTGAGCCCACCGTCGTTTGCCTTCTGCAACAGGCGGTAGCGAACGAAGGCGACGGATGGACGCTGACCATAGATGCGATCGGCCGTTATTACGACCGCGTCCTGGAGCGCAAGGCCGACCTCCAAAATGAAACGGCACCGCCCGGCGCTCTTCTCGAAGAGTTGATCGGCGGCGTGTACCCCGAAAAGGTGAAACTCATAGCGCAGCGCACCGGCGAACTGCATCTTGCGCTCTCGTCAAGACGCGACATTCCTTCGTTCGCCCCCGAGCCGTTCAATGCCATGGCACAACGCTCCGTTTACCAAAGCATGCGTACATCAGTGCGCCGCGCGTTTACGTCCCTGGCTAGGAAGTTGCCGGATGTCCCTGCAGAATTTCGAAATGAAGCGCAGGAAGTGCTCGCAGCGGAAAAGGAGATACTGGCGCGCGAAAAACGATTACTCGACCGCCGGACCAACGGCGCCAAGATCCGGATTCATGGCGACTATCATCTGGGACAACTGCTCTATACCGGCAAAGATTTTGTCATTCTCGATTTCGAAGGCGAACCGGCGCGGCCCTTGAGCGATCGGAAAATGAAACGCTCCCCACTACGCGACGTAGCCGGCATGATGCGTTCGTTCCAATATGCTGTCTACTCGGCGCTATGGCAGCCATCCGTGCGACAGGAAGACATGCCATTTTTAGAGCTTTGGGCCGATCTCTGGTATCGCCAGATGAGCAGCATCTTTCTGCGAAGCTACCTGAACACCACCGCCGATGCAGTTTTCCTCCCTAAAAACAGCGACGACCTTCAAATCATTGTCGAATCCTACCTGCTGGACAAGGCGGTATACGAAATTGGCTACGAATTGAACCATCGTCCCAGCTGGGTCCTCATTCCTGTCCGGGGGATCAAACAGCTTTTGCAAACAGCTTGAAAATGATCGAGAGAGTGTCCGGAAAACCGGCCGGAAAAACAGATTGCATGGATCCCCTTGAATCTGCGTATTCTGTGCGAGAGAAAATCATATGAATAACTATCTCGACAAAATCGATAACGACATTGCCGCAAAACATCTCTTGAAACATCCGTTTTACCTGGCATGGACGCGCGGGGAGCTGACCAGGGAAGCGCTCAAGGATTATGCGCGCCAATATTATCATCACGTAGCGGCGTTCCCGACTTATCTGTCGGCAGTGCACGCAAAATGCGACGATCGAGCGGTGCGCAAAATGCTGCTCGACAACCTAACTGACGAGGAAGCTGGATCGCCCAATCATCCAGAGCTTTGGCTTGAATTCGCTGAAGGTCTTGGCGTTGCCTCATCTGAAGTGCGCGAAGCGGAAAAATTGCCGGAAACAAAAAATCTTGTGGATGCCTTTCGTTCGCTTTGTCGAGATAAATCAACGGCAGAAGGCCTGGCAGCACTCTATGCGTATGAGAGTCAAATCCCGGCTATCTGCGAGTCAAAGATCGACGGACTGAAAAAGCATTACGGCTTCGGCAATCCAAAGCATTATGAATACTTTAGCGTGCACATCGAAGCGGATCGTGAACACTCTGCGGCCGAACGGAGATTGCTGGGCACGCATACCAACAAACAAAACTTTGAATCTGTCAGAGCATCAGTGAATCGGGTACTCGATTCGCTTTGGGACATGCTCTCCGGCGTTTGCCGACGGCACGCAATCGCCTGCTAAACTCTAGACGCAAGTCGGCAACTCTGTTTCCGCAGGTGCGTCGCACTACGATGTCCGGACGCTGCAGCGCGCCGCTAGTTTCCAGTCAACTATCGTGGTCGCAACACCATGAACGAGCGCGTTCTATGGCGACAAACCGCTAACACTTGCGGCTGAGTTGGATCAAGGGATGCAGCCATCTTATTGTAGTCCGCAACGGATGTAACCGGCTGCTGATTGATCTCTTCGATCACGTCGCCTCTCTGTAAGTCCGCCGCCCCGCTGTCGGGAGCGACTGCAGTCACCACTACGCCTTGCACTCCAGGAGGGAGATCGAGTTGACGCGCTATTTCCGGAGTTAAATCGTCCACCTGAATGGATGCCAGTGGACTGTCAGCGGTTGCTCCATTATCAGGCTGTTGCCGGGGTTGCAGTTGAGGCTGATTTCCCCGCGGAAGAACTCGCGCGGTTCGCAAATTAGTCGGTTGCTCTTCGATCTGCGCTTCAACCGTCAAAGGTTTTCCGTCCCGCACGATTTGCAGTTGCACATTTTTATTTAATGGCGCCCCGGCAACGAGAGTGCGAAGCGTGTTGAAATTCTTCACGTCGTGTCCATCGAATTTGCGAATCATATCGCCGGGTTGCAGGCCCGCTTTTTCTGCGGGCGACCCGGAGATCACCTCGCCCACGATGACGCCGTCAGTATCCGGTCCGGCAACGCCCCGCTGCAACGGTCCTGTCTGAATACCGAGATAGCCGCGAATAATGCGTCCTTGTTTCAACAAGCTTTCCAGCGCACTACGAACTGTGTTCGAAGGAATGGCAAAACCCAGCCCCTGCGAACCGCCAGTCGTTGAGGCGATCACTGTGTTAATCCCAATCACCTCGCCGCGGAGATTGATCAGAGGTCCACCGCTGTTACCCGGGTTAATTGCCGCACTAGTCTGCAGCAGCTCCGCGAAAATATCGCTGCGATTCGGCCGACCTTTTGAGCTGATGATGCCGTCGGTCACTGTTTCGTCAAATCCGAGCGGATTACCGACAGCCAGAACAGAATCCCCTGGCTGGACCGAGTCGGAGTCAGCAAGCTTGAGCGGTTTGAGCCCGGGCTCGTCAATCTTAAGCACCGCGAGGTCCGCTTGTTCATCCGCGCCCACCAGACGAGCTTTCCTGACCCGACCATCGCTCAGCTGCACTTCAATCTGATCAACCGGCTGGCCTTGTCGGTCGCTCACCACGTGATTGTTAGTGATGATGTGACCCTCGTTAGTCACAATCACACCCGATCCAAGTGAATTCTGCACCAGTTCTTCGTCGCGTGGATTCCGGAACCTGCGCTGATTCGGAAAGAAAAATTCAAACGGATCGACTCCATATTCGCGCCGCACGGCCACCTTAGTCGAGGTCTTCACTGAGACGACCGACGGGACCACACTTTTCACCAAAGCACGCCGTTCCTGACTCAACGATTCAAGCGACGCTACCTGGTTTGGATTGACCGCCGCCTGGGCGGCAAACGTGTATTTTTCGGGCGCGCGCCCGGAGGCAAACGTCAACCCGCCATGTTTGAGGCGGTAGTTGTAAAGCAGTGAAATTCCTGCGCTCAAAAGCAGCACAAAAAGGAAAAATTTTGCGAGATTTTTCATCAGCTAACGTGCGAGAAGCTTTGTCCCTGTTGTTCGACAATGAAACGCCTGAAACGTTGATTTTCAGGCAACTCCAGGCGGGGATCTTTTTCAAAGATTGACATCGCTACTGCACGGGCGCGCCGCATCAGGTTCGCATCGCGTTTGAGGTCGCCGATCTTCAGCGCAGGAAGTCCGCTTTGGGCCGTCCCGAGTAGATCGCCCGGCCCGCGCAATTCCCAGTCTGCTTCCGCTACTTCGAACCCATTCGTCGTTTGTTCCAGGACTGCTAGCTTGGCGGCTGCTTCTTTCGCCTGCTTTGGGCTCAGCAAAATGCAATACGATTTGTGTTCGCCACGGCCGATCCGTCCCCGAAGCTGGTGCAATTGCGCCAGACCGAACCGTTCGGGATTCTCAATCAGCATCACCGTTGCATTAGGCACATCGACTCCGACCTCCAGCACCGTCGGTACTAATCAACGCGCTTGTCTCACCGCGCCGGAAACGATCCATCACCTGCTTTTTTTCCGGCGCTGGAATCCGGCCATGAATTAATTCGCAGCGGAACGGACGCAGGCGTTCATGCCACAATTCGTATTCCGCGGCGGCAGCTTTGACGTCCAGCTTATCGCTCTCATCAATCAGCGGGTAAATCACGTAAAGCTGACGGCCCTTCTCCAATTCCGACCTTAAAAACGTGAGTACCTCATTGAGTTTTGAAGCGTCGCGCGCCGCCGTGACAATTTTTCCACGGTTCCCAGGCATCTCGTCGATTGTCGACAGGTCGAGGTCGCCATAGATGGTCATCGTTAGCGTCCGTGGGATCGGAGTTGCCGTCATGACGAGCACATCGGGCGCCGGTTCGCGGGCAGTCAGTCGAGCCCGCTGCGCAACCCCAAACTTGTGCTGCTCATCAATAACCGCCAGCCCGAGCTTCGAGAACGAAACAGAATCGTATAACAACGCGTGCGTCCCAACAATGATTTGGGGTTCGTCAGCCGCTGGAATCTTGGGAGCGCGCGCTTTCAGCGTGCTGCTCGTCCCATTCTGCGGCGATGAACTCTTGCCGACGTCCGGCATCTCATTCTGTTCAAACAGCGGCAATGGTTCGCAATCCTCCTGTCGTGCGGCTGTTCGCAACGACACGCGTAAGCCCAGCGGCTCCAGCCAGCGGCGCAACACATCGTAATGTTGCTCGGCCAAGATCTGCGTTGGCGCCATGAGAGCCGCTTCGAATCCGGCTTCAACCGCGAGCAACATGGCTGCGATCGCGACAACGGTTTTTCCCGAGCCCACATCTCCCTGCAACAAACGATTCATCGGATAGTTCGCCGCCAGATCATCTCGGATTTCCGAAATCACCCTTTGCTGTGCACGCGTCAATTCGAATGGAAGCGCTTTCAAAAAGCGGTCCAGCAGCGCGCCTGAACCGCAGTGCGACTGGCCAAGGCGGGATGACGATTCGAATCGATGCGCGACGATCAGCAGTTGCATGGCGAAAAATTCCGAGAGAACCAAGTACTCGCGTGCGGCGTCCCGCGCTTCCCAATTCTCGGGAAAATGAATCGCGCGAACCGCTTCCGATCGATTGCCGCAAACCAGAGTGCCTGGGGCAATCGGTTCCCATAGGTCGCCTGAAACTTCTCGCAAAACGCGATAAATAATGCCGCGCAAGACGCGCTGTGAAAGACCTTCAGTCGCTGGATAAATCGGGGTGATGCGCCGGAAATGAATCGACATTTCTTCGTCATTCTCGATTACCTCAAACTCTGGATGATCCATGCATATGCGTTTTCCACGCAGTCGCGGTTTACCAAAGACAACGATGCGTTGTCCGGTGGCGATCATTTTCTGCACGTAATGCAGATTGAACCAACGGCAAACCAGTGGCTCGCTCAAAGCATTCGGCTGCGATTCCTCCAGTGTTGCTTCAAAGATTTTCTTCCATCCACCAAACCGGCGCAATGAAGTTTTAACAATCTCGCCGCAAAGACAGATTGGGAGCTGGCTCTCTTCCCGCGGGAAATGCTGAAACTCGGTGCGATCCTCGTGACGCCGGGGAAAATGAGTCAACAAGTCTTCTACCGTCTCGATGCGGAGCCGCCGCAGCGCGAGGAGGCGTGGACGCTGGATCCAGGCTAACTCTTCAAGATTCGTTGAAAAACTAATCATGTTCGTTTTGCCCTCACAAAAAAATCGCGGACATCATATTACGGTAGCACAGCGAAAGGTTTCGACTCTGCTTCGCTCACACCCGACAAGCCAGCGTGCGATACGCGAGTTCTTCAAATCGATTCTGCTGCACGCACTGCCTCGATACGCATGCCAACCAAGGTTTCGCCATCATACTCATCGACTCCAATTCGGAAGGCGACGTCCCACGGAGGACCCGGCAATTCAGTTGACGCACCATCGAAATAAATTGCCCGACGATTTCGATCGTTTTGACGCAAGCGAAAGATCAAATGTTTTTCGTTCGCTACTCGCGGCGGCGCAACCGGTTCGACCCCGCGGGCAAAAAAAATCGGCTGCGGATTTCCGTTTCCGAACGGCTGCAAGAGTTCGTGCCAGCGCAAGAACTCCACATCGATTTCGTTAAATGGCAACTCATGGTCGAGGCGCAGGCTGCGTTCGAGGGCTTCCTCCGAAAGCGTGTCGCGCGCAGCAGAGCGGAATGCCTCGGCAAATCGATTGAAATTTTCCTCGCGCACCACCAGACCCGCTGCCATTTCGTGGCCGCCGAATTTCTCCAGCGACGCGGCGCAACGAGTTAGCGCTTGGACGAGATTCAAACCGTCGATACTGCGTCCGCTTCCTTTTCCAAGGCCGTTTTCGTCGAAAGCGATCACGATTGCAGGTCGATGGTATTTTCGGGCCATCCGTGACGCCACAATGCCGAGCACGCCGGGATGCCAGCCGTGGCCGCCTGTAACGATGGCCACATCCCGCAGCGCATGGGGTTGCGCATCAGTCTGGGCTGTGGCAGCGACGAAAATTTCCTTTTCCACTTCCTGGCGCTCCCGATTCTGTTGATCCAACTCGGTTGCGAGCGCCGCCGCTTCAGATTCATCCTCCGTCAGTAGCAGCTGCAAAGATTTCTCGGCATTACTTAAACGTCCCGACGCATTCAGCCGAGGGCCAAGCTTGTAACCAATATCGTCGGGCAAAATCGGCAGACGCACTCCGGCAATCTGCATTAATTTCTTCAAACCGATTCGCGAGGTTCGTGCGATTTCGATCGCGCCGCGGTGAACCAGCAGGCGGTTTTCTTCGACGAGGGGCACGATGTCAGCGACAGTGCCGAGCGCAACGAGATCGAGTTTCGATCTCAAATCAAACCCAGCCAGCCGGCGCGTTTTTAGCAAGGCATGACAAAGTTTGAAAGCGACCCCAACGCTGCAAAGATAATGAAACGGCGATGCGGGATCCGTCTTTGCATTCACAACCGCGACGCAGTCGGGCAGCACGGATTTTGTCTCGTGATGATCGAGGACAATAACATCAACACCACGTTTTTTTAACTCAGCGATTTCAGTGATCGACGCCGTGCCGCAGTCAACCGCGATGAGTAATTGCGGCCGATACTTTTCGATACAGCGCTCAACGCTATCCCGGCTCAGGCCGTAACCTTCCTCCATGCGCAACGGTAAAAAGAGGCCTGGCGATCCGCCGTAACCTCGCAGTATTTCGTCCAGCAACGCCAGAGAGGTCACACCATCCACGTCGTAGTCTCCAAAGAGCACGATACGTTCCTGTTGATCCAACGCGGCAAGAATCCTGGTAACCGCCTCCTCCATCTGTGGAAGCAAAAATGGATCGCTCAGCGAGTTGAGACGCGGTCGGAGAAAATTCCGAACGTCCTCAGTGCTCCGAAAACCTTTTCGGAACAGCAATCGCGCGATGCATTCCGATCGGCAGATTTCGCCCCACGGAATAGCACCGCCATTCAAACTTTGGTCTGATGGGAGAATCCAGCGACTCTGCATTGTTCAGCTTATTCGCTCCGTATTGCGTGACTAGTCTGGTTCTAAACCAGGCGGAACACAGGTTCACGGTTCGGAAGCAGCCCGTGCTTTGCGCACAGACGCGCGAACATTTCTAAACCTTGTTTCTCTTTTTCTCCAAAACTGAATCGAAGATATTCAGTGAAATAACGCGCCACGAACTGGCGAGTCATTTTCCTTTCGTCAGGGTTGGCCGCCTTCGCCAAGGGCTCGGTGAATGCATCATAATCGGCGATCAAATCGCCAAGGTTCGCCAGGTTTTGATCTCGCAATTCGCGCAGCCGTCGCGAGATCGACTTTGGGTTGCTGATTTCCGGACGAATCAGCCAGAGGGCGTAAACGAATGGTAGCCCAGTGAGGTTCTTCCATTGTTCCCCGAGATCCCAGAATTGGATTTCGCCGGCGTATTTTTCGCGAAACAGAATGGCTTGGTCCCCAATGAGTAGTCGCGCGCTGTATCTGGCGTGCAAGCTGCTGGACGCAAGAGGCTGGCAATCTCTATTCCCAATGCCTCCTGAAAGGATTCCCGGCTTGAGTCCCAGCTCACCAAGGAGGCAACGCAGAAGGTTGACTGAAGTTTGCGACGCGGGATCAAGTGCGATTTCCTGTATCTCTGAAATATCCCGGTTGTATGCGACAACGACGCTGTAAACCGGGCCGTCAGAAGAAACCGAAACGCCATCAACGATTTGGTAGATTGGATTTCGCAGAAACTCGAAGCTGGAAACAAGCGCGACATCGAGTTCGCCTTTCGCCAATCGTTGACACAATACCGATGGATGATCGAATTCGACCTCGCCCGGCCAACCGCGAACAAGCGGACGGGCATTGAGATATTTTACGCAACCAATACGGAGCATCCGTTGCGGCGCGTCCGGCGGCAGCGCTCTACTCATTCACGCGCAGGCGAGCTCGGCCGGCACAGAACTACGAGGCGTCGAGGGAACACGTGACGAGGTGTGCCGATAAACACTGTCGCGCTGCACCGGCTCCCGGCCAGCTTCGCTAATAGCGTGCTCAAGCGCAGCAATAGTCTGTTGCTGCGGTGTCGTAGCTCCAGCCATGTGGAAGATTTTTTCCTCCAAAATTGTTCCATGCAAATCGTCCACACCATAACTAAGAGAGACCTGCGCCAGCGGCAATCCGAGGCTGACCCAGTAAGCAGTCAGATGGTCGATGTTATCGAGATAAATACGGCTTACTGCGAGATTGCGCAGCTGTTCAAATGCCGAAACGCGCTGAATGTTGGTGAGTGTTCCATGGGCTTGGGTAGGCTCGAATGCAAAGGGAACGAATCCGGTGAAGCCGCCTGTTTCAGCCTGCAATTCGCGCAAATGGCGCAGATGATCCGCGCGATGCATCGGTGTTTCGATATGTCCGTACAGCATCGTACAGGTGCTGCGGCCGCCCATCGAATGCCAGGTGCGATGCACGTCAAGCCATTCGACGGCGGATTCCTTACCCCTGCAGATTTGATCGCGGACAACAGGGTCGAAAATTTCGGCGCCACCTCCGGTGATCGAACCCAGCCCAGCCTCGCGCAAGATTTCCAGCGTGTCACGTATCGGCATCTTAAAAACTCGTTGGGACAAGTGACGAACTTCGATCGCGGTAAACGCCTTAATGTGCAGCTGCGGGTCGAGCGCGCGCAATTGGCGCAGAAGATCGAGATACCAATCTTTCTTCAAACTTGGATGCAGGCCGCCCACCATGTGCACTTCGGTAACGCCAAGAGGAAGCGCATCTGTCACCGCATGCACGATCTCTTCGATTGCATACTCGAATGCATGAGCATCGCGTTTCCTCGCAGCAAAAGCGCAAAACTGACAGGATAGGATGCAGATGTTCGAGTAATTGATGTAACGATTGTGAATATACGTGGCGTAGTTTCCGTTTTTTCGCTCGCGCACGACATTCGCGATCATTCCCAGTGCGTTAAGATCATTTGTGCCGTA
Organism: uncultured Verrucomicrobiae bacterium; assembly: GCA_963807435.1. Taxonomy (GTDB): domain Bacteria; phylum Verrucomicrobiota; class Verrucomicrobiia; order Chthoniobacterales; family UBA10450; genus Udaeobacter. Next base: position 61,884 of record CAWECA010000004.1, read on the forward strand.
CAGCATGAGAGCATCCGCTTCGGATATCCGCTGCTGCGCCTCGACCTTTTCCGCGATCGTTCTGAGCTCTTTTGGAATAAGTTGGTAATTCATCGACGGACTCTGGTTGGCCGCTGTTTCAAGGATGTACAGGCCGCGGGCAGCTTGCAACAAAAACGATGGCTGCGACGGTGGTGGACGCTGAAAAATTCACCGGTTGCGGTTTTCTGGAAAGCTTTTGGGCCAGTCAACGTCTAAGTCACAATGTCTCAAAAGGATCGAGAAAATCCGGACAGATCGGAAGACCACGCCGAAGACGTACGACTTATGGAGCTGGTCGGTCATGGGGATACCCAGGCCTTTGAGCGGCTAATCCAAAAGCATCAAGCGCTTGTAGCAGGCACGGTCGCGCGCATGCTAGGCAGCAGCTCGGACGTGGAAGACATTGCGCAGCAGGTGTTTATTCGTGTTTGGAAAAGCGCACGCCGATATGTTGCGCGCGCTAAGTTCACCACCTGGCTGCTGAAAATCACGCGTAACCTGGTGTTTAACGAGATGCGCCGGACAAAACGTCGCCCGAACGTTCCGCTGCAAGCAGACGTCGGAGCGGATGATCTACCCCTGAAGGATGAAACAAACCTCGCACCGGACGCATCGCTTCTGGAGTCGGAACTACAACAGGCCATTGAGGAGGCAATTCAGCGGTTACCAGAAACGCAGCGGATGGCGCTGATCCTGCGCAGATACCAGGAGCTCAGCTACGAGCAAATTGCGGAGGTTCTCGATCTCTCGGTGCCTGCTGTAAAAAGCGTACTTTTTCGAGCGCGCACCGAACTGCGCTCACGGCTCACGAAGTATCTCGAATGATTGCTAATCAGCGGCAGTTGTCATCTTCGACGACCCGTCCACGAACGCGACGTACATCGGGGTGATGGGTCAAGACATGCATCCGTCCGTCGCTGCCACGGAAAAAGGCGCTCAGCATCCAGCTGACGATGCTGATCACGATCGCTCCCCAAAATGCGCTCCAAAAACCGTCAATATGAAATCCGATGACGACGCTGGGCACCAGAAACAGCAGGAATCCATTCAAGACCAGGATGAAAAGCCCCAACGACAGAAGAATGATTGGCGCGCTGAGAATCAAAAGAAATGGGCGAATAAACGCGTTGAAAATGCCTAGCAAAAGCGATGCTCCAATTAAGGACGCGACAGTATCATAATGGATCCCATGGATTACGGACGAGGCGACCATCACTGCAATCGTCGTGACAACCCAGCGGAAAACGAAGTGCTTCACTCCCACCATCTTCATTCAGGTTAGAACATTTCGCAGGTGAAGGCGAGAAAGCACTTGCGAACGAGCCGATCAACGATAAACGAAAATTATCAACCCTTACTAACCCGTGCCGAGAAAAACGAAGAGTGTCGAGACCAAGAATGAGTCGTCTGCAGCCTCAGATGCGCCCGAGGAGGCGAAAAACGCCGGCAAACGTCAGACCCGGCGACGTGCAACTCCAAACAAGAAGTCACGCAAGCCGTCCGCAAAGAAAGATATGTCTCGTGGAACGACGCAAATTTCGGCGTCTCCACGGCCGGAGGCAACGAGAGCATCCGGTGAACCTTCAGAGGACGAAATTCGTCTCCGCGCCTACTTCATCTCCGAACGGCGACGCAGATTCGCATTGTCGGGAGATGCCGACTCCGATTGGCTTGAAGCGAGGCGACAGTTGCTCGCCGAAGAGCGTCATTGAGCGCGGAAGACAGCATTGCCACAAATGGAAAGCTCTTTGGTCGATCTGGCCCAGGCCCTGCGAGAACGGCTCACGGTGATTCGAGATGAGGAGAGCCGCCGCGATCAGACAAAACACATTGTTCGCTTGCGGGCGATCTCAGAAAGGCTCGATGAGCTGCATCATTCGCTCGCGTCTTCAATCGATCCTCGATTGAACCATTATCTCGAGCGGAAAAGTTACGACAAAGCGTTAGAATATCTTGAAGATAAGGATAGCGACGATTGACATCGAATTTAGACAACGCCCTTCGTCAGGAGATTCATCCCAGACTCACGCATACATTTCCCTGCCCGTCACCCTTCGGGCGCGTAACTCTGCCAGCATATCTCTTTCCTTGATGTCGCCGGCCCATCTCGGGCGCAACTGAAAATGCGGTTCATCTACGATTGTTTTCCAATTGCCTCCCCATTCTAGTCCCAAATCCATTCCGAGAACGCCCACTGCTTTGTACTTCGGCGATTCATCAAGGTATTTGGCGCCTTCAAAGATCCCTACATCGAACGCAATTCCAAAATTGTGATTCGAGAAACCGGCGCGCGCATTGGTCACAATCCGTCCGGGCTTAGTGCGACCTTGGGCGAAAAGTTCGTCCTGTTCCTCATATGTTCGCAGGCCGCTGAGTATCTTGATCCCGATCCCATACTGCGCTGCCCTCCTGACTAACGCCCGCGCGTATGGCTGGACCTCAGGCAATAACGTGGCAATGACTTTCTCGCTTCGATCATCGACCCGATCGCTTAGCTGCAGTGACGATGGTGGGGATGCCAGTGTCGCTGCGCCGACTAGTTCATCTTCCGACCCGGAACAGACGACATTGCGAATCGCCTCCCACGTCTGCGGTCCGGGTTTACCATCGGAATCCGCGCCAACTGCGTTCTGCACTGCGCGGATTGTCTTGGGAAGGTCCACTCTTAGAAATGTTTGTGCAAAACATCGCGCCAGATGTCACGAACAAAATCAACGACGTTCGCCCATCACAAGGTCGAGATAAGACATGCGGGATAACAATACAGCGATTCGCTGTGCAGAGGAATCGGATCCTACTCGCTGCTAACGAGAGTACAGCTCAACAACAAGCTGCTCGTTTACGATCGGTTGCATTTCTTCCCGGGAGGGGATACGCGCAACTTTACCGCTGAGGCCATCTCGGTCGACTACGAGCCAGTCGGGGACGGGAACGATTTGGGTGAGATCAAGATTCCGCAGCACCAATTGGCGCGACTTGGGTTTGTCCTTGATCGTAACCTCATCGCCAGCTTTCACATTGTACGAAGCGACATTCACGGAGCGCCCGTTCACGAGCACATGGCCATGCGACACCAGTTGGCGCGCTGCGCTCCGCGTGTTCGCAAAACCAAGGCGGAAAACGACATTATCGAGTCGGGTTTCCAGCAACTGGAGAAGCGTTTCACCGGTTACACCGCGCTTGCGCAGAGCGCGTTGAAAAATGCGCCGGAACTGTCGTTCAAGCAATCCGTACTGATAACGCAGCTTCTGTTTCTCACCGAGCGCAATCGCGTACTCCGATTGCTTGCGCCGGGAGCCTCGGGGGCCATGAATGCCTGGCGGATAATTTTTGCGCTCCAACGCCTTTGATGAACCGAAGAGTGGCACACCGTAACGGCGGCTCACTTTCGTTTTTGGTCCTGTATATCTGGCCATGTGAAACCTTAAAAGATTGACTCGTTAGACGCGACGCTGTTTTGGCGGTCGACAGCCGTTGTGAGGCACCGGCGTCACGTCGCGAATAACCGTGAGATCGAGCCCGATCGCTTGCAGAGCGCGCACAGCTGACTCGCGTCCGGCCCCCGGGCCCTTGACCAACACTTCCACTTCTTTCAATCCATGCCCCATGGCCTGCCGCGATGCGTCCTGCGCCACCATCTGCGCCGCGTAAGCCGTGCTTTTCCGTGAGCCTTTAAAGCCAACTTTCCCCGCGCTCGACCAACCAATCACGTTTCCCTTCACATCGGTGATTGTAACGATCGTGTTGTTGAAAGTCGCCAATACATGAGCAACGCCTGAATGCACATTCTTGCTGCCTTTGGCCTTGACGATTTTTGGCTTCTCAACTTCGTCGCTCGAGAGCGAAAGATTTTCCGGCGATCCGGTTGTCGTCGCCGGCTGCTGTTCTTTCTTTGGCGTTGCCGTTTTCTTTGGCCCCGCACGTTTGGGCGTGGCTTCGGCTTTTGGAACAGCCTCTTTGGGAGGTGTTTTCTGCTGAGCAGTATCGTCGGGCGTCTTTGTTTCGTCCGGCTTTTCGGGATTCGTTTCTTCAGCCATGTGAATTGTGATTAAACTTTACCGGCTTTCGCGTCGGGATTGCGAATTACGCCCACTGTCTTGCGAGGCCCTTTCCGGGTGCGAGCATTTGTCGACGTGCGCTGGCCGCGCACTGGCAAACCTTTCCGGTGACGGATACCGCGATAACAATTGATTGCCTGAAGACGCTTCAAGTTACCCTGCACTTCGCGCCGGAGATCGCCTTCGATTTTAATATTATTGTTAGTGATCGCGTGAATGATCTCATTCAACTGCTGAGGGGTGAGATCTTTGGCGCGAATGTTCGGATCGATGTTGGTCTGCTCAAGAATGCGTCGTGCCGTGTTAAAACCGACGCCGTAGATATACGTTAGCGATACCTCGACGCGTTTGTCTGCCGGAATTTCAACTCCTAATAGTCTTGGCATGATATTGGTTAAGTAAGCGAAAAATTACCCGCAAAAACGGTCAGCCCTGGCGTTGCTTGTGCCGAGGGTTTTTGCAGATCACGCGCACCACGTTCTTGCGCTTTACAATCCTGCAACTTGCACAAAGTCTTTTCACTGATGGTCGTACTTTCATAATTCGCGAAATCGAAAACCGCGACCGCCTGCCGGGTGGTCATCTTTGGCGATAAATAATTCGCCCTTTCGACAAATCGTAGGGTGAAATCTCTAGCATAACTTTGTCTCCTGGCAAGATCCGAATGAAATGGAGGCGCATTTTGCCTGAAATGTGTGCCAGGACTCTACGGCCACCCGGAACATTGTGTTTGGCAGCAACTCGACGACGGAGCCCTCTACCTCAATTGCGTCTTTGCACGCCATGTCAAAATTTCGGGGTCATCTTTTCTAACAAGGACGGTATGCTCGAAGTGCGCAGACGGCAGTCCATCCGCTGTGCAAACTGTCCAACCATCATCGAGCAACCGCACTTCAGACGTGCCGATGTTAACCATCGGTTCAATGGCCAGCGTCATCCCAGCCTTCAATTTTGGTCCGCTACCTCGTTTGCCGTAATTAGGGATTTGCGGTTCTTCATGCATCTTGCGCCCGACACCGTGCCCAACAAATTCGCGAACAACCGAAAAACCATTGCGCCGCGCTTCGTCCTCAATTTCGGCGCAGATGTCGCCCACGCGTCGACCCTCGTGCGCGACGCGAATGGCAAGGCCGAGCGCGTTTTCGGTCACTTGCAGCAACCGGTCCGTACGCTCGTCGATGATTCCGACGGGAATAGTCATGGCATTATCACCAACCCAACCATCTTGAATAATGCCGATGTCCAGCTTCACAATCTCGCCATACTGGATGCGACGCTGGCTGCCGATGCCGTGGACCACTTCGTCGTTGAGCGAAATACAAATGTTTCCAGGGAAAACCCGGTGTCCTAGCTTGTAACCGAGGAACGCGCTTTTGACGCCGGCATCGCTCATAAAATCGGCAGCCGCTTCATCCACTTCCTTTGTTGCAATTCCAGGCCGAATCAGATCGGCTACGCGGTCGAGGATGTCGCTCGCCGTGCGGCAGGCCTGCCGCATTTTGTCGATTTCCTTCGCGTTCTTGATTGGAATCATTTCGCCGTCTTGTTCTCAATCAACCGCGAAATCTCGCCGAACACTGTCTCCCGATCGCGATTGCCATCAATCCGATGCAGGATCGACAATTTTTCATAGAAATTTCCAAGAGGCTCGGTCTTCGTGTGAAATTCCTGCAAGCGCGTCTGCAAGACTGCCACGTCATCATCGTTGCGGCGTTCCAGGCGCCCATCGCAATACGGGCATACGGGACGGTTGGCAAATTGCGCGCTCGATGAGCTGGTGGTAAAACCGCATTCGCCACACTGAAGGCGCCCCGTAATGCGTTCGCGCACTGTTTTCTCAGATACTTGTAGCCAGATCGCCACGTCCAGTGCCGTGCGCAACTTCGTCAACATCGACATCAAACTCTCGGCCTGCGGCAAAGTTCGAGGAAATCCGTCGAACACGAATCCATGGCCCCCGTGCAATCGCAACCAGTCTTCGACCAGCCCAATAATTATCTTATCCGAAACGAGGCCGCCGCTGCGAAGCACCTCGGCGGTTTCCTGTCCCAGGGGCGTTCCAAGATCGCGTTCGCGGCGCAGAATCGCTCCCGGTGAAGTCACGGGAATACCGAAGTGCCGTGTAATCATTTCCGCCTGGGTGCCTTTGCCGGAACCGGGCGGGCCGAGAAGAACAAGCCGCCTTTTCACCTATCGCTCACCTATCGTCCATACAGAAAGATGGCAACCCCGGCGATCACGAGCACGGCGATCCCCACATAGAGCCACATCAACGTGCCGCCGGCCGCCGCGTCCCCGCGCGCATAAGCAGCCCGATCAAAGGATCGCCCTCGGATCCGGCCCTTGCGCAAAAAGCCGTCGTAATGCCGTTGAATGAGATGGGTTTCCACCTGCCTCATGGTATCGAGCATAACACCGACAATGATCAACAGGCTTGTGCCTCCGAAAAATTGCGCCGTGATAACCGGCACGTTCAGCGATTGGCTAAGAAGGCTTGGGAAAACCGCGATCAGTGTCAAAAAAATCGCTCCGGCAAACGTCAATCGCGTCATGGTGAAATCAAGAAAATCGGCGGTCGGTTTTCCTGGCCGCACACCTGGGATATAACCGCCGTATTTCTTCAAATCATCCGCGATTTGGGTCGGTTGAAACTGCGTGGCTACCCAGAAATAGCTGAAAAAGAAAATCATCGCCGCGAGAACAACGTAATGCGGCCAGCCCGTCGAAAGCGCGGCAGCGATGCGGGCTGCAGTGGGGCTGTTTCTAAATCCGTACTGAACGATGGTTGCAGGGAACAGAAGGAGCGCCCAGGCGAAGATGATCGGCATTACGCCAGCGTAATTCACCTTCAAAGGCATGTACTGTGTTTGTCCACCGTACATTTTGCGACCGACAACGCGTTTGGCGTATTGCACCGTGATTTTCCGGACACCTTGGGTAATCGCGATCACCGCGGCGATGACAAAGATCAGGACAACTACTAGCAGAACGAGGACCATCGGATTCACCTGGCTCGATCCGCTTTGTCCCGAAGGCACAAAAGTCTTCCACGCCTGTACAAGCGCCGCCGGCAGGCGCGCCACGATGCCAATGGTAATGATAAGCGAGATGCCGTTGCCGATACCGCGCTCGGTGATTTGATCGCCCAACCACATCAGCAGCATTGTTCCGGTCGTTAGGGAAACGACCGTAATGATTCGGAATTTCCAACCAAGGTCGTCCACCAGCGGCACGCCGAGTTGCCTGATTGTATCAGTAATCCCGGGTAGCATGGTGTGATACGATTCCGGGTGCTGAAACGAAAGTGCCAGCAGGTACCCTTGAAAAATGCAAAGCACCAGCGTGGTGTACCGCGTCAATTGCATGATCTTCTGGCGACCGCCGTCCTCGCGGGCCATCCTGCCAAGTTGCGGAATTACCGCCGTCAGCAACTGCATCATGATTGAAGCGCTGATGTATGGCATAATGCCAAGGGAGAACACGGCGCAGTTTTCCAGCGCCCCACCACTAAACAAATTGAAGAGCGCCGCCAGACCGCCTCCGGTGCGCTGACTCAGCGAAGTGTGAAACCACTCCTGCAAAACGCCTTGATTGACGCCAGGCGTCGTAATCGCAGCTCCCAAACGCACGATCACGATCACAGCCAGCGTGTAACAATATGCGCCGGCGCAGCTCCGGTATTTTGACCGTGTTTAGAAACGCGGAAATCATTCGCGCTTTTTCCTGGACGATTTGGCTTTGGATTTAGTCTTCGCTTTGGCCTTCGTGCGCGGTTTGGTTTTTTTGGCCTCAGTGTCAGGATTTGCGTCGGTAGGAGAAGCATCTTTTCCGCTCTTTTCAGTCGTGCGCCCCTCTACCAGAGTTATGGTTCCCCCGGCTTTTTCGATTTTCTCTCGCGCGGTCGAACTGATCTTATGCGCTTGCACCTCTAACCCGTGCTTCAGCTCGCCATCGCCAAGAATTTTTATTCCGACGAAATGGCCGCGGACGAGATTCGATTGACGAAGTAATTGTTCGTTTACCAGGGTGCCAGACTCAAACCCGTTAAGATCACTCAGGTTCACGATGGCGTAACGTTTGTGAAATGCTGCATTATTAAATCCGCGCTTCGGCAACCGTCGAATCAGCGGCATTTGCCCACCTTCGAACCCGAGCCGAATGCTCCCGCCAGACCGCGCCTTTTGCCCCTTAGACCCCTTCCCGCTGGTCTTCCCGTGACCGGAACTTTCACCACAGCCGAGCCGCTTGACGCGATGGCGCGCGCCGGGACGCGGCCGTAGACTATGAAGCCGCACCATGTGGTTCCCCCCTTCGGTCACGCAACGCAATTCCACGCAATTTGAAAATTTCGTCCTTGCGCCGGAGCGCCCGCAGCGCAGCAATGGTCGCCTTCACCACGTTGGCGTGGTTGCTTGAGCCGAGGGATTTGGCCAGCACATCGCGAATACCGACGGCTTCAGCAACGGCGCGCACACCGCCGCCGGCGATGATCCCGGTTCCAGGTGAAGCGGGGCGCAATAAAACTCGGGCACCATCAAATTCGCCGATCACTTCGTGTGGAATGGTATTCTCGTTCAGCGAAACTTTTCCCATCGATTTGCGTGCGGCCTCGGAGGCCTTGCGAATTGCTTCGGAAACCTCGTTAGCCTTCCCAAATCCGTATCCCACTCGCCCATCGTGGTCGCCAGCGACAATCAGAGCGCTGAAGCTAAATCGTCGGCCCCCCTTTACCACTTTCGCGCAGCGATTGATGAACACGACTTTCTCGGAGGTATCGCCCTTGGCCACCGATGCCTTCTCCGATCTGCGTGAGTCTCGTCTTCCTGAAGTTGTTGGATTCATGAATGTTTAAAATTTCAAGCCGCCGGCGCGCGCTGCATCTGCCAGTGCTTTCACTTTCCCATGGTAAAGGAACCCGCCGCGATCAAAAACAACGCGATCAAGTTTTTTCTCTAGCGATCTCTCGGCAATTGCCTTGCCGATCAGCTCTGCAACGGCCCGGTTTGCATACGCCTTATTCTCACCGAGCAGGGATCGCTCGGCCGTCGATGCGGCAGCAATTGTTTGCCCGGCATCGTCATCGATCAACTGTGCATAGATGTGTTTCCCGGAGAAGTGGACCGCCAGCCGGGGACGTTCCGCCGTGCCTGCGACTTTCTTCCGAATCCTTCCATGAACGCGCTGCCGCGCTGCCTTACGATTCGTCGTCATGCTATTGAACGGTCTTTCCTACCTTGCGACGGATTTGCTCTCCCGCGTAACGAACACCTTTGCCCTTGTAAGGCTCGGGCGGGTAAAAGCGCCGGATATCGGCGGCAACCTGCCCCACCAGCTTTTTATCCACCCCTTGGATCGTAATCTTTGTGTTGTCTGTCACCGTAATCTTAATGTCCTTGGGGATGGAGAACGCCACCGGGTGCGAGAAGCCGAGACTCAGATTGAGATTAGAACCTTGCACCGCCGCGCGGAATCCTACGCCTTCGATCTCGAGTTGTTTCGTAAAACCTTCACTGACGCCAAGAACCATGTTGTGCACGAGACTCCGCGAAAGTCCATGCAACGCTTTCACGCTGCGTGTTTCCGCTTCACGCACCAGCGATACAGAGTTGTTCTGCACACTTGCCTTGATTTTGCCGGGAAGCGTCCACTGCATCTTGCCCTTCGGTCCTTCCACCGACACTGCGCCACCGTTGCCGATGTTGACCTTAACCTTGTCGGGAATTTCGACCTCTTTTTTTCCAATTCGGGACATAACGTTTTGATTCGTTCAACTCGTTACAAGGTTCAACCGTTACCAGACGTATGCCAGCAGTTCGCCGCCGAGCCTTTGTTTTTTAGCTTCGCGTCCCGACAAGATCCCTCTCGATGTGGACAATATTGCCAGACCCATTCCACCGAGCACTCGTGGAATTTCATCCGCCCCAACATAGCGACGCAGTCCGGGGCGGCTAATCCGCCGGAGTCCTGCAACTGCACTCGATCGATCCACAAGCTTGTTAACGACTTTGATTTGCGGGTGGTCGCCGCTCGTGTCCACCGAATAGTCCGATATATATCCTTCTTCTTTCAAGACACGTGCGATCTCCGCCTTAATCTTGGAATAAGGAACAAGCACTTCGGGACGATGCGCACGCACGCCGTTGCGGACGCGTGACAGAAAATCAGCAATAGGATCTGTAACCGTACTCATACAAAAATCAGGTGGCTGGCGCCGCGGACGTTCTTGGACGGTCGCTAAACGGCATCCCCATCTCGCTTAACAGCGATTTAGCCTCGTCGTCCGTTCGGGCGGTGGTGACGATTGTAACATCAAATCCGATATTTCGCTTGATTTTGTCGAGCTCGATTTCAGGAAAAATCGACTGATCGGAAACGCCCAAAGTGTAGTTACCGTTCTTGTCGAAGCATCGCGGCGATACACCGCGAAAGTCTCGAATGCGAGGAAGAGCAGCCTTAATAAAGCGCTCGAGAAACTCGTACATGCGTTCGCCGCGCAAAGTGACCTTCGCTCCGATCGCCTGATCCTTGCGCAATTTGAAATTGGAGATGCTTTTCTTTGCCAGTGTCTCCACCGGGCGCTGTCCTGTAATAAGCGCCAGCTCCGCTTTCGCCTCCTCCAAAGCCTGTTTCACGTCGGATTGCGAGCCAACCGAAGTATTAATAACCACCTTCTGCACTCTTGGGATTTGATGGACGTTTTTGTAACCGTGATGCTTCTGCAGCGCGGGCATCGCATGTTCTTTGTAGTGACGATGAAATTCGTTTTGCATGCCGGCCATCTCCTATTTCTGTGCTTTCTCGCCGGGCTCACTATTCTCCCGTTCCTTACGCTTTTCTGATTTCGCGCCTTTTTCGGACTTCTCACGTTCAAGGAACCGCACATTGGAAATGTGAATCGGACCTTCGCGCTCGGCGATCTTACCACTCGGATTATCCTGCGATTTACGGAGGTGCTTTTTTATGACGCGAACACCTTCAACAAGCACGCGCTGCTTCCTTGGCAAGACGGCAAGAACCTTCCCGGACGAACCACGGAAATTCCCGGAAATGACCTCAACGTGGTCCCCTTTTTTAACGTGACACTTGATGCGGTTCATAAAACTTCCGGTGCGAGCGATACAATTTTCATGAAATTGCGCTCGCGCAATTCGCGCGCGACCGGCCCGAAAATACGCGTGCCGCGAGGGTTCAAATCCTTGTCGATAATTACGATGGCGTTGTTGTCGAAGCGAAGCAATGAACCGTCCTCGCGCCGAATCGGCTGTTTCGTGCGCACTAAAACCGCGCGAACAACCTCGCCCTTCTTCACGGTGCCAGTCGGGCTGGCTTCCTTTACGTTCGCAGTAATCACATCACCGATACCGGCAAAAGGCGTCTGCTTGCCAATCACACCAATCATCGTCGCCATGCGCGCGCCGCTGTTGTCCGCGACGTCCAGTCTGGATCGAATTTGTACCATGGGAATCTTATTTTTGAATGACCTCTACGAGACGCCATCGTTTCAGCTTACTCAGCGGTCGCGTCTCCATGATGCGAACAGTATCACCTGCCTTCGCTTCATTCTGTTCGTCGTGAGCGTAAAATTTCTTCATCTGCTTGACGATTTTCCCGAATTTAGGATGCGGCACACGGGTAACCGTTCGCACCACGATCGTCTTATTCATGCCACTGGAAACCACTTCGCCTGTGCGCGTCTTTCGCGCGGGACGCGCAGTGGACGGCGCCGGAGCTAGTGCTTGCGATGACGGAGATTCTTGTTCGGCCATGTTTCTATTTTCCTTCATCCTTGCTCGCCCGGTGGGAGAGCTCTGTTTCAATTCTGGCAAGATCGCGGCGCAAAAGACGCAACCTGCTCGGCTGCTCAAGCTGTCCGCTCTGCTGTTGCAGACGCAGATGCAGAGTTGCCTGACGCAGGTCGCGTCGTTTGGTCAGCAACTCGTCCATCCCCAGCTCCATGAATTCTTTCATCTTCATTGTCGTTAAGCAGCCCTCACGTGGTGGCGTGTGAGGAACTTCGTGCGCACAGGTAACTTGTCTGCCGCCAGACGCAGAGATTCGCGCGCAACGGATTCAGGCACGCCATCCAACTCAAACAGGATGTTGCCGGGGCGCACGGTTGCAACCCAAGACTCGGGCTGGCCTTTGCCTTTGCCCATGCGGGTTTCCGGTGGACGCGAGGTCACGGGCTTGTCCGGAAAAACACGGATCCAAAGTTTGCCTTTGCGCTTCATGTTGCGAGTCAGCGCTACGCGGGCGGCTTCCAGTTGGGTGTTGGTAATCCACGCACGTTCGAGCGTCTGCAATCCGAATTCCCCAAAATCAATCCTGAGGTTGCGCGAAGCCGTACCCTTGCGACTCCCCCGCTGGGCCTTGCGATACTTCACGCGTTTGGGCATCAATGGCATGACGAGTTCTCCTAGACTCCAGCAGGCTCCGGCGGCGGTGCGGCGGGTGTAGGTGGGGCTTCCGCGGGCCGCTCTTCTTTTCTACATATCCAACATTTCACTCCGATTTTTCCGTAAACCGTGTTGGCCTCGGCAAAACCGTAATCAATCGGTGTGCGCAGCGTGTGAAGGGGAATTTTTCCCTCGCGATACCATTCCGAACGCGAGATTTCCGCGCCGTTCAGCCGGCCGGAGCTGCGAATCTTAATGCCCTCAGCGCCAAAATCCATCGCGGTCTGCACTGCTTTTTTCATTGCCCGCCGATACGCAATGCGGCGTTCAATCTGCAGCGCTACGTTCTCTGCAACCAACTGCGCGTCGAGTTCCGGCGTCTTGATTTCCTGGATATCGATTTTCACCTGTTTTCCATCGGCCATCCTGGAAATTTCTTCCGTCATCTTTTCTATTTCCGCGCCCTTACGTCCAATGACAATGCCGGGACGCGCGGTGTGAATCGTGACACGAATGGAATTCCATGCTCGCTCAATCACGATCTTGGCCACTGCGGCAAATTGCAGCTTCTTCTTCACGTAATCGCGAATCTTCAGATCGTTGTGCAAAAACGACGGAAATTCCTGCGGCGACGCATACCATCGCGAACGCCAGTCGCGATTCACGTTCAGGCGAAAACCAATTGGATTAACTTTTTGTCCCATAGCTTCGAGTAATTATTTATTCGACTTCGCTTTCCGCTTCGATTTTGTCGACTTTGGACCCGCCGGAGCCTCGGCTTTTTCTGTCGTTTTCTCCGTCGTATCTTTCTTGGCAGCTTTCTTTTCGGCTTGTCGTTTGGCTTTTCTTTTCTCCCGCGTTTCGATGGGAATCTCGTCCGATAACACGATGCGAATGTGACTGGTGCGCTTCAAAATGCGGCTGGCACTGCCGCGCGCACGCGCCATGATCCGCTTGAACGTTGGCCCTTCGCCCACCGTCGCCTCTTTCACCACCAGGCCGTCCGGTTTAAGGTTCGCATTATTTTCCGCATTGGCGATCGCGCTCTTCAGCGTTTTGCCAATTAGAAAAGCGGCTTTCTTCGGCGTGAAGGTCAGCAGATCGAGAGCCGCCGAAACCGGCAACCCCTGGATCTCACGTGTAACTTCGCGCACCTTAAAGGGCGAAATTCGCGCATACTTGTATGTTGATCTGACTTCCATCGCTTCGCGTTCGTTTACAAGGCTACCCCGTTACAAGAGTTTCACGGGACGCGTCCCGGTGGTTCGGGCCTTTTCGTAACTTTGTAACTCTTTCAACGTTCATTTTTACTTTAAACTCACATCGGGTTGCGCATCCACCTGGAGGCGGTCTCCCACCCTAATTTTCTCTTTCTTCGAATCCATTTCCTGAATCACCGCGCCGCAAATTTTCTGTCGCACGTCAACCACACGCAGGCTCGCGATCCTCAGGTTATCCCGCATTACCCTCAATGGCATCCCAATCTTGACCCCTTGTTTCTCGCCCAAATTGCCGACAACAAAGGACCATTCTTCCTTAACACTAAGCACGCTTCCGTCCATTAAAGTCGGCTCGGACGCGTCTGGCGGATTAGTCGTTTTGCTGACCATATCGTTAATACTGCGCAATTGCGTCTCTACATCCATCCGTGCCTGCGCGTCACCGCCCTGAGATGTCTTCAAGTAGCGTAGGATCGCTTCGTTGAGTTGCAACATCTGATCGCGGTACTCGTCGCGGGTTTTCTGCGACAGTTGAAGATCGCTCACTGCCGCAAGCAAACGCTGCTCGAGTTTCGCCCGGTCTTTGCTGGCTGATGCGAGGCCGAGCGCTTCCATTCGCAATTGAAGCTCGGCATATTTGCGGCGTAACTCTTCCGCCTGTGCATTTGATTCCGCAAGGCTACTCGTCAATGCCTTAACCGACTCGTGCGCGATTGCCAATTGCCTGCGCAATTCGTCGACTTCTGATGGCAAAGATCCAGTAACCGGTGATTGCGTCACCGTTTCAGTATTAAATTCTGACAAAGAACTATTTCCCTGCGCATAGGCGCATAACCCGATTCCAAATTGCAGATTTAAGATTGCAAACTGTGCAAGCGCGCGACGTAGCCGCGCGCTACCAATCCGCAATCTACAATCTGTAATCTGCAATTATTTCGTCACCTTCGCCGTGTGCGAACCGTGTTTCCTAAACACACGTGTAGGCGAAAACTCGCCGAGCTTGTGGCCTACCATGTTCTCAGTGACAAAAACGGAGTTAAACGTCTTCCCGTTGTGCACTAGGAACGTGTGGCCTACAAAATCCGGCGTCACCATCGAGCGCCGCGACCAGGTCTTGATCGGTTTCTTTGCGCCCGACGCGTTCATCTTGTCGATCTTTTCAAGAAGATACGACTCGACGAAGGGTCCTTTCTTTAACGATCTAGCCATAAATTGCAAGTGGTCTCTGAATCGAGGGTATCGATTCGCGTTCTAAGCCTTTTTCTTCGCTCGTCTCCTTTCCAGAATGAACCGGTCGCTCGGCTTATGTTTCGCACGGGTCTTAAAACCTTTCGCCAACTGTCCCCAGGGGCTGACGGGATGATGACGTCCGCCGCCGCCTTTCGATTTCCCCTGACCACCGCCCATCGGATGATCGATTGGATTCATCACCATGCCGCGAACGTGCGGACGGCGGCCCTGCCAGCGAGTACGCCCCGCTTTACCGCTGGAGACATTCATGTGATCGACGTTGCTGACCTGGCCAATGGTGGCGAAGCAGTTCTCGTGGAGCCTGCGAATTTCGCCTGACGGCATCTTCACCAGCGCATAACCGGATTCCAAGGCGGTAAGAGTCGCTTGTTGCCCGGCAGAGCGCGCGACCTGCCCGCCGCGTCCCGGAATCAACTCGATATTGTGAACGTTCGTGCCCATGGGGATAGCGCGGAGCGGCAGTGCGTTCCCTAAGTCAGGCGCCACTTCATTCCCCGCTGTAATGGTCGCCCCAACTCGGATTCCGTTCGGTGCAAGGATGTAGCTTAATTCGCCATCAGTGTATTTGATAAGGGCGATCCGCGCGGAACGATTTGGGTCGTATTCGATCCCGATTACCTCCGCCGTCACTCCATGTTTGCGACGTTTGAAGTCAACCTTTCGATATTTGTGCTTGTGACCGCCACCGATATGCCGCGATGTCAGTCGACCGTGGTTGTTACGACCACCGCTTTTATTCTTCGGCTCCAGTAGCCTCCGTTCAGGGCGCTTTTTCGTAATCTCATCGAAGGCTGGCAGCAACTTAAACCGCTGCGTCGGCGTCAAGGGGCGAAATTCTTTCAGGGCCATATTTGGTCGCGATCAGATTAGATCGATCTTCTCGCCCTCCTTTAAAGTTACGATAGCTTTCTTCCAACGCGGGCGACGCCCTACCGGTCCGCGGAGCCGTTTCTCCTTGCCCGCGTAATTGCAAGTGTTCACGTGGATCACCGTTTTTTGAAACAACCGTTCGATCGCGTTCTTGATCTGAATCTTGTTTGCCTTCGGGCTGACGCGGAACACATATTTGTTTTGTTTTTCGCTCATCAGCGTCGACTTCTCCGTCAACGAAGCAGTCTTAATGATCTCGTGGGGCTCGTTCATCTTATTATGCCGTAACTTTCGATGAAGGCGGACGCGTTCTTTCCGCCAGTTTCTCCAAAGCCTTCTGTGTGACGAGAATTTTCTGGAACCCCAACAATTGCTCAGTGTTTACATCCGAAGCGGTGGCAAGTCGCGCCGGCTTCACGTTGCGAGCCGATCGGGAGGTTGTCTCATCAAAGGAGTCGGAAACAATGAGCACTTTCTCGGCATCGGTCTGTTTTCGGAGAAGCTCGACAAAAGCTTTCGTCTTCATCTTCGGAACAACGAACTCATCAATGGTCAAAACGTCGCCAGCATTAATGCGTTCGCTGAGCGCCTTTCGAAAAGCCAGCCGCCGAACGGACTTTGAAACTTTCTTGGAATAATCACGCGGCTTCGGCCCAAAAACGACGCCACCACCGCGCCAAATTGGCGACGACTTATAGCCGGCCCGGGCGCGACCGGTCCCTTTCTGGCGCCACGGTTTGGCACCCGACAGATCCACTTCAGCTTTGGTCTTTGTATTGGCGGAACCCGACCGACGGCCGGCGCGCATCGCGACAATCACTTCGTGCACAGCCTGCGAGCCGCGACCATCGTCAATGAGGTCGATCTTTGCTTCCTTGGCAGCGGTTTTGGTCAAAACTTTTGCGCTCATTTCTTCTGCGCCATCTCCCTCAGCGTTTTGGGTTTCTTCGCCTTTTCTTCGTCTTCATGCTTTCGGTGCTCAGCATGCAGCGCCAGCAAGCGCTCGGGACGCTTGACGGCCGGACGAACAATAACGTAACTGCCGTTCGGTCCCGGCACGGCACCGGTTATCAAAATGATTTTGTCCGTTTCGCGTACCTGCATGACTTGTAGATTTTGGACCGTAACGCGCCGATCGCCCATATGACCGGGCATCCCCTGGTTTTTCCAGATTCGCCCCGGCGTAGATCGATTGCCGACGGCACCAATACGGCGGTGCGTCTTCGAACCGTGTGCCGCGCCTTGTCCCGAGAAGTTATGCTTCTTCATTACGCCCTGAAAACCTTTGCCTTTGGAACGGCCAATCACGTCAACGAAGTCGCCCGGCTGAAATTGGGTAACGCTTAAATTGATTTCCCCTTCGGGAAGATCGGTCTGCAGACGAAATTCGCGCACAAATTTCTGCGGCCCCACGCCGGCCTTCTTGAACTCACCCATTAACCCTTTGGTCACGCGCGATTGCTTTTGAGCTCCGAATCCTACCTTCACTGCCAAATAACCATCGTTCTCCTCGGTCAAGCGGCGCAACAAAACGTTATCCCCGGCGGCGATCACGGTAACAGGACATAGCCTGCCATTTGCGTCGTAAACGCTGGTCATACCAATTTTTTGTCCTAGAAGTCCGATGCTCATTACCGTGTGATCGAAAAACTTTCAGAGGCGCCTCCGGTTAAATCTTAATGGTGATGTCAACGCCGGCAGGCAAATTCAGTTTTTTCAGTTCGTCCACCGTTTTCGCTGTCGGCTCGATGATGTCTAACAGTCGTTTGTGAGTGCGAATTTCAAATTGTTCCATCGATTTCTTGTCCACGTGCGGAGAACGATTCACCGTGAACTTTTCAATTAACGTCGGCAGTGGAATAGGACCGGCCACCCGCGCACCGGTGCGCTTGGCAGTATCCACAATTTCGATGGCGGATTGATCCAGCATCCGATGATCGAATGCCTTCAGGCGAATGCGGATCCGCTGGCCATTGCTCATTTGGCCTCCTTTTGATCGAGAATTGCCGCAACCAAATTTGCTGGGACCTGCTCGAAATGGGACGGCTCCATCGAATAACTCGAACGGCCCTTCGACAGCGATCGGATCGCCGTCGCGTATCCGAATAATTCCGCAAGCGGCACCATCGCATGAATAATCACTAAGTTGCCGCGTGTCTCGATGCTGTTGATAGCGCCACGCCGCCGGCTCAAGTCGCCGCAAATGTCGCCCTGATATTCTTCCGGCGTGATGTTCTCCACCCTCATGATCGGCTCCAGCAGAATCGGTTTTCCCTGCCTGAAGCCGTCTTTCATAGCGAAAATCGACGCCATCTTAAATGCGAGTTCGTTGGAATCGACTTCGTGGAACGACCCGTAAACAATGTCCACTTCCACATCGACAACAGGATAGCCGCCCAGCACGCCGTTGAGCACGGCTTCTTCGATCCCTTTCTTCACTGCCGGGATGTATTCCCTCGGAATAATTCCGCCGACGATCTTGTTCTCGATGGTTAGACCTTTGCCTCGCTCGGCCGGACGCACGTCCACTTCCACGTGCCCATACTGGCCGCGGCCGCCTGATTGCTTGATCAATTTGCCCACGCCATGCGCACCGCCGGTAATCGTCTCGCGATACGCGATCTGCGGTTTGCCCGCGTTAGCGTCGACTTTGAACTCGCGGAACATCCGGTCACGAATAATTTCCAAGTGCAACTCGCCCATGCCGGCGATGATCGTCTGGCCGGTATCTTCATGCGTAAAGACACGAAAGGTCGGGTCTTCTTCGGCAAGTCTTTGTAATGCGGTAGCCATTTTTTCCTGATCGACCTTCGTCTTCGGTTCAATCGCCATCGAGATAACCGGATCGGGAAACGACGGCGGCTCGAGAAGGATGGGATGATCCTCATCACATAGCGTGTCGCCAGTGGTAATATTTTTGATTCCAACGATCGCGGCGATATCGCCCGAGTAACAAGTCTCGATGTCTTCGCGTTTGTCCGCCTGGATCTGAATCAAACGCGAAATCCGCTCACGTTTGTTCGTGCGCGGATTGTAAACCGTGTCACCTTTGCTGAGCGAGCCCGAGTAAACGCGAAAGAAGACGAGCTTGCCGACAAATGGATCGCTCCACAATTTGAAGGCGATCGAACAGAACGAGCCGTTATCGTCTGTAATCGCTTCCATTGGCTCGCCCGTATCGGGGTTCTGGCCTTTGGCGGGCGGAATCTCTAGTGGGCTTGGCAGGTAATCGACGACCGCGTCGACCAAATACTGGATACCGATGTTCTTCAGAGCCGAACCTCCGATCACCGGCACGAATTTGTTCGCAATCGTCTGACGGCGAATACCAGCCTTTAACAACGCCGGTGTAACTTCGCGCTCTTCGAGAACTACCTCGGCAACTTGATCATCGAGGTTCGAAACTTGTTCGACCAGATCGTGATACGCCTTTTCCACTGCATCCACGTGTTCTTTCGGCACTTCGGTCACTTCGTAGGTGGACCCGAACTGATCGTTCTCAGAATAAATGATCGCCTTCTTATTTATGACGTCTAGCTGGCCGCGCAGCTGGTCTTCCTTCCCTAGCGGCAACAAAACCGGCCACGCGTTCGCGCCGAGTTTTTTGTGGATACTGTCGACTGACATTTCGAAATCTGCACCGACGCGATCCATTTTGTTGATGAAGGCCAGACGCGGCACGTTGTACTTGGTTGCCTGACGCCAGACTGTTTCGGATTGCGGCTGTACGCCCGCGACGCCATCGAAAACTGCGATCGCGCCATCGAGCACGCGCAGAGAGCGTTCCACTTCTGCCGTAAAATCGACGTGCCCAGGGGTATCGATGATGTTAATCCGCTGTTTGACGCCTTCGAAGATCTTGTAAACGCCTTCTTCCTTGCGTTGCGCCCAACTGCACGTTGTCGCCGCTGACGTGATTGTGATCCCGCGTTCGCGCTCCTGCTCCATCCAATCGGTGACGGTGGTGCCTTCGTGCACTTCTCCCATCTTGTGGATCATGCCGGTATAAAAGAGAACGCGCTCCGTGATGGTTGTTTTACCGGCGTCAATGTGCGCTGCGATTCCGATGTTCCGCGTGCGTTCCAGAAGGAACTTGCGATCTGGCGAATTTGGATTTTTCGCCGGAGCCTTCTTTTGTTCCATGGTCGCCGTTGCCATAATTGTCACCACCTAAAGTGCGCAAAGGCGCGGTTTGCCTGCGCCATCTTATGTGTGTCGTCGCGTTTTTTTATGGCATTACCCTGGCCGGCCGCAGCGTCTTTGAGTTCCTGCGCCAGCGCTTCAGCCAACGGTAATCCCTTGCGTCCGTCAGCAAATTTCACGATCCAGCGTGTGGCCAGCGAGATTTGCCGCGCCGGGGTCACTTCCATGGGCACCTGATAAGTCGCGCCACCGACGCGACGCGACCGCACCTCAAGTCTGGGACGGACGTTGTCGATCGCCTTGTTTACAATTTCCAGTGGATCGACTGAATCGGAGCCTTCGCGCGATCTATCAATTGCGGTGTAGACCACCCGTTCGGCGAGAGACTTCTTGCCGCGTTGCATCACGGTCGTGATAAGGCGAGCTACTGCCGGACTCCCATATCGGGAATCGACGTGCTCTTCTTTTTTGTGAACTCTCCTCCGCCGCGACATTGTCGATCGTCTGTTTCAAATTCTATTTGTTTTATTTGGCCGCTGCCGGCGCTGCTTTCGCCGCGCCGCCTCCACCAGCCGCCCCACCCTTCGGCCGCTTCGCTCCGTATTTGGAGCGGCCCCGTCGCCGACCATCCACACCCAGCGCATCGAGGGTTCCGCGCACTATGTGATAGCGCACACCGGGCAAATCCTTCACCCGTCCGCCGCGCACGAGCACGATGGAGTGCTCCTGCAAATTATGGCCCTCACCCGGAATGTACGCAATCACCTCCTGGCCATTGGTCAACCGGACTTTCGCCACCTTGCGCAGGGCAGAATTAGGCTTCTTCGGCGTGCGCGTCATTACCTGCACACACACTCCACGCCGCTGAGGACAACTGGCCAGTGCCGGCGACTTCGATTTCACCGACACCTTCCGGCGTCCTTTGCGAATCAACTGGTTGATCGTGGGCATTTCCAAATCCTAAAAACAATGCGCCGCCAAAAAGGGTCTTACTCCGGGCGACAAAAAAACCCGCTTCAGGCCGCGCAACAAACTCAACTCACGCGCCTGATGCGGTAAGCGCGGAAGATAGAGGGGAAATCGCGATTCGCAAAGAATATTTTGTGCATTGAATTGTCATTGTGGATGAAGTCGATGAATCTCTCCAGCGCATGCAGAATAGCTTTGAACTTTTGGCAGGCGATCGCCGATCAAAAGCGCGATGCGGTCGATTGACAACTTCACATGGCACGATAGACACACCGGCGTTTATGCCGGTAGGCACGCAAGGTTCCGTGAAGGGCGTGAGCCCGCGAGAACTGCGCGAACTGAACGCGCAGATCATTCTCGGGAACACGTATCACTTGTTCGTTAGGCCGGGTCTGGAGACAATCAAGCACCTTGGCGGCTTGCATCGCTTCATGAGTTGGGACGGACCGGTCCTTACCGACAGCGGCGGCTACCAAATTTTCTCTCTGGCGAAGTTGCGCAAAATCACCGAACAGGGCGTGGAATTCCAAAATCACATCGATGGCGCTCGTGCATTCATTTCACCAGAAATCGCCATGGAAATTCAAGCGACCCTCGGCAGCGATGTCGCAATGGTGCTTGATGAATGCGTTCCGTATCCTTGCGAATACGATTACACAGCGAAAAGCGCGGAGTTGACGATGCGATGGGCCAGGAGATGCAAACAATGGAGGGAGCAGGCGGGCGAAGCCACCGGTTCGCCCACTCTCCCATTCATCCATTCATTGCTGTTTAGCATCGTTCAGGGCGGAACGTTTCCCGCTCTACGTCGCGCATCGGCACAGGCGATGGTAGAGATCGGTTTCGATGGCTACGCCGTAGGCGGCGTAAGCGTGGGTGAACCGGAAGAAGAAATGATGCGAGCAGTTGAATCGGCGGAGCCGTTCCTGCCGAGAAGCAAGCCGCGTTACGCGATGGGGCTCGGCACGCCGCCGCAATTGCTGGAGCTGATCGCGCGCGGCATGGATATGTTCGATTGCGTGCTGCCGACACGCCTGGCACGGAATGGAACCGCATTCACCGCAATGGGCACGCTCAACTTAAAAAATGCCGAGTTCGCTTTGGACAAAGGACCAATAGAGGAAAACTGCGCGTGCGAGGCCTGTCGAGGGTTTACGCGCGGCTACATTCGTCATCTCATTAAGGCGGAGGAAATACTGGGGCTGCGGCTGATCACTCTGCATAATTTGTATTTCTATTTGAATCTCATGCATGGGGTCCGCGTTGAAATCGCAAACGGCACATTCGATCAATTCCGTAGATGCTTCGTTACAGAATACAAAGCGCGAGAAGCAGTGACCGAAGATGGCGCTTGAGAATCTATTGAGACCGCCGTATCCCGCTAACGAGCACCTGACGCCATGAAACCCGAATTCAAATCCAGTGCCGCGGCGATCGCTGTGGTTGCCGCTTTTTGGTCGCTACTAAGTGCACAAACGACTCCACAAATAACAAGTTCGCCTCACGCCGCGGGTAAAAAATCTGTCAACCCACACCGGCACGGCCAGTTGGTGCCGTATCACGGAATGGTCACTGGAGTGGACAAAAATGCGAAGACATTCACCATCGAGGGAAGACGGGAATCGCGGGTTTTGAAGATCATCGACGGAACTTCTCTAATAAAAGCCGGGCAAACCGCGACCATAGAAGAAATCAACGCCAACGATGAAGTGAGCGGCTCCTATTTGAAGAATTCTGACGGCACCCTCGTCGCGAGTTCGGTCAAAATCGGACCGGTCAAGCGAAGAGCAACACCTACTCCAACGGAGACGCCCGGATGAACCAAACTTGTTTGCCGGTTACAGTGCGGAATGCGCTGATGCTCTTTCGCTACGCGACACGCATTCAGACCGCGAAGATTCCGAGTATTCGTTTCTATGAGTCGCTAGCCGTAAAGGCAGTACGCAGATCGGCAACAAAACGCTCGTATTCCCGGCGGCGAGTTTCCTCATTAGGCTGACGAAGAAGTGACGATGGGTGGACGGTCGCGAGCACCCGCGGCGCAAGTTTTGAGGACAATATCTTGCCACGCTCGCGAGTGACGCGAAACGCCGGACCAAAAATCGTCTGGGCCGCCGTCGCACCCAATGCGACGACAAGGTTTGGCCTAACGACTCGTAGCTCCGCCTCCAGCCATGGACGGCACGCGGCGATTTCGCGTGAGTTTGGTTTTTTGTGGATTCGGCGTTTGCCACGGGACTCCCATTTGAAGTGCTTGACCGCGTTGGTGACGTAAACCTGCGACCGGTCGATTCCAGCTTCCTCAAGCGCGCGATTCATGATTTTGCCGGCTGGTCCAACGAACGGTCTGCCGGCGACGTCCTCGTAGTCGCCCGGCTGTTCGCCTACCAGCATCATCGAGGCACGTTTGGGACCTTCGCCAAACACGGTTTGGGTACCACGCTTGTACAAATGACAAGCAGTGCAATGAGCGGCTGCTTCACGCATCTTGGTCAGACTCGATGTAATTGGCGGCTGCGCCGGTCGCGCGTGTTCTCCTTCGTCCGTTGGCATCTTTTCATTAAAGAATCGAAAATCGCACCGGCAACGCATGCTATTTGCGCCTCCGGCGAAAGCCATCGAGCTCCGAAAGTTCGATCCACCTGGAAGATCAAAGACTTTGATATAGGTGAAACGCGACCTCCAGGCGCGTTGGCAATAGATCCGGCGAGTCGCCTGATATATACTTGCGCCTTGGGCGAGGATAAGCATCGTCGTCGGGAAAGTCGATCCACCTTTGAGCGAACCAACCCACCATGCAGTTGGAGACGTCTCGCCTGACTTTGCGCTCTTTCCGCGAAGACGACGTAGATGCCATGGCGGAATTGTTCGCCACTCCTGATTTCATGCGCTTCTCGTTAGGCGCATTCACCAGGCGTGAGCAACCCGTCGCGTTCATTCAGAAGGTCATTGGCTGGGACAAGGCTGGCCTCCCGTCGCAGCTCGCCGTTATCCCGCGCGGCGAGCGCACGGTCATCGTCGCTATTGCGGTTTTCTACATCACCCGGAAATGCCAAACGAAGTCGAAATTGGTTACCGGCTCGACGCAGAGTATTGGAACCGCGGTCTGATTACTGAAGCCGCGCGTAGAGCTTCTGTGTCAGTAAGATGAACGCTCCAAAAAAAGCGGCCGTTCCTACTCCGACGAGAAAAGCGTCCAACGGTGCCGCGAACGAGCCAATTGGAATACGCGGTTGCTCAGCCTTTGCGAGCTGCCCGATAAAAGCGAGCAGCGCCACCACGCTCCCGCCGTTAATCAGAATCAGAGATGTGATGGTCACTTTCGCCAGGTCGATTACAGATTTGAATAGTTCCCGGCCTGAAGCTGTCTGCGCCTCATAGGCGGCTATGTTAGATGCATGAACCATTTTGGAGTGTTCAATCACCTCGGGAGGGACGCTTTCGCTTTGAAGCTTCTTTTCGGCAGCTGAAAGAAAGCCCTCTAGACCCGTGACAGAAACAACTGTGCCGCCTTCGCTCTTAACTTTTTCGAGTGCTCCGCGAAGCACCTCAATCAAGTCTCTAGCGTTCCATCTACGAGGCTGTTGTTGTGCAGAATTGTCTGATGACATCAGTTGGCTGGTCTTACTCTTTTCCTCTCTCCCGCTCTAGATTGCGAAATGTTTGCTGAATCTCCGCATGCGCTAATTGTTCATCGCTGGTCGTGAAACGGGCGTAGGCGCCGACACCCTTCAGGCCTGCGCGATAGAGCGCGCCGTCGATTGTCATGTAGAGGCAATACACCACGCCGTATGCAAACGGCAATGCGGCGACCCACCACGACCAAGGGATGGCGTGGAAAAATTTCAACCCAATCAGGACTAACCCCACCCAACCAATCCACCCAAGGAACGTGAATCCGATTAACGCAAAGACGAACCTGAACGGTAGATCAAGAAGAAACAGTAGGAAGTTCGGCTTCGGAACTTCGGGGAGTTTGGCGGTTATCGGTTGCTTTCCTACTGCCGCTTGCTCGCCGCTGAGCGACGGGAGTTTGTCGGTTGGCACAACGCCGATTGATCGCGCCAGGTGCTTGTTGCCTGATGCCAGCACCGCCTTCAACAGCTTCTCACGTTCTTCGCCGTCGGGCCCTTGCCTGACCAACTGCCAGTATTCCTCCTCCTTGCCGTATCTGCGCACGGCTCGCATGTATTTGAGCCAGTCCTTGGAGTAGAACCAACTGCCCCAGTAAAAGTCTGGACGACCAAGCCGAATCGCTCCCCATATCGGCAGGAAGCTGAATATGGTGATGAGCGGATTGAACAGATACAGACCGTTGATCGTCGGTGGTCCGAGTGCGTCCGCCACCACTGCTGCAATGCCCAATATCGCGCTCCACGGTTTGCCTTTCAGGAAGCAGACGACCACGCTCGCAATCCAGATAACCGCGATTGCGATGACGATGGGCGCTTGTATCGGATTGCTTGTTTCCGCATTCATTCTGTTTTGTGCGGGTCGGGTTTAATGTTGCGAATGGAATCAAGATCGCGTTCGAGTTCTTGGCGTCCTTCCTTCCGACGAAGCCAACGAGCGGCATTCTCACAAAACCAGAGCCAAACGCAGTCGAATCCATCGACAATGTTTATCCAGTGGAATCCCTTGCGCGGGTTGCGCCACCCGTGAAATTCCGTTCTCATCGGTGGGGATTCAATCACAACGCGCCGTGATTCGTAAAGCGTCATGTGCGGCTAACCCATCAATCGGAGATTTGGGAACCGTCTGGTGCTTCGGCACCATCATAGACCATACCAGCAAACCGGATACTCGGCCTCCGTTCAGCGCATACCAGTCAATCGGAAACCCGTTCAATCAGGTCGACGTAACGCCCTCGATTCTATCAAATTGCCGCGCTGAGCGTCAATCCCAAATTCCCCTCGTAAAATTGAGCGAATTGCCTCAGATTAAATCGTACCGAAGGGGGTGAAGAAAGAGGAGGAGTAAGGAATCGTTGCCTCATATTTAATCGTACCGATGGAAACGTCGGAGAGGTTAAGTATGAGGAGCAAAAAAGAGTATCTGGCGAAGATGCATTGGCGCTATGGGCATGCGCAGGGTCGCTGGTATAAGAGCAGGCTGATCGAGGAACTGGTGGCAGTATGCGGCTACAGTCGCAAGCATGCGATTAGTTTGTTAAACGGGGCAAAAATGCCTCGGGTATTGAGGCGCCGGGGGCCAAAACCCTTTTACCAAGAGCCTGTGCGGATGGTACTCAAGCGGATCTGGTTTGCCAGTGATCAGCTCTGTGGCAGATGGCTCAAAGCGGCGTTGCCGCACTGGTTGCCGCATTACGAAAAAGAATATGGCACCCTTTGCGACCCACTTAAAAAGAGATTGGAAGCGATCAGTGCGGCCTCAATCGATCGGCTGCTGGCTCCGATACGAGCCAGGGCGCGGCCCAAGGGACGTGGCGGGACCAAACCCGGGCGCTGGCTCAAGAACCAGATCCCGCTTGCTACCGATCAATGGAATGAAAAGCGGCCCGGCTTCATGGAGGCCGACACGGTGGCGCACTGTGGGAACACTCTGGAGGGGGATTTTATCTGGAGCTTGTGCTTTACCGATCTGGCCAGTGGCTGGACGGAGCTGCGCGCGGTCTGGAACAAAGGCGCCCATGGAGTAATGGGAGCGGTCCGCGAGATGGAGAGCAAGCTGCCTTTTTCTATCCTTGGCTTTGATTGCGACAACGGGAGCGAGTTTTTAAATCATCACCTGTGGAGCTACTTTGCCCGGCGCACAGAGCCGGTACAGTTCACCCGCTCGCGGCCGTATCATAAGAACGACAATGCGCATGTGGAGCAGAAGAATTGGACTCATGTGCGCTGTCTGCTTGGCTACGAGCGGTTGGGAAACCAGGAGTTGTTAGGACCAATCAACGCACTCTATTGTGGCGCTTGGGCGCTGTATCACAATCACTTCTGTCCTTCGGTCAAACTGGTGGAAAAGCGCCGTGAAGGCGCGCGCCAGATCAAACGCTATGACGCACCCAAAAGTCCTTATCAACGGCTGCTGGAAAGCGGCGCTCTAGATGGAAACAAGTGTGCTGCACTTGAACAGCAACACGCGATGCTCAATCCTTTCGCGCTCAAGCGGCAGATTGAAGCAAAACTAAAAGAAATCCATCGGGCAGTTTGCGCCGCAAAGCGTCCCAAACCCAATTTGACAACCAGAGTAGCATGAAAGCTTCGGTACGATTGATTATGAGTCAACGAATCCACTGCTAAACCATTCCTTCGGTACGATTTTCCCGTGAGGCAACGG
>CAWECA010000005.1:0-60784 GCA_963807435.1 uncultured Verrucomicrobiae bacterium
AGCTTGGCTGTTGGGCGCTACGGCATCCACCTGCTCTGCGCGTCCATTTTCGCCAATTTGGTTTGCGCGACTTGTTGCATTGGCACGTGTTTTCACGCGTGGTTTGGCCAACCTTTTGGCCTGCGTTGGTTGGCTCGCTTTTCCTTGCGGCTCCCTCTGCGATCATCGTTTATTTTCTCATGCGCCTGCTGCTCAGCCGGGCCAGGGCTAAGCGAGGTAATCGTTGAGAGCAAATGCGAACCTCAATTTTAGGCAGAAAGGATGAAGTTCTAAAGGCTTCGAGCCATTGTGGCGTTTGCGGATCAAATTACGGCGGCTAACGTGCTGTGGTTCCGGTGATGTTTATGCAATTACTACGTCGTTTTACAATCTTCCTTTCATTGATTCTTGCGAGCGCATCCGCACTTCGCAGCGCTGCTGCGGCGCAAGCATACCTGATCGCCGACGCCCAGACCGGCTACATTCTCGAAGAACACGAATCCAGAAAAAAACTGCAAGTAGGTAGCCTGACCAAGATTGCTACCGCGTGCGTGGTGCTGGACTGGTCGGAAAAAAGGTCTGGCGATCTCAACGCAATGGTGAGCATTCCGCAGGAGGCATTTCGCGGAGCTACCGAAAATAACATCGGCTTTCAACCGGGTGATAGCATTACCTTACGCGATCTGCTCTATGCCGCGCTCGTTCAATCGGACAATATTGCCGCATATACCCTGGCCTATTCCGTAGGGTCACAGTTGGGGTATCTGGCGGAAACGCGAGAATGACGCCGGCGGACATGTTCGTGGCCCAGATGAACGCACTGGCCAAACAGTTGAAGATGGAGCGCACGCGCTTTGTCAATCCCCACGGCATGGATTACAAGGTGAAACCTCTGCCGTATTCCACAGCGGAAGACATGGCGCGCCTCACGCGATACGCAATGAACAAAGCGAGTTTTCGGTTTTACGTTTCGCAGAAGCAGCGCCAGATTTCGTTCAATCGCGCCGGTCAGCAGCTCAATTACGTGCTTCGCAATACAAACGAGCTTCTGGGCAAAATGGGGATCGACGGAGTGAAAACAGGCACCTCCGCGCGGTCGGGGCAGCGTTTGATTCTTTATGCAGATCGTGAGTCCGAAGTTGTTCGAAATGGCCAGATGGAAACGGTATATCCACGTCACTTGATGGTAGTGCTGCTGGGCAGCACCAACCGATTTGACGAAGGAGCGGCGCTGATACAGCGCGGGTGGCAGCTATACGATCAATGGGCCGCCAGCGGGCGAATGGCTGACCCAAAGAAACTTCTCTGATTTTCACTTAGCGAAAAATGAAGCCGCGCATCGGTGTGCTGACCAGCGGTGGCGATTGCCCCGGACTAAACGCAGTGTTGCGGGCTGTGGTGCTGGCGGCAGACAAGCTTGGATGGGAAGTAATTGGTTTCCACGACGGATTCGAAGGTCTGCTCCCACCCGGGAATCATATCATTCTGGATCGCGAGGCTGTAAAAGGAATCATGGCGCTTGGAGGGACCATCCTCGGCACCACGAACCGCGGTCATTTTGTTGTTAAGACGGGCTCGGGCGACCGGACCATTGTGCCCGCTAACATTATCGCGGACGTCAGAAAGATCTTGGAGGATATCCGGGTACGAGCATTAATCATCGTCGGCGGTGACGGGTCGATGGTAACTGCGCAGCAATTGCAGGAGGCTGGCATCAACTGCATCGGCGTCCCTAAAACGATCGACAACGATCTCGAAGCGACGATGATCACCTTCGGTTTCGATTCGGCTGTTAACGTGGTAGTTGATGCGCTGGATCGGCTTCACACCACCGCCAGCAGTCACCGGAGGGTCATTGTTGTGGAAGTGATGGGGCGACATGCGGGTTGGATCGCGTTACACAGCGGGATCGCAGGTGGCGCCGATATCATTCTAATCCCCGAAATCCCGTTCCATTACGAGCAAATCGCCGCTGTGATCAACGCGCGCGAGGCGGCCCCTTATCTCGGCACCGTGGTTGTGGTCGCCGAAGGCGCGCGACCGAAACATGGCGAGCAGGTTAAACGCGATGTGGAAAGTGGCGAGTTTCGGCTGGGTGGAATCGGAGAAATTGTCGCGCGTGAGATCGCAAGACGCACGGGGAAGGAAACGCGTTGCTGTGTGCTTGGTCATCTTCAGCGCGGCGGCGCGCCGACGACGCTCGACCGAATCCTTGCGACGCGTTTCGGAGTCAAAGCCGTTCAGTTGGCAAACGAAGGGCACTTCGGTTCGATGGTTAGTTATCAGAATTATCAGGTCCGCCACGTTACAATCGCAGAAGCAGTCAACCGTTTGAAGCTGGTTCCACCGCACGGCGAACTGGTGCAAACAGCCCGCGACGTCGACATTTCCTTTGGTGACTGAGCCGACGCAAGCTCATGCGCGGGTGCAAAGCACTAACTCGGTGCTGATGATTCGCCCCTGCCGTTTTTTTCCCAACCCGGAAACGGCGGCAGATAACGCATTTCAGCGCAACTCCGATGCTGATTCAGACGAGTTGACGTTGACCGTTAGAAAGGAATTTGATGCAGCTGTGCAAACCTTACGCGAAGCGGGAGTAAACGTGCACGTGTTTGAAGACACTGCTGAGCCGGAAAAACCCGACGCGGTTTTCCCTAACAACTGGATCTCAATGCATCACGATGGGCGTATCGTTCTTTTCCCCATGTATTCAAATCTTCGAAGACGCGAACGCCGGAGGGACATCGTCGACGAACTGCATAAGCAGTATGGGGTCACTGAAGTGATCGATTACTCCGCGTTTGAAGATGAAGACTGCTACCTGGAGGGCACAGGCAGTCTGGTGCTCGATCACCTGAGCAAGGTTGCCTACGTCTCTCTCTCAAATCGTTCCGGTCTCAGGGCGATTCAACGTTTCGCCGACGACTTCGGCTACGAGCCGGTCATTTTCACCGGCATCGGCTCCGATGGCCGACCGATCTACCACACCAATGTGATGATGTGCATCGGAACAGCTTTCGCCTTGGTTGGTCTGGAAATGATTCCGAGCAATGCCGAGCGTGAAAAAGTGCGATCGCGCTTGCAGAAAAGCGGGAAAGAGATTGTGGAGTTGTCGGCAGGTCAGATCGCGAATTTTGCAGGCAACGCTATTGAATTGCAGAACTTGCGTGGCGAGAAACTGCTGGTGCTTTCCAAGCGCGCCGCTGCAGCGTTAACTGTGCAGCAACGCGAAAGACTAGATCGCTACATAAGGCTCATACAGCTTGAACTCCCCACCATTGAACTCGGCGGCGGCAGTGCGCGCTGCATGATGGCGACGATTCACCTGCCACCACGTTCGTAGCGGCTCTGTGGACGCCTCAACGCATTGTATGAGGCTCTTTCTGAAATCTCGACTGTAGATAAGAACACTCTCGTGAAACTTTCTATCCATTCGCCTGTCGCTCTTTTTCCTGCCAGCCAGAGCTTAACCAAGTCCGCTGGCCCATGGAACTCACTGATTCGAGCCCGAAAGATTACAAAAAAATAATATTAGAAGGCTTGGCAACCGCGTGTGGACCTCCATAGCATCGAGACGTGTCGGTTAATCAAATGAAGAAAACATATGAAAAAAGTGTCCCCTCAGAAATCGGCGTTCTCTCTTTCGCGTCTTCTTGTTTACCTATTCTGCTTAATTAGTCTTCTCCTGATGCTGTTTGGCATCAGCGGCCCGTTGGGCACGAAATCTTTCGCCCAGGGAGGTGGAAATCCCAGCGCGAGCTCTGTTTGGGTGGGCGCCTCGTATCATAATGATGTTTCGCCACCGCTCCGCGACATGCCTGCATGGAATCCGTCCGAGGCAGGAGGGGAAAGTGAGCGGGAGGCTAATGAGAACCCAAAAATACCTTATCGCCACGTGAACAGTTTTGACCCAGTAGTTCAAAACTGGGATGCGTCAGTGTTCGCGGGGAAAGGGCCAAACATACCTGTCCCGATCCGCACGTTCGACGGCATTCCTTTCCCGGGCGTGGGCTGTAGTTGCGCGCCTCCCGATCCGAATGGTGCGGTGGGGCTAACGCAGTATGTGCAAATCGTCAATGAAGGTTATCAGGTCTTCGACAAAGCCACCGGCAATTCGGTTCTTGGACCGAACACCATTGCTTCCATTTGGAGTGGTTTCGGCGGTGTTTGCCAAAGCAACGGAAGCGGCGATCCAGTCGTGCTCTATGATCACCTGGCGAACCGCTGGCTGATCAGTCAGTTTGCTGGGACCAGCACAATAACAGACGAGTGCGTGGCCATTTCAACGACCTCTGATGCTACAGGCAGTTATTACCGGTATGGATTCCATCTCGGGTCGAATTTTTTTGATTATCCGCACCTCAGTGTGTGGCCTGACGGCTATTACATGAGCATGAACGTCTTCAACTCGTCAGGCACAGCTTATCTCGGTCCTCAGCCTTTCGCGTTTGATCGGACAAAGATGCTGGCCGGACAAACCGCTACATTTGTTAGCCCAGTTGGACCTCTGGGTGGATCCGTTGATCCCTTTTTGCCAGCAGACCTCGATGGGTCGACGTTGCCGCCAGCTGGCGCTCCAAATACTTTCATAGGATTTCCCGGCCAATCCAGCAGCCCAAATTATACCACTTATCATTTCCATGTGGATTTCACTACCCCCACGAACTCCACTTTTACCACATTCGCCAATCCATCAGCGGCTGGTTTCACCGCGCTTTGTCCTACAACCCGTGCATGTGTGCCGCAAAACGGAGTCAGCAGCTCAAACTATCTCGACGGCATCGGGGACCGTTTGATGTTTCGTCTGGGTTATCGGAATTTTGGCGACCACGAATCCGTTGTGGGCAATTACACTGTAAACTCTGGTGGAGTGGCGGGCGTACGCTGGTTTGAGTTGCGCAACGTTACTTCCGGCCCCGTGACTGTTTATCAGCAGAGCACGTATCAGCCGGACACGACCTGGCGGTGGATGGGAAGCGCGGCGATGGATAAACAGGGAAATCTAGCCATTGGTTTTAGCGCCTCCAGCTCGACTATCAAACCGCAGCTTCGCTACGCGGGCCGATTGGCGACAGACCCGCTCAATACTCTGGCTCAAGGCGAAGCCCACCTTTATGATGGCACCGGCAGCCAAACCGGCAGCGGCAACCGCTGGGGCGATTACAGCGCGTTGTCGATCGATCCGGTAGACGACCTGACGTTCTGGTACACTAACGAATACTATTCTACGACGACTTCCTATAACTGGCGCACGCGCATTGGGAGTTTCAAGCTTGCAACAGGCAGCTCGAGCCCGACCCCGACACCGACGGCAACAGCCACTGCCACAGCAACAGCAACAGTGCCCCCGACTGCAACGCCTACAGCTACCCCAACCGCCACGGCTACGGCAACACCGACAGCTACGTCAACTCCGACAGTTAGTCCTTCGGCGACTCCCATTGAATTGATCGTCAACGGTGGTTTTGAAAGCACCTTATCGCCGTGGATCATGTCGGGTTCCGGAGCGTTTTATACCAACAACGGCAACTATCCTCACGGCGGCACGGGTTACATTTATTTCGGCGTGAACAACAATGTGTCGGGACAGACTTATCAGACGGTCACCATTCCTTCAACGGCCACGGCAAGTCTGACTTTCTGGTTTAACTGCAGTTCAAGCGAAGGCACGACGAGAGCATATGATTTCTTGTACGTGGAGGCTCGCAACACCAGCGGCACATTGCTTCAAACCGTTGCGACCTACAGCAACAGAGACAAAACAACCGCTGGAATCTACTCGCAAAAATCGTTTAGCCTTGCTGCTTACAAAGGGCAGACCATCCGGCTGCAGTATCGTTGTACGACCGACTCGTCGCTGTCGACAACCTTCCGGATAGATGACGTCTCATTGAAGTAGACGTCCACGCAGAGGCGCGAAAGAAATAGGTATGGGCGGTTTACGAAACCGCCTGTGGCGATCGGTCGCTTCGATCGGGCACACAACCTTGCGGTGCTTGATCGTCGATCTTATATTTGAAACGCGCACGCCGCGCGAAAAATCAGGAGGTCATTATGTCAACCACAGTCGCTGCCCCAAAAACCAGGAAAGCTCCAGCGGTCCATGAAGATTTTTTGCCGCTTGAGGGCACAGATCACATTGAATTCTATGTCGGTAACGCGAAACAGGCGGCGCATTACTATCAAAGTGCGCTCGGTTTTCAACCGGTGGCTTATAGCGGACCTGAAACCGGCGTGCGAGAACGCGCCAGTTATGTGGTCCGGCAGAACAAGATCACCTTTGTCCTGTCGACGCCGATTCGAGCTAAGCATTCGATCGCCGATCACGTTCATAAACATGGCGACGGCGTGAAGGCGATCGCATTGAAGGTTAAAGACGCAACCTCTGCCTGGAAAGAGACTACGAAGCGCGGCGGCAAAAGTTATTTGGAGCCGAAGACTTTGACAGACAAGCACGGCAAGATCGTCCTGAGCGGAATTCATACCTATGGCGAAGTAGTGCACATGTTTGTTGAGCGCGACGATTATACCGGCCCGTTTATGCCCGGTTTTGTGAGGTGGGAGCCGATCTTTCGCGCGCCGGAGACCGGATTGCAGCACGTCGATCACTGCGTCGGCAACGTTGGATGGAATCAGATGAACCCATGGGTGAAGTTCTACGAAGATGTAATGGGTTTTCGCAACATCCTCACGTTCGACGATAAGGATATTTCCACGGAATACTCCGCTTTAATGAGCAAGGTGATGAGCAATGGAAATGGTTTTGTGAAATTTCCCATCAACGAACCAGCTGAAGGCAAGAAGAAATCGCAAGTGGAAGAATATCTCGATTTTTACGACGGCGAAGGCGTCCAGCACATCGCGATGGGCGCGAGCAACATCATCGAGACGGTAATGGCATTGCAGGAACGCGGGCTCGAGTTCTTGAAAGTGCCCTCCACTTATTACGATACGTTGCTTGATCGGGTAGGTCACATCGACGAAGAGCTTAATGCGCTGAAAGAACTCGGAATTCTTGTGGATCGCGATGATGAAGGATATCTGCTCCAAATTTTCACAAAGCCAGTGGAAGACCGGCCCACGTTGTTCTTCGAGATCATCCAGCGTAAAGGCGCGAAGAGTTTCGGAAAGGGCAATTTCAAAGCGCTATTCGAAGCGATCGAACGCGAGCAGGCGGCCAGGGGAAATTTGTAAACAAAGGAGAATTAATAATGCCCTATTACCAAAAATTAGGAGAGATGCCGCGGAAACATCACATTTGGTTCCATCGTAATGGCGCGGGACCTGGGTACAAGAATGAAGGAATCTACTACGAGCACGTAGTTACCACCGAAGGGTTCAATGAAGCGTTCTCGATTATGTATCACCTGCGGCCGCCCACTCGCGTGCGCAACGTGAAGCTGTTGAAATGCGAGGAGCTGAAGAAAGCTACTGACAGTCCGCTGCGGCACCATCATATAAAGACCGCCGACATTCCGCGTAAGGGGGATGTTTATACCGGCCGGGTTCCGATTTTGTTTAACCAAGACGTGATCGCGTATCGAGCCCGTCCAGAGAAAGCGTACGGTCAATTCGAGTACTACCGGAACGGCGGCGCAGACGAGATCATTTTCGTTTTTAAAGGCGGCGGCATTCTTGAGTCGATTTTTGGGAAGCAACGTTATCGCCCGGAAGACTACATTGTGATTCCGCGGGGAATCACTTACAGGCTCGTGCCGGATAATGTGGAGGACGAAGATTACCTGATTCTCGAGTCTGTCGGGCCAGTTCGAATTCCGCAGCGTTATCTGAACAGGGAAGGCCAGATTAAGATGGGTTCGCCTTACTCCGAGCGCGACCTGCATGGCCCAACCGAGGTGTTGACTGTTGATAAGAATGAGGACACGGAAATCTTGGTCAAGGATGGACCGCGCTGGACCCAGGTAACGATGGCGCATCATCCATTCGATATCGTCGGGTGGGATGGCTATGTGTATCCGTTCACGTTCAACGCGCAGGACTTCGAACCGATAACCGGCACGGTTCATCAGCCGCCGCCGATACATCAAACGTTTGAGATTCGTGGCTACGTTGTGTGTACGTTCGCGCCGCGAGTCCTCGATACTCATCCTGAAGCAGTAAAGATTCCGTGGGTGCACGACAACGTAGAAGCCGACGAGGTTTTGTTTTATGTGCGGGGAAATTTCGGATCGCGTCGCGGCATCGAGCCTGCTTCGATCACGTTGCATCCGCGCGGGATTCCGCATGGTCCGCATCCAGGAACGATTGTAGCCAGCAAAAATGCGACGCGCACCGAGGAACTAGCGGTCATGTTTGATACGCAGCATACGCTCGAACTTACGGAACAGGCCGTTGCGCTTGACGACGCCAAATACCCGCAGAGCTGGCTCGATTAGTAGCACAATTGTCTTGTCAGTGACACGACCGAGAGCCTCGTTAGGATCCGCCAGTTCTCGGCGGCAATCGGGATGCCTGCAAGCCTCACCGACAGAATGTCGCGGCTACGGGAGACAGCTGACTAGAGAGAGGTGCTCCTTAGTGCTAAGCTTGCTCGAAAATCACAACATATGATTCAACGCCGAAATTCGGATCTCGATCTCAAAGAGAGACTTACGCGTGAGACGAACCGGTTAGACGAAAAGGACCTCGGCCGAATTGCCAATGCATATCGTGAACTGCTGGGTGCGATAGGCGAAGATCTCGAGCGCGAAGGTTTGCAACGCACCCCGGGTCGCGCGGCGCGCGCCTTTGAATTCCTCACTCAGGGTTATCGCCAAGATCTCGACGAGATTATCAATGGCGCCGTTTTCGATTCGGAAGCAAGCGAGATCATTCTGGTGAAAGACATTGAGCTTTATTCGATGTGCGAACATCACCTGCTTCCCTTCATCGGCCGTGCCCATGTAGCTTACGTGCCAAACGGAAAAGTGATCGGTCTTTCAAAAGTGGCACGCATTGTCGATGCTTTTGCGCGCCGTTTGCAGATCCAGGAAAATTTAACGACCCAGATTGCCGAATCGCTCATGAGATGCCTCGAACCGTCCGGCGTGGCCGTTGTCGTAGAGGCGAAGCATCTCTGCATGATGATGCGCGGTGTTGAAAAGCAAAATTCGGTGATGAAAACCTCGTGTCTTCTCGGTGTCTTCAAGGAAGACGCGCGAACGAGGTCGGAGTTTCTCTCACTTTTGAAGGATTAATTGGGGCGTCTGTGTCAGACGCCATCGCGTTTCACGGACACGCCCGCAATGTGGCCGCTTTACCTATGCTCGGGCGAACTGCTCACTTAGACGACCCAGTGCAAGCGCGGCAAGCAACAGACCGAAATCGCGCAGCGCAATATCGAAGTACCCGGGGACGAGCAATAGGTTTATTATGATTACGGCCAGCCAGCCGGCGACAACGTAAGCAAAGATACGCGGTTTAATCGCGACTCCGATTCCAGCCACAATCTCAATCACGCCGACGCCAAGCATCAGCGTGTGCGGATTAACGGGCGACACATTTGCTATGACCCCGGGGAGGTACTGATCCCAGTTGACCAACAAGTGTAAGAACTTGTCCAAGCCTGCGATGATCGGGGCAATTACGAACCCGAAGTGAAGGATCCGGAATGCCTGATAGGCGGGAGAAGACGCGATCTTGTCAGCCGTCGTGGTCGCTGAGCTGTGTAATTGATCAACGGTTGTGTTCATAAGGAAGCAATTTCTTCTTTCAGATAAATAAGTCAATAGATTATTTGACTATTTAGTTCTTCTATCGATACGAAAGTCGCGCTGTTGCTGGATGTCCCGCGCTCACTGCGGCGAATCTTTACTTCACTTCAAACCGGCACGAAGGAGTCGGTCCGCGAATGCAATGTTGTTTCACCGGTGTGCCGATTATCTCAGTGAGCAATGATTCAGCCAGCAGGCATGCTTCCGGATGATTGGCCGTGGCAGCGGCAATTGGGCAGCCATTGCCGTATATGAAGT
The DNA here is from genome assembly GCA_963807435.1 of uncultured Verrucomicrobiae bacterium. GTDB lineage: Bacteria > Verrucomicrobiota > Verrucomicrobiia > Chthoniobacterales > UBA10450 > Udaeobacter. Next base: position 9,951 of record CAWECA010000005.1, read on the forward strand.
GCTTCCCATGTTCTTCATGGAAACTAGCCATGCCGCCCAACTCCTTGAGAATCTCGAGTGCCGCATCAATTCGTTGTTGGCGAGTTTTGCCTGGCAACAGGCGCAGATGTTCTTGCGCCACCTCTCGACCGGCGGCGCGCATTCCGGCGCGTAAATTTTTTGGCTCAATCTGCCGGGAGAATATTGACATGAGAAGTGAAACCAGTCGCCCGTAGGCTTTTGGAAAGAGTTGGTCAGCTTCCGCGCCCAGAGCATACGTGGTGTGAGGTTTGCGAAAGCCAGGCTTGAATCCGGATTGGGCCACAAGTCTGTCTCGCTCAAGGCTGGCAAGGTGTGCCCGCACGGCGTTATCAGTTAGGTGCAATTCTTCTGCGAGGTCGTTCACCGTGCACTCTCTTGCACGCAGAAGATCGAGAATTTTCCCCCGCGTGCTTTTGAACAATCGGGCCCGCCAGCCTATATGTTTCACTACATCAAACATTATGGAGGTTCAGATTAAGTCAAAAATCTATTTGACTAATTCCCGGGCTGATGCTGGGAATGGCAGCCGCTGTTGGCCGAGAGGGATAACAAGATGCTGTTAACGGTTAGCAAACGTCTGGAATTCTCCGCCTCACGGCGTCTGCATGTGAACGATTGGAGTGAAGGACAAAACCTGGCTGTGTTTGGCCCGGGGACAGATGCTCTGTACGGAAGCGGCCGCAATTATGTTGCTTATTTCGTTTTTACCGGTCCGGTCGACCGAAGTACCGGGATGCTAATCAACATCAGCGAAATTAAGGAGCGTGCCGGCAGGATCGTGCGCGAACGTTTCGATCACAAGTTTCTGAACGAGGACAATCCGTCTTTTTACGACATTCCCCCTACGGCAGAGAATGTGGCCTGGCAGCTGTACAGTGACGTGGCGCCGTTGTTTGCCGACGGAAAGGCAAAGTTGTGCGCGTGTCATGTATGCGAATCGCCCGAGCGCAGTGCGACTTATTACTCCAGCGGAACCGTCGAAGCGAATTACTGGTTCGAATTCTCGGCCGCGCGCCGAACCATGTCGCCGCTGTTAAGTGCAGCTAAAAACGCGCGACTGTTTGGACCGGCAACTTCCCTTCATGGACACAACTACCGCGTCAGGTTGACGTTTCAATCGGAACGATCGGATGGTAAAGCGCCGTTGGTCCGCTACGATGAAATCGATACCTGCATCTACGCGCTGCAAACCGAACTGGACCATCGCTATCTCAATGAGGTCACAGGATTGAGAAAACGTCCAATCACAACTGAAAGTTTGGCCAGATACATCTATGAACGTGTAAATTCAATGAAGCCTTTACATCGCGTTCGCTTGCACGAGCGGCACGATTTTTTTGCGGAAACAACAGCCGCTGACAGCGTTTTTCTTGGTCTGCAGATGAAATTTCACGCGGTGCATCGTCTCCAAACAGACGCGCTCTCGGATCAGGACAACGCGAGGCTTTATGGAAAATGCAACAACCCACGCGGTCATGGCCACGGTTACCTTGTCGAACCAACCGTCGGCGGTGATTACGATGCGCGCAGTGGAACGCTCTATAATTTCGTTGCCTTGAATGATGCGATCCACGAATCGCTAAAACCATGGCAGGATCGCCATCTTGATGTCGAAACGAAGGACTTCCGTCGCGTGCCTTCGACTGGAGAGAACATTGTCAGGGCGCTTTGGCGAAAAATCGATAATCGTGTCGACCGAAGGTTGGCGCGATTGCGTCTGTGGGAAACGGCGAATAACCGATTTACATTGCGATCCACGTAGGGCACGCCTCTGGCTTGCCTTTCTACCGAGCAAGCGGGACGCTTGCTCTACCTTACATGAAACGATTTCTCATCACGGGCGCGAGCCGCGGCATTGGTCGTGCAATTGCGGAGAAGCTCGCTGGCCAGGATGTGGAACTGCTTTTGCACGGGCGCGACACGGTGGCTCTTGCACAAACGCGCAAAATTGTGGAACCAGAATGCGCAAAGGTGACGCTTTTGGTTTACGATCTGGCAACGGTGCATGGCGTTGCCGATCTCATCGCTGAGGTCGGCAGAAAGCCGCTGCATTTGCTCGTGAATAATGCCGGCATCGCAGTGGTGAAACCATTTACCGAGATCACGCCAATCGAATGGGAGCAAACGGTCGGCGTTAATGTCACTGCGCCGTTTCTATTAACGCAGCGCTTTGCACCTCGAATGCCCCCCGGCTCCAGCGTCGTTAACGTCCTTTCCGTGGCAGCGAAAACCGCGTTTCCGGGGTGGAGCGCCTATTGCATGAGCAAGTTTGCTCTCGAAGGGTTCTCGCGTTGCGCGCGAGAGGAATTGCGCGATCGCAGGATTCGGGTGATTAACGTTTACCCGGCCGCGACGGACACCGACATCTGGAATCAGGTAGAGGGCCACTGGCCTCGCGAGCGGATGATTAGTGCAGAACAGGTTGCTGACGCTGTGATATTCGCCTTGTCTCGCCCGTCCGACACGCTGATCGAAAACATTACAATGTCTAGTCTGGCTGGAAATCTGTGAGCGATCAGGCAAGCTTTGATTGAGCAGAGCGTTGTAGCCACGGCTCTGTGAGCCGTGGGCGAAGAATGCCGGATTGCCGGAGACGATCGGCCGCAGGCTGGTGGCTGCAGCGCACAACGCACCAATCCCATGTTTCAAGCGCTACGAAGCGAGCTCGGTATCAATGTCATCGCATCGATCATCGTATCGATACTTTTTCTCGCAGTCGGATTTGTCTGGGGAAAATACAAGGAACGAAAACGGAAGTTTGGGAGGAATCTCGAAGAGTACGATTTTTATCCATTCACGGTGACTCGCGAAAACTTTGGCGAATTTAGTCTAAAGGATTTTCGACTGGGTATGCATTACTTCCTCAAAAACGAAGATTACACGGCTGCGCGGCAGCTGATCTTTATCGGCGAACAGAACAATGTTCGAACCCAACTCGAGCCTGCCGAGCAAAAGGTTTACGCTCAACTATTCGAGAAATATAACGGAAAAAAGGTCACCGATGATACGCACGAATTTCTCGAAAACTACGAACGCGTCGTTCGTCTTATCGGGAAATCGTTTCCAAACACCGGAATCGAGATTCTGCTGCACAATCTGGCTGATCCGGCGCATTCGCTAATCACACTGGAGAACAACGTGACCGGCCGCCACTTGCGCGATGGCACGACAAACTTGTTAATCGACCTGAAACGTCGACAACTTCTGAACGAGGATAAATTGAACTACGAGTTGAACATTGGCACGCGTAATTTCAAATGCACAACGATCCCGATTAAACGGAAAGAGTTTGGCATCGTCGGCGCCATTTGCATCAACATTGATGCAAATTACATCACTGAGGAAGTGTTGAAGGATCGGCAACGAATCGAAACGTGGTTCCAAAACTTTCTGCGCACCGACATACAGCTGGACGAAAATATTCTTAGCAAGGACGAATATGCCAAGGCGCTAAAGGGCAAGCGGCATTTCAAAGACGAGATGCTGTAGCCACGGGCCTGTGGCCGGTTCAAGGAAGGGTTCGTTTGGCCGCCCGCCCTTTGACACTCGCGATAACTGGTTCGCACAGCGAAGCGGCTATGGTTATTTCGGCGAACCGTGGAGTACCGCCTGGTATTCCGGCTTTTTGTGGTAATCGACCAAGCGAAAACCCCAGCCGATGAGTGTCGATAGATCCCTGGTCTTTGACTTTTTCTCGTTCAGGAACTTTTCGACTCGGCCCTTCAATTCGGGCTGTTGCTCGGTCATGTCGAGGATCTCGAAGATCTCCATCGACAAGAGCCAATCGTCGGGATGCTCGGCCTGCTGCGTTTCCCAGATCTCGCCGAGTCGTTCGTACCCGGTCTTGCCTTCGCGAATTTTGCGGACCTGTTCGTAAAGGTTCTCGAGCCGCTTTCGTTTAGCATCGGAAGGAATCTTGATGGTGCGGTCCTTCGGTATGAGCGCCACCTGATTGTAGGCGTCCTTGTCCGCCGCACCGTTAAAGACAGAGCTGATCTTCTCGCCGACCGCCATATCGTAAATGCCCCACTGCGGATCGAACAAGACCCGATCGCCGTATTTTGCGGTACAGTTGGAGAATGTGATCATCAACAGTTTCCCGTCGCGTCTAACGATTTTTTCGATTTTTCCTGAAACCACCACACCGCTGTTGAATTCGATTTTTGCCTTCCTGCCTTCCACGATTCCCAGGGCGTGTAGTTGATCGTTCGTGAGCGACTCAGGAGACGCCGGTGTTTGGCTCCATTTACCGACCGGCGAGCCGAACCCCTCCTTGTGATTATCGACGCCGTGACCTTCAAGTTCCTTGTCGCGGAATGCGAGCGCGCTTTTGCCGGTGGTTCGCAGATAAATCGGAGAGTTCTTTTCGTCGGTAATGACTTCGCTGAACACGCCGCTGATTTGCAGACCGGACGAATACTCGCACGTGGTGACGTTTTGGCATTCGATAGCCTTGTTGACGCCTTCGAGTCCCCCCACTTTGAACGCCATTCCGCCCGCGAATTCCTCCAAAACATCCTTCAGGTGCTGAAAATCGCGGCACACGAAAAGCTGCGGCTGTTTGGTCGTGATATCGAACGCGCAGGTCTGCGCGTCGATAGAGTAGGGAATCTTTTTCACTGCCGGCTCCAAACATGAGACCGATTCGCCGATCGATGAAAGCAATCCGGCGCCGAATATCTTTGGATTCTCGAGTGCGCCAATAAGCCCGTATTCAACCGTCCACCAGTGCAGACGCGATAACAGCGCCATTTCTGAAGGATGGCCAAGATTTTTTTGTCCCTGTTCAACCAGTTTGGTCGCTTCTTCAACTTCCTTCGGGTCGGCGTTTGGGCGTTCTTTCAGAATCGATAAATGCCGGATCGCCTGGTACACCTCGAAATCTCTTTTTGAAGACATCGCTTTCGCTCCGATTTCTCCAAACCGCTGCAAATACTCGGAGTATTCGCGATCAACAATGATTGGCGCATGGCCGGCAGCCTCGTGTACGATATCCGGCGCGGGCGTGTATTCGATATGCTGGATCTGACGCATGTCGCAAGCGATCACCAGCACCTTGTAAGCTTGAAATTCCATGAACGCTGCTGGTGGAATGAACCCGTCCACAGCCACCGCGCCCCACCCAATCTTCGCCAGGATATCATTCATTTCCTGAATTCGGGGTATGCGCTCAAAGGAGATGCCGGTATTGAGCAGCCCCTGGAAGTAAACTTTGTGGGCGTATTCCTTCAGGAAAAAAATATTTTGACGCATGATGAACCGCCAGACCGCGTGATCGACCGGAGTGTAATCGTCGTAGCGCTGATCGACGGCGAACTGGAGCAAATGTTTAGGACAACTGGCGACTGCCGTGTTGTCATAACTTATACCGTTGTCAGATTTCATTCGGAGGCGTCTTCGTTGCGCGAATATAACTTATGACTCGACATAAAGTAGCGCAAGCCTCCGGCTTGCGATTCGACTCAGGAAATCGGGGTTCTTAGTCATCACTTCCGCCGGCAGGGGGCGCTTTGCCCATGCGCAGGCGGCACGTTCGCGCTACCTTCGTCGTGCACGTACGATGCGTTTCGCGATCCAAACGATCGCCAGGATTGCGACTACCCATGGCGCCAGGAACGCGATTGCCACGCCGATCATGCGAATGCTCCACATGATTGCCGACGCACTTTGTCCCAGTGTGCGTCGCAGCGTGGAGAGGGGACCGCTTTCGTGGGATACAATATTACCCCGGCTATAGACCTGAATCGAGATGTCTGCCGGAGCGTTGGCTTCATCGCTTTGCGCGCCAGTGCGATCCTGGCGTTGCACAGTGACGTTCTCGAGTTTGCCTAACGAATCAAGCGATTGCATCAGCGCCGGATAATTTTTCATCGGCACCCGCAGAAAGATGTTTGCTACTTCGCGCCCGTCTGAATCGCGATTGAACGTGGAGCTGCGAATGCGTCCGCCTTGCTTTTCAGCCAGGGTCTTGAGCTCCTTTGCCTTCTTGTCCACTGACGAGGTTTGAATCCGCAGGCTGGTTTGCTGGAACGCCTGTTCCTGTTCCTCGCGTGAGATGGTGACGTTCAGCTCCACCTTATCGCGCCTCGTCTTTGCATGTTCGGCCATGCCAGTTCCCTCCTGCGCGACGCGCTCCGTCTGCGTTTGAAGATTTTCCACGCGTCCAAAGCCCTTGATGCGACCGATAACGGCGTCGCTTTCTTCCGGCGCGATCAACATGCTGATCTGTGCCGAAACGCGGCCCGAGTAATCACGATTAAGTTGTGCATTTGTTATCTGAAATTTTGGTGACGCGAGCGCTTTGATCTCACCATAAACCCTCTCGACGTCGGGTGCGTAGAGCGCAAGCTGTACGCGTTCCTTGAGCAGAAACGCTGCCGGTTCCTCCATATCCTTTTCAGCCAGAGAAATTGTTACTGTGGCGAATTGCACCTGGGAGTCCCAATACTTCAATTCGCCCTGCATTTTTTCGATCTCCTCGCGTACTCGGGCGAGTTCCTTTTCCACCTGGAGTAAATCGGAAACCTTGCCGGTCTTCGTTTTCAACATGTCGATAAGTCTTTGCTCCATTACCCGCGCATTCTTCAGGCGAGCGTCGGTATCGAAGTATGCTTTTGTCACGTCCTCGCTGCCGAGCGTTTGGTTCTTCAACTCGCCGAGCCCGCGAATCTTTTGCAGAAAGCGGTCCAGATTTTCAGGCATAACCTTAACGATCACCTCGCCGCGCAATTTTCCATTTGCCTGTTTTTGAGATTCCGTCGTCGCGACATAGCCGCGTTCTTCTTTTGCGAATACATTGATCCTCTGCAGCGCATCATCGAAACTAACGATCTCCAGCTCGACGCTTGCGTTGCGAATTAGTTTCCGGTTCGCTAACTCTGGAGCAGGGGTTTCGGCTGGTTTCGAGGCCGGCTGGTCAGCGACAGGAATGTTTGATCCAGTGACCATCCGTCGTTCGGCTTGAGCGAAATTTTCCGTTTTGTCATTGCTTTCGAGCGCTGACGCTGGAGGCGGAGCTCGAAGCGGCATCGGTTGCGGCGGCGCGGCAGCGATTTCATCCGATTTGGCCAAACCACGTGCTTGAGCTGGTTGTGGCGCGCCGATTGCCGATCGTTGCCGGGACAACTCTTCATTGGCGTACTGATCCCGTGAACGCGGAGCAATTATAGCTTCGCCGGTGATCATCCGGCCAAGCTGCACAAGCCCGAGCAACCCCGCAGCAACCGCGGAGACCTGTATTGCGCGCAAACGCAACAGATCAGCAACGAATTTGAACGGACCGCTTCTCTCGGGTGTGCGTTGGCGGAAATTGGCCAGCATGCGCTGCTCGAAAGCCGGATCGGGTTTTTCCTGTGCGAGAGTTTCTTCGAGAATTTTGTTCATGGCTTTAGTCTCCTGATGAGTTTTTCGGCATTCGGCACAAGCAATGAGGTGGGTGTGGAGCGCGCTGCGTTCGTCAGCTGAGAGTTCGCCGTGGACATCGGCGGCGAGCCAGTTGTCGATTTCGTTGTGAACAGTTGCCATGCGTTTAGTCCATTGAAGCGAGAGCAGGACGAAGCTGTTTTCGCATGGAGGCCAGGGCGCGTCCGAGAATTCCGCGAAGCGCGCCACTGGTCAGGCCAAGCGTTTCTTCGATGGTGCGATAATCCATTTCTTCGAAATAACGCAGCGTGAGTGCGGCGCGATGAAGCTCTGGCAGCGTGGCGAGAGCAGAATGCAATCTTTGATCTACAGCGATTGTGTCGGTGGATTCGTGTTCGCTTATTCCGATCTCTTCGTTAGGGTAGGAAACGGGTCGGCGCTTTCGCAGAATGTCATGTGACCTGTGTCGGGCGATGGTTGCCAGCCACGCTGGAAATTTCTCCGGCTCACGCACGCGCCAGCGCGTTTTCCATGCTTTGACCAGCGAATCCTGCACGATGTCTTCGGCTTCCTCCCGGTTTTGGAGAATTCCATACGAAATGGCGAAGAGCGTTCGACTCTGTGTACGGATAATCATTTCAAATGCCTCCCGATCGCCGTGAATGGCCGCCCAATATTGTTCGCGTTCGCTAGCATCCATTATTTAGTCGATCTAAAGCATAGACGTTCGAACACGCGGTTCCGCGCGAAATATTTTCAGGGGAGCGTAAGCCTCTGGCTTGCGAATACTCAGATTGAGACGCCATCGAGGACGCATGCGCCACTTAAGCACGTGGTTCCGCGCGAAGTTCCTTGGAAGACCTGTAGCCACGGCGCTGTGTGCCGTTAGGCGATCCGAAAAGACCGCCCACAGGGCGCTGGCTACAATTAGAAAATGACCACGGTATCCCCAGCGCTTACGAGATCCTTCACCCGCGCGGCATCCCAGTTTGCCAAGCGAATGCAACCGTGGCTGGCGGCGCGGCCAATTGTTTCGGGATTATTCGTGCCATGGATGCCGATGCCCGGTTTGTTTAAACCCATCCAGAGCGCGCCGACCAAATTATTCGGACCTGGTGGAAGATTGTAAAAATTTTCTGTACGCACGCCGTGATTGAGCATGCCTTCGTCGTATCGAAACCACGGCCAGACGGTCACGCCGAGGATTTTCCAGGTGCCCACCGGAGCGGGCAGAGTTTTCGAGCCGGGTGTGATTGGAAAAACACAGACTAATTGGTCGCCATCGAAGACTTCGAGCAAATGCTCGTGTGTATCGACAAAAATTTTGCGCGAGGCGAACGCGGGATTCTCGGGCACTTTCCCCTCAGTAAGCTTTTCGACTTCAAATGGCACAACGTTCGGCACCTTGAGAGTGTCGCCGACCTGCAGGTGTTCCCAGTCTTTGCCTGGATTGAGCTTTTGAATGTACGCCTCCGCAGAGTGAAAACGTTCCGCAACGAATTCCAGTAACGATGTATAAGGCATCCATTTTAGTTTTGCCTGCTCAGGGTGGCTGCCGGGTACGTCGCCGATCCGATTCAGGTCTTCTTCCGTGATCGTGTAGGTGGTGTAAGGCTCCGGGACCTGATCGAGCATCCATTGATCCACCGCGCCAGTCTTCGGCATCGCGTGTGCATGCTTGTATGAAATGAGCGCTTTCCGAAAAAACTCGCCCATTCGTCCGTCGATTTTCCCCGGCCCAAAATCGTTATTGTCCAAAAAAATCTGCAACCGCGTCACGGTATCTTCGTTATAGTTAGGCAACGCGACAGGATAAACTTTCGGTGGCGGAGTGGATGCCGGCGTCTCCTGTGCGTGTATGAACATGGGCACGAAAGCAGACGCGAGAATGAGCAGTGCGAATTTCATCGGGTGCAAGTTACGCGTTGTGAATCGCGCGACGCAAATGCTTCAAGCATTACTTTCTTGCGCCACGGGTCGCACGACTACGGTGGTTTCCGCTGGCAGAACCGATTCCTCTGGAGCCAGGATCATAGCCGCGTCGGTCCCTCCATAGCGCTGGGAATCGCTTGTCCACAAAACCTCCCATCTGGAGTTGTGCGGCGGAGCAAGCAAAGGTTCTGCGGCAGGATGAAGAACCTGATGTCCGCCGAAGTTCATCATCAAAAGCCGATCATCACCTTGTGCGGAAAAATATCGGAGAACGAAACTTGCAGGTCCCAGTACGGCGCCATCAATTCCGCCGGATCCTTGCTGTCGAAACCGTGAGTCTTCATGCCGCAATTTTATCAGATCGATATGCAGATCGTACAATCGCCGATTTTTATCGCGCTCTGAAAAGTCTAGTTTGCATCGGGAAAAAGCCTCCGGATCGTCCGGCGAGGGCAGTCGCTTCAAGGCCCCGTTCGTAGTGAGCGATAAAAACGGCGCCAGCAATTCCGCGCGACCTCGGCGAGTGGCATCGCGCACAGAGGCATCGCCTACGTCTGCGAAATATAGAAACGGATTGGATGCTCCGAATTCTTCACCCTGAAACAGCAGTGGCGTCCACGGCCCCAGTAACAGCAGGGCGGTCATGGCACGATATTTTGCAGGAGAAGTCTGAAAGCGCGGCCGTTCCCCCGAGCCGGTGTTCGCGATCTGATCGTGATTTTCTATGAAACAAACGAAGGCCTCCGGGGGGATGCCGAAGGCGGGAGTTCCACGCAACGCCTTTTGCCATGAAAGCGCCTGTCCCTGATAGAGAAAGCCATGCTTCGCGGCGGAAATAAATTCCTGCGGTTTACCTGTGTAATCGGTGAAGTATCCGACGTTTTTTCCGGTCAAGGCAGCGATTGCGCTATGATGGAAATCGTCGTTCCACATCGCACCCAAACCGTCGCCGCCGTCGTTGCAGGATCGCGTCATTTTTGATTCCTGCAGGTCGTTTTCGGCCACAAGAACAATGGAACGTCCGCGAGCCGCCTCGCGCGCCGCGCAACCGACAGCGCCAATGATGTATTCATCGGATTTATCGTGAATGGCGTGCGTTGCGTCGAAACGGAAACCGTCGAAATGGAATTCCTCGATCCAATAACGTCCGTTTGTGACGAAAAACTCGCGGACTGGGCCTGAGTTCGGTCCGTCGAAGTTGATCACGTCGCCCCAGTCGTGACCTTTACCGTGGACCAGATAATCATCGGCAAAAACTCCCAGATAGTTTCCGTCCGGCCCAAAGTGATTGTAAACGACGTCGAGAATTACACCGAGACCTAACGAGTGTGCGCGGTCGACGAAAGTGCGCAAGTCATCAGGCGTTCCGTATAAATGGGAAGGGGCGAATAGATCTACGCCGTCATACCCCCAGCCAAATTTTCCGGGGAACTCCGCGATCGGCATCATTTCGATGGCCGTGATGCCGATTCCGGCGAGTTCGTTCAACTGCTCGGCGGCAGCCATCCACGTTCCTTCCGCAGTGAATGTTCCAATGTGCATCTCGTAAATGATCTGCCCTTTTAATTTCAGCCCGGGCCATTCCTGATCGCTCCACGCGAATTTGGTCGGATCGACAATGCAAGAGGGGCCGTGCGGTCCTTCGGGTTGAAAACGCGATGCCGGATCGGGATACAAATCCTCGTTGCCGTTTAGTCGGAATTGATAGCGAGCGCCGTTCACTGAATTAGCTGCGCCGGAAAAATAACCTCCCGGCTCCGCTTCCAGCGGATAGAATTTTGGCTGGGCCGCCGCCGTTTCCTGCAAGGCAATGTCTATTTTCCGCGCTTTGGGCGCCCAAATGCGAAAATGCGTTTGGTTTTCTCCGATCAATTCGGCGCCGATCGGGTAGCGGCGTTCGATGTGCGACATTGAGAGCTAACATGGCGTTGATGGCTCACAAAACAACGGTGTGATGGCCGGGAATCCGACCGGCAATCGAGATCCAGACTGATCACCGTTTTCCAGGCGGCATCTGTAGCAGTTTCCCCGTGGGAAGTGCGACACTTACGTGTTTGAAACGGACTCGCTGCACGTCTCACAAAGACGCAGTTACAACAGTCTTGCTTCCGGGCAATGGGATGTTTGAAATACGCGCATGGACGGAGTTGACGCTAAAATCGAAATCTTCAAACCGTTCGGCCAAGCGTTCGAGTTGATGAAGAAAATTCTCTTTCAACCGTTCGACTTGAAAAGATGGCTTGTGATCGGTTTTGCGGCCTGGCTGGCGAACCTCGGCGGCGGCGGCGGCGGTAACTTCCGTTATCCGGACAATGGGCGCGAATATATTCGGAAGCTGGGCGAGAAAATCAGTGAGATTCCGGGGCCGATTCTAGTCACCGGCATTTGTATTTTGGTTTGTCTTGTTCTTCTGCTCATCGTGCTGATTGCCTGGCTACGTGCGCGCGGCCGATTCGTTTTTGTAGACAGCATCGTTCGCAATCGTGCTGCGATCGTCCAACCGTGGAAGGAATATCGCGTAGAGGGAAACAGTTTCTGCTTATTCTCACTCGTTGTCGCGCTGGTGCTTTTCCTGGTCCTTGGCATCGCGGGGCTCGGACTCATCCTGCCGTTTATTCACAGAGGAGCCCAGGCAGAACATGGAATTGGATTTTGGATTGGGCTGTCGCTGTTCGTGTTTATTGCAGTCTGCGTGGCTCTTGTTTGGGGGCTCCTCTCCCAATTAATGGTGCCCATCATGTACCGGCGAAGGTGTCGTGCGCGACTCGCATTTGTTGAAGTGATGGATTTGGTCGCCTCTCATCCCGGTACGATCTTTCTTTATGTGTTGTTTGTTCTGGTGTTGGCCATTGCAGTGTTGGTGATCAGTTGTGTGGTCTTATGCGCGACCTGTTGTGTCGCGGCGATTCCATATGTCGGCTCGGTCATACTTTTGCCGGTGTCAGTAACGCTCGGCGCATTCTTGCTTCTGTTTCTGCGGCAGTTCGGTTCGGATTACGATGTTTGGGCGGCGTCTATGCCGTCGGAATTTTTGCCAGTTCTAATGTCGACACCTGCGTCTGCCTCCAGAATCGCTCGGCAACCAATGTAGTAACCAGCGACGGGTTTATGGTATAACTCGGGGATGAACTGGGATGCGATTAGCGCGATCTCGCAGTTGGTCGGCTCGCTTGCCGTCGTTTTGTCGGTGTTATACCTGGCAGTGCAAGTGCATCAGAGCACGCGGGTAGCCAGGCTAGCCACGCAGGACGCAGCGGCAACCGCCCTGCGCGACGTGACCAAACCTTTGATGGAAAATGCGGAGTTGGAACGGATCTGGCGAGTTGGGCTGGAAGATGTAAGCGCTTTATCTGTGGAAGAGCGAGCGCGATTTTTCCATGCCAGTTATCAATTCTTAAAAGCATTTGAGACCATTCATTTTCATTATGTCTACGGATTGATGGATCAGGAACTCTGGGAAGGCTGGCATGGACTTCTCCGGCACTATGTCGTCGCGCCCGGTATGGCTCATTACTGGAAAGTTCGGCCCGAGGTTTTCTCCAGACGTTTTCGCGCTTTTGTTAATTCGCTCGAGCCGCCTGTAAACCAGCGCACGGTCGGCACTCTCTTTAAAGAGAGCCGAAAGTGAACGAACACAATGGCAGAGACGACGCTGCGTCCCACGGACACTTCAACGCGGCGCCCCTACCTTGCACTATTTACACGGTCCGGGAACAGGGATAACCAACTTCCCATCTTTCTCTGCGACGAAGCTTTCGCTCTTGCTGGATGAGCTGCCGCTGCCGTCTTTCTTGTCCACCTTGATCACGAGCTTTTTAGTCGGCTTCAACGGCAGGCAAACTTTTCCGCCGCCGGGAGATTCCATTGGTGTAGAGGCTTTTTTCGCGTCCTCCGGCGTCAGAGCGACAAGTTCAATCGAGGCGATTTTTCCTCCCGCTTCTCCTGACTGCATCATTTTGTAAAACTCTAGAATCTCGGGATCGGCGCCCTGAGTATAAAGGAAGGATTCTAACGTCGCTGTATCCTTGCCTTCGAACGCCGTCTTGTACTTATCGGTAAATGCCTTCTCCTGCTCAGGCGTAATCGCTATGACCGTCATAATGGCGCTAAACACGACGGCGCTGATTATTGCTAGAAATTTCAATGAGGTTTTCATGGTCGCCACGGTAGTCGGCGCGATTTCGGCAAGGCAAGCCAATTCGACCAAGAAAAATCGTTGCTGAGGCGCGTTTCGCAGGCTATTCCACACTCTCCGAAACGGACATCGAAACGGACTGAAAAAGCCGATTTCCCTGATGAACATCCACGAACATCAAGCCAAAGAGTTACTGCAAAAATTCGACGTCGCTACCACACGGGGCAGAGTTGCGACGACGCTCGATGAAGCCGAGCAAATCGCGCGGGAGTTGGGTGATATCGATATCGTCGTGAAGGCACAAATCCATGCGGGCGGGCGGGGCAAGGGGACGTTTAAGAACGGATTCAAAGGCGCCGTTCACGTTCGCAAAACGCCGAAGGAGGTTCGCGAAGTTGCAGCGAAAATGCTTGGTGAAATTCTGGTAACGCACCAGACCGGCCCAACGGGTCGTCTTGTAAACAAAGTCCTTGTTGCCGAGTCAGCCGATATCGCGCGGGAAATTTATTTTGCCGTCCTGCTGGATCGCGCCACCGCCGCGCCGCTGGTTGTAGCCAGCATCGAAGGTGGAGTAGAAATTGAAGCCGTAGCTGCCCGATCTCCCGAGAGAATTATTCGGGAACCGATTGATCCCTTAGCGGGCATGCAACCTTACCAGGCGAGGAAGCTGGCGAAACAACTCGGTTTCGAATCCTCACAGCTAAAAAACGCATCAAAACTCTTTCAAGGACTTTACCGCACGTTCCTCGCGTTCGATTGCTCGATGGTTGAGGTCAACCCGCTGGTGATTACGAAGGAGAGCGAGGTCCTGGCGCTCGACGCCAAGTTTAACTTTGATGATAACGCCCTTTATCGCCATCCGGAGATCGCAGCGATGCGCGATGTCGCGGAGGAAGATCCTCGCGAGGTCGCAGCTTCAAAACACGGGCTGAACTACATCGGGCTGGATGGAAACATCGCGTGTCTGGTTAATGGCGCCGGGCTGGCTATGGCCACGATGGACATCATAAAATTTTACGGCGGGGAGCCTGCTAACTTTCTCGATGTCGGCGGCAGCGCTACCGAAGAGCAGGTGACCGATGCGTTCAAGATCCTGATCGCTGACAAGCATGTGAAAGCCATTCTGGTGAACATTTTTGGTGGGATTATGAAATGCGACGTAATCGCGCAGGGCATCATTAATGCAGCCAGAACCCTGAAACTAACCGTGCCGTTGGTTGTGCGTCTTGAAGGAACGAATGTAGACCGAGGCAAGGAGTTGTTGAAGGAAAGCGGCCTCAAACTTATCGCAGCCGATGATCTTGCCGACGCAGCGCAAAAAGTCGTTGAGGCGGCGAAACGCAAATGACCGGGAGGAAATTCAATTGTATTTGAAGCGGAACCTTTTGAGACAGCAATTGTGTTATCTGGTTGCTGTGCGGACCACAGACGGTAACTAAGTAATGTTCACAAATTCACCGAAAATCAGAAAGGAGTCTGTATATGATCACTAACGAAGTGGCTTTTATTGCAATTGCCGTTTCCGATAAGGAACGTGCGCGAAAATTCTATCAGGAGACGCTGGAGTTGAAGCCGACGCGCACACAGATGGATGGTGCATGGGTCGAGTACGACCTTGGCGCCACGACAATCGGAGTTGGATGTCATCCAGCCTGGCAGCCTTCACGCGATGGGACAACAGTCGCGTTCGAGGTTGGAGACATGGATGCGGTTTACGAGAAGCTCAAAGAACGCGGCGTCGCATTCGACATCGAAAAGACTGAAACGCCAGTTTGTTGGATGGCGCAATTCCGCGACCCGGATGGAAATAAACTGGTGATTCACAAGAGAAAGTCGAGTTGAATCCGGAAACCAGGAGGAACGAATAGGAAAGAGAAAAATCAGGGGAAGGCCGGCTATATCTGTTTGTCTTTTCCATGGATTTGTGGATTCCAGATTTTCTTCTGTGTTCCCGCTTTTCTAATTTGTATGTCAGTTCTCGTCGATAGAAACACGCGGCTAGTCGTTCAAGGGATCACCGGGAGCGCGGGCGGGTTTCATACTCGTCAGTGCATTGAATATGGGACAGACGTCGTAGCAGGCGTAACACCGGGCAAAGGCGGCCAGATGTTCGATGGGAAGGTACCCGTTTTCGATACCGTTTGGGAAGCGCGACAAGAGACCGGGTGTAATGCGTCGATGGTGTTTGTCCCCGCAGCTGCGGCCGCTGATTCGATTCTGGAAGCGATCGATGCCGGCGTCGAGCTGGTGGTTTGCATCACGGAAGGGATTCCAGTGATGGACATGATGCGTGTGAAAGCACTCATGCGCGGAAAGAAATCGCGCCTGATTGGGCCGAATTGTCCGGGCATCATTACGCCGGGCCAATGCAAGATTGGGATAATGCCCGGATACATTCACAAGCGAGGGAACGTTGGTGTGATCTCGCGTTCAGGGACGCTTACCTACGAAGCGGTGTGGCAGTTAACATCACGCGGCTACGGACAATCCACCTGCATCGGCATCGGGGGCGATCCAATTCACGGTCTGTCACATCTCGATTGCCTGAAGTTGTTTAATGACGATCCGGGAACAGAAGCGATGATCCTGATCGGTGAAATCGGTGGGTCTGCCGAAGAAGAAGCCGCGGAGTGGATCAAAGCGAACTGCAGGAAGCCAGTGGCAGCGTTCATCGCGGGGAAAACGGCGCCGCCGGGCCGCAGGATGGGTCATGCGGGGGCTATCATCTCGGGTGGTAAAGGAACTGCCGCGGGAAAGATTGAGGCGCTCGAAGCTGCAGGAATCGCGGTCGCGGAAACCCCGGCTGCAATAGCCGATACGCTCATTTCGAGAATAAAGCATGCTGCGTAATCGGAATCGAACTTCCGGAATAAACACCGACACCGGTCTTAAATTGCCGAATCAGCTATTCGCGATTAACAAAGCGGATTGTAGCCGCGGGCGCTGATTCGCGGCAGTCTCCCCGAGGTCGACTCGCCCGGCTGCAGCCTGCCACTTGTTAAATCGCAGTCGTAACGTTAAACAACCCGAATGCTATGAACACACTCGCACTTATCGCAATTACCTGGATCGGGAAGGAATACCGATTCCTCGGGCTGGACTGGAGTTACCTGGTCATACTGGGTTTGATCGGTAACGTGACATTTTCCATGCGTTTTTTGGTGCAATGGGTCGCCTCTGAGCGACGAGGTGAAAGTATAATCCCGGTCTCGTTTTGGTATTGGAGCATATTCGGCAGCGTCATCATGTGCCTTTATTTTATCTTCAAACGCGATCCAGTCGGCATTCTGGCATACCTTCCCAACTCACTGATCTATATTCGCAATCTGATGTTGATTCAGAAAGGGAAATCGGCGCCTACCGCAGCCGCTCCCTCGCAGCATCCTCGCGAACTGGGGTGAGCGTCAGGACTAAAGAGCGTTATCGATTCATTATCGGTGCGCACTGTGGGTGGTCGCTGAATGGCCTGCGGGTAGATTTGCCGCTTTCCAATCCATCGCCATGCGAATCCGGGCGCGACCGCTGGGATGATCGTAGAACATAAACTCTTCCAGCGGCGTCGGATCAAGTTTGCGATAAGCGCCGAGCTTTACCGCCACCATCGCCATGCCATCGGGTTCGCGAGAAGTATTGATTCCAAAAGCGTCCGCTTCGCGCTCAGTGACGCGCACCACGGTGTTGAGAAGCGGTGTAGCGAGGAAAAGCAACGTGCTCAGAATCAAACCAAGCAGCGGAAGGCCGGCTGGATCGGCAATGCCCCGCAAGCCCCATTGTTTGCCCCAACGTTTCAGCGCAGCGCTAAACAGAACTCGAGCAAGTGCGAAGCCGATCAAAAGAAAAATACCTGAATAGGTCAACAGTTTTGTTGCATGATTAAGAACGTAATGGCCCATCTCATGCGCCATCACGGCGCGGATTTCAGGTATTGTGCATTGCTTGAGCAGATTATCGTTCAACGCGATGCGCGTGGTGCCGAGAATTCCTGAGACATTTGCGCTTATGCGTGTTGTTTGACGCGACGCATCAACCTCAAACATATGGTCGACCGGAATCTGGTTCGCCCGCGCCATCGCGAGAATTGGCTCGCTGATATTGCGATCTGTCAGCGGCTTGTACTTATTGAAAAGCGGCTCAACGAATACCGGCGCCATAAAGAGCAAAAGGAACGAGAAGACCACGGCCACTGCCGTACCCCAGATCCACCAACTTTTTGGCGCTCGCCTGAACACAGTGTAAAGCACCATCAAGAAAATTGTGCCGCCAACGATCGTAATTCCGAGGCCTGTCAGCTGCTCTCGAAACCATTCGGGAAAAGTCTGTGTTGCCAGACCGTATCGATGTTCGCGAAAGAAGTTTTCGTAGAGGTTAAGCGGAAAGCTTAAGAGATAAATAAGAAGCAGATAAGGAACGCTGTAGCAGACCACTTGCAACGTTTTCGACGTCGTCAGTCGTTCCGATAAATCGCGGAGCCGCGCCGAAATCCGGGACCACAAGAGAAGGATCGAAATCCCGGCGGCCAAAACGTAGTTCCACAAAGTCAGCCAGTAACCGCCCTGAAAATAGGCATCCGATTTTTCGCGTTCTTCTTTTGGGACGCTGTCCAGCCATGCCTTGGTTGCCGCTGCCTGATCCAGTTGCGTCCGTTGCCAAATGGGCGATTTACCTCCGCCGTTGTTAGTGGCGGTTAGGTTGGGGTCTGCGTTTCGAGTTTCCGCAATCGCAACCTCCGAACTTTTGGTCCGTTGTTCGCCGGAAAGAACGGGTTTCGACGCTGCCATCAACCCGATGCTTATTGCAAAACACAGCAACAATTTCTTCATTCGAACGGTCGCGAAATGAAAACGCGTTTTCCGAAAATCTTCCTTACAATGCCACGCCATTCGCAGAGCGCACAATGGAACCGACCCCGGGACGCACATTTTGTATTGGATGCGGCAACATTATAAGAGACAGGTTACACTCTTGAGCGGCAAAAGCTTGACAGACATTGGTTCATTAGGCTGGACTAGCCGCTTTGATCGATGGTAAATAACCAATATGAAAGGGTTAGTGGCGCTGTCGCTGATTTGCGCGGTCGCAGTCGCAGTAACTGGCGTCGCGAGTTTAAACGCCCAAACACCGTCTGCGGCTACGCCGCGTTACGGCTCTTACCCTACGAACTATAAGGCAATCATCATGCAGTGGCTCCGCAAACAGTTGATCGATCCCGACAGCGCGCGCATCGAGTGGAAGGAAGAACCAAAACCCACCGACGTGGGGCAGGGCGGTGAAGCTGTCTCCGGATATCTCGTTAATTTTACAGTCAACGCGCGAAACCGTTTCGGCCTTTATACAGGAAAACAAAAACATTCTGTGCTCATCCGTAACGGAGAAGTGATCAAGAGCATGGGATTCGCTTATTAAAAAGATGAAACAATTGAAACTAAGTTCTAAACGGAATTCATCCGGTCAGGTGGTTGTAGTGCTCATCATCCTGTTGGTACTGGTTTTTGGAGCGTGGTGGTGGCTCAACTCTCAAAAGCAGGCGAGCGCTCGAGAAGGAACAGCTTTCGCCAAAGATGCTATCCAGCGCATTGCAGTCCAGCACGACATTAATTTCTTCAATTCGCGACTTAGTCCCCAGGCGCGCATGAATTTTCCCGCTTCGACGCAACAGGAGTTCATAAATGAGATCGTGAAGATGGGAGCGCCTGTGCGCCCCGTCGATGTGCAGGGCAAGATCGAATTTCAATCACACTTTTTTGAACCGCACGGGTCGTTCCATACCCGGATCTATTATCCCTCGAGATACGCCGATATGGACCTGAGTATCTCGCACCCGGTCGGCCGTTGGCAAATTGACGAGATTGCATTCATTCCGCAGCAAATTCCCGCAGCCGCGCCTGCACTTGAGCCTCCTCCCCCGGCCGCCTCCGCACCTGCAACGGGTTCGCCTGCAATGGAGGCATCTCCGGCACCTGAAACTTCTCCCGCAGCGGAAACCACTCCGCCCACTGAAACTTCACCCGAATCGTCGACTTCTCCTCCACCCGGGACCTGAAAAAGTTGGCGCTGCGCTTCGCAAAGGAAGGCGGCTACAGCAGCAAGCGGTCGAGGGAATCGAGACAAATCTGCGACCAGGTTTCCATGGTTTCGCGGCGCGCCAGCAATTCTTCTTTCGGGAGAAACGTTAGCCCGGTAATCATCGCCTCGCGTTTTTGAACTTGTCGTTCTTTCAGTTTGAACACGTGCACGATTCCCAAGTGCACGCGTCCCACTTCGGTCGAATCGTCATTTAGAAGCGCGACGATGCGATCTTCAAACGGAGTATCAATCTTGATTTCTTCCTTGACCTCGCGTTCTACGCCAGCGCGGTAAGTCTCTTCGTCGGTCGAATGCCACAGAAATTTGTCGGCATCTTCTGCCATGTGCCCGCCAATCCCGATGGAGCCTTTTGCAACGAGGCGCTGTTCGCCCGCTTTTTTGCCGCGCACGTAGTGAAGCACGGAGTTTTGAAATACAATTAGCGCATACGGGATGATTTGCTTGAATGCGGGATTGCTTTCCGCTTGTTGACGCGGAATGAAGAAATTGTTTCCGCGCGATAGAATTGCGGTCAGATACTTCTCGGGCTCAAAGCTGAGTCCTTGGAACCCACCAAGTTCGTCAAACAAGCTGCGCTTGATCACCAGGATGTTTTCATCAGGCGTGCTCATGAATGTAGGGCAAGCGTCTCGCTTGCGATCTTCGAACGCAAGTCGCGCGCCGCTTCAATAAGAATACGTCACTCCGATCTGCGGGCCGAACAGGTTCAGGCTGGGATTAGGATCGGTTTGTCCGCCATTGGATAGATGCTGGTAGAGCGCTCCAACATCCAGTTTCCAATGATCACTCACCATGTATGAAATGCCCGCGGCGGATAAGATGTTGAATGTGAAATCCTGTCCCTGTCCGCCAGGGACTTCGGGATGGCTGTTGATCCCCCCGGCGCCTACTCCGCCCGAAATATACGGTACAAATCGCGAGCGTGGCTGAACGAAGTTATAGCGAAACCCAACGTTGAAGCCGAAGTAGTGATCCTCGATTCCTTTGAAAATCGGCTCCGCAATCGCGCTGATATAGAGCTGGTGATAGCCGCGCAGCCAGCTGTCGGTTCGGATGACTCCCCAACGGATTCTTTCCGTTAAAAACAGCGCACCGATTTGATAATCCGCGGGCGGATTAATCGCGCCGAACAAATAGCCAGTCTCGAGTGCGAACTCGATTCGGTGTGGATCAAATTCCTCTCTTGCGGCGACGCCAGCATGATCTTCAACCCCCGCGAAAGTTTGCGAGCAGATCGAAATTGCGACGTAAACGATGCAGATGCGAAGGAGTTTCATCCGGCGCGCCTACGTTAAGAGGAGTTAAGGCGATTGCAATTTGGCAGGGATAAGGCGCCGGTGTGACGCCGCGAACGTCGCGAGGCATCTCCTACTTCACAAAATCAGCAAGATCGGGCGGCAATCCGCATTCCCATTCGTGTTGGCCCTCAATTGCCAGTTTCGCCGAGTGCAAGGCATGACGGGAGAGAAGAAGTTCATGCTGGAGCTCGTGAGTCCACCCGGCTTCGATGAAACGCAAATACAATTGCTCGTTTGGGCCATAAATTTTATCGCCCACGATTGGGTGGCCAACTGAGGCAAGATGCACACGAATTTGATGAGTTCGGCCTGTGCGCGGAATGACGCGAACAAGACTGAAGCGGTAGCCGGACGAAGTGGATCGCCTGAACCGCCGTTCAACAAAAATTTCTGTCTGCGCAGGCGCGCCTGCCGAGTAAATCATCTGTTTGAGCCAAATCGCTGATCTTCGGTGTTTGCTTTGACGATCTAAAGGAGCGTCAACGACGGTGTGCTCCCATTCCGGCCAGCCCCAAACGATGGCGAGATATTCTTTGTGAAACCGATGTCGTTGCATCAAGAGACCGAATTCGCGGGCAGCTGCCGCCGTTTTGGCAACGAGCACCAGTCCGCTTGTCTCCCGGTCGAGCCGGTTCACAATTGAAACCTGCCCGCCGCTGGCGATCTCGAAGGCGAGCAGATCGCGCAATTGTTTCCAGAGAGTCGGTGTGCTGCCTGGCTTTGTGGGGTGAATCAAAAGAAACGGTGGCTTGTCCACCACGACGTAGTCGTCGGTTTCATCGACAATCTTAAACTGGAGCGGGGGAGTAATGAGATAATGGTGTAGCGATTGCACCGGAGTTCAAAGTGTTGTCTAGGCGCGGCGCTAAAGATCTCCATAACTCGAGCCCGTGCTTGACGTTTAAGGGCAAAACTGCTTTAGACTAGGACGCTTCAGTCTTAACCAACAAGAAACTTGGACTCCAAGGACATCAAAGAAATCAAAGCCGTTATCGATTTGATGACGAAACACGATCTCTCAGTTTTCGAGATCGAAAAGGAGGGATTTCGTCTGAAGCTGGAGCGAGCCGCTTTGCCGCCACAGGGCGCTGCTTCTGCCTCGGCGGCGGCTGCCATGCCGGTCAGGACAGCGGACACTGGAACTGAAAAAGCCCTTTCCGCGCCTAAGCCGACCGAAAGTGTGCCGGCAAAAGAAATTGTGTCGCCGATGGTGGGGACGTTTTATCGCGCTGCGTCGCCTGATGGCCTACCGTTTGTTGACGTAGGTAAGGCTGTTACGGCGGACACAGTAGTTTGCATCATCGAAGCGATGAAAGTGATGAACGAAATCAAGGCGGAAATCAACGGTGTCATTGCCGAAGTGATCGCTGAAAACGGTAAGCCGGTTCAATTCGGCCAGGCGCTGTTCAGAGTGCGTTAACCATGGTACGGGGCTGCCGCTGGGCACGCCGACTCGCGCATCGCCAATGTTCGAAAAAGTCCTGATTGCCAATCGCGGAGAGATCGCGCTGCGGGTGATTCGCGCCTGCAAGGAACTTGGGATTCGCACTCTGGCGGTCTACTCCGAAGCCGATGTCGACTCCCTGCATGTGCAGCTTGCAGATGAAGCGATCTGCATCGGCGCGGCCCCCAGTTTGGAAAGTTATTTGCGAATCGACCGTATCATGAGCGCGGCTGAGATCGGCGATGTCGATGCCATCCATCCGGGCTACGGTTTTCTGGCCGAGAATCCGCATTTTGCTGAAGTCTGCGAGAGCTGCAAAATCAAGTTCATAGGGCCGCCTTCCCGTTCGATGCAAGCAATGGGGGATAAAAATGCGGCCCGCGCCGCAGCGCGGAAAGTGGGTGTGCCAGTGACTCCAGGCAGCGACGGAATCGTCGAGACAGAGGACGAGGCGATGAAGATCGCCAAGAAACTCGGGTACCCGGTGATGATTAAGGCGTCTGCCGGTGGCGGCGGACGCGGGATGCGGGCTGCGCATAATGAGGCCAGCCTTAAATCGGCTTTCCAAAGTGCGCGTTATGAAGCGCAGAAAGCGTTTGGAGACGACCAGGTTTATTTGGAAAAGCTCATCACCAATCCGCATCACATTGAATTTCAGATCATGGCCGATAGCCACGGGCGCGTCGTGCATCTTGGCGAGCGCGATTGCTCCGTTCAACGGCGTAATCAGAAGGTCATTGAAGAATGTCCATCGCCACTGATGACTCCGGGTCTGCGCAAGAAGATGGGAAACGCGGCGGTGAAGTTGGCGAAATCAGTCGGCTACGAAAACGCGGGCACAATCGAATTTTTGGTCGATCGGGACAAGCACTTTTATTTCATGGAAATGAACACCCGCATCCAGGTGGAACACACCATTACCGAGGAGGTGTACGGATGCGACCTGGTAAAGGAACAGATCCGAATCGCCGCCGGTCAACCGCTCTCGCCTCATATCGCTCGCGCAGTGCCGCGGCTGCACGCCATCCAGTGCCGTATCAACGCCGAGGATCCTGCCAACAATTTTCAGCCGACCCCGGGTCGCATTGGTTTTTATTACGCGCCCGGAGGCCGCGGCGTTCGGATCGACTCGCACGTTTATACCGGTTACACCGTGCCGCCTTACTACGATTCGCTGATATCGAAAATTATTACGGTCGGCTCCGTGCGGATTAATGCGATCGATCGAATGCGGCGGGCATTGGACGAATATTACATCGCCGGTGTCAAAACCACTGTGCCGTTTCATGCCGCTATGATGCGGAACAGCGATTTTCGCGATGGAAATTACGACACAGGGTTGCTCGACCGCCTCATTTCAGCAGGCAAACTCAGTCTGCAATCGCGGCCGCTTCGTCTCCATGAGTGACGTGCATCGCATTGTGGCATTCTCTTTCCTCGACGCATCCTTTTTGGTGCGGCGTAAATTCGCTGAAGGCAGCGGACACTACGGCGAGCGATGAGAGTGCTGAGCGAATGCCGTCTCTATGCAATCCTTGATCTCAGCTACGTTGACCCATCCGGTGCGGGTGGCGTTGTCGAGCAAATGATTGGAGGCGGTGTTGATGTCGTTCAGCTGCGCGGAAAAAACAAATCGATTTCCGATCTGGCTGATCTCGCAGCGAAACTGCACAAATTGACGGCGACATCTTCGACGCCGCTCCTCGTGAACGACTACGCCGAAATTGCCGGCCAGCTTCCGGTCGAAGGTGTGCACGTCGGGCAGGATGACGACTCGATCGAAATCGCGCGACGTAAAGCAGGGCGCGACGTTCTGGTCGGAAAATCCACGCATAGCGTTGAGCAGGCGCGCGCGGCTGAGGGCGAAGGTGCCGATTACATCGGATTCGGCCCGATTTTTTCTACGCCTACAAAACCGGACTATGCGCCGATTGGTCTGGCGGACATTCTCCGGGTCCATGATGAAGTAGACATACCGATCTTTTGTATCGGCGGAATCCACATCGACAATTTACAGAGTGTGATTGATGCTGGCGCGAAACGCGTGGTGATGGTTTCCGCATTGCTCAAAGCGCATAACATTGTCGATTACGCCCGTTGTGCCACCGACATGCTGGCTTAACAGCTCCGTGATTCCTTACATGCTTACAGCGTCACACCGGATTCGCGATTTGACGATTCAACGATTCTACGGTTTAACGCGGCGAAGCCATTTGTCATTCTGACCATGTCCGTCCTTGTTGTTGGCTCCATTGCTATCGACGCCGTCAAGACGCCGGTCGAGGAACATTCGGAGTTGTTAGGCGGATCCGCTTCGTACGCTTCGCTCGCGGCGAGTTTTTTTTCGCCGGTGCGGCTGGTCGGCATTGTGGGGGACGACTTTCCCAAATCTGAATTCGATTTCTGGAAAGCGCGGAAGATCGACACTGAGGGCGTGCAAAAAGTAAATGGCAAAACATTTCGCTGGTCGGGTGAGTATTCGTGGGATCTGAACACGCGCCAGACGCGCTTCATCGATCTGAATGTCTTTGAAGATTTCAAGCCAGTGTTGCCGGAGGTATATCGGCAGACCGATTTCGTTTTGCTGGCGAATATCGCGCCATCGCTGCAATCACATGTGCTCGAGCAGATGGAGCGTCCGCGATTTATTGTGGCCGACACGATGGATCTTTGGATTGAGACAGCCAGACCGGATCTCGATGCGCTACTACGGCGCGTTGATCTTCTAATTCTGAACGACAGCGAGGCGCGGGAGATGACGAAGGTGACGAGTCTGATCAAGGCCGGTCGTCACATTCAGAAGATGGGGCCTTCGTACGTTGCGATAAAAAAGGGCGAACACGGCGCACTGCTCTTCGGTAAAGAAGATCAATTTTTCAGCTGTGGCGCGTATCCACTGGAAGACATTCACGATCCGACAGGGGCAGGGGATACCTTCGCTGGTGGCATGGCTGGTTATCTGGCCGGCACGGTTAAAAAAGTGCATTTCAACGATCTGCGCAGAGCGATGATTTACGGAAGCGTGCTGGCCAGTTTCTGCGTGGAAGCATTTAGCCTCGAACGTTTACGCAGTTTGTCGATGGAAGAAATCAAACAGCGCTACGAAATGTTTAAGCTGATGAGCCAGTTTGAACTGCCGCCGGAATGACCGGAACCGCAGAATATCGCAGCCTGCTGCGCCGAAGCTTGATTCTGACGAGCTTATGCGTTTTTGCGGTGGTGACCTGCTACTTCTGGATCGATCGTCCCGTTGCCTTTTTTGTTTACGACCATCACATCAACAAAATTGAGCTCTTTCGCTGGCTAACGTATCCGCCGCCGGAAGTGCAGAATTGGGCGGCTCTGATGTTGGCGATCTTAATCGTTCGAAGGGCCTGGGGCCCATTTGTACAATGGCAAAAGGTCCTCCTGGTCGCATGCATAAGCTTGATCGTCGCCGACGATTTCCGCATCTCGTTAGGCGACGTGTTCGGACGCTACTGGCCGGAGACATGGACACACGATAACCCGTCGCTTATCGGCACCGGCACTTATGGTTTCCATCCGTTTCAACGTGGTGACGACGTCGGCAGCTTCCCCTCGGGGCATGCCTGCAGGATACTGGGATTCGGCTGGGTTTGGGTGTGGGCCATGCCCGCCACTCGAGTTGTTGCGACGGTGCTCGCCGTTCCGATGCTCGTTAGCCTGGTGGCGATGAATTATCATTTTGTCAGCGATGTCATCGCGGGCAGTGCTTTGGGCCTGCTGATCGCAATGTACGCGACTCATTTGGCGCAGCTCAAAATGACTTGAGGATGCGCTTATGTTTATTCAAGCTAAAAGAACCGTTCGAGGTGAACGCTTGATTTACTGCGTTGTGATCTTCTGCCGAGCAGCTGTAGGCACGCTGATTAGCGTTGCTGTTCTTTGGGCCGCGGCTGTTAACGTTTGCGCCCGCGGCGGGTCGAAAGAATGGGTCGTCTTGAAGGACTGCGAATTCATCCCGAACCCGGCGAACGACGGCGACAGCTTTCACGTGAGTTCCGGCAGAAAGGAATATCTGTTTCGTCTTTATTTCGTTGACGCGCCAGAAACGGACGAAATGACGCCGGGTCGTCTCGTTGAGCAGGCGAAATATTTCGGAATTACCGTGCCCGAAGCCATCGAAGCAGGTCGGGCAGCGAAGGAATTCACACGCCAGAGACTCTCCATGCCGTTCACTGTGTTCACACATATGTCCGATGCGCTGGGTCAAAGCAGGCTTGAGCGATTTTACGCGTTTGTTCAGACCAAAGAAGGAGACCTCGGCGAGTTGCTGGTCAAAAATGGTCTTGCAAGAAATCATGGGTTCAAAGCCATACCACCAGGGATCAACAGTTCGCGAGTCGAACTGGAAAAACTTCAACGATTTGAAGAACAGGCGCGGCAGGAAAAGATCGGCGCCTGGGGCGTGAGCGCCGGGCGATTGAACGTGAATACGCAATCGCCCGCGTCCGTCAGTTCTTTCGCCTCTGAAGATAGTTCTGCAACCCCGCATCCGATAATCCCAAGCACTCGTATCGGTCCGGTCGAAACGAACAAGAGAGATGGCAAGAATCAGGTAGTGCTCGGCAGGATCGACATCAACACTGCTACCGAAAAGGAGCTAACGACCGTGCCCGGAATCGGGCACGTAACGGCAGCGCGCATCATCACAGCCCGCCCGTTCCGCAGCGCCGACGATCTAAGACGAGTGAGCGGAATCGGCGATAAAAAATATGCGCAGATCCGACCATATTTTCAGTAGCTCGTTTTGGATCGAGACGGGAGCCACGTCCGGCAGGAAATTGAAGATCACTCAATCGCTGATCATTACAGTTATTGGGAAGGCTTTCTTCGACATCGGGCATGCTCCCGCCGATCACAAGCACAAGCTCGGACCCATAAAGCCGGAAAAGTTCGAACCATGATCACGTGCATGGAACAGTTTCAGGATCTCGAGAATAAAGTTAATGCGAATAAACTGCACCCAGACACAATAAGCGCGGACCGGTATTTTGAGTTGCTATGGAATCTCCATTTCGCGGAGTTCCAGTTTTTTAAGCGCGCTCGATAGCGCCGCTCGCATCGATCAGCCGAATCTCGCCAGAGCGAAAACAAGCGCGACCGTCTGCGTAGCTGATGGCGTCCCTTGTGATTCACAAACACAGGCTCGACGCCGGGTGCTTCAAAGCACTTCCAACGCCAACGGTGCGGTCTGATTTCAATTAACGTCATTGCTCACGGCACGAATCGTGGTGAATGGATTTGAGATAAAGGTTACGATCAACACCTGATGTTCAAGTTCAACAAAGGCGCTGAGCTTTTCATCGGCCCTGACAACGAATCGCTTTCCGTCATCGCGATGCGCGTCTGCAATCCAGATTGTTCGCCCGCTGGAATCAATCGCTGAGACCCAGCCCAAACTCCAACCAGCGTTGCTGAGATTTCGAGCAATGATTTCCTAATATTTCACGCCTTCCACTACACGTTTACTGCTTGTTCAGAACCGTTTGCGGTGCAGCTTTGCTCAATTCAATTTGGGCCGCCGTCGGCAATACTTTCGGCGTGGCAAGGTTTTTCGAACTTGGTCCCGCCGTTCCCGTAGAAAGACATAACAATCCCACCTTAACTTATCTTAAAGCCGTCGTATCTATGAAAAGAATTGTTCGATTTTTTCTTATCCTTGGCAGCATCTGGGTTCTCGCTCTGGTGCTGCCCGCGCGTGGCGAGACCGACGCGCCCAGCGTCACCGTCGTGACCACCTTTGATTTCCCGGGTGTCGGTAACTCGACGTTCACGTACGGAATCAATAATAAAGGGGACATCGCGGGCTACTATGTCGATTCCAGCGCAGTCACACGTGGCTACATACGCCGCGCGAATGGCACGTTCATCGGACCGATCGTCGATCCGGGTGATACAGGCGGTCTTACTCGAACGCTCGCCATTAATAGCTCGGGCGTCGTGGGCGGCGAGTATTTAACGATCAGCGATAATGACCTTCATGGATTCTTCCTCACTGGTCACACTTTCACTCCGTATGACTTCCCGGGAACCGCCTTCTCGGAGATCTTTGCAATGAACGACGCGGGCAATTTCGGCGGATTCGGCGTGGACATCGCCTCGGGCACAGACCTGGCCTACGTTAATATCGGAGGCGTTGTCACCATGTTTACGATCTCCGGTGCCACTCTGGCCAGTACGCATGGCATGAATAGCTCCAACCAGGCTGTTGGCTTCTATAGCACGGACGGCAGCGTGACTTTCCATGGTTTCCTCCGGAATGCTGATGGGATGATCACGTCGCCGATCGACTTTCCTGGCGCACAATCCACGACGCTGCAGGGCATCAATACGGCGGGTATCATGGTCGGTCGCTACAATAACACGGACGGCGTGATCCATGGCTTCGTTGCCAAGCTGCCGCACACTTTTATATCTTTCGACTATCCGGACGCGACCCAGACCTCTTTAAACGACATTAACGACAGGAATTTGATCTCCGCACGCTACACGGACGATGCCGGGGTAGCGCACGGCTTCATTGCTCAGCTTGCGAGATAACTTCAACGGGCCTGGCTCGCCGTCGGTCCTGTCAAAGCAATTCGCGGCAAGCGCAGATCGGCGATTCAAGTTCCCAAAACGCAGCTTAGCATCCGCCGCAACAAACCGCCTTCCGTCGCCGCGGTGCGCGTCAGCAATCCAGATCGCTCGCCCTTTGGAATCCACGGCTGAGACACAGCCCCAACTCCAACCGGCTTTACGGAGATTGTCAGCGATGGTTTCCCAGTATTTTAAGGCCACCGTTCTTGGTGTGTGTTGATTTAGTTCGAGTTGTGCGCTCACTCTTTGAATTTGCGCAGCCTGATCCTCAAGGCGCGCTGTGAAAATCTGCATTGCCTTCTGTTGCTGGGAGATGATCGTTTCCTGTCTGGTCACTACGGATTTCAACTGCTTCACTGTTTTTTCCAACTCAGAGTTCGCATTGCGCATCGTGATAGGCTGGTGCCCAAGTCTGCCATCAGAGAGACGAACAGTAACGAAAGCGGTGTTTGAGTCAGGAGCCTGTTCCGTCGTGTTCACGTTGCCGATGTAGGAAGTGTTGTCTTCGTTACTTCCGATCACAAAATCCCCGACACAAATCACATTGTTCGCTGAAATGACGTTCCCCCCAGAAAAGCTGCCTATTGCGATGTTCTTGCTGCCCGTCGAGTTGCTCGTAAGGGCAAAGACGCCAATGGCTTGATTATCAGATCCGGTGCTGTTGTCCCTGAGCGCCGAATACCCTAAAGCATTATTTCCACCGCCATCAGTGTTACCTGATAAGGCCGAAGCCCCTACTGCCGTGTTGATGTTTCCCTCTCCGTTTCCCGTTGAGTCATTGTTCTCGAGAGCCAAATCGCCGAGCGCTGTATTCTCCTGACCGTGAACGTTAGTATTTAGCGCCAAATCGCCGAGCGCGTTATTGCCGATTCCGTCAACGTTGTTAGACAGCGCGTACGTCCCGACAGCGTTGTTGAAGCTGCCGCTGTCGTTGAAGATCAGCGCGTTGGTTCCGATCGCTACGTTCTCGGTGCCTGTCGTATTGACCAAAAGCGCTCCCGCACCAGTGGCAGTATTTGAGTCCGCATTGATAAGGGCGAGCGTTCCAGCACTAACGGCGGTTGTAACTGCCCGTGCTGTTGCCAAAGAGTGGATACCAGCCCATTCCTGTATTTCCGAGCCCAGTCGTGAGGCTTTGAAGCGCATTGCATCCTTCCGCTGTCGTGTAATTTGGATAGCACACGTCCGGCGGCGGACTGACTGCTTGCATTTGTGACAAGAGCCCAAAGCACGCAAGTCCTAATACAACGAGGAATACTGGAGTTCTCGGTTTCAGCTGAATCAGCGGATTCATGGTTCTTCCTTTCTTTTTCCCCGCTACCTTGATTCAGTGATTCGCGGGTTCGGAAGGGGCGAAGAACCTAGCGGTGAGAATGTCCTCCGCCTGATTCGAATCCGTTAGAGACGCGCAGTCTGGAGAAAATTACGCCAGCTGAGTCAAGCAAGAAACCCCGCAACCCCGAATCGCCGCTCCTAATTTCGATAATTATCACAGGCTACCTTTTGCGGTTTTCTCCCAAGTCACCGTATATGTTCATTTGATCGTGAACGAGCTAAATAACGGCGAATCACTCTCAGGGGCGCGTCACCTTGCTCTAAAGCGTCACAACGCAAAGCTCTGCCCGTTTGCCATTCGGCAGCGAATTGTAAATGCCCTCGCCAACGGTGATTCGATTCGCGCAATCGCACGTGCTCTCCACGTGAGCAACAACACCGTCGCCGCGATCCGAGAACAAGAATGGCAACAAGTGGCAATACGAAAAGAACGCATCGCGGCTCAGTGCGAACTGAATGCCACTCTCGCTGCCGAACGCATGACGGATAAACTCCAAGGCCCGCCCGACATTCCCCTTAATATGCTAGTTCCTGCCTTCGGCGTCTCTATGGACAAACTCGCTATCTTGAAGGGTCACGCTCCGAGCGTAAACATTGCCAATATCTGGATGCCATGAGAGGCAGAGCGGGAAGAGCGCGGTGCGATGCACGATAAACTAGACGAGATCGCCCGCAGGCTCGCGGACGCACCGACTCCGAGCGAGTAGCACACACGCGCACGCCGGTAGAGGTCACTTTTCTCAGCCGTTCTTTTATTTCTCTAGCAGTAGCTGGGACAGGCTGACCTGCCGCCAATTACGATGAGCGATGTGGTTTTCCGGTCCGAGCTTCCGCCTTAAAAATGGCAAGCAACTGCCAAACCTATTTTTATTCAATCCCCTCAAAACACGCATAAGTCGTTGGTAATAAGAGACGCGCCCGAAGAGATTCGAACTCCTAACCTTCTGATCCGTAGTCAGATGCTCTATCCAGTTGAGCTACGGGCGCCAAAAAGAGTCGGTTAATCTGCGAGAGGAGAAACCGAGCGTCAAATGGGCGGATGGCGTATGCGCTCAAGGCAGCTGCTCTCAAGGGGCCGAATCATTACAGCAGGCAATAGTTGTGCGTTGGCCCGGTCGCGACGATTTTTTCATAAATGACAATTTTTCTCGGTTGCGGATTTGCGGCGAAATACCTCCAAGGGGGCGGAATCTTGTCAGTGCCGCTGCAATGGCTGCTCGGCCTGCGGCGACTGAAACTGGATGCTGTCTGGCTGGAATTATTGCCCGCTTCGAACGATCCATCGGCCGATCGATCGAAGATCGAAAAGTTTCAAAGGCAATTGCGACTCTATGGACTAGCAGGCCGTTACTGTTTGCTCTATCAAAAACCAGGCGCCGACGCTCATGACCTCGACGCAATGGTTTGCATCGGACTTTCAAAACGCGAACTGCTAGATCGCTTGAGCGGGCCGAACGTTTTGCTCAATCTTGCGTATTCAATTCACCCGCCGCTGCTGCTGAAATTTGAGCGGCGGATTTTTTGCGATCTCGATCCGAGCGAAATCTTCTATTGGATGACCAAGCTGGAGGTGGGCCAGTCGTACCATCACGAATTCTGGACGATTGGGCTCAATGCGGGAAACGACGATTGCCAACTGCCAAAATCTGCGGTGGCAACGATGTCGGCTGCGCAAGCGACACCGCTGCGCCCACAGAAGCTACAGTGGAAAACATTTTTTCCGTTGGCTGATACACAATTTTATCGGCCGCAACCGCGTCCGCGGGAGCCAAAATTTACGACCGTGGGCCAATGGTCACTGGAGCGGTGCTGTGGAGGTGGCTGGTGAATTCCCCGATCTCTCAAAGAAATTCGCATTCGAACCATATCTGGATCTGCCTGCCAGGATTCCGGAAGCGCGGTTCGAGCTGGCAATGAACATTAACGCAGAGGATCCTGAGAGGGAACGACTCGAGCAGCGCGGCTGGCAAATCGTCGATCCGCACCGCGTGGCATCCACGCCTCGCACGTACCGCCGTTACCTGGCCAGCGCGCTCGCGGAGTTCACAGCAATCAAGGGCGTTGACGTCGCCTGGCGGACCGGGTGGCTCAGCGACCGTGCCGCAGCCTTTCTCGCATCGGGGCGTCCGGTAATTACCGAGGACACGGGCGCCGCCCGTTATCTTCCGGCGAAAAATGGTTTCAGATTCGTTCGATCGGTCGCCGAAGCGGATGATGCCATCCGTGAAATAGTGCGGGATTGGTCGCGGTTTTCGAAGGAAGCACGCCAGTGCGCAGTAGAAGTATTCGATTCCGCTAAGAACCTCCGACGAATCCTCGATTTCTAGACCCTCGATTTCGCGTTGCAAAACGATTTTCGGGTGATACTCGTTGTCCCGTTATGGCTGAGCTGATCAAACAAAGTGAACTCAAGGACCGAATGAAAAAAGTCCCGGAATGGGAACTCGAGAAAAACCGGATCGAGCGCACGTTTGAATTCGATGATTTTGTCGATGCGATCGATTTTGTCGACAGAGTGGCCGAGGTGGCTGAGGAAGAAGAGCACCACCCTGATATAGATATCCGCTACAACAAAGTCCGTCTGGCCGTTTCAACCCATAGTAAAGGCGGGTTGACAGAGCTCGATTTCGGCCTGGCTGAAAGAATCGATACGTTGGAGGAGTAGGATGTAGCGGTGCCTCGGGGAGGGAAGTGCTCTCTGGGCACAGAGCCCAACTTACTCACGCTCACTTTTTCCCGGCAGCCGACCCTCGTCTGCATCGATGAACTGGAACGAGGTCTGAATATCTGACCTGCCAGCCATTCCTGCCTCTGCTTTTCGTCGCTCGACGATTCTCGAGAATTCGTCGTTCCATCCCAGCTTCCGCATGAATTCATTCCAGAAGTGGACGTCGTCCTCGGAGGGTTGGCGCCCGAGCGTGAAGCACCATTGCAAGATTTCCTCATCACTGCCGCCCTGTTTTACACGCTCAACCAATTGAGCGTAATCGACGTGGAGAAACTTCACACATTTTTCATCGAAACCTTTCCCCAAATTGGCGTGATAGTCCGAAGGCAATTCTCCGTTCACGTGCTGCCGGATTTTATCGAGCATGCGACCGAAGTAAAAGAGGCGTGCGACTTTCTCTGACGGGCTGCGCAAAAGAACGTGTGCCATGCGAGAACTTGGGCCTTCTCTGGCAGGGTTCAAGCTCGCGAAACAGACACGACTTAACGATCACCAAGTCTTCGAGATTTTGCCATTGCTCAGCCGCGTGCAATGGCGCATCAGTGTGCTCGCTTCCACACTAATGAAAGTGCGCTACTTCGACGATGTAAAGGTGGGCGACCGGTTCAAATCTGAGCCGTTGACCGTTACGGAGCAAAATCTCATCGAGTTTGCGCGCCAGTTCGATCCACAGGCTTTTCATCTCAATCACAAGGATGCGGAGCGAACGATTTTTAAAGGACTGATCGCCAGCGGTTGGCACACCGCGGCAATGAGCATGCGACTGTTTGTCGAAACTTTAAAATTTGCCGAGGGCGCAATTGGACTGGGTGTGGATAAGCTGCGTTGGCCCAATGCCGTGCGACCCGGGGACGTGCTTACGGTCGAGACGAAGATTCTTGACGCGCGTCCATCACGTTCGCGGCCCGAGTACGGGATTATTCGTCTGCGCAATGTGACTACGAACCAGCAAGGTGACGTGGTCCAAAAAATGTTAGCCAGCGCAATGGTGCCAAGGGCAATGCGTCGGCGAAAAAGACCGAAGCGGTAATCAAACTCTTCGGCCCGGGGTCAAGACGAACTCTGCAGACCGATTTCCGCGATCGCACCTTGGAAATCATCAGGCAATGGAGCCTCGAAATTCATCCAGTCTTGATTACGCGGGTGACGGAAGCCGAGTTTCCACGCGTGCAGCATCTGACGCGGAAAAATTTTGGCGACCCGCGGCGCGTAGACTTTATCACCCAGAACGGGATGGCCCAGGTGATGAAGGTGCACCCGGATCTGATGTGTGCGGCCGCTGTGCAATCTGCATTGAATCAGACTTGCCTGTTCATTCGATCGAAGAACCCGATAATCTGTCCTGGCCGCACGACCTTGCCTTGAAGCCACGCTCATTCGTTGCCGATGAACCGGATGCCGGCCTATTTTGTTTTCGATAACACCTGTTTGATTGCGTACCTTTCCCACGACGAGCGCCAGATAGATTTTTTCAACCGCGCGATCGGCGAACTGTTTGGAAAGTCCTTGATGAGCCATATCATTCTTGGCCGCGACTAGGCAGCCGCTCGTATCTTTATCAAGCCGGTGAACGATGCCCGGTCGTTCTTTTCCTCCGATGCCCGACAAAGTTGGGCAATGATGCAGCAACGCGTTGACTAAGGTGTGTTCGGGGTGACCCGCTCCTGGGTGGACCGTCATACCGGCCCGCTTATTGACTACGATCAAATCAGCGTCCTCGTATAAAATCTCCAAAGAGATGGCTTCCGGCCTGGCTTCAATTTTCTCCGGGGACGGCTGTATGACTTCGATTTGATTTCCAGTCCGCATAAGCTGGTGCGGTCGCGTAGATGCGCCATCCAGGCGAACAAAGCCTCCACGAATAAGTTGCTGAATCCGGGATCGCGAAAATTCGGGAAGCGCCTTGACCAAAAAAATGTCGAGGCGCATTCGGGCACACTCTTTTGGCACGACGAGTTTGAACCTGTTCGTTCCTTCCATGGTCGTTTTCGACGTTTCCACAGCCATTCTTTTGCTCCCAAATTCGCCAATGTTACAGTCGATTTCCACGTCGATTGACAAAAGCCATGGCTCCAGGCTGTCCGCCTTGCGGCACCGCCACATTGAACCGCTTTCTCCGGGGCGGAGCAAACGTCTGAACGAATCCTGCGGTCAAGGGTCAGAACCTAGACCACGCATTGCCACGAAGCCTCTTTGGCACGATGTTTTTTGCACATGTCACAAAACCCACCGACACCACCATTTCCTTCGCCGGATGAGCTGAAGAGCAAGATCACCGAATTCATGAAACAGAACTTCGGCGACCGCGTTTCAGTGGCGACTATTGCCGAGGCCGATCCGGCGACGGAGGAGGAAGATGAGAAGCAGGAACCAACGGAGCCCAAAGAATTCGAATTCAATCTCCTGCCACGCGACATCAAAGCGCATCTCGACCGGTTCGTCATAAAACAGGAGGAAGCCAAGAAGGTGCTGGCGATCGCGGTTTGCGACCATTACAACCATGCGAAAAACCTGCGCCAGCTTGAGAAGGAGAATCCGAAGCGCGCGCAAGAGATCGAATACCTCAAGCAGAACGTAATACTGGTCGGGCCGACCGGTGTTGGAAAAACCTATCTCATCAAGCACATCGCCGATTTGATCAATGTGCCGTTTGTGAAAGCGGATGCGACAAAGTTTAGCGAGACTGGTTACGTTGGCGGTGATGTGGAAGATTTGGTGCGCGAGCTGGTGCACAAGGCTGACGGCGACGTGAACCTGGCGCAGTTCGGAATCATTTACATCGATGAGATCGACAAGATCGCTTCGACGGGAAATTTGATCGGGCGCGATGTGAGCGGCCGCGGCGTCCAGACCACGCTGTTGAAGTTGATGGAGGAAACGGAAGTGCCGGTTCGCAGCATGAACGATCTCCAGGCGCAGTTACAGGCCGCTTTCGAATTTCAACGGCGAGGCAAAGCCAGGCGCGACACCATTAATACGCGCCACATTCTTTTTGTCGTTAGCGGCGCATTCGAAAAGCTCAAAGAACATGTGGCGCGGCGTGTTCGTCACGGCCAGATCGGGTTCAGTGCGCAACCGGTCGAAGTGATGGATAACGAATTGTTTCAGCACGTCACTACGCGGGATTTCATCGAGTACGGGTTCGAGCCGGAGTTCATCGGGCGTTTGCCGGTGCGCGTAGTTTGCGAAGAACTCGAAGCAAATGATCTGTTCGACATCATGAAGTATTCCGAGGGCAGTCTGCTTCGGCAATACGAACGCGCCTTTCGCGCCTACGGCATGGAGATCAGTTTTGAAGAGGAAGCGCTCCGCCTGCTGGCACAAGACGCGGCCAAGGAAAAAACCGGCGCGCGTGGATTGTTGACGGTGTTTGAAAAGCTATTTCGCGATTACAAATTCCATCTGGCTGGCTCGGGCCTGACTCAATTGCGTGTCACTGCCGCGCTGGTGCGTGAACCGCGACGCGTGCTCGATCAATTGATGGCCGAGGGACACAAGATCGAGGGGCAGATGCTCGAAGCCGGCGCGTGGGAATTCGCCGAAAAATTTAGTAAAGAACACGGACTTGAACTTGTTTTCGACGAGAGCGCGGTGCGTCGGCTGGTCGAGCGCGCGCAAGCCGAACGCATGACCATGGGCGACCTGTGCGCGCATTTATTCAAGGATTACCAATTCGGCTTGAGCTTGATCAAAAAGAATACAGAGCGGACGACATTTGTTCTTAACGACGCGGCCATCGACGCTCCGGACAAATTTTTGAGCGATCTTGTTGTGCAGTCGTACTACCCGGTTGCAAAGGCGCAACAGGCTTGATCATCGTTCATGAAGCGCACGGTCGTCACAACGCTCGTCATTGGCATCCCGGTTGCCATGATCGTCGGGGCCTTGCATTTCACCAAGTCGATGGCGGGTTTTGAGAATGCGACGGCGCAACTCGTCAGCGACTATGCCGGCGCGACAAAGGTCGTCGGAGACAGGTGGCAATACGTTTTCGTGCTGCTGGCTGCTCTTGGCGTTGCCTGGATCAGTTTGATCAATCCCGCGCGTGCGGGGCGGTGGCGCAGCCGTTTGCTAATCGGCGTGTTGCTGCTGGAACTATTTGGTCTCGCGTGGGTCTGCTCGCTTTATCATGTATTTTTTCAGCCGGCGCCGTCGGTTCTCGCGCTCATACTTGCGTTCGCGATCGCGGAGGTTTGGTCGGCTTTTCTGCGCAGGAACCGCTCGTACTTAATCCGAGCGCTATTTGCTGATCGCGTTTCGAAAGAACAATTCCGCCGTCTCAACGATGGTCGAATTTCGTTCGACGCTCAGCCAAAGACCTACGAAGTCAGCGTTGTGGTGTGCGATCTCGGCGACAAAATAACGTTCGCGGAAGGCAGCGAGCCGGCCGCCTTCACAGAGGCCAGTGCGAAGTTTATTCGCGATACCGCTGCGCGTCTCGTCGAGGAAGGCGCTTACTTGCAGGCCGCCGACGGAGAGGGCGTGGTTGGCATTTTCGGGTTTCCCGCGCCTGACAAGGAGCACGCACAAAAAGCAGTGCATGTTGTTCTCGACATGATCAAGAACTCTAGCAAGCGTGACGACGACAAGGAGAAAATCGCCAGTCGGGATATCCGCTCCGGAATCAGCTGCGGCGCGATCATTGCCGGTGCACTGGAGGACAGCCGGCACCCGATTCTACTTGCGAGTGGCGAACCCGTCGAATTGGCCCGCAGATTCTGCGCCCTGAACCGTTTTTACGGATCCACAGCTCTGATGGACACGCCGATTTTCGATCGAGTCAGTGAGAATGTGGTTGCGCGTCCCATTGATTTTGTGAGCGGTCTCAATTCACATGACAGAGTTGAAGTCTATGAGCCGCTTTGGCCTGCCGCTGAAGCCGGACCCGAGCTTGTCGCGCAGCGCGACTCTTTCTGGAGCGGCGTTGTGCTTTATCGCGAGCAGCGCTGGGCGGAAGCGTATGGCGAATTCCAGAAAGCCCGCGGTTCCGGGGAGAAACCTGATGCGCCGCTGGAGTTTTATTTGCGCCGGCTGGAGCCGCTTGTTTTGCAATTGACGCAATGGCCTGCCGAATAACTCTGCATAGCGCATGCGTCTCGCTTCTGTCCCGACCCAATCGCAAGCCAGAGGCTTGCGCTACTTTTGCGTAAGCACGTGCTAAGAAGGACGGAATATCCGGCGGCGATCCGGGATTTAATTGCGCAACTCCGACAAATGCCGGGAGTCGGTCCGCGTTCCGCGGAACGGATTGCTCTTTGGATGGTGCGCGCGCGCGGGGATCAACCGGAGCAAATTGCGCGGGCCATCACCGAAACGCGCCAATCGATTCATGCCTGCCGCTTATGCGGTTTCTTTGCTACCGGCGAGACTTGCGAAATCTGTGCCGATCCATCGCGCACAATTGATTTGCTATGCGTGACGGAACAACCAACGGACATTTTGCCTCTGGAAAAAACCGCCGCGTTTCGCGGCCGCTACCACTCGCTCGGCGGGAAGATTTCGCCGCTCGACCATGTTGGCCCCGAAGATTTGCGAATCAAAGAATTACTGGACCGTGTCGATCGCGAGAAAATTTCGGAAATAATATTTGCGCTCCCGGCGGATGTCGAAGGCGAAGCGACGACGAATTACATCGTCGATCTCTTGAAAGACAAAGCCGTTACACTTACGCGAATTGCACGCGGCATCCCAGCGGGTGGCGGCCTTGAATCAGCCGACGAACTGACGCTTTCCGCCGCGCTGTCCGGGAGGACGAAATTGTGACGCGGCGACCCCCCGTTTGCAAAGCTGGCCCGCGTCTAACCATCAGCTATTTCAACAGCCGAAGTCTGAATGTCAGTCCTGCAACCAGACGAAGCTGAGCCGCCGCTGGCGACGGCCATCGGCCGACTCCAAGGATCGGTTAGGCGGATACGTTGTATTTCACTTGATCCGTGCGTCTGCTCATTCGTGGTTACCATGCAGGCGAACATGACCTGATTCTTTCGCAACCCGTGA
Source organism: uncultured Verrucomicrobiae bacterium (assembly GCA_963807435.1). Taxonomy (GTDB): domain Bacteria; phylum Verrucomicrobiota; class Verrucomicrobiia; order Chthoniobacterales; family UBA10450; genus Udaeobacter. The sequence goes on from CAWECA010000005.1 coordinate 48,890, forward strand.
AAAGTCTGGTCAATTGTGAAAGGCTTCGCAATACTCGCCCCGTTTCTCCAGGAAAACGCGAAAGGAAAATTATGATTCATTTGATCTGGTACATTCTGCTGGGGTTGATCGCGGGGTTTATTGCGAAATCGGTGATGCACGTGCACATGACGCTTTTCTGGACAATCGTGCTCGGCATCATTGGCTCGATTATCGGCGGGGCGGTTACTCACCTGTTCTCGCCGCCGACCGGACGATTCCATCCGGCTGGCATCATTTTCTCCGCGCTCGGGGCAATTGTGATCCTTTACCTTTGCATCAAACTGCATATCCGTTTCCCGCGGGTCCTTTAATCAGCACGCCAAAAATCGAGGAAAGGGATTTCCGAGATAGACGGTAAAACTGCGAGGGTAGCAGCGAGGGAGGGCGGTAGCCAAGCGAGTTTCAACTCAGGAATCTGTAAGCACGCCGCCGCTGACGACAGTGTCGCGATTCCCGCGCAACCTCACTCTCAACATTCCGCGTGTCAGGGAGCGCTTCCGTGGTCGTGACGCTTTCCCATTCCGCCGTCAGGCGCGTGAGATCGTGAGCGACAGCGGAAAGATCGCGATTGATTGCAGTCGCGCTGCCGCCCGGTTGGTAAACCGCCGGATCCTCCAGCGCCGTGGCAAGTTCTTTCTGTTGTCTTTCCAACGCCGCGATTTTCGTCTCGAGTTCGTGCAGACGCTTTTCTTTTTCGCGCCGCGCTTTGGCAATCGCATTACGCGTTTCCGCTTCGAGACGCTTCTGCTCCTTTTGTTTTCTTAAACCGAGGCCCGTTTGCTTTCCGATCCCCGACTGGAGTTTACTCGTCTCCGCGCGACCGTTGACTTCTGACGCGTCGTGGCCCGCAGTCAGAGCGGTCCGAGCCGATGCGGCTTTTGATTTGTCCAGATAGTAATCGTAATCGCCGGGATAAAAGGTCAGTTCTACCACCCGTGCTTCGCACCTGCGGTTACGTGCAGAACGCTTGTAGCGATGGCGCGGATAAAATGAACGTCGTGACTGATAAAGATCAGCGTCCCGTGATATTGCTTGAGCGCGCCAATGAGGGCATCGATCGAGCCGACATCGAGATGTGTCGTCGGCTCGTCCATGAGCAGAAGGTTCGGCGGGTCGAGCAATAACCTGACAAGAGCCAGTCGCGATTTTTCGCCGCCGCTCAAAACCGCGACAGTCTTGAAAACATCGTCGCCGCGAAACAAAAAGGAACCGAGCACACTGCGCGCGGTTTGTTCGGAAACCGGATTGGGCATGTCGCGTGCGCTGTCGAGAACGGTATGGCTCGCGTTGAGCACGTCGATTCGGTTCTGCGAGAAATAACCTGTCCGCACATTATGTCCCAGCTCACGCACGCCATTCTGCACCGGCAACACGCCGGCAAGCAGCTTGAGTAGAGTCGATTTCCCCGCGCCATTCGGGCCGACCAGCACGGTGCGTTGCCCGCGTTCGGCATGATAGTGCATTCCGCGATAAACAACCAGGTCGCCATAGGCGTGATCGACATCTTTCAATGTGATCACGCGCAGACCGCTGCGCACCGGTTGCGGAAAATGGAACTTGATCGTCTTTCCGCGCGCCACCGGGGCCGCGATTTTTTTCATGCGATCGATTTGTTTCAGCTTGCTCTGTGCCTGCGAAGCTTTGGTGGCCTTGGCGCGAAATCGATCGGCGAACAGTTGCAATGCTGCGATTTCTTTCTGCTGATTCTTGTAAGCGGCTAGCTGCTGTTCTTCGCGCGCTGTTTTTTGCTCGATATAACTGTCCCAGTCGCCCCGATAACGCACCAGTTTCGAGTGCGCGATCTCGACGATGCTGCCGACAAGCTGATTTAAAAATTCACGATCGTGCGAGATCATGACAATCGCGCCCGGATAATTCTTTAAATATTCCTGGAACCATTGAAGCGATTCGAGATCGAGATGATTGGTCGGTTCGTCCAGCAGAAGGAGGTCGGGTTCCATCACCAGCAAGCGCGCGAGATGCGCGCGCATGATCCATCCGCCGCTCAAAGCGCGCGCCGGGCGATCAAAATCAGTTTCGCGAAAAGCGAGTCCGGCAAGGACCCGTTTCGCTTTCGGTTCAAGCTCCCATCCGCCGTGCTCGTCAAAAATATGGAGCGCATCGTGATATGCCACGTCACTAGCCTCATGCTCATGATCGTGCCCTGCTTCGTGCTGCTTGATCACCTTCTGCGCGTGCACAAGCTCCGGCGAAACGGCAAGAGCGAGTTCGAGCACCGTTTCGTCTCCAGCGGCGGCGGTTTCCTGCGGAAGAAATCCGATGGTGGCGTTCTTCTCGATCGCGATCGTTCCCTTATCAGGCGAAACATCGCCGAGGAGAAGCGCAAACAAGGTCGATTTGCCGGCCCCATTAGGGCCGACCAATCCGATCCGATCGCCGCGATTGACCTGAAGCGACACGTCGTCAAAGAGCGCCCGGCCGGCGAAAGATTTTGAAAGTTGGGAAACAGTCAGCATTGCGGAAAGCGCGCAGTGTCCCCTTGTTCGACGCCCGGCGCAACTCCCGCCCCGCAAGCAGACATCGCTTCACGCGAAGAGTGACATCTTCATTCCGCGCGATAAAAGCCGACTGAAGCGGACGCGACCCCATTCTTCCATTCCATTGCCATTCCTCCATTCCTCCGCTTCCCGACGAAACACGATAAATCGATTGCAAAATACCGTCTAAGTACTTTCTTTGGGGACCATCCTATAGCGATCCTGGCTTTATTATGGCTCCTATATTATTAATTACTCCGTTTTGCCACGAATTTTGATGTGAGGTGCCGCTTTTAGGTAGTCAAGAGATTCATGGCAGAGAACCCGCAGTCGGCGGACGAGAGCAAGGATGAGGTACATCCGGAAGGTGCATTGGACTGTGCTTACAACGTGTGGCCTTCCACCATTTTCGATCGTAAAAATCTTGTTAAGCAGCAATAAGCCTTGCATCCTGGCGCCCACTGATGAGACGAAAAGTACATGATCGACAATGCAGGCAAGCGGTTGCCAGATGGAAAACTCGATCAGCGAATAACAGACGGGCATGGCAGGATGATTTTGAAACTCCGGTGGTCACTGGACCGGAGCGGGCGGCAACCGGGACCCTTTTAAGTTCCGTGAGCCTTTAACCTAAAAATGGGCGGACACTAATCTGATGAGCCTGCTCGACGATATTACAGCCCGCGGTGCGGAAATCAGGGTGCGACTTCGTGAGCTACTGCATCGGTACGAGTTTCCCGGCGACACCAAAAACTTCGTGTTGGCGGCGTACGTGGATGTTGCGCTGGAACATCACGAAGCCATCTGGTTTCTTACCAAGTCTAAGTTAAACGGATCTGCGTTCGCGGTAGGACGGTCAGTGTTGGATGCTTATTTTCGTGCCCTCTGGGTCAACAAGGTCCCCAATGCCGAGCAGATCGAGCAAGTTTGGCGAGATGACTTGGATTGGCGGCGCATTCAAGTGCGCGCCGACATTAAACGAGACTACCTCGGCACCTCCGCATCGAACGACGATCCGAAGATGGCAGAACAAGCAAGGCTGGGCTTTCAATTTCTTGAAAAAATGTGGACGACCTTGTGCAGTTACACGCACTCGGGTGGGCTGCAAATCGGTCGTCGTTTTACCGCTGATAAAGTGAAGCCCAACTACAGCGAAGGTGAGATTGTCGAAGTACTCCACTGGGCGACCGTAGTGCTGATGATGCACCTGAGAATGTTTTTTGTCAGCATGGGCCGCTTCCAGGAAAATGAGGAAATCAAAACGATGTCGCAGCAGTATTTCGCCGATTTCGCGCAGCGGCTGCAAGCGACCAATCAGGCGAGCAGTGATTCGTCAGAGTAAAGCCTACGCCACATCTTTACCCTGCTTCGATCTGAGCTATACCACGTCTCGTCGATTTGATGCCTAACGCTGAGACGTATTCGACGTATTGGCAATCACTTCTGTCTTGTCTACTTCGGTTAGGAGGGGTCTCCTGAGGGGTCGATCCTCACTTCTGACACAAATGCCTATCGCTGCACCGGCAACGCTTATTGCCCTTCGCCCAAGGCAGGCAATTTGCGGTCGAAGAATTCGGGAGTGGCGCAGTAGGCGCGGACCCTTGGAAAGTAGGAAATAAGAAGTAAGAATTATGAAGGTTAGGAGAAGTCCTCGTTTCAGGCTGCGAGCATCCCAGCGCAACGAGGATTGCAGAATAATTCGGTCTAAAATGAAAACTAAACTCAAGGTCGTTGCCGTCGCTCTTATGGCGGGCGTTGCCCTGGGGTCGCTAGCAGGACTCTCGTCTTGCCAAAGACAACAAGAGTCGACGCTCAAACCAATCGACAAGGCTGCGCTGCAGACCTTGGTGGACTCGACCGCCAAGGAACTTCTTTTACCCGGCGCAGTGGTTCTTTTGCGCACACCGCAAGGCGAGTTCACGGTCAGCTACGGCACCACGTTACTGGACGCTAACAGTCCACCGAGCGGTGATACCCATTTCCGGATCGCCTCGAATACCAAAACCATGACGGCCGCGGTGATCGTGCTGCTTGCACAGGAAGGCAAGATCAGTCTCGACGATCCCGTTTCGAAGTACGTCCCGGATGTGCCCGACGGTGACAACATCACCATCACCGAACTGCTGAATATGCGCAGCGGCCTTTACTCCTACGACGATGACCCTGAGTTCTGGTCGGTCCTTGAGCGTGACCCGAGCAAGGTCTGGACGCCAGCCGAGGTGTTGGCAGTCGCGTTCAAGCATCCGCCCTACTTCCAACCCGGTACGGACTTCCACTACTCCAACACCAACTACGCGCTGCTGGGCCTCATTGCGGAAAAGATCGACGGGAAACCGCTTGGCCAAATCATGCACGACCGGTTGTTTGGACCGCTGGGTTTGAAGCACACTATGCTTCCCGCCGTCACGCTGAACACGCTCCCCGAGCCCTACTCGCACGGCTACTTGTACGGCGGCTGCTCCTTTCGTAATCTAACGGACGAGCCGTACCCGCCCGACATCCAGGCTGCGGTCAAAGCCGGAACTCTCAAGCCCGATGATTGCACCGACCAGAATTCTTCCTACGCCTCGGCGGCCGGAGGCGTTATCTCGACCGCCAACGATTGCGCCACATGGATCAAGGCACTGGTCGGCGGCAAGGTCCTTAACGGCGACTATCAGCGCCGGTGGCTCGACAGCTTGCAGCCCGAGGTAGCGAGCAAGCCCGAAGGACAAAAATACGGGTACGGCATCAGCCAAATTAGCTGGGGACCGAACACGATTTATTTTCACGGCGGCGAGATGCCCGGCTTCAATTCAAAAATCAGTTATGATCCAACCAACAAACTGACGCTCATCATTTGGACCAATCTGACTGTATCACTCGACAAGCAGCAGACCGCCAATACCCTTTGGGTAAAGGTGCTTGATCACATCTACAAAGTGTCCCCGCTTCGATAAGCGCTACGATCGTTGTCGCCGTGAACCGATGTTAATTTCGCTCTTCAATGAAGCGGCGGCGGAGCAGGGTCCTCAGGCTGGCACCCGTCGACCGCCGGGTGTACGGTCCACCGATTTTGCGGCTGTTGCTGCAAAATGTGAACACCGGGTCTTGCGGCAGTTGGAACGTTCGCACCATTTCTGCCGCAGAGCCTTTGCACTGGCAAAAAACGCGGCGATTGCTGATTGCCGCAGCGCAATTCGCGTTGATCCCGGTTACGCGGCGGCTTATGCAACCTTGAAAAAGCTCATCGCAAAGAAAAGATCATTTGCGATTAAGAAGTCACCATGACAAGTGCGTCCAGCCATGCACATCGAGCGAAGACACAACGTCGATAAAGAAGAAGCGATCCACAAGATCGACACTTTTCTTGACGATTTAATGCGCCGCCAGTTTCCGGGGGATGTTACGATTAAAGAAGCCTCCAAAAGCTGGTCCGATGACGCAATGCATTTCTCGTTCAAGGCGAAGAAGGGTTTTTTTGGCGCCACAATTTCCGGCGTTATCAGTGTGAACGACGGCTCTGTGGTTGTGGACTCTGACTTGCCAGGACTGGTTACCGCGTTCGTTTCCGAAGACCAGATTCGGAACGTGATTAACGAACAACTAGACGGGTTATTTCCGGCTTAATCGAAATTGCAACCTGGGATGGGCAAGGGCACCCCTATAAAGTGGTAAACGATCACACCAACGACATCACCACCTGGAAAAATGGCGAAGTGGCTTGGACTGGCCAGATCACCGTCTCGAAAGACGACAGATCACGGTACGGTCATCGTGAACGGCGCCGACGCGAACGGGAAAAAGTTCACGTCCAAGTTGGTTTACGATAAGGCGTAGGGCGGAAGTCAGAAGTTAGAGACTGAAGCGGTTACCACGGCGACGTGATTGCGGCGAGGCGTCGCAATATTTCCAACGTTCGCGTCAGCTCAGTGAACTGCAGAACGCGATCGTATACGCAAGCATCATGACCAAAAAGGAAAGACCGGCTGCCCACTGAATCCAACGCTTCTCAGATAAGAGCGCGGCTACAGTGGGGATGAGCATCGGCAAGTTGGTCAGATTTTCCTTCAGAAACAACGCAGCATTCAGTGTCTTCAGAAAAGCGAGATTAGCCAACAACGACAAAGCAACGCAGGCTACCAGAGCTCCGTAAAAATAGGCGCGCTGGCGCCAGAAAAAATCTTCCAAGTCAATCGTGCCTTCATCGTGCGCCTTTGGTCCTACCAACACGCAGATCAGGAAGATGACGATGGCAAACAGGAATTGGATGGTGATGGATACAAGGTCCCAGCTCTTGATCGAACGAAGATCCCAAATCGATAACCAGTTGGAGAAAACCAAAATGACGGCGTTGACCATTCCAAGCGCGAGCAACCCGGAAAACCGGACGCGATCGCGCGCAACGATCAGTTCCGCAATGCGCGCGAGCAGGTGGGTCAGCGCCAAAGCGTAAACGAACGAGAAAAGCGCCGTGACATGTTCAAACGCCGTCATGTGAATGCCTGCTTAGCAATTGTCGATCTTCACTGTTGCTTCAAACGCCCATGCGATCACCAGCGCGATCGGAAATCCAATTGCGATCAATATGATAACCAAGCGGACGACCCAGTTTGGAATTTCCACGAACGGGAAAATCTGCGTCGCGATTTGCGCGATTACCCAGCCGACCACGGCATAGGCGACCGCAACCTTGTAGACGTTACGCCGCTTAAGTTCGACGAAAAAACTTCCTGAATTCATCCATGCGCGATATTCGCGGCGAGACTCTGCCTGTAAACGCGCAAGATGTCGATTCTACTATTAGCAAGCAACTGACGCCGAAAGAGCGGTCAGCTTACAACAGGCGCAAGGGAGCCGCTAAGTCGCGCCATGAGAGCGCGCGCATCACGCGGCTGCTCGTTTCCGCGCAGTCGCGTCCAGAATGCGCTTGCGCAAGCGAAGCGATTTCGGCGTCGCTTCTACGTACTCGTCGATGTCGATGTATTCGATCGCGCGCTCGAGGGTCATCCGGAGCGGCGCTTCCAGTTGAATCCCTTTGCCTTCGCCCTGGCTGCGCATGTTGGTGAGATGCTTTTCCTTGCTGGGATTAACCGGCAGATCTTCCGGGCGCGCGTTCTCGCCCACGATCATTCCTTCGTAAACGTCTTCCTGCGGACCAATGAAAAGACGGCCGCGCTCCTGAATATTGTTAAGCGCGTAAGCAGTGCTGATTCCGGATTCCATCGACACCATCACGCCGCGTCTGCGTCCGCCGATCTCGCCTTTGAACGGAGCGTATTCGCGAAAAAGATGACTCATCAATCCTTCACCGCGAGTCATATTCACCAGATCGGTCTCGAGCCCGATCAAACCGCGCGTCGGGATGATCGCTTCGATCGATACGCGCGCGGCGTGATGGTTTATTCCGACAACTTCGCCTTTGCGATTGGCAATGGATTGCAGAATGTCGCCGAGATTTTCATCCGGTAAATCGACATACAAATTTTCAAGCGGCTCGAGCACTGTGCCGTCGTCAGCCCGGTTAAAAATCACTTCGGGCCGTGAAACCATGAGTTCATATCCTTCTCGTCGCATCTGCTCCACCAGAATGGCAATCTGCATTTCGCCGCGCGCATTGATCTCAAATGCGCCCGCGGTTTCGGTGTCGTTAACCTGAATGGAAACATTGCCACGCGTTTCGCGAATCAATCGCTCGCGAAGATGCCGCGCAGTCACAAATTTTCCGTCGCGTCCGGCAAACGGCGAATCGTTCACCACAAGCTGCATGCGAATTGTCGGCGGATCGATATCGACGAACTGAAGGGCTGCGCGCTCCTCGCGGTCGGTCAGCGTTTCGCCGATGTAAACGTCTTCGAAGCCAGTCAGCCCAACGATGTCGCCGGCAGTCGTCTCCTTAATTTCGACCTGCTCCAATCCCGCATAGGTGAAAAGGGCAGTGACATTAGCTCGTTCGCCGCGGCCGTCGCGGTGAATGCAGACGATGGGATCGCCGACAGCGACGCGACCGCTCACGATACGTCCCAGTGCGATTCTCCCGAGATAATCGCTATAATCCAGGTTCGACACCAGCATTTGGAAAAACGGCTCGCTTGAGATTTTTGGCGGAGGCACATGTTGCACAATCGCTTCGAAAAGCGGCGTCATATCCGAGCCGGATTCGCGGTCGTGTTGCGATGGATTCGCTTGGGCGGACCACTCACGCGTAGCAAAACCGTTCTTGGCGCTGGCGTAAACTATGGGGAAATCAAGCTGCTCGTCTGTTGCCTTCAGCTCAACGAAGAGGTCGAATACCATATCGAGAACTCGATGCGGTTGCGCGTTTTCCCGGTCGATCTTGTTAATGACAACGACCGGCTGGAGTTTGTTCTCAAGAGCCTTGCGCAGGACAAAGCGCGTCTGCGCCTGCGGTCCGTCATGGGCGTCGACGACCAGCAGTACGCCGTCCACCATTTTCATGATCCGCTCGACTTCGCCACCGAAATCAGCGTGGCCGGGCGTATCGACGACGTTGATCCGATAGCCGTTCCACTGAAAAGCGGCGTTCTTTGCGCGAATGGTGATTCCTTTTTCACGCTCCAGATCCATCGAATCCATAACGCGTTCTTCGATCTTTTGATTGGAACGAAACGTTCCCGATTGGCGCAGCAATTGATCCACAAGCGTCGTCTTGCCGTGATCGACGTGCGCAATGATGGCGATGTTACGGATCTTATCCATTTAAGGGAGGTCCTCGCGAAGAGGCGAGGCGCAAACACTACGAGAGCCAACACTAGAGTCAAATGGCGGATCGCTGCGCGACTGGCGAGCAGTCGATCCTGGAAAAGCTCGTAATTGATATTGACGGCTCGTTGCGTTTCTGCCGGAATCGCCGGCATAAATGAAAATTCCAATCACAGCAGTTGTTACGGCGCTGTCGTTTGCGGCGACAGTGGTGTGTTTTGCGGCGAACCCGCAGATGGGAACATGGAAACTCAACGAGGCAAAATCGAAGTTGCAGCCCGGGATGGGCAAGAGCATGACTGTCACTTACTCAGAGCAAGGAGATAAGATCGAAGTGACCGTCGATGGCGTGGACAAGGATGGAAAACCGACGCACAGCGTATGGGTCGGGAAATGGGACGGCAAACCATATCAAGCCAAAGGAAACATGCCGTGGGATTCAGCTGCCTATAAAGTGGTAAACGATTACACGAACGACATTACCACCTGGAAAAGTGGCAAAGTGGCTTGGACAGGCCAGATCACCGTCGCGAAAAATGGCAAGTCCCGAACAGTCACTGTGAACGGGACCGACGCGAACGGGAAAAAATTTACGTCCAAGTCAGTTTACGACAAGGCTTAGACATCACTCGTGGGGCTATTTCGATCCTATGTTCCGAAAAAGCTTGGCAAACAGATAAGTCGCTGAATAAATAGGCCCACGAACGTTTCATTAACCGAAAGGAATACCCATGCTTTGGACTATATTTGTCATTCTGCTCGTGCTCTGGCTTCTCGGCTTTGTTGGCCACATTGGCGGCAGTTTGATCCATCTTCTGCTCGTAATTGCCGTAATTATCCTCGTCATTAATCTGATTCAAGGCAGACGAGGCCTCTAGGATAAAGAGGTGGGCTGATCGGCGCGCCGGGCCCGACAGAATTATCAGGGCAAGACGCAAGCTCGTTTCTCTCGGTTTTGGAGCGGCCAGTGCGGTGGCGAGTGACAGGGGCTCTGTCCTCCTGCGCAAAATCACGGCCATCAACACTTAAGCCGATCGACCAGTCCGCGCTTCAGGGTACCGAGGAGTCGGCGGCGCGGGCGCCGCTGGTACCCTGTGCCATGGTGGTGGTATCGACGGCTCAGAGCGAATTCACCGTTGCTTACGGAACGACGACTCTGGGCGGGACGATTACCCTGTTATCGCTGTGCATTTTGGTTGCGAGATACGCTCAAACGACGGCGCAGTAACGATGAAGGGATTAAATGGGAGAAAACGCTTCTCCAGTCACTTCGGTGCTGAGTCAGGATCGCTCGAATGTCCTGTTGCTCGAAGGCGATATTGATCTGCACGTTTCGCCTGCCGTTACAGAGTCGCTTAACGCAGCGATCAGCAAGAAACCGGAATTGATGGTGATAGATCTTTCCCGCGCGACCTATATCGATAGCGCAGGGCTGGCCGCTAATTCTCGCCATGCAAGAGGTGGAATCGTACGGTGGGAAGCTTTTCCTGAGCGGTTTGCCGGAGACTTTGCGCTCGATCTTCGAAAGTTCGCGGCTTGATCGAACCTTCCGGATTTTTCCAAATGTAGACGCTGCGTTTGCCGCGGGAGCGCAGCGGGTGTGATACGCGATCATTTCCGTTCGCCTGAAGCGGACAATTTGCGGTCGAAGAATTCGCCGGTGGCGCGGCAGGCGCGGACCCAATCATCCCAGCGAAGAAAGTCGTGGATTTCGTCCGGGATGATTAGCTCTTCAAACTCGACCTTGTGAGTACGCAGTTTCTCGACCAGATCGGTGGTTTGCTGGAACGGCACGTTGCGATCGTCGTCGCCGTGGATCAGGGGCAGTCGCCTGGAGTGACGATGCAATTGATGCACTGCGACTGGGCGCACATTTGCGCTCAGCATCGTCCGTGGCGAGGAAGGTCGCCGGGTTACTTCGGCGGACAATCGATGTCCAGGATGGTACAGCCCGGGAAAGTATTGAACGCACACCGCGCCGCACCCGCGTAATCCCGGGCTGGAAAGGTGATCATCGAGCAACTCAAGTTGCAGGTTACCGACCACGTGAACTCCTCGATGTCGCCATCGATTACGGCGTTTCCGTACTTGGCGCGGGCGCATCCGAGCGCTTCATCAGAGCTGTTTGCAGTAAAACTCTCCTCGCGGACACAACCGTTGTCGTTCTCGATCGTGACCGGCCACTGCGTCGTGGAAAAAGTGGATGGCTGGCCACTGCAAGTCTTCCATTCATTGCCACCACCTCCGCCGCCGCCCGATTTGCGGCAGACGCCATCCTTACACTTCGCTCCGTCGTAACAGGCCCACCAAGGATCACTACAGCAGGTCTGGCCGTCATGGCCGCATGGCCGACACCAGCCGCCCACGGGCTTGCATAGACCGCACTTGCAAGGGTCACCAGTGGGACAGACAGGCATGTTCTCATAGCCGCAGGCGAAGCAGTGACCATCGACGCACTCACCCGGTGCAACACAACTCGCATTTCCCGGCAGCCTTCCCGGCGGGCAGCAGATCTCGCCGGGATGACCGCAAGATTGGCAGATGTGCGCGCTGTTACAGAAAGTACCCTGATAGTCGCAACCGCCATTGACGCCATCCGGGCGGCAAGGCTGATTCGGGCCTCCCGCAGGGATACACTGACTGAACCAGCGGTCGGGAACCGAGCGCCCGCCAC
>CAWECA010000006.1:0-492882 GCA_963807435.1 uncultured Verrucomicrobiae bacterium
CTCGGCAGTTTAAACGCGACAAACCGACATAAATAAGGGTCAGAGCTTACCATCGTCATAAGAAAAATTGAAATCGACTCGCTCGTGACAAAGACAAGGGAGGCGGGCAGGGGTCGGATCTAAACTTTTAACATTTGCGACAACTTGCAGCCAAGACGGAACCGGGACGTCGGCGTTGGATCTCGGTCGTTTGCCTCGCGGTTACGAGTGAGAGTTATCTTCGTCGATGCAGGCGAGCTTCAGCAAGGTCGATGTCGTACTGGATGCGTCGAAGGACTTCGTCATTGATCGCTTCCTCGTTGCGTAACCCGATGACGGTGTCGCGTTCAGTTTCCAATGCTTCGCGAGCCAGCTGTTCGAAGTCGCGCGAGTATAGTCGACGGATGTTTTCTCCATGCGCGGTCGGCTTGCTCAGTTCGCGAATGCGATCCGCGTACTCGGAGCGAAGACGCTCAACGCTCTCGGGCCGGGACTCGTTCGATGAGCCCAGTTCCTCGATCCGGGCCAGCGCCGCTTCGTTCGCTTTCAGTCGCGCGAGGCGCTCTTCCTTGTCGGCGACGTGATCGTCGACAATCCCCAGCGCGCCAATCAGAGGCTTCAGGCTCAGTCCTTGCACGACAAGCGTTCCGAAAATGACGCAAAACGTCAGGAGCAGGATAAGGTCGCGGCCGGGGAATGGCGCCCCGTTAGGCAGAAGAAAAGGAATGGCGAGAGCAGCGGCTAACGAATCGGCACCGCGCATTCCGATCCAGGCAATCAAGGCTGTCTGCTGCCAGGGTGCGGGGTTTTTTCGGCGAAACCTTTTGCTGAATAGCCGCGGTAGAACAGCTTGGAAAGTTGGGGTCGCATCTTCACTTTACACATAGCGCGAGGCCAGCCTTCTTTGTGTGTTTAACAGTTCCGCTGTCGCGGACATACCGTTCATTCCAACGGCTTCGATTCACCGAGCAGCGATCGAAAGGAAGAGGGCAGAAGGAAAACGGAAGAAAGACTAGAAGAGCAGAAAACGCCGAACGCTCAACGTCCGACGCCCAACGTTGAAGTCTGCCTAGAGCCTTGGTTCGCGTCGCGCGGAATGCCAAAAATGGAGAACCTCGACGCTTTGCCTTGCTTCGTTCACGCGATAGAAAATTTTAAACGGGCGGACCGTTAGCTTGCGAACCTGTCCAATGTGCCGGTATGGAGTGCCTTTGTGCGGTGTTCGCGCGAGACTGAGTGCCGCATCGAGCAAATGATTGCCAAGCACGGATGCTGCATCCGGGTTGTCTTGAGCGATATAAGATACGATCTCGGAAAGATCGTCTATGGCCGGGTCTGTGATTTCGACTCGGAAATCCATTTTGGAATGAGCGCGCGAACTTCGTCGATTGATTTGCTCTCTTCCGGATGAGTGTCGGCATAAGCGATCGCTTCTTGCAACGCAGTTCGTAAGGCAGGATCATCGTCATCGTCTTCGAGACGGGAATCGACGCCGAGCTTCACGACACGCAATTCATCGGGCGTCATTTTGTCCATCGCGGTGAGGATCTCCTGCACGGTGCTCATGATCGAAAGATTACAGAATAAATGTTCGCGAAGCAACATGTCGAGCAGGCGGTTGTCGTCGCGAGTGCCTCTGCGCCGCCGTGCGCGATCAGTGCATCATAAGCGGGTTATGATGAGCCCGGTTTGAAACTCGCTTACTGCCCATGCTCGCTCGCTGCTACCCTCGCAGCCATACGTTGATCACTCGCGCTGCCCCGTGCTCGTGCCAGCTACCCTGGCTGCGTTGCCGTCTACCCGCGCGATTGAAACGCGCTCGTTGCCCGCACTCGCTCGCTGCTACCCTCGCAGCTTTGCCTTCTATGTCGCTGATCCCTCAGCTCCGTTCCCGATCGCGCGTGTTCTATGTCGCTTTCCCCATAAGCTCCATTGTATCTCGGCTGCGCCCGCAGCGCTCGACCGCTACCCTCGCGGCTTAACCGGCCATGTCGTTTAGCCCATTCGCTCCATTCGACTTCATTCTGATGCTGTTCTCGTTCGTGTACGCGGCGGCAGTGACGCATGTGTTCCCGACCGCGGGCGCGATCATCGGCACCCAAGTCCCCACAGGCGCGTGGTGAAAGTTCCACTCAGCCTTTTCTTTCCCACAATGCTGCGAGGTGGGCGCAGGCCGCGTAAATCGCTTCGCTCCACGCGGCTTGTCTCAGTAATCTAATCAGTCGATTTCTATTCCAACAGGAAGCTGCCCGACGGTTAAAAAAGTTTTCACGAGCTCGCCCTCGCCGCAAACAATCATGCCCGAAAATCGCTTAAACCATTTCGCTGCGGGCACGTCGGGCTCGGTGTCTAGCCAGTCAGCCAATTCTTCGAGTTGATTAGCCGAGATCGAGCGCTCTGAGATTCGATCCAGAAGATGATCGAACAGTGCTGGCGGCAGTTCCTGCCGCCGAATCTCAGGCATCTTTCCTTTTTCCGTAGAAGCCCCGCACAATTTGTTCGCGGACTCTTGCTTGTTCTACCGGATCGGTTGAGGCCATCATTCGTTCGGCCAAACTCGATAATTCTCTTCCAGTCAAGCGACGCTCAGCGTCCAGTTGGTAGGCGAAACGGATTACGCCGAGCTGTTCCTTCGGGTCCAGCCGTTTAATTTCCTCGATGATTTGAGTGGCGGTCACATGCCGATTTTAACGCGGTTGGAAACGCGACTCAACTCAGCCCTTTCTTTCCCACAGCTGCGCCAGGTGCGTGCAAGCCGCGTAAATCGCTTCGCTCCACGCGGCTTGTCTCAGTACGCAGGATGACATGCAGCAAATCAGCTTTTTCGTTCCCACAACTCCGCCAGGTGCGTGCAGGCGGTTACGGCCGACTCCATATCCTGTACCGCAACCCATTCCAGCGGACCATGCGCGTTGTGCTCACCGCAAAACAGATTTGGGGTCGGAAGGCCGAGCTCGGTCAGGCGTGAGCCATCGGTCCCGCCACGGATGACGTGATCATAGGGTTTGAGTCCCGCGGCCACGAACGCCTCCCGCGCCAGCTCAACCGGGCGCATGTCCTTGCGCAACCAGTAAGCCATGTTGCGATATTGTTTGCGGATCTTGCAGCGGATGCGCGCCCGCGGTTCGCTGGCTTGTAATCCCCGGCAAAGGCCACGCAATATTTTGCCCTTGTCCGCCAACCCCTTGAGCTCGAAGTCGCGAAGGAGAAATTTCACGACAGCGCGCTCGGTCCGGCCTTCGACATGGATGGGGTGAATGAATCCGTCCCGGCCGTCGGTTGTCTCCGGCGCGCAGCGTTCGCGCGGCAGCGCTGCCAGAAGTTTGCCGGCCAGATAGGCCGCGTTCACCATCCCCTTGGCCTTTGCCTCCATCGTATGCGTGGTGATGCCGTCGATGATGACTTCGGCCGCATCGCCTGAAAAGGTTTCCCAGCAAATCTCTCCCGGCGCACCGCCGTCCAGCGTGTAAGCAAAATTGGCTCCGAGGATGCGCAGATCGAGTTTGTCCACACCACGGCCGATCTCTTCATCGGGCGTGAAGCAGACTCGAATCAGTCCGTGTTTCCGCTTTGTCTCCCGGAGCAACCGCTCGACCAGAGTCATGATCACCGCGACGCCCGATTTGTCGTCGGAGCCGAGCAATGTCGTGCCGCTGGCGGTCACAATGTCTTTTCCAATGGCCGTTCGTAACTCCGGCGACGTCGCGGGATCAAGAGTCAGGCCCGCTTTATCGGGAAACTTGATGACGCGTCCATCGTATTTGCGATGAACGATTGGTTTCACGTTTTTACCGGAGCAATCCGGAGCCGTGTCCACATGGGCGAGAAAAGCAACGGTCGGCACGCGGGCTTTGCGCGTGTTGGCGGGTATGCTGGCCATGACGTAGCCGTGTCTGGTCATCTGCACGTCCGCCGCTCCGAGTTCACTGAGCTCCTGCTTCAGCATCTCCAGCAGCACCAGTTGACCTGGCGCGCTCGGAAAAGTTTTACTGGTTTCGTCCGATTGCGTATCGATCTGGACGTAGCGCAGGAAGCGTGAAAGGAGAGTGTCACTCATGCCTTGATTCTCCACGCAGACGCCAAACGCTCAACTCCGTAAAGGTGCGTGGCTCCAACGGAGCTTTTACGCTCTCTCCTGAACTCAACCAGACCGCGGTCGTGCTTCATTTGCAACGAGGTCGATGGAGGAAACGCGGGTCATCATCTTTTATTATTTTTGCGTTGCCGTGCAGAGCAAAACAGGCAGAATGCGCGCCTATGAAACCACATTCATTCTCGTTGATCCTTGTTCCTCTGCTCATCGGACTGGCGTTTTTGCAGCCATCACCAGCGGTTGTCCCGCCGCCGGATGGCGGTTATCCAGGGTTCAACACGGCGGAAGGGCAAAACGCCCTTTTAAGCTTGACCACGGGCGCCGCGAACGCAGCAGTTGGTTGGTATTCGCTCTTTGGCAACACCACTGCCAGCTATAATACAGGTGTCGGCGCCGGAGCGCTCCTATCCAACAACGGGGATTCAAATACAGCCGTTGGCGCAGCGGCGCTTTTATTAAACACTACCGGCTCACAAAACACGGCGGTTGGAACGGCAGCTCTGGTAAACAACAATGCCGACACCAACGCCGCCTTTGGCGCGTTTGCGCTCAATGCAAGTACCAGTGGCGTCGGCAACACGGCTATCGGTGTGAGTGCGCTCAAGAATAACACCCTCGGCAACTTCAACACAGCGACCGGCGATGCTGCGCTGGTGAGCAACACGATTGGGGCGTTGAACACGGCTATCGGTGTGAGTGCGCTTGCGAGTAACACGACCGGCGGCTTCAACATCGGCTTGGGTGTTAACGCTGGCCTCAACGTCACCACGGCCGGTGGCGTGACTTGTATCCAGTCCGATGGCGGAAACGTGGACAACACCACTTGGATTGGCAACATTTACGCGGTAAGCACGCAGAGCGGTACCACTGCACCGGTCATCGTGTCAAATGACGGGCAGCTTGGCACGGTCGTTTCCTCGGAGCGGTTCAAGAAAGACATCGCCACGATGGACGAGGTCAGTGAAATTATTCTGTCACTCAGACCGGTCACCTTCCACTACAAGAGCGACGCCAAGGAAACACCGCAATTCGGTTTAATCGCCGAAGAAGTGGCGAAGGTGAACCCGGCCCTGGTGTTGCAGGATAAGGAAGGAAAACCGTACACCGTCCGCTACGATGCGGTGAACGCGATGTTGCTCAATGAGTTCCTCAAAGAGCACAAGGCGTTTGTGGAAGAACAACGCAAATTGCAGGAGCAGGGAGCGACGATTGTGCGCTTGGAACAGCAAATTAAAGTGCTAACTGCAGGTTTACAAAAAGTGAGCGCGCAGCTCGCCACAGCGAGTCCGTCCCTGGCGGACTTGAAGTGAGCAAGTCAGCACCGCGAACGGTATGCTTGCCCGCCATAGCTTTACGCGAAGGCGGGAACAATCAGTAAAAGAGGAACTCCTTAGCCCGCGAAAGAATGACATTTCAATCCGCTCTAGAGTCAGCTCCACGGCGTGACAGACCGGTGACACGCGCGTGTCTAAGCTTCTTCAGCACCTCCCGCAACTTTTCCCGGAGCAATCAACGCCGTTCGGGAATGGCGTGTTGTTCTTCAAAGCAGGATTTTAGTTTGTCGAGGTTCACCGGAACACGCGCGTGCGCGTCGCCCGGTGCGGCGCGAAGGTATTGTACCGGCCATGAAACTGATTGCCGAAGTTCCTGCGCGGCATGCAACGGCCAGTACGGTTCGCGCAGAAATTCGCGCGCCATGAGAATCGCGTCGGCCTGGCCAGTGTTGATGATGTGTTCGGCTTGCGCAGGCGATGTGATCATGCCGACTGCGCCGGTGAGAATTCCAGTTTCCTGGCGGATGCGCTGGGCGAACGGTGTTTGATAACCGGCGCCGACAGGAATTTTCGCGTGCGGCACACTGCCGCCGGACGAACAATCGATCAGATCGACACCGAGCTGTTTCAGTTCGCCTGCGAGGCCGATCGATTGTTCCAAATCCCAACCGTTCTTTATCCAATCGGTCGCAGAAATGCGCACAAACAACGGTGCATTTTTTGGCCACGCTCCGCGCACAGCCTGCACCAGCTGGCGCAACATGCGCGTGCGATTTTCAAACGAGCCGCCGTAATCGTCATCGCGATGATTGCTAAGTGGCGAAAGAAATTCGTGAATGAGATAGCCATGCGCACCGTGTATCTCGATGACGCGAAAGCCGGCGTCGCATGCCCGCCGCGCCGCCGCGGCAAAGGCTGCGACGATTTCCTGAACGCCCTCGCGTGTCAGCGCCTGCGGCTTCGGATAATTCTCGGCGAACGGAATCGCGCTCGGCGCCACGACCTTTTCCCAACCGCCTTCGCTCTGGGGAATCGCGCCGTCGCCTTCCCACGGCCGGTGTGTGCTGGCCTTACGACCGGCATGCGCAAGTTGCATTCCGGCGACGCTGCCTTGCTCGTGAATGAAACGAACGATGCGGCGTAATGGTTCGACGTGGTCGTCGCTCCAAATGCCGAGATCGTGCGGACTGATGCGAGCTTCCGGCAGGACCGCGGTCGCTTCCGTCATCACCAGGCCGGCGCCACCGACGGCGCGGCTACCGAGATGCACCAGATGCCAGTCGTTAGGCAAACCGTCGGTGCTCGAGTATTGACACATCGGCGAGACGAAGACGCGGTTGGCAAATGCGACATCACGAATCGTGAGCGGATCGAACAGGTGAGCCATGTGCACACTGTCGCTCAGCCTGCCGCGCACAGCGACAATTTTAGTCCTGTCGCGCACGCTGCGGGCATCGGTTTATGTCCACCGCGAAGAGCTGCAAGCCTGGATACGCCGGCTCGATCTCAATCGGGTCCTACCATTTACTACGCCTAACGACTAGTCGCATTCCGCCTTGGTCCAGATCGCCGGGACGGGGTTGCCGTTGGTTGGGTCAGGACTTGAGGAGGAACCCACCAGTGTTCCGCAGCGATTCGTCCCGGTCGGACCTGAGAACGGCGGTTTATCCGGCGCCAGGTCTGGAAGCAGCTCCGGTTGCCCGTGAAACCGGGTCAAGCCGAGGACTCCCCGGTTAATGACGCGCAAGCCGACGGACCGGCCGAGATCGTTGATGGCGAATGCCTGCGAATTCCCGCCCATGCCAAGGGAACGCATGCCGGTTGCCGGCCTCCAGATGAATGCGACCGGAGCGAGCGGCGGAGGCCGATCGGCCACACCGACCACGGCGAGAGTGTTGTTTATACCGAAGGCCTGGCTCCCCGGGCCGCCGAGTGTTCCCAGATCGATCTCTGCTCCGTCGTGCCGCCACAGATGGGCGCGCGAAACCGATCCGCCCGCGGGGAAAACCCACCCAACGACGTCGCCCGCGTCGTTGATATTGAGCGCTTCACTGATCGCTCCCGGTGGGTTGAGGTCGGTGAGCAATCCGGTTGCATCCCATTTCACGGCGTGAAGCACGCCCACTGCGTCGTACGACCAGCCAACGGTTGTCCCGTCGGCGTTGATGGCTTGCGCGAGACTGGCGTTGCCTCCGAGGTCGGCCAGAGGTTGCATGCCAGTGTTGGAGTTCCAAATAAAGGCTCGAGAAACGAGGAAGTTGTTAGTGAACGAGAATCCGACAATCGTGCCAGCCTGATTGATGCCGTTAGCCAGCGCAGAAGGCAAACCAGGGAGCGTGCCGAGAGGAGTGATCTGGTTATCAACGCTCCAGCTTACGGCAGTCCAACCGTTGATGGTTTGGTACCAGCCCGCGGAAACACCAGCGTCGTTGATGGCGCTTGCCTGACCGGAAAACGCGTTCCGCGGAATGGTCAGACCTTGCACAGTGTAAGTGTCTGCGCCGCGAACGGCCAATGTGCCAAGAGAAAGCGATGCGAACAAAGCCGCTTGCAGAAAGCGTCTCTTCAAGTGGCTACTCGGTACAAGAAATCTATGGAGATGTATCATGGCTGCACTCTTGTCCGAAGCGACGAGGTCTCAACCAGGAGATGGTAACAGGACAGTTACTTCGGAACCTGAAGGGGACTCGACCCAAAGCGGAGTTGCGCAATTTCCTTATGCGGTCAGCGTTTCAAAGCCCGTAGTGTCCTTCATCTGTTCCAATGTCCTGCCTTTCGTTTCGCGCACTGCAAGCCAGACAAAGGGTAGCGAGATGGCTGCCGCAATCGCGTAGAAAGCGTAAGCGCCGGTCAGACCGACAACATCCAGCAGCGGCAGAAAGGTGACGGTGACAATGAAATTCACCAGCCAATTGGTGGCGCCTGAGATGGCAAGAGCAGCGCCCCGGATTTCGTTGGGAAACATTTCGCCTAACAACACCCACATCACCGGGCCCCACGAGACAGCGAAGGCAACGATATATAGGTTCGCTGCCGTAAGTCCGGCCACAGCCGCCGCGTGACTTAGCAGTGGCTTGCCATCGGGGCCGGCGTTCGCCGTTGCGAATACAACCGCCATCGCACCGAGGGTGAGAGTCATCCCCACGGATCCCATCAACAGCAATGGCTTTCGGCCGATGCGATCGACAAGCATGATCGCCGGGATGGTGGCGAGGATGTTCACCAGGCCGGTGAGCACGTTGATACGCAGCGCCCATTCTTCGGTTGCACCCGCGGCTTTCCACAAAATCTCGCCGAAATAAAAAATAATGTTTATACCAACGAGTTGCTGGAAAGCGGCCAAACCAATTCCAACCCACAGCACAGGAGCGATCCGTTTTGTGCCGGGAACAATCAGGTCCGACAAACGCGGACGGCGTTCTGCTTCGAGGCTTTGTTCGACCTGTCGCACCAGGCGATCGGCATCGCCGCCAATACGCGTGAAGACCTTGCGTGCCTGCTCTTGTCTGCCAATGAAAACCAGATAACGCGGCGACTCGGGAATAATCATGCTGCCTAACAAAAATGCGACAGCCGGGAGTGCTTCCATCCAAAACATCCAGCGCCATGTCGGCACCCCAAACCAAAAGATCGCCCCGGCTCCGCCAGCTATCCTTGCGAGAATGGCGTTGCTCACAAACGCGCTGAACAGCCCGACGACAATTGCCATTTGTTGCAATGACGCCAGGCGTCCGCGCATGTGCGGCGGAGCGACTTCCGCTATGTACATCGGCGCCAGCACGCTGGCAGCACCGATCGCCGCCCCGGCTGTGACCCGCGCCACGATAAAAAAAGCGGCTGAGCTGGCGGCACCTGTCGCCACGGCCGTAGCCAAAAATACGATCGCGTTCAAAAGCATTGTGGGACGTCGTCCGAGCGAATCAGCGAGTCTGCCTGCGCCGAAAGCGCCGATGGCGCAGCCTAACAACACTGATGCGACAGCGAAGCCGGTCCCAGCTGCGTGCGTGCCGAAGGCTTTTGCCAGGGCGTCCACGGCTCCATTGATCACGCCGCTATCGAATCCGAACAGGAAACCTCCGATCGCAGCCACGCAGCAAAGAACAATCACGTAAGCAGACCTGCGCTGCGTCGCGCGAGCGTTTTTCAGCTCAGCGTGAATCCTTCGTCTCGGCTCCATTTAGGGTGATAAACTCTCTCTTCATCGCTTCGTTGAGAAGTCAATGCTAACTTGAGTCGCCTAACTAATGGTATCTTTCAGGCGGCGCCTCGAATTTTAATCGTTGAAAAGCGCGACGAAAACGTCGCGTCTAGTGATTTAAGTCGCGCACGTAACTGATGAGACTTGTTCTTTAATACGCGAGGCTTGCACGCCTGCGCCAGTGCTGAAAGGTAAGATAACCGCCTATCATTCCGCCAAGATGCGCAAAGTGCGCCACGCCCTGATTGGTGCCGAAGACGCCGCTGAAAAGTTCAAGCAGCGCGTAAAGAACTACGAACACGATGGCTGGCATCGGAATTGGCGGAATTAAGAGGACAACGGTTCGGCGGGGAAAGAGCATGCCAAAGACCAGCAGGATTCCAAAGATCGCGCCCGAAGCGCCGACGGTCGGATAAACTCCCGTCGATGACATCAGCGAGACGACGGCCAATTGAGTCGCGCTCGAGGACAGCAGAGAGGCAAAATAAAGCGTGAGATAATGTCGCGGACCAATAGCCCGTTCGACATCCGAGCCGAACATCCAAAGTGCATACATGTTAATCGCCAGATGAAGGAAGTTCGCATGAAGAAAGCCACACGTGACCAACTGCCACAGGCTGAAGCCGACCTGCCCTTGGAACGGGGGCACATAAAAATGGCCGACCGGCCAGAGCGCAAACGCCCCCAGGAGGCCGGGACCGGAGATCGCCTCAAGGGCGAACACAGCAACATTGGCGCCGATCAGCAATGTTGTGAGTCGCGCCATAAAGGTAGTTTATCGCAGAGTCGACAGAGCCAGAATTCCCGATTTTGGAACGTCCGGGGCGTCAGAGTCAAAGATTAGTGCACATGGGGTGCGTTACCGCACGTTTGCCAACAGCTCGACGTCTCAGTTTTGGTAAGGCTCCGCCACGTTCGCCGGCGTTTTTGAACCAAGTGCTCGGCGCATAGCGCTTTCTGTTTTGTGCTTGTGCAGAGCGATGTCGATGGCCGCTTTCAGTTCCGGAGTGGTGTAGGGTTTCAGGACATACCCAAACGCGCCGGACTCGACGGCACTGGCCAGTGTTTCAGCTGCCGCGTGTGCAGTCAGGAAGACAACCGGGATACCGAGCTGTCCGCGGATCGCCGCGGCAGCGGCAATACCGTTGATCTCGCCTTCGAGTTGAATATCCATAAGCACAAGATTCGCCTGACTCTCTTCGGCGACGCGCAGCGCATCGGCAGCAGTTCTGGCGTCCCCGGCAACTTCGTAACCGAGTTCAACGATGTCGCGCTTAAGTGCCAGCACAGTGAGCGCTTCATCTTCAACAATCAAAATACGTGTCTTTGACATGGCATTCGTTAGTTAGATTTACACTGATTGTCCGTTCGTTGACGTGACAGGTTGTTTGGAAAGAAGATGGTTGCACAAGTGCCCCCTGCGGGCGCGCGGTTAATGACCATTTCGCCGCCGAGCTGGCGCGCCATCGCCCTAACGAGTTCGAGGCCCGTGCCGCGATGTTGTCCCGCGCCCGCCACATATGGCACGAATCCGATGCCGTCATCACGAATCGTCAACGTCACGCGATCGGGACTCGTGCGCAGTTCGGCATTGATGTTGCCCCGGGTGCGACCCGGAAAGGCGTGCTTCAGAGGGTTCAGGAGTAATTCGTTGGAAATCAGGCTGAGCAAAATGCTTCGGTCGAGATCGAGCGGGACCTGATCGGAAGCAACTTTCAAGGTCAGCTTGCAGGCCGGTGGCGTGTGCGAGAGCATAAGCATTTCGGCCAGCTCCCGAAAATGCGGAGCAAAATCCAGGTGGGACCGGCCGGCCTCGTCATAGAGTTGTTCGTGCAGGCGAGCCATGGCGTTGATGCGATCTCGACATTCCGTGAAGACATCGCGAACAGCGACGTCGGTAAACTTGGTCGATTGCAGCCGGAGCAAACTGGAGATGATTTGCAGATTGTTTTTCACTCTGTGATGCACTTCGGTGAGCGAAACAGTCCGTAATGCCAGGAGCGCCTCCAGGCGTTTGTGCGCACGTCGATGTGAGACAACCAATTCTGCCAGCGCAGCGGATGCCAATATCAGTATGCCGGCGTTGAAGCAGGAAAGCGCAAGGACTCGCCCGCTTCGGGGCACCATCAAGTCGGCGACGAATACCGTCACCCCGCCCAGTATCGCGATAAACCAACCCGCTTTGCGTCCTGCCCTCCAAGTCGCCAACACCACCGGCCCGAAATAGAAAACCGTCATGGCGAAATCGGTGGTTTTGTAATCAATCCAGCCAATCAACAGCATCAGAAGAGCAGACCCGAGTACCGCTGCTATGGGAGAGTGTAGAAAATCGTAACGTACTGCGAGACGAGTGTTGTGCAGGTGCGAGCTGCTGGGGAGCGTGATTGCTGCGCGAATCCGTCTCCTGCTGCACCGGAAGCGTGGCGGCTTCCACCCCGCGGTTTGGTTGCATCAGCACAGAGGGTCAGACTGTTGACAAGCAAAACCGTTTAAAAAATACGCCGCCTTTTGCCGCTTCATTCGGCAGACCGCCGCTCCGCATTCCGCTTAACAATTGCTCACCGGCCTGAGCCGGATACAAGTGCAGCACATCATGGCTCAACCGATTCGTGCAGTTATTTTCGATCTTGATGGCGTTCTTGCGGATTCCGAGCCGTGGTGGAATCAAATCGACGCCAAACTACTTGCCGAGCACGGCGTTACTTATCGCGGTGAATTCCATCAAAATGTGCTCGGCGTCAGCTACCAGGTAGCCGTCGAATTTTACAAGAAGACTTTTCATATCTCGGAGCCCGCAGAGGAGTTGATGCGGCGTCGCGGCGAGATCGCCACCGAATTTTTTGCAAACCGGGTAGATCTTTTTCCTGCGGCGAGAACGACGCTGGAAGCGCTGCAGCAGCTGCACGTGCGCCTGGCAGTTGCGACTAGCTCGGTAAAAGCTTCGGCCATTCCATTTCTGGAAAGGACCGGAATTACAAGCTGCTTTGAAGTGATTGTGACTGGCGATGAAGTTCCACGCGGGAAACCACATCCCGATATTTATCTTTGCGCGGCGGAAAAACTTCAGCTCGACGCGACAGCCTGCCTGGCCATCGAGGACGCATTATCCGGTGTGGCCGCGGCGAGAGCGGCGAATATGCGCGTCGCTGGGGTTCCAGACACGCGTTTTGTCGATCCGCGCGAGTACAGGAAAGAAGCCGATTACGTGCTCGGAGGTCTTTCGGAAATTCTAGCGTTGGTGCAGCGGGTTAATACCTATGATTAGAATTTTCGTGGTGCTGTTGGCAGGCGAAGCGTCTGCCCTACAATAGAAAAGTTCCTGCGTTTCCGATTTTCTGATTAAACTTCTGGGGCTATGACCGAACGAAAACGTTTTCGTGTGTTTGCCACGTCGCGCATCGGCGATGCAGCGGAAAATCGTCTGCGCGATCGCGGTTATGATCTCGAGGTGTTCCAGGGGCCGGAAGCGCCGCCGAAGAAATTGATTATCGAAAAAGTGAAAGGCGGCGTTGACGGATTGATCACCACATTGCGCGATCCGATCGATGCGGAAGTATTTGAGGCAGGGAAGGGGAACCTGAAGGTAGTCGCGCAGATCGCGGTAGGATTCGACAACATCAATCGCGGGGACGCGAACAAATGCAAAATCCCATTCACCAACACAGCTGACGTGCTTACGGAAGCGACTGCCGAGTTCGCGTTTTTCATGATGGGCATGCTCGCCAGAAAGATGTGGCAGAGCGAAGGACTGGTTCGCGAACAGAAGTGGCCGTCCTGGCATCCCTTTTTGCCGTTCCTGGGGGACGAGGTCACCGGCAAAACTGTCGCTGTCATTGGCACTGGCCGAATTGGTCAGGCAATGATCAAAAAATGTTCCGGGTTTGACATGAATATTCTCTGTTACGATCCGGCGTATCAGAATCAGGAATTCATCAAGGCGATTCAGGAGGTAATGGACTTGCGCCAGGCGCGCGGCATTCAAAAAGAAAAGACCCGGATCAAGTACGTCGACTTTGAGGATGCCTTGCGCGGCACGGATTACGTGAGCCTGCACGTGCCGCTATTGCGGGAAGGTGAAGCGGAAAAACCCACTTACCACCTGATCAACGAGAAAACGCTGAAGCTGATGAAACCGACCGCGTATCTGGTAAACAGCTCACGCGGTCCGGTTGTGGACGAAAAGGCGCTGGCGACCGCCTTGAAAGAGAACGTCATCGCGGGCGCAGCGCTTGATGTATTCGAAAAAGAGCCGCTTCCGCCGGATTCGCCATTGCTCGATCCGGAAATCGCCGATCGTTGCCGTTTGTTTCATCATTTCGCTAGCGGCGGGCGAATCACCCGGCTTGATGTGGATCCCGACAAAGGCATGGCGGGCCGCTGTGTCCAGGGGCTCATTGATGTGTTGGAGGGCAATTGCGGAGGTGATTACACAAAAATGCCGTACGTGGTGAACAAGGAAGCGTTCCAACGGAAGTAATCAGTGAAACGTACGGGCAACGCCGTGTTTGGTTAATGGTCATTTTGTTTTGATCATTCCCCACCGGAAATCGAAATCCGTCGGCGTTTCCAAATTGTAACAAAAAGATGTTTGCCTATCGGAAGGACTCGGATAATAGTTAACCTGATGGTTAAATATTCTTCGGGACCGTTGAACCGCACTTTCGCCGCTCTGGCCGATCCAACGCGCCGGCGTATTCTGGCGCACCTGGCCAGGGGTGACCGGCGTGTGACTGATCTGGCCCGGCCGCATGCCATGTCGCTGCCTGCGGTCTCCAAACATCTTCGCGTTCTGGAAAAGGCCGGATTGTTGCGTCGGCGTCGCTACGGACGCGTACACGAGATGCAGTTAAACGCCAAGCCGCTCCAGCAGGCGGCGCAATGGGTCGAAGAGTATCGCAAGTTTTGGGACGGTACGCTGGACCGCCTGGCCGCCTATTTGGAAAAGACAACCGCGCGGGTACAGAAGGGGAGCCGAAAGTGATCATGTGTCCGGCTTGCATCGAAAACCTGGCATTGGTGGTCGCGGGCGCTAGCTCCAGCGGCGGTTTAACCGCATTCGCTCTCGAAAAATTTTTGAAGAACAAACAAACCAAAAAGAAAAAACTAGATGAAGACTGCAAGGATGAAATTAAATCCCAAGATCGTCTCACCGGAGGAGTGGGAAGCTGCGCGTCAGAAGCTGCTGATTAAGGAGAAGGAATTGACCCGCGCTCGTGACGCGCTGGCCGCACAGCGTCGGCGGATGCCATGGGTGGTCGTGGAGAAGGAGTACGTTTTCGACGGGCCTCTGGGGAAAGCGACCCTCCTCGACTTGTTCGACGGCCGGCGTCAGTTGATCGTTTACCGCGCGTTTCTCGATCCTGGCGTATCCGGCTGGCCGGATCACGGCTGTGTTGGATGCTCCATGGTGGCCGACCAAGTTGCGCACCCAGCGCATTTGAACGCGCGCGACACCACGCTGGCCTTCGTTTCACGTGGATCGCAATCGGACATTCAGCGCATCAAGGCGCGGATGGGCTGGGATCTGATCCCGTGGTATACGATCACGGACGAGTTCGATCGAGATTTGGGCGTGGATGAATGGCACGGCACAAACGCCTTCATACGCGACGGCGACCGCATATTCCGCACCTACTTCATCAACAGTCGCGGTGATGAGCAGATGGGCGGGACTTGGAGCTACCTCGACATCACTGCGCTCGGGCGACAGGAGGAGTGGGAAGATTCACCTGAGGGCTACCCGCAGACACCGCCGTACGAATGGTGGAATTGGCATGACGATTACGGTAACGACGAAGCCGCCGCCAAAGTTCTCGAACAGGTCCGCCGGGGCCGCGCCGCCGGGGAAACGGGCGGCGAAGCAAAAACAAAACGAAAGGGCAAGGATTAGACATGCCGCGCGTTAACCATTTTGAAATTTATACGGCCAACCCGGAAGCCGTGCAGCCGTTCTATCGCGATGTGTTTGGCTGGACGTTCCAAAAATTCGAAGGCGGCCCAGTCGAATACTGGCTGATTACAACCGGCCCCGACAACGAAGCGGGAATCAACGGAGGCCTGACTCGCCCGCGAGAAGGTCAAAGTTCCGGCACGCTAAATACGGTGGCGGTGGGATCGCTCGATGCGACAATAAAAAAAATCGAGCAGAGTGGCGGTAGAATTTGCGTTCCAAAGATGGCGATTCCGAAAATCGGTTGGCTCGCGTATGCCGAAGATCCGGACGGCAATGTCTTTGGAATTATTCAGCCCGACACCAACGCAAACTGATTAAACCAGGATGATCAAACAGGTGATTCGCGGGTGGAGAAATGAAGATGTCAAATTGAAAGGGAAACTATGTCGAACACGATTAAGCTTCATCGGGTAATTCGGGCTCCAGCGGAGAGGGTTTACAAGGCGTTTCTTGATGCCGACGCGCTGGCCAAATGGCTTCCGCCAAATGGATTCACATGCAGGGTGCATCATGTGGATGCGAGAGTGGGCGGGAGTTACAAGATGTCGTTCACCAATTTTACGACCGGCAAGAGTCATTCTTTCGGAGGCACGTATCTCGAATTACAGCCGTCCGAGCGGATTTGTTATACGGACAAGTTTGACGATCCGAATATGGCCGGCGAGATACAAACCACGATTACGCTGAAAAACGTTTCCTGCGGAACCGAACTAAACATCGTGCAGGAAGGCGTGCCGGATGTGATTCCAGCCGAGGCGTGTTATCTGGGCTGGCAGGAATCCCTGATTTTGCTTGCGAAACTGGTCGAGGCTGAGATTCCAGACGAATCGTGAGGAAGGCACAACATGAGTCCTAAAACCGCAAATAAGACATCACTGGAAATAAAAAGATTCCTCAAGGCGCCGGCCGCTCTTGTATACGAGGCGTGGACCGATCCCGTACAATTGGAGGAATGGTTTGCCCCAGAAGGAACCCGTACGCGGAGCATCGCTCTGGACCTGCGGGTTGGCGGAAAATATCGCTGGGAGTTGCTCACCCAGCAGGGCGAAGAATGGGCCGCGTTCGGAGAATATCGGGAGTTGGTTGCCGGAAAGAAAATTGTGTTTACGTGGAAATGGGACGACGACGAAGTCTGGCAGAACACGATCAGTCTTGTAACAATCGAATTGTCCGATCGTGACGGTGGAACGGAACTTCGGTTGACACATGAGCAGCTGCCTGGCGAGGAATCGCGCGACCG
This sequence comes from uncultured Verrucomicrobiae bacterium, assembly GCA_963807435.1. Lineage (GTDB taxonomy): Bacteria > Verrucomicrobiota > Verrucomicrobiia > Chthoniobacterales > UBA10450 > Udaeobacter. The sequence goes on from CAWECA010000006.1 coordinate 16,738, forward strand.
CCACAGCGAAGGCTGGAACAGCGTGCTTGATCGGCTCGATCAATTTGTCGGCAAATAAATTGCCGATACAAACAAAGGAGAAAAAATGACTACGGAAGAAATAGCAAAAAAGGTGGTGGAACTGACGCAAAAACAAGCGTGGTACGAAGCGCTCGACACACTTTACGCTGACAACGTTGTCAGCGTGGAGGCATTTGCGATGGGAGGCGAGTCGCCGGAGACCCGTGGGAAGGAAGGTGTTCGTGGCAAAGTCGATTGGTGGGTGAACGCGATGGAGGTTCATAATTTCGACGCGCATGGACCATTTGTCGGCCACGATCGGTTCGTCGTTCAATTCGATGCTGACGTTTCAGACAAAAAGACAAACGAGCGCAGGAAACTATCCGAAGTCGGTATTTACACTGTGAAGGACGGCAAGATCGTCCGCGAAGAGTTCTTGCCGCGCGTGAATTGAGACTGAAGTGCCAGGTATCATCGATAAAGCCGCACGGTTCCGCGAATCGTGCGGCTTTTTCTTGTACAGTGCCGGTAAGGCCAAATTTGCGTGACATTAAATTGAGCGTTCGAGCACAATGGTGCTGTGAATCTTTCGACCGTAGCAAACATCGCAACGGCCCTTACCGTACTAATAGCTGTCGTGTTTGGGTTGATTGAAATGCGGCGCGCGCGCAAGGAGCGAGAGGAACGCGCAGCTTTCGTGGCGGTGCAGGCAATTTTGACACCGGCTTGGATAAGATCTATGACGGTGGTGCAGGCAATGGCCGATGGCACGACGCCATCACAAATCGAAGGTAACCCACGTCTTTTTGAAGCTGTCCAGTCGATAGCGTGCATTCTGGAGTCCCTCGGGTATGCGGTGTTTGCACGCATGGTTCCGCTGAACGTTGTCGACGAACTACTGGGTGGAACAGTGCGCATCGCCTGGCGTAAGTTGCGCGGCTACGTTCAGTACCAACGCGAACGCTCCGGTTCGCAGAAAAATTGGGAATGGTTTCAGTGGCTCGCCGAACAGGTCGACAGGCATAACAAGGCGCGAACCAGTCTCAGCCTCGGTGCGCACGAGGTTTATCGAGACTGGCGACCGTAATTGACATCCCTCGGCACTTTGCAAGCGCGACTATTGCGAAAAGGTTTTGTGTGATGCCACCCTTGATCACTACGTATCTCGAAATGCGATCGCGCGAGCAGCTGCAACCGAAGCGGGCCGGTGCGCGGTTCGCGGTTCGCGAAAGGACGGAGCGCGATTGGCGGTTCAACCGTGATCTATATTTTCGTGTCGGAGAGCAGTGGCTATGGACCGACAAACGGTCGTGGACGGATGATCAATGGAAGGAATACGCCACAGCCCCGGCGTTACGGACGTTCGCGGGCCACTACGACGATGTGCTTGCCGGATATTATGAATTGCTTCGGGATTCGGAAGGCGGAATTGAAATCGCTTACTTCGGCTTGTTACCTGATTTTATCGGGGGAGGGCTGGGCGGCGCGTTATTGACCAGCGCGATCGAAGAGGCATGGTCTGGCAATAGCGGAATCACCGCAGCGCGTGTCTGGGTGCATACTTGCAACTGGGACCATCCCCAAGCCCTGGCTAATTACAAGGCGCGCGGGATGCTCGTTTACAAGTCCGAAGAAACAGTTGTATGACCGGGAGGCTGCCAGCGATTTTGATTTCCCCTGATCGGTCCTGATCACAGCAACCGTTCCAGATCGGGCTCAGGAACATTTCCCGCAAGGAAGTAGATCCTGCCATTATGACGCCAAGCGGCAGTTGTTAGGCCATGCGCAGACCCGAAGCTGGGAGCGACGCCCAGCGACACTCCCGGCAAAGCGGATTCATTGACCACAAATACGTCAACGTGGTTCTCGCCGAATATCAGGCATAGCAACGTAACTTCGTGTCCATGCCACTCCAAAACTTTGCACCCCATGATTTCCTTGTCGGCCAGGCTCGGAGGGAGCACAAAATTCTTGTCTCCGCCATTTTCGAACAGCCATTGTTTGAGCTGGTTGGTATCGAGCCCCCACACATCGATGTGAGCCGTCTCATCAAGCGCTGCCTGAATCATTCTTCCGCGAAATGACGCGAACTCCGCTTGGCCGTGCTGGCGTTGCCACAGCAGGGCGACCCCAACAAACAGTAACGCTACTGCTGCCGCGGCGCCGATCCAGGCAGGCTTGCGCCACCAGGGCCGCGGACGAATCACTTTGCGAGCCAATAATAGCTGACTCCTCAAACTCGGCGGTGGCGAAACGTCATGGATTTTTCCTGCGATCATGGCATCCAGCGCCTGTTCGCTGGCGAACCAGCGGGCAAGTTCGGGGTCGTTTCGAACCAGCGTGAGTGCCTCTTGAAACTGCGGGTCTCGGGCATCCTGGCCGCTGGGGCGGTAAGCATGGAGAATAAATTGTGCTTCTTCTCTCGTCATAATCATTTGGATTCGGACCGCCGAGGATTCATGGGAATGCAGTCCGACTCATTTTTTTTGCCGACGCGTGTGGCAAGGTAATCGCGAAGAGCGGCTTTACTTCGTGACAAGCGGGACATGACCGTGCCGATCGGAACATCGAGAATATCGGCTATCTCTCGATACGAAAGACTTTGGAGATAAAACAGAGTCAAGGGTGTCCGGTGATGTTCCTCGATTTCGAGCAGGGCGTCCATGACAAGCAAACCGTCCATTTCATTGACGATTTCCGGAGTCAAGGCTGGCAGTTCATGTTCGACAGAGGAAATCGTTAGGTGCGGAAAGCGTGCGCTGCGATGTTTCTGGCCTAGAAATACTCGGTACAGGGTGGTGAACAGCCATGGTTTTACTTTTGTTGGATCGCGAATCTGTTCATCATTGGAGAGCAATCGGTAATACGATTCCTGAGTCAGTTCGCAAGCATCGTCTCCATTGCCGGAAAGGCTGTAGGCAAACCGATAGAGATCGTGGTGATAGAGCGCCACGATCTTTTCGTAGTCCGATTCGTTCACTGAATGAAAATGGGGTGGCGTGTAAGTTATTCAACCAGGTATCCGGAGGGTGCCGCCGTATTGCCGAGCCCCTTCGAGAACGGCTGACCCTTTTGAACGGCGGCCCCCAGGGAAAGGAGTGTCATCGTACTGCTAACCCTGTCGCTCCGGAAGGTATTCCGGTAACTCCGGGAAGCGGTGACAGTGAGCCGCCCTGATTCAGGCGGAAAGCGCTGATGGTTCCGTCACCGGAATTCAAAGCGTACAGGTAGCGACTGTTGACGCTGAAAGCCATGTCGATTGGACCGGGACCTGTCGTGCCAGTCACTCCGTCGGGGTTAAGCAGATTTATGCTGCCGTCGAGGGCGACCCTGTATCCGGAAACCGTGCCACTGCCTGTATTCGACGCATAAGCGAACCCGCCATTACCAGCTACGACGACCCAACAAGCGGCAGTTTCGGTTGTGGGCACGCTGGGGCTGATGACTTGCAGGCTGCCGTCGCTGGCAAGGTCGTACGAGGAAACTGCGCTGGCGTCCTCTTCACCGCCAAAGGCTTCAGACACAAGCAGCGTGTCGTTGCGGAACGCAAATCCGAACGGAGTTTCACCAGCCGACGCGAATTGCTGGTGCTGGTCAATCACACCGTTGTCGTCAACGGTGTAGGTGTCGATTACATTCGTGGCTTTCTCCGTGACTACCAGAACGCTTCCATCGGGTGAAAAGTTGATTTCCGCAGGATCGGTGTTGGCTTCGCTCAAAGGTTGCGTGGAACCGGAAATAGGAGACAACTCGCCGTTGGAGAAAAGAAATCCGGTCACATTGTCGGCGTCACCCGCCAGGCCTCCGGCGTTGAGGACGTAGACCAGGTTTTGATGCACTGCGATGCTGATTGGGCGTCTTCCTCCTGAGGAAATTTTGTCCATCAGTTGCAATCCATGGGGCGTAACTTTGAAAACAGAAATCTCGTCGCTGCCAGCGTTGCACGCGAAAAGCCAATTGCCACGTTTTGTGAGGATGAGCGCTCCCTGATTGCCGAGCCCGCCACCAGTACCCAGTACCGCCCGTGGCAAACTGGCCCAGGAACGAAAGATTACCGTTCCCGGCACGGCTGTAAACCAGCACGTGATTACCAGTCGTGGCATTGTCCATTGTAAACAATGCTCCTCTACGTTGTTGAACCTCCGCCCTGGAAACAGGCGGCATGAAAATTACGGTCAAGGCTAATCCTGCACAGAAGAGAAATGTTCTCAGCTTCATGAATAATACCTCCATTGGTAGCATTTTGAGTTTTGTGTTATGCGAACTGTTGTTCGCCTCGGACATTAGTTTTGTCGTGCGAGGAAACTTCAGCCGCGTTCGAAAGATATGAGAGTTGAGAGGGAGGATTTATTCCGTGTGAAAATCATCCGTGACTCTGCGCATTCGGAATCTTAGGTGCGCGTTACGGATATTCCGGCTCGCCTAACTACTGCGCGCACTCTTCAAACGCTGCAGGTTGGCCACGCAGAGATGCCAGAACTTCCCCGGCGAAATGGAGTGACCCGGTTACTAGAACCGGATTTGGGTGTGCGCGCGCAAGCTCGAGCGCTTCGTTGATGGAGGATGCGATGGAGCAGGGGAGCGGTGGGGTAAGAGCGGACAATGTTCCTGCCAGCATTTCCGGGGGAGCTGCGCGCCCACTGCGGATCCTCGGGAGAAGGACCGAGTTGGCGATCGGCGCCAGAGCGCGGCAGATGCCGCGCAAATCTTTATCGGCAAGTATCCCCAGGATCAACGTCGCCTTCTGGTCGCCAAAAACTTCGCGCCATGTCGGCACTAGAACGCGCGCGGCGCCAGGATTATGCGCACCGTCGATGATGATGCGCTCATCCCATTTCTGAAAGCGAGCCGGCCACTCGATAGTCGCGAGGCCGCGAACAATTGCTTTTTCATCGACTTCAATATTCGATGCTTTGATCGCGGCGATCGCTGTTGCGGCATTCTGTTTTTGGAATTCACCGCGGAGAGCAACTGATGAGCCATCATAAGCATCAGTTACAAATTGCAACGGCGCACCGCATTCAACAGCTCGCGCACGAATGACCATTTCGGGATCGGGTTGTTGCAGCGAAGATACGACCGGAACACGCGGTTTAATGATTCCCGCTTTCTCTCCGGCAATTTCAGCCAGCGTGTTCCCCAGCCATCTTTCATGATCAAAATCAATCGGCGTGATAACTGAGACGTCGGAATGAATCGCGTTGGTCGCATCGAGCCTGCCTCCCAGGCCGGTTTCGAGAACGGCAACATCGATCCGGGTTTGGGAAAAATATCTCAAAGCGAGCGCAGTGGTAACTTCGAAGAATGTCGGATGCGGATCCCATCCGGCGATTAGATGGCGAATTGTGGTCAGGCCTTGCGCCACTGCCTCCTCCGAAATCATTTCGCCGTTGACGCGGATTCGCTCGCGAAAGGTGACCAGGTGAGGGGATATGAACAGGCCGGTGCGATATCCTTGCGCGCGACAAATGGAATCGATCATGACACAAACAGAGCCTTTGCCATTCGTTCCAGCCACATGGATGACTTTCGTTGATGTGTCCGGCGAGCCGCCGAACACAGCACGCGAGTCGCGGGTCCTCCCCGGACAAATCTCAGCGAGCAAGCGGCGAGTGTTTTCCAAGCCAAGCTTGATACCGAAACGCTGGAGACTGTAAAGCCAGGCTAACGCCTCTTGGTATGTCATCGAAGGTCGCGGTATTTTCTGAAAATCTCCCTTATATCAGCGGCTTAAGATGGCAGCCCTGGCGGCCGCAACAGCTACACGTTTCAGGGTGGCAGCTCTGCGACGGAAATGCGACCTCTTTCCGGAACCGGATCTACGAGGAGACGGCAAAGTAACCGAGCAATCGACTGATTTCGTCGCGCAGTTTTCTGCGCGGCACGATCATGTCGATTAAGCCGTGTTCCTGGAGAAATTCCGCCGTCTGAAATCTTTCCGGCAAATCCTGGTGGGTGGTTTCCTTGATCACTCGCGGCCCGGCGAAACCGATCATGCTTTTTGGCTCGGCGATAATGACGTCGCCTAACGAAGCAAAGCTGGCCATTACTCCGGCAGTCGTCGGGTTGGTGAGAACCGAAATGTACGGAAATTTCGCGTCCGCATGACGTGCCAGTGCGCCGCTAGTCTTCGCCATCTGCATGAGGCTTAACATTCCTTCGTACATGCGCGCGCCACCCGATGCAGCGACGATGATAACAGCGCAGCGCTGTCCCGTTGCGTACTCGATTGTGCGTGTAATCTTTTCCCCTACTACCGAGCCCATGGTTGCAGCCAGGAACCCGAAATCCATTACCGCGATCGCGACTTTGTAGCCATCGAGAATGCCATGTCCGCTGATGACTGCATCAATCAGCCCAGTGCCTTCCTGATATTTTTTCAGGCGATCCTTGTATGTCGCCATGCCTTGAAACCGCAGCACATCCACTGAGCTCAGGTCTGCATCCATCTCAACGAAAGTGTCCGCATCGAGCAGACTCTGGATCCGTTCCATGGCCGGCTGCGCATGGTAATAATCGCAACGCGGACAGACACGCTGGTTTTGGGCAAGCTCAATTTCCGGCACAACCTGCCCGCACCCGGGGCATTTTTGAAAAACCCCGCGTGGCATTTCTCGTTTTTTGCCTCCGGCTCTGATTGCCGGTTTTTTAAAAATTGCCATGGTTTTACGCCCGAGCTGCGGTGGCAGCATGAACCGAGATTGCGCCGGCCCGCTTCAAAACCCGGGCGCACTCGCTCAAGGTCGCGCCCGTTGTGAGTACGTCGTCGATCAACAACACGCGCAAACCTCGCACGTCCGCCTTTTTTCGTAAACGAAATGCGTTGTGCAAATTTTCCATGCGCTCGGACCGATCGAGCGCGGTTTGGGTGGTGGTGTAACGAATCCGCTCGAGTATCGCCCTGCACGGCAGTGAAATCTCGGCGCTGAGCGATTCCGCAAGCAAGCTGGCTTGATTAAAACCGCGTTCGCGTTGGCGCGCCGGATGTAATGGCACCGGCACCATGAGGTCGAACGAAACGTTGCGTAGCCGTTCATCGTCCAACGCAGCCTTTAGCCACTCTGCTAAAAGATGACGAAGATGCATCTGACGGGCGTACTTGAATTCATGTATGATTTCGCGAACAACTCCCCGCCCGCGATAGGCAGAGACCGCCGCGTCAAAGTAGATCGTGCGATGCGCGCAGTTGGCACAGGAGAAGGCGCTGGTGACAGAACCTTCAAACGGCTCGGAGCATCGTTCGCAAAACGGCGCCACGATGCGCAGCATCCGTGTTTCGCATCCGTCGCAGAGATACTTGCCGGCCCAAAGGCTCTTCCCACAGATCGGGCACGACGCGGGATACAACAGCGATAAGGTTGCCTGTAGCAGCTCAGACTTGTGAAGTGCGATCATGTTTCAACCAGAGCCGCATCAGCATCCATGTTACTACTGCCAGACAGAGTGGCACAATCCCAACCAGCATGTTCTTGCCTAGCCAGGGAAAGACAACAATCTGCCGGCGCGCCAGCCAATTGAACGTGCCGCTGGCAAAGATCCATCCGGCATGAAGTCCAATCGGCAGCCACAATGAATTAGTCAGAACACGTGCGTCAGCGAGAATGAATCCAATTAGAAATAACGTCGCGAATGCAGAAACGACCAGCGCCGGATCTTCGAATCCCGCGAACGCCTCGGTAATTGATTGGAATCCGGATGTCCACGTTACAATTGCCGGTTCGCGCTCGGCGCCCTTCAAAAAATGGACTGCCGCAAAGAGCAAGGAGACTGTAACGATTGGCAGAAATTTTCGACCCGTCTTGAGCAAAACGCCCAAAACAATTCCGCGGAAAAACGTTTCTTCGATTAGTGGAACAGCTACTGCAGCCATAAGTACCTTCCCAAAGCGTGGCAGGGCAAGAATGTGTCGAAATGCGTAAATATGTTCTGCGATGAGCGCAGCGCCGCAAACAAACAGCGGAACAACCGAGAGTAGGAACCCGATTCCGGAATCGCGAACCCAGAGAGGATTCGGTGCAAGACCAAGATCGCGCATCCCTCGGACTCGACTCGCGAACAGCAAAGGCCAAAGAAGTACCACGGCAGCCACCAGGACCGCGCGATGAAAGAAGGTGTCGAAGTCGTATTTAGTCAAAAACGAAAACGCACCATGCGCAGCAAGCCATTGCGCCGACCAGAAAAGAACTGGGGCAAGAAGCGCTCCAAGCACCACGGTTGCGGCAAAATAGGTCGCCAATCTAGCTGCGTCTTTCACACTACGTTTGGAAAATGAGCTTCGGTTTGTTCAAGTGCGCCCAGTGGGATTGATCCGCTGAGTCGCATCAGAGGACAACATGCCTGCTGGCTAAACAAGCAAAAGGCTTATGTTCCGGAGGTCTGCTAATGTAAAGTCCCACCGCAATGGCGAGTCAACACGCATGGACGGGAAGAACTAATGACGGTGCCAGGCGCGAAGTTCGGGCCACAAAATTCGGAGGCGCATGGCGCTTGCAAGCGAAAACGACGGGAGATCTGGAGTGGACCTACTACCGACGGCCGTTGCTCGAAGACTTGGTGGCTCTGAAGGAGATCCTCGAACGAAAATATCGACGGCGGCGTGCTTCGCATGAAGATCTGGCATCCGTCGACAAATTGATCGCGGAGCAGGCGGAGGCAGGGTCGGCGCCCAACGCCGATCGGACGCTCGAAGTAGGCCAAAATGAGAGCGAGAACCATTGAAACCATGTGCAACCCAGACGGGGGAGGGGAGACGAATTCAACCCATTAATGTCTATCCATAAACATGACAAATAGGAGCTAGCTGTTCTATATAACACATTGATAACAAATTATTATAAAACTATTTTACTCACTTTTCTGACAAATATTCAGGGGCTATCAACTACCAGCTTCGCGCCAATCTGATACGCTATTTCACGATTAAACATGCCGAAAAAGTTACGGCTCGATCAACTCCTCGTGAGTCGCGGTCTTTTTCCCAGCCGGGAGCAGGCACGGCGCGCTGTTTTGGCAGGTGAGGTCAAGATTGGGACCCAAACGGCAGCGAAACCGTCCGACATGCTCCATGAAACGGCCGCGATCTCCGTGAAGCCAGTGCGCCAATACGTCGGGCGAGGCGCTTTGAAGCTGGGACCAGCGCTCGACCATTTCCGAGTCGACGTGGATGGAATGATCACACTGGATATCGGCGCCTCAACCGGCGGATTTACCGACTGCCTATTACAGCGTGGCGCCGAAAGGGTTTATGCGATTGATGTCGGGTACGGGCAACTGGACTGGAAACTTCTGTACCGACCCGCGGGTAATTGTTTTGGAAAAGCTTAACGCCCGGTTTCTCACAAACGAGCAGGTGCCGGAGCTTGTCGATGTTTGCGTCATTGATGTTTCCTTCATTTCACTGACCCTCATTTTGCCCAACGCCCTGGCGTTACTCAAGGCAGCCGGAGCGATGCTTGTGCTAATTAAACCGCAGTTCGAGCTGCAACGGGCTGACGTGGGGAAAGGCGGAATTGTTCGCGATCCTGGCTTGCACCAGAAGGCACAAGACAAGATCGTCGCCTTTGTGAACGATCTGCGTCAAATTGTGGCCGGTATCGCACCAGCCGCAATCAAAGGCGCGGATGGCAATCAGGAATTCTTCGCATGCATACGAAAACGATCGGATTAATAGCGCATACTGGAAAACGGGGCGTCGCGGAGCTGATTAACGCTATTGCAGAGGAATTCGATCGATTCTCAATTTCCACTTTGTTCGAAAACGAAACGGCGCGCGTGGCCGGAAAAAAATCTGGTTATGCGGTGCCGGAACTCGGAGCTGCGACGGATCTATTGGTTGTAGCCGGCGGCGACGGCTCAATCTTGCGCGTGATCGGTCAACTCGGGGAAATGATCAAACCGATATTCGGAATCAACGTCGGTTCGCTTGGGTTCCTGACTTGCGCCAGTTCTGCAAATTATCGCGAGGCGGTGGAGTGCATTGCTAAAGATCGGATTAATTTCAGCCACCGCGCGTTGCTCGAGGCCAGGGTGAGCCTCGGTGACAAGAGAACGAGCAAGATGCTCGCCCTCAACGATGCCGTGTTAAGCCGTGGCGAACTTTCCCGGCTCGTGCTGTTATGCACGCGAGTCAATGGCGAACCGCTCACTGAGTTTAACGCCGACGGTCTGGTGGTGGCCACACCGACAGGCTCCACTGCGTACTCCTTGTCGGCTGGCGGCCCGATTCTCGACCCGGAGTCAGGCGTTTTCGTGATCACGCCGATTTGTCCACACGTCCTTACCAACCGCTCAATCATCGTTGCAGATAGTTCGATTATTGAAATCGAAGCGAGCGATCCCGCTCATCCGGTGTACCTGACCATGGATGGCCGCAGGCCAATTCATCTGGAGCGCGGCTCGCTGGTTACTGTTCGCAGAGCAAAGAAAACGCTTCCGCTCGCTTCTTTGCCGGACGCCTCATTTTTCAGCGTCGTCCGACAAAAGCTCAAGTGGAGCGGCAGCAACGTTTGAGTCGATCCGTTTTTCTGCGTCGCCAGCTCTGGACGGGACTCACTACCGGAACAGCCCGCCCTTGGGCGGTTCATCTAAGGGCAGCATTAAAGGAATGGGGCGGTGTGTTGGTCTTGCGCCCCGCCACACCGCCCTAGAACACTTTGATTTGACCTTTTAAGGGGTGGTCTGAAGTGTTACGATTAGTTCTTAGGTAAAACAACCTAAGTATGTCAATAAGAAAAGTAAGACGAAATCCTACAGCACCGCTTCTGCGGGATGTCGGCGGCTATACTGAGGTGAGTTCATCTGGCAGAATCTGTCCTCTTCGAAGTCCGCCAGAGGCGCCAAGCGGAAGCCGCCTCCGTGCAAAGGTGCCAGCAGGTGGGGCCTTCAGCCTGACGGCTCTTCATCAAAGATTGCGCAGAATCCGTGACTGTAGTGGCGAAGTCGCCAGCCGTGCTCTTTTGCAAACGACGCGATTTGAGACTGGCGGCTTTCTCCGTTTGGCCAGACCCGCGCCAGCTCCAGTTCATACACAGCGCAGTGCTTCGCACTTTTTAATTCCTTAGCAATTCGGGTCGCGAGTACGTTCATAACGCGCCAAATCCAAGTGTGTTAAAGATAGGTTTCCTAACGCTCTAAAACACTCCCAGCTATTTAAATGCCAAATAGATCAACCGGCCGATCGGTCGATAAGTTGCTGGAATTGAGATTTCTTCGTGTTACAAGCGACCAAAGCGAGTCCCGTCGATAGCACAATGTGACACAAGAGTTCCGCTTGCTTAGAGACAAATTGGCATCAAGGGCAAACACAGACTCAAAATCGCGACCGATTTGCGACCGATCTCTTCGTGTCAAAATCGACTGAAACGAGTCGCGGGATTTCGATTGACCTTTTCCCATCTTGTCCGGCAAACTGCTTCTATGCAGATCCGAAGGCGGCTTGTCTTTGCTTGTTTCTATTCGCCGCTGCGGCGGTTGGGTGCTCCGCGCCCTTAGCCGCGGCTATGAACTAAGAGTCTAGGTCTATGCATCAACCATACAAAATGAAAAACCACTATCTTCACACAGGAAAAACGACGAAGAAGTCATCGACTCGAGCAAGACGCGCCTTTTGCGCCTTCGGGATACTCGCAGCAGTCACTTTGGCCGGTGTCGCTTTAGCGGCTGAGCCCGGGCGCCCGAGTGCCCGAAGCGGCAAGTCGCAGATGGTTGCCCACTCCCAACAGGGGAGCAGCAAGAATCCAATAGCCGAGAAATACAACACACTGGTAATGCGCGTCTACTTCCGCGACCGCGCAGAACGCGACCACCTAGCCCAGGAACTCAGTGCTGAAGAAGTGCCCACAACGGGAGGGTATCTTACCGTAATCCGCGATCGCGACCTCTACTATGGCCTGAAGGCGCGCGGTCTGCGTGTGGAGATAGACGAGAGCAACAGTCGCAAACTCAGCGACCCTCAAATCTTGCGCGAAACTTTCTACGGCGGCTATAAGTCGGTGGAAGAGATATACGCCTTCCTCGACGAGAAAGTGGCACAGTTCCCCGATCTGGTTGAGAAGATCGATATCGGCGATTCCTGGTGTAAGGCCAATCCAGGCGCGTGCGTGCTACCCAGTCCCTGGAACGGTTACGATCTGTTTGTGCTACACATCACGAACCGCAAGATACCAGGACCCAAACCGGTCTTCTGGGCGGACGGCAACATACACGCCCGCGAGATCGCTACGCCAGAAGTCGTTATGCGCATGATTGACTACCTTCTCGATAACTACGATACCGATCCCGACGTTCACTGGCTGGTGGATTATCAAGACATCTGGCTTATGCCCGAAGTCAACCCCGACGGCCATCACATCGTCGAGGCGGGAGGCGGTGGCAACAGCCCGTACTTATTCCGCAAGAACGGCGACAACGTTGGAGGCGAGGGGTGCTCCTGGCCTCCCACAGCATTTAATCAATCCGGAGTAGATAACAATCGCAACTTCCCATTCAACTGGGGCTGCTGCGGTGGCTCGAGCGGTTTTGTGTGCGATCAGACCTACCGAGGGACCTCGGCGGGATCGGAACCGGAAGACATGGCTATCGTCAATATGATTCGTACCCTCGTGCCCGACCAGCGCGGCCCTGGCGAGACCGACCCCGCGCCTATCACTGCCACAGGCGTTTACCAGAACATCCACACAGATGCGGCAGTGAACCTCTTTACGTGGGGCTGGAGCGCCATGCAGATACCTAACTACGCTGAGACACGCAACATCGCCGCGCACATGGCCGCACCGAATGCGGGCGGCAACGGTTACCCCTTTGGCTCGATCATCGAGGAGTTGTACCCGGTAGATGGAGGCTCGATTGACTGGGCATACGGTGAGCTTGGCATGGCGGCGTTCTCCACCGAGTTGGGCGGCCAGGACTTCCTTCCCTCGTACTCATGCATAGATAATCCAGGTTGCGGTTCGTCGCAGGGTATATGGCCTGAGAACCAGGGCATGCTCCTTTACCTGGCAAAGATAGCACGCACGCCTTACCTGACTTCGCACGGACCAGATGCCAACACCGTTGTCACCAACCCGGAATCAGTGCCGCAAGGTGTGTCATCACAGCTAACTGCCAGCATTAACTTCGCCTGGTCCAACAACGCATTCAGCCAGAACGTAGGCGCAGCAGAATATTACATTGACACGCCGCCATGGGCTGGCGGCACCGCTGCCTCCATGAACGGCACGTTCAATTCGCCTACCGTGGCCGTGGACGCAACCATAGACACTGCCAGCCTGTCGGTAGGCCGTCACCTTATCTTCGTGCAGGGACGCGGCGTGAACGACGTTCAGGGCTTCCAGACCTGGGGGCCGATCAGTGCGGCATTCCTGGATGTCACTGGAGGTCCAACACCAACACCAAGTGTACCTCCTACGCCCACTGTAACACCTACGGCAACATCAACACCAAGGCCCACGCCGACACCAAGGTCAGCGCCGGTAGCGAGACCACGCCCAACAGTCGCTCCCCGCCCATAACCTGCTAGGTCTCCAGCGGGAGGCGCATCATGGGTCTAACCACCCAAGCTCAGCGACCCGGCCCGCGCGGGCATCTCATGATTGACTCAATCTTCACTTTCATCAGCTTTGTGGAAGTCGAAAAAGGTCTGGATATCGGTGCGGTGAGCAAATCCTCTCGCCCGTTTCATCTCCTCTAATTCTGCACTCTGATTATCGCGCCATCCCCGCTTCGACAGGAAGGTGTTGAACATTAAAAGCTATAATTTCGCTTACAACGTCACGGGGTTGAGCGAGGTGCCGGAGTAGTGATAACTGTAGGGATACCGACAAAGATGATGAGTGCCCCGATACCAAGCCATCGAAGAATACGCCACCATCGTTTCGGTTTCTGAGGCTGGGAAATCATACGACGCGGAGAACGCCTAACTCGAATTGGACTGCAACCTGCAATCTATTCTGCCGTCCATAGAGGGAAGTTTGCCGGAAAACATTGCCGGACGTCAACCGCAATTCCGAGGCAAAACCCGTCGGTACATCGCCAGCTGAAAGCAGCAGGGCTAGAGGAAAAGCCGAGATTAGAACACGTCGCGGACATGACGGCGACGTATTGGACGAGAAGCTGAATTAGAACCAACACCTGATGACTTATATAACACAGTTTTCTACGGATTTTTGGCGGCGCGATCTGTGCCGCAGAATCGAGTTGACGTCCCGCAGTCTTTTTCGGCAAATTTCCCCTACGGGAGTCGAAATGGACGACAAATTGCGATCTATCTTTGGTTGAGCGCCTCGCGCTGGTTCCAAAAAATGGCCCTTCTACGATATTTCGGTTCACTCCCACCAGGAAAGACCGCTCTTTGGTGCTATCTGATCTGGTATCTCATCACGGTAGCCTATTTCTTTGATCCTTCCCCTTGGCTGTGGCTCAATTCCGTGGGCATCAGCCTAGTCATCGGCATCGCTCTCCAGCTGAGTGTCTCCGCGGCCAATCACAAGGACAAATGCTGGCAAACGTTTCGACTTTTTCTGATGCCCTTTTGCGTTTCCAGCTTTGCAGCGCTTATCAAAGGCAATGGCTATATTCTCATCGTCCCGACGAACCCGTCCATTCTGCTCACTTCGATCGGCGCATGTCTCGTCTTCATCGCATTCACACTTTCCCTTCGAAGCGTCGCAACCACGTTGACCGCGCAACCACCATCGCCCTAGAGATGTGGAGCTTTAGCTGACATATAGTTTTTTACGGAATCTTGGGTGCGCATTTCACGCATCAGAAAATGGTTGCAGGCTTTTACGGCCCACGGCGTTCTGCGATTGAATTGCCCGGCGGCGTCAACGACAGTTCCTGCCATGAAAAAGTCGATTATTCTTGTTTCAGCGCTCTCTGTAGTGGTGATGGCGCTGGTTTCTTGCGCGAGCAATTCCGACGTTGATCCTTTCCGAGTTCACTCTGACACAGCGACGCCATACCACGAACCAGCGCCACCGCACGATCACATCGGTGGAATCCCAGATTGATCGTTACCCGGATAAAGCAGCAGGGTTGTAGGTCCGTCGCATAACTAGACGATGCCGCCAAGCGTCGATCCACGTACGATTATCCAGTAGATTCTAACCAGCCGCTGGGCAAATCGCCACCGGGCTCGACGCAGTATAACATATAGTTTTTTACGGAAATTCTTGGGGCAGGGGATTGCCACTCCGGAATCGCGATTGACCTCCTCCAGTGTTTCCGACAAACTGACACTTTTGGGGCAGCAAGAGATTGCAGGCTGCAGTCTAATTCTCGTTAGATGCCAGCACCGCGCCCGTAAGTTGGGGTTTTTTCTCGCATTTAGGCGAACCAATAAACCGACCTCAACACCTAGCGAGTTTATATGATACGTAGTTTTTTACAGGATTTTGGGGCAGCGAATTGTGCTTCGGAATCGCGATTGACGCTCTATAGTGTTTTCCGGCAAACTGTCTCTATTGGAGGCAGAATAGATTGCAGCTTGCGGTCGAATTCTAGTTAGGCCTTCGTAGCACGTTATAATGAACTGGACCGCGATAGTTGCTATTTCTCAACTAATCGCGGCCGTGGGCGTAATTCTGTCTCTCGTTTTTGTCGGGTTACAGATCAAACAAAATACGCGTGCATTGCAGCGCACCGAGCACAATTCCACGATGGAGCAGTGGACGGTAATACGCCAGGCGATCGCCCAGAATCGCGATATTGCCGAGCTCATGACCACGGGTCTGCGCGAAGAGAAAGACCTCGATGCGGCCGATCAGTTTAGGCTGGAGCAGATGCTGCAGGAAAACGGCTGGGCCACTTTCCACATTTGGGACCGAACCCAACGGGGCATCTTTCCAAAAGGGACTTTCGAAACGACGGCGGGGGCGCTTCTAAGCGAATTGCTCAGAACGCCGCGTGGCGCGGCTTGGTGGCGCACCGCCAAACATATTGGCTTCCATCCTCGATTTATCGCGGACGTCGATGCCATTCTCGCCAAGGCCTAACGAACCAGGTGCGCCGACTGCCTGCGATTTTCTCTAACATATAGTTTTTTACGGCATTTTGGGGCAGAGGATTTTGGCAGGTTTACGCTCGGGATTGCGTCATTCCGTTTTTATCGGAGCGTTTCGAGGGGAGGAGCGAATTAGACGGAATGATTCCTTAAAATATTACTGGAGAATTTCATCCATTTCTCGTTAGGCCTCATGCCTGCGCGGAAAACTTCAAGTTATGCTACCGAGCATCAATATTATCGCAGATGTTGAAACATCTACGCACGTTTAGGCGAACGCGATTACGAAGCAGTGATGTCGTATTTGGCTGACGACATTGTCTGGATCGTGGCTGACAATTCGCCGTTGGCGGACCGCAGCCCTTATAACGGGATAGGTGAGGTGCGCTCAGGCGTTTTCGAACGCCTAACGGCGGGTTTCGACAAGCTCGTCTTTGCCATGGATGAAATCTTTGAGTGCAAAGGCGGCGAGAAAGTCGTGGCTCTCGGCTACTATTACTTCAGGTTTCACGGGCAAGCTGAAGAACGCAAAGCACAGGTCGCCCACGTGTGGACGATCCGCGACGGTCGGGCCGTTAAGTTCCAGCAATACCTCGACACGCTCCGGGTCGCAAGAGACGCGGGAGCGCTCTAAGGCTCCGGGCCCCTCGATTTTGTCTGACATATACAAGTTGTGATGTTTTCGAATGACCAAGTTGGGTGTTCTCCTAATCGCAATTTCGGCAACGGTGCGTCCGTTCCCCGGGTGGGCTGAGAGTGTTGCCTTTCGCGTGCGCGCGTAAGCGCGCACGCCAGCACACGCGCCATCCTTGTCCCAGCGTGTGTACTGAAACATTGAATAGGTGAACAGGAGGATTAAAGCGCGCGAGGTTGCCGAGTGCTGCGTATGCGAGCGTTACGGGCGAGGGGACTGGTTGCCTAGCGGAGAGCGCAATCCGCGCACGCGCTCTGAACGTGAAGCGGATTCCTGTCGCGGGAAGTCCGGTTGTCGATCTGATTTCCACAAGTCACGTCGAGAAACAAAATCACACGTTGCGCATGCACCGCCGACGCCTTACGCGCTTGACGAATGCCTTCTCTAAAAAGCTGGAAAACTTCAAAGCGGCGGTCGCTCTGCACTACGTTTATTACAATTTCGTGAAATCCAACATTGCGATTCGATGCACGCCCGCAATGGCCGCTGGCGTCGCAAAGACATTCTGGACAGTTCGCGATCTCGTTAGCCTAATGTAATTGCCCGCTCTTACAACAGGCCGTGGAAATGACCCAAGCCTATTTTCAGAGGAAAGTGGCGGTATAGGACTTGCAAAATAAAGAAGTTTTCTTCATTCTGCTAACAAGACCATGTTTTTCGACAATCTACCTCTGGAAATTACATGCTTAAAATGTGGCAAGCAGATCCACGAGACTGTCAATTGGCTCAAGGCTGAGAGTCGGAAATGTCCCTTTTGTGACACGCCCATCGACACGACAGAGTTTCGACGTGGACTCGACGAGGCTACGAATCGCACGCATAAAATGCTTAGAAACCTTCAGGGGAGTCTCAAAAGCGTTAAAATAAACATCAAGCTCTAATGGCTATATACAATCGGCACCAACACCCAAATTAGGACACTACCGCGCTCTTTGGCGCTATCTGATCTGGTATCTCATCGCGGTAGCCTATTTCTTTGAGTCTTCCCCTTGGCTGTGGCTCAATTCCGTGGGCATCAGCCTAGTCATCGGCATCGCTCTCCAGCTGAGGCTACACCGACGGGCGTCATAGCGTTCCCAGCGAAAAGATCGGCCAGCGTGCTAATCGCTTGCGGTGGCTCAGTCGCTGCGAGATAGGCCTGAAACTGCGGCGAGAAAGCCTGGCGCCGGCTCGGCCACCAAACCTGCGGACCCCCGGGCTATGGTAGTAGGCACGGATTAAATTCTCCCATCCGGCCCACTGTGCATCATCGAGCACGCGCGACCTGTATTAGTTGTGCCGAAAGGTTAGCTGCTTCCAGACGAAGTATTCTACGGGAAGGAGGACCGGTGAGTCCCAGCGCTTATCGCTAACCACGCCAGGATCATCAATAAACGTCGCGTTCGGTGGTGAGTCCGCAGGAGGCATTGGCACACCCGAATCAGACGTGACCCAGAGCGGCGGCGGTCCCAGCGCGTTTGTGGCGAGCCACCCGGGATGCAGGGCAGGCGGAATCAAGGAGTCAAAGTTCTCGTCCAACAATGTGAACAGGAACCCGTGGCATGGACGCGGTGTCGGAGTCGGACCAAGAACATCAGGGCCACCCCGGCCGTAAACAACACGTTGCGCGATGGTGCGCGGCGCTGCAATCGCTCCTGCGAGCGCACTGAAAGCTGCAAGGAGTAAGAAAAAGCTAACAACGGCTCGCCAGCGCGACAATCCGCATGCGTCTTGCGTACTGATCATCAGTATCTGTTTCAAACGTTTTACTGCCGATCATGCGTCGAAGTCAATTGTCTGGCGAATCGCTGTTGATTTTGCCTGACATATAGCTTTTTTACGGAAATTTTAGGACTCTTCGGAAGAGAGCGGGGGATTGATGCCTAACTAGAAGGAGTTAGATGCAACTATGGTCGGGGTCGCGACGTTGGGCGAGGTCGCGGTGTAGGTGTAGGTCTTGGCGTGGGTGTTAGCGTCGGAGACGGGGTAGGCGTCGGCGTCGGGGAGGGAGGAGGCGGTTTGCCCTCTTGCACCTCAAACGAACCGATGTCGATTCGGCCGTCCACTACGCGGTCAAACCCAGTCCCGCGTTGATCATAGAAAGGAGGTGGCGTGAAATTTGGGTCGCCCGCGTCGATAGCTGGGCTCTGGGGATACGGTCGGTGGGTTTGTGTAGGACCGCCGTTGTCCTGAAGCGGGCCTAGAATCGGGTCCGTGTTGGTTTGGTCTCCTGGACCGCTCAAATAACCACCGCCATTATCGCTGCTGAGGTTGTAACCAAGCGAGGTAATTGTTCCACCATCATTGAAGATGTTTTGGCCAACATCGCCGGCGTTTAAGATGCTATTTGCTATCTCCACTGGCGCAGCATCGTTACAGATTGCACCACCGTTAATACCCGAGTTACCGCTAATTGTGCTGTTAGCAATCTGTAGCGAACCGCTATTGCCGATCCCGCCTCCACATCCAGGTTCTTGGTTGATAGTCAGCGCCGAATTGGCGCTAACAGTGCTATTGCTGATCGTCAGTGTTCCGCCGTTGAAAATGCCACCGCCAAAACCGGGCCTGGTTTGAGGACCTGGGTAACCCCCGCCGGAAGAGTTTCCACTGATCGTGCTGCTAGTGATTATCGCATTGCCCGTGTTATAAATTCCGCCCCCAGGGCCGCCAACTGAGTTGTCGTCTATCGTGCTGTTGGTGATCTCAAGGATTCCTGAGCTGTAGATGCCACCGCCGTCTGTTTGACCTTTCCCAGAAAGGTTGCCGCTAATGATGCTATTGTTGATGATTAACGTCCCATCACTTGAGATGCCAGCGCCGGTCCCTTGATACTGCAACACATTACCATTAATGCTGCTGTTATTGACCATCAGTGTTCCGCCGTTGGCAATGCCAGCCCCGAAGTTCAAGCCAGTATTCCCTGCCACAACGCAATTGTTGATTGTTAAGGTCGCCTGGTCGTTCTGAATTCCACAGCCGCCAAAGTATAAGCTTGGGCCGATCGTGAGCCCCTCAATTGTAACGGTCGGGCTTGCCATCACATGGAAGACTCGGAAGGTGTATTGGGGGATGTGTAGACCCACGGCGAGTTGATCCGAACCGGGGCCGGTAATTGTGATGCTTTTATCAATTACAAGCTCGCCGCTGGTCAACGCGATGCTCTGCCCTTTCAGCGATACATCAAAATTTATCGTGTCCCCGTCGTTAGCGTCGGCCAGCGCCTGACGTAACGATCCCGGCCCGTTGTCGTTTGTGTTAATTACGGTAATGGTATCCGCATCTGTCGGAGTTGCGGTTGCGCAGAGCAGCGCGAAACAAATTCCAGCGGGCAGATTGAAGAAGGCAGCAGTGTGCTTCTTGTTTTTCACATGTTGCGCACCGGTGAGTAAAACTCTTTTACTCGAACCGCGTCAAAGATGTCGAGAGTTTTCTATGACATATAGTTTTTTACGGAATTTTTCGAACCAGCGATCAACAGCTTAAAATTGCCGCTCGTCGTGCGCTGCCTTCTCCCACAATTCTGTCTGGCAGCGGCCGGAAATAGACTGCATTCTTGTGAGTCATGAAAGCCGCAGAACGAGATAGCGTGATCGCACTATTGAAGTCGTTGGATCGAGCAACTCTCAATGAGGTGATCGAGAACGCTGGGCTCACATGGCGCGAGAAGGCCGTTCTGGGCCAACGGTTTGGTCTTGAGCTGGTCCCGCGGCTTACTTTCAAGCAAATCGCGAAGAAGTACGGAGTTTCGATGACGCGCATTCGAGAGATTGAGCGGCGCGCTCTTCTTCGTCCTCCAAGTCGCCAAGCGGTGGCTGTCGTTTCTGAAGCGGTCGATCGGGTTAAAGCGTTGACACCCGAGTTGATGCGGCATCTGAAGTTTAACACTGGTGATTGCGGAAGGTGCGTTGGGAGGTCTTCGAGCACATTGTCGGAGAGTTTTTGGCCTTCTCAGGTTTTCGAGATATCCAGCTTGTAGGAAGAGACCAATCGACATCTGCCGATATCGCAGCTTTGTATGTCGTACCAAAGCTCGGGACCAAGATTCGGTATTTTATTGAGGTCAAGCAGTGGCGGAATCGAGTCGGAGTCCGGGTGATCGATGAAATACTTGGTGCGATGATAGGAGAGCGGGAGAAGTTCGGGTGGACCGTGGGCATGCTTGTCGCGCCAGGGGGGATTCGCGATTTTCGTAAGTTTGAATCTGACGGCGAACTTGAACGCAAAGGAATTTTCGTTAAGCAAAAGCGTGACATACTCGAGTGGCTGAAAGACTACCGACCTAACAAAGAAGGTCTCTGGCTGCCGAAGCCCGACCGAAGAATCGTGCGGACAGTCGCCTCGCCAGATTGCCGTGGTCGCGGAAAAGGCTCTTGATTGAAGCTCCCTAGTTTCATTACCACGAGCCACATAGAGCGAGCATTTCTGACTGTACGGCAGGAATTGAAGCGATTTGAGCGCAAGGGACTGGGTTACAGCAAAGACCTTGCAACGCACAAACTGGCGGTCGCTCTGCATTTCGGCGTTTATAATTTCATTCGTAAACATCACACGCTAGGGACAACGCCAGCAGTCGCAGCAGGATTGGAAGAAAAGCCGTGGAGCTTAGAACGCGTCGTAGAGATGACGGCGGCGTATTGGATGGTAAAATGAATCGGCACCAACACCTAGCGATTTTATATGACATATATTGTCTGATGTTATAAATCTGCTGCCCGAACCCACGGGTTGAGAATTCTCAAACGTCCCTCGCCCGTATTCCCTGCCTTGACGGCGTAAGGCTCGATGGCTAGCGTCGCCGAGTCTACCTTCGCCATACAAAATGAAAATGCCGCGCAAATCTTTTGTTTACTGCCTGATCCCAAGTCTTTGTCTGAGCTTCGCCTGCATTCCTTCCGCGCATGCAGCACGGCAACCCGAGTCCGAAGACATTCAGCAGATAATGACGCCCCAGGAATTTAAGGCTGCGGGTTTGGGCAAGCTGACACCCGATGAGCTGGCAAAACTAAATGCGTGGCTGCAGGGTTACCGTCAGGTCACCGAACAAGCGGCCGAGAAGAAAGCTAGCGCACGCACTGAGCGCACGAAAATGGACCTGATTGTGAGCCGGGTCGATGGAACTTTTACCGGGCTTACCGGCAGAACTATCATACGCCTGGAGGACGGCACGGTCTGGAAGCAGGCAAACGCCGATGATCGTTATCGGACGAGTGTGACGGATCATCCCGGGGCCGCGGTCATACACGGAGTTTTTGGTTATAAAATGCGTATCGAAGGGATGCAGGAATTCTACGTCGATCCGGTGCGGCATCCGTAACTGATCAAACCACCGGGTGCGCTGCCGCTGACGCGGAAACCAATCGTCCGAGACCGAACTCTGCGTGGATGAGCCTTGCGGCGCGCTCCGCCTCTTTTTCGTCGATAATAACTGCAATCTTTATTTCCGACGTCGAAACCATTTGAATGTTGATTCCGGCGCGTCCCAGGCATTGGAACATTCGTGCCGCGACGCCGGAATGGGAGCGCATTCCGATGCCGACTGCGCTCAACTTGGCTACTCCACTTGCGGTGTTCAAACGTTTCGCCCCGAGGGTGCCTAGCACGGGCATCAGGATCGTGCGCGCGTTTTCCAGTTCGTCTTCGTGAATGGTGAATGAAATGTCGGTGGTTCCGTCAATCGAGGCATTTTGCACAATCATATCGACGATGATATGTGCGGCCCCGATATCGGAGAAAATCCGGGCAGCGATTCCCGGCTGATCACGGACCCCGGCAATGCTGAGCTTTGCCTGATGACGATCGAGGCTGATTCCACGAATCACGATGTCTTCCATGCTGGGAGTTTCCGCCGTCGTAACGGTCCCTGCGGCTCCCTTGAAGCTGGATCGAACCTCGAAATCGACCCCAAATTTCTTGGCGAACTCGACTGCCCGCGATTGCATCACCTTTGCACCGCTACCAGCCATCTCAAGTAATTCATCGTAAGCTACTTCATTGAGTTTTTCCGCATCTTTTACAATCTTGGGATCACAAGTAAAAACGCCGTCGACATCGGTAAAAATCTGGCATGCATCAGCGTTCAACGCTCCGGCCAAAGCAATTGCGGTCAAATCTGAGCCGCCCCTGCCGAGCGTGGAAATTTCGCCTTCGGCCGTTTGGCCCTGGAACCCGGCCACGATCACGATGTAATCGTCCGCAAGCAGCTCATGGATTCGTTTCGGACTGATGTTCGCAATTCGCGCCTTGGTATGATTGCGATCCGTTAGAATACCAGCTTCCGCGCCCGTCAGAGAGATTGCTGTTCCGCCAAGCGCGTTTACGGCCATGGCGGTCAAGGCCGCAGCAGCCCGTTCGCCGGTTGAAAGCAAAAGATCGAGCTCACGCTTGGTTGGATGCGGCGAGATCGCGTTCGCGAGCCGGAGCAAGTCATCAGTTACTCCCGCCATGGCCGATATAACAGCAACGACCCGGGAACCCTGGCGCTGCGTCTCAACGATTCGCTTCGCCACATTGCCGATCCGTTCCGGCGTGCCGA
This sequence comes from uncultured Verrucomicrobiae bacterium, assembly GCA_963807435.1. Lineage (GTDB taxonomy): Bacteria > Verrucomicrobiota > Verrucomicrobiia > Chthoniobacterales > UBA10450 > Udaeobacter. The sequence goes on from CAWECA010000006.1 coordinate 39,943, forward strand.
CGGATGTGCCACCATATTTTTGGACCACGAGGCGCATGTTCAGAGGAAGATTACGCCGGAGCAGACACGATCGGCGATCCTTTTCGAATTTGGCCTACAATCGAATTGCGCGTCGCACATCAGTTACCGTTGCAGCAACTGGACTTAACTGCGTCGTTTGCCGCAAGATCACGTCAGGATCTTTCAATCCATTTCCGGTAACCGTACAAACGATCCGGGTACCCTTTGGAATTTTCTGAAAGGGATAAGCTGCCTCGCGCGAATCGCAGCATTTGAATAGCCCGGCAATCGACGCTGCGCTTGCCGGTTCAACAAAAATTCCCTCCTGCTGCGCTAGCAAGGTCTGGGCAGTCAAAATATCGTCATCGCTCACTACGTCGATAGCGCCGCGCGATTCCACGATTGTTGCCTGGGCTTGTTTCCAACTCGCGGGATTTCCGATTCGGATCGCGGAGGCAATCGTTTCTGGATTGTCGAAAATTCGTTGATGAAAAATCGGCGCCGCCCCGGCTGCCTGAAACCCGAGCATTGCGGGCAATTTCATTGACCTCTTTTCCGCGAAAAATTCCCGGTAACCGGCCCAGTAAGCGGTGATGTTCCCTGCGTTACCGACCGGGAGCAAATGAAAATCCGGCGCATCGCCCAGCTGATCGATAATCTCGAACGCAGCGCTCTTTTGACCCTCGATCCGGTCGGGATTAATTGAATTCACAATGGTGAACTCGCCGGTCTCACCAAGCTGTCGCACAATTCGCAGCGCGTCGTCGAAATTGCCGTCGATCGCAATGATTTTGGCCCCGTATGCAAAAGCCTGCAGCAATTTGCCCGTGGCGATTTTTCCAGCCGGGAGAATTACCACACATGGAATTCCAGCACGCGCAGCATAGGCGGCAGCCGACGCCGAAGTGTTTCCGGTTGAAGCGCAGATAAGCGCTTTTGTACCGTGTTCGAGAGCTTTCGAAACAGTCACCGTCATCCCGCGGTCTTTGAACGACCCGGTGGGATTGGTCCCTTCGTTCTTAACGAAAACTTCGCAGCTACGGCCAACGCGTTCGCTCAGTCGTGGACAGAAAATCAGGGGAGTGTTTCCCTCACCGAGCGAAACAATGGGTGCCGAATCAGAGATTGACAGAAATTCGCGGTAACAGTCGATCACTCCCCTGCTCTTTTTTGATTTTGTTGTTGTCGAATCCATCCAATTTTCTTATGCGAAGCAAGTTCGCACGATTGTCGATCGGGAAGCGAGATGTAAAGTCAACCGTATGCCTGCCCTTAGCAAAAATGATAAGCTGCGATTGCTGACGCTTATTCTGGAAAGCCGGCATGCGGATTTGCGCGAACAGAACTTGATTCGTCAGGGCAAGGGACATTTTCACGTTTCGGGAATGGGCCACGAAGCGTTGGCCGCGGTGTCCATTCAGATGGAGCCGGACGACTATATCGTCTCGTCACTACCGCGACCGCGGCCTTGTCCTCGGACGCGGCATGACTACTCGTCAGCTGGGGCTGGAATATTTTGCCAAGCGCAACACCGGCAGCGGCGGACGCCAGATGCCTTCTCACTATAGCAATGCAGACCTCCACATCTGGAGTGTGCCCACTCCCACCGGCGCGCAGCTTCTTCCAGCATGCGGAATCGCCTGGGGCATCAAGCTCGAAGGCAAGAAGAACGTAGTCGTCACAACCGTCGGGGACGCTGCAACGCGGCAGGGAGATTTTTTCGAGGCCATCTGTTTTGCAAAAGAACGAAAGCTTCCCGTTCTTTTCCTGGTCGAAGACAATGCCTATGGCATCAGCATGCCCACTCGGAAAACAAACCCGCTGGCGCTAAGAATCCTCGAAAGCGAAAACTGGCGCGAAATAAAAGGCCAGGATGTGCAGCAGGTTTACGATGCCTCGTTCGAAGCATTCCAGAAAATTCGTGCCGGCAGCGGACCATTCTTTTTCTGGATTCAGATGGAACGGCTATCGAGTCACACCAGTTCCGACGACCATAAGCTTTACCGCGCTGCGGAAGAATTACAGGAGCTTGAAAAATTCGATCCGCTAACGTCTTGGAAAGACCGGCTAATTAAGGATGGCGTGATTAGCCCGCAGCAATACGCGGAACTCAACAACGAAATTAAGGAAAGGATTCGTCGCGAATACGCCGAAGCGGAAAAGGCTGACGATCCGTCACCTAACGAGTTACTTGCGAATCTAACGGAGTCGCGGCCAAAGCTTGAGCACGAAATTCTTCCGGTCGGGAAATACCGCATCGGCGACACGGTAAACAAAACCTTGCGCGCCGGTCTCGAAGCGGATCCACATCGGATTGTTTTTGGCGAAGACATCGAAGATCCAAAAGGCGGCGTGTTCCGTCTGACGCAAAAACTTTCGACAGAATTCCCCGAACAGGTTTTCAATTCGCCGTTGGCCGAATCGACCATTCTCGGGGTGGCATGCGGGCTCGCGGCATACGGTAAGCGCCCAGTGTTCGAGGTGCAATTCATCGATTTCATTTATCCCGCATTCAATCAACTTGTGACCAATATTTCCACGTTGCGGTGGCGATCGTTTGGCAATTGGAAATGTCCGGCAGTGATATATGCGCCATACGGCGCCTACCTTCCCGGCGGCAGCCTTTGGCATAGTCAGGCCAACGAATCTGTGCTTGCTCATTATCCGGGATTGAGCGTCGTCATTCCCAGCACGCCTGCTGACGCTGCCGGATTGCTCTGGACGGCGATGCATGGGGAGGACCCGGTAATCTTCCTGATTCCAAAACATCTGCTTTGGGCGGAGCACGAGTATCCCGAACCAATCCGCGCGGTGCCGCTAGGCCAGGCGAACACGGTGCGTGAAGGTTCGGATGTGACCGTTGTTGCGTGGGGAAACACCATGGAGAAATCGCTGGAAGCGCTTGATAAGATCGGCAATGAAACCAGCGTCGAATTGATCGATCTCCGCTCAATCGTGCCGTGGGATGCCGCAACTATCGAAAAATCGGTGCGCAAGACTGGCCGGCTCGTCGTAGTCCAGGAAGATACGGAAAATTGCAGCGTCGGTCAGATGATTATCTCGCATGTCACGGGCAGCCCCGGTCTATGGAGTGAAATGGTCAGTCCACCAATTCTTGTCAGCAAAGCGAATGTGCCGATCGGTTACAATCCGATATATGAGTATGCGGCGTTGCCGGACGTAGAACGCATCGTCTCGGCGATCCAACGTTCGACCTCAACGAAACAGGCACGCACCACTCTAGCAGGCGTCGACCGCGGACATGATTTAGAGGAACAGCCGAAGTCAACGCCTCCGGCTACAGCAGAAAGCGATGAGAAGCAGATCCAAAAGATCACCGTTCCCGTTATGGGAGAGGGAATTCGCAACGCAAAAATTGTTTCGCTTCTCAAGAAACCTGGCGAACCTGTCCACCTTGATGACGAACTGTGCGAAGTCGAAACGGACAAGGCTGTTTACCCAATTCAATCGTCGTTTGCCGGCGTGATGGGCGAATGGAAAACCAATGTCGACGACATCGTTGAGATCGGCCAGGAATTGGGCACGATCACGACCAGCGAACCGGATCTCGCTGAACAGTTGGACGCGGCCGCGATGGTGTCCGCCGATCGAGAAATTGTAGAGGCAGCCGTGCCTGTTGCAGAGCGCGATGACCGCGGGCGGCACGCCCGCCACTACAATATTGAGCCTGCGCTTTCACCGACGATTACGCGAAAATTGAACCGTGTGATTCCCGCCAACCTGCAAATCGATGCGCGCTGGGATGCAATCGAAGAAGCGCGCAGCAAGGCGAAAAAGAGAGATCGCCAGAGTGCTCCCTCTCCCTCTGTCATGATTGCGTGGTCAGTCGTGAGGGCGATGGAAAAACATGCTCCCTTTCGCCGGTTGATTCTCGAGGACGATCAGATTGTGCAGCATGACGATTTCGATCTGGGCGTTGCGGTTGCGCTGGAAGGCGATCGGCTGGCTACGGCTGTAATTACAAACGCCAATCAAAAAACCTGGCTGGAATTCGTTAAATCCTATAACGACACTGTCGCTGCCACACGGGAAGGCCGCGTGGATGCGATGAATGCGCCGCTCGTGATCACGAGTCTGGGCGCATTTGGTGTGAAGGCCGGCGCGCCTATTGTCGTGCCACCGTCCGTAGGCACATTATTCATCGGCACGGCGCACCGCGAATTTATTCCAAACGAGAACAGCAACCACATTGCAGAGGTGATAACGCTCTCGCTCACTTTCGATCATCGTGTGGTCAACGGTGCCGGGGCGGCGGCGTTCGCTAACGAGATTAAGAACCAAATCGAAGACTTCGAGATTCCAGCTGAGAAAAAGCGCGCTGCGTCAGCGGTCAAACGCTGAGATTCCTCCAGACTACATCCAATCGTTTGTTGTCCTAAGAGCGCGGCAGCAGCATAGTCCTGTTATTGCGGTCGGGCGATGCGTGGAATCGCTCGACCACAAAGCAGTTGCAGGGAGCGCCGTGGGAAGACGGTAATCGGGAATTGGCGTTTCGCAGAAACGCCCTACAATTATTTGCGCTGCGCGCGCCCATGACGACCGCCAACAAAATCACCGTGGTTCGGATCTTGATGATCCCGGCCTTCGTAACAATGGCGATCTACTATGGTGCAAGCATTAAGCGCGGCCAACCTCTGGAATGGCAGCGCTTCGCGGCGATCGCGATCTTTGTGGTGGCTGCGCTGAGCGACGGCCTGGATGGCTACGTGGCGCGTCAATACAACCAGCGCAGCGCCCTTGGGGTCGTCCTCGATCCTGTTGCGGACAAGGGATTGCTACTCAGCGGGATCATCACTTTAAGCCTAACAAGTTGGAGTGAGGGCACCGAGACCGGAAGATTTCCGGTGTGGTTTCCGGTGCTGGTTATCTCCCGCGATGCCATTCTTCTGGTCGGAACACTTATCCTTTATTTACTTAACGGGAGGGTGCAGGTCAGGCCACACTGGACGGGAAAAGTTGCAACGGTGTTGCAAATGTTCGCCATCGGCTGGGTCATGGTCCAGGTGCCTTTTATCCCGTTATTTTACGTTGTGCTGGCAGCCGGAATCTTCACCTTGCTATCAGGGATCGTTTACGTCACCGACGGCGTCCGTCAGTTGCAGGCCGCCGGGCATGCGCACCCGACGAAACCGTAGTTTAGAATTCCCTCTCACCTTGATCCCCTCGCCTTGATCAAAGGGAAAGGCATATTCACATATGTTGTTTTTTGTTGCTCATGTTTGAAAACAGATCACTGCCCGAGGTTGCGATCGTCGGTCGGCCGAATGTAGGCAAGTCGGCGCTGTTCAATCGCCTCATCGGCCGAAAGGTTTCAATTGTCCACGATCAGCCCGGGATCACACGCGACCGGCTTTCGGCAATATGTACTCGGGGCGAACGCTCGTTCACGTTGTGGGACACTGGCGGCATCGTGGGCGCCGGCGAATCGGAACTGACCGAGCAAGTGAGTCGGGCCGCGAATCACGCGCTGCGCGAAAGCGACCTGCTCCTTTTCCTTGTGGACGGGAAGGAAGGGTTGTTGCCCGCAGATGGAGAACTTGCGCGACTGCTTCGCAAGGCAGAAAAACCAGTCGTCCTCGTGATTAACAAGATTGATATCGGGAAGCACGAGCCGCTGGCGGCGGAGTTTGATTCGTTAGGTTTCGCACAAACGGTTTCCATCAGCGCAGAACATGACCGCGGCATCTCGGAATTGTTGGACGCAATCGAACGTTTACTCCCCGCTGCTGGTGCCCTCAAGCATCAAGCGTCGAACCTCACACATCCACTGGCCATCGCCATCGTCGGCCGGCCAAACGTGGGCAAATCTTCTCTGATTAACTCCATAGTCCATAGTGACCGTGCAATTGTAAGCGAGTTAGCCGGCACCACACGGGATGCGATTGACATTCTTTATCAGCGCAACGGCCGGGCCTTCGTTTTCATTGACACTGCCGGGATTCGCCGCCGCAGCAGGCATTCGAGCTCGGCAGAAGTCTTCAGCGTTATGCGCGCCGAGCGCAACATTCGCCGGGCGGATCTGTGTGTTCTCATTGTCGATCTCACCATGGGTGTGACTGCGCAGGACAAACGGATCGCAGGATTGATTCAGAAAGCGCAAAAGCCGGCGATTATCGTGTTGAATAAATGGGATTTGGTTAGGCCGACGCCGCGGCAGGAAAACCAGACTACAAGGCGCCTCGTCGATGAAACGCGAGCCAGAATCTTCTTTCTCGATTACGCGCCGGTGTTGATCACGTCTGCGATGACAGGCGAGAACGTCGATCGGTTGTTTGCACTCATCGAAAAAGTTCAGAAAGCTGCGTGGAAACGCATCGGGACGGGCGTTCTCAACCGATTGCTACGGCAGGCGTTCGACGCCAATCCGCCACCGCTAACAAAAGGGAAACGATTGAAATTATTTTACGCCGCTCAATCCAAGGGCGATGGAGACGGTCCTTCAACGAACTCGGCTATCCGACCTCCGGAATTCGTCCTGTTCGTTAACGATCCTGGCTTGCTGAATGAAACGTATCGCCGTTATCTCGAAGCTCGTATTCGTAAGGCAGAACTCTATTGCGGGCTACCTCTGATCCTAACAATGCGTCCCCGTGTGCAAAAGGGCGGCAATAAACATGCAATCCGGACGCGCGCCACTCAAAGGTAGTGGTCGAGAGGTTAGTCCCGTTTTGATCGAACGTTCTCTGTGCCAAACGTGTCTGACAAGTCCGTATGAAATCGACGCAGGAAATTACACAGGAAGTACGGGAGCTGGGCCAGTGGATTCCGACCCTTCGGCAACAGGTTGGTCACGTTGTAATAGGGCAAAAATATTTGGTTGATCGTCTTCTTCTCGGACTCCTGGCCAATGGTCATCTCCTGCTCGAAGGCGTCCCTGGTCTCGCCAAGACGCTCACGGTAAAGACGCTGGCCTCAGCGATTCAAACCGGTTTTCAGCGGTTGCAGTTCACCCCCGACTTGTTGCCGGCAGACTTAATCGGCACACTCATTTACAACCCGCGCACCGGGGAATTTTCCACCAAGCTCGGTCCAATTTTTTCGAACTTGATTCTGGCCGACGAAATTAACCGAGCCCCGGCCAAAGTTCAGAGCGCGCTGCTCGAGGCGATGCAGGAACGCCAGGTCACAATCGGTGAAAAGACCTATCCCCTCCCCGATCCTTTCCTGGTTCTTGCCACGCAAAACCCAATCGAGCAGGAGGGAACATATCAACTGCCAGAGGCGCAACTCGATCGGTTCATGTTCAAGTTGAACATCGGTTATCCGCATAAACGTGAGGAACGAAGCATTCTCGATCTGATGGCGACTTCGGCGCCAGACTTGCACGTCGATCCTGTAGTCGATCCGAAGCAAATCGTCGCTGCGCGCGACGTCGTTAACAACATCTATATCGATGACCGCGTGAAGGATTACATTGTTGATGTGGTGTGGGCGACGCGCGAACCCGCCGCATACAATCTGCGCCTTGAGGGATTGATTCGATATGGCGCCTCGCCACGGGCAACAATCTACCTCGCGCTGAGCGCGCGGGCTCATGCCTTTCTCAACGGGCGCGGTTACGTCACTCCGCAGGACGTAAAAAGTATCGGTCCCGACGTGTTGCGGCACCGCATTATCGTCAGCTACGAAGCTGAGGCGGAAGCGGTGACCAGTGAGACAATTATCGAGCGAATCTTTGCCGGGTTACCTGTGCCGTGACGTTGTTTTCCCGTAGTTCCGAACGAAGTCGAGGAATCCCGTGGCTTAGATCAAAGAGAGTTCAGCAGGATCCTGCAACTCCTTTGCGCACTGTTCGCGGCGACGAACAGGCGGACAAGACGAGCGAAATTCTCAAGAAAATAAGAACGCTTGAGATCAAGACCCGCGGTTTGGTGGAGACCGCATTCGCCGGCGATTACCACAGCGTTTTCAAGGGGCGCGGAATGAATTTTGACGAGGTGCGCGAATATCAGCCGGGCGATGAAATTCGCGCGATCGATTGGAACGTGACGGCACGCATGGGGAACGCGTTCGTAAAAAAATTCACTGAAGAACGCGAGCTTACCGTGATGCTGGTAGTCGACGTCAGCGCATCGGGAAGTTTTGGAAGTACAACGCAATCGAAACGCGAGTTGGCTGCCGAGGTTGCGTGCCTCCTGGCTTTCAGCGCGATTAGAAATAACGACAAAGTAGGTTTGCTGCTTTTCACGGATCGCGTTGAGCTTTTCATCCCGCCGAAGAAAGGCCGCTCGCATACGCTGCGTATCATTCGTGAGATTCTATTTTTCGAACCTGAGGGACGCGGCACCGAACCCGGGCCGGCCCTCGATTATTTGAACAAAATCGTTACGCGACGTGCCGTTGTCTTTTTCATCTCGGATTTTCAGGCCCCGGATTTTTCGCGAGCGCTGGCGGTAAGCGGACGGAGGCACGATTTCATAGCCATTGAGATCCAGGATGAACGCGAAAGATCGCTGCCGAATGTCGGCATCATTACTCTCGAGGACGCCGAGACCGGAGACCAGATCGAGATCAACACGGCGGATCGTAAAACGCGAACCTTGTTCGCGGACGCAGCAGTTGAGCACGAAACGGAACTTTCGCGCACGCTCCGGAAAAACAATATTGATGCGATTGCGCTGCAAACCGGCCGGGACTATCTGCCGGCGTTGCGCTCGTTTTTCAAACAACGCGAACGGCGGCTCGGGGTTCGATAAACAGCAAAAGTCATGGGAAAAGTGAAATGAATTCGCGATTAAAAAAGTCACTGCTCCACTACTCGATTACCCCCGGGCTCTTTGTCTTGGCAGCAGAGTTTCACGACATTGCGCCGCCCGTGGATTATTCGCTGATCCCTCCATGGCTTGTCTTTGTGATCGCGTTCGTTGTGCTTTCACTGCTTGGCCTGGTAGTATGGGGATTCGTGCGGCGACGAAAACCGGAATCGCCGCCTAAGCCTCCGCGGGAAATCGCGCTCAGCGAACTCGAGCAAATTCGCCATGAAATCAAGAAAGCGAGCCCGTATCAGTTCAGCATACGCGTATCCGACATCTTGCGGCGATACGTAACTCAGCAGTATGGCCTACCGGCGACCCGACAAACTTCGATAGAATTTCTGACAGCGACCGCCAAGGCGCCCTCGTTTTCTGCCGATGATAAGTCCTTACTCGAGGATTTTTTGAACCGGTGCGACCTGATCAAGTTCGCCAAGTATGAAGCAACTGTTTCTGACAGCGAATTGTTGCTGGAAGAAGCGATCCGCTTCGTCAAAGGAGGGCAATTCGCGACTGTTTGATCGAGAGATGATTCAACTGTGCTCGATATGAAAGATCTGTTCGATTCGTGGTCAAACAGCGCATTGACGTTTGCGCATCCCTGGCTGCTCTTGCTGCTGTTGGCCATCCCGTTGCTTGCATGGTTACGCGGTAAAAGCGGCCCGGCCGCGGCGCTGACCTATTCATCTACAGCCAGTCTGCGGGCCATCGGAAAAAAAAGCGCGGCGCGCGTCGGAAAATTTTTGCGAACATTAATGCTCGCGTCACTCGCGATCTTTGTCGTGGCTCTCGCGCGACCGCAACTCGGCAGGAGCTTAACCCAAATCGAGGCAAGCGGCATCGATATCATGCTGGTGTTGGATGTTTCCGGGTCGATGCTTACAAAAGATTTTACCATCGGCGGTCAGGAAGCTACGCGGGTGGACGCGATCCGCGAGGTGACACGGAAGTTTATTGAAGAGCGGCCAAACGATCGAATCGGGATCATTGCATTTGCGGGGCGTCCCTATGTCGTGAGCCCTATGACGTTGGATCATGACTGGCTGCTGCAAAACCTGGATCGCGTCAAGATCGGACTCGTCGAAGACGGCACCGCGATCGGGTCGGCGATGGCCGCCGCTGCTAATCGCTTGAATGACAGGAAATCCAAAAGCCGCGTGCTTGTATTGTTAACTGATGGCGAAAACAATGCCGGCAAAATTCCCCCAAAAACGGCAGCCGAAGCGGTGAAGGCACTAAAGATTCATTTCTATTCGATCGGCGCGGGGATCAACGGAATTGCGCCTGCGCCAATCTTCACAAGTCGCGGTCCGTTAACCGACGCATTGGGCAACATTCTTTATGAAAATCAGCCCGTGCAATTTAACGAAACCGGGCTGCGAGAAGTCACCAATATTGCTGACGGCAAATTTTTCCGGGCTACCGACACAAAATCACTCGAACAGATCTTCGACGACATCGACAAGCTGGAGAAATCGACGGTCAGCGTGAAGAAATATCAACAATACCGCGATCTATTTCCGTTGTGTCTCATGGGCGGCTGCGGCCTGTTAGTGGCACAGATTCTTCTGTCGCAAACCATTTGGAAAAAATTGCCATGACGTTCGGTGCGCCAGAATGGCTTTGGGGATTACTGCTAATCCCGCTTTTGCTTGCACTGTTTATGCGCGCGGAGCACCGCGGGCTCAACCGGCTGCAGGAGTTCGTGTCCGCACGCCTTCTCCCGCAGCTCGCAGGAACGGTCAATCGACCGCGCCGCGTCATACGATTTAGTCTGCAGTTGCTTGGACTCGCGCTGGCAATCGTCAGTCTTGCGCAACCGCGATGGGGTTACACCTTTCAAGACGTAAAGCGTAAGGGACTCGATTTGCTTATCGCCGTGGACACGTCGCGTTCCATGCTTTCAAATGACGTCCAGCCAGACCGCCTCGAGCGTGTTAAACTCGCGATTCAGGATTTGATCAACGAACTGCAAGGCGACCGCGTCGGGCTGATTGCATTCGCCGGCAGTGCTTTCCTGCAGGCGCCGCTGACAATTGATTACGACGCAGTCGTAGAAGCGGTCAACGATCTTGACACAAAAACAATTCCGGAAGGCGGCACCAACATCTCCAGTGCCATAACACTGGCTACGCAGAGCTTCGGCAAAAGTGCCACCGGTAATCGGGCGCTCATCATTTTCACTGACGGCGAGGATCTGAACGGCGAAGCGGTGAAGACTGCGGGAGCTGCCGCCTCCGACGCCGGCGTGCGAATCTTCACAGTCGGCGTGGGAACGCCCCAAGGTTCTCTCATTCCAATCACCGCCGAGAACGGCGAAACAAGCTTCGTAAAGGATTCGGCCGGTCAAATCGTCAAATCGAAGCTGGATGACAAACGTTTGCGTGAAATCGCAGAAGCTACGGGAGGGTTCTATGCACACTTGGAGAACGGACCCCGAACGATGCAGCAAATTCAAAATGAAGGTTTGGCAAAAATGCAGGCCGCAGAGATGGATGTTCGTTTGTCGCGCCGGCCCATCGAACGCTACGAGTGGCCGCTGGGCGCCGCATTAATTCTTCTCGCCCTTTCCATTTTGATTCGGGAGCGCAAATCCGCCATTGGACGGGTTCGTCGTGCCGGGCGTGTGCGGGAACGCGCCTATATCACACCACCAGCCAAGGCCGCAGCCGCAGCTGTGGTTCTTAGTATTGCGTTGGGCACATCGGCCTTTGCCACTGCACCAGGAGTCGACGCATATAAACAAGGAAAATTTGAAGACTCTTACAAAGAATTTCAGGAAACGTTGAAGTCCCATCCGGAATCCAGGGCGGAAGACGAGCTACAGTTCGATTCGGGTGCCGCGGCTTACAAATTGAAGGATTACAACAAAGCGCTTGAATCATTCAGTCAAGCGTTGCTCACGCCTAATACCGGTTTGCAGAGCAAGGGGCATTACAATCTCGGTAATACCCTGTATCAGCGTGGCGAAATGCAGAAGGATGAGGAGAAGAAAATAAGCGACTGGACAAATGCGCTCGATCACTACGAGCAGACCCTAAAACTCGATCCTCAGAACAAGGAGGCAAAGGACAATTACGACTACGTCAAAAAGAGAATCGAAGAGTTAAAAAACAAGAAGCAGGAGCAGCAACAACAACAGCCTTCTCCTTCCCCGAGTCCTCCGCAAAAAGACAAACAAAAGAACCAGGACCAGCAGCACAATCAACAAAATCAGCAGAACCAGGATCAACAGCAAAAGCAGAAAAATCAGCAGCAGCAAGACAAGCAGCAACAACAGCAGAACCAAAAGGATCAAAGCAACAGCAACAGCAACAACAGCAGTCACAAAATCAGCAGAAGCAAAACCAATCGGGCAACGACAAAGGACAGAATAAGCAACAGCAAAAAGATCAGTCTCAGGCGAAGAACGAACCTCAGAACAAACAGCAGCAGCAACCCGGTCAGACTCCCTCTCCGTCGCCCGGCGGGCAAAATCAGCAGCAAAATGAGCCTTCGCCATCACCAGGGGAACAGCAGGCTGAGCAATCGCCTAGTCCCGGCGAAGGGGACAACCGGGAACCCTCACCCTCTCCTGGCGAAGGCCAGGAAAAAAACCCCTCTCCTACCCCGGCGGAATCGCCGCAGAAAAAATTCGCAGGCGAAATAAAAGGCGCGGGCGGGAATAACTCACAAAAGCCGCAGGAGAAAAACGAGCAAGTGTCCGAGGCCGAACAGGAGAAAGACGGCCAGATGAGTGAGCGCCAGGCCCTTGCGCTTCTTGAATCGATGAAAGACGAAGAGGCGAAGGTCCGACTTGATGAACGCAAAGTAAAGCGCCATGTCTATAACGATTGGTAGGCTGGAGTTTGAGAGTGGTTGTTTGATGTTTGATTGAACATGGCACGTGCATTTCTAATCGGAGTTACTGCTGCGATTCTTGCGGCAGGTGTTGCATTTGCAGATTCGCCCAGCGTCACCGCTGTGTTGAGCAATTCGGACATCGCTCTAGGCGAAACTGTGGAGTTGCAAATCAAGGTAACCGGTCCTGGCGACGCGCAACCGCCTGAAGAAATTTCAATCGATGGCCTGGAAATTCATTCCACTGGCACATCGCGACAATTCGAGATTCATAACTTCGCGACCAACTCGAGCGTCACCTACAATTATACGATCCTTCCACTAAAAGCCGGACGCTTCACGATTCCCCCGCAGACCGTTCGAGGAGGCGGAAAAATACTCAGGACTCCAGAACTGGTTTTAAACGTTACCGATTCCTCCGGACGCCAGCCGACCACACAGCCAGGTAACCGTAGTACGCAACGGCACTCCGCCAATGCGCGCGACCTGGTTTTTGCGGAATTGATAGTGCCCAAAAAGACAGCCTACGTCGGCGAGATCGTTCCTGTTCAAATCCGGATGGGATTCGATGCGCGTGTTCATCCCAGACTGGTCGAACCGCCTGAAATCACCGGCCAGGGATTCACATCGCAGAAATTGCAGCAGTCCGGGCAAAACTTGGAAACCATCAGCGGGAGACCTTACGAAGTCGTGACGTTCAAAACCGCGATCGCTGCGGCACGCGCTGGAAAGTTTGAACTCGGTCCAGTCACAGCGAAGGCGCAGGTCGTTGTTCCGCGGAGGCGGAACGCGCCGCGTTCCCGTTCGCCTTTCGACTTGTTCGATCTGGATGATCCCTTTTCAGATCCATTTTTCTCGAATCCCTTTGGCCAATTTGGCGAGCGTCGGGACGTACAGATCACCAGCGATCCGGTAGCGCTCGAAGTAAAACCTTTGCCACCGAACGCGCCACCCAGCTTTTCAGGAGCCATTGGAAACTTCACCATGGCTACCGACGCGAAGCCAAAGAACGTCCAAGTAGGTGATCCCATTGCCGTCACAACGACAATCTCTGGACGGGGCAATTTTGATCGAGTCAATGCTCCGATGATTGAGGATGAGCGCGGCTGGCATAAATATCCTCCCTCCTCAAAATTCAAACAAGACGATGAAGTCGGCATTAGCGGCTCAAAGACTTTCGAGATGGTGCTTTCGCCTAACGATAAAAAACAATCGCTGCCGGTGCTGGCTTTCTCCTATTTTGATCCCGGCAAGGAACAATACATGACGCTGCATAGCGAGCCGATGGCGATAACTGTACAAGGCAACGCCATCGCCCCGAATGTTGCTGCTCAGCCGGGGTCATCCCCCTCCCCTGCACGTCCACAAGTCTCAACTTCAAACAAGCCGCAGGATATCCTTTATCAACTGACAGAGCCCTCTCGCAGCATCGGATCTTTCGAGCCCTATTACAGCCGTCGCATCTTTTGGGAAGCGCAATCAATTCCGTTGGCCGCGCTGTTTATCTTCGCAGGATGGAAGATTCGGCGAGCGAGGCTCGACAATCGCCACGCGCGTCGCGTCGCCGCCCTGCAGCATGAAACGGCGGAATTAATGCACAAACTACGCCGGGACGATGCGCCGCCCCGCGAATATTATGCTGAAGCATCGCGAGTTGTGCAGTTGAAGGCCGCCCTGGCCTCGGGCGACCGGGGCATCAATCCAAACGTCGTGGATGCGGAGACTGCGGCAAAAACTTTCAAACTGGATACCGACTCGCGCGACCGGCTCCGTCGTTTGTTCGAACAAAATGACGAGTGGCAATACAGCGGAACCCACAACGGTCCGGGACGAATTTCTCCAGAAAACCGGCGCGACGTGCTGGAGTTGATTGAGAATCTAAGAGCATGAATGTGCATGAACATGGCAGCGCAGGAATTCAGGCTTGCGAATTCTTCCCGAAGCGCAAACGAGGACGAGCGCGCTACATTGCCTGCACTTGTTCCGCGATGGTTTGCCTCGTTCTGACTTCCTCGGTGTTTGCCCAATCAAAGGTCGAATTCACTAAGGCAAACAATGAATATGCACAGGGACATTTCAAGGAAGCGATCGAGGGTTACGAGGCGCTGGTTCGCGCGCACCAATGGAACGCAAATCTGTTTTACGATCTCGGTAACGCCTATTTTCGCACCGGCGATTTTGGACGCGCCATTCTGAATTACGAGCGCGCACTAGCGTTAGATCGACATCATCCGGAAGCGATGGCCAATTTGCAGATTGCGCGGGACGAATCCCGCGCGCTGGAGCTGCAGTCGGGCCGACTCGAGCGTTACCTCCAATTCGCAAGCGCTAATCAGTTCAGTGTCGCTGCCGCCGTTGCGTTCTGGCTCGGGGTTTTTGGTTTGGTCACGCTCGTTTTTGCGCGCCGCCGCTCCGCTACGCTAACCGTCTTATCGATTATTTCCCTTCTAATATGTGGTGCTGCTGTATGGGCGACTTACACACTGGAGCACGGCAACAACGGTCCCGCGCTTGCGATAGTCACCGGCAACGATGTTCAGGCGCGTCTCGCCACAGCAGACACCGCCAACAGTGTTCTGGCGTTGCCGCCGGGCAGCGAGATCAAAATATTGAGCACCCGCGGCGATTGGATGTACGCCGCCCTGCCCAACAACTTGCGCGGCTGGATTCAGGCCAGGAACGCCGAGCAAGTGCGACTGTAGCGGATGTTGTTGAGCGTCTGTGCCAGACGCCACATCGAGGCGTGACGAGCAAAAGACGTCGAACAAAGACGCCCTGGAGCAGCCACAATTTGCAGCGGTAGGAATTCGCCCGTACAGAAATCCTATGAATCCCGAGATGGAAATCGGTACCGATGAAAAGGCGCTCGAAATGAATCTCGACCCGACGAAGTACGGAACTTTTGCCGAGATCGGCGCGGGCCAGGAAGTCGCGCGAAGATTTTTTCGAGTCGGTGGTGCATCGGGCACGATCGCCAAGACCATGTCTGCATATGACATGATATTCAGTGACGCGATTTATGGACCGGCGCAACGTTATGTCAGCCGCGCGCGTCTCAAGACCATGCTCGATCACGAATTCGATCTTCTCATCGAGCGACTCGATCAAAAGTTCGGCGCCGAAAAAATGTTCTTTGTTTTCGCGGACACGGTTGCGGCGCGCAGTTTCAAGGAGCGAAATGAATCGCACGGCTGGCTCGGTGTTCGCTTCCAATCCCAGCCTCGAGAGGAGCCGAGCCAAATCATCATCCACGTGCGTCTACTGGACGCAACTCACGTCGAACAGCAGGAAGCCCTCGGCGTGATCGGCATCAATTTGCTGTATGGCGCATTCTATCATCGCCAGCCAGAAGAATTGATCGCTTCGCTGCCGGAAAATCTCGCGCCAGGACGGATCGAAGTGGACATGATCAAGTTTTCTGGGCCGGTTTTTCGGGACGTGGACAACCGATTGATGAGTTTGCAGTTGGTCAGCCGGCGCCTAACCGATGCGGTCATGTTCAAGGCGGACGGTGAAACGGTTCAGCCGGCCGAAATTTTCTACAAGCGAGCAATTTTGGTAGAGCGCGGCAATTTCCGTCCCGTTACGTACGCCACCAACGACATGTTAGATGGCGCCCGCGGGATTTTCCTGAAGCACTGCGATTGTTCGGACGAGGATGTTGTCGTGCTGATGGAGATGACGCTGGAGAACTTGCTCGCCGACGGACGCGTTGATCATGCCGATTTCCTGGCGCGCGTGGACATTCTCGGCGCTCTCGGCCGCACGGTTTTAATTTCGAGATTCCGCGAATACTATCGGCTCGCCGGCTATCTCTTTCGCTATACCAACAGAGCAATCGGTCTCGTCATGGGTGTGCCCAGCTTGATCGAGATCTTCAACGAAAAGTATTATACAAATCTCGAGGGCGGAATTCTCGAGGCGCTTGGCAGAATGTTTAAGGGCGGCTTGAAACTTTACGTCTATCCGATGAATGAGGAAGCAAGCGGAAAGATTGTCACGGCGACCCAAATCGAAGTGGCTCCCAATTTGCGGTCGTTGTTTCAATATCTGATCGACAATCACTACGTTCAGGAAATTACCGAGTACCATCCCCAGTATCTACGTATTCATCCGCCCGAGGTGTTGGCAAAGTTGCAGTCCGGCGATAACAGATGGGAACAAATGGTCCCGGCGGAAGTCGCGCACATCATTAAGCAACGCGAGTTTTTCGGCTACCGCAGACCGATCGCGGCCTAACCATGCCCAAGTTGTAGTCACCGGTCGCGTGCGGACCTGGGCCGGTCGATCAATGGGTGCGCCAAAGTCGGCCGATAGGGTCGTGGCTACGGCGCGTCATTTATTTAGCTCGCGCTCGTCGCGCTCGCTGCGCGATGATTGTTCGTACCGAAATGAAAGTGGGAGTTGCTCAAATGTCGTGTTCGCTCGGTGACCCCGAGGCGAATCTGTCCAAAGTTGGCGAATTTTCCAGGCGGGCCAAAGAGACAGGGGCCGAACTGATTGCTTTTCCGGAGATGACCGACACCGGTTACTCGATGCCCGTGATCCGGAAGCACGCTAGCGACTGGAAGAGTGGGTTTGTGCCCGGGCTTCGAGAAATTGCAAAGAATCTTTCGATTGCCATCGTCAGCGGCGTCTCTGAACAAACTGGTTCAACAATCTATAACTCTCAGATCCTTATCGACGCCAAGGGCGACATCGCTGCGAGATATCGCAAGACTCATTTGTATGCAGTCGCACCGGTTGGAGAGCAGACCTGCTTTGCTTCGGGTGACGAGTTGGCAAGCTTTGCCCTTGGCGGGCTGCACTTTGGTTTCAGCATCTGTTACGATCTCCGGTTTCCGGAGATGTTTCGAAATCTGGTCACCGAGCAACGAGTCGATGCTTTTGTTCTCTCCTCTGCATGGCCGTTTCCACGCGACGAACATTTTCGCGTGCTGGCGCAAGCGCGCGCCATCGAGAACCAAAGCTACGTGCTCGCCTCGAACCGCGTTGGCAAAGACGATGGCCTATGGTTCTGCGGTAGCTCCGCGATCGTTGACCCTCGTGGAGTCATTATCGCAGCGGCGTCATCCGATCGCGAAGAACTAATTCACGCCGATGTTTCACAGGAGCTAGTCGGTTCAGTGCGAGAACGCATGCAATCGTTAGGCCACCGTCGCCGGGATTTATATGGCTAGTCGATCGTCTTGCATTCGGCAATCTGGTTGAGAGAATGCTGAGAGCCTCTCCGGTTTGTTCTCACAGAACCGAAGAGGCTCGTGTGCAATCAAGTGAAACTTGGGCCGCTGCTGATTTACCTTGTGCCTGGAGCACTACGCTCCAATTCGTTGTAGTGAAAGCGAAAGGGGCGGCGTTTTGCGCCGGTTCGTCAATCCCATTCATTGATGTCACCTGATCATCAGGAATTACACTGTTATCGGAGCAAAGACTCCCTTGAAAATCAAGCCTGCCATGAGGGTATCGTGAGACACTCCGCCGCTATCTTGTATAGCAATCGCAAGCGAGACGCGCACGCTACAATTAAAATTAAAACTCCGCGACCTGCGCGGCAGTAATCGGGACAAATTCGTTTTCGTGCAAAACAATCCGCTTTGTCCCGCCAATGAGTTGCCACCATTGTCGTGCCGAGCCGATTACAATCGCCGCCACGAGCACCAGAAAGAAGATGGCCACCAGTGCATCAAATCTCCAGACGTTCGCCTGGCGTGCCAACTCAGCAGCCTTAACGGGGTCGGGCATTGTTAATGTCTGGCTCAGAAGCGCTCGCGCGCCACTCAAGAAACCCAGCCTCGGATCGGGCGAGAAAACCTTCAGATATCCAGCGAAGAAAGTGACAGCGCACATGAAGCAGAGCGGCACCAATGTTACAAAAAGATATTTGGCCTTACGCATCTTAATAAGAAGAGTTGTGCCGAGGCACAGCGCTACGACTGAAAGCAGTTGGTTCGCCAGCCCAAACAGCGGCCAAAGAGAGTTGATGCCGCCGAGGGGATCGATCACGCCTTGATACAAAAACCAGCCCCATGCCGCAACCAGCAATACACTCGAAAGAAAGTTGGCGCCCCAGGAACGCGTATTACCCAGTGGACGCCAGATGGTACCGAGCACGTCTTGAAGCAAAAACCGTCCTACACGAGTGCCGGCATCAATCGTTGTCAGAATAAACAGGGCCTCGAACATGATGGCGAAGTGATACCACAGCGCTAGTGCCGTCGGTTTGGCTGAAATTCGCGAAAACATGTGCGCCATGCCCACTGCAAAAGTCGGCGCACCACCGGCGCGATTAAACATGGTGGATTCGCCCAGATTTGTAGCGAGCGTCTGCATCGCTTCCTCCGTAACAGGAAACCCGGATGCAGAAACTTTCTCCACGACTTCACTGGGAGCGCCCTTCATGTTGATCGCAAAATATTCTCCGGGTTGCAGCACGCACGCAGCGATCATCGCCATTAACGCGACCATCATTTCAGTCACCATCGCTCCGTAGCCTATGCTCCGTATTCGTGATTCGCGTCCTATCATTTTCGGCGTCGTGCCCGAAGCGATGAGCGAATGAAAACCTGAGACTGCGCCACAAGCAATGGTGATAAACACGAAGGGAAACACTGGTCCTGCGAACACCAGACCAGTGCCATCGACGAACTTTGTAATGGCTGGCATTTGCAGTGTTGGATGAATCAATACGACCGCGACAGCGAGCATTGCGACTGTGCCGAGCTTCAGAAACGTGCTGAGATAATCGCGCGGAGTAAGCAACATCCAGACAGGCAAAATCGACGCAGCCAATCCGTAAATCATGATTGCCCATGCAAGCCACTTCTGGTCGTGACGAAACCACGCTTCAACCGCGGGAAAATGCCCAAGAAATTGTCCGCCCCACACTCCGAACGCGAGACCGAGCAATCCAAAAATCGTCACCGCGAGCACGCTTACTCTTCCGGTTCGCAGACCAATGCCCATGATTAGCGCCAGGGGAATCGTCACCGCGATCGTAAAAACGCCCCACGGACTGTGCGCCAGGGCCTGAACCACGACCAGTGCAAGAACAGCCAGCAAAATGATCATGATTGCCAGCACGCTGACGAGCGCGAGCAGTCCCACACCTCGCCCGATTTCTTCCCTCACCATTTGCCCAAGTGTTTTTCCGCCGCGCCGGATTGAGGCGAACAAGACAATCATATCGTGCACGCCCCCCCCGAGAGTCGCACCGATCAAGATCCAGAGAGTGCCGGGGAGAAAACCAAACTGCGCTGCGAGCACGGGCCCAACCAATGGCCCGGGTCCGGCTATCGCCGCAAAATGATGCCCGAAGACCATCCAACGATTCGTTGGCACATAATCCTTATTGTCGTTTCGCAAAATCGCCGGAGTTGCCCGTTCTTCATTTAGGACGAGCACCTTCGTCGCAAGCCATTTGCTGTAGAAACGATAGCTAATAGCCAGAGCGCAAACTCCGGCAATGACGATCCAGAGCGCGCTAATTTGTTCTCCGCGCGACATGGCGAGAACGGCGACAGCCCAGGTGCCGAGTGCAGCCAAGCCTAGCCACAGCATTTTCTTCCACGCCGTCATGCCGATTTAGAATAACCTCATTGATACGCCGTACTGTAGTCGCGGCACTGTGCGCCGTTTATAGCTGCTCCAACACCTAATGGTCCACAGGAGCTTGGCTATAACATCCAGGCGCTCATTTTTACAGTTTAATTGAAATTATCGCGCTTCGCTACAAGGTGTGCCCTGTGAGGCTTCGCCATAAAATACGAAAACTGGTCGACGGCAAGAGTCTGGCAAGTGCGAGAAAACATACGCTGAGGCTGCTGCGCGCGAACGGGTTTCCCTTGGAGACAAAGCGCGTTATCGAAACCATCGATCCGGTTGAGTTCGCGCAGATTCGTAAACGCTACGTTGTTGAAGATCCCGGCGCTGACTGGCCAAAGTATCTCGACCTGGAACGTTGGATTGGGGTTAATATTCGTCGGATCCGTCAGGTGGAACTCGATCTGTCGAGTCCGAAACGGATTCTCGATCTGGGCTGCGGCGCGGGATATTTTCTCTATATCGCTCAATTGCTCGGCCATTCCGGGCTTGGCCTCGATATAGATCGGTTGCCGATGTTTCGCGAAATCACCCGCTTGCTCGGCGTTCGCCGTGTCGTTCAAAGAATTCAGGCGCATAAACCTTTGCCAGATTTTGAGCAGAAGTTCGATCTCGTTACCGCTTTCATGATTTGCTTCAATGATCACAAAATGCCTGGACTATGGGGCGTGCAGGAATGGGGTTTTTTCCTCGACGATCTGGCGAAGCATCTCAAGCCGAAGGGCCGGGTTTGGCTTGAATTGAATCAGGAATACGACGGCAAGTTCTACACGCCGGAGCTGAAGGAATTCTTTTTAAAGCGGGGCGCCAAAATAGACGAGCACAAGGTCGTCTTTAACTCAGGACTTCGTGTGCCTGTTTCAACTTCGCGCGTTGCGCATTGAGATTGCTCAACCGTTGTCGCTGAGCTTCTACGACAGTCGCTGGAGCCCGTTTTACGAAAGCGTCGTTCCGTAATTTTGCCTCCACTGTGAGCGTCTCAGCTTCGATCTTGGAAATTTCTTTCTCCAATCGCTCACGCTCGCGCGTTTGGTCTGCAGCGGCGACAGGCAGAAAAATTTCGCCCAAGGGAGTAACTCCTACCGGAGTACCCGGCGTCGGCCGATAATTCGGGTCGACCATCACTTCCTCAGCGTTTAATAGGCGGTTTAAAGTGGGAACCTGTTCGAGAATGGATTTATCGTCTGTGCGTAAGATAAATCGTATCTGTTTAGCTGGTAATGATTTCGACATTGCCTTAAGATTCCGGCCGGCTTGAACAGTTTCATAGATCTTTGATACGAGTCGTCGCTTTTCTCCAAGGTCGACTACATGGTCGAATGCAAACTTCTCGGGCGGAAGTGCAAACTGAATCGAGCCTTTTCCAAGGCCCAGCAAAGACCAGATCTCTTCAGTTAGATGCGGCATTAACGGATGCAGCAATCGCAAGATCGCTGAGAGCACGAAATCCATCACCGCCAGCGCCGATTTCTTGCTCGCCTCGTCACTTCCAAAGATGTCGGTTTTTGCCGCTTCAACAAACCAATCGCAATAATCGCTCCAAACAAAGTCATAGAGCCGCTGGGCGACCGTGTTGAACTGATACTCGCGATATGCAGCCTCAACGGCGTCGATTGTCTCGTTTAAGCGCGCGAGCACTTCAACGGCGTAGATGGAGAGAGCACCGCCGGCCTCTGGCTCGCTCGCAAGCGGGGTGGTCGCATCGCCTTGCATCTGACGAAAGCGCGTGACGTTCCAAAGCTTCGTCGCGAAGTTACGGCCTTCTTCGATTTGTTTTTCGTCGAAGCGAATATCCTGACCAGTGGGCGCGATCCGCATCAAACCAAATCGCAAGCCGTCGGCTCCGTATTTGTCGATCAATTCCAGCGGATCGGGTGAATTGCCGAGCGATTTCGACATTTTGCGGCCCTGTCCATCGCGAATGATGCTGGTGAAGAACACATGATGAAAAGGAATGTTATCCTTCATCTCGCTGGATTTCCCCGGCTTGAACTCAAGCCCGGCGAAGATCATGCGCGCGACCCAGAAGAAAATGATATCCGGTCCGGTCACAAGCACGCTAGTGGGATAAAATTTCTTTCGTGTCTCCGGATCCATCGTCTCATAGGCCCATAGCCAGGATGAAAACCAGGTGTCGAGCGTGTCGTCGTCGTGGACCCAATTCTCCGGATCTGGAGGTGGCTCAGTGCCGACATAAATAGCAGCGGAAACCTCCTGCCCGCGGTTCCGTTCTTCTCGCAAGCGGGACGCATGCGCTACCTCATGCGACTGGGAGAGTCGCGTTACCTTGTACCATGCCGGTACGCGGTGTCCCCACCAAACCTGACGGCTGATACACCAGTCACATATGTTTTCCAGCCACCGTGCGTAAACCTTCTCCCAGTGAGCCGGGAAAAAGCGAATCAAATGATCGCGGACAACCGCCAGCGCTTCCTTGGTTCTCGGATAACGCAAGAACCATTGTTCGCTGATGCGCGGCTCGATGGGCACATCGCTCCTGTCACTAAAACCGACGTTGTTCTCATACGGTTCCACTTTCGCCAGCAATCCCCTCGTCTGCAGTAGTTCCCCGGCTTTCTTGCGCGCTTCGAATCGATCCAGCCCATGCAGCTCGGGAACTGCGGGGCAATTAATACGCCCCCTGGGATCCAAAACATCGATAATCGGCAGGTCATGACGCTCGCCAATCTCGAAATCCAGCGCGTCATGCGCCGGTGTGACCTTGAGCACACCGGTTCCAAATTCCGGATCGATTGCGTCGTCGGCAACAATTGGAATCTTGTCGCGTGCCAGCGGGCGCCAGGCATATTTGCCTAACAAATCCTTGTACCGTTTGTCGTCGGGATGCACCGCCACTGCGGTATCGGCCATGATGGTTTCGGGTCGCGTGGTGGCGACTTCGAGGTAGCGAGTGTCTCCGGCGCGCGGGACGCTCGCGCTACTTTCTTCCACAATCTCGTACCGAACGAAATACAAATATCCTTTCTGCGGCTTGCTGATTACTTCCTCGTCGGAGAGAGCAGTTTGCGCGGCAGGATCCCAATTGATCATGCGGCGGCCGCGATAGATCAGACCTTTGTTGTAGAGCTCGACAAAGACTTTCTGGACCGCGGCGGCATAAGCAGGGTCCAGCGTGTACCGTTGGCGCGACCAATCGCACGAACAACCCAGGCGCTTGAGCTGTTCAATGATGATGCCGCCATGTTTGTCCTGCCATTCCAGCACTCGCTCCAAAAATTTTTCCCGGCCAAAGTCGTGGCGTGTTTTATTTTCCGTTCGTCGCAGATATTTTTCGACCGCTGTCTGCGTTCCGATTCCTGCATGATCCACCCCGGGCAGCCACAGAACTTCGAAGCCTTGCATTCGCGCGCGACGGGCAAGGATGTCCTGGATGGTATCGTTCAAAACGTGGCCAAGCGTGAGCACACCGGTAATGTTTGGTGGCGGCATCACAATGGAAAACGCCGGCTTCGACGACTCGGGATTAGCTATGAAATCGCCGTGCTCGATCCAGCGTTGATACCATTTCGGTTCAACTGCGTTGGGATGGTATCGCTTGGTAAGGTCAGGCATCGAGCAAGCATCCAAGAGTGAGCGGCAATTGCAAGAACCGCGGGACATGCCCTAACTGCAATCACCGTATCGTCTGATGCAGACCAGCAGCGTCTCGATCGACTTAGACTTCCGGTTTATCTATTGTGCTTTCGTCTCCGGCAATTTGAACCCGACGTAAGTACCGGCGCTGATTCCCAGCAACCCTAGCAAGGTCGCGCTGAACGCCGGCATCGCCAGTTCGTTGTAGACACTTGAGACAAACATAATCCCCAGCACAAGCGTCCAGACGAAAATCTGAAATCGATGAAAACTGATCAGATTGTTTTCGGCGAGCAAATCATACATTACACCCTTCCAAGTAGGCCATGCGAAGTAGGCGCTTTGCCAGCCATAATTCGCGAGCCGTTCCCGCACGTCGTTTAGCTCTTTTTCGTTGTCCTCTAAAGCCAGCTTGTCGGAGGGCGATATGGAGGCGCGCGCTTTTTGCAAGGCTTCCAACTCCTTTTGAGTATCGCTCTGTAATTGTTTTAGTTCGGCCAACACCTCCAGGTGCGGCCGGGTCACATCAACGATCGGCTGATTGCCGGAAGAGCCGGCCGCAACCGGTTTGGCTGCATCGACGAAAGCAGAGCCCAGCGCCGTCCCCGCGCTAATCCCAATCAATGCCAGCGCCGACGTATTAAGCGTATCCATGTCGCCAGTCACGACCCAAAGAAAAAAATACGAAGCGATCACAAGAAAAAACCAAAAAGCCATCTGTCCGCGCGCGAGACTGTACGGCCTCTGACCGTCCGGCCGGCGTGGCGCGTTCGCGTCGCGAATAATGTGCGTGTATCGCGCCAGCGCGAAAAAGGCGACCAGCGCGATAAGAATAACGAGAAAACCGATCGCGGTGCGAAGCTTCGGAATAATCGTCAAGAAAAACTGTTGATCGAGCCTTTGTTCGCCCTGGGCATCCGGGCGCAATTCGGTTCGTATTTCTTCTCCGTTACTGAACCCGACAGACACCACCACCCGTCGGTCGAGGACCGGCTGATTAAGAAGATGCGACCAGGTCGACTTTGAAACTTCACTGCGAATCAGGGGAAAATAAACAGTCGTGATCTTATACTCCACGGAAGGCTCGTCCTTCGATTTGGCGGTCCAAGCCGGGGTTTGATACGAATAGACGGGCGGAACCCCGCTAAGTGGGCGGTGATCCAGGTAAAGGATTAGATTCTTAATATCGTGTTGTTCAGGTAACCTTTTTTCTTTCTCCAGCTCGTCGCACCATCTTTCAAAATTATAAATGTCCACCCAAATATCGTCTCCACGTTGGACGTGAACCTCAGGTTGACCTCTTATTTCCTTCCAGGTGTGCACGCCCACTGAACCCACGTAAGGACTCGGGCCTGCCGGGGTAGGAGTTGCCACCGCTCCCTTCGAAGTTGTCGTGGCCGACGACGCGGGAGACTCCTCTGCCAACAACCAGTCAATGGAACACCCGAACGCTATCGTGCAGATACCAATCAGAAAGAAAGACGAAACGTACAAGTTCCATTGTCTGATATGCAGGTTCGATCTGGTTACGTCGATTTCTGTTTTAATGAACCGGTTGAACCCGATACATGAAAACAATCTCTTTCGTTTCCAGGAGATGACGGACTTGTTTGTCCCGCCAGCCATAATGCTGAGAATGCCTTGGGAGATTGCCCAATGACAAGTCCTTTTCTCGACTAACTTCGACGGGACATTTTCCTGGCGGCGAAAACCAGGCAAACTTGAGTTGCGGGTAATCCACTAAGCCACCACTTTCACAGCAAATGAGTGACTCGCGTCCAATCGGCATTTTCGATTCCGGTATCGGCGGCCTCACCGTGGTCAAGGCATTGCGCGATTTGCTTCCCAATGAAAACATCGCCTACCTGGGCGACACAGCCCGGCTTCCGTACGGACCGAAAAGCCCCGAAACTGTCCAACGTTACGCGATGGAGTTGGCGGAAATGCTGATGCTAAAGAACGCCAAGGCGCTGGTGGCTGCCTGTAACACAGTTTCATCGGTCGCGCTGCCATTGCTAACAAAGAGCTTTTCTGTGCCCGTGATCGGAGTAATCGAGCCGGGGGCACGAGCCGCGCTCGAGGCTACACGCAATCGGCACATCGGAGTGATCGGAACCCGCGCTACGATCCGCAGCGGCGCATACGAAGAGACGTTGCGCGCGCTGAATGCCAATGTCCGGGTGAGCAGTCGCGCATGTCCCTTGCTCGTTCCTTTGATCGAAGAAGGATTGCTCGATGACGACATTACCGACCGCGTGATCGGCCGTTATCTTGAGCCCCTGGTTGCCGACGGGCTCGACACACTGGTGCTTGGATGCACACATTATCCGCTGCTTCGCGCTGCGTTTGCCCGCGCGCTCGGGCAGAAGGTCACGCTTGTTGATTCAGCAGCAAATTGCGCAACCGCGGTTCGGGAAACACTGGGCCGCCTTTCGCTGGGTTCGTCCGCGACTGACCCTGGTAAACTACGGGTCGCTCTGACTGATGTCGCGGATAATTTCCTAAATGTCGCTCGTGACGCGCTGCAGTTGCATTTTGGTAAGATCGAGCTCCAGCGCCTGGCCTAGGCAGCGGCGAGAAAGATCTTCACGCGCTCCAGTTCCGCTTCGAGTTCTCGCTTGAAGATCCGATCACGCGGACGATTCGCTACGTAGCCAAACTCTGACTTTAGTTTCCCGTCATGGACGCGAAGATTGCCCCATCCGATCACCCGGTCGCCGTAAAGTAGCGGGAGAGCGTAGTAACCAAGCCTGCGCTTCGCGGCTGGAACATACGCTTCGAAGCGGTATTGCCAGCCCCATAGCATCTCGAAGCGGTCGCGGTGCCAGACTACTGGGTCAAATGGCGCCAATAAGCGCACGGTATCTTGCAGCGCGCAACGCGTCGCCTTTTCTTGCAAAGGCCAATACCACTCCACGCCATCGACACGCGTATGTGCGAGTCGCTGTTTCGCCCGCTGAAGCGCCTCCTTCAGGGCATCACGCCATTGCGGAGCCGCAAAGCGCAATCGACGAACCAAGTCTGCAAGGCACTTGCCTGGTAATGGCGCATAAACCTGAACAGCAGCATCAAGAAGACCGTCC
Source organism: uncultured Verrucomicrobiae bacterium (assembly GCA_963807435.1). Classification (GTDB taxonomy): domain Bacteria; phylum Verrucomicrobiota; class Verrucomicrobiia; order Chthoniobacterales; family UBA10450; genus Udaeobacter. Next base: position 66,833 of record CAWECA010000006.1, read on the forward strand.
ACCCGTGCGCGGCGCTCGATTGCGCTGATGGATGCTGGAGCGTGTTCGCAAACGGCGTAAATGCGGATTCCGTTCTCGCGTCGTACAACTCGCAACATGCCTTGGTAATGCATGGCCGCTAACAAATGAGTGGTGGCGCTGGACAAACCGCCCCAATAATTCTTCACGCTGCCGTGAGAAAAATGATCATCCACTTCTCGTGGGTGCACCTCTACGTGTTCCCTCACAAACTCCAACACTTCCTCCGCCAGTTTTCTGCGGGCGGCAGGCCAGGCGCGAACTCCCTCGGCCGGTACATCGACGTCCGACCGGGGATGCATCAGCGACTGAAGCGACTTCGTCAAAAACCCGTACACGACGAAGAAATCTTCCTCGATCCCGAGCTTCGGGTACTGTCGTTCGAGGTCCCCGGCGCGGTAACCTTTCACGCGATGGCGCAGTACAAGATCTTGCGCGCGCGCCGGAGAACGGATCGGATCGGCTTGAACAAAGCCCATGCGATCAAGCGCCCTCTTTAGCGTAGTCGGCTTGAAAAGACTGCGAGCAACGGCATATCGCCTCAAGTGATCGAGCGTGATCCGCATAGCGAAATCGTTACGCAAAGCTGCGGACTCGCAGCCATCCCTTTGCAGCCACCACTATTGGAAGGAGTGTGATGCTCGTTGTCGACGCTGATTCGCTCGAACCGCTTTTGGCAAACTTTCGACGACCAACTCGTACGAGTGATCAATCATTCGCCGCAATTCAATAGCGGGAATGCCGCCCGCAATCTCAACCGTATTCCAGTGTTTCTTGTTCATGTGATAGCCTGGCGTGACTTGCTCGTACCGGTCGCGAAGTTCGAGTGCTAAATCGGGATCGCATTTGAGGTTCACCGTAGCTGGTACTTCGTCGAGGGTTGCTAACGCAAACATCTTACCGCCAATTTTGAACACAAGAACATCGGGTCCAAATGGTGTGCACTCAGTGGCGCGAGGCTTTCCAAGGCAGTACTCGCGAAACTCCGCCAGGTCCATCACACTATCCGTTCGCGTAAGATCGCCGATAGATCAGCAAGGAAAATGCGCTCCTGTTTCATCGAGTCGCGGTCGCGCAGCGTGACGGTGTCCCGCAGAAGGGGGTCTTTTTCCCCGAGCGTCTCGAAATCGACGGTAACACCGAAGGGCGTGCCGATCTCATCCTGCCTCCGATAGCGGCGGCCAATTGCGCCGCTTTCGTCATAGAAAACAGTCATATGCGGGCGCAGCAGACCAGCAATCTCCTTTGCCTTTGCTACCAGCGGTTCTTTGTTTTTGAGTAGAGGAAAAACCGCGCACTTGACTGGCGCCATTCGCGGATGAAACCGCAATACGATGCGTGATTCCATTTCGCCCTTATCGTTAGGCGCCTGGTCTTCTGTATAGGCATTGCAGATCAAGGCCAGAATGGTTCGGTCTACACCAGCGCTCGGCTCAACCACGTGCGGAATAAATCGCTGCTTGGCTTCGTCATCAAAATATTCCAGCGACTTACCGCTGCCTTTCTGGTGCTGCAGCAAATCGTAGTCAGTGCGATACGCGACACCTTCGAGCTCCTGCCGCCCGAACGGAAAATCGTATTCAATGTCGTAGGTCCCCTTGGAATAAAACGCGCGCTCTTCGTCCGGGACGGATTTCGCGTGCAAATTCTCGCGAGGCAAACCTATGTTCTCGTAAAACTTCAGCCGCTCTCCCAACCAATACTCCAGCCATTTCATCCCCTCCTCTCCCCGACAAAAGTATTCGAGTTCCATCTGCTCGAATTCGCGGGATCGAAACGTAAAATTTCGCGGATTAATCTCGTTCCGAAAAGCTTTCCCGATCTGCGCGATCCCAAACGGTAACTTCTTGCGCGACACTTCGAGGATGTTCTTAAACTGAACGAAGATCGATTGCGCCGTTTCAGGTCGCAGATATGCGATGGAGCTTTCGTCGGTAGCCGCGCCAACATGCGTTTGAAACATCAGGTTGAACTGGCGTGCTTCGGTAAAATCTTTTCCGCCACAATTTGGACACTGCGGGATGCCATTTTTTCCCACGAGTTGGTCTGCGCGCAGGTGGGCCTTGCAGGTGCGGCAATCAGTCATCGGATCGGAGAATCCTTCGACGTGTCCGGACGCCTTTAAAGTGGCGGGATGCGTCAGAATCGCCCCATCCATTCCGACCACGTCATCGCGGTCGTGCACCATCACGCGCCACCAGTAATTTTTCAGATTGCGCTTTAATTCCACGCCGAGCGGACCGTAATCCCAGGCGCCGTTGAGCCCACCGTAGATTTCGCTCGACTGAAAAATGAAGCCGCGTCGTTTGCAAAGGCTGACGATCTTCTCCATACGCTGGGTGTCGCTAGGCGTAGTCATTGAATGGAACCTGTCAGAGGATTACATCTGGAAGCCAGGAAACCAAGAGGCAGCACGGTCAATCTCAAAATCCAAACCAAAGTCCCTGGCTTTCTTGGCTAGGATTGCTGCGGTTCGACCTTGACTTCGGTCTTCACTGAATTGGCGATGAAGCATTGCTCGTGGGCACCATGGTTCATCTCTTCGATTTCCTGCGGCGTCGGTTGTTTCTCGCCGGAGAATTTTAACCGCTGGCGAATGGTAACCTGCGTGATGGCAAGTCTGCCTTCCGAATTTTTTTCCATAACGCCAACCGCATTATCGACATATTCGTCGAGTACAAACCTCTTTTTGCAGGCAATAGCCAGAAACGTCAGCATATGACAACTCGAAAGCGAAGCGACAAACGCTTCTTCGGGATCGACCAGTTTCGGATTACCCAAATAGGCCGGAGCTGCCGAGGCCTCCATCTCGTGGCCGCCCTCAAATTTCCATTTGTGGTCACGTGAATATTTCTGATACTCAAACGGCTTGTCGCCGCGATTCCAGGTAAGAGTGACTTTATGTTCAGACATGCGTTTAGATAGAACGCCATCCCCTGCAGGGCAAGCACTTCGCTGAAGAGGACTACGCTGCGATGGGCGTGGTTCGCGCTCGGCAGATAATCGACGAAATGGAACATCTCTGGCGTCTCCTTTATTTGAGACCCCCGGCGACGGGCCCTGGGGGGCTTGCGCTCAGGGACGTCCGACATATTATCTCGGCTTCTGAAAATCCGCGCGATTAGCTCAGTGGTAGAGCGCTTGCTTCACACGCAAGAAGTCAGAGGTTCGAACCCTCTATCGCGCAGGTCTCGCCGTCCCGTTCCAAATCGAAGGCGCGATTATGGAAGAGCGGTCGCCGCGGCGTCAACTCAGAAGTTCGAACCTTCGATTGCATCCGCAAAACCGCATCGCGCCTACTGCGCGCCGCAAATCTAAATTCTCAATTCTATGGCTCTGATACAAGAAGTTCTCGAAATTGTTAAGAAACGTAACCCTAACGAACCTGAGTTTCTTCAGGCTGTCACTGAAGTGCTGGAGTCAATCCGGCCGGTCATCGACCGCAGCAAGAAATGCCGCGATGCCAGAATCCTTGAACGTCTGGTCGAACCGGAGCGAATGATCCAGTTTCGCGTTCCGTGGATCGACCACAAGGGACAAGTCCAGGTAAACCGCGGCTTCCGCGTCCAGATGAATAGCGCGCTTGGCCCTTATAAAGGAGGCTTGCGTTTTCATCCGACTGTTTGCGCCAGTATTATCAAGTTTCTGGCATTCGAGCAGGTCTTTAAGAACTCGCTCACGGGGCTGCCAATGGGCGGAGGCAAGGGTGGTTCGGACTTTGATCCGAAGGGAAAATCCGACAGAGAGGTCATGCGATTTTGTCAATCGTTCATGACCGAACTCTTCCGCCACGTCGGCCCGAATACCGACGTGCCCGCGGGCGACATTGGAGTCGGCGGGCGCGAGATCGGGTACCTTTTCGGTCAATACAAACGGCTGGCGAACGAATTCACCGGAGTGCTAACCGGAAAAGGACTCAGTTGGGGCGGCTCGCTGATCCGTCCGGAGGCGACCGGTTATGGCGCTGTTTATTTCGCGCAGGAAATGCTCCAAACACGCGATCAAACTATCGAGGGCAAAATTTGCGTCGTCTCAGGCGCCGGTAATGCTGCCCAGTTTACGGTAGAGAAATTGATTCAGTGCGGCGCAAAGCCAGTCACAATGTCTGACTCCAGCGGTTTCATTCACGATAAAAACGGCATTGATGAAGAAAAGCTTGCCTGGGTCAAAAGTATAAAAAACGTGCGACGCGGACGAATCAGCGAATACACGAAAAAATTCCGCGGTTCCAAATACGTAGCGAGCCAGCGGCCATGGGCCATTAAATGCGATTGTGCGTTTCCCTGTGCTACAGAGAACGAAATCACCGGCGAAGACGCAAAGAAATTGCTGGGCAACGGTTGTTATCTTGTATCTGAAGCGGCGAACATGCCGAGCATGCCGGCGGCAGTCGATCTTTTTCTCGAAAAGAAAATTCTGTTCGGCCCGGGGAAAGCAGCGAATGCCGGGGGCGTGGCGACGTCCGGGTTGGAAATGAGCCAAAACTCCATGCGTCTGCCATGGCCTCGCGACGAGGTTGATTCGCGGTTGCGGCAGATCATGTCCGCAATTTTCAAGAACGCCTGGGACACCGCGGAAGATTATGGGGCGCCCGGCAACCTCGTGGTCGGAGCAAACATAGCTGGCTTTGTGAAAGTAGCCGATGCCATGCTCGACCAGGGAGTCGTTTAGCCCAGATGATGCTGACACCGATGTGCACGCGAACCATGTCTCAAATCCGAATTCCAGTAGATGATATGAAAGGGAGATACCGTGCGCTGTGGCTTCTAATTGCCGCCGCGCTTTTCTTGGGGGGATGCGCTGATTACTACGATTACCCGGGATATGGACCGTACTACGGGTCGGCCCCGGCCTACGCCGGGTACCCGGGAGCAGTAACTGTTTCAGTGTACGATCGGCCGTATTACCGCGGCCCAGGATATTGGTCGCGTGGCACCTATTACCTATGGAAGCCGGGGCATTGGGTCTGGCGCAACGGTCGGAAATTTTGGGTCCGCGGTCACTACATGGTCCGGCGTTATTGAACCGGCAGATTTCGACCGGACGCTGTTAGACGATGGGTTTTACAAGACCCCAGGCTTCAAGACGAAAACGCGCTGCCGTCGCAAGACAGCCTAATCCATAACGGATGCTTCGGCGAAAATTGATCGACGACGCTTCCGGCAGGTATCGAGCAGGACAGGTGACCTCGCCAATGGGGCAACCTAGTGCAACGATCTGAACGAGGATTTGATTGTCGAAAACGAAATCGTCGGAGTTCGTCTGCAATGGTAGCCGCTCCAGTAACTGCCTGGAAAAGGCGCGATACCCGGTGTGATATTCCGATAGCTTCGCGCCAATAAGAAGATTCTCCACCAGCGTGAGGAACCGATTCGATACGTATTTCCACCACGGCATACCGCCGCGGAGCGCGCCTCCGCCCAGTATGCGCGACCCGAGAACACAAGGATACAAGCCGCTTGCCACCAATGCGGCCATCGCGGGAATTAACTGCGGTGTGTACTGGTAATCAGGATGAATCATGATGATGATGTCTGCGCCTGCGCCTAACGCGAGCCGGTAGCAGGTTTTTTGATTTCCACCGTACCCACGATTTTCCGGGTGCACCTCCACCTGTACGTTTGGCAGAGCGCGCGCGATATCTACTGTCTCGTCGCGGCTGGCGTCGTCCACCAGGATGACCAGATCCACAATGCCGTGCACCATGACTTCGTCAAAGGTCTGGCGTAGCGTGCGCGCTGCGTTGTAGGCGGGCATCACCACCACAATTTTCTGGCCGTTTAACATGGTGATTGTCGAATATGTGTTGGACTGCCAACTTGCAAGCACGATGACGATTTTTTACGACGCAAGCTGTTTGGAATACTCAAGGCCAGATCACCCTGAACGGCCACAGCGAATAGCCTGCACAGCACCGCTGTTAAGGGATCGACATCCATATTGGGAATGGCGAGAACCCTCGGCTGCGACAGATCATCAGTTGCTGCGCGCACACTCAGCCCAGCATCTTAGACATATCGCCGCTGCGCATAAGGATTTCGATGCCGACACGCTTTTCTATCCTAACATCGCGATCCTTGCGTCGCGATCCGCGGGCGCTGCAGTCGATGCAGCGAACTGTGCGCTAAATGGCGAGCCGGCGCTTAGCCTGATGCGGCCTCCCGGCCATCACGCTACCCGTGATCGCGCGATGGGCTTTTGTTATTTTAGCAATATCGCCGTCGCCGCATTGGACATGCTGACTAGAGAAAACGTGAAGCGGGTAGCAATTTGGGACTTCGACGGACACCATGGAAACGGAACGGAGGCGATTGTGGCACACAACAATCAAATTCGGTTCGCATCAATCCATCAATATCCCGCATATCCTGGCACGGGACTGAAATCGTTCGCGAATATCAATAATTACTCGATCGCGCCCTCTACACTGCGTGCTGGAATCGTCGATGTGGCGAGTCGTTCGCTTGATAGTTTGATCGCGTTCAAACCTGATCTGCTTCTGGTTTCCGCAGGGTTCGACGCATATGCGCGCGATCCGCTGCTCCATTTAACACTCGAACCCGAAGACTTCGCCACGTTTGGCAAATGGTTAAATGAAATTAAAATTCCAGTCGCAGCCATCCTTGAAGGCGGATACAGCGAGGACTTGCCTGAATTAATCGACGCGTTTTTGACAGGCTGGGAGGTTTAGCGCGCGCCGGGAAAAGATGTCGTTGCTGGGATCGCAAGAATCTGCGTTCAAAGGTAGCAATTGCAAAAGTTTGACGCATATTCAGCGCTTCAAATCGGGCCGTAGTTCAGCTTGGTAGAACGCTTGAATGGGGTTCAAGAGGTCGTGGGTTCGAATCCCGCCGGCCCGATATCGCCAAGATTTAAGAAACCTTCGCGCTCACGGTGTATCGAAACGTGGATTGCGCGCTCGTTGAAGGTAGTGCTCTAGCCTAACCGGTCCGAGCTCCATCATGCCGTCCATGAAACGGCAGAGATCGAACTTGTCGCCTTCAGCAGCGCGGGCCGCATTGTAAACCTCGATGACTTTCGAATAGCCAAGGTAATACGTTGTGATCTGCGGTGAGCTCGTCACGGTTCGGGTCCACATGTTGTTAACCAGTTGGTCGCCCTGTAAGGCCTCCTCTTTAACAAACCGAGCCATTTGCTCGCGCGACATGTTTTCGGTGTGGACCCGGATATCCACGATCGTGCGAGCGATGTTTTCGAGCTGCTTCTTCAAGTGTGCCAGACGAGGCAACGCACCGCCCCAACCTTGGTCCAGCAGAAGCCGCTCACAAAATGTTCCCCAACCTTCGACGTAAACTGGATCTGGGAACGTCGCCCGTACTTTGTGAGGATGGCGCGCGGCATACTTGAGCTGCACGTAATGACCCGGAATCAGTTCGTGCGGCACGATCATCCGGCTGAATGGCCGGTTAAAATCGCGAAAGAAAGCTTCCCGCTGTTCGGCCGTCGCGTCGGGCGGTGGCACTGGCAGAAATAAAATTGTCTTCGCTTCCGGCGAATACGGCCCCGCCGGGTAAACGCCGCCAAAACTCTGACCCACGAAGTACGCGGGCGCTTGTTCAACGACCAGCGTCAACGGATCCGGCAGCGTCATGATTCGTTTGTTCCGTACAAACTTTTCGATCTCGGCTACGTCTGCTTTCCAGCGTGAAGCATAGGTTTGTTCGTTTGTATCGTGATCTTCAGCCACACGTTCGAAGAGCCGGCGCAGCAAAACAGCGTCATTCGTGGGCGGCTTTTCGTTCTTCATTAATTCGGGCCAGACCTTTCGTCCGAACTTTGCAGCTTCGATCCGCTTGGCCGCGAGATCTGCTGTCGCTCGTTTCAAAACATCGGCCACCGGCTCGTTAACCCCGGTGCCCAGTCGAAACGTCGTCGGGTATTCTGCGCCGAGCCTTGGCGAACCGGTCGCTCTTTGCGAAAGCTTCTCGATGTTGTCGGCGAGTTCCGAGATGGCTGCTGCCGCCTTCGCGCCTTCGTCGCGCGCTTCTGGTGTGTCACCGACCGCTCGCGTAAATCCCTCCCGGTAAAACGTCGCCGTCGCGCGCAATTGTCCCACCGCAATCGCGCAAATTTCCGGCGCGACCTCATCGCTTTTCGCGGACGCAAAAGCCGCAACGCACTGACGAGCGAATGCCGGCAACAGACTGGCACGGGCGCGAACCCGCCGCTGTCGTTCCACGACCGGCAAATCGTCGCGCACCAGGAGAAACACGGCCGCGTTGGCAACGACTTCCGACCAATAAAGCGGATCGCGCTGCGGACGACGCAGAATTTGTTGTTCGTGAATTTCGCGTTCGATCTGGGCAAGCAAAGCTTCCGCATCCAGTCGATCATCGAGCGGCAATTCTGGAGAACTGATTAGCGTCGTTAGACGCTTGCGTTCTGCCCGATTGAATTCAACCCAGTGTGCAAGCTTTTCAGTCGAAAAATCTTCTAGGCTGCTGTCCAAAGCGTGATTCCCAGCCTGCGTCGCTCTGGTTGGGAACATTTCGAGATAGGCGCTCAAATATGCGTCCCCCACTCCGCCCCAGGCGCTTTGGGCCGCAGCAAACGCAACGAACATTAACAAACAAGAACGTCCCATTCCGACTTCTGATGCCTTCCCAATTCTCAATTCTCAATTCTAACCTAACGACCCTTCACCAATGCTCGTCACCACCGCCGGACCGCGTGGCGGACGCTTTACGCAGTTCACTCCGCCGAGACAATATATTGCTCAAGTTTTCCGTTCGGCATCGCGTAGGTGCTGACTTCCAACGTTTTCTTTTGAAATTTTGTCCGATACCGACGCGCGGTCATTCCACCCCGCAATCCTTCCCTGACCAATTCGAACTCCGTGGGAGTACCCGAGAGGCGCGAGGCTGCTGGCAAGGTCATGCAAGCATTGCTTATCGAAATAAGAGTTCGCGTTGTCGGTGAAAAGTGAACGATCGATCCGTCCTTTTTGAAGACCAACCAGGATCGCCTTGGCTTTTGTAAGTGAGTCATGATCGCCAGTCGGTGCGAAAATTATCTCGCCAATCTTATTCGTGAGATTTTCAGCTGCTCGATTTGCGTCCATGTTAGCGAGCACGATGACGGCAGCGCGATCGTCGGGGTAAACTGCGTTCTGTGCCGTGAATCCTGAGACCTCCCCGCCATGAGCAAGCACTCGGCGACCGTTTACTAAACTGACACCGACACCGAGACCGTATTGAGTACTGGCTCCGTTCTTAAGTAACTCCGCTTTTTCCATCTCGCGGTACGACTCCGGTTTCAAGATCGCCCGATCGATCATCGAGATATCCCACTTCGCCAAATCGGAAGCCGTCATTGCCAGCTCGCCCGCCGCAAACATCCAGCCTCTTCCTTCCTTCGGGGCCGGACGCGCCGGGCCGAGCCCGTAGCGATGGTAGCGAGTTGGCGCTCCTTGTGGCAGAGCCGAGCTATCGCAATCGAACACAGTTTTCATTCCCAGCGGATCGAACACGCGTCGATGCAAAAGGTCGAGCAGAGACGTCCCGTTTAGTTTCTCCACGATTACGCCGGCGACGACGTAGTTGGTGTTGCTGTACTGCCATTTCGTTCCCGGCTCGAAGTCGAGTGGTTTTTGCGCCCATCCTTTCAGGATTTCCTCCGGCGTAGCCGGTTTCATCATCGACGGCATGACATAATCCTGTGGCCAGTAATCCTGGTATCCCGAAGTCATCGAGAGCACCTGCCGAATCGTAACTTCCTGCGCTTGGGAAAGCTCGGGCAACCAGCGTCCTACCGGATCGTCAAGGGAGAGTCTGCCGTCCTCGCTCAAGAGAAGAATGGATGCGGCAGTGAACTGTTTGCTGATCGATCCAATACTGTAGATCATCGAAGTCGTCGCGGACCGATGCGCTTCGAGGTCCGCCAAACCATAAGCTTTGGCATAAGTGAGTTTTCCATCCTTCACCACCGCGATGGAGACACTCGGGACACCGTTTTCTTTCAGGGCGTTCGTAACTGCGTCGTCGATCTTCCTGCTAATCTCGGGAGAAAGAGAATTCCTTCCCCCTATCCCTGACGCCGCCGGCGTGGGTGTCGGTTCGCAAAAGACCGCCTGCCCGAAAATAAGGGAAACCAAAACAGTCACACAGACGATAAAAACTCTTCTCATAACATCTGAATCTCCGAAACCGTAACCGCTGCCCCTTCGAAGGCGAGCAAAAGCTCCAACCTGAAGGTAGCGCATGCCTCCCGCTTGCGTTTTCCCTCCGCGCGATCAGCGAATCAGAAATGTACTGCCCGCTCTCGCGATCACGATCCGGAAGCAGCTTTCTCCAGTTCGGCGATGTCGATTTTGGTCATTTGCATCATCGCGCTCATAACCCGTCCCGCAACTGCGGGATCCGGGTCGCCGAGTGATTCGATAAGCAAACGGGGCTGCACTTGCCACGACAAACCATATTTGTCTTTCAACCAGCTGCAGACGCCTGGCTCGCCACCGTCGGCAGTTAGTTTCTCCCAGTAATAATCGACCTCCTTTTGAGTAGCACACATCACCGCGAACGATACCGCTTCGGTAAACTTGAACTGCGGACCCGCGTTGAGTGCCACGAATTCGACGCCATCAAGCGAAAATTCCACTGTCATCACCGAGCCCGGCTCACGCCCGATTTGCTTCGCTGGTCCTTCGGGGTAACGAGTGATTTTGTTGATCTTCGAGTTTTTGAAAACCGACGTGTAAAACTTCGCCGCTTCTTCTGCATTATCATCAAACCACAGAAATGGTGAAATTGTTTGCATCGGGTCACCTTAGCCGTGAATCCTGCGGAGAACAGCGTTCGTCGAAGTCGCACATGCGTCCCCCGTGCGACGTTGAAAGCCTGCTCAACGGTGGCAACGACGGGTGTGTTGCGCCGCTATCTTCCTTCCGATACAAACGATAACCATTCGATTCACGGATTACGAGACTGCTTCTCCCGCGTTTGCCGTTTCAGCGTTTGCGCCCCGCCGATTCTCGCCACCGCCCTGGCGGCCGGTTTCCTTGTCTCCTCTTCCTCAACGTGTCGCGCTCGCTTTTGAAAACCAATTGTCGCAGCGGCGCAAATAGCGCGTGACTGCTGTTAGCGCGGTAGAAGACGTGATAGCCGTTGGTCCGGGTCGTCACCAATCCAATCTTCATTAAGATCGCCAGCTCCCGCTGCACACTCCGGAGTGCCAACCCACTCCAGCGCGCGATTTCGCGCCCATACATCTCACGTCGGGTATGATGGAAAAGCGCGCGCAACACCTCGGCGCGCACCGCTGGAAAAAGCAAATCTAACGCATCCGCCTTGATGGCTTCCTGAGGTTAGTACTTGCCTGGATCTCTTCCGCTTCGATCCTTGCCATCGGTTTCCGGCTCTGCGCTTGCCAGGCTCGATTCTTCGCTGCCCGACGTCTACCCCGAGCGGACCTGGAACGACAAGCATGCCTCCTGCGACTCCATTATCGGTGTAGCGGAGTTTGGTTCTCCCCTTCTGGCCCGTCGCTGTATATCTTCCGATATAACGAATCAACGCTTCACGGACCACATCCGCGACCATCAATTCAATTTTACGCCATGACGCAGCGATCGAAACCGACAAAGCCATTTTCATTATTGTCGGAACTGCATGTCCCGCTGCTAATAATAGGCGCATTCTTTCTGGGTGCCGGCGGCATGTGGCTGATCATGCGTTCGTCCGCGCCCAGTCGCCCGGGAAGGACGCTGGCAGTGGAACGTTTTTCTCCTTCGCCTTCAACGGAGCCGCCCGATGTTTCTCAGCTCGATCCCGGTGACGCCGCGAAAGTGCTGGGGAACTGGAACTATGACCGGCATAACTGGACACACGCGATCGACCATTACCAGGAAGCAATCGCGCACGGCGCCGACAATCCAGATGTGCGCACCGATCTTGGCAATTGCTTCCGGTTCATTGGCGAGCCCCACAGAGCGCTTGAGCAATATCAAATTGCGCAGACCGAGAATCCCATGCATGAAAACAGCTTGTTCAATCAAGCCGGGCTTTACGCCGAAGTGTTACACGACGATCAACACGCTCTGGCAATTGCGCGCGAATTTCTGAAACGCTTTCCGCAAAGCGACCTTGCGGCAGCAGCCAGAAAATTGATTTTTTCGTTAGAGAAAAACGAACAATCGTCCGGTAAACCGTAGAAAGATCGGCGACCCTCGCTCGAACGCGTTTTTGCACTCCATGGGGTTCGCCGACCGCCAACTGGAAACCAGTTGCAACTAATGTCCCGCGTCTGTCGCAACGACAGCTCGTGTCACCCTAGAACTCGCAAGTTCCTTTGGGTAATGTGATAAGTCGAGCCTTTGTTCCAAGGGATTCAGTCTTATTCCCCATTGCTGCATAGCCAGGGCGCCGAACAAGATTTCGATGGGGTGACCATCTTCATCTTCGCCGATCTCGTCAACGACAAAGGCGTGAGTCGAAACCGGGTGCTCTTGAATCTCTCCTTCCAGCAAAGCGACACAATTGGACTCTTTCATCGCCCCGCCAAGCGCGGTTCTGATCGGACGCGGCGTCGGGGAAGTTTTTAAAAATTCAGCTACCGAGAGAGTCACATAGGTGTTGCGGGTGCTTGGGTGAAACAGCGTCCAGCACTTTCGTCCGTCAATACCAATCATCTGCCGAATTCTCTCCATGGTTACCAAGAGTGCGAAACTAGTGCATTGAAAGCAATGATGGGAAACCGCGAAGGTTATTGATGTTGCTCGTTAGGTACGCTGCAGCTGGGCGATGAATGCCTGAAGTGCCTCTGGCGGGCAGCGTCGGATTTAACGGCGGTGAGTTTGGGTCCGATGGTTTCGACCAAAGCATGGGTTACATTAGAGCCGTGATACTTCCATTTATCAGGGCCTTGGTTGCTATGTCGGCTGAGACTTCCATCGAACCCAGAGCTCACATCCGCGCAGATTTGAGAGATTTGCTGGCCCCAAGCTGATCCAAATCTGCCGGAACGGTCGAAGGTCCCAAAGGAAACGAGCTCGCCTGATCACGCTGTCGAATATGCAATCCGTCAGCGCACTCATCGCCTACAGGCGCGCGATATAGCGCGCCCGCAATCAAAGCGAGAGCAGAGGCGACCGCAAACACAACAAATGACGCGCCAAGAAGCAGCAGCATTTTATACTCAAAAAAAACTGTGCCAGCACAGAATGAAGCCCAGCAAACCAAACCCGCTACCTTCTTGGTATAGCTCCCTCTCCAACGCCTACTGAACATTCGGCGAGACTGCGGCTGACTCTGCGAACCTTGCGAAAAATTGTCCGGTTCTCGAAACTCGCACGGCGAGCCGCTAACACCGGGAAGCTTTTTTGTTGGGTGCATCCGATCCTTTCACCCATCGGCCTTTTATAGGCCAATCTGGGGGGGTAAGGCGCATTTTCGGCAATCGCATGCGGTTGTAAAGGAGAAACCCCATTTTTTTTCGTAGGGGAGCATCCCTCAAACTTCCTATTAAAACCCCCTAGGGGAAGGTATGTTTATTTCAATTCCTAAATGCAGCCTCGGTGAACCCGGTGACAGACGCCATGTTCGGGATCGACCGCTGCGCACAACCCCGGCTCGCGCCACCGGAAAAAGCGGGTCTAACGCATCTGTTTTGGTGCCTCTGCTCAAACTTGACTGCTTAAAGCAGTCAAGTTTGAAGCCGTCTGGGTTTGTATTAAGCCCCCGAGTCTCTTGCACAACGGAATAGCAGCGGGATCGCTTGCGCCAGACCAACTGCCGGTTGACATTTCAGCGGGCACGCGGGAAAAACGGCGTCTGAGCACGCTGCATTACCAGTTTCAAATTTGTGTAGACGAATCATCTGAGTGACACACATATGGCACCGAAGAAACTTCAGTCGAAACGTCGAGGCGCCCGGCCGATTGGTTCTAAAAGAAAACGAAAGAAATCGGCAAAGCCTACACTGACTCTGAAACAGCGGTTGGCGCGTGCAAAAAAGCTGGAAGCATTGGACGCAGGCAAACGTGTTGTTAGGGATGCGCGAAAGAGAGCGCTCAAATCTCAGCCAAGGAGTCGAAGCGGATCCCCAGCAGTAATTAGTGACTCTGTTGGTCGTTGGGAAAAGAACGCGCGCAATCTCCCGCCGGATGTAACAGTCGTACAACGCCTTTTGGAAACGGCGGCGCAAAAATTACAAGCGCCTCAGTTGGACCCAAAGGGTATCGATGGAAAAATTGCGCAACCACCCCGTAAATCGAGCACGGTTACAGCTATCGAAGCCTTTCAAAGCCGCTGCGATATTTCGGCAGATGGATTGATTGAGCCCGGCGGTCAAACTTGGCAGGCACTTCTGCAAGCTGGCAGTCCAGTGACTGACCCGTCGCATCCATTCCGGAATGATGATTTCCCGCAGACGTACATACAGCAAATTTCAGTGAGCTTGGACGATCCCGATCATTCGCTCACTTTAGCCTGGACCGGGCCGAAGGCCGATAATCAGGAAACAGGACCATTCAGGACGTCGCCCGGTGCAGGATTAAAAGGTCTCAATTGCGACGAGGATACTACAAGCCGGCGGTCGGGATCCAAATGTACTCCGAAAGGAAGCTATCCTGTGCAAGGCTTCCAACGAAGGCTTAACAGCGATTCTCGCGCTACGTACGTTACGTGGTTTGTGCAGCGCCGGGGCGTTGCGCTCCATTATTTTCCAAGTGTGCCTGAGTACGCAGCTTCCCACGGCTGTGTGCGCATTGAGTCGGTAAGCGTGGCGCGACTTATCCAAGACAACTCACTTGTGGCTGACACCCAGGTAGTCGTGAGCGGAACGTGGACCAAGCCGCGGAAGCAATGGGACTAACGACTCGGCGCCAGGGTTACGCCAAAGTGTTACACGGGCCCACAACGCGCTCTGGCAATTCCGCCTTTTTCCATCTCCTTCCGGCTGCAACAAAATAATATGAACGGCGTGCGTGTCACTCCCCTGCATGCCGCCACGTTAACTCCAGCGGTTTGTATCCACAGGCCATCGCCGAGTCGATAGAAATGCCCGCCTTTCGCCTGCGCGATGAGCACTTTTGCAAGCGATGTCCGGCGCACCTCCGGAGTAACGATTGAACCGATCACGTCAGCGACAGCGCAAACGTTAAATGTTAGATCTGACCAGAAATTTTTCACAATGACCAAGACGCAGCGTTTCACACTCGCGGCTACGAGCCTGGGTCTCTTTATGATCTTTCTAGACGCGTTGATCGTGAACGTCGCGCTTCCCGCGATCCAGTCGGATTTCAAGGTCGGCGAGGCTGGCCTGCAGTGGGTCGTCACCGCGTACAGCCTTGGAATGGCAATCGCCATCATGTCGTCCGGGACGGCGGCGGACATCTTCGGCCGCCGCAGGCTCTACCTATTCGGCATCGCTCTCTTCACAGCGGGCTCCGCCGCGTGCGGCATGGCGTCCTCCGTCGAGGCACTCAACTTCGCGCGCGCGGTTCAGGGGGTTGCGGCGGCGACGGTCAACGTAACGTCACTCGCGCTCGTCAGCGCCGCATTTCCCGATCCGAAATTAAAAAGCTGGGCGATCGGCATCTGGACCGCGATCGCGAGCACCGCCATCGCAATCGGGCCGACGCTAGGCGGCCTCATGGTGCAGGCAACAGGCTGGCGCTCGATCTTCATCGTAAACATCCCCGTCGGGGTCGTCGCCATGGCCTTGACGTGGCGCTTTGTAGCGGAGTCGCGGGACCAACGCCCGCGCACGTTCGACATCCCCGGACAACTTCTATTCATCGTGGCGGTCGGGGCATTCGCGGTTGCAGTGATTGAAGGTCCGCATGCGGGCTGGCTCTCGGGGAAGATACTGACGCTGTTCGTGGTCGCGGGTGCGGCGTTGGCGGCGTTTATCTTCTGCGAACGCAGGAACGCGGACCCCATGATGGACCTCAAGCTCTTCGGCGACCGCACGTATTCGCTCGCGATCGTCACGATCTTCGCCGCTTTGTTCGCCGTGTACGGAATGTTGCTCGTGATCACGCAGTATATGCAGAACGTGCGCGGTTTCTCGCCGACGGACGCGGGATTCCTCCTCCTGCCGTTCAGCATGAGCCTCATGATTGTGTCGCTCACGGCTGGGAAACTCGTGGGAGTAGTCGGCTCGCGGCGTCTGATTCTTCTCGGCATCGCGTTGCAGATCGTCGGGTTCGCCGTTCTGACCGCGGGGCTGCATGGAAGCCCCGTCGGTGTTGCCGCCGGCCTCGCCTTCGCCGGCGCGGGAGGCGGGTTTTGCCTGACGCCGATCACCTCGCTCGCAATGACGACGGTCCCTCCCGAGCGCGCGGGAATGGCATCGGGCATCATGAGCGCACAGCGCGCGCTTGGTTCCACCGTCGGGTTTGCCGTGCTTGGCTCCATCCTTGCGGCAACCCTAACGAGTACCCTCAGCGCCCACCTCGCCGAAGCGCTTCCGAATCCGACGGAGCGTAAGGAAGTCGCTGATACGATCATCGGGAACGCGAATCCCCGCGCTTACGCGGCCGAGATCGGGCCCGGCCGGCCGATCAGACATCTCAATCCAGCCACGCAGAAGACGATCCTTGCGATTGCCGATAGCGATTTCATAGAGGGTATCCGGTTCAGCCTCGCAGCAGCCATAACGTTGCTCGCCGCCGTCCTCGCCGCCGGCATCGTCTGGTTTCCCCGCGGCAGCGGCTCCATCGCGGGCGCCGAACGTGAGGCGCGCGCCCTCGCGTCGGAGGAGACCGCACGCGAAAGCCCTCTTTCGTAACCCTACTATTCGGGATCCTTCGCTCGGTCATCTTCACTGGCGGCCCAGGCCGTGACATTGACTAAGCGCTTCTTGTAGCCCCGGCCCTGTGCGCCGTCGCCTGAGTCGATAGAAATGCCCTCCTTTCGAGGTTTCGATGAGCGTTCTTACGCCCTTCAAGCGATCTTCGGCGTGCCTCGATGTAACGATCAACCGGTACGCATCAGGGAAAGCGCAAATGTTAAATATGTTTAAACCTGACTCCGATACCGATTCCCGGTTCGCGCTTCTTTTCTTAGCGCAACGGCCTTTGGTCACGCCACAGTCAGTCAGTTTTTCTGCCTTGTTTTGCGCGTGGGATAATACTCGTTAGGCAATTTTCGAGCGTTGCTGGTCACTACGTTTCGCACGAAAACAGCCGGTGATAACCGAGGGTGATGCTAAATCCAGTCGCAACCAGTAAAACCGCAAAGACCGCGAGATGAAACCAATCGACTCCGAAATGCCATAGATAGAATGGAACCGCGGTAAGCGTTAGAACAAAAGTGCCAATTAAGAACGCACTCGTCGTCCAGTTAATACGATCGATGGGGATACGGAAAATTACACAGCGGAGGTCGATTACTTCAAATCATCTAAGCAATCGGTCTGCCCAGCACAACATCTGCCTTGATCCAGCTATGCACCGCGCCACAGTGCGCGCATCTAAATTTCTGCCGCTTCACTTTTGCTGTCGGCCAAAGTTTCTGTTCGATCGTACGGCCAGTATCAGTGAGCTTCGACGTTGAAGGGCAACGCACGAGCAAGCTCTTCAGACCGGCGCCAACCTTTGATTTCCGCGGCCGTTGCGGCGGTTCGAAATAATATCGCTTTGGCATTTCAGAGCCGGTCAACAATCCGTGCCTTCGCAGTATCGTAGGTGGACATCTGCATCCTCACGCGATCATCCACTGTCAGGCGAATGAAACGTTTGCGCTCTTGCCTGAAATATGAGCGAGAACCAGAGGATCGTTCGCCAGCGCAACCCGAAACATCGTGCCGGACAGCACGCTGGTGATCGTTCCTTCGATAGGGATTGCTTTCTCAGAATCCATGAACTTCCATTTCTGATCGCTGATTGCGGACTCTGAACTAGGCCGCTCTCAACTATCAGTTATCAACCGAGGATCTATCGGCGATTACCCGCGAACGAGCGCCCGCCGCCGCCGTGAGGACGCGGACGTTCCTCGCGAGGACGCGCTTCATTTACGGTGAGCGCTCGGCCGTTGAGTTGATAGCCGTTGAACGCGCTCATCGCAGCGTTGGCTTGGGCGTTGTCATTCATGGTGACGAACGCAAACCCGCGCGATTTCCCAGTCATACGGTCCGTCATGAGGCGGACTTCATTGACCTGGCCATGTTGTTCGAACAAATCCTGAAGATCGTTCTCGGTGGTCTCAAATGAGAGATTACCTACGTACAGTTTCATTGTGTTTGAATCTGGAAAACTAGGCAACTACACAGCCGTTCCCGGGAATCGGGTTTCAAACCACCAATGAGCGATGCTCACCTGACGATCTACCGCGCAGTGAAGTTAAACAGAGTAATCCAATAAGCGCGCACTATCGTGGCAGACGCACGGGACACAAACAATCATTTCAGGCAATGTTCGGGGAGCACCGGCGTCGAACGCAGTGAATCCACCGTGCATCGGCCCTGTGGGCTGTCGATGAATTCACAGAAGTGCCACGGCGATATGGCGAAAAATCTGCTTGGCATTCCTGTACTTACGCGCTTGCGATTGAAATGCGGTTTTCTTACGATTCCAGCACCTTGGAAGGCGGCATTATTCTCATGGGTTATTTTCGCGAATTGAACCCGATCGCAAGCCATCTGGCAGTCGCAGCACTTGCCATTGCCATGTGGGTCTTTCTAATCGTTCCGCTGTGGAGAAGATGGGCCCCAAGACTTTTGCTAAGCAAAAACAACTTGCTCGAAAAACGGTTGGCAGCTGCCACCATCGCGCTTCTCGTATTTGCACTGGGCTTGTGGGCGGGGTGGCATAAGGATGCAATATTCGCTGGTCTGCCGCGCTGGCATACCGAGTTGACGCGGACTATCCCCTCTCCGTCACCATCACCTGGTCCTTTGGCCCTAACGGAGCCCTCAGCAACGGCTCAGACTTCTGAATCTTGGCCGCCGCTGGTAGATCAAAGTCCAAGATCGGGACCGTCGCTGGTAGATCAGTTGCTGCGAGAAGGCATCGAGCTGCGCGATCGGGGTGACACGACATATGCGATCGACCGTTTGGAGGAAGCGTTGGATAGCGAACCGAGTAACGTCGCCGTACTCGCCGAACTAGCTAAGACTTACGATCTCATGCAGCTTCACGATCGCGCGAATGAAACATGGCGCAAACTTCAGGCAATAGGTCCCTCGGCTGGTTCGGCATACGAGTTAGCCGATCGACGGCTGAAGCTTGGGGCGCCGACCCTAGCCGCAGCGCCAATTCCGACGACTCCGGATTCTTCATCGCGTGAGGCAAGCACTTCGCCATATGGAACCGCTGCTGATTTTGCAAAGTACGCCACAAAACCGCGCGAAGATGAGATCGACCAGGTCCCGCCATCGCCCACTTCCACTGCATCGGAAGTATCTGCTCCCGCAACTCACGCGAGTCCAGCAGAGCCGGGCCCTTCCGCCGAAACTGCCGTCGCTCAGCCAGGTGGACGTCTTATTGTTTTCAGGGCTCCAAACTTTGGATGGAATTTGGCTCTCAATCTTAAGATCGATGGGAGAACGGCCGCCAACATTGTGCAGGGACGCCGCTACGATGAATTCGTGCCAGCGGGGCGTCATATGCTGACCGTGTCGGCCGTGCCAAACTATCGGCCGACCTCGACGGTTCTGACTGTTCGGGACGGACAAAGCTACATATTCACGGCAACGCGACAGAACACGGATAGTGTCGTCCTTGTTCCGTCAGCCCTGTCTACAGGAGAGCAGCACTAGGTTGAAATAACCCCAATCATAAGTCGCTTACGACGCATGCCGACTTCGAAGTCGGACCATTAGGGTTCCCTGTAGCGGCGGGTGTGTCGCTTGCGATCCCGGCAATTCCGCAAAACTGCACCCCTCAAAATGAACATGACAGTCTCCATGACGAAGTTAATCAGCGGGAACTACATTTCATTTGCTCTGGTAATAAACGCGAATCTCTGAAGCGCTTTCCACAAAGCGACTGCGGCAGCGGCCCTAGAATTGATTTCGCATCTTACGGGCGGACTATGCGGCGCGTGTATCTGCGCGGCGACCAACCAACTCGTTTTTATCGGCGCGATACTTGGCGGCGTGGGCGGAATAATTGGAGCGTTTACCGGTTACGAAATGCGACGCCGTTTGGTCAGCGCCTTGAACATCAAAGATATTTTCATCGCACTGCTGGAAGATGTCGTCACAATCGGCCTCGCCTGTCTATTCGTGACGCGGTGACCAACTGCAGTCCGGCTGAAGACTCGCTGCGGAGAGCTCGGACTCCCGTTAAATCGGGTAATCCTGACTAGCTCTTTAACTATTCAACGGTGCCTTCGATAAGACCTGCGTCGCGGACGGTTATTCGATGAAGCATTCCGGAAACGCCAACCGACCTGTCCCTGCCGGGCATCTCCACTTCCACGCGAAGAATTTCCTGGTGCTTGCGGCTCGCTCTTTCGCTGCGGGACTCGCGCTCCCCGCCCCCGTTCGTCGCGTGGCGGCGCAGCCTGGTTGTAGTCGAAACCGTCCGCCTTTTTCCGTATGATGCCGCGTCCAATGAAACGCTCGAGCGAACGCAATGGCCCCTGATCTTCCGGCGTAATAAAACTGATCGCATCACCGATGGCGTGTGCGCGACCGGTACGTCCGATGCGATGGACATAATCCTCTGAGTGCATCGGGAAATCGTAATTCACCACATGTGAGATCCCATCTACATCGATGCCGCGCGCAGCGATATCCGTGGCCACGAGGACACGGACCGCGCCGGATTTGAAATCCTTCAGCGCACGAAGCCGCTGGTTCTGCGAGCGATTGGAATGAATGGTATCCGTCTTGATTCCGCTGCCTTCCAGGCGGCGAGCGATCCTGTCGGCGCCGCGCTTGGTCCGGGCAAACACGAGAACCGTGTCGAATTTTGGATCCCCTAACAAGTGCATCAATAGCGCGGACTTCAAGTGCGGAGGAACCTCATAGGCAAATTGCGTAACCGTTTCGGCTGGGTTCGCGCGCCGGCCAATCTGCACGATCCTGGGCGACCGTTGAAATTGATGGGTTAACTCCTCGATTTCGCGCGAAAGGGAGGCGGAGAACATGAGCGTCTGACGTTTTTGCGGCAACGCTTTCACGATCCGTCGAATCGGTGGAAGAAAACCCATGTCCAACATCCGATCGGCTTCGTCGAGCACGAGAAACTCGACGCCGGAAAGATTGGCTGCTCGTTGCTCCATGAGATCGATCAACCGCCCCGGCGTCGCCACGACAAGGTCGACACCGGAACGCAATGCCGCGATCTGTGGACGCTCGCTTACACCGCCGAAAACCGTGGCCATGCGCAACGGAATATGTTTCGCGTAAGCGCGCACGTTTTCCTCGATCTGCACCACCAGCTCACGTGTTGGCGCGACCACGAGCGCGCGCGGACCACGCGTTTGACCATTCGGCTTCGACGCTGCGAGCTTCATTAGAATCGGCAAAACGAAAGCGGCTGTCTTTCCCGTGCCCGTCTGCGCAATGCCGATGATATCGTGTCCTGCGGAAATGAGTGGGATCGCTGCGATCTGAATCGGAGTCGGTTCCGTGTAACCCGCGTCGTGCACGGCCTGTAACATTTGGGGCGAAAGATTGAGTGCGCGGAATGACATAACACCACAACTGTCGCCCGTTAGGTGCCGTCGTGCACCTACTCTTCCTTGAAATCTTCCTGTGTCTGATACGTTCTACCTTTGTTAGGTGCATTCCGTACCTGTCTTCTCACATTCAACGCCAGGCACCTGCTTCCTCCATGCGCTTTTATTTCGCGACGCCTGGCGCCAAAACGCGGCGCTATACTGCTCGACGAACATCACCGGTCCGAACACTGCGGCTCGACCGTCGATCTGCAGTTTTGCTCCCCAGCGAAACGGATTGACTTACCAGTGTCATGGAACTATGGGAGCCCAACGCAAGTAAGCGAGCATCCGGCTTCTCAGCCGGTTCGGCTGACAATAGATAACAAGACCGTTGTCCGCAGCGGTCTAAACATTGGGCGTGGTCAGCTCATTCATCCGGGGGTTTCCCCGAAGGAAAATAGAAATGAAAAAATTGATGTTGGTATTAGTCGCAGCCTGTTGCTCGGCATTCGCGATAAACGCGCCGGCTCAGCAAGCCGACCAGGCAACAACCGATGCCGTAATTGCCATGACGAAAGCGCAATGGGCAGCGGAGATCAAAGATCCCACGAATGTCGCCGACCAGTCGAAAGACATGTCGGACGACTACACTGAGTTCAACGGCGATTACGCCACACGTCTCGATGGGAAAGCGATGAATTCGCGGCTGGCGGAAGCTGCGGGAAAAAATTCAGGCAAGACGGTCGGGTCCGAAATGGCCAATCCAAAAGTCCAGGTATACAACGGAAATGTTGCGATCCTGACTTACAACTACGCCGGCCTTACACAGGACAAGGACGGAAAGACGACGCCGGTCCGCGCGAAATCGACCCGCGTTTTTGTTAAAAAGGGCGACAAATGGATGTTGGTCCACGCAAACTTTGGGGCGGATCCACTGTCTAAATAATAAGACTCTGAAAATCTGAGAAAGGGGCCGCTACTGCGCGTTTTGCGTTTTTGGCGGCCCCTTATCTTTTACAATCTTCACAATTTTCGCGCTTCGTCCGTCCTCGAGTTTAACCCAGTGGCCCATGTCCGCGGCCAGCAGCGCCTTGCCGATGGGGGAAATCCAACTGACGGCGTCTCGTTCGAAATTCAGTTCGTCGACGCCGACAATAGTCAACGTTTCGGTCACACCTTTTTCATCCGCCAGTGTCACGGTTGCCCCAAATGTGACGCTGTTAGACGGCCCGTCTGGAGGATCGACAACATGGACCGACGTCAGAATTTGTTCGAGTTCGGTGACACGCTCGCTGACGGCGTTTGTCGCGCGAAGTTTTTGGAGTTCGTCGTGCAACCGCTTCGCCCCCCGCGCGGTGATGTAATTGATCGCTCCCGGCGGCAGTCCTGACTCCGATCGCTTCCGTCCGCTGCGCTCCGGAAGATCCACATCTTCCTTAACAAATGCTCTACTCACCCTTCAACGCCTTCTTCCTTCTTGCTTCTTACTTCTGTGCGGTCATCGGCAGTTTCACGTTCGAAGTCATCGGCGGAAGTTTGCGCGCGCCTTCATCGAGACGGCGCTCGAAATCCGCCGAAATATTGGCGTAGAATGGATACATCATGGGATTCGCCGCCAGCGGGCGATAACGCCAATGCTTGTACATCCAGAGCCAGGGAGCGGGATTTTTGCGAACAACCGGCTCGAACTGGTCCCAGCAAGCTTGCGCCATTTCCTGGAGCGAAGCCCCCGCGGGAAATTCAATCCGGGGATGAAAAACCACGCGGTACCGTCCTCCGGGCAGCGGCTCGCAATGGACGTTGATGAGCGCAGCGCCCGTGCGCTGGTGCAGCCACACGTGAGCAAAGGTCACACAGCGTTCGCGCCCGAAGCACTTGATCGTCACGGTCGGCAGTTTCGCCGAAGTTGTTAGATCGCCGAGCAAAGCGAAGCGTTCGCCACGGCGCAGGGCCCGGTACAGATGCATAACGGCGCCTTTACGCGGCGCCACGCGATGGCCGCTTCTCTGGCGCAACTTCGAGAAGATCGGATCGAGCAGCGGATTCTTGAATTGCTGCGCGATGACCACACCTTCGAGACCATCAAAGGCCGAGACAATGCTAAGCCATTCAAAGTTGCTATAATGATAACAACCGACAACGACCGGCTTGCCAGGGCGCGTGTCTGCTTCATTCCATCTCTCACGATTTTCGAACTCAACGTAACGCGAGAAATTCTGACTCGTTAGGCGCGGACTCCAAAAAAAATCGAGCATGGTGCGGGCAAAATGCTGATAGGATTCACGCACGATCTGCGCGCGGCCCTCGCTTGAAAGCGAGTCGCCAAAGGCTACCTGCAGATTACTCAGGGCAACGCGCCGGCCCCGACGATCTAGCAATGCGCCGAGCGATCCGAGCAAAAGAGCCAGCCGATAACAAGCCTTGCGTGATAAAAGCGGAAGGACTTTTGCGGCGAATTTGAGCCCCAACCATTCCAGCCGGTAGCGGGTCTTTCTCGCCGTGCGCATCGCTCTAATGTACGCCCTCTTCGCGCACACCGCGAATGCGCCTCAGCTAGCATTCGAAATCGTAAGACCCGGAAAGTGACGCCTACGCGAGCAGCTCTTCGAGTTCTTCGGTGGTGAGGCCAGTCATGAGCGGTTCCTCGCTGTCGATGGCGGCGTCGATCGCGGCGCGTTTTTTCTCCTGCAGCCGCAGGATTTTGTCTTCGACCGTGTCGCGGGTGATCAGCTTGTAGGCGGTGACGACACGGGTTTGCCCGATGCGATGGGCGCGGTCGGTGGCTTGCGCCTCGACCGCTGGATTCCACCAGGGATCGAAATGAATGACGGTGTCGGCTGCGGAAAGATTCAGGCCCACGCCGCCAGCTTTCAGACTGATCAGGAAGACGGGAATCGCGGAATCGCTCTGGAAGCGATCCACGATCTCCTGACGCTGTTTGGTAGAGCCGTCGAGATAGCAAAACGGAATCTCCAGCGTCTCCAGGCGCTCGCGAATGAGATGCAGCATCGAGACGAACTGGCTAAAGACGAGGACCCGGTGGTCGCCATCGATCGCTTCCTCCAGAAGCTCGTCGAGGAGGTCGAGCTTGGCGGAGGTCTCCTCCTTATCAATGCCGACGAGGCGCAGATCGCAACAGACCTGGCGCAAACGGAGCAGACCAGTAAGGATCTTCATCCTTTGCGCACCGGTTTTCACATCCTTACCGGAACTGCCGAGGCCCTGCTGTATCTCGCGCAAAAGTGCGTCATAAACGGCGCGTTGATGACTCGTTAGGCTGCAAGGCACGACCTGTTCGATTTTCTCGGGCAGATCTTTCGCGACGTCGCGTTTCCTTCGGCGAAGCAGGAATGGCTGTAGCCGGCGCGATAGCCGGAGTTGCACATCCGGCGCGGAGCCACGCGCGATCGGTAATTCGTAGCGTTCGCGGAAGTCGTTGCGATTCCCAAGGTAACCGGGCAGCGCGAAGTTCATGATCGACCAGAGGTCGCGCACCGAATTCTCCATCGGCGTACCAGTCAGCACGAAGCGATGCCTGGCGCGGAGGGCAAACGCAGCCTGCGCGTTTTGCGTCTCCGGATTTTTGATGTGCTGCGCTTCGTCGAGCACAACGGTGGAAAACTTGATTTCGCGCAATGTGTCGATGTCGCGTCGCAGCAGTGCGTAGCTCGTGATGACCATGTCGACCTCCGCGATCGATTTGAAACGCGCGGCGCGATCGGCACCTTCGATCACGAGCGTACTGAGTTCGGGGGTAAACTTCCCCGCTTCATTCTCCCAGTTTGTCACAAGCGATGTTGGGCAGACGACCAGGGCCGGCCCATTGCCCTGATGCGCGCGCAGAAACGCGAGCGTCTGAACCGTTTTACCAAGACCCATCTCGTCCGCGAGGATGCCGCCCAGTTTGTTCGCTGCGAGACGCATGAGCCATTGCCAACCGACAAGTTGATACTCGCGCAATCTTTCCGCGAGCGGACCAAGATTAGTCCTGGCATCCGGAGACACGTCGCGGCCGGTGATGAACTTTTTCAGCGCTTCGCGACGATCTGCGACCGCCGACCCAAGCTCGCGCACGGTTTGTTCGACATACCCGGCGTGTGCGCGGTTGATGCGGTAAAGCCCGGGTTGCGTCTGCGCCGGATCGCAATCGCGAATGACCTGCTCGAAATCCTCCAGGCCCGCGGTGTCGATCACCGCGAGGTGACCATTTTTTAATCGGGTCTGCGACTGCCCGGAGCGAAGCAGCCGCTGAATGTCGGCGTTTGAAAACACTTCGCCACCGGGTGTCGTCAGTGAGTAACGCACCTCGAACCAATCCTGACCAGAGCCGACAATCTCGAGCTTCGGCGTGACGCGCTCGATCTGGCCGATCCACTTCTCGACCTGCGCAGTGAGGATAACCTTCCAGTCGTGCTGCAGTCTCGGATAATCGGTTGCGAAGAACCGGACCACATTGAGCTGGCTGTGCAGCACGAAGCTGCCGGCGTCCGTTCGGGCGAACCCTATTTGCTCAAGCCGCGCGACTGCCGCGTTCTCTGCGTCGAGATTCCGCATCAGCGCTCGATTCACATTCTGTCGATCGCGGAAGACGAATTGATCCTGCGCATTGGCCAATGCTTTGATCGGCGCGCGGTCCCCGTACAGGCACATTAATTCGCCCTTGAGGCTGGAGAGCGTGCCGGCCAGCCGCAGTTCGAAAACTGGCCGCGCCGTTGCGATTTCCGGAAGACCACCGCCTTCTCCGGCGCGTACATCGAATGCATCGCGCAGTCGCGGCAGATCGAACGCGAGGAAACGTAACGCGCGGTCGCCATCGAGCTGCAACGCCCGCTCGATCAGGTGCGTCGAACCGGCCGGCAACGCTTCGCCGCAGCGGACGAACTCATTGTTCTGCAACAGCCACGCATCGGTCGCGTTCCAAAGAAGCAGAGCATTCGGCGGAAAGTTGCATTTCACCGCGATCCTTCCCTCGCCGCGCGACTCGACCAGAAGCTCGGGACGCAGCGCGGCCGAAGAGATCGTCACCCGAGTCGCTTTGCCGAAAGTAACGCGTGGATGATTCCGCAACGCCGGGAGCAGCCGCAGGAATGCGTCGCGTGACAAGATCGCCATGCCGCTCTCGAAGATCGCCGGGACTGCCCGCAAGCTTTCGAGCAGACTGAGATCGGCGTCGTCGACTGCAAACGTATTCTTCTTCGGGAGCGCGGAGACGAGCGTGCGATTTCGAGAAACTTCCGTTTCGACGACGATCATAATCTGCCCTTTCTGCCATGCGCCCGCGAAGTTGGGCGGCAGGATCACGTACGATGTCGTTAGGGCGGCGTCAGCCGAATCAGCCGCGACGAATTGCGGACCTGCCGGAGCTTCGGGTAGCGTCGGCTCGTTAGGCGCGGCGACTACAGCGGACGGCGGATTCAGATAGCCCAGGCCTACCGCGACCGAATGCGCGCAAATTTTCCCCGCCGAGCGAGATTCCCAGCAACTGCAGAGATTCTCGACGTCGATGGCGCTTTTGATTCGCAGCCCTGAGCGATAATTCTTCGCGCCTTCGCGCACGTAACCGCTCAACAGCGGCGGCTCGTATTTAGCCTCGGAGACGCGACCGCTTTTCAGCAACTCGCGCGCAGGCTTCATCGCCTGCCATCCCCCAGCGTTGAGGAGGAGTTTCTCGGTAATCGGAATATCGCTCACGGCCGAGCAACGTCGCGCATTCTGCGCCTTTGCGAAAATCAGAGAGCGCTACTTCGGCGGTGAGTTCGCGATCCGCAGCAGCACGTCGGCGTGACACGGCTCGTCAAGCGCGCACCAGCAGGCGAGATCTTTGTCGTGCAGGCAGTGGCGGATGTCGCGCTCGCTGAAATTATCAGTCAGATGCTGCTTGTATAATTCGACGGCTTTTTCGGCAGTGAGCGGTTCGCCGTTCATCAGCTCCGAGCCCACCACGTACGGGTTTCCCCAAACAGTCGGTCGGCCGACATAGATGGCGTTCGCCGGCATTTTCCAGCCTTTCGCGCGGCTGCGCTGGATTCGTTTCGGCTTCGGTTTGCTCATGCCAGACCGTATATTCTCGCGCCGCCCGTCCGTTCCGCAAACAGTGAACTGTTCGCCCCCAGCCCAGTTCCTTCCTATCTAAAGAACGCACCGCGGTCGCGCTGCATGGGCGATCGTAGTCCTCGATTTATCAGATAGTTCGATGAAACCAATTGACTTGCCGGTAGCGTGGACTATCGGGGTGTAACGCCCAGCAAGCGAGCATCCGGTTTCTCAACCGGTTCGGCGGCAATAGCAACGACCATTGTTCGCCTCGGTCTAAACATTGGGCATGGTCCGCTCACACACACACGGGGTATTCCTCGTGAATTAGAAAACGAAAAAATAATGAAAACAAAAACAATTGGTTTGGGCGTGCTGATTTCAGCCGCGGCAGCCGCAATGTGTTTCGCAAGCAACCCAACGTTGGGCGCGTGGAACCTGAACGAAAGCAAATCTACTTTCGGCGACGGCGCCGGTAAAAGCACGCTGGTGGTGTGGGAGAAGGTTGGCGACCAGCAAAAATGCACGGTCGACGGAACTGACGCTGACGGTAAGAAAACTCACAGCGAGTGGACCGGAAAGATGGACGGCAAATTCTATGCGGTCACCGGCGATCCGCAGGCCGACCAACGCTCATTCAAGAAGAGCGATGACAATACCATCGCGATGGTGACTCAGAAAGATGGCAAGACTGTCGGTGACGGTACGATCGTCGTGGCCGCCGATCGAAAGAGCCGAACGGTTACAAGCACGATGACGAACGCCAAGGGCGTGAAGGTCACTAGTAAGTTAGCTTACGATAAGTCGTAACCTGCAATTCGGCGGTAAATGCCTGCGCATTTTCTACCGACGATGAGTTGAATTAACAGCGGCCGAACGTGAAGACGTTCGGCCGTTTTTCTTCACATCGTCGCTTCGAGAACCGAAAGAATATTTTCGGCCGGATCTTTGAACCATGCGATCGTCGGACCGTTCCCGCGCATGAGCTCTTTGTCGGTTGTCGAGCCGTAGCCTCGGGCGAAGGCTGGTCCATCTTAATCTTCGGGCCGTTGTTAGAGGACGCTCATGGGCAAGGGCCCGTAACGCTGGGTGAAGCAGCGGCCGGGCTTTCAAAGAGCAGCATAAAGAAGGGCGCCGGAAAGTCCGCGTTAAAGAATGGAGCGAAGGGGATGAGCGACATGGCCGGTAAAGCCGCGAGGTAGCGGTCGAGCATCGCGGGAGCGATCGAGATACAACGCGTGCAGTTCAAGCGGAAGCGCAGAAAGAAGTGACCCTGGCGAGTGCCTTCAGGCGAAAATGAAGAGGTGCTTATGTTCCGACGAGCTGATCCTGTAAGGCCGTTTGATGAGATAGACTGGTTTGTTTGCTGCCATAGTGGTCGGCGCTGTTTCTTTGCGTGACATCTCAGGTCGCCTTTTCCGCGGTCATTACACTTAGAAGATCTCGGGCAGCGGACGTGGACGACGCTGGATTTTGTCCAGTGACGATGCGCCCATCGACGATTGAGAATGGCGCCCAATCAGCAGCCTTCTCATAGAGGCCACCTACTCGCTTCAGTTCGTCCTCGACCAGGAAGGGAACAACATGAGTGAGCTGAACAGCTTCTTCTTCGCCATTCGTGAAGCCCGTGACGCGCTTTCCTTTAACCAGAGGCTCACCTTTGTAAGTGACCTTGTGGAAAACGGCCGGTGAATGACAAACTGCGGCGACCGGCTTGCCGGAGTTATAGAAGGACTCGATCAATGCGATCGAGACCGGATTATCGACTAGGTCCCACATCGGGCCGTGCCCTCCGACATAGAAGATCGTGTCATAATCCTCCGATTTCGCGTCGGACAGCTTGATCGTCTGCGACAGAGCCTGTTGGGCGGCGGCATCTTTTTTGAACCGCGCCATCGCGTCGGTCTGATTTTCGGGCAAGTCGCTCTTGGGATCGATCGGCGGCTGTCCGCCTTTCGGAGAAGCGAGTGTCAGTTCAACGCCGGCGTCTCTAAAGACAAAGTAGGGCGCGGCAAATTCTTCCAGCCAGAAGCCAGTTTTACGACCAGTGTTTCCCAGTTGATCATGAGAGGTTAGTACCATCAGTATTTTCATTATTTCCTCCAATTATGCGAGTGGATCCTATTTCATGAATGTCCTAACGAGCGCCGCGATTTCGTCTGCTTTAGTATCGAGCGCGAAATGTCCCGCGTCGAGGACGTGGACTTCTGCGTGAGACGAATCCTTGCCATAACGTTCCGGCTCGCCGGGGTCGAACGAGAGGTCGTACTTACCCCAAATCACGAGGAGACGTGGCTGAGCCTTTTGCATCCATGCCTGCCACTTCGGGTAGGCGTCGACGTTCGTTCGATAATCGTAGAAAAGATCGCTTTGAATGTCAGCCTGGCCGGGCTGGTTGAGAAAATAAAATTCATCGGTCCAAAGATCCGGGTCATAGCGATCCACATTCGGATCGTTTCCGACATGGCGGGTTCGCGTGGTAGCCAGCGAAAGAAGATTTGTGCGCAGCGCATCTTCGTGGGCGGCGCGATCTTTCCAGAATTCGCGCCGCGACTTCCAGTTCCCGCCCAGGCCTTCGTTATGCCCAGCCGCATCTTGCACAATGAGCGCGTCGACACGCTCCGGATGCGCCAGCGCCATTCGAAAACCGACCGGTCCGCCGTAATCGTGCATGTAAAGCGTGTAATGCGAGATTCCGAGCGCTTCCGTAAAGTGATTCATGACCTCGGCAATGTGATCGAAGGTATAGGCGAATTTTTTTACGTCCGGCCAATCGCTGTGTCCAAAGCCCGGATAATCGGGCGCGACCAGGTGATACCGATCGGCAAGCCGCGCAAAGAGCGGCTCGAATTGCCGCGAAGAAGTTGGAAGTCCGTGCAGCAGGAGGAGCGTCGGCGCGTCTTTCGGGCCGGCCTCTCGGTAAAAGATCGACAATCCATCGATTTGTTTCGTGCGGTAAGAAGTCGAATATTCCATGGCGGATTCCTTTCCATTAACCTGGGCGAGCGCGAGCAATTCAAACGAACACGCGAGCATCAAAATTTGCGTCACAACAGTTCGCTGCATGGTCGGGCCTTTCTAGTTAGACACTTCAAAAATCACGTCCAGTAACACCGGTGTGCCAAGGGGAAGGCTGGCTACGCCATAGACCGAGCGGCAAGGGTTCTTGTTTTCTCCGAACACTTCCTGAAGCAGCTCCGAAGCACCATCCGCGACTTTCGGCTGGTCACGGACGTCTCCCGAAGTCGCCACCGACACACCGAGCCGGACGATTCGCGTCACCCTGTCGAGGGATCCCAGATATTCTCGCGTAACCGCGAGCAGATTGAGCGCGGCGAGGCGAGCGGCTTTTCGTCCGGCTTCGACATCGAGCTCGGCGCCGACGCGCCCGACGTATTTCGCCGCGCGCCCTTCCGTGGGAAGCATGCCGGTCAGAAAAAGCAGATTACCTGTCTGGACCGCTTCCGCATAGGTGCCGAACGGTTGCGGCGGGACCGGAAGTTTGATTGCGAGTTCCCCCAAACGCCGCTCGGCGCCAGCCGCATTGGAATTATCAGGTGCTACCATTTGCCAATGTGCGCACCGCCGTCCACGTGCAACACCTCTCCTGTTATTTGACGAGCTTCGGTCAGATAAACTACCGCGCTGGTGATGTCCTCCACCGTCGTGACCGAGCCCATCGGCGAAGCGTTTTTCAGCGAGTCTTCCGAAGCATCGGCGTGCAGCGGGGTATCGACGACGCCCGGCGCTACAGCGTTGAATCGAATACGCTCTTTCGCGTATTCCAAAGCCAAACTTCTCACCGCCGCGTTAAGGCCACCCTTAGTGATCATGGAAACGGAAGCCGGCTCGCCGGCAATTGGATTGTCGGCCAGCGCGGCGGTGATGCTTACGACGCTTCCGCCGCTCTTCTGCGCCTGCATTTGTTTCACGGCGAGCTGTGTGATGTAAAAGAAGCCGGCAAGGTTGGTCGAGACGAGGGCGCGAAAATCGTCCGCGGTGTATTCCGTAAACCGCTTCAGTATGAAAATGCCGGCGTTCGCGACCAAGGCATCGATCGAGCCGAACTTCCTGGTCGCGAGTTCGGCCACTTTCTGCGCCGTCTCAAATTGACCAATGTCGCCGTCGACCAATGCGAGATGGTCGGAGGCTGAAAGTTCCTTCGATTCCGTCGCGCTTCGCGCGGTTGCTACCACATCGTAGCCGCGCGCCAGAAATGCCTGGGCGATGCCGGCACCGATACCTTGCGACGCTCCCGTAACTATCACTGTCTTCCGGTTGTGATCCATCGAACTAGAGCGCGCGGACCCAATATCGCGGGTTCCCCGTGGAAAGTGGGTCAGGCGGAGCTCCCGTTTGCGGAGACGCCTCACGAAACCTCGCGCTGAGCGAATTATCGAGACCTTGTTAGGAAAGTAAAGTTACAAACGTGCCACAGGAAGTCGCGAACCGGTTCGCCTCCGCTCGTCGCTCATCGGTTCGAGCACTGCGGGAAAGGCCGGCGAATCACGGCGCGCGCCCGACCCATTGGGCACGCCAGGCAGGAGCATCAAATGAATCGCCGAAATACTGTGTCTCGCGCGACACCTTTCCGTCTCGGAACTCCATCACACTCACGGTAAACACTCGTTTGCCGCCGTAGTTAATCACGTACTCGCTAACCCAAAGCTTACCTTCTCCCACGATCCGCCTGACGGTAAACTCGGATGGCTTATCGGGATGGTGACTACGCAGCGCCTGCAGATTTTGGCGACCGTAAATTATCTCGCCCGACTGCGGATACTCGCAAACAACATCATCATGATAGATTTCGTGTTCGCCAACTTGATCACCCGCGGCGGAGGCCGCCCAATGTCGATCTATCGCCGCGCGAATATTTTGCTCGTCTATCTCTTCGATAACTAATCCCCTCTCCTGACATCAGATATTGCACCTTCGCGCATGAACCTCGGCGACCAGTCATCGCCTCAAATTTTTTCGGTCCCACTTGCAGCGTACAGATTGCGGCAATCCTCAGATCCGTACCGAACTACGGAAGGCCCGGCCGCTATAGTAAGAATCCGCGCCGTTGTGTCCCACAAAAACGCGACCGTAGCGCCGATCACAATAGAGCGCACCGCCGAGCTTTCTGATCGCAGCAGGCGTCTTTATCCAGCTCGATCTTTTCGTATCGAACTCTCCCAATTTCTGAAGTTCGAAATATTCTTCCTCCGTCAGAAGCTCAACGCCCATGGCCGCCGCCATGCCAACCGCGCTATCCTTTGGCTTATGTTCCTTTCTCGCCTCCAGCGCCTCATCGTCGTAACAAAGACTTACCCGACCGCTCGGAGTTTGCGCCGCACAATCGAAAAAGATGTACTCACCGGTCTTCTTATCCCGATCCACAACGTCCGGTTCGCCGCCGGTTGTTTCCATAATGTGGAGCGACCATAACCTTGCCGAGTTAGCCTCCAGTTTCGCTTTCACTTTCGTCCACTCAACACCCTTGTGACGGTGCATGTTCTTCTCGAAACGCGCTTGCAACGTTTCGAGTAACTCTTTGCGTTCCTTCGGCGACAACTTCTTCTTCGTTTCAGCACCTTTCATCGCAGTTCCCTTAAATTGCTCCAGCGGGCACAATCATCAACCAAACTCTCCAAGCAGTCAGCGTGCACGCACGACGCTCCCGATTCACAATTCCGGTGCGGCTCGCCCCGGATTGTGCGCTACGTCCCGTTGCGCACAATATGAGACATGCAAAGGATTACTCCAATGTTGTGGTTTGATAATCAGGCGGAAGAAGCGGCGAATCGTAAATCCGGCGCACATTTACGGGCCAAACAGCTGTATCACCGCGCCGCGCGTGATGTCGAATCGCATCCAACTGTGATTCGTCGACAAGATATTCTAGACCTGCGGGCGCGTCGGCAAGTCTGAGCGCCATTGCCTCCAATGCAACTTTTGCAAGAAATCGAGACAGCCCTGAGCCACTTGGGAATTGCGCTTTAGCAGGTAGAATCAGCGTTCCTTTTCCAGACTGTAGAACGTGTTCAAACGCTTCCGTCGGCAGGTCAACGACACCCGAATCTCCGAGTTCGGATTTCGGTACATCCGAGCAGGGAAACCAGGCGCGAGTATTCCAGATACGGGAGGAACAAGACCTCGCTTGCTAGGAACCTCTTGATGAAATCTGAGAAGAGCCAGCGCAGGCGATTCCAGAAAGGGTTTCTCGACCTCGCGTGAAAAGTAATTATTACATCCATCGCAGACGATACGAGGAGGCAATATCAAATTATGATTACCTAACGACTCCGGGATAATGTGTTCGACGCTGCGCGACGAACAGGAGTCCGTTTTACAAAAAAGGCATCGCATCTAATCAACGGATCTTAAGCATATCAGCGTATCAGACCTTTTGATACACTTCTTGTTGAGCATCCTCCTTCGCCAAGGCTATGGCGGGACATGGAATTGCGCGAAGAAAACTCATGGGGGTCAGCTTTAAGCCTCCCGAATTCACTCAACCCACGCAACTCGATTCACCGCGTAAACGGTGCCTCAGACGGCTCGTTCTTGTCCCGGAAAGACCCGCACCTGCCGACGTTTGGTCAGAAACGTCAGGACCCATTGCAGCATGACGAAGAATCGGTTCGCGAACCCTATCAGGAAATAGATGTGCACCACCGCCCAGACAACCCACGCCGGAAATCCGGCGAATCGGAGCAGGCGAAGATCGGCGAGCGCGTACGTCACGCCCCGCAATCGCGAGATCGCCTTTGTCCCAATACCAGAAGGGCCCCGACGGCGGCTGTCCCGCCACGCGTCGTCGAATCAGGGCTGCCACGTACCTTCCTTCTTGAATGGCAGGCTGCGCAACGCCGGGCATGACCATCGGCTCTTTGGACCTGATCCCCAGCAAATTCCGAGAAAAATGCGCAACGACGTGCGCCGTGTCGCCAATTGCAAAAATCTCAGGATGATCCGGCACGGACAGGTCGGAGTTTACTATGATTTTCCCCGACTTATCCATCGCCACGCCTAACCAGCGACCCGCTGGTGATGCCAGCACTCCGGCTCCCCACAACACCGTGCTCGATCGAACGCGCTGACCGCCCGCTACGACTCCGTCGGCATCCACACTGGTCACTCGCGTGTTCGTGTAAATCTTCACGCCCAAGCTCTCGAGATGACGCTGCGCCTTCGCCGAAAGATCTTCGGGAAACGTCGGAAGCACGCGCGGTGCCGCCTCGTAAAGGAGGATCCGCGCGTGGCGCGGATCGATGTGACGAAAGTCATGGGCCAACGCCATCCGCGACATCTCCGCCAGGGTGGCCGCCATTTCCACGCCCACCGTGCCCGCGCCGACCAGCACGAAGGTGAGCAGTTGCCGTATGCTCTTTGTATCGGCGTGATCGAGCGCAGCCATCTCCTCGGCGCGCTCGAATGCCAGCAGGATCTTGCCGCGAATCAGGTCCGCGTCATCCAGCGATTCGAGCCCGGGCGCCACGCGCCGCCACTCATCGTGTCCGAAGTAGTTGTATTGAATGCCGGTGGCGAGGACGAGGTAATCGTAAGAGATTGAATCCTGTTTCAGACGAACCAGGCGCTTGTCCGTATCGACCCCGCTGACTTCGTCCATCAGCACCTCTACGTTGGCCTGTCGGCTCAGGATCGATCGCAGCGGCCGGGAAATTTGGTCGGCCGATAACAAGCCGGTCGCCACTTGGTAGAGCATGGGACGAAAGAGATGGTAGTTGCGCTTGTCGATCAGCGTCACGCTGAGGGGAGCGCCGACTAACCCGCGTGCTGCGCAGAGTCCGCCAAAACCGCCGCCGATGATCACCACGCGAGGCGGATTATTCACTCAAGCGCCATTTCATTTGTGGTCGTGGATTGGCGTTAACAGTGGTTCTTTCGTGTCAGTATCCACCACCATCACGGCCAGCATCTTGGCAGGTTCGGTCTTGCTCGCATTCTCATCAACACTGTGTCGGTCGCCAGGCATCTCGGCGAAGTTCTGTCCGGCTTTATAAACAACGGCCGGCGCATCATTGACCGAGGTTCGGACCGCTCCTTCGAGAACGGTTGCATAGGTGAAAGCAGACTTCGGATGGATGTGGGCTGGCGATCCTTCGCCGGGACCATATTCGACCAGAATACCCTTTATACTTTTGCCGGGCACATTCGGCAGAACGTGGTCGTAAACGACTGTAGCCTTTGCGCCTATGTCATCGGCTACCTCTGAGCGCACGCCAGTTGTGATCACCAGTGCGCAAACAATAAGTGTCAGGCGCAACAGCCCGACGGATTCTGAAGTTCGGATTCGTTTCATTGTGATGGTCTTTTCTGTAGTGTGGTTGAGTTTTCTTGCGATGTTTGGGGGAGGTTCTTCCTGGGCTTTTTCTAAGCTGTGGAGCGTTTGAGCCAGTCGTCGTAATGCGTCGGGCCGAGGCGGGGATTATTTCCAGGAACGAGGCTTTGATCGTTCACCGCTATGCCGAAGTAGCCTGCCTTGGCATCGGTGACCACTTTCTGCGCGTCGCCCGTCGCACTTAGATACTGCCGGACAAGTTCATCCTGCCGGATCCGATCAGGCCCAGCAATTTCGATCATGCCATTCACCGGTTGTCCAAGAGCTACCTCTGCTACCGCGGCAGCCACATCATCCGAAGCCATTGGCTGCATCAGGACTGATGATAACCAAATCGCTGAATCGCCGTTTGCCGATTTAGCGATGCTCTTCACGAACTCGAAGAACTGCGTTGCCTGGACGATCGTAAACGGAATCCCGGCAGCTTTAATGAGATTTTCCTGGGCCATCTTTGCGCGGAAGTAACCACTCAGAGAACCGGCGCCACTTCCAGTCAGGCGATCGGTGCCTACGACCGACAACGCCACGTGATGCTTCACGCCCGCAGTCTTTTCCGCGGCAAGAAGATTGCGAGTGGACGTTGCGAAGAAATCCATGGCAGGCTTGTCTTCGAACGAAGGCGAGTTTGCCACATCAATCACCACCTGAGCGCCTGCCAGCGCTTCCGCCAATCCCACACCAGTGAGCGTGTTCACGCCGGTGGAAGGGGACGCCGCCACGACTTCATGGCCACGTTGACGAAGAATGTTTACCACCTTTGATCCAATGAGGCCGCTGCCGCCAATTACCACGATCTTCATTTTGTTATTCATGTGCGTTTTGTTTCTCGAAGGAGTGTTTGTTCAGCGTGTTCGGATTCCGGGTTCGGATTAACCTTTGAAGAACGCGAGCAGGTCGGCGTTGATGACATCCGCTTGCGTCGTGATCATCCCGTGAGGCAGGTCTTTGTATGTCTTCAGCGTGCCGTTCCTGAGAAGCTTGGCGGAGAGTGGACCGGCCGCCTGATAGGGCACGATCTGGTCGTCCTCGCTATGCATGACGAGAACCGGTATCGAGATCTTCTTCAGATCCTCGGTGAAGTCAGTCTGTGAGAACGCGACGACGCCGTCATAGCCCGCCTTGGCGCCGCCCATCATGCCTTGCCGCCACCAGTTCCAAATAAGAGGCTCAATCGTTTTTACGCCCGGACGATTGAAGCCGTAGAACGGACCGGCCGGCAGATCGTAGTAAAACTTGGCTCGGTTGGCGGCGAGCTGGGCTTGAAGATCGTCGAATACCGATTTGGGCGTGCCCAACGGATTGGCCGGCGTCTTTACCATCAGCGGCGGCACTGCGCTAATGATCGCCGCCTTCGCCACATTCTTGTCGCCATGACGGCCGAGATAACGCACCACCTGACCGCCACCGGTCGAATGGCCGACGTGAATCGCATCTTTGAGATTGAGATGATCGGTTACCGCCTTCAGATCGTCGGCGTAATGATCCATGTCGTGTCCGCCGTCCGTTTGAGTCGAGCGACCATGCCCGCGCCGATCAGTCGCAATGACCCGGAAACCTTTGTTGAGGAAAAAAAGCATCTGCGGGTCCCAATCATCCGCCGAGAGCGGCCAGCCGTGACTGAACACAATCGGCTGCCCGCTGCCCCAGTCTTTGTAATAGATGTCGATGTTCTCTCCGTTTTCTTTTCCAGCCGTGACGTATGGCATACTGAATTTCCTTTCGGTTGAAGTTACACTAAACTCGCCAGCCCTGGCGTGATCAGCACCGCAAAACCTTTCCCCCGCCAGATATTTGCGTCAATGTTACGATTGTGTGACAGGGGAAACAGAAATGCGCAGTTTTCGCTTTTTCGAGAAGGGTTGACGAAGCTGCTGTCAGCCCTAGCCGGTACTCCACGCAGATCGCCGCGCCGCGCTCAGCGCCGTGCGCAGGGCGATCAATGAGAACCTGCCCACTGCTACGACTTGCAGCGTGAAGTAAAAAGGAAGAATGCAGAAGGAAGAATGGAACGAAGGGGATAAGCGAAATAGAAGGCAAAGCTGCGAGGGTAGCAGCGAGCGAGTGCGGGCAACGAGCGAGTTTCAAAGGATCTGCGCGATCGGACGAAGGCTTTCGCCCTTCGGGTTGTGCGAGCTTCCGCGCTTCCGAAGACGACGGAGGTGAAGCTCGGTTTCAACGGCCCGAGTAACCACTTCTATTCGAGCAGCTGCTTCAGATTTTGAAGCACGGCGTCTTCTTCGACGGACTGCTCGCCATCGGCGATAAAGAGCTCCTGGCACAGGTCTAATGCTTGTCCCTTTGTTGCGTCGGTATCGAGCCTGTCCCTTATCGAACCGAGAAATTTTTCCCTGTACCCCGCGTTTTCTCTCGCGTTCCGCGCGTCATCAATCGATCGCACATCGAACTGATCGAACGGTGTTTTCGATTCCCAATTGAACTTCGCGACCGTATCCGCGATCAATCTGTCCTCCGCGAGCATGACCAAATTGTCTGCGTACATGCAATAGTTCAGCAGGTCGACTATCGCCTCGCGCTGGGGCTGGGTGAGGCCGTCTTTCCGCGCTTCCGGTTTACCGAACAGCTTCTTGATTAGACTGGACATAAGGTGTGCTGACTGGTTCCTCTTTCTTCGATTTCGGCCTCCAGAAATAGACGCTTGCAAAAATTACGGCAAACTATTTCCGATTTCAGGCGGTGAAACCGCAGCTGTTCCGCCAATACGCTCTCGCCACGGCGAGCGGGCTGAAGTCATTCCATCAAAGGTGAATCGAGATCTCCGAGCTCGATGCCATTCTCTTCGCCAAGGGCACAGTTAATCACGCGCAACACCGCAGGTATTTTGGCAACCCGCCCGGAGATCGCGTTCCACCAGCGCCAAGCTCAACTTATTAAGCCGCTGCTTGTTCTCGCCAGCGTTCCGCGTTTACGCCCATAACCAGCAACCAGAGCATCAGCAGCGCCTCGGCAATAATGCCAATAAGTGCGATAGGGCCAAACAGTCGCCCCGCTAACGGCGGATACAGAAACATTAACCAGCCTATACCCGCGAGCGCCATCAATACTCCCAGAAAACGTGGCAGGAAGATGGAGCGAAGAATAAGAATGCCGATCAGCAGGCAATAAACTCCGAAGAACACCAGGGCGACGCTGTTGACTTGGTCGCTCAATTTCAAAAACAAGGTTCCGACCGCGCGGCCGGATAACTCGTCGGAGCTAAATACGGAAATCGTTCCTCCATTTCGTAGGTTAGCCAGCGCGAAAAGTTTAAACACCCCGCTGCTCGCCTGAATTGCGCAGCCTACAACTCCGAAAAAGGCAGCAACCAACGACACACTTCGACACACCGGTCTAAACAACACATAAAACAAAGCGGCGAGCGCAATGTAAAAACCTGTTTCAACCAAGCCGGTGGCAACGCTGAGTTGAAACAACCCCTGGTGGGCGACGATCGCGTTCGCCGTCGCGGCGCTGTCGTCTTTGACGATTAATCCCTTCAGGAATGCGACACTCATTATCGATGTTAGAAAGAAGAGTAAGTAAACGAGACCGATCATACGCGCTTTTTGTTTGGTCATCATAACAGCTCCGCGTTCTTCAAGTTTCTTCGCAGCCAAGTCTCCTCATAAATTCTTAACACTACCAGCCAAAATACCAGCGCAACTCTCATTCCGGCATCACACCTGTGTTAGCTACGCTAAACCTTTGGAAGTCATCGGAGACGATCGAAGTTATTTCATCGAGATCGAAAATGACCTGGCGACGGATCTGTTTACGCTGGTGAGCGCGGAGCACTTGATTTCCAAATTGATATGTAACGAAGGTGGAACCGAGGACTACAGCGGCAGTAATAACGAATACCGAAAGTATGACTCGTAGACGAACGATCATGGTTGGCGGTCAAGTCTCCGCAAATCTGGTTCCCCTGGCAATGCCAACATACGAAGCCTTAAACTTGGAATTGTGCCGGCACTTGCTTCCAGTTCAGAGACTGCCCGCTTTGGTTTCCGATTTCTGATGTTCCTCAACCTTCGGGCCTATCGGCTGCGCTAGTTCGGAACTGATCGTCCTTGCTCTTGAACAGGATGTTGAACGTGGTGAGCGATCCGTAACAGCGTGTGATGTACTGTTGCAGGTCGAACTTGTCTGCTTCGCTCAGTTTGTCGCTCGCGTTCACCTTCTGCTCGAGAACTCGCAGATTATTCCGGATCATGACGATTTTGTGGAAGAACGTCTCGATCGGGACTTCTTTCGGCTGAAGCGAACTATCCGCAGGCTGCATAACCAGCGCTCCCTTTTGCCATCGCACCGCCAGACCCTCTACGAGCGTGTCTTGTTGCTCCAAGCCAAGGGCTTCGACCACCGCCTGAGTCGTGTCACGGATAAGGTTTGCGAGCGGAATTTGTAATTCGCTCAAGGTAGCGGTCGGTTCCGCTGGTTGAAGATCGCTGGACGCCGGCGCGATTGTTCGCTGCGTATCGTCAAAAGCGATCTCGGCAGTTTGTCCGGTCAACGATTTCACCACCCCGACGCCGTATTGCGGATGGCGCACTTTCATGCCGATGTGGAGCGTTTCGATGTTCATGGCGAAGTCTGAAAGATTCGCGGCGGACACAGCCGCCGCTACAGTCTGCGAGATCGTCGGGGAAAGCGCAAATGTGGTCGTTCGCGTCGGCAAGCATTCTAACCTCCAGAACGTCGCATCGGTACGTGCTACAACATTGACTTGATTGTCGAAATCAAAGCTCGTTTCGGGAAGCCGCCGAAACCAGGACGCGAGCCGCGCGCGCTCCCCGGAGACCGTTATAGCGCGACATGGCTACAGCAGGGCGGATGTGCAAGCAGCGACGGAGAAATTCAGGATTATCCTGCCGTTGATCGAACGCCAATCAATCGTTAGGTCCGAACGGAAGCAGGATTTTCAATCGCGCTGGCGACCAGGGCGGATGAGTATGTCACGGTCAGTATGGGCATTTCTCCCGATGGGAAGTTAGGATTACCGCACACGGCGAGGGCGAGCTCGGCACCGACAACTTCCGCCTCTATCTCACGGATGCCAGGACCGGCAGAAACATCGGTCCGCTTAAGGAGATCACGGAGACGCTCGATACCGGGGCCGACGCCTTTGCTGCCAGGTGGTCTCAAGACTCACAGCAGGTGACCATCGTCCACAGAGTCGATCGCCACGAGCCGCTCAAAGCCATTTCGTATCGCATCGCCGGCCGCCGCGCACGGCGGATCAAAGGGCCGTTCGACGTCGAGAGCGAAGGCTTGATTACCTACTGGCGGGCCCACGGTGCCGGTGGCTCTGTGAGCCCGAAAGTTTTCGGCACTCCACGCAAGAAGGAGTAGAAGAAAGCGACCCACCTTATGGTTCTTATCTATATCGGCCTGTTCATCCTCCTCTCCGCCATTGCTGGGACATTGTTTCGACTCCGTAGCGATCCCGCTCGCCAGGCAGCAAAGCTGGCAACGATGTCACCGCAGGAGCGCCGGGAGGTTTACGAGAGAATCCTGCGCTTCTCTCCCGAGATGCGGGAAAAGACCTTCGCTGTCTCTCCCGGTCTCCGGGCGCTTTATGAGGAGTTGAGCGCCCAGCCGCCGCCGGGCAGTGCGCAACCGCCCAACTCTTAATCGGCCCCGGGGCCTTTTTTGGCGGAGGGTCTGAGCAGTCTCGCAACCGCGGGACATTGCCTTCGACAATTCTGAAGCGAGAGAGCGAACCGTTCCCTCCGGCGTCCGCACGCTCTAATCGGGCTTCTGATTTGGGAGATAACAACCTGAAAACGCAATGGACGGCGACGCTGCCCTTGCAGGAGCTGGACAATTGCTATGAAAGCCCTGAACGCCTGCTCCTCTAAGGCACGGTGCAGGAGACGGTAAACGGCGTGACCGCGTCGAGGCAGTACCTGGTGGCGCTGAACCTGGCGGATGGTAAAATTCACTCCTGGAATGTCCCGGCGGAGAAGCTGGACTAACAAATGCCATGAGAACTCTCGCGCTTCTGCTCATCGGCGCGTTCGTCTGTGCGTCGCTGCAGGCTTCGCCTAACGAGCAGGCCGTCGACCGGGAGCCGGTGACCGTGGCGGACCTCCCGTCGCCGGCGAACGACGGGGACGGGTCGGAGATCGATGAGGTCGCGCGACATCACGGGTTCCGTTATGGCCGAGACACCCGGCGAGCGGCGCGGGGCGATTTCAAGGCGCTGCGGAAATTCTTCGAGATCGCGAACGAGGCCGACGGCGCGGCCCGCGAAAGCATCGCCGGCGTGCCGACGACGCTTTGTTACGTGCTCGGGGATGCGAAGCTGGCGAAATTCCTCGCCGCTCAGCCGGTCGCCTGCCGAATGATGGTGCGAAACCTGGTCGGCAACGATGACTTCGTTCACGACTTTCCGCAGAGCGCCCGTCTGCTCTATCAACGCGAGCTGATTGCCTGGACTTCGCCTAACGAACTCTACGCGATCCGCAAAGTCTTCAGCGAAGAGTTCAAGCTGGCCGGGTCGAAAGTGGTGCGGGCAGAGTTGATCGAGAAAAAGAGCGGGCGCGTCCTCTGCGACCTGACGCCCGACGACATCGGCACCGGTTCGGACCGCGAAGGCGAGGCGATTTGGTCGCCCGACTCAAAACGCGTCGCCTGTCTTTCGATCGACCTTCCGAGACAACCGGGGCATTTATTCAGCGAGCCGCGCCCGCCAGTGCAACGCAAACAAACCGTGGTCTATCAACTCGCCGACGATTCCTTTGCGCGTGTCGAGCTCTCGTTAGGCGCGGCGCCCGGACAGGAGAACGATCCGGAACTGAAGAAGGCCGTTCCCGGGCATATTTACACAGAGCCGGTCAAGTGGCAGAAACCCAATGTGCTCGTCCTGCAGCGGCACGAATACTACGGCGTGCTCAAGCCGACGACGATCGGTAACCAGACCTTTGAATCGATCGGCAGCCTCGG
Source organism: uncultured Verrucomicrobiae bacterium (assembly GCA_963807435.1). Taxonomy (GTDB): domain Bacteria; phylum Verrucomicrobiota; class Verrucomicrobiia; order Chthoniobacterales; family UBA10450; genus Udaeobacter. Next base: position 109,751 of record CAWECA010000006.1, read on the forward strand.
TCGGCTCTATCAAATCACCGCCACGATCGACCCGGACGGAAAAGGGAGCGCCGTCTGGAAGCTGGAAAAGGACTAGGGGCGCGTCCCCAGTTTGATTGAACCGCCTTGGCGCGCGCAGCTAGTCGAATGAAAAGCTTGCAGTGTGGAAGGAACACGCCGTAAAACGGTTTTCTTATGACTCTTCGCGGGGGATAACATGCGCAACCCACATTTTTCCAGAGCTGGCTCGCGTCCGCGAGTCGTGACAAGCCGCTGTCAATTCGACGAACAAACACGAAGAAGCACTATGTCGAACAGATTGCCGATCACCTTGGTTCTCCTGGCGGGAGCGTTCCTGGCCGGCGCTTCGGCGCAAACCAAGTCGCCGGAAACGACCGCAAAATCAACCGGGGAAAAGGGCTCCGGAGCTGGTCCGACGCTCTTGATGATTAGCAGTCAATACACAATCACCCGGAATGGAGACTCGTCTGAATTAAATGCGTCGCGCTACGGCTTCATCGATCTCAAAGGCAAGGTCGTGATCGAGCCGCAATGGGAAGGTGCCGACGACTTCGACGGTGGCTTTGCGACCGTCAAACAGAATGACAAGTGGGGATGGATCGATAAGACGGGCTTGCACATCAACCCGCAATCCTCCCGTCCCAATTCGCTTTCGTGAGGGACTCGGGAGAATCGAGCGGGCGGGGAAGTGGGGCTTCATTGATCCCGCCGGCAAAATGGTGATCGCGGCCCAATGGGACGAGGTCGGCGATTTCACTGGCGGTTTTGCTTCAGTGAAGCGCGATGGGAAGTACGGGATCATTGACACGACGGGCCGCATCGTTGTCGAACCGCGGTGGGACCATGTCGGCAATCTGGCAGAGGGCTTGTTCGCCGTGGGCCGGGACAAGAAATTTGGCTTCATCGATACGAAGGGCAAAGTGGTCATCGAACCTCAGTGGGACGGTGCGGGCGAATTTTCTGAAGGCCTGGCGACTGTCGCCACAAACGACGGCCCGCTGCGGGATGGATTTCAGCCACAAAAGATTGGTTACGTTGATAAGACCGGCAAGGTTGTCATTAAACCCCGGTGGGATGAAGCGAGGCCCTTTATCGGGGGTTTGGCGTGTGTGATCCGAAGCGATAAATGGGGCTTTATCGATAAGACCGGCAAGGAAGTCATCGAGTTAAAGTGGGATGCGGCGTGGGATTTTGCCGGGAAACTGGCGCCCGTAAATCGGGATGGGAAGTGGGGCGCGATCAACCAGACCGGTAAGGTGGTCATCGAACCTAAGTGGGACGAGTTTTGGGGGCTGGAGTTTCCCACCGGCATGGCAGGCGTGAAACAAAATGGGAAATGGGGTTTCATCGACATAACCGGCCGCGTGGTGGTGGAACCGCAATGGGATACCGTGAATTTGTATCGGCCCAGCGCGGCCGCGGTCTATTGGCTGGTGGCGCGAGGAGAGGGAGAGGGACACCCTGTGGGGGATGGGAAATTCATCTTCCGGGAAGTGGTGGCCAAATGGCTCGATGCGGACGCCAAGGAAATCTGGTCTTCACGCTAAGCCAACTCAAGGAAGGAGCGCCGAGGTCTGTCGAATAGTCTCGGCACACCGATAACCACTCGGCTAACGTTGGCCGCTTAAACAAAAAATCTCACATGTTCCTAAAAACATTCGCATCCGTTTTCCTGGCGCTCACGTTGAGCGCCTCCAGTAACTTCGCCGCGGAACCTTCGCCACCAAACGAAGAAACCTCCGAAGACTCCGAAACGCGATCGCCATCCCCGGATGGCCACTATGCCCTGAGGGTGACAAGAGATGACGACGGTGACATGGAAAAGGCGCGCCTGGAATTAATCGAGTTGCCCGCGAAGCGAGTCCTGGTGGTCCTGAGCGACCCCAAATACATGCCGGATTTTCCGACCTACGACGCGACCCTGGATTGGTCGACAGATTCGCAGCGGGTCGCGTTTCAACGGGGCGGCCGGCGCGGCGGCACCACGGCAATATTCACCCGTAACGGCAATGGCTTCGCTGAAGTGAAGCTGCCGGATCTACCCAATCTCCCGGACGAACCGAGCGGGGCCATGGCGGAGAAGCGCAAAGCGGGTTTTCCGAGGGGGGATCACCATCAGGGATCTCTCGTTTGTCCGCTGGCTGAAATCGGGTGGCGTCGTTCTGGAATTGAGCAACAGCTGGGGTGGAGAGAGCGGCACGTGGGGTTGGCACATTACGATTACGATCGATATCGACGCGCACCGTCAGGCGACGATTAAGAACGTGGTCAAAAAGGAGACCTTCGACAAGGGCTGAGCCCGTCGGTTTGCCAAACACATGAAGACCGAAAAAATTCTGCTCGTCCTCGTCCCGATCATTCTGCTTTATGATTTTACGAAACGCCTTTTCTTTCCGGCAACCGAGTGGCTCTCGCCGGGCGTCCGCTTCGTTGCCATCGTGTTCGAAGTCGCGATGGTGATCGGCATTGTTGGGCTCACCTTTCGGCGATTGAAATCGACCGCCCGGCCGATTAACGCCGCGGGACCGTGGCTGGCGCTGCCAGGCCTCGGCCTGCTTGCAGGCTTGGGCCTTTTCGTGATGCACCTCAGCGGCGGCGACGAAGCCGCGTTGCCGCCGCACACGACGCACTCCGCGTCTCGAGGGAAGAGCGTTCCGGATGATCTCCGAAAATGGGGGGAGCGAATGGAAACTCTGTTCGCTTCTTACCAAAAAGCCAGGGCAGAAGTTAAAGCCTCGGATTGGATCCAGGTCTCGGGAGGCGATCAGCAAAAGCTTCCCCAGAAGGACCTGCGGGATTTTCTGGCCCGATACGACGAACTGATAGCTTCGTACGACCGGATGATAGAATTCCTGGAAGAACCGGGATTGCAAGATAAAGCCGATGGATTCGTTAGGTTCGCTAAAGCGCAAGGTGTGTCCCCGCCGCCGCTTGAACTAAAACCGGACGGATGGCGCAAACGTCGCTTTATTGACGCCACCAATAGAAAGATCTGGGAGATGATCGACGCTCACTGGGAGGAATGGCGCGCGAATCCCTGGCCTCCAGAAGGCGACCCAAAGCCGTGGGAGAAGGAAGTGCTCGCGCTGGCGAGTAAGATTGAGAACGCGGAGAAAGAGCCGTAGGAGAACTCCAACAGCGCCGGAGGCGCACCACGTTTATAGAACCAACCCGGAAGAGAAGGCACAAGCCCCGGAGGGGCGGCATGTAATGCTCCCCTAGCGAAGACATGCTCTTCTGGAGCTTGGGCAACTCGTAATACGGCGGCTATATACGTAGCGCGCCTCCGGTGCTGACCGAGTATTTCAACAGTCTGCTATGAGCACCTTTAAGAAAGTGATCCGCGCATTCAGAGCTTATGAAGACGCCATCGCCAGAAATTATCTCTGGTGCGAGTTCGGCCGCTTTGGAGTTTGAATCTGTGGCGTAACAACGTTACTGCGACTGGTTTCGATTTGTTGCCGCGGCCAGTTGAAAGAGAGCTGCACTGGAGAGCAACGGAAGCGTGAACACCAATCGACGCGCTTTCAAATCGGAGATTGTTCGTTCTCACTCGAAGAAAAGAGAATTTTTCGGTTACGCGAAAGACGCTCACGCAAAACGAATCGGCACTTAACGTTGCTTAAATTCGCGCGCCCGTTTTTCACCTTCCGCGATCTGCGCCGGCGTCAGCTTGCTCTTTAGTGAGGGAAGAAAGCGCTTCGCGTTCTCCTCGCCTTGCTTCGCCGCGAGCAGCCACCACTTGTAAGTTTCCACGTCATCCTCCGCCACGCCGACACCGTCCAGGTAATAAGTCCCTAAACCGAATTGAGCGGGCGCGTAATTTTGCTCGGCCGCTTTGCGAAACCATTTCGCTGCCTCTTCTCTATCCTGCGTCGTGCCTTCTCCCGTGGTGTAGCAGACAGCCAAATAGTGTTGGGCCTTGACGAGATCTTGCTCGGCGGCCTTGCGGTACCATTTGACCGCCTCCACCGGATCCCGGGTAACTCCCTCGCCTTTTGAGTAACAGTAACCCAGGTTCAATTCAGCCAGGGCAAAGCCTTGCTCGGCGGCTTTGCGATACCATTTGACCGCTTCCTCGTCATCCTGTGGCACACCTTCGCCATTGTGATAGCAGACGGCCAGATCGGATTGCGCGGCGGGTTCGTTTTGCTCTGCAGCCTTCCGATACCACTTTGCCGCTTCCACGAAATCCTGGGGCACGCCTTCGCCCTTGGCGTAACGCAGGCCCAGATTGTATTGGGCCGACGCGAAATTCTGTGCGGCGGCCTTGCGCAACCACTTAACTGCTTCCACGTAATCTCGCGCTACCCCTTCACCTCTCGCGTAGCGAACGCCGAGGGTGTTCTGAGCGACTGCGTAATTCTGTGCAGCGGCCTTGCCATACCACTGGAGCGCTTTCACGTGGTCCTTTTCCACGCCTTCGCCATGTTCGTAGCCGTAGCCCAACAGGTATTGAGCGGCGGCGAGATTCTGTTCGGCAGCTTTGTGGAACCATTTCACCGCCTCCACGAGATCCTTCGTTAGGCCTATTCCATTCTTGTAGTGGACGCCCAGAGCGAATTGAGCCCCGGCAAGATTTCGCTCAGCGGCTTTGCGATACCACCTTACCGCCTCCGCTTGATCCTTCGCTACGCCTTCGCCCTTGTCGTAGCAGACTCCGAGATTGTATTGAGCCTTGGCGTAATTTTGCTCGGCGGCTTTGCGAAACCATTTCGCGGCCTCCACCTTATCTTCCGCGACGCCTTCGCCTCTGTCGTAGCATTGGCCCATATCGAATTGAGCGCGGGGATGATTCTGTTCGGCGGCTTTGCGAAACCATTTCAGCGCCTCCACCTGATCCTTCGTCACGCCGCCTTCGCCGTGATCGTAGCGAAGACCGAGCTGAAGCTGCGATTCAGCGTCGCCTGCTTCTGCCTTGGCTTTTACTTCCTGAAGCGGTCTTTGATCGGTTTTCGGTTGTTCCGCGGCCAGTAGGAAGCCAGCGAAACATGAGAACAGCAACAGCGTAAGTCCCGAGCGACTCGCCTTCATATCAAGAAGATTAGTTACTTCGAAGCGGGTCTGTCGATACAGACCTGTGCGCATGCTTGTGCGCGTCCGGGCTGGCGCGGCGGCCGCATCGTTATCGTAGAAGGCGTCTCCGCCGTGAAGTCGCGCTCCTCGACTTTTCATTGAGCGATGTGATACGGATCATCGCGCGTGAAGTGGTCCAGACAGGTCCCGAGGTGCCAACGAAAATGCAAACGCGAGGAGCGGGCAGGCCTTCCCTCGTCATTGCTTCGCGCTAGGTGCGCGGATGGTGAGCACCTTTGCCGTCGTTACTTTGCTCGAAGGAGTGAGCGTGAATTCTATATCCGCTCCGTCGCCCGCCCACTTCTTGCCCAGGCTCGTTTCTGCATGGACCGAGAACTTGGTGTCGCTGTTTTGCTTCAGATCGGAAAAGGCGACATTCAAGTCGCTCTTGGAATCCGAGAGTCCCGGCGATGATTTCACCACAAAGGTCCGTACGGCGTCGCCCAATTGTTTGTTCAAGTCCAGCTCGCGTCCTGGCCGGCCGTCAATGAGCGCGACCGCGCAAAAGCTCACGCAATCCCAGCGATAGCTGTGATTCACCAGCACCAGATCACCGGTCTTTGACCAGACGACCTCGAGGCTGTGGCGGTTTGGGCGAATGCCGGCCACGATATAATAGTCCGGTTCGAGGCTCCGATCCGAGGGCACCCCGGGAGCTCGTGGACAAGCCAGGGTGTGGATGATTTTTCCCTCCCGCAGATCCACCAAGTAGTTCTCAACGTCCTCTGCGACGCTGGCCACTTTGGCAAAAATATCCTTGGCCTGCTTCGAGTCCGGTTCGGTCCTCTCCTCGCTGGGCGGATGGTCCCGTTCCCAGTGACGCAGGTCCGCCCAAATCTCAGGATGCTTGGGCAATCCCCAAGCCACCGCGTAGTGGCCGTCAGGCGAGGTGGTGTCTGGCAAAACCAGAAACGGCCCGATCTCATCCGGCGCTTCGATCTCGGAATGGCCTAATGTGGCCGCGAAGATGAAGAGCGCGGAAACGATCCGCGTTGCCTTGGAAATCCCGTTCATAAAGAATCGAAACCTCGCGACTTGCTTGCGTGACGAAAATTGCCTGGAGGAGGCTGTCGATGCTGACCTGTTATCGCTCAACGGGATGGCTCCGGGCGCGGGTTGAACTCGCGCGCCCGCTTTTCTCCCTCCGCTTTTTGTTCCGGCGTCATCGCTTCTTCCAGTCGCGCCAAATTGTTCTTGGCCAGCTCAGCGCCTTGCTTCGCCGCCAGGAGCCTCCACTTGTACGCCTCCATTGGATCCTTCGCCAAACCCCGGCCAAACTCGTAACCGAGACTCAAAAAGGCTTGAGCTTCAGCTAGGTTCTGCTCTGCAGCCTTACGGAGCCACTTCATCGCCTCGACGGGGTCGTCCTTCACGCCGACACCTTTGGCGTAACAGAGTCCGAGATCGTATTGAGCCCAAGCGTCATTTTGGTCCGCCGCTTTGCGGTACCACTTGACCGCCTCCACCGGATCCTGTGCTACGCCGGCACCGTCTTCGTAACAGACGGCCAAAAAGGTTTGCGCTCTCGCGTCATTTTGATCCGCGGCTTTACGGAACCATTTCGCCGCCTTCACATGATCCTGCGTCACCCCTTCGCCCCGGTCGTAGCAGATGCCAAGCTTGGTTTGAGCGCTGGCGTAATTCTGCTCGGCGGCTTTACGATACCATTTGACCGCCGCCGCCTGATCTTTCGCCACGTTTTCGCCCAGGTCGAAGCGACGACCGAGTTCAAACTGGGAAGCTGCGTCTCCTGAGTCTGCCTTGGCCGTGACTTCTTTGAGCGGCCTTTGATTGGTTTTGGGTTGTTCCGCGGCTAGCAGAAAGCCAGCGGAACATGAGAACAGCAGCAGCGTAAATCCCGAGCGACTCGCGTTCATCTCAAGAGATTAGTTCGTTCGCGTCGGGTCTGTCGATTCTTAGGAAGCTTCGTCCAAATCGAGCTCGCTGAAGCCAAGGACATGAAGGCTCAGCTTGCCATCCTTGCCTGCTCGAAGTTCAAACCGGATGACTGAGCCTCTATAGATCCCGTTCCCCACTTCATTCTCGACTTTGGCAATCGCTCTGAGACTGAACTTGGAACCGCCCAGCGACTTCACTTCGGAGAAGCGAAGGTCGAGATCATTTTGGCTGCGCTCATACTCGTGGCGATGAAGCTTTTTTAGTTGGGCGCGGGCGGGCCCCGCCAGGTCGTGGCCGCATTCCAGTTGCCCCACGACGGCGCCGCCTTCGACTTGAAAGGCGCGGAGCGAAGCTCCCTCCGAACCCGAGCGCACTCGATGAAGCACAAGAACGAATTTGCTCTCGGCCGACCATGCGACTTCCAGGAACTCGTCGTCCGGGCTGAATTTGAGACCAGGCCCGTGGTCGCCTTCCGGCAGCGCCCAGTATCCCGAGGCAACCCCGACCAGCTTCCGGCCAGACTCCAACTCGATTAGGTCATCCTCCACTTTGATCGCGCTCTTAGGGTTGTCGAGATCCGGCAGATAGTCACTGTTACGCTCGCCACTGCGGAATTTCTCCCAGTCAATCTGCGGCCCTTCGGGCAAAGTCCAAACGACAGCATAGCGTCCGTTAGGGGAAGTCGTCTCGTCGATAACAAGATAAGACCGCTCCGGCTCTGTATTCGGCGGCGCGGATAAACCAGAGGTACAGCGGCCATAAGACCAGGAGCGCAAAGATCGCTCCCGGATACTTAATTCGCGGCGAGATCGGCATACGCCCTTCTAGCAAATCCACCCATCAATGGTCAATATTCGGAACTAGTCCTTTTTCCCAAGGTCTCGCCCGCCGAAGCCGAACTCAAGCTGCCAAAGGTACACCGGCGTTCCGGGATTATTACCAAACAAGCAAGTTCTGGCCGCAATCCAGCTTCAAACGCCTGAAGGCGGCGCTCGGAAAAACGGACAAATAGTTTTCTTCAGTTTCGAGGGGATGAAAATTGTTGTGGCCGGCAGCCATCTGCCACCGAAGGTGGATCAAGATCTTCAAGCTCGATGTTATTCCCCTCGCACCACTGCACAGGTACTCAGGCAGCGAGGCCAGCATTCAGTCCGCAGTTTAGAGTTGCTAGCGTAAAGCATTCCCGATCGGCAAACGTCGCATAACGACGTGACTACAGGTGAGGCCCGGTTTAGCACGAAAATTTCAATTGTCAGCGATTGCAGGCTTCAGGCAGACTTGCGTACCTCATGTCACTGTTAAGCTTGATCAGCGATCGTAGAAAACCGATCTTTCTCGTTTCCTTGGCCCTGATCAGTCTTGTTAGGCCGGGCTGGGTTAATGCGCAGTGCTCAATCAACAACCTGTCCTTTACTCCCAACGCCAATCACGATGGCATCGTCGTCCACGGCGTCGCGACCGGGTGTAATTCAGTAACGGTCCGATTTACCAACCCGCACCTGCCTGACAAGTCACAGGCAGTAACTTCCGGCTCGCCTTTCGCAGTAGAATTCGGACCTGGTGACGGCGTTACGGCGACCATGTTGCAGATCAATTTTATCTGCGGCAGCCGGAATTTTAAAGGCATCATGTTCTGCACTGATGATCCGAATTGCGGTCATACGCTCGATGGCGAGTTCGATTGCTCGAATTTCTGTCCGCCGTCAATTTCCCTTTCGGTTCACACTGCGAATGGCGATCTGGTTGATCCTAACCCATGTCTGGCGGCGGGCACCTACAGTGTGAGAGTGAACGAACAGGTACCCGTTTCGTCGAACCCGGACTGGGATTGGTTCGTAGACAACGCATATCAAACGTCTGTCGTAAATCCTTCTGTCGGATTTTCAGTTTCGATAACAAGTGACCAGACGACGACGGTGAGTTTGAACGGCAGAGTTGGCCAGTGTCATCTGAACGCGGCAGTTACGCTACACGGTTGTGAGCAATCTCCTGGCAGCGGAGGTTCTCCATCGCCTGCGCCCTCTGGCGAAAACCAGGCGGGCCTGGACCTCTGCCGTGTTTGGATGATTGTGAATTTAGTCCTGATTGTCCTTGCGCTTATTCTGATTTCTATCGCGTTCTGTGCGCCAAACTCCGTCACTATTTCCCTTGCAGTCGTAGCCGGCATTTCGCTTTCGCTTATCTTCTGGTTGATCTTATGCCCAAATTGGATCCTGATTGACGAACACTTTTGCGATCTGTTTAAGATTTCATAAGGTTTTTTCGCCTGGATCGTGGCGGTGCTAGCGGTAGCCTTGGCGGCCGCACTCATCGCATTTGTTGCCGGCCAGGTTGAAATCGCATGTGCAGTTTTCGGCTTGCTGGCAGACCTTGCCTATCTCGGAACGATCCTTGCCGTTTGCAAATTGGTGAATTTTTATCTTCTTTCATTGTCCGTTGATCTGATTGGGCATAGAAGCTTGCGCTGCTCGATGCGGCGATCGCGGGAGCCGCCAGTGCGATCTTCCTCAATCATGGCAATATTGCTGCGCCGCTTCTCGACTCATGGTCGAGCGATCGCTTTTCGATGAAGTGGTAAACGGAGTGGCCGAGCACGCCAAAAGAATCAAACTCGGTCCCGGACTGCATCCCGATACGCAGATGGGTCGCTTGGTCTCAGAAGAACATTGTCTCGTGTGACCAATTACATGAACCAGGGCAAGCAGGACGGCGCCTGTCATGTCACCGGCGGAACTCGAGCGGGAGAACGCCGCTGTTTCGTTAGGCCAACAGTAGTAAAAGATGTGAAGCGCTCAAATTGCGCTCACGGAAATCAAAGAGTTCGAGCGCGAGTTGCCCTGAAGCCTTAAAGGTTCCAGTTGACGACCGATCCGCTACCAATTTCTCGCCAGGCCGATGTCCGTTCAACTGTTGTCATTGCGATAACTGCCATCTACTGACAGTCATCCGATCCACTTTATAACTCGACTGAAATATTCGACCCTGCCGGAAGCGAAAGGGCACTGATGTGGGTTGCTCCGCTGCGAAGTAGCCCGGGATGCTCGGCAAAAGCCTCTTTGAATTCAACTTGATCTGTGGTATACTCGGAACGTTGCTCATTTAGCAGGGAGGACATGCGAGATGAGAGACTACCTTTTCGGTTTCACAACTGTTCGTAATCCTGCTTCGATCGCACCACTGGAACGATCAGCTGTTCACATCTTGATGATTGAAAGCGATCGCCAGCGAACGCACTTCTGGTCGGGACTGAATCGTGACACTTTCGTTGGTGTTGTGCAGGAAGTTCACCGACGCGCGGTAAACTTCCACGGCATACCTTCGTTCCAAGCTCTCGAAGCGAGCTTCGCAAATCTGCTCACGTTTTATCGTGAGGCAAAGGCTGAGATCCGCCGGATGGATCTCTCAGACCTGCACGAACTCAGCACGGACTTGGAAGCAATGCCGCTGACCAGTACACAGCGCGTTTTGCTTTGGGACAGCTTCGCTCACTACCTGTGGGTTGACGAGAAGAAGGCCGCGATCGACACGATTCGCTCCATCATGATCGCAGACAAGCTGCGAAATGACTCGAAGACGTTACGGCAGCCGAGCTTCAAGAACCCGACAACCAAGCCAGCATGCGCCGAATTCTTGATGCGCAGGTTGTAATCCCACTTCCGCTCGACAGGACGGCGATTGGTTCAGCGGGTGATGTGATGTCGGCGCGCCAGCGCAGCATGCTCGAAGCCGCACACGATCGATTGGTCGGCGCAGTTGCGGCGAATGACCTGATTAGCGCGCGAGACGATCTCTCTTTCGCGATCTCTCGCCATCGCATGACACGCCGCGCAAACGAGCGGGATGCGCAAAGTCGCAGCGCCAACCTGATTCGTTCCGAACTATCGAGTGCGGTTCCCGCCCGCGACGTGGAACGCGTCGCTTCCACTTTGGCATCGCGGCTCATACGGAGAATCGCACGTCAGAGAACGAGGTTGCAACCGTGCTCGCAACAATCACTTCGCCGGCGACCGTCGCGGTATTGCAGCCCCTGCACCAGCAGGCCCTCACGCTAAGCGCTCTGACTGACAGCCTCGATCGCCAGATCAATGAGGCAGAGGCGAATCTTGGGGGCGAAATCGAAGTCGCGCACCTGGCGACGTTCCTCGCCTTTGGAGCCGAGTTCACAATCGAGGAAAGCATCCCTCCCGGGGCGATTATCGTCAAAGCGAAGCGCGGCTCAAACAATCGCTATATTCTGTACCTCAGCTATTTTCACGATCGAAAGCGTCCGCAGCTCGTCGAAGTAAGCGGCACAATCAGCGGGGGAGCTAATCCGGTCACGATTTCGGCTGAAGCCATCGAAATCGCAGACGACAGGTTTCAAACTTTTCGGTTGTCGAGCGAGACCCTTCAAGGAATCCTGAACATTTCGCTCAATCTGCGAACTGCGGCTCCAAATGCTCGGCTCGTAAACCTCGACTCGTTCTCGATCTCTCTTCAGATTCCCCATTTTGACGTGCCTGATCTTTCCGAGGATCTGGTCATCGGCATCCAACCGCCGCCGTTGTTCGCCATGAACCGCCTTGGCGTAATTGACTATCGTCGCGTGGAGCAGGAACTCGCTTGCTATGTCACCGGAGAGGTGTCCCGGATCGAAAACATTCCCGCACGGTCCTTCAAGGAACGCAACTCCCGTACGCTATCGGTCACAGAAATTGAGCAGGAGGTCACACAGGAACTCTCGTCGGAAAGGCAGAGTGATACCGAGACGGCCGAGAAACAGGGAATGCAAACGGAGATCGAGAGCGTTCTCCGTGAGGAAAACGGCAAGACTTTCGATTTCGGCGCAGGTGTGAGTATCGAATTGCTGGCAGTGGTTCGCTCACTACCAACACGAATCTCAATTTCAACTCGCAGAGCTCGCGTGAAGATTCTACGACGCAAGCTATCAGATGGCCAAGTCGATCACGCAGAAGGTCCAAGAGAAGCTGGTTCAAAAGGCTACCGTGCGACGAAAATCGCTCTCGCGGACCGAGTTCGAGGACATCGTCAAGAGCGGCTTCGATAACCGTCTTGGCACCGATCACGTCGTCTGCGTGTATCGCTGGGTCGATAAGATCATGAACAATTACCTGGTCAACTACGGACGGATGAGCGTGATCGAGTTCGAAATTCCAGAACCTGCGAAGAACTTTATCCGCGCGCAGGAGACGACTCGAGAAGAAGAGGATTTCAAAATTCGGCGGCCGAAGCGGCCACGATTGATCGGCTTGCGTGGACCAAACAGCGTCACGCGAAGTAACTATCGGCATTTCGCTGCGACCTACGGAATCGAGCTTGATCCGCCGCCGCGCGATACCATCGTACTTTCGCGGGCGTTCGCTGACAGTCTGACGCTGGTGGGGGTCGGAGATGATCACGCCAGTCCGAATCGCTCCGTGGCTTACAACGAGATCGCCATTCCCGATGGTTACGTCGCCGTGAGTGCAGCGGCAGATTCAGAGATCGTCGACGCGCTTTTAGAGGACGGGAATCCATTCTCGGGAGGCGGGCGTCTTGTTGTTTCGATCGGAGACAGCGACTTTCAACAATATTTCGGGTTTGATGAGGAGATCGAGCTTAACAAGATCGAAGGATCCGTCGGAATTGGCGTTCTCGCGAACGGCGCCGGGGCGTTTGCGCTTCAGGTAAAGGTGACTTGCCGGTTAAAAGGCGAAGGTGTACGGCGACTGGCAACACCGCGCCTACAGCAAGTTGATCGCAGCCTACCAAAAGCTCGAGGATGAATACGAGGAGCAGCGCGCGGCACACGAAGAGGAACAAAAAAAGGAAGTCGATCTAAACCCTCGTTTCAAAAAGCAGGTGATGGAGCGAGAGTTGAAGCGGGTTTGCATTCAGATCATGACTCAGCAGCACAACATCGACATCACCGGCGATCACTATGGTCCCGCCCCCGAAGGCAAACTGTATCCGCTGATTCTTTCACAACAACTCGATCGACACGGGAATCTGGTTCGCTTCCTCGAACAGGCGATTAACTGGCCGCTAATGTCCTATATCTTCTACCCCTATTTCTATGCGAAGGAAGAAACGTGGGCAGTGAAAATCTCGCACGAAGCCACGAATGACCAACTCTTCGCGTCCTTTCTCAGTTCAGGCATGGGGAGAGTGGCCGTTCCAATTTACCCTGGCTATGAGGCAGCTTTCAATTACTTCGTCGACACCGGACAGGTTTGGTTCGGCAATGGATTCGTATTGGACAGCGAAGATGATCTTTATCTTTCGATCGCAGACGAAATGCTGAGAGGAACCGAAGAGCATCTGATCGAGGAAAGTTGGCAAACAAAGCTCCCAACGAACAACACCATTCTCCAAAGCGCAGCAGCGGCGATGATTGGCGAAGGCCTGCCCTGTGAGATCGCTGACAATCGCATCGGCCTGGGATCGAGCCAGCTGGGACCGGTTCTGCCACCCGAGAGCACGGAAACACCGACATAGTGACCAGTAAGTTGTCATGGTCACGCATTCGGACGCCGTTCTGAATCGCGCCCTGCGCAAACTCGGACGGGCGGAGTCACTGGGCGGAAAAGTCACATTCTCCGAAGGGAACGGCACAACGAAACAAGTTGCTCATGTCCTTGTTACTTACACTGTCACCTTCACGATTCCACGGATAGAATTCTTCGGAACTGAGGGAGGAGTACAGCAGTTCACCTCCGTGATCGAGGTGTATTTGTCGCGAAGCGGCATAACGTTGCTCCAGTTAGGCGAGAGTCTGTCCGCCGGTTCCAACGTGATCATCCTTGCGGAGCTAGAGGACCCCGACGAGCCAGACTTGACGTCAGGGCAAGTGTTTCAAGTAGTGCGACGAAACGGATACGAAGTCGGCCAATTTCGCTCTGAGACGCAATTCCTGACGCCGGCGCTTGCAAGCATTCTGGGTGTGAGGCGTTCTGACTACGATGACATCGTCGAGGCGGCCTTTGATACTTCAAGCGTTCTCAGGTTCTTTACGGCTAACGACATCTCGCTGGCGGTCGTGACGCTTCTCGTGGACAATCTGAAGCCGCCGATTGACGCTTTTGCAAAGCTGCTGGCAACGGGCACCATGCCCGAGGAGCTTTGGAATCCCGATCGCATGCCGGAGGATTTCACGAAGTTGATCGCAAGTCTCGGGGCGCAGCTCGATGCGGCGGCGGAGGCGGTGTTGGACTTCTTAGCCTCTCTGCCGACCTTAGCGATAGCAGACGAGATTCGTTCGTGGCCGGGTTCGAGCCTGATCTCCGGAGTCGTCAATTTGATTGCTTCGCTCGAGGGCATGTGGAACTCCGCGGTCACGAGCATGCGGGAGATCGTCGAATTCATACGCGATGCGATTCCCGACGCCAAGGACATGATTTCAACGCTGATCGGCTACCTGTGCGGCCTATGGGATGCAATCATGCAAGCCGCAGCCGGGATTTTCGAAACTGCGTCATTGGCACTCACTTTGTTGAAGGAAGCCGTCGCGGCCAGTCAGGATCCACTTGCCGCGGGACGTTTCCTGCTGGAGGCGCTCGATGAGTTCATACAGATTCTTTCGCGGGTGGATTGGGCAAAGCTGTGGCGTCAACTGCGCGACGACATCTACCCGCTGCTGGTCGATCTTTTAAAAGCGAGCGCCGAGAGCCTTGCAGATACTGTAGCCAGGAGCCCGGCAACGGTTGGGTACTACGCGGGCTTCACGGTCTACACCGTCGCGGAGATCTTCTTTCCTCCGCTCAAGATCAATGGGCTTTCTAAGGCTATTCGCGCAGCGGATCAAACCTCCGCATTCGTCGGTAAGGTAGTGACGTGAGCGATCTGGCGAAGACGATCCGAAGACGCGTGCCGGGCAGGTCGAAGAAGAAACTCAACACTCTTGGTGACCTTGTGGTGGTGGCAACAAGCGGTCTGGACGAAGCAGTCGGTAAGGATGGCACGAAGGCTGTCGAATCGATGCGTCGCTTCCTGCGGCAGATTCTGGCCGGGCTTCGAGAGATTCGAACCGTCGCTGCGAGGATTTTCAGTGTGGGCACGGGTCCTCAGGTGAAGCGAATCATCCCCGGAGAATCGACCAAACCGGGGATTCTACGCATGCTAACGGGCGATCAGAAGTCATTTCCGGGTATGACATTCGAAACACGTTTGACCGGCGGTATTCGAGAAGCGCGCGGCATTCTCAACGCTGATGCCTCAATCACAATCGACATGGGCGGTTACGTATTTCCGTTCCCGGGCGGGGCTACGAAGTTTCGAACCGCGGACAAAGCCAACGATTTTTCCACGCTCCTAAGGGATACCAAGGGGAAAAGTGTGGGAAAACATCGGCTACGGCGCCGCAATCCAAAAACGGGAGAATTTGAAAACTACCAGAAGGCCCATTTATGGGGGCACGGCTTCGGCGACGAAGCGCGCGACGGAATCATGTATGCACCTGCAGAGTTCAATCAGTTCTGGCAAAGACACGGCGTCGAGAAATGGATTCGCGAATTGAGCGAAAAAGCGCGCAAACTCAAAGGCAATCTGGTGATTCGCGCGCGGGCGACCAGCTATTCGCCGCGCGAGATCACCGAACAGATCATCAAGGATGGCAAAGAGGTCGGCAAAAGAGTAAGGGCTGGCGACGGTGAATACCTCTTGAAAGAAGTTACCTACGAGTTGTTCATCGAAACGCCGGACAAGCCGGGCGTTCTACAGCCGTTCCACAAGCTGGAGTTCGAGATCCCACCGCCATGGGAGCCGCACACGCCGCTCACGCTCCCATTCAACCCGGACGAAATCGATAACATTCCGCTGCCGACGCTGTGATTCAAAGTTCAATTTATCAAAGAACAGAACGAGACATCGCGATGTGGCTGCGCCAGTAGTCGAAGCCGGCGTTTAACGTTGAAGCTGCACCGATGAACTGGTTTTTTAAGTCGACTTTGGCCTTGTTCCGGTAACCCAGCGTTTTAAAACCCGGGCGTTACCCACATTGACTCATCGGCGCCCGCCCGCTGCGCGCAGCGCGTCTTCAATCACCTCCCGCAGCGAACACCGCCGTTCGCGTGAGATCTTCCTTGCCTTCTGCAAAAGCGAATCTTCAATTGGTCTATTAACACCGACTCTTTAACTCCATAACGCGAACGCGCCCCTTAAACGACGGGAACGACGGTTGTCGCTTCGACGAGAGGCGTCTCGGCCTTGTCGGTGATCAGCTTCCGCAGGAACGGAATCAACACCAGGAGCGCAATGCCGACTACGAGGGTACCTGCGCCGAGCTCTGCGAACAGCTTCGCATATCCGGGATTGGTTGCGACTGCCGTGGTGCCGGTTGGACTGGGAATCATTCCTGAGAAGTCGCCGGCAAACAGCGACGCAAGCCCGGTCCATAGCATCCAGGCACCCATCATTACGCCTTGATATTGCCGCGGCGCAAGCTTGCCGATCATCGCGTAGCCGACGGGAGAGATAAGCAATTCTCCGATGCTTTGCAGCACGTAGCTCATAAACAACCACGCAAACGCACTCTTGCCGTCGGCTCCCGCCAGCTTGATGCCTAACGGGAGAAGGAAAAAGGCAATTGCCATTAAGAGCAGCGACGTCGCGAACTGCTGCGGTATGTCGATTCTCCACCCGCGCCCACGCATGCGGGTGAACAGCGCCGCGAACAGCGGTCCGCCTATCACAATGCAAAGAGTATTAATGTTCTGAATCCATTGCGGTTGGATCCTCACCGGGCCGACCATGAGATTAACGTTGTTGACGGCGAACAGCGTCAAACCGTTCGGCGCCATCTGGTATAGCGACCAAAACATCAATGAACCAACGGTCAGAATCAGGTACGCGGTCATGTTCCGCCGTTCACGTCGATCACGGTGACGAACTGTGAGGTAAATCAAAGTGAGCGCGACCGCGGCACAGATCCCCTTTATGATTGTCTCGGTACCGCCCGGGCGCTGGAGCATAAACCACACGACAGGGACGAGGCCGATGAGGATGGCGATGCCCGTGAGCTGGCGCACTCGGAACTGTTTCGCCGTTCTATCGAGCAATGGCGTGTTGCGGTCCTTCAGTGTCTTCCAGTTGAACACGGCCAGGATGATGGCCACGAAGTTTCCAAGCGTGGCAAAGATGAATAGGCTCGAGTAACTCTGGGTTGCCTGGAAATAGCCGGCGGCGCTGAACCCTACGAAAAAGCCAACGTTCATACCGGCGTAGTTCCATAGGAAAGCACCTTCGCGTCGCGGATCCTCCGGACTGAAGCGCTGTGTGAGCATCATATTGATGCAAGTGACGTTGAGACCGCTACCTGTGAGGAAAAGCGCGAGACCAATGTAAAACATCGGTAGCGTGCCGAACGCGATACAAGCGCAGCCGAATACCTGGAGGGCCATGCCGCCGACGAACAGATTACGGTTTGAGAGAAAACGGCCGCCGAGATAACCGCCGAAAAGGTGCAGGCCGTAGTTGAACGCGCCGAACACGCCCATCAACGTGGTGGCCATTCTCACACTGAGCTGAAGATGCTTCGTGGCGTAGAGGACCAGCGTCGAGTACAGAACCGCGAACCCGAGCGTCGCGAAGATTTGAATGAAAAAGAGCGCAGCTGTTCCCTCCGGAGCGTGAGCGAAACGGCGTGTGAGAAACTTCATCCGGCGTCCCTTTGTTGCTCGACGCGCCGGGAAATGTCAAGCCGCGCCTGTGATTTGGCTGGGTAGCTCGGAAAGTGGATCGATCTCTCCGAGCTCGATGGCTTAACAAATCGCCGGAGGCGCAGAAGCATCGGTAGGCACTGCCACAGCTTTTTGCCTCGGCGCCGGGAGATCGCGCCACCTAATCAACGAAAAGTCCGCGCACTCTTTTGAACACCTCGGCGAATTTCTCAGAGGTCACCTTCCCAACTGCTTCAAGGACGATGTGCTGTTCGACGGTGAAAAGGCGCTGTGGACGGATAAAGCAAGGCTGATCGAGTTCGCCGCGTTCACAATCGCTTTTGTCTAACGGGATAGCGAAAGAGTCGTGGTGTGCGCGGCCGGTGATCTGGCACAGAATCAGATCCGCGCCCGGAAGATCGGCAATCACAAGAGCAGGTCGCCGCTTTTCGCTGGTGCCGTCACCGCGAGAAAAAGGAATAGCAACGATTTCGCCGGCTACAGGTTTGACCATGTCATATCCTCTTCGGGTGAATTCCAATCGCGCCCAAGAACCGATTCGCTTAGCTCCGCGCCATTGAACACAGAGTTCTCGTCCGACTCATTCGACATGCCCTCAGTCCCGCTCGATTTCTGCGTGCTCATACAAAATGACAATAAACAAACACGCCATCCGTGGGAATAGTCAATTCGGCATCGGACTTGTCAGCTTAATCTCGCGAGTCTTTTCGGCAGCCCGCATGGTTGCGTACTCGGTAAGCGGGTAGCCCTCGGCAGAGCGAACGAATTCGTGCACCGTCATCGTCTGCGTGTACTCGTTAACGTCGATCCGTAACACCTCATTCATGTCGACGCCATGCTCACGAACCCAAGCGCGGAAGGCAGGGGAACGCCAGCGGTAATTTGAGACGTCGATTATCATGAATACTCGCCGTACGCTACGCATCGGGCGCATTGAGCGCAATGAGTTGGATCGTGCTATTGAAGGGAAGTTTTACTGTCACTCAATGGGCTTCGCGGCTATTCATTCAAGCTGATGTTTCGACGCATCATGAGACCGTGCCGGCTTCCGTTATTCACAGCAGGCGTTATCTGCTCCAGTTTTATTCCCATAATGCATGCACAACAATCTCCGGCTGAACGGGTGTCTGAAATTCAGGTTGCCTTGGGGGCAGCCAAACTCGATGGCTGGCTCTTTTACGATTTCCGCCACAGCGATCCCCTCGCCTACCGGATTTTGAAACTGGACGAAAAGATGTTCGCATCACGCCGCTGGTTCTACTACATCCCGGCTTCGGGCCAGCCGGTGAAAATTGTGCAGTCGATCGAGCAATTCAAACTCGACTCGCTTCCCGGCAGGAAACTTGTGTATCGCGGTTGGCAGGAATTGCATGCGCAACTGAAGGAAGTGCTGGGCGCATCGGAGAAGGGATCGAAGCGTCGCATTGCGATGCAGTATTCGCCCATGAACGACATTCCCTACATCTCACACGTGGACGCAGGAACCATTGAGCTCGTCCGCTCGTTTGGAGTGGAGCCGGTCACCAGCGCGGAACTGGTGCAACAATTCGAGGCCGTATTTTCTCCGGCCCAGCACCGGATGCAGGTCGAAGCCTCCGATAAAATGCATCGCATCATTCAGGAAGCGTATGCCGAGATCGCGCGCCGGATTCGTGCGGACGAACCAACCACTGAGTGGGATATCGCGCAGTTCATGCTGCGTCGTTACAAAGAGGAAGGACTGCAACAGGAGCCAATGATCGTTGCCGTGAATTCGAATACCGCCAATCCGCATTACATGCCCACCAAGGAAAGGAACTCGCCGATCAAACGCGGCGATTTCGTGTTGATCGATGCAGCTACAAAGCTGGATAAACCGGACGCCGTCGCGACGGACCAGACCTGGACCGGTTACGTAGGCGAAACCGTTCCTGAAGAGTATTCACGCATTTTCAAGATCGTGCGCGAAGCGCGCGATGCGGCGGTCGATTTCGTTCGCAAAAATGTTCGCGCCGGCACAGCGATTCGTGGCGCCGAAGTGGACGATGTGTCCCGGGGTGTCATCACCCGCGCAGGTTTCGGCGACCAATTCACACATCGCACCGGTCATTCGATCGGTGAAGAAACACATGGCAACGGTGTCAACATCGACGACTTCGAGACGCGCGATTCGCGGCGCATAATTCCCGGCGTTTGTTTTTCAATCGAACCGGGGATTTATCAGGAAGGAAAATTCGGTGTCCGCTCGGAAATCAACGTTTACGTTTCGGACAAGGACATCGAAATCACCGGACAGCCGATTCAAACGGAGATTATCTCAATCCTGAAGACTCCGTGATGGCTAAGGCTTGTGCTGAACCGACACCATCCAGCCCACGCCAAACCGGTCTTCCAACATTCCGAACTTGGGCGCCCAAAATGTTTTCTCAAGAGGCATCGTAATCTTGCCGCCATCAGCAAGCGCGTTGAAGACGCTCTCGGCTTTTTTCTCGTCCGGAACGATAATTGAAAGCGAGAAACCTTCGAAGCGCGGTTCGCCCTCACACCTGCCGTCCGAAGCCATTAGGATTGTTTCGCCGATACGGAAGCTGGCATGCATCACTTTGTCCTCCATTCCCGGCTGCGCCATGCCTGGTTGGGGCGCATCCTTGAAACGGCTGAGCATCTCCACCTCAGCTCCAACAGCGCTGCGGTAGAATTCCAGCGCCTCTTCGCAGCGACCATTGAAGAACAAATATGGTTGCACTGACGTGTTCGAGTTAGACATACGCTAGCTTGCGATTCGTTTGGCTGAACGTCAATGTGCCACTGCCCATTCTGCAGTCCCACACTGCAACCGAAGGAGGAAACAGAGGAATCCTATGAAAGTCTTGTTATTCATCATCGCAGCGCTCATGGCGGCGGAGACGACGAGAGGCGAGGAAACCGTCATCGTGAAGAATGTCCTTGGGCCCGAGGGTCCGCTCTATCTCGACGGGAATCTTTATTTTGTCGGCTGGGTCTCCAACACCTTGTCGAAATGGGATGGGAAGAAGACAACCGTCCTGAACAGTGCTCCCGGCTGCGGTCACAATGGCCTGGCTCTCACCAAACAAAAAACTTTCCTTCTGGCTTGCACCGATGAACACGGCGCTATTCTTGAGCTCGACGTCAACGGCAAGGAATTGCGTCGATGGGCGGCCGATGACAGGGGCCATAAGTTTGATGGCGGCATCAACGACATTGTAGTGACCGCAAATGGCGGTGCCTACGCCACGCTCTTCGGACACTTTGTCGATCCGCCAACCACAGTCATGGGAAAGATTTTTTACCTCGCTCCGGGTGCAAAAAATTGGATCGAGGTCGCGGATGATCTTAACTATGCCAACGGCATCGGTATTTCTCGCGATCAAAAGACTCTCTATGTCAGCGAGACGGTGGGCAATTGTATCTTGAAGTTTGATATTAATCCCGATGGATCGCTCAGTCGTCGCGCCAACTTTGCCCTTCTAAATCTCCTCACCAAAAACAAAGTCGAGTCATGGTGGCTTGGTCCCGATAGCATGAAAGTCGACGCCAAAGGTAATATCTACGTGGCGCAGTGGTCCGGTGGCAAGGTCTTGAAGATCTCTCCGGCTGGAAAGCTTCTACACGTTTTCACTATCGCCGCAGGGAACGGCACCACCAACGTCGCCTTCGGCGAAGGAGATAAAGACCTTTACGTGACAGTGGCGAAAGATCCTAACGATCCAAAGGCTGAGGGATGTATCGTGAAGATTCCGAACGTTCAGTAAACATTGGCCGCCGTTTGGGGAGCAATGTTATCCGAAAGGATCTCACGTGGCAGATCATCAAACGCGACGTTGATGTTTCATTCCAATGCCGGTCATCCGTCGGCGCGGGTTGACGCGGATTTGATATCGACCACGGGTGTGCCGTCGAATGCTTCAATCGGCCCGATTTTCAGTCGCGTGCCATCAATCGCCCGCACAGTCACAGGATGAATTCCCAGCGGATTCGGTCGCGCAGGTGAACGCGTGTAAAACACACCGGCAATCGGACGGCTCGCGTCGCTGCGGGGATGTCCTTTAAGCACGTCGCGATTGGCTTTGTGCAACCAGGTAATCACAATCAACTCGTGCCCGACTTCAATTCCCAGTAACGCGTCTGCGAATCGTGGTTCGATCTCAAGCCAGGCGTCCGGCGCACCTTCCGGTCCCTGCCGCGGCGCGTCCTCTCGCCCCTTAACAGTCGAACGTAGAAAGCCAACTGGCTCCAGCGTGTAAGATTTCAATCAAGCAACCTTGTATAGGTTTCCGATGAAGCAAGAGCACGTCATATGCAGTGGTGTATCAAATGTCCGCCCGGATTTGCGATCTAGTGCGAAGACTTGGAGGCAATCGAAATGTCATGCATTCAAGCGCCACAAAGTGAAGTTCAACATCGCCGCAAAAGTGACCCACGCCAGATAAGGCCCAAGCAACCACGCGGCAGCGCGGTTCACTGCGATGAAGGCGATAAGCGTTGCGGCAATCGCCAGCCACAACAAGACGATTTCAGCGAAAGCGACGCCCATCCAGTGCAGCCCGAAGAATAGTGGCGTCCACGCGGCGTTAAGCGCGAGCTGAACGAGGAAAAATGTCAACGGCAGGCGTTGCACACTGAAGCCTCCGCGCTTCCACACCAGCCACGCAGCCACGGCCATCATCGCGTAGAGCGCCGTCCACACCGGACCAAAAATCCAGCCGGGCGGATTCCACGGGGGCTTTCTTAATGCCACATACCAGTCGCCGGGTATGAAGAGCGCGCCGAATGCTCCGGCCGCCAAACAAATCAATAACCATCCAGCCAGCGCGACGTATCGACCCGAGGTTTCAGAAAGGTTTGAAGTCGTCATACTAGAATCTGGCTGCGTACCGGGCAGCACTTTTGCTGTGCCGCTGACCAGGAGTAAGAAGTTTAATCGATGTGGGCTGCCGAGGAACAACGAATGCTTGATTAAATCGACGGCCTCGCAAACCGATCGTCCCCTCAGCGGCGAGATCCTGTAAAAACGTCCATTGCGTCCGTGCCGAGAGGTGATCGCAGCCGGTGTCTCATTCCGCTCGCAAAGCGTCAATCGGATTGATTCTGCCCGCACGCCGGGCGGGAAGCCAGCAGGCCGCCAGCGCAATGGCCACAAGAAGTAGAGTGGTTCCCAAAAGCACCGGCGAACTGTTCAGTCGCATGCCGGAGTTTCCGGCCGCGAGCACGCGCGCGATGGCCAGCGCGCCTAACAAACCGATCGCCGAGCCGAGTAACGCGAGCTTCACTCCCGCAGACAAAACGAGCCGGACGACATCGCGAGCAGATGCACCGAGCGCGAAACGAACAGCGAATTCGTTCGTCCGTTGCGCCACAGTCCGCGCAATGACGCCATAGATGCCAATCGAAGCGAGCGACAGCCCAATCACGGCAAAGACGATGAGAATGTCGCGCAGAATGGCGGTCTGATAATTCGCGCGATCGATTGCGGTATCCGCCGATTGCAAATCACGCACGGGAAGGTCGGGATCCAGAGAGGTAATGACGTTGCGAATATCGTTTACCACACCACTGCGCGCAGAGTTCGCCGTGCGGACCATGATCTCATTATAGCGGACAGGATGTTGCGACATCGGTTCGTAAATTTGGAATGTCACCGGTGGCGCTTCGGGCGTGACTGACTTTACATCCGCGGCAACACCGACGATCTCAGCCCACTCCAGCGGGTCGCTGCCAGTTTGCGCCAGCCGTTTTCCGAGCGCGCTTTCATTTCCAAACAACCCATGGGCAGTAGACTGACCAATGATGATCACCTTCGGAGAAGTCGCTGTGTCTCGCTGGTCAAAAGAGCGTCCCGCCAGGATGGGTGTCCCAACCGTTTCAAAATAGCGGGAGCTAATCGTGTTTACCGCCGCGACCGGCTCGTGGCCAGGTGAAGGAAGCGCGCGACCTTGAACGATGTATTTGCGGATGTCCGGCCAATCGAAGAACGGTGTGAATAACGAAACGCCTGCTGATGCGACCTCGGGCATGGCCTGCAGCCGTTCGAGCATCTGGCGATGAAAATTCGTAATCCGTTCATCGTTGGGATAACTCCCGCCGGGCAGCACAATTGTTCCCGTGATCAAATGCTCGGACTGCCACCCGGCGCGACGATGGTTGAGCTCATCCAGGCCGCGAATGAAAACAGCTGCGCCTGCCAGCAACACCATCGCCAACGCGAACTGACCGACGATTAAAAATTGGCGAAAACGCCGATGACTTCGGGCTCCCGTCATTCCGCGGCCGCCACTTTTCAGCGCTTCGTTGACGTTCAATCGCAAGGCAAATAACGCCGGCGCCATTCCTAAAGCGATGGCGGTAACGAGTGACGCGCCCAGGGCCCAGGCGAAGACGGACCAGTTAAAAATTAAAGTAACGCGCTCCTCATTCTCGCCGATGGATCGATAGGAAAGCCAGTCGGCGCCCCAGTGCGCGACGAGAATCGCCAGCGCCGCGCCGGCGAGCGTGAGCAAAAATGTTTCTGCGATCAGCGGTCGCAATAATTGTCCGCGCGAGGCGCCGAGGGCCGAGCGGATCGCGAACTCGCGTGAGCGCGTGATCGTGCGGACGAGAAGGAAGTTCGCCAGGTTCGAGCAGGCAATGAGCAGAACGAAAGCAGAAAGGCCGATGCACATTTCGAGCATCGCGCCGGCGTTCTTGCCATGCGTGGTCGACGGCAGCGACACCGCGCGCCAGGAAGTTCCAGCATTCACTTCGGGAAAATCTTTCGCCAGATGCGCGCCGAAGTTTGCGACAAACGCATTGGCTTGCGCCCGCGACAACGACTGGGCGCGTCGTCCTATAACTCGCAGAAGCATGTCGCGCCGGTCTGCCATTTTGTCCTTGTCGAACCCAAGCGGCCGGAAAAAATCGACCCAGCCCAGGTGCCGCCAATCGTCAAAAGACACTGGCAGCACGCCGACGATTTCGTGCGGTTGACCATCGACGCGCAGAGTCCGACCGATGATGTCCTCTTTCCCGCCGAAGCGCTTCTGCCAGCAGCGTTCGCTGATAATCACAACCCGGTCGTTTCCCGGAAGATCTTCCTTTGGGAGAAAATTCCTGCCAAGTTGCGGCAACACACCAAGGACGCTGAACAGATTCGCCGTGCAGCGTATTCCAGAGACCATCTCCGCAGGCCGCCCAGGTTCCGATAAACTGCAATCCGACAAGGCATAGGCGGCTACGTCGCCGTAACTCGACGCCGCTCGTTGCAGATCATTAAAGTCAGCCGGCGAAAAGTTGCCGGACGCATCCTGTGGCGTGACGCGATAGAAACGGTCCAGTCTGTCCTGGCCCGGATAGGGCAGCGGTTTTTGAATGATGGAAGTAAACGCGCTGAACATCATCGTGTTTCCACCTATCCCGAGCGCCAGTGTGACGATGGCGAGCAGGGCGAAGCCCGGAGTTCGCGCCAGCGAACGCACCGCGAAACGCAATGTGCGACAGAAATCGGCCAGCTGCGGGGGGCGCCATGTGTCGCGAATCTCTTCACGGTAAGCTCCCGTGTTGCCAAACTCCCGCTGCGCCGCCAGCCGGGCCTCGCGCTCTGTCATCCCTTCCTCCCGGAATTGAGCGACCAGTTGGTCCAGATGAAACTGTAGTTCGGCGTCCAGAGCCGCTTCTGCTTTCCCCCGACGGAAAAGGCGACTGCACTTGGTTCGCAGCCAACGAAACGCTTCGGAAAACATGATCGGTTTACTTCATTTCCAGAACGCTTTGCACCGCCGTAGCGAACGAGAGCCAATGAGCTTTCTCCGCCTGCAATTCCTTTCGACCCTTGCGAGTCAGGCGATAAAACTTCGCGCTCCGGCCGGCTTCCGATATTCCCCAGTCGGCTTCAATCCATCCGCGGTCTTCCAGGCGATGCAGGGCCGGATAAAGCGAGCCTTGTTTCAGCGAAAGCCGTTCATTGGAAACCACCGCGATGCGTTTGGCAATGTCCCAGCCGTGCAAAGCCGAGCCGGCCAGCGTCCGCAGAATAAGAAGATCGAGCGTCCCCTGGAGTAGTTCGTTTCGTACCTTGTCCATGCGAGCCACCTTATTGTCATGCTTCTACAATAGCAAGTCCTCTTTGTCGAAGCTCGACAACAAATCGGTCGGATCTCAATCGAGGATATTCTTCTTCGTCGCGCCTTACCGCCCCTGCCATCCGAGTCGCAAGAAGCCGGAATGAATTCTTCCGCTCGCTTCTGCCACATCATCAAGGCTCTTCGCCGGGGAAAGGCAAAGAGGAGTGAACAACCAACGCCACCGGCTCTCTACTCCCCTGCCCCCTTTACTCGAAACCTTCCTTCCTCACCACCTTCTTGAGCGTGGCGTGGTGTTTCGAGTCGATCTGAATCGTGGCATTGATTTCTGAGAGAAACCCCCTGCCATCCGTAGTCGCGACCTCATTGTAAAACTTGAGTTCGACGCCGGATTTTAGCCAGCGGACGAATTCCAGCGTGCCGGCATTGATCCATTTCAAAAACTTGAAGTGATGCTTCTTCCTGAACGCAGCATCGCTTTCCGGATCGGGCAGATCAGGTAAGTTCGGGAGCTTCACTTCCACAAAGCCGTCGCCTTCGCGCGCGAAAATACTGGTGTAGCCGTCAACCCCTGTTGCTATATAAGCGGCCACGAGTTGGGAATCCTTCGACCAGTCGAGACGCGCCTCGTTAGGTCGCTCCGGCCGTTCGGGATCACTCAGCTTGACAAGCGAACGCCTGGTCGCCACCTCGACTAAGTCCACGCGGTCTCCGCCCTCCGGGTCCTTTGTTATGAGCAAGCCATATTTCCCGTCCGGCGAAATAAATCGCGGAGCGGAAGGATCCGCATTTTTATCATCATCCTTGGACGACGGCTCCGCTGCGACGCCGCTCACGGCCAGCGCGAGAAAAACAATGACCTTGAAAAACCAGCGGCGCGTTTCCGGTGGGAATAAGTTGTTCATTTCAGAGTTCATGGGATTTAAGGATGCGATCGCCAGGATTCGTCGTCGATCTTTTTTCTTTTGCCGCCACATTTCATGATGCGGTGCGACAGCCGCCGCCTAACGTCCGCGCAGGAATCGGAGGTCAAAGCTTACTATCGACGTTCCCCAAGATTTTTCGTACTCTGTCATTGGTTCCGCAGGTTCTCTCATTCCGAAACGCAGGCTCACATAAATTCACGTTGATGTACACATTCACGAGCGTCGCTGCACTCTGCGGGCTGCTCGAACAGGCGTATCACGCTTGCCCTGGTGAAACCGGACGTACGAAGTTTGTCGACACGCTCAAGACGAGGTACGAATTCGAAGACAGCGCGGCACACTTATACGCGGAGACGGTACTCGGTTCCAACTCGGACAACTCCGCAGGTATCGTGCGAACGAACGCAGAGCGCTTGATAGGCACGTGGCGTGCCACCGATGCGTCCTCCCTCGCCGACCTTGGATACGGCGGCAACGCGCTCTCCTCAAGAGTAGAAGAATGGAACTTCGCCGACGACCTGACCTACACCTACCAACTGGAAAAGCAGATAAGCTTCATGTCGCCCTATGGTTCCATTGTCCGGCCTTCTTCGACCAGCGAGGGCGGTTTGTGGGTCCCACCCGATAGAACCGGCCCGCAGATCGACATCCTCTTACTCTGTCACGGGACGGATGGTCGAAAGGCAAAGATCGACTGGCTGGGCTCGGAAGACGACCGACCTGTGCAGTGTGGGATCAACGGCACTCGCTTCCTGCGTCTCTAGATCTGTAGTCTCAACATGTCGTTCGGGGAAGGCAGAGACAGGATTATCCGAAGGATTTGCCGCGAGCGCTGAATCTGATCCGCAAAACCCGCCGAATCTAGCCGCGCGACCGCGGCTGAGGGTGACGCGATCCGAGATAGCGATTCACGAGTTTGGCCGCCACCGTCATCACGATCAGTCGAAAAATCCAGCGCATCATACAACAGGATCGAAACTCGCGCCTCGGCGGGTTGTGCCGAAGTTGATGACCGAAGCCATCCCGGGCGCGAAACGCCTCAAAGGCGAATTGCCTGCTGGAACCGCCCAATCGTTAGGCCGGTGAGGCAGCTCGCATCGAGACCTACCGATTGCTGCGGCTTGCAGCGTGAAGTAATACTTCTTCCGCTGCGACAAGAATGGAGCCAGCGGGAAGCAGTGCGACATAGACGGGGCAGCCCCGAACGGGCGAGCGTTTAGGAGAACGCGAGTCAATGCGAAGAGCTGACCGCGATTTTCGTCACCATCCATTGTTCGCTGCTTTTGCGCGGAAGCATTCACCTAAGCCAACCCGTTTGATTTCGCCTCCGCAGTCCCCACACTATGCGTATGAAGAAGGTTACAACGCTTATAGCAGCAGCATGTTTCGCGGTGACCCCGTTGTTCGCCACCGGCCAGGGCGACACGGTCGGGCAGGGTCAGGAAGGCAAAGAGTTCAGGATGGCGTGCACGGTTCCATTCCGCACTCTGAACCTGACGGATGACCAAAGAAAGAAGATGAGTGCGCTGATGGCCGAGCACCACAAGGAGGGTTGCACTCCGGCGACGGAGACGAAATTCTTTGAGGGAGCAAAGGGTATCCTGACTCCTGAGCAGTTCGCGAAGTTTAAGGCCTCATACGAGCAGGGACCGAAAATGAAGATGTAGAGCCAAATCGGCTGTCTGGAAGGTCTCAGTCATGTTCGCTCATCCCATTCGCTCCATTCTTCCTTCCTCCTTCTTCCTTTCCAGGTTCGTGTCCGATTCCGCCGCCGACGATGACACGCGGGATGCGATCATTGCCCACCTGGCCAAAGCCACCTGGGATCGCGCCCAATCGTTAGGCCGATGAGGCGTTGGTGGCGGCCCTGCTCTCGACGCACGAGGCTCGGCGAATGGAAGTGGAACGCGCCAAAGGACGCGGATGTCTCACGCGAAGCGTAACGCCAGTGCGCCTCGCACCTCGGACTTTGCGGTGCGTAGCGTGACGCGCAATATGAAGCATGCGAACGCAGGGTTCCTCCGGACAAACACAGAGCGGCGTGCTGGTCCTGCTCGGTGTCTTGTTCACGATCATTCTCGCCGGTCTCGACAACACGATCGTCAGCACGGTCATGCCGGTGGCGTTGCCAGAGCTTGGCAGTGCCCACCTGTACGCGTGGACGTTTGCGGCTTACATGCTCGCCGCGGCGGTATCGATGCCGATCTGGGGACCGGGATCCGATCGCTGGGGACGCCGGCGCACGTACCTCATCGGCATTGTCGCGTTCACGGTCGGGAGCGCGCTCTGCGCCATCGCGCGCACGATGATGGAGTTCATCGGCGCTCGCGCCATCCAGGGCATCGGAGCGGGCGCCGTTGCCACTCTCCCCTTTGTTCTGCTCGGAGTTGTATATCCGCCTAACAAACGCGGCAGGGCGCTGGGCGCGGCCAGCAGCGCGTGGGCGGTCGCGAGTGTCGCCGGACCACTCCTTGGGACGCTGATCGTCACGCACGTTTCATGGCGCTGGGCTTTCCTGATCAACGTGCCGATTGCCATTGTGGCTGGGTTCCTCGTTATCGCCGGAATGCGCGAGAGCATCGGGCATAGCGTCGGCCGATTCGATTTTGCCGGCGCGCTTCTCGCCGGCGCCGGCGGCAGTTGCCTGATGTGGGCGTTTGTTGATCTCGGTGAGGGACAAATCGGACTGATGCAGGCTGCGCTCATTGGCGCCGGAATCATTCTGCTTGCCGTCTTTGTCTGGCATGAGGGACGAACGCCGCATCCCATTCTGCCGTTGACTTTTTTTCATCATGCCGGCTACGCTTCGTCGATTTCTTCGTCATTCCTGGCCTTCTTCAGCGGCTTCGGCCTGAGCGCATATCTGCCGCTGGCAACCAACGCCGCTTTTCATGACAACCGCGCGTTCGTAGGCCTGGTGGTTGGCGCGTTCACCATTGGATGGAGCACGTTCGCCTTCGCTTCCGGGCGGTTAGTCCACCGAATAGGAGAACGGCTTCCGAGTGTGATTGGAATTATTGTCCATATTCTGGGACTTCTCTTTTTCATGGTGGCATTCGAACACGGCCTCGTCTCGGTCATCGCTGCGGCGCTAATTGCAGGCGCCGGGATGGGACTGCTCTCGCCCGCGCTGACTGTCGTGGTGCAGAATAGCGTCCCGGTTGTCCGCATGGGCAGCGCGACCACCAGCCAGCAATTTATCCGGCAGATCGGTGCTGCGCTCGGCGTCAGTTCGTTCGTCCTGGCCGCGACCGTAGGCGGATTTCGGTTAGGCTTGCTGTTAATGATCGCAGTGAGCGCCGGAACATTTGGGTGCGTGCTCGCGCTGCCCGCGCACAGCCTCCACCATTCAGACCACGTCGATGCTTTAGAATAATTAGCGCTACCAATCGCAATCAGCTGTGCAATTCGAACCAGGTAGGTTTCAGATCGGCCAGCGGCTCTTTTAATTTCGCCAGCTCTGTGGCTGGTCCGTGGACTTCGATGCGAATCAGGTCGGCCATCGCCTGCGCCTGCGCTAGCATGGCACCCACGTTTTCCAGGTGCGCCAGCAGCGCTTCGGCGTTGACGTAGCCTTCGCGGCAAAATACTTCGTCGCCGTTGATCGTGAACTCATAGAAAAGATTACCCGTTTCGTTCCGAGTCTTGGCCGCAAACTCCGGCAGGATCGCCTTCAAATACGGCATCTTGTCCGGAGGCACCTTGAAGTAGGGATGCAGACTGACGAATCCCGAAAGCCGATTCATACCCAATCGTAAACCTTTTCGGGATGCGGAGCGAGACCAGACGCGCGTTCAGATAAATGTCTGCCACGATCGAAGCGGTGTATGAGGCTTATCTGCCGCACCGGTGTTTAGACGCGACCCCGTTCCCCTGCTGGGCCGACGTAGATGGCGTTCGCGCGCATTTTCCAGCCTTTCGCGCGGCTGCGCTGGATTCGCTTCGGTTTGCTTATGCGAGAGATAAATTCTTGCGCCCCATTTCCGTTCCTCAAACAACGACTTTAACACCCCTTCGCCAACCGGACGATCACTTCGGTCGCGTGTTCGGCCTTTCTGGCGATAATGGTGCCAAGCGAGGACAGCAACATCGACAGCGAAAGGCTGGGCGTCTTCAGCACTCGGCAGTAGGCATGTACTTTTTTCCGAAGGGCTTTTGGTTTAGCAGGCTTCTTCGTTGCTCCGATATGCTGGCCGAGTTTCTTTTCCCATCGCCCAAGGGCTTCTGCCGCTACCTCCGACACGGCAATAGATTTATCGGATTGAAGCCGGCGTAGATGTGGGATGACGGCGACGCTATCCAAACGTCCAAGAGCTTTCGCTACTTGTCGCCGCACCATGTCATCTTTCGCCGTGAGGGCGCTGGCTAGTGCGTCGATGGCACTCGATTCGCCGATGTGGCCTAACGCAGTCGCCGCGTAAGCCTTCGTCAAGTTAGTTTCCGAACCGGCATTCAGCAGTGCGGCCAAAGGAGCTACGCTTCCCTTGACGGCCAGCTCGCCGATTACGGCAATTAAGCGATGGAAGACGGTCTCATGCGAACGAATTGCCGGATCATCAATCAGTTCGACCAAGATGGCGCGACCGGGATCACCCAATGCTGCCCAATCGTCGGCGCCCAGAGAGCAACGCCGCATCAAGAGCTGTTCAATGCGCAGGCGGAGGTCGGCCTTAGACTCGCGGGGCGAGAGCCGGAATGTCGTTGATGGAATTACGTCAACTTTAGTGGACGAAGCAGGTTCATTGTAACTGCCCGGCTTGGATTCGTTATCTGCAATCGACGGATATTTACCAGGCTGCCGCCGTTTGGAAATCTGTTTCTGAGCCATTTTTTATCCTCCAGTTACGGGGTCATGGATCGCACGAATCCATGTTGTCTCATTTTGTTGATCTGGCAGCCGGTGATTACGGCGCTGTCGCGGCGGGAGGAGGAAAAGATGAAGTTGTCGGAGATGTTGGGCGACGAGGGATCGGTATCCGAACAGCCGTCGTCTTCGTCGGCGTGCTCTAAACCGAGATGGTGACCGCCTTCGTGAGCAAAAGTTTGCCCTTGATTGATGGTATCGCCGTCACGTCCAATTACGATTCCACTGTGGGAACCATTCTTATCGGTGGGAGCGTTTACGTACGAAGCACCAAACCCACCCCAATAACCTTCGACCATAAAGACATCCATGTACCAGTTAGGCACGGAATACTTGCTAGCCATGGCATCGAACTCAGCATCGTTGTCGATGAAACGCCAGCGGGTCTTATCAGCATCCATGTCGGCGGTTCCTTCGATGCGATAAAGCTCGGTGCCATAGACGGTCATGTCGCGGGATTGAAAAATGCCCGATGCAACTTGGGCCGCAGCCCGCTGATATTCGCTGCGCTCGGTACCGGTGAAGTCTCCCACGCGGATGATGTTGTATCCAATGGTCCGCATCACACGCCACACCTGAGTACAGCTGGGGTTAGAACCAGAGCCGTTCATCGAGTAGCGGAAGGTAAGGTCACCCTTGGCATTGAACTCGTTGAAAACACCGCCACTACCGTGATAGGTGTACCAACTTCCATAAACCGTGGAGAACGCCGGGATGACGATGTCGCCGCTGAGATTGAAATTGAAGTTCGCCACGGTACCGATTCCAGCATCGGTGGCAAGGACATCGACAAGACGGCCCAAATTGACGCTTCGCGATTCGCCATTTACCCAACGAACGTCGGCATAGCAGTACCAACGGCTCTCTCCGAAGTTATATTTTGGCGCTCCTGCACTGCCAGACTGGCTTGAATATTGAGGAGTGACAAACATCTGGACGGGGTTGCGGGTGAAGACTCCAAAAATCGCACTTTGACTAGAGACCCCGCCGTCTGAGTCTCGCAGAGTGGCGAAGACATAGAACTCGCCGGATTCGCCAGAGACAAATCCAGGAAGTGCCAGCTCACCCGATTTCGCCTCTTTCGTCGACAACCTGATATGAATTTCAGTGGCTCGGCCGGAGGGAAAGCGCACGACAATCGTTAGAATTTCGGGCACAGCGACCGTAGACTTTAGCCAATTGAAACGCAACGCGAACTCTTCGTCGACATATAGACGCCTGCCAGCAATGTGGATGCTTTGAAGGAGCGGCCGCAACCGGACCGCGCCGAAGGCGAATCCATCCAAAGCTCGCAATTGTCCGCTATTAATCAATCCAGCGTGCAACAGATCCCCTGGCGTGAAAATCTTGCTCGACTTGCGATATTTCACGAGCTTCGCCGCTAGCGCTGGTCCTATCAATGGGTGCGCCGCCAGAGGGTCAAGCTTCGCCTTGTTGAGATCCAGAACCGGGGGTAACTGAGGTCCAAATGATGCCCGGACAAGAGCTTGATTTTTCAGCGTCAAGAGACGACCAGAGCCACCGGATTCGACAGCCATAAATAAACCTCGTTATGAATAACGTCGCACACGTGTAGAGGTCAATGGAGAAAGTTGATGATTTGGCACGTCTTTAAAAGAATTGACTATTGAAACCTTCCAACCAGTAACGAACCAGCGTGTAGCGATTATAAGCAGTTCAAGCGGAAGCGCAGAAAGAAGTGGCCCCAGCGATTGCTTTCAGCGAAGTCCATGCTTCGCCAGAAGAAGGATGCTCGCCAATCCGACGAGCTTTGCAATCCTGTTCATCCGGGCGAACAATCGATAGTAAGCTCTGATCCCCTGGTTTTTTTTCGTGAGAGAACGAGCTACACGAAAGAATATAGGGAGGAGCCGCTTCGCACCCGCTTCTCCAACTTGACCGCGTAACTGAACAGTTCCCGCTCGCTCTTTGTTGTCCCATCATCCTGGACTGCTCTTTACCAGATCCTCCCAGCCCTGGGATGATTTTTTGGCGGAAAGACGATTTGGGCAACACGCCCTATAGATGCGACCCCTTCCTACTTCAACGAAGGTGAGGCGCCCCAATCACGGCGGCGACGGCAAGCCGACCTTCTTGCAAAACGCAGCAAAACGCGGGTCCGACCGCAGCTCGCGCGTAAACGGATTGTCGATAATCGCCATCACCCCGGGATCGTGTTTCTCGTAGGCGCGATCAAGCCACTCGAAAGTCTTGTCAGCATCGCCGCGGAAGGCATACACCGCGGCGATTTGAAAAGACATATCGTCGCTGTGGCCGGCGATCAATGCGTTCAACGCCGCATCTGCGGCCACTGCGTCGCCTCGAGCTTGCTGGGCCAGGGCCATGGCGTAGGCGCGCCAATCCGGATCAGTCTCCTGGGCGGCGGCTTTCAGGGCCGCCTCGCCGTCCCCGCGTTTCGCCTCGACCAGTGCCAGCATTTCCCACGTCCCGGCGCCGCCCGGCTGGAGTTCGATTGCTTTGCGGGCCGACTGCGCGGCTTCATCGTAACGACCGAGAGAGGTCAGCAGTCTGGCGAGGTCAAAGTGCGCGTTGACGGTCAACGGCTCCAGCCGAACCGCCTGCTGCAAAAGCTCAACCGCTTCCTCGATTTGGCCAAAATCTCCAATGACTGAGGCGAGCCCGATCTTCGGCTCCGCGGAAGCCGGAGCAAGCTCCACGGCTTTTCGATATTCCGCCTCGGCCGCTTTCGCGTTCTGATCGACGCTGACGAGGATTTGACCGAGGGCCGAATGTCCTTCTGCGGAGTTGGGATCTTCGGCCACAGCGCGCTCCGCGGCAGCTCGCGCCTTGCGATTCGCCTCGGCCACATCCTCACTCGTGATATCGCCCAGTGCCCACCAGCTTTTCGACAACGCCGCGTAAGCCAATGAATAGTGTGGGTCGCTGCGGATCGCCGCGTCGTAGAAGTCAATCGCCTTGCGCAAATCGGCGGCTGTGTAGCGTTGCTCGTAATAGCGACCCTGCAGATAGGCAGTATAGGCATCGACATTCTGATTGGAGGGCCCGTCCGGGTTTTTACCGGCATCGCCCGCCAGCCTTACCTTGAGTGCGCCGGCCACCGATTGCGCAATCTCCGATTGCACCGCGAAGATGTCCTTCAATTCCCGGTCATAGGTTTCCGACCAGACATTGGCGCCGTCGCCGGATTTGATCAGCGCCACTGCGATGCGGACCCGGTCGGCCGACTTACGCACGCTGCCTTCGAGCAGGTAATAAACACCAAGCTTTTCGCCGATCGTCTTGCTGTCCTCCGTTTTGCCTTTGAACTGAAAAGACGACGTGCGCCCGACGACCTTCAGGTCCCGCAAACGCGAAAGCGAAGAGATAAATTCTTCCGAGATGCCGTCGGAGAAATATTCGTTAGCCGCGTCCCCCGTGGAGTTGACCATCGGCAGCACCGCGATTGATTTTTCGGAAATCGACGGGCCCTTCGTCGCGGCTCGGTACGGACCAAAATAATATGCCGTTCCAGCCGCCATCAACGCGATGAGCGCGACGGCAGCGATAATCCCCACCTTGCCTTGCGGCGGCTTTGGTCTGCCCTGCCGGAATTTCTGCGGGATCGCGGCGTTGCCCAGTGGTTCAGCATAGAGATTGACCAAATGAAGGCGGACACCGTGTTTGACCTCGCAATCACCCAGGTCATGCAGACGCGGCGCCCATTGCCGGTATTGAATCAGATCGTCGGCCACATGCTGCGAAAGAAGAATGTGCCCGGCGTCGCCGCAATCCATCACCCGTTGCGCCATGTTGATGCCGGCCCCGGCGATGTTGCTGCGTCCGCTTACATCGGTCACCTCGCTCACCGGTCCGCTGTGAATCCCCATCCGTACCGGAACTTCCGGATGCTTCTGAAGCGCTTCGGCAATCTCCAACGCGCAGCGGGCCGGTTCTTCCACGCTGCGGCGGAAGACCAGCGCCACCCCATCACCCGTCGGCAGCCTAACGAGTTGCTCGTCCGTCGACTCGCTCACCTGCCCTGTCCCGAGCACGATCGACGTCAAATGGCCGAGTCGCTCTTTCTGCTCCTCAATCAGGAGTTTGGAGTAGCCGACAATGTCGATGAACAAAACATGTCCGATCTCGAGTTTTTCGTGCGGCGAATCCTCCGTCGACATGATCCAAGCTATACCCGGTTCACCAGCGAATACCAGAAGAGCGGCAAGAAGCTCGACATGGGTAAAGGTTGCGTCCGCTTCAAATCGTTGGAGGACCTGGCTCTCGACACACGAGGCTCGGCGAGTGGAAGTGGAACGCGCCAAAGGACGCGGATGTCTCACGCGAAGCGAACCGCCAGTCCGGCTCGGACAGTTGGCGCAGCTTGTGCGCTACCGCTCGTTCGGCGCAGAAGCCGTGACAATCGTCTTGTCGGCCGCACCGGTTTCCGTTTGGATCATGGAACCTGGCTCAAAGAAATTTGAGCAGCGCGTCAGTCGTTTCCTTCGGCCGTTCCTCCAGGATCCAGTGACCGGTCTTCGGAAGAACGACTACCGTCACATTGTCCGCGACCAGCTTCATTTGTGCAGCGAGCTCGTTGCCTAACGATTTCTCACCGCCGATCGATAATACCGGCATCGTCAGCTTTGTCTTGGAGAGCGGCGCGAACTCTGTTGCCAATTGCGGCCATGACGCGAAGTAAGCCCAGGCCGCTCGCATCCTCCCGGGTCGGGCATAAGCAGCGGTATAAGCTTTGCGTTCGGCTTCAGGAATCGAATGCGTCTTATCCGCCGCAAACACATTCCAGAAATACTCGAAGTAAGTCCGCTCCCGCCCTTGCACCAGTTTTTCCGGATATTCGCCGTTGAAACGGAAATGCCAAACGTTCGGTGCATCGTAGATCGCTTCCCATCCTTCCACTCCCGGCAGGAACGCATCCATCACCGCGAGCTTCTCGGTCTCGTTAGGAAATTGCGCCGCGTAGGCGTACGCCACCATCAACCCGATGTCATGACCCACCACACGCGCCTTCTCGATTTTCAGCGAACGCGCCAGCTCATGGATTTGCCGCGCCGCGACGAGCATGCCCGTCTTTGCCGGAATCGAAGAGTCACCAATGCCCGGCAAATCCGGCGCGATCACGGTAAACTGTTGCGCCAGCAACGGCATGATCGGTCGCCACATCCGCGAAGTCTCGGCGAAACCATGCAACAGGATGACCGTCTCCGGTCCGTTCCCAGCCGTCAGATAATGCAACCGCACATCGCCGATCTTCGTGTCGCGCGAAACAATCGGTTCGGCCGCTTGAAGCGAGCTAATGCAGAGAAAAACGCAGCTTAAAAGTGATGAGAGCGTTCGCATGGCCGACACTATTTGCCTCGTTCGTTGAATAGACGAGCCCTTTCGGCAGCATGTCACCCGCTTTGCCGCGCACAATTCAGAATTACATCAACGCGAGCAATGCGCACGATGTGCAATCAATTCTGGCGTGTTTTGCTGATGACGCGACGGTACGCGACGAAAGCGCAACGCATCGCGGCAAGATCGACATCGAACGTTGGGCGACGGAAACAATCGAGAAGTACAAATTCCAATTCAAACCGCTCAGCACTGAAGACCGCGACAACGAGACCGTTTTGAGTGTCGAAGTATCAGGGACTTTCCCGGAAGTCCGATTGCTCTCGACTATCGCTTCGCCGTGACGAGCGACAAGATCGCGTCTTTGATTATCGATTCATGATCGATCGGTCATGTAGCGATCAGTGAAAGCGGCGGCTTCTTCCGGACTGCGGTCGTTTAAACGCGCGTAGAGATACAGCGCGCACCAACCCGACCAATTATGTTTGGCGTGCGTCTTCTCCTATTGACTGTGGCACCGCTCCGTCTCGCGAAGCAATCGATAGCAAGCTCTGACCGTTGTTGTGCCAGAAGTTGGAGGTCAGACCCCAACATTTCCTTCGCGTCACTGCCGATAAACGCGTGGCGCGGCTGTGTGTGGTCAATCGTCACTTCTTCAATAAAGTATCGACGGCAGAAATGCGCCGGCAGGTTCCTGATAGAATCCTTTGCTCATCAAAGTCATTGGTTGGGTGACGCGAAGTCCCTGCTCCAGGCACCATTGAAATAATTCAGTGTTGCGCATCGGCAGCAAGAAACCTGGACCCGCGAATTCTTTCGCTGTGCCGATCAGCGCTTGCACATCCCGATTGCTTTCTCCCACGGCATGTCCAAAAAAACCGATGACCGTCGCATAAGCAGTCACTCGACCATCCCGCTCGACCACGGAGGCGCTGCCTTTGGCGACGGCGTCCTTCAGTTCGCCGCTGCGATCGTGTCCGTGAACTTTTTGGCAAACATGATTGCACGCGTCGACGTCCGACTCGATCGCACTTCGGACCATGCACTTGGAAAGTGTCTTGTTCAGAGCCTGTCCTTGTATACAGGCCAGCGGCTCGCGCACGTCGTAGCCGAGCTTGGCATAGAGTGAAAGCGATCGCGTGTGATACCCCGCTTGGATCAACCGGACACCGGGAAACTTCTTCGCCGCCGCCCGCTCGTGCGCATTTCCCATCAACTGACGGCCAACGCTTCGATTTTGCACATTTGGATCGACCGTGATCGGCCCCAGTCCAGCGATGGCGCTGCGTTCGTCGAGAAAATTGCTGCCGACGATTCGGCCATCGAGCTCAGCCACCACTGAATAGAATCCGGGATGCGACAACAGCGACTTTATCAACCCGATTGCAATGTCCTCTGATGGAAAATCCGGGGTGAAATTGTGGGCCCTGGCGATCGTCGTGAAAGCCTCGTAACAAATCTTCCCGCACACTTCCGCATCGTCGACCGTGCCAGGTCGCAATTCGAGATCCGCGCTCATAAAAAGAGCTCGAAATTACGCCAACTGCCGTCCAATTAAAACAAGTCAATCGCGTCGCGCACAATTCGTCCGACCTCTGAACTCCGCTGGGCCTCTACTCTTCAATTTCTAATTCTTTCCTCCAACATCATTCCGATAGCGGCGTCTGCGATGCGGCAAAGTACCAGATCCAGCCGAGAAATCAGTCCTCCCCTTTGCGGATCCCGATTTCACTGGGCGGAAAAGTCACCTTCTCGAACTTGCCCGCGTCCAGATTCCAAATGGCATGAAGTTCTGCCGACCAAATCGGACCGGGAGCAACATTCGGTTTATTCTCGGCGTAGAGATTGAGCAACAACTTGCGACCTTTGAAATCAAAGTCGGCGTCGTTTTCGCGTGAGACAAATGTGTATTGGTCGTATTCCTTCGGATATTTTTTAAGAAACCGTTGGTGAAAATCGCGATCGAAATACTTCCGCGCTTCGCGAAAGACCGGATGGGTCCGCTTTAATTTATCATTCGCGATTTCATAGACCGAGAGATTAGCGATCCCCCATTTGGCGTTTACCCAGACTGCGACGACATCGTTGCCATTCCACTTCGCCAGAAGTTTGTCTCGCCAACCAACTGGCAGGCCTGGTGTTTCCACTTTCTCAAGGACGGCATAGGGATTGAGCCGCACCAGAAGATTTGGCGGATACGGCGGACCATTGTCTTCGTCGTTCTTTTCATTCCGCACCGGGGAGAGAACCGCGAACCGTCCGTTGGGTGACGCGCTTTCTTCCAGCATTTCATAATCTTTCGGAATGTGTGAAGTATCGGCCTGGACCGCCGAAGAGCTCGGAGTCGGTGAAGACTCCTGCCCCAGCGCCAGCACGTTGAGGAGGAGCAACAGCCCACAAGCATTCGCGACCGCTATTCTCATTCTGATCAGTCTATCCCGATAACGAATAACTGGTAACAAATTCTGATCGCTGAACGAACAAGCGATGCTTTCCCTTCATCGGTCTCGAAACGGTATTCTTTGTCGCAATATCCTTAATTCTTAATTTTGCCTCCTTCCTTTCGTGCCCGGTGCGCGATAAATATCCCGACGTTCTGCCGACGTTAGCCTGTCAAATATCAAAGGTACGCGACCCCGTTCCCCTTCCCGCTTGCAGGATTCAAGGACGCGACCCGTCACGTTACCTCAAGAGCTAGCGAGACCGCCTAAGGCTTACAAGGGCCTGTCAGCTATCAGGCGTGGGCGCGATGGTGATGGATCAGGATGCGCAGGCGTCCCCGGTCCGGCCTGCCGCCGATGAAGAAGAGGGAGACCAGCACTCCGACGGCCGCCAGGACGGCATCCACCATGAACGCCGCACTAATTCCTTTGACCAATGAATCCGCTGTCACGGCAATCGCGGTATTCAGACCGAGGCCAATCGATCCGCCGGCGATCTGAAACATGTAGATGATCCCGCCCCCGAGGCTCGCCTGGGACGGATCGAGTGCAGTCACGGCAGCCGTCGTAACCGACGAATAAAAGAGGCCGACTCCCATCCCGAGCACCACCATGCCCACGATGAGGCCGTCGTATTTCGTCTCCGGGCCGATCCTGGATAATATGAAAATACCGACAGCCAGGAGCGCGGCGCCGAGCGACACAATCATTTTAGGCCCCATCTTTGCGTAGAGCGGCCCGGCAACAAAAGAAGTCACAGCAAAGATCCCCATCAGCGGTAACAGTCCCATGCCGGACGCGGCCGCGGAAAAGCCGAGCACTTTGGCCATGAACTGCGGCAAGTAGAGGAGAGCGGCAAAGAAAATTGCCGACATGAACAATACCGTCAGGCATGCGGCCACGAAGGTATGGTTCCGGAGCACCTCGGGAGGGACAAGCGCCATCGTGCCGACATGCCGCTCGATCATCGCAAACGCAATGAGCGCTGCAACGGTGAGCACGAAGAGACCGATGATTAACGGATCGGTCCAACCCAGATCAATCCCCACGTCGAGCGCCAGAAGCAGCGCCAGGAGACCGATTGATAGACCCGTGATTCCGCCATAGTCAATGCGGTGGTCCGTGAGCCTTCCTTCGTCCGCCGGGACGATGCGTGCAGTCGCCGCGATGGCGAACACGGCAATCGGCAGATTAAGAAAAAAAATCCAGCGCCAACTGACCGCGTCAGTCAGGAAACCTCCGATGAGAGGTCCGGTTGCATTTCCAAAACCGGCCGCTCCAATGATCAGTCCACCCGCGAGACCAGCCTTGCTCGAGGGAAGAAGCGCATAGGTCATCCCGAGAATGGCTGGCCACATCAGGGCGCCGCCTACCCCCATCAGTCCCCGACAGGCGAGCAGCACGGCGACGTTAGGCGCGAACCCGCCGATGACCGAGAAGAGAGCAAACAGACCCGCGCCGATGAAGAAGATTTTCCGCCGCCCGAACATATCGGCGAGGCGACCGCCGGTGACGATGAGCACGCCGAAGACCAGGGCATAGCCGTTGATAACCCACTGCACCGTGGTCAGGTCGGCCCCAAATTCTCTCTCCATCGCCGGAAGCGCGACGCTCAAGGCGGTGAAATCATTCGCCACCACCAGAACGGCCAGCGCCATCGCAACCATGCCCAGGATCGTCGATTTGTTGAGCCGATTGCCTTCCGCCATGATGGCAAGTTTGATCAACTCGACGAAACAGTGTCAATCATTCTTCGGGGGACGCCCGGCCGCGACAGCGCGAATGTTTGGCGATGCGACCTCGTCACATCCCTTCAAGAGCTAGCGCGACGGCCTAAGGCTTACAAGGAATGTCTGTATCCTGCGCAGCCACGATCTGCCATTTCCCGGCGCGTTTGAGCCACGTGTCGGTCCAAATCAGACAACGCTTTGTCTCCTTTCCATCCTTACCCTTGGAGACCGCGCTTTCCGCTCCATACGCGATCGCGATGGAGTCGCCGAAAAATCTCACTTTTACCTCGCCCAGTTGGCAGTCGCGCGAGACCGACTTGGTATCTGGGGTGATCGCTTTGTCCTTGTCGTAGCGACGTCCGCTGGGCGATGTCCCCTGGAAGTCGTCCGCAATCACGTCCCTAAGATCCGGCTGCGGGCTACAGGCCGAGTTGGCCCACTTCGCCTCGGCCGCAATGATGAACTTCACCGTCTCCTCCTCCGGCGATCCCCATCGAGATTCCTGCGCAAAGCTGGGTGAGACAAACCCGCCGAGAAAGAACACAAGATATGCCGGGATGAAGAATTTCATTTGACGCCGTTCTCCGGATTCCAGGAACCTTGTAACTTGCGGACATAAAGAATCTGCCCTGTGTGATAAGCGTTGTGCGTGCTGATGTGCGAAATCAAGGGCGCTTTCAGCGCTAGTTTCTCCTCCGGCATTTTCTCCACCACCGCTTCCAGGTCTTTCATCACGCGATCGAGCCGCTGCACGATCTGGTCCCAATGCGCCACGTCGAAGTCGTTAAACGTCTCTTGGTTGTTTCCCGGACTCGCAGGCTTTTCGCCACGCAGACGGGCGAGCGCATTCTCGTTCCAGAAAACCAGATGATAAGCGAGCATTCCTACCGAATGGTTAGCGCTCGGATCGATTTTGCCCTGCGCGTTTGGGGGAACCCACTTCGCCTGCTCAGCGGTTAGTCCCGCCACCGCAGCTTTGATTGGGGTAAACCACTCCGCGTTGTCGTGCGTGCTATGAAGCTCCGACAAGAGAAGCGAACGGAGTG
Source organism: uncultured Verrucomicrobiae bacterium (assembly GCA_963807435.1). Taxonomy (GTDB): domain Bacteria; phylum Verrucomicrobiota; class Verrucomicrobiia; order Chthoniobacterales; family UBA10450; genus Udaeobacter. Next base: position 151,758 of record CAWECA010000006.1, read on the forward strand.
TAACCGGCGTAGGCGCGGGCGTGGGAGATGACTGCGCGATCGCGGTATGGAGGTTTGCTGCGATGATTAGTGAAATGCTGAAAGTAAGAGACGGACGCATACGCTGAATCCTAGCAAGAAGCTCGACACGGGTAAAGGTTGTGTCCGCTTCAAAAAATTGGAGGACCTGGCTCTCGACGTAGTCGGCTGCACCTATGCGCGCGACGCTGCGGATGTCGACAGCAAGCTCTGACCCCCTTCCCTCTTACTTTCTTTGAATGTTTTGGCCGCGCGGTAACTGCCAGATCATGTTACCAGAGAAAGATTCCACCTCCGTTAGTAACGATCACGAGGCTCATTACGACAAGCATCGTGTCGTAGCTCCATCCGTTTGTTCCTGATTCGCCCAGCAGCCTAATCGATAATTTCAAGCGGCGTGAGATTTTGATTTGCCGCTGGCGGGAACGGAAACCGGCACCGGTCGATTCTTAAATTCCTCGAACCAAGTCTTAATTTGATTTAGGTCCTGCTCAATTTCGTCGGGATCAGGAGGCGGTGTGGGCGTCTCGTTTGATTGTGAATGTTCGTACCGCGAATACTTTGTCATGAAGTCATCAATAAGCTTGCAGTCTTCAGGCTTTATTTTCGCCAATTTAGCAATTCGATTTTGCGTCTGCACCGCACGTCGAAACCGATGAACTACGTCATTTAGCAGATGAACCTCAACCATTCGTTCAACCGCGATTCGAATCTCACTGCAAATTTCCTTTGCAATGGGTTCGTAGCTTTGGCGCCCTTCATCATTCAGTTTGTTTCGGGCTGTAGCCAATCGCCCTCCCAACAGGCCGTTTATAACGCTCTCCGGTTTTTTCGCCCAAATAGGCGTTTCATCTGGTTCGCCGGCTCCCCAAACTTCGCTTCGAAGCGAAAGCTTGTTTACCTCAACGCCGTGCCTTATCGCCGCGTCTTCGAGCAATACCATCATTGAAAGGCGATGAGTAAAAACAATTACCTGACGAGTTCTCGCTAGAGTCACGAGTCTCTCGGCCGTCGCTTCTTCGAACGGCTGATCAAGAGATGAAATTGGATCGTCAAAGATAAATGCCGCGTTTCCGCCCCTTCCTTCAACATCCGCTAAGAAAGCGGCGATTGACACCACTCTAAATTCTCCCTCGCTTAAAATTTCACCCGTCCTAACCGGTTGCTTGGCGTCCTTTAGTTTTATTTGATGAAAGACCTGGCCTTTGTGAGTCTGGCTTTTCTCTAACTTCACCTTCAGGCGAGATGCGCGAAGGCGCTGCAGTTCTTCATCAAATCTGTTTCGGAATGCCTCAGTAACGAGAACGTCAGCGAGCTCCGCCTTTTTCTCCGAAAGCGCCCGCGTGTGGGTTAGTCCCTGAGCCTCTTGAAGTAGATGAATTTTCTTCAAGCGGTCTATTTCCGCTTCGACGACAGCTCTCTGTTGTGATAACCACTTCTGCGCAGCCAGCTCTCGAACTTGTTTGGTTAGTTCTTCTTTTTTGTTCGCTTTGGCATCTTCATCGAAAGATTTCTCTTGGCGTTCCAGTTCACCGCCGATGCTGGTTAGTTTTGTTAAAACATTTTCGGTCGGCAGTTCCGTAAGCGCTGCCGTGGTTGTCGCTGTAATGAATTCTGCCCGTCGCTTAACGAGTCGGCTGCAATAACCTTCAACGTCGTGGCGCAACTCCTCATCTGTTACCGCTGCCAAGTCCAATAGTGACGATACTAGTTCCCCTTGAGGTATGAGCGTCTGCTTCTCAAAGAAGCTATCGCGCGCTTTTTCCGCAGCACTCGCTTCTAGCTCAAGATTACCTTTTACAAAACTCTCGAATGAGACAAAGCGCTCGCGCGCCGTCGAGTCGAGCTCTTGCTGGCAGAGCAGACACCTTGCATCCTTTTCTACGTACGGAAATGGATTGTCCTTATACGCCTCTGTCTCCGAATATTTTTTCGCTTGCTGCCACAAGAGTCTCCAACTTTCCGAACCTACGCCTGAAAGCGGCGCGTTCTTAAATACCCTCTCGGCATCAACACTCGCCGCCTGTCGTTTGTTCTTTGCTTCCTCACCAGTCCTGATGAACGCACTGAAAACCTCATCGCTCGATTCTTCTTTGATTTTGCTAAGCCGGTCTATGAGCTGCGTTAGATGTCCTCTTGCCTTTTTCAGAGCAGCTGCTTTATCGGCGGGGTTTGTCTCCGCTAAACGTGAACGCAACGCATTTAGGGCTATCTCATTCTGCGCATCCCACTGGCAACGCAACGAAACATCGGACTCTGGTGTTTCTCTACTTATCTCCGCTGTACCACCGCCCAGAAGATGTTGCTGCTAACTCGGTATCCATGTTCGGTTTCTTGGAAACTTCACGCGCGATTTCCAAGCCTATGGCGGCATCGACCTTTTCGCAGACTTCCACCAGTAAACGAAACAACTTCAAAACTGGCGGCTCATAAGTGACCTGATTCTCCTCGTTCACATAAACGTGTGCGCAATCCGTGTCGTAAAGAGATGCTCCTACCAGCTCGGCGTTGACACCACCTTCTGGTGTCCAAACGATTTCCTTTTTCGTTCCTTCCACCGTGAAGCCTATCTTGCAGCTCTTTTCGGCCGTCGCTTCTTCGAAAACATTTCCATGGAGCGGTTTTATACCTTTCGCACCGCAAGCTCTCTTGAGAATTCGCATGTAGCCTGATTTACCAGATCCGCTCAGCCCATAGATGATTGTTAGTGACGTTGTTCCGAATTCGAGCGGCTTTCGTGGCGCGAGATTGTTGATGCCTTTGATCTCCGATATGGAATCCAAGCGAATGCATTTCGCTGTTTCTGGCGCGCCGAATGATTGGTTAGGAATCGGTTGAGCAACCAATCTACTCGCCTGTTCGGAAACCTGACCTGCTTCTTTCTTGCAAAGCAACGTTAGCTCTTCAACGTCGCTTGCACCAAGTGAGCCATTCTCTAAAAGCCGTCGCGCCGCGTCTTGAATCCATTCGGGGCGTTTCTTGAACCACTCCGTTAGATTTGATTGAACCTCGTCGATGGGAACTAACTTTCGCTTTTTCATAATGAGGGGAATTGCCGTCCGATTCTAGCAAATGGGGGCTCGACGGAAGGCTCCAGGTTGGCAGGTTGAGGTCGAATGTAAATTCCGAAAGCGTTCCAATGTCAACGTTTAAACGCGACCCCGATTTCCGTTCTAGACGCGACCCCCCACTTCCCCTTCAGTGTATAAATGAACCGAGTCTCCGTCGCCTCGACTTGTACTCCGCTCTGTTGGATACGACGATTCAACTTCGACTTTGGAAGTAGAATTCCACAACGGCGCAGTCTACGAATATCGAAGCGTCCCTCCGGAAATTTACGCAGCGTTGATGTCGGCTGCTTCAAAGGGACATTATTTCGACACGATGATCAGGCCATCCTATCACTGTCGCCGTGTGCTGTAACGCGCAGCGAATGACTAAACAGTTTGCCGCAGTTCGCGACCGTCGTTGTTATGGACTCGGCTATTTTTAACGGAGTTTACGCGGCGCGACCTCAGGTTGATTTCCGAAGCAAGATCACGCGATTGGTATTCGTTCCGGCGACTTGATTGGTAACGCCCCAGCAATTGGAGGTCTTTGTGAACTCCTGCGTGTTGATCAATACAAATACCGGCTTCAGCTTGGCCGCTTTCGCGGCTGGAATCACTAGCTCCTCCATTTTGATTTTACCGCGGCGAACCTCGCCGACTTCGAATGCGATATAGCCGCCCGGCCTCAAAACACGGTGAAGCTCGTCGAAGACTCGTTCCATCGCTTCGGTCCAATCGCTTGGTTTCCGAAACGTCCAAATGTCGATCTTCGCCTCGTCGATTCCATTGAACCAGCATCGCAGCCAGTTATCCGTCGCATAGTCGACAACATCGAGAAATGGTGGCGACGTAACGATTAGATCAACTGAATTATCTTTGATCTCAGGCGTTCGGTCGCAACTTTGAGTCAACAGAACCGCATCTGAGGCAGCTTCGTTTAAACGTCGCCGATCAACGTCGCTGACGGTTTGAAGCAGAGATTCTGTCTTGCGAATAATCAGATCTGGAACGCTCCGTCGCGGAGGAACCTGCTTACGGTCTTCATTAATTTTTTGCTGTCGCTTCGGAGTTAGCGCCTGATTCGGCGGCAGCGTGTAGACAGAAAAGAAACCGGCCGAATGACCTGTTAAACGGTTTGTCGCAACCATTCGAATCCAATTATCGACCTCGGCCACAGCAAGATCGGCATCATCTGATAAAAGATGGGAACGAAGGGCAAATATTTCTCGCAATGTATCTGGATGATAGAAGGTGAGAAGCTCCTCATTTAGTTCGCCATTGTAATTCCAATCGAGTTTCGTTAACCGGTCACGAACGTCACGAACTCGGGGCGAACGAAGGCGTGGAGCAGTGAGGATTGAGCTGAGCGGATTGATGTCGCATCCCGCAACTCGCCGACCTAATAAAGCTGCTTCAACCATAGTCGTCCCACGGCCGAGGAATGGGTCATAAACAAGGTCATTGTCGGCAGTAAGGCGTTCAATAAAGAAGCGTGGTAACTGCGGTTTGAAACACGCCCGATATGAAATTTCGTGAAGACTGCTGGCCGCTCGCTGTTTCGAAGTCCAAAATTCGTTAACGAATACTGGGACGGCCTCGTCACCATCTCCAATGGATATCACCTGTGTTTCGGTCCGGAACTGCCGAAATTCGAGCAATTCTTGGATCAAATCTTCGACGGAGGCGTGATGAGAAACCGCCTCGACGGTCGGAAACAGCAATGGTTGCGAAGCGGACATCTTAGATACTAAGCATTTAGATTCTTTAATCCGCATGCGATAATCATTCAATCCCGCGAATGAGCTGCAGCGCCCGTAAGCGATTTATTTTGCTACAAGATCCAAGCTGGCGACTGACATGCCAGTTACGGACGGTCGCGACAGGAACAATCCAGAACGGAACATCGGGAAACAACGTAACATCTGCGAGAATATATCCTTTGATCTCATCAAGCTTTTGAAGAAAACCAGCTTCCGCAAAGGAGCGACCGGATCCGACCATGTAGCTCGGGCAGAAATAGACGCCGCCGTTCGTAACGGAACGCACTTCCCATTTACCACCTTCAGGATCAAGAAGATCGTAGCCTGCGCCTTCACTTAGCGCCAGCGTGCCGTGAATTACCTCCGCTGCGAGTCGCCGCTCGACGATAAATGAAATTCTTCGCCCATCAGTGAAATATCGAAGAGCGTCCTCGCGGCTGATCTTCAACGCGGTTGCTATTGCGTCTAAATCCCAATGAAGTTTGCCGCTCGGGTCCATTCAATCCTGCTATACCTTCGCGTACACTTCGGCACCGGTTTCTTTGAACTCTTTCGCTTTTTGTTCCAAGTCGACTTTGAGCGCTTCGCCATCGGGTATTTCTTGTTTGGCGGCAAATTTCCGAACGGGACAGGGAATTGCGCGAAGAAAAGTCATGAGGTCAGCGGTACGCGTGACGACGATGACGGATTCGTTGCGCTCGCACAACTCGAATCGCGTAACCACGTAAAAGGCTTCGCCTCTCGCGGCTCCAAGTTCGCGATCCGGAGCAGACGCATATGCTCCCCGAATCTATTTGAGCAGCTCCCTCAGATTTTGAAGCACGGCGTCTTCTTGGTCAGAGCGCGCTCCCCGGAACTCACAGGTTATTTGCCGAGGTGATCGGTCGAATGGACGAACCACGTAAAAGCGTTCGCTCACGTGGCTGGAGAGCGGGACAGCACGGGGACTTCACGCCTTCAGGGGGGTTCGATTGGGGTCGCATCTTCACTTTACACGTTTTGATTCGAACCACCCAGATCTTTTGGAACAGCTGGTTTGCCAACCGTGTGTCACAAGTGAAGATCCGACCCCAATTCTCCCCGCCTGCGACCAACGACATCGGCATTATCACTCTGCCCGATGGCCGGCACCTGGCCGTGGCCGCATTTGTCTCCGATTCCGCCGCCAATGATGACACGCGGGATGCGATCATCGCCCGCCTGGCCAAAGCCGCCTGGGATCGCGTTCACTCGTTAGGCCGAGGAGGCGTTGGCGGCGGCCCTGGCTCTCGGCACACGAGGCGTTTCTTTTGAAACTCAAGATCTAAGCACGGGCTTAGTCATCACTAAGAAGTTCGCCGTGAGGCAGGCTGCTCGTAAAACATGAGACCAGATGATAAATTCTCGGCCTCTGCTATAGTCACTGCCAAGCCGGAAACTTCAGCCCCTGCCCGTTTGCGATGGACTCATCCAGCCTACATCGGTGTGACGGTAAAACGTCGAGAAGAGGGAAGGCTATCTTGCGCACGTCGCTTCCCTCGATTTCGCCCAGAGTCGCCGCGATTTGGATCTCGCTCGCCGGCGCATTTGTCACCGGCGACGTGCATGCTCTCCCGCCTCGAAATCATCCCGACGAAGATCCTCATCGCCTGGGAACCATTTCCCTTTCTGGCGACCATTCGGCCGACGTGTTGCAAGGCGACTCGTTTACGGTTCCAGCGGGCACCGTGCATGCGGCGGGCGACGCGCCTATCCAAGGCCCGACTACTGTCAGCTACGAATTCAGCGGAGTGCCGTCATGGATCAGTCGGTCGGATCGGACATTGAAGGTGTCGGCTACCGCGTCGCCCGGACTCAGTGCGACGGTCGACGTGCATGCCATCGCCAGGAGCGGCGGAGTGCTCGTAGCGGACGGGGGCGCCGCTTACGTAATCACAGTGCTGGGTAACTGGCATCCCAAGGTGACGAAGTTCCGGCCCTCGGTAAGTAGCATTGATATGAGCATCGCGGTTAGCGACCACCACGTCCTGGCGGGCGATTACAATGACTTCGAGCTCTTCAGCAGAAACCCGCTGACGCAGGTTTCGCTCGATGGCACAGATCTGGCATCGAACACAGCAACGTCAGATCTGGCGTTTGAACACGGTGCGGTTGCGAATCTGATGCGTAAACGTTGGACCGGCACAGGCGAACACAATGTGAACATCGGCCGTTTCCCTTCGAGCACCGATGCCGAGGTTAAGGCAGGCAAGGCCATCCCCTGTGATCCGGCTAATCCAGCGCCACCCAACGGGAAAGGCAACGACGTCCTGCGCGACGCGGAGGGATTCCCCACGAGCGCGTGCATCGCCGATTTCTACGATACCCGTTCGACCTACGATGAAAAACGCAAACTCTTCTGGATCGTGACCCACGGCCGTAACCGCCTCTGGGCAACAACCGATTGCAACGCGAACGCAGCGCTCTGCAAGGCTGAGCACAACGAGGCAACGCGGATCACTTTTGCAGCCGTGTCCAAGTCGGAGGATCCAACGAAAGGCTTCCACACCTTCAAGATAACCGAAGATTACGAGGACTTCCCGCTCATGGTCATACACGGACAATACGCCGTCTTTCACCACAACGTGCTCGACGGCGAGGGCGTACGCCCCGTTGGCAAGATTTGGCTCTACGATGCAGATCAGATGGCAGACGGCAAACTTACCGAGATCAAGCCGGTATTGACCAAGGACGATTTTCCGAGCCCCTACATCCGTGTCGCCAAGCATCACGGCACACTCGATGACCTGACGTTTTTCGCCGCTGCTTCCGGATCACAGCTTTGGGTTTACGGCCTGCCGAAACCTTCGGGCACGACTCATGCCGCGCTCATCAAGTCGAAGACCGCGTACTCGGACCCGGGCAAGACGAACATCGGTTTGTCCGAGGTCGTTTACAGGAACGGCAACATCTACACTGCCGGTGACGACGGCGAAAAGATCCACGTCTGGCGCGTCCCAATTTCGCTCTCGGGCGACAAGAAGCACATTATCCTCGACACCGACAAGGCTAGGAAGTGGACGCTCGCCGGACCCCTCAGCCGTGATTATGTGACAATCGACGTTAACAAGGACGAGGACGTCGTGATTTCTTTCCGGGCTTATGATGCGAAGACCCCGACCCGAATGCGCTATGCAATCCTCTATCATGGCGAATCTTCGTTCCGCGAACCCGTAGAGCTGAGCTCGCCGAGCACGGGATCGAGCGGCAATCGGATCGATCTGGCCACCTCAGAGGTCGATCCCTCCGACGACGAAACGGTATGGTTCATCTCGCGCGACGCCGGCGGGCCACTCATTGCATCTGTCCGTACTCGCTAATAGAGGATCGTCGGGGGTCAGAGCTTACGATCGACACTGCCCGAATCCGAGCACAGCTCACAGCCTGGAAAATCAAACCGGCTAGTGTCGATAGTAAGGTCTGAATTCTTTTTTCTGTCTCTGCGAGCAACGACATCGGCATTATCACTCTGCCCGATGGCCGACACCTAATCGTAGCCGCATTCGTCTCCGATTCCGCCGCCAATGATGACACGCGGGATGCGATCATTGCCCGCCTGGCCAAAGCCGCCTGGGATCGCGCCAACTCGTTAGGCCAATGAAGCGAGTCGAGCGCGTTTCCGTAAATAACATCGATTCTATTTTATCACCGCAGCCAATTCAGAGATTCGGTTCATAATTTCGCTGATAAGTAGTCCGATCAGCGTACCAACCGCGTGTAAGATCGACAATCAGCTTCCTTCCCAACGAAAGAGGTTTTGATTAGCATCCGCAAATCGGTAAAGGATGTTTTATGAAATCGTTAATTCAAGACCCGTCACATCACGGGTTCGATTGGGGTCGCGGGTTCGATTGGGGTCGGGGTTCGATTGGGGTTCGATTGGGGTCGCATCTTCACTTTACACGTTTTGATTCGAACCACCCAGATCTTTTGGAACAGCTGGTTTGCCAACCGTGTGTCACAAGTGAAGATCCGACCCCAATTCTCCCCGCTGATAATGATTACCCATCAGCACATAAGCGTGCAGCGCCACCTCGTAACGCCGGAGCGATTCCGCCAGCGACTCCACGAACCTGCCGCAGTCCTTTTCATCAGCGAAAATCCTTTGCCTGGCATTTCCCCGCCCAGTCAAATGGTACACCGCTCCTTCAAATTCCACTCGCAAAGGTCTGGCCACGAATCAGACAATTTGCCAGATGAGCCAGAATGTCAAATGTGAAGATCAGACCCCATTCTGACCTAATCAAAAAGTCGTCTGAGGATCCAACGGGAGGCTGAATAGACCGCCTGAAGCCTCTTGTCTTGAGTTATCAGTCCATCGAAAAACGTGGCGTATGCGGCATGGACTGTATCCACTTCATCATTTCTCAACGTCTTCTCGGATGCCTCGATATATCCCTTCTGGAGGACCCATTTTAGAGAAACAACATAGTGACAGACTGCATAGCGGAAAGGCATCGAAAATATGATTTGCCTCAAATCGGGTATCGCATCTGTGCGAACTACTTCGTGAAAAAAAAGCGCGGTCGATTCCAAGATATCCCTAGCCGCCCGTGCGTAAGACTCTCGAGAAGCTTGTTTCCGGTCGCGAATCGCCCGTAAGTCCCCCGGCAGGATAGCGCCTTCCAAGTCCTTAATCACTGTACGAAAAGGACCACTAAGTTGCATGAGCCGCTGCCCCCACTCTTGCGCCTCAACACCAAAGGTCGAGATGCTTGCGGCCATACGTTTTGCCCGGATCTCGTCGCCGCTGAACAACGCCTGGCAATATCTTGGAAAAGCCTGAGTTTTCTTCCTGTCCTGAAACCGACTTTGCAATCCTTCTGAGCGAGGCATCATTTTCCAGATTCGCGCATTCGACTTCAGAACAATGACCTGCCTAGGAAATCTCGAAAGAATTTCCAATGAACGACGCAGATTTATTTGTGGGTTTCCATAGAACATCTCCAGCGTTGTGTAATCGGTTATCACCGCATAGTGGCGGTTGGATCGTGAAAGGAAATTTCCGAGTTCCCGACTTCTCAAGCCTCCCGCATCGATTACTTTTCTAATAATCATCTAAGCGGTCACGACTTGAAAACCGCGCTGCGGTGTTACAACTGTTGTGTCGCTTCGCTCCGTTGCGAACTTCGCGAGCGCTCTGGGAAGCATGACTCGCGAAGAACACGTGAAAATGCACGTCGTCTTTGCGCATCACGACGTTGCCACAATTCACGATCGCGAAAAATCCTCTCGTTCTGCCGTTTTCAATTACACATATTCCGATCTGCATCGCTACGTCCGCCTTCTGCCGCCGCTTTATGATCCAGCCGATTAGGCGCGTGAGAAGGATACCCACTACCAAATTTGCGGCGAAGGCCGCCCACCAATTTGGCCAAAGTTTTACCCAAATTAGGTTTCAGAAAGCATACGGCGTTGTTGACGATTTAGTGCTCGATGGCCGCTTCCGACGCGGCGATCTTTTGAAAACCTTCGAACTGAAGTCGTAACGAGTCGGTCCGAAGAACCCGCTCATCTCCGACATCGTCAAACTGCCGTTCTTGCGACGCGGCTACTTGCATCACTACCTTCCTCGCGACGTCATAGCCTTGGGTATTCTTTTCGAGGAGTCCGAAAAAAACCCAAAACTGTTGCTGAAGGCGCACCGCGGGACCGATAGGCGAGCGGAACCGCAAAACTTGCTCAGACTGGGTCAGAACTTGGGGAGATGAGACATAAAAGTTAACCTTCGATCCTCCGAGCGCATCCAAAGCGACTTTTTTGAATGTTCCAGCGATTTCTGAATTATTCTTGATCAATGCCTCGGCATAGCGTGCGACCTGCGTTTCTGCTTGCAGTTCATACGGCGCCGCGGCCGTGACTTCCAAGTCTGATGCAGCGTCAAACGGACTGCTTTCAAGCCCTATGGTGCGCAACAACAGTGCGAAATCACTAGCGTAGCTTGCCTCTCGAAATTGCAAACGAACAGTGCGTATGATCTTGCGAGGAACCGCGACAGCTTCGGATAGCATTAGAGGTATGATCCGGGGGACGTGGTCTGTGCTGTTTAGGGAAACGTAGTGCGCGTGTGATATTTCTTCAGTCACACCCCGAGACGAAGTTGCTGCTTCCGAAAGGAGAACGATAAAGATGTCGCTGTTCTCTATTCGCTGAAGGATACTCTCCCACGCGTCCGCACCTGGAATAGCAGAGACATCGAATTGCCAAGAATCACACCCGGCTGCTGCAAGATCTTTCTGAAGCCGTTGGGCTAGAAGGCGGTCAGACTTGCAAAAGCTGACAAACGCTTTAACCCGCTCCATCACGTGAAAAATGCCTCAACTTTCTGCTCCAACGGGGCACTCAAAACCGCTTGCGTCGAGAGATCGTTGAAATTTCCGCGATAACGCTGCCGAGATGATCGGGATCGACGTCGGGTTGAATCGGTGTCGCGGTTTCATGCATCACTAGACAATAAGATGCCTGTAGTAGAATTCACTTGGGAAGCGAAGGAGCGTTGTTTCGGGTGTTAGCTCTCTAGTCGTGTCTACAGGAGAAAGACGTGGCGTGCCATTGGCGGCAAGCTCGTAGCTGTAATGGTAAAAGGTGAGGATTAGTAGCGCGCCTAGCGCATTAAGGGCGTTTTTGAGTGTGGCTTGGTTGAAATGGACGTTCCGCTGGTGCTTAACGTTATTGTAGTTGCGCCACCAAAGTGGATTACTGGTGCCAGCCCAGTTTGCCCAAGGAGTCAGGGTAAGACCGTAGCGTGGGACGAAAACCTGAAATGTGGGAAGATCTGGGAAGCCCGCTAAAAGGACTGCACGATACTCGTTTATGTTCTGGCGCGGGGCCGCTGGGTCGAGGCGCTCGCAAAGAAGCTTAGCGACGACATCTACTTCGGATGCAGCCGCGAAGAGGAGATGCGCAAACTCGATCGAAAAAACGCGGTAGTTACTTTTGCAAAATTCGACATATCGCGAGGCGACTTCGAGATCCTTTTCGAGTGCGATAAGGTAGTTCCAATGTAGCTTGCCACCAGTTGCTGGAATCATGATCGGAGCAGAGTTTGGATTTTATCGAGACCTAAAAAACGAAAGCCAACGCAATCATTCGAGCATCTTTAGCTACAAGTCACTCCGAAATTACGTGTACGTTACGTGCGTGAGAGAGCAATCACGGGGTTGAGTTTCGCCGCACGACGCGCGGGCACGTAACAGGCGAGAAACGCGACGACGATAAGCAGAAACGAAATCGCGAGATACGTCGTCGGATCATCTGGCCGCACATTGAAAAGCAAACTTGCCATGACGCGCGTGAGACTGAAGGCACCGGCCAGTCCGACGGCAACACCAATTGCGGCCAGCGTCATTCCCTGCCTGACGACCAGGCCGAGCACATCACTTCTCTGCGCACCAAGCGCCATGCGGATGCCGATTTCCTGGGTGCGTTGCGTGACCGTGTAAGCCATGACGCCGCAAATGCCGATCGCGGCAAGGAGCAACGCCGCGATCCCGAAGACGGCAAAGAGCTGCATCGAAACACGCCGTGTGCCTAACGAGTTCATCACCCCGTCGTCCATCGTGCGGACGTTGTAGATGGCCTGATCCTTGTCGAGCGCCTGCACTTCGCGTCGCAAGGTGATAGAAAACTAGGAAGTGTAGGGTCCCCACTTTCGACACAAGGCTGTTCATTCGAATGGCAGTCGCGCCAGTTGCTGTCGCATTGGAAAGCCCGGCCTCGCCTGCGGCTGCGTTACGGCGGGATTTATCGCGCCGCCCGTGCGCGCACGGCCAGAACTTCGTCCTTGCGCAATGATTCCAATGCCGATTCTGGCACTGCCGTCACAGCGATCGTTTCGCCAATGGCGTTGAACACTTCGATGGAGTAGCCGGATTCACCGTTGGACGAAGGATGATGATCGACAATCTTCACGACATCCCCTCGACGGAGACGGTGCTCCGGAATGTCGCGAGCAAGAGCAGCGTCAGTATACAGTTCGAAGCGCACGGTTCTTATTTCTCAGGGATTAAGGTAATGAATTTCGCGATGCCGGACAACTTTTCTTCCATCCAAATGGAGCGGACGCTTAGAGTAACTCCGTTTGGTCCGGTGAGCGTGCCGCTAATCTCATAGAACTTGCCAAAGAGGGTCGAGTGCAGTTCGACCGCATCGAGCGGCAGTAATTGGGTGCGCAAATCGTCGAGAAGCTGATCGGCCGTTTCAAGAGTGTAGCCGGCCCTCGCGAGAAATGCCGATTTGTCACCGCGGGTTTGACCCACCAGAAGGTAACGCGTCAGCTTTTCGCGAGCGATTATCGTATCGGCGGGCAATTTCATGCGCATGCCACTCTAGCAAAAACGTCTCGATCACCGCGGGGGGAAATTTGGGGTCAGTCCTTTTTTCTTGTATTTCGTAATGGGCAATTGGGGTCGCGTCCAAACATTTTGACATTCCGCACAGTAGGATCGCAATCCATCTTGCTAGGCGCCGCCTAGCACAGCCACGAGATCTGAAGCGCGTCGTCTACTTCCCCGGATTGCGCGAAACGTGGCTGATCGCCAACAGATTATTCAGTGAGGTGATCAGTCGAATGGATGAACGCGGCCACGTCATCGTGTAGAGCCTTGAGCGATTCCTGGTGGGCGTACACCATGTGGCCCGACTGATAGTAGCGATAGTCGATGTGGTCCTGGAGCCGCTCCGGGATTTGGAGGTGGTGCATCTCGTACCAGCCCTCGTAATATGGTGTGGCCAGGTCGAAGTAACCGCCCGTTAGAAGAATTCTGAGGTCCGGATTGTATTTCATTGCGGTGGCCAAATCCGGCATGGTGTTGGTCGATTGCGGCAACGGCCGCTCCGCGCCTGGCGGCTGATGCTGGAAATTCCAACTCTTCCATAACGGGATCTCAGGCCGATAGGTTTTGTCCTGACCGTAGTGCAAAGACTTCCGCACGTAGTCATTGAAAGCGGAGACATAGGCCGAGCTGATGGCCGCGGCTTGCGGATCGTAGTCGGCCTTCTTGCTTAGCGGGTCCATGGTGGGGCCTGAGAAGCGCGTGTCGAGCCGGCCGGTCGTGGTGTCAGTATCATCCTCGAGGTTCTTTGCAAACTCACCGCCGTCGATGCGCAAGTTGGCCTTGAGAATATAGCTGACGGGAAGGCCGGTGTAGCGGTGCAGTTTTTCGGCAATGGCCTGGCGTTCGGCTTCCGGCAGAGTCGCTCCTTCCGCCAGCGCGCGCGCATAATCGTGCGTGGCGAACTCTTCCACTTCTTTGACGAAAGGTTCGAGCGCGGCGGGAGAATTCGGGCCGGGCAACTTATGGTGGTACCAGGCGCTGGCGGCGTAGGTCGGTAACGCCACGATATAGGGCAAATCAATTCCAGGATTGCCTTCCGGGTCGTCCACGCTCAAGTCGAAGTTCAAGATCTGCGAAAGCATGATCACGCCGTTCAGGTCGACGTTGTATTCCTGTGCGAGCAGGTTCACCAGCACGGCAGAGCGCGGCGTTCCGTAGTGATTGGGCTGATTGGGGTCGCATCTTCACTTTACACGTTTTGATTCGAACCACCCAGATCTTTTGGAACAGCTGGTTTGCCAACCGTGTGTCACAAGTGAAGATCCGACCCCAATTCTCCCCGAGCTGCCGCGCAAGAACAATAGGGGTCACTCAACAAATCTTGAGAGCCCATGATCGTGCTTGATGCGGGAACAACTGTGTTTTTCTGACGAAAGCGGCGTGCTGGCCGCACTAATGTTCGGGTCTGCGATTATTTGAAAAGCCTTTGCTTTATGAAGCCGAGTTCCCCCTGTTCACTTCGACGTGTCAGAATGCAAGCTGCTGTCGTGTCAAAATTTGTTGATTGACGCCTATTCATTCCGCCCCGCATAGTCACCTACAACGCCTGTAACTGATGCGGATGCGCGGGGTTTAGAAAGTTAGAAACCTCCGCCAATTTCCTCAGCTGCGAAAAGGCGGCGAGGCGTGAATCGAGAAAAATCGAACCATCCACTCGTTAAGTCGCCCTTCAACTGAACCCATCGGTCTTGCAATTCAGTCGGCGTAAACTGAAGTGGAAATGTCACGTCCTTAGGCTCGGACTCCTCGATTTCTAGCACGGAGCGCGTTTTCCAAATTATGTATTCGTTAGCCATCACTGTAATACTGCTAACCGTATCGGCCAGTGTCTTGTTAATGAAGAACGCTACTAAGGCATGATCCAAATCACCCAATTGTTTTCCCATGATCGCAGGGCCCCACGCACTCGCGAAGATGCGTGTTGTAACAGAGCTAAAGGTTGAATTCTGATAATATAAATCTCTCTGGATTAAGTAGCGTGGATCTCGACCCCATGCGTATCCCACTTGTCCCCTACCACCTGAAAGAGGTCGTTGTCCGTCAGCTTCCCATTCACCGTGGTCGTTACACACAAGCATATGCAATTGGCCATCTAAACGGTTTGTAATAGGCGCAAAAGTCAAGGCCATTACGGCTCGGAGGTGCGGAAATTCAGTAGCCGTGACTTCTCGATGAAGCTTCATCGAAAAATAAATGCTATGAAGCGGCCGGGACGCGTTCTTGAATGAATTCGAGCCTAGCTAACCTCGCGCTAACCGCGGTAGCAGATCCCGTTGTTAGTTGCTCCACTTGTCGACCCCATCGCGCAAAAAACGCCGCCTGCTCGGCATCTGATAACTGAATACTAAGATACTGGTATCGTGCGGCGAGACCATCCGTGCTGTCCAACGCGATGCGGATACGTTCGCGGTCGAAAATGTCGACAACATCAATTCCTTTCTTTAGAGCGTACTCGTGCAGCGCGTTTTTCTCACCAATCGTTAAGGCAACGTTCGTAAAGAAAACGAATATCTTTAGGTCTGGCTCAGCTCCTAACGCACTCTCGAGATCGGCAATAAACTTCTTTCGTGCAGCCTGCTTATCCTGTGGAGAGTCGGAGACCGAGTTCAGAAAACCAACGGCCCCGAATGCCACACGATCACCTTCAAAAACGGCCTCGAGATCACGGCCGCCATCGGGACCACCTCGCGGATGACGCGGCCTTACGTTGCGAAACCGCTGATCCAGCGAGAGCACCGCTTGGCAAAGGCGCTCGCGTGCCAATTGATTACTGTCTAACCAATGTCTTAGTCGTTCGTCGGTTAGTTGCGGCGTTCCCATCTGAAGGCGACCGGCCTGCTAAGCGATTTCTAAACCGACCCCGTCATTATCCAAAAAGACGCCTGCCTCCGAAAAGCTACGACGTGGCGAGACGGCGGGACATGGTATTGCGCGCAGAAAGTCATGGGGTCAGGGGTAAGCCTGACGATGATGACGGATTCACTGCACTCGCGCAACTCGAATCCACGTAACCACGTAAAAGGCTTCGCCTCACGCGGCTCCAAGTTCGCGATCGGGAGCAGACGCGTATGCTCCCCGAATCTATTCGAGCAGCTCCCTCAGATTTTGAAGCATGGCGTCTTCTTCAGAGCACGCTCCCCGGAACTCGCATGTTATTTGACGAGGTGATCGGTCGAATGGACCGCGTAAAAAGCTTCGCTTCACGCGGTTTGATCATTCTACCATCGGGACCGTGTTCTACGTCTATGTGTTGCGGTCGGAGAGCGACTCCGGTTTCTACATCGGTTTCTCGACAGACTTGAAGAAGCGGTTGTCGGAGCATAGGCGCGGCGCTTCGTTCGCAACGAAATCGCGCGGTCCATGGAGGCTTATTTATTATGAGGCTTACTTGAATCAGGAAGATGCTCTAGGGCGCGAAAGGTACTTTAAGAGTGGTTCAGGCAGGCGATTTCGCAAAGCACAACTCAAACACTATCTCTTACAAGAACCACTTGCTCGACCGCGTCGCCCAGCGGCATAGAATGCCGCGGGTGTTTACGCGGAAGAGCGGGGCCGGACGTCGTTTGAAACTCGGTCGTTTCCCACCCTCCCTCGCTGCTTCCCTCGCAGCCTTACCTTCTATGTCTCTCATCCCGTTCGCTCCATTCCTCCGCGCTCAATTGCGCCATTATCTCCGCGTAAAAGGCTTTGCCTCTCGCCACGGCGAGTCCGTCCTGCGGCGGACACGCGGTCGCGGGAAAAAATGGATTTAATTCAGCCTGACGGTCACGATCTGCCGGCCGAAAACCACGCTGCGCTCGTCGCCAAAGCGAAGGCTTCAGGGTTTCGGAATGTCCAGGTCTTTGCAGATCTTCTCCGCGAAAAATTCGATGATCTCGCGATGACGCGGAATGGCGGAGGATTTCTGCGCCCGACGATTAACGTAGATGGTGTGATTGCCGCCTTCGCGCAGGAATTCACAGCCGTGGCTCTCAAGATGTCGAATCAGATCACGCCGCTTCATCCGGTCGCGAGTGGTTCACGCAGAACGTCAGCGCCACGCAATGACTCCTCAGCCAATTCGCGATTCGCCTGCAAAACCATCTCGACCGCTTCTTTCAAATTTGCGCGCGCTTCTTCCAGCGTTGCACCTTGCGTATTCGCACCGGGCAGCTCTTCCACGAATGCGGCGTATCCTTCGGGAAATTTTCGGAAGACGGCGGTCAGCTTGATTTCCATGTCGATCTTGTAGCACAAAACACGAGTGCTGGACAGCTACGTCTTCGAATAGAGCCTCGCCCCGGCTTTGAGGGCGCAGCGACAAGATTTAATATTGTCCCAAATGATCGTGCACCTCGTCGACGGCACTTACTAGCTCTTCCGTCACTTCTACGGGCTGCGCCGGTTCACGAAGGACAAGGATCGCCCCTACGGCGCCGTCGTCGGCGTGCTGCCGCGTAAAAAGCTTCGCTTCACGCGGCTTCACAAAATGATCTGACGGTCCGCTAATGAGCCATGTGAGCGAACGCTTTTACGTGGCGCAATCGGCTTTGGGCGGACTACATTTCGCGATTATCGCGCCGCCAGTGCGCGCACGGCCAGAACTTCGTCCTTGCGCAATGATTCCAGTGCCGATTCTGGCACCGCCGTAACAGCGATCGTTTCGCCAATGGCGTTGAACACTTCGATGGAGTAGCCGGATTCACCGTTGGACGAAGGATGATGATCGACAATCTTCACGACATCACCTTGGCGGAGCCGGTGCTCCGGAATGTCGCGAGCAAGAGCAGCGTCAGTATACAGTTCGAAGCGCATGGTTCTTATTTCTCAGGGATTAAGGTAATGAATTTTGCGATGCCGGACAACTTTTCTTCCATCCAAATGGAGCGGACGCTTAGAGTAACTCCGTTTGGTCCGGTGAGCGTGCCGCTAATCTCATAGAACTTGCCAAAGAGGGTCGAGTGCAGTTCGACCGCATCGAGCGGCAGTAATTGGGTGCGCAAATCGTCGAGAAGCTGATCGGCCGTTTCAAGAGTGTAGCCGGCCCTCGCGAGAAATGCCGATTTGTCACCGCGGGTTTGACCCACCAGAAGGTAACGCGTCAGCTTTTCGGGAGCGATTATCGTATCGGCGGGCAATTTCATGCGCACGCCATTCTAGCAAAAACGTCTCGGCCACCGAGGGCTAACTTCGGGCAACCGCGTAAAGGCTTCGCCTCACGCGGCTCTCAGGTCAAAGCGACCGAATGTTTTACGTCTACGTGTTGCGTTCAACGAAAGACAATGGGTTTTATATCGGTTTCTCGACGGACTTGAAGACGCGGTTGTCGGAGCATAAGAGCGGCGCTTCATTCGCGACGAAATCACGCGGTCATTGTCGCTTCCACCCATTTGAAACTCGCTCCTTCCCCAACTCGCTCGCTGCTCCCTTCAGAATTACCTCTATGTCGGTTTCCCCATGGGCTCCATTCGACCTCGTCGGACTGCGGCGCATCTATGTCGGCAAGCGCCCCCGCTGCTCCATAATCGCTGAGGTCCATCGAAGCTTATTTACCTTCCATGTCGTTGACTCGCGATCTCCCGATGCCCTCGGGTGCGGATTCCCACAGGACCAATGCAGTCCATCCCCGGCAGCCCAGCGCGACGTATTCTCCCGTTAGCTCCATTCCTGCGCGCTCAATTGCGCCATCATCTCAAACGCTTTCCCCCTCGATAAGAACCGCGTGAGGCGAAGCCTTTTACGCGGTCATTTGGTGAGGTGATCGGTCGAATGGATGAACGCGGCCACGTCGTCGTGTAGAGCCTTAAGCGATTCCTGATGGGCGTACACCATGTGGCCCGACTGATAGTAGCGATAGTCAATGTGGTCCTGGAGCCGCTCCGGGATTTGGAGGTGGTGCATCTCGTACCAGCCCTCGTAATACGGTGTGGCCAGATCGAAGTAACCGCCCGTTAGAAGAATTCTGAGGTCCGGGTTGTATTTCATCGCGGTAGCCAAATCCGGCATGGTGTTGGTCGACTGCGGCAACGGCCGCTCCGCACCCGGCGGTTGATGCTGGAAATTCCAAGTCTTCCACAACGGAATCTCAGGCCGATAGGTTTTGTCCTGACCGTAGTGCAAAGACTTCCTCACGTAGTCGTTGAAAGCAGAGACATAGGCCGAACTGATGGCGGCGGCTTGCGGATCGTAGTCGGCCTTCTTGCTCAGCGGGTCCATGGTGGGGCCTGAGAAGCGCGTGTCGAGCCGGCCGGTGGTGGTGTCAGTATCATCCTCGAGGTTCTTTGCAAACTCGCCGCCGTCGATGCGCAAGTTGGCCTTGAGAATATAGCTGACGGGAAGGCCGGTGTAGCCGTGCAGTTTTTCGGCAATGGCCTGGCGTTCGGCTTTCGGCAGAGTCGCTCCTTCCGCCAGCGCGCGCGCATAATCGTGCGTGGCGAACTCTTCCACTTCTTTGATGAAAGGTTCGAGCGCGGCGGGAGAATTCGGGCCGGGCAACTTATGGTGGTACCAGGCGCTGGCGGCGTAGGTCGGTAACGCCACAATGTAGGGCAAATCAATTCCAGGATTGCCTTCCGGGTCGTCCACGCTCAAGTCGAAGTTCAAGATCTGCGAAAGCATGATCACGCCGTTCAGGTCGACGTTGTATTCCTGTGCGAGCAAGTTCACCAGCACGGCAGAGCGCGGCGTTCCGTAGCTTTCGCCGAAAATGTACTTGGGCGAGTTCCACCGCCCATACTTGCTGAGATACGCCACGATGAATTCCGCGAACGCGTGCGCGTCCTGGTCCACGCCGTAAAACTCTTTTTCTTTGTTTTTACCGGCGATGCGGCTGAAGCCCGTGCCGGGAGCGTCCACGAATACCAGATCGCTCGCGTCCAGCAGGCTGTAATCGTTATTAACAATTTGATAGGGCGCCGCGGCGGTATGCGTGTCGTCGGCGGTGATCACCCGTTGAGGTCCAAAGGCGCCCATGTGCAGCCAGACTGTCGAAGAGCCTGGTCCGCCGTTGAACAGGAACGTGATGGGACGTTTGGCCGCTTCAACATTCTTTTTGTTATAGGCCACGTAGAACATCGAAGCTTCGGCCGTCGGATTCTTATGCTCGTTAGGCTCTTGTCCGCTCTCCTCGCTTTCCTCACTTTCTTCCTTTTTGCTTTGCCGGTCCCCAGCCAGGGCTGCGTCGTCCCAGCCTTTGGGATGTACGACGAGTGTGCCGGCCACGGCTTGATACTCGATTGGGCTGCCTCCGACAGTCACGGTGCCTGTGCTGGCGATGGATTCGGGCTTGAAGTTGGGAGTTGCAGTTGGCGTAGGCTTGTCCTTGGACTCAGGTTCGGAACCCTTCTGGGAGGCCGCCTTGACTTGAACGGCGAGTGCTGCAGTTGTCAGGAGGAGACCGAAGGCGAGACGAAGCAAGGGTTTTCGGAGAGCAATTTGCCTTTTAAATTTTGCGCGATCGTTCGAGGAAGAGTTTTCCATCACCATGACGCTGCTGATTCTGGTTGGGAACAGAGTTCCGAGCAAACGCTGTTTTTTAAGCCGCTTCAAAGTGCCTACCGAACCTCGCTTCACTCTCCACGAAATCGCGAGGTCCCGGATTATTTATTATGAGACTTACACGGAGCGAGAGAATGCCGACGCCTAAACCGCGTAAACCGCGTAAAAGACTTCGTCCACGCGGTCGCGGGAAAAAATGGATTCTGCTCTTGCTGGTGGCTTTGCTCCTTATCCCGGCGCTGCAAGTGGCGATGGTGCGATTCGTCAATCCTCCGAGGACACTGCCGATGTTGATCGAACAAGTCGGCGCGACGTTCTCGAAAGGACCAAAGTCTCCGCTCCGCTACCGCTGGATCTCTTTGCCGCAGATTCCTGAGATGTTCCTGAAACACCTTTGGATTTCGGAAGATCAGCGATTCTTTCAGCACGAGGGCTTTGACTGGAAGGAGATGGAACTCGCGATGAAAAAAGCAAAGCGGAAAGGGAAACCGGTTCGCGGAGCTTCCACGATCACGAACCAATGCGCCCGGTCGATCTTCCTCTGGCAGGGCCGCTCCTGGATCAGGAAAGGACTGGAATCGTACTACACCATCTGGATGGAGGCGCTGTTGCCGAAGCGGCGCATCCTGGAGTTGTATGCAAACGTGATCGAGATGGGGCGCGGGATCTACGGGGTCGAAGCAGCTTCGCAGCATTATTTCGGCGTCAGCGCGTGCGGCCTAACGAGGGAGCAGTCGGCCATGCTGGCGGCGGTCCTGCCGAATCCGAAAGGCTGGGATCCGACGAAGCCGGGCAGGACATTACGCTGGCGTCAGCGGCGCATTCTGCGACGCGAACAAAACGCGAATTTTCCTGAGAAGTTGCTTCATTAATCCGCATGAATCGCTTCGCTCGAAGCGGTTTTGGCCTCGCTTCCAACCACGTGAGCGAACGCTTTTACGTGGCTGCCTGCGTAATCTGCGGTTAAACGTTCAGGTCTGCATTTCCTTCCAGGACCTGTTGAACGAGGACGGGCTTTTCGCCTTTCTTCCACAGTGCAGCGGTGTGTAAGACTCGATACCTGATTGGCCCGCCGTCCGGTTTCTCGCTCCGCGTAATGGGGCGCGGGATGCAGACAAACTCGGTGCGCATCTCATCGGCCGACAATCGGACCTTGGCATATCCGTGTCCTCCAAGATCGACGAACTCGAGGTGCGGAGCCAGATTCGGGTTGGAGAGCGACCGGGCGCGCTTCAGGTCGAAGTTTTTTGCATATTCCAGGCACGAACGGACGCCGTGCTTTAGCAGCATGTTGAAGGTCCAGTCCGGCTTGGCCTGTCCCTGCCTGTCCGCGAGAAACAGCGATCGGAGCGGAGCGTCCTTCTTAAGATTGTGCTCATAGGCCTCCATGGTCCCGGGGCTCGTGAGTGACGCACCGACGAAGCTCAGGCCGACCGGCTCGAACTTGCCGGGCGGAAGTTCCGCAGTCGCATATCCGGCCCAGAAGCTGTGGCGGTCGCCCGAGACGATAGCGAAGCCGGTGATCTTCGCGTCGCGCACGAGATTGTAGATCTCAGCGCGCTCAACGTACGCTTTGCCGAAATCAGCCGCGCCCATATTCGCGTAGCCGCCGTCTTTCGGCCACGCTTCCTTGGTGAGACCGGGCGGCAGGTTCTGCGGATCGGCGCGCGAATCCAGCGCGCCTTGGGAGTTTGCCCAGATTTTCCAGGCCGCGGTTGAGCTCTTGAGCTTGTCCTTGAACCACGCTTTCTGCTCCGCGCCGAGAATCGTTTGCGGCGGCGCATTTCGTTGCGGGTTGGGGACATGCGCGTCGTTGAACCGGACTTCTTCAGGGGGATTGCCGCCGTTGAAGGCACGCCCGCCGTCGAGAATCTGCATCAAAGACTCAGGAGCCATGTCCGCGAACTCGTCACCGCCCAGCTTCCCAAGCGACGGATCGCTGAAGCAGTCGGCGCTCCGATAGCTATGCTGGTCGGTAATGATCAGGTCGAGGTGCTGGCCGTAGCGGAACGACCGGTAACCCTTGAGGCTGTTGATCGCGATCAAGTTGTTCGGTTCCACTCCCAGCCCATCGCGATCGAACTTGTCGATGGGAACATCTTTCACCGCGGGTGGGCCGAAGTGCTCCAGCGATCCGCTCGGCGGAGAGACACGCGCGGGGAGAAATTCGAACCAGGCCTGATTCGCCGCGACCTTGACGCTCTGGCCAGGCCGCTCGAACGAACCCGCCTTGACGATGCTTTGCCAGCCTTGCCACGAGAATTCGTGGTTGTCCCAGATGGCGACGAACGGCCAGCGCGCGCGAGCGTCCTGGAGGTCGGGGTCGGCGAGATAGCCTTTGTAGATGGCCCGGTAGCCATCTACGGTCAGCGGGATGTGGAAGTTACCGACCTTGTGGCTGTGGCCGTCAGGAAACCGCGCCACTTCATAGATCGTGCGGTCGTAGCGTGACTTCACCTCGTCGGGATACTCGACCACCTCGTAGATGAAATCGCCGAGGTGCAAAACGAAATCGAGCTGCTCGGCGGCGGGAGCGCGTTCATCTTCGTAAATCATCCGGCGATAGGCGTTCAGCTTTCCCTCATTTACGTCCTGACAGCTCACGAACGCGAAGTTCACCGGGCGCGAATCATCGTCGGCCGGCGCGGTGATGGTGCGGCCGATGCGGCTGCCATTGCCGTCGCGGTCGCTGAAGCGATACCAATAAACGCGCGCCGGTTTCAGTCCTCCCACCAGAACGCGACAGGTCCAATCGGCCGCCGCCGAAACCGTTACCGGTGCGCTGGCGGTCACGCGCTCAAACGCCTCGTCTTCGGCCACCTCGAGAGTCAATTGCGCTGACTTGCCGGAGCCGGGATAGCGCGTCCAAAACAAAACGCTGTTGCTATCGGGATCGCCGGAAGCGACGCCTTCCGGAAAAAGCTGGCGGCGTTCACGCCAGGCAGTTTTCGAACGGCGCGGCACTGGCCAACCCCATGCGGCCGCTGCCCCCCAACCGGCCGCGGCAGCAATAAATGCGCGACGATTCATACCTTCCTCTCTATTACTTCGGACGAGCAGAAGCCACCAGGACTAAGAACAGACGCTTGAGGACTCAGGTCGACGGCCGCGTAAAAGGCTTCGCCTCACGCGGCTGGCGCGGTTTACCCTGACGGGCTGTGATTGTCCATTTAATCGACGGCACCTATGAGCTGTTTCGCCACTTCTACGGTTTGCGCCGGTTTACCAAAGGCAAAGACCGTCCCTACGGCGCGGTCGTTGGCGTGCTGCAGACTGTTCTCCAAATCCTCGAGGGCGCGGACCACGTAGAAGTCGCCAAGTCACGTGGTCTCCACGCAGAAGACTCCGCCTTCCATGGTCCTGGTTCCACGTACCTCGGCGTCGCGACCGATCATGTGATCGAGTCGTTTCGCAATCGGCTTTGGCCGGACTACAAAACCGGCGCCGGTATCGAGCCCGCGCTTTTCGCGCAATTCCATCCGCTCGAGGAGGCGCTCGCGGCGATGGGAATTGTCGTGTGGCCGATGATCGAGCTCGAAGCCGATGATGCGCTCGCTTCGGCCGCGCATATCGCCGCGAAGGACAAGAAGGTCGAGCGCGTCGCGATCTGGACGCCCGACAAGGATCTGGCGCAATGCGTGCGCGGGACGCGCGTGGTGCAGATCGATGGCCGGCGCAAAATCATTCGCGATGCGGCCGGGGTCCGCGAAAAGTTCGGTGTCGATCCCCCACTCATCCCGGATTTGCTCGCGCTGGTAGGCGATGCGGCCGACGGCTATCCCGGCATCCCCGGGATCGGCGCCAGGACGGCTGCTCAGCTTTTGAATCGCTACGGTCCGATCGAAAAATTTCCGTCAGCCGTTCTCGGCGAACAGCGCGATCTTGCGTTGCTCTTCAAGAAACTCGCCACGCTGCGCACCGATACGCCGCTCTTCAAGAAGGTCGAGACGCTTCGCTGGCGCGGTGCGACGCCAGCCTTCACGGCATGGGCGGATCGGATGAAATCGCCGCGGTTGCTCGAGCGTTGCGAAAAGGCTGCGGGCCGATGACGATGAAGAAGTGACGTGTGATGTGTGACCAGTGACGAGCTGTGAAACGCAAATCATTTGACGAGCTTCGTCAGCCCGCGAATCTCGCCTACCGGTGACTTTTGATGTCATCTACCCGAGCGCTCCCGCTTCATCTCGTGTTCTTTAAATTTTTCGACGGCAGTTCGCGGCTCTCTTCGCGTTCGCGCTTCCGCTCGGACATGAATACGTCCATCGCCCTGGTGCCTTTCAACGAGCGGCGTGGTTCCCCATTCGGCCAGACCACTGGCGACAATCCGCGCCTTCGATTTTCTGCGCGCAGCTTGCGCGCCACCCGACTGAATGCGCGTTCCGCGCGGGCCACAAAGACCGGCGGTTTTTTCGCCCCATTGCTCCGCTGATTCCTTTTCATACTCCGAGTAATCGCCGGAACATCATCGGTCGCGGAAGTCGCGAGTCGTTTCGCGGGAAGTCCACGGTTGTCCCAGATCGCCCAACGAGTCGCGAGGGGAAGATAATCATCAACCAAGTGATTGAGGCTACGCTTAAATCGACGGCGGATGTCCGCGGTTGGAACATTGTGTCCTCCCATGCGAACTCGCCGGCGCACGCGTGCGACCGCCTGGTCGACATGCGAAAGCCAGAGATAATGAAGTTCCAGGGCGTAGCCTGACGAAAGCGCATGTTTAAATAAACGAATGTAAGTCTTACCACTAAGCGTGCTTTCTAGCGCAAAGGTTTGATGTCGAGTTATCGAGTCGCGCACTTCGCTCAGAAGCAGACGGCCTGCTTTGATCGCGCCGGCGGACGGATCGAACGGCGACAGGCCGCGTGCAATGTCGTCCGCATTGTAGAAGCGCAGACATTTCACTTCATATGGAAGAAATTCTTTCGCGAAAGTTGTTTTGCCAGCGCCGTTGCAGCCGGCGATTAGATAGATGGTTGGTTTGGGGGCCAGCATGCAATTAATTCAAAAGTTCGTCTCCGCTAGCAGCCACTGCCACGGACGCGAAGCGACGGCCAGGCTTTCAAACCAACCCGAATGCTTTCGGGGTGCTCCCCGGAGGGGTTTCCTCGGTTCCTGGTTTCAATTCTTTCACTCAATTCTCAACCTTTAACCAGTCGCGCTCAACGTCTCTCTACTGAACTGCGGTCGCTCAGCCCATTCGGCAATCGTTCTCGTGAGCAGCTCCAGACGCTGTTGTCGCAGCGCGAGATCATGTTTCAATTGCCGCTCCACGCGCACCCGCAAATCCTCCGATGGACCTATTCGGGCGAAGTTCCATGAATCTTCCCGCCCGGCTTCGACCAGGCTTAACTCCAACGCACGCACAGACCGTGTCAATTCCCCAAGGACCGAGCGCATCTGGAACAAGGATGTGCCAGCGCCGGGTGCATCCGACAAATCACTGAGCGCCAGCAGAAGTTCCATCCGGGCAACGTCACCGGCCGCATACGCCTCCTGGACTTCATGCCAAAGCGAAGAGACCGACGCATCCCCATCGGCGCGCAAATCGGGATGTAATCGGCGCACCAGCCGCCGATAGATTTCCTTTACCCGCAGATCAATCGTCACCGGTTCCGTTGCGCCCGCCGACTCCTCATCAACCGCAGAACGCCGAACACCCGCCGGCCGGGGATCAGATCGACTCGTGGCGCTTTCTGGCCTAACGAACATATGCGACTTAAAAACTTCAAAGCTGCTCGAATAAACGTCGTCATCCATCTTGATTGGGTTCGTGCCAAGAAATGTTCGCACCCATTCTTGAAACAGAGCTTCCTGCTCGAATTCGCTCAGATGAGGTGTCGATCGCGATCCATAAGAGAAAGTCTCTTGCTCATCGGCGACGCCCGGATTTTTGTGTCGAAACAGCACGCGCCGATAGGCGCTGTGCGGATCCTGGATGTGTCGCCGCATTTCAGTCTCCACTTCATGAATCAGGTTTTGCGCGTCCCGAATCTCATCCTCGACATCCCGCGCGGTGCTAAGCAACGCGCCAAACTCACGCGCCCGCCATCGGACAAACGCGGGCTTGTCCTGTCGTTCAAACTGATGCCAGCCAAGTCGCGCTCGCTCCAGACGCACCAGCATGTCGGTGCATTTGGCGGCGGCATTGGCTCGCAGCGGCGCTTGATCAATCCAAACAATCTCCAGGCGATCTCTACCGGAAACTGTCACGGCCCGTGCGCGAGTGACGCGTTCAGATAATCGTGCGCGGATCATCCCCAACCTTACCGAAGGCATGTTGGTCAACAACATCACTCGCCGATCCAAAGAATTAAAAGATAACTATAGTTTCGCTCCCGGGTTTCGCGGACCAACTTGGATTCAAGTTGCCTACTCTCCAGCAGGCTTCGCCCCTGCGGGCTGGCCGTTGAACGCCAGTCTATGTCGCCGCCTCCCGGCGGCTCCATCTAAAGCGCGCAAAGATCAAGCTTTAGAATAGAGCTCCGATCCCGCTTCGGCGAACTCGCGGGACTTTTCTTCCATACCTGCCTTCAACGCTTCGTCTTCAGAAAGATTCTGCTCCGCGGCGTATTTCCTCACGTCTTCGGTAATTTTCATGGAACAAAAGTGAGGACCGCACATGCTGCAAAAATGAGCGGTTTTCGCTCCCTCCTGGGGGAGAGTTTCATCGTGAAACTCTCGCGCAGTTTCCGGGTCTAACGACAAGTTAAACTGATCCTCCCATCTGAACTCAAACCTTGCCTTCGAGATGGCGTTGTCGCGGTATTGGGCGCCGGGATGGCCTTTGGCCAGGTCTGCGGCGTGCGCCGCGATTTTGTAGGCGATGACTCCGTCTTTGACGTCTTTTTTGTTTGGTAATCCCAGGTGTTCCTTGGGCGTCACGTAACAAAGCATTGCACAACCGTACCAACCGATCATCGCTGCACCGATGGCGCTGGTGATGTGATCATAGCCCGGCGCGATGTCGGTGGTGAGCGGGCCGAGCGTGTAAAAAGGCGCTTCGTCGCACCACTCGAGTTGCTTCTCCATGTTTTCCTTGATCATGTGCATGGGGATATGACCGGGGCCTTCGTTCATCACCTGCACATGTTGCGCCCACGCGCGTTTGGTCAGCTCGCCTTGCGTGTAAAGTTCCGCGAATTGCGCTTCGTCGTTCGCGTCCGCGATAGAACCCGGCCGGAGACCGTCGCCAATTGAGAAGCTGACGTCGTACGCCGCCATGATCTCGCAAATCTCGTCCCAATGAGTGTAAAGAAAGCTTTCCTGATGATGGGCCAGACACCACTTGGCCATGATACTCCCGCCCCTTGAAACAATCCCCGTGGCGCGTTTGGCCGTTAAAGGAACGAAGCGCAATAGCACTCCCGCGTGGACCGTAAAATAATCCACACCTTGCTCAGCTTGTTCGATTAACGTGTCACGATAAATTTCCCACGTCAGTTCCTCAGCGCGACCACCAACTTTCTCCAGTGCCTGGTAGATCGGAACCGTTCCGATGGGCACCGGACTGTTGCGTATGATCCATTCGCGGGTGGCATGAATGTTTTTTCCGGTGCTCAAATCCATTACCGTGTCGGCGCCCCATTTTGTTGCCCACCGCATCTTTTCGACCTCTTCCTCGATCGACGACGCTACCGCGCTGTTGCCGATGTTGGCGTTGATTTTTACCAGGAAATTACGGCCGATGATCATCGGCTCGGATTCGGGATGATTGATATTTGCAGGGATGATTGCCCGGCCGCGCGCGACTTCCTGCCGGACAAATTCCGGAGTGATGATATTTGGGATTTTCGATTCGCGATTTGCGATTGGTTCGCTGCCAGGGTGTTGGTGCGCGAGGTCGTTGCGACTGATCTCAGATCCGTTCGGCGAGGCGCCGGCGCTCCCAGGAATTTCGCGTCCGCGATTTTCGCGGATAGCGATGAACTCCATCTCAGGCGTGATGATGCCCTGGCGCGCGTACCAGAGCTGGGTAACAGCTTTGCCAGGCTTCGCTCGCAGCGGACGACGCGCCGGGCGGTCGCGCTCCACCAACTCGTTTTTTCCATTCGGCGTTCGGCGTTCGACGTTGGATGTTCGATGCTTGTACGACAGCCAGCCGTCATCGATCGGCTGAATTGTGCGTCCATCGTATTCTTCCACGTCGCCGCGATCGCGGATCCATTTCACACGCAGCGACGGAAGCCCTTGTGTTACGTCGCCGTGGAATTTGGGATCGGTCCAGGGACCGCTGGTGTCGTACACGCGGACGGGTTCGTTGACGTCGATCTCGCCATTTGACGATTTCGTTGGAGCGAGAATAATTTCTCGGAACGGAACTCGCAGACTTGGATTTTGTGTACCGTTTACGTAAATCTTCCGTGAATTGGGGAGTTGCTGGGACAAATCATTGGCGTCTTGACCCGCGCCGTTTTGAGCAACGTCGTTGCCTGCGACCTCGGCGATTCCTTTTCCTGTGATCCTGGTTTCCTGATTCATAAGCAAAAGCCATGCGCGTTCACGCATGGCTGAAATCACCAGTCCGGCATGGACCCTCGCTCCCTTCGGCGGCATTACCCGCATCAGGTTCAAGGGGTCGTCCAATTGGACCTCTCAGCCATTGCGGCTCCCCCGCATTTATATCTCGTTCAGAATAAGACTCCGCTATGCGAAGTCAACGACCAGCGAAATTGCAGACCGCTTCGTTAAACGGTCTGCAAAAATCCTCGAATATGATTGCCACCTCCAGTTAGCGCTGGTGGTCGGCTTAAACTGCTATTGGCCTGCCGACGCTTCCTCTTTGATGTTGGTGTGGAAAATCGCCATCCATTTTCCGTTCTCCAGCTTCCACACGCTTCCGGCATTGTACATGCCGGAGATATCCTTGCCGTCGTAGGTCCCTTCAATCTTTACCTGGTACGTCGCGACGACGACATCTTTTTCGTCGGAGAACATGTCGAAATCGCTGATCTCAAACGATTTCAGGTCCCACTTTTTCATGTCGTCCAACTCCTTCTGCATGTTGGCAATCCCGTCGGCGTAAACGCCACGAAAATCCTTGTCGACGACGCTCTTGAAAGCGGACTCGTTCTTGTCCCTGAATGTCTGCCAGGCGGTTTTCTCCTTTGCTTCCATTGCGGCCTTGTCAGGGGTAGCGGCACTGCAAACAGCGACTGTCGCCAGCAGGGTTGTCATCAGATAGATAATTTCCTTTTTCATAGTTCCTTTCTGCCTTGGTTACTCATTTCACGCTAGGGAGCTTGAAGGAGCAGTCAATCGAGAAGGGTCTCGTTATGCTCTTTTAGATGTTCCCGCGCACCACAACGTCAGCAATATCGGAGTCGCGGCTTTAGGGAATGATGGGAGCCGATTCGAGAGAGGACGCCGGCGAACGAGCGGGCATCTGTTGCGGAGGAAGAAAGGCGGACCTGCCGACCAGGTTAAGCAGGCTAGCATCTGCTTCCTTCAAAGCCCCGCCTTGCACCGCCGGAGTGTTTGGCGCCGATTTGGTTTGCTTTCGATAATCTGTAACGAGTAGTGGTGGCTTTTTGTCCGCCGCCAGGGTCCGATAACTTTCGATTCCTACGCTGATTGCTCCCGCCAGTTTGCTGCGCCAATCTTTGCTGGCAATCAGTTTGCATTCGCCGCGGTCAGTCAAGAAGCCGCCTTCGATCAGCACTGCCGGCACCTTGGTCAAACGCAGCACGGCAAATCGCGCGCGTTTGATGCCGCGATCGTACTCCGGGATGTGACCGAGAAGTGAATGGTAGATGCAAGCCGAAAGCGCCAGACTCTCCGTATCCGTTACGCAGCCCGGTTGCATATTGAAAGAACTCGAAGTGATATTGCTGTCAGCTGTCGATGGCGCTCCGCGCGGCGTGAACGAAAAGATTTCAAAGCCGGTGGCGTTCGGGTCGTCGTTCGAAGCATTGAAATGAATGCTGACGAAGATTGAGTTGCGCGCGGAATTGGCGATCTTCGCGCGCACTTCCAGAGGCACAAAATAATCGCCCTCGCGTGTCATAATCACGCGCAGCCCCTTTGCCTGCAAAATTGGCCGAAGCTTCCGCGCCACATCCAGGGCGAAATCTTTTTCGCATCCATTTCGACTCACCTGCCCCTTGTCGTAACCACCGTGGCCGGGATCCAAAACGACTGTCTGAACCTTGCCAATGCTTCGAACATGATGCGGACGTACCAGCGGCTCTATCGTCTTGGCCACGTCAGTACGCGAGATCAGATATCTTCCGCCTTGCTCGATAACCGGGAAACACAGCCAACTGCGAACGCCATTGATCCTTGCCTCACGGCTGCCGCTGATGAATTCCAGGGGTTTATTTGCCGTATCTGTTTGTAACCTGGATCCAGACGGGACCACGTCTGCAGGTAGCCCATAAAACTTGGAAATGTTGTCGACGGTCAGGTAGTCGTGTCCGTTTACCTTGATGATCTGCCAGTCGCCGGCCATCACAACGCCGGATGCGACAAGAAGGGAACCCAAGACAAACGCCAGTACCGAGCAACGTTTCACCTGGAGAGGCATGCCTGCGCTACAGTACCAAAAATTGCATTCACCTCAAGAAGCGATGCCTTCTTCTGTCGATAGCTGTGGCTCCCTGGCCTGCCGAAAGTAGCAATTGACTTGCAGATTTTTCGCGTTAAGAGCCGGAAATGTCCTTCCGCGTTCGACGCGTCGCTGCGGGTTTCATTTCGTTGCTCGTTTTGTCCAGTTTCACACCGCTGGCAGCGGACGCGGCCTGGCATGGCAAGAGATTTCCAAAATGTTGCGTCTGGCGTGTAACAAACGCAAAGGCGCCTTTTTACCTCGTAGGATCGATTCATGCGCTCACCAAAAAGGATTATCCGTTGCCGACGCCATACGAGATCGCGTTGAACGAGAGTAAACGCTTTGTGTTCGAATTCGATCCAACGCGGCACGCGGAATTCCAGAAAAAATTCGAGGCTGCCGCGAAGTATCCGCGCGGGCAGGACATCCGTTCGAAAATCGATCCCAAGCTGCTGCTATGGCTTCGTAAAAACATGTTTACAGTAATTTCCGAGGGTGATGGCCAAAACGGCGAGCGCCTCAGGAACTTCGACAGCCAGCTTCGTTACAAACCATGGTGGATTGCACAGCATTTGGCCGCCCCTACGGCCTACAGCAAAGCGTCTGCCTCGCACGGTTTGGATAATTATTTTGTGGATCATGCCGTTAAAACCGGAAAAGAGATCGCCGGCCTCGAATCGGTTAACGAACATGTGGCCGTGATGGGCGGACTGTCCGATCGCGATGGCGAGTTCATGCTACAAGACGCTCTAAATCACCCGAACAATGACGCAAAAGAGTTCGCCCGGATGTATAAGGCGTGGCGCAAGGGCGACACCAAAGCGCTTTGGGCCGGGGACGGGCACCTGCGTGCGAACGCACCAGGAATCGCCGCCCGTTTTGTTGACGATCGCAATATGAAATGGATTCCCCGAATCGAGAAGGAACTGAAGAGCGGGAAGCCGACCGCGATTGTTGCAGGGGCGCTTCATTTCTCCGGGCCGCACAGCATTGTCTTGCTGTTGCAACAGCGCGGATACGTCGTCCAGCAGTTGTAGAGATCGACAGTCGGCTGTCGGCTCATCGGGAAGACGCTGGCAGGTGATCGATCGGCTCAGGAGAGAGTTGACCGGACAAGGTAACTTACTTCAGGCCTTCAACGGAACTGGGTTTGAGAGGTCTAACCAGTTTGAAAAACCTGCAGCTAGTCGTTCTGTTTTAAAAATCATGAAGTCATTCATCACCGCCGTCATTTCGTTTTCTTGTGCAGTCAGTCTTTGTGCCCAAACAAATCCATCGCAACCCGAACAACCAGGACAACAGGGGCAAACTGCAAGCTCCGTTGAAAAGGACCCAAAGCCAATCGATTCGAACAATTTCGATACGTCGGTAAAACCGGCCGACGACTTTTTCCTCTATGCAAACGGCGGTTGGATCAAACGCACTGAGATCCCGCCGGAATACACGCGTTGGGGAAGCTTTAACGAACTGATCGAGCACAATAACGATGCGCTCCACGCGATCGCCGAGAAAGCACAGACCACGAAGGTGGATCCGCGGATGGCGCCGGAAACGCAGAAAGTCGGCGATTTTTATACCAGCGGCATGGACGACAAAACGATCGAATCTTTGGGAGCCAAGCCGCTCGATGATGAATTCAAAGCGATCGTCGCCATCAACGATCGCAAGGCTTTGTTGAAGGAAATCTCGCACCTTCATTCGATGGGAATTCCGGTGTTATTCAATTTCGGATCGGCCCCCGATTCAAAAGACAGCACACACGAAATCGCGCAAGCGGTTCAAGGAGGACTCGGTTTGCCGGACCGCGATTACTACACAAAAACGGATGACGCTTCGAAGAAGTTGCGTGAGCAATATGTCGATCACATCGCCAAGATGTTAACGCTGCTCGGCGATCCCGCACCCAGGGCACAGGATGAAGCGAAGAAGATCATGGCCCTGGAGACAAAGCTGGCCCAGGCGTCGCGAACCCGGGTGCAACTGCGCGATCCGAAGAAGAACTACAACAAGATGCAAGTGCGCCAGCTGCAGGATCTGACACCGGACTGGAACTGGAGCGATTACTTCAATGCGATAAGCCTTCTCGCGCCGCAGAATGTTAACGTTCATCAGCCCGAATTTTTCAAAACAGCAGACCAGGTTTTCAAGGAGACGCCGCTGGACGATTTCAAAGCCTATCTTCGCTGGCACCTGATCGACGCCGCAGCGCCGGATCTGTCGAAGGATTTCGTGGATGAAGATTTCAATTTCAAGGAGCGAATACTGCGTGGCGCGCAACAGATCAAACCGCGATGGAAACGCGTGGTTGAATCCGAGGACGGCGCAATTGGCGAGGCGCTGGGTAAACTCTACGTAGCATTCAATTTTCCGCCCGAAGCAAAAGCGCGCGCCCTGGAGATGGTTGACAACCTCAAGGAGGCGCTGGCCGACCGGATCAAAACGCTCGACTGGATGGATCAGCCGACGAAAGAGCAGGCGTTAAAAAAACTTTCCGCCATGCAGGTGAAAATCGGATACCCGGATAAATGGCTGGATTATTCACTGCTGCCGATCGACCGCGGTCCATACGTCTTGAACGACATTCGCGCGTCGCAATTTGCCACCACACGGGACCTGAACAAGATCGGCAAACCGGTCGATCCCACCGAGTGGGGCATGACGCCACCGACCGTAAATGCTTATTACAATCCGAATCACAACGAGATCGTGTTTCCAGCGGGGATTTTGCAGCCACCTTTCTTCTACGCGAACGCGGATGACGGAGTGAACTATGGCGCGATCGGCGCAGTGATCGGCCACGAAATGACCCACGGTTTCGACGATCAGGGGCGGCAGTACGATGCCAACGGAAACCTGCGCGACTGGTGGTCGAAAAAATCGGCTGACGAATACAACAAGCGGCGCAAGGAAGTCGTCGCGCAGTACAATGGGTACGAAGCTTTGCCTGGCTTGCACGTGAACGGTGAGCTCACGCAGGGTGAAAACATCGCGGATATCGGCGGTGTAAAACTTGCCTATGCAGCCTTACAAAAAGCGCTGGCGAAAAACCCCGAGGAACGCGCCAGGAAAATTGATGGCTTCACACAGGATCAACGTTTCTTTCTCTCGTTCGCTGCCATCTGGCGATCGAAGATTCGCGACGAAGACCAGAAGCTGCGCTTGAACACCGATCCCCATTCGCCGGCACATTTTCGCGTGAACGGGCCGTTATCGGACCTGCCGGAGTTCCAGCAGGCATTCAATCTTTCCGATAGCTCACCAATGGTTCGACCCGCCGATAAGCGCGTTAATATCTGGTGAAAGTAGCGCATCCGCCCCGGTTGCGATTCTGGCAAGCCAGAGGCTCGCCCTATTTGATCTTGCCACCCCAGCCCAAGATCTTCGCCTTCGTGCCGGCGGCTTCGGCTTCCTTGATGTTGCCGGCGCGATTATAAAACAAGGAAAGACTTGTCCAGCCGATTTGGTCGTTAGGTTGCAACTCTACCGCGCGTTTCCCTGCTTCAATCGCTTCTTCGAACCGTCCGAGTTTCATGAGTGCCATCCCGAGGGCATGCCAGCCGTCGAAGAAGTTTGAATCGAGTTGCACGCACTTCCGGTATTTGTCCACCGCGCTCTGCAGATCCCCCACCGCGAGATCGCCATTCGCATCGTCAAAGATCTCCTCGAGTGCTTGCATAGTTTTATCGAACCCGAACAACTCGCATTGTCATTCTGAGCGGAGCGAAGAATCTCGGATCAGTTTCAAACCACCCGACAACAGAATCGTAACCAGAGATGTTTCGTTTCGCTCAACACGACAATGTACTTACCGAGAGACCGTCATTCCTGTCTTTTCCTGTCGCTGCCCGGTTACCCCTTCTTGAACTCCAAGCCAGCTGCCTGCTGCCGGTCGTGCAACCATTCGACGACCGCGATCCGCTGCTGATTATCAAGGACTCTCTTTTCGAACGCTGTCTTCTTCTCGTCCACTGTCGCGTCCGCGAGTGGCTCCCGTTTTTCTACGATGGCGATGAACCCGTCCTCGCCGGAAGGCATGAAGTCGGTCACATCGCCGGGTTTCAGATATGCCACAGCATTTTTCAGTGTCAGCAGCTCCTCTGACTCGTTGGCCGGTTTCTTGCCGTCACTTTTCACTACTTCCTCATCAATTAGCGTAAATGCCGGAATTTGCTCGGATTTCGCGCCCGCCTTCTGAATCTCGGCTTCGATGGGTTGACCGGATTTTTTTGCTTCCCGCAGTTGTTGCGCCAGTTCTGCGCCTTTAGTTGACATTAACTCTTTCGACCGCGTTCTCGTTAGAGCGTCAACAATTTTGGGCTTCGCTTCTTCCAGTGTGAGCGGTCGCGCCTCAGTTGTTCCAGTGAGATGCAAGATGTAAAAGCCATCGGCAACCTGGACAGGATCGCTATTCGGCTCCTGCGCAGTCAACTTGAAGGCTGCGGCGCCCAGCTGCGGGTCGACTTTTAGCTGCGGGTCGGGCTCGGCAGCGGTAAATTCACCGGTCTCGGTAACTGGCAATTGAAACTTCGAAGCCGCTTGCTTAAGGTCCGCGTCCTTTTGCAATAGCGCTTGCGTAAAATCGGTTGCACGATCGGCCAGCTTCTGTAAGGCCTCGATCCGCTCTTTGCCCGCCAACTTCTTTTCCTCGTCCGTCAAAGTCATTTTAACAAACTCCACCTTGCGCTTCTCGTCAGCTTTCAGCTCGGATTTGTGGGCGTCGTAATACTTCTTGATATCATCGTCGTTGATCTTGATGTCCTTATCGAAATCGACTGAGCGAAACCGAATCAGGCTGAGATAGAACTTGTCGTAGCCGCGGCGAAAATTTTCCTCCAGCTCGTTCTTCGGAATCGAAACGCCAGCCGCCAAGAGCTCCTGGATTTCAGTCAATGAAATCTGGTCGCGCACCAGTTGCTCGATGTGCTCTTCGGAGAGACCAAGTGGCGCGAGGCCGTTCTGCACAAGATTATTGAACTTCTGGATATCGAACCCCGAGTCGCCCTGGAAAGCCGGCAGCTTGCGCACGGCATCCGCAATCTCCGAAGTATTGGGACGAATGCCGAGCCGGTCTGCTTCGTGCCTCAGGACCAGCAAGTTCACAATGAATTGGACCCCGGCCTGATTCTGGTTCATCCCGGCTCCAGCCGTCATGGTCCCCACAAAATCAGTCATGCCGAGCGCCTGCGCCAGGTTCAGCAGCCGCACAAATTGTTGCGCCTCCAGCATCGAAACATTTCGATCGTAGATACGCGCGAACTGATCGGAGCGCATCGCGCCGTAATCCGGCCGTTGCACAAAATAGAAAACGAAAGGGATAGCCAGAATGGCGATCACGATCATGAGCCAGTCCTTGTGCCTGCGCAGTAACTTCATCATAACGGATGCAGATTGTAGTGGCGGCAAAGGCCAGCCGCAAATCTGCAGCCGCCGCCCTGTGGGCGGCATTCCGAAAATGCCAATCGGCCATCCATCTCGCGCTTCGCACAGCGGAGCAGCTACAGCCCAGCGGCGGTTTCCCGGATCAACTCCCACGCTTTATGCAAATGATCCTCAGTGGTGAGCACGTTGCCGAAGCCAATCCTCATTACGGTTCGGCCGCGCAATTTGGTCTGTGTGAGATATGCGCGTCCGGAGGCGTTGATTCGCTCCACCATATCGCTGTTTAGACTGTCAATTCGATCGAAAGAGACGGCGCGCTCTCGCGCCGCCGAACCCTGACGCGGCGAGGGCGCCGCGGCTCCAACAAACCGAAAGCAGATCACCCCCATGCTGGGTTGCGCGGAAAGTTCGAAACGGTCGTCCTTTTTGATCCAGTCGGCGATCAAGTTTGCCAGGCGGATTTGTTCCCGCAGGCGCGCCACAACTCCAGTCCGGCCTAACGAGCGCCAGATCACCCATGCTTTAAGTGCGCGGAACCTGCGGCCAAGCTGTATTCCATAATCCATGTAGTTCTTTTCACCCTCGATGGTGTCTCCCCGCAGGACTTCCGGCACGAGAGTGAACAAGTGGCGCAAGCGTTCGAGGCCGCGCACATACAGCACACTGAAATCCAGCGGGACAAACACCGTCTTATGCGGATTGATTACAATGGAATCCGCCATCTCCCAGCCCTTGGTGACCCATTCGGTACTGGGGAACCATCGCAAAGCCGCCGCCGTAAGCGGCGTCGATGTGGAACCATACTTTTCCGTCCCGACAAATTCTGGCGATCTCAGGGATGGGGTCGACACTCGCCGTAGAGGTAGTCCCCACCGTTGCAACGACGGCTATCGGCTTAAAGCCCTCTTGCCGATCCTTCGAGATAGTTTCGCCTAACAAATGGACATCCATTCGAAATTGATCGTCGCTCGGAATGCGGATAACGTTCTCTTCACCTATCCCAAGGGCGATCGCGCCTTTCTCGGCCGCGCTATGCGCCTGGTCGGAAGTGTAAATGCGAAGGCGCGGCAAATCGCGGCCGGTCAGGCCCAGTTTTCGCGTGGATGGAGCGGCTTCTTCCCGCGCAACCGCCAGTGCGTGCATGATGCCCACAGAGGCTGTGTCATAAACGACTCCGTCGAATGCATCGGGCAATCGGATCCATTGCCGCAGCCAGTCAATAACAACGGTTTCAAGCTCGGTTGCAGCCGGACATGTGCGCCACGTCATCGCATTCACGTTCAGCGGAGCGCTCAAGATCTCCGCCAGAATCCCGGGCGCAGTAGCTGTCCACCCAAAATACCCAAGGAACATGGGGTGACTCCAATGCACCATTCCTGGAACAATGATGTCATCGACGTCGGCGAGAATTTTCTCGAACTGTTCGCCCTGGTCTGGTGGCCGCGTTGGAAGCTGCGCGCGGATGGCCCCCGGCTCGGCGTCGGGGGTCACGCGCAGGTCTTCGGTGTGTTCGCGAAAATCAGCAATCCAGTCTGCCAGTTCATGCAATTGTTTGCGAAATTCCTCCGGTGGCGTTTCGCTGATTTGCCTTTCCTCACCGCGCGATTCTTGCTGCCGTTCCTGTGCCATGTCTCCTCAAAACGCAAAACCAAAACTAAAATGGAAGGCACCGATGTCTTCGTATTTGCGTGGATCAGGGTTCACTCCGTAATCGATCCGAAGCGGACCGACAGGCAGTTTATAGCGCAAACCGGCACCTATCCCGTAACGCATATCGTTCAAGCCAATGTCTTCTGAATTCGGCAAAAGATTGCCCGCGTCAGTGAAAACGGCTCCCTGAAGCTCGCCGAGAATGGGGAAAGTGTATTCAACATTGAAGACGGTGTAGAATTCTCCGCCGACAGGGTGCCCATGGTTGTCATGCGGGCCGAGATCGCGCTCGGCGAAACTACGCACGGTAGTGGCGCCGCCGATGAAAAAACGCTCGTCAATCGGGATAGCTGTCGCTTCACCGGAGCCACTGTCGGTGAGCGAGTTGATGATTCCCGCACGCGCACCGAACGCAATCGAAGACTGCTGGAACCAGCGCTGCAATGCTGTACCGGAGCGCTCGACTCCCACTACCCCCGGCGTGAGAGGCTTCGGTCCGAAAGGAAAATAGTAACCAACCCGCATCGTGCCCCGGACAAATTCGATATCGCTGCCGAATGCGCTGGAAGCCACGTCCGCCGTGTTATTGATCAGGAAACCGCGCGGCGTAACGTTTGGACTTTCGCGCATATCCAGCGTGTTCGTTAGGCCAATCGTATTTACAAGGTAGTTCGTGGTGGGACCGAGCAGGAATACCGGCTTGATTTCGGAGTCGGTGATTTTCACATGTCGGACTGCGATAGCCAGGCCGACCTCATCGTTTTTTGTGATCTTACGGGTCCAATCGAAGTGCCCGCCCAATTCGAATTTTGTATAGCCGTCGTAATCAAAAGTAAAAGCGCTTGCTCGCGCCCGGAAGAAGATATTGGTGTCGAGGAAGAATGGATCTTCGTACAAGAGCTCGCCCCGGTAGCTGCGTTGGGAGACCTCGATCGTCGCCGATCCTGCGCGGCCGGTGCCGAACAGGTTGCGATCGCCGATCTGCACACCGCCCAGAACGCCTTCGTATGTATCGAAGCCGCCCCAAAAACCAAATTCCTTGCTCTTGGCTTCCTCGGCTGAGATTTCGAGTCGCAACAAATTTCCATCAACCGGGACCGGTTTGATTTGCAGCACATTGAAGAGACCCGTCTTCATGAGCGTGCGAAATCGTTCGTCGAGAACATCCGGGCTGTACGTTTTTCCGTGTAATCTTCTGAATCTATTTGTCACAAAGCTGGGATTCAGCCGTCGTAAGCCGCTCACTGTCGTGCCATCGAAATGGTAAACAGGTCCCGCGGAGATCGAGATTTCCACTGGCACACGACCCTGAATTGCCTGGTCTGGCGCGCCGTTGGCCTCGACGCTCACGTCATAATATCCGCGTCTTTTGAAGTAAGCCTGAAGACGCCGCGGGATGTCATCCAGGCGCGAGTCTGTGTAAGGCTGGTTCAGCAGATCGGCTATCTGTCCCTTCAGCGTCTCGGCGTCGTAAATGGTGTGGCCGGCGAACGAAACCGGGCCAAAGAAATATTGCCGCCCTTCATGGATCGGAA
This sequence comes from uncultured Verrucomicrobiae bacterium, assembly GCA_963807435.1. Taxonomy (GTDB): domain Bacteria; phylum Verrucomicrobiota; class Verrucomicrobiia; order Chthoniobacterales; family UBA10450; genus Udaeobacter. The sequence continues at coordinate 191,523 of CAWECA010000006.1, forward strand.
CGATTACGTCTACCAGGTTACCTCCGTTCTGAAAATCGAACTGCGGCTTGTCGACTGCAGCATTCAAAAAACCTTCAGCCAGATAAAAGCGCTCCACCAGACGCGTGCCATCCTCCATATCGGAGGCCACGAAAGGATATTGTTTCTGGAGAGCCGAATATCGCTCGCGCGTCGGCCCGATCATGTAATCGAACAGTTTCTCCGCAGGCTCGTGGGCGTTGCCGTCGAATGTCACGGTGCGTACCATGAATTGTGGACCCTCGGTGATTTCAAGACGCACGCGAGCCGACGATTCGATCGCGTAACGGACGTCCACCCGCGCGTAGCCGTGTTTTCGATAAAACACTGCAAGGAAAAAAGCGAGATCATCCGCGCGCGCGGAACTCAACCCGAAATCTTCGATCGTGGTGATCTCTTCTTTAAGGGCGGTCCGCAATTCCTTTTCGTTGAACGCCTGATTCCCGCGAAACTCGATCAGGCTGGTCTGCTTCGCGCGTTTCGCCTTTTCTTTTTCCTCTGCGCGTTCAGCTTTTTGCCGCTGCTCTGGGCGCACCACATCGACCGCGCTCTGCGCTGCGACCTCGAATGCCAGCGCCACCGTTCCAAGGGAAAAAAGGAGCGCGCACCGCATATTTAGCGAAACCGAATCAGATACTTCAATCTCCCCCGAAAATCGCCTCGAACGCCAACATCCCCGATAAGCACGATGTGATCGTCGATCTTGAATCGCGCGGTGGCCTGTTGTTCACCAGTTCGTGGATCGACTGTTCCCAATTGCAAATCCAATCGATTAAAAAATGTATTGCTCTGCGTCGACTGACCGTTTTTGACTATTTTCCGGTAAAGCTCCTGCAATAGCAGCATGGCGGCCCGTCCGGCAAGTACGTTTGTGCCGGAGAGTTCCTGCCGGGTGGCACCCGTTGCGATCAAAGAGATGATTTCTTCCTGTGGTAAAGGCGGTTCACTGCTGAAAATCGCCTGAGGCGATTCCACCGTTCCATAAACATAAACACGAACTGTATAGTCGCGTATAATCGAGGTGCCCTGCAGGCTGATGCTGGGATTTAAGGGATCACTCGGGTTGAAAGTGAGCAAGCCTTGAGAAACATCCAGCCGGCTGAAAGGCAATGTCGCTTCAACCTTTTTCATCTGCACTACTCCCTGCAACCCCGGATGCAATCCCGTTCCGGTGAGTCTTAAATCGACGGTCGCTCCGCCACTCGCCAAATTTCCGCGAATTTCCACAGGAGTTTTGGTTTTGATTGCAACATTGAATTTCCAATCGCGAAGCGGCGGACTGGTCACCGATATTTCGGGAGTCGACGAGGGCGGCTGGGGCGGAGGGCGACCGGGCAATCCGATGGGAATAAGTTCGATGTTTTTGAGAATGTGACTGTCTGTCAGTGCGACGTTGCCGGTGACATTCGCCGAAGCGAGTGGACCGCTTATCCCGACATCTGCGTCCGCCCGTATGGTCAGTGTGTCGTTGCGAGCGACCAGTGCGCTGTTGGCTCGTAAGCGTAAATCCAGAGTCGGCTGCGTCAGTTTGGGAAACGTGATCCGGCCGCTCGCCGTAAACGATCCACCGGCAAGGTCGCCGCCAAAGCGCCGCAACGAAAGCGTGTTTTGTGCGAAAGCGAGTTCGGCGTTGAAATTTCCCAGCGACGGAATGGTAGGATCGGTAAAACGCGCCACGTTCACCTTCATGTCGGCGGCGCCATTGAAAACTGGATTACCAATTGTTCCGCCTATATCGACATCCAGCGCCAGCGAGCCGTCCAGCTGGCCTATCGCCGGAACAAATTGGCGAACAAAGTTTACGGAGCTCCGCGGGAGTCGGGCTTTGGCGGATATTGGTGTGTCGTCGGGTATTCCGCGGGCATTGATAAATTTAGGCAAGTTTACTGGCATGCTGGCGCTTATTTCCAGCGGTTGGATGCGCGCCTGTTGCAGTTTGCCCAACGCCGTGAGCCGATTCTGCGCAACCTGTGCGTTCAATTCGAAACTTGCCGGCTCGATTTTCGGCCATTGTGCATTTCTCAAACCCTGTGCTTGCACAGTCAGCCGCGCATTCAAGTCGGTAACCGTTCCGCTCGCATCGAGGTTCGCGTTGAGAACGCCGGAAACATTCGACTGGATGCCGAGGTTCTCGGCCAACTTCTTCAGATCAAGATTCTCCACCTGCACGGTTGCCATTACTTTTCCGGACGGCGGAACGATAGGCTCTTTAGTGCCGAGATGGCTCCATATAAAAGGAATGGAGACATAACCGGATACGAATTTTGCCTGGCCCTGGTTCAGTTGAATTTTGTCGATCTCAAGCCTGTCGTCCTTTGTTTTCGCAACTGCCTGGAAATCCATGTTGTCCGTCGTAAACGAGATGGTGGGCACCTCAAGACCCTGTGGCGAATAGGAGCCATTGATGTTCGCCTGCATTCCTTTCAATTCTCCGAATCGGCCGTTCTCAAGCGAGAGATTCAAATGACCGGAATTCTTTTGAAGATTAGAGCTGACCAGGTTCGGGACCGACTGCGGAGTTGAAGTTTGGGAAGGTGATTGCGCACCTGACGCTGGAGAAACAGATTGCGCATTTCCTGACTGGGCAACCGATGGTGTGCCTGGCGATGGGGGAGCATTCGCCGATGCCAACGCTTTTGATAAAGCCGCCCCGTTTCCGCTGCCCTCCCAATCCAATTTAAGAGAACCTGCCAATTGTTTTTCGTTGCCGAACGCGCGCAACAGCGGTTCAAGGACGGATAAATTTGCGATCTGCGCCGCCATCTTGCCGCTGTATTCATGAGGCGCCTGAAGATCAAATGTTCCTTCGGCATTAGCGAAATCGGTGTTGTTGAGGTTTGCGCTGAAGTTGTTGAGGTGAACGACGTTGTCGGCAATTGACGCCTGACCGCTCATTCGTTGGACAATGAGATCCCGCATCTCAAGGTTCGATCCGGAGATCGACAACTGCCCATCGATGAGGCCTTTTTTCCTTTCGATGTGTCCGGTCATCGTTAACGATCCAGTGATCTTTTCCGGAGAATCATTGGCCACCCAAAAGTCACCGGTCTGCGGCGCGTTTAAGTCCATATCCATCTGTAGCGGTTGTGTCATCGCATCGCCAAGATGCTCAGGGAGACGATACTGGCCGTGAAGAGTCAGTTCGTTTTGATTCCGCCGCACGCTCAATCGGTCGAGTCCCAGAGTATCATCGCTTCCGTTGATCGTTCCTTCCGCTGAATCGACGACGTAATCGCGATAACGTATGCCGGTTAGGGTGAATTCCATTGCGGTACGAAGATCCGCGAACCACGGTTTGGTAGTATCGCCACGCGCGAGATTTTTGGACGCGCGAATGGTAGCACTTAACCTATCAAGCGTTCCATCCGAAAAGCCGATTTCGGCTCCTGTCGCAGCTGCGTTCACGCGCAGGTTCGAGTCGGCGATCTCCAGCTTGCCGTTGAACTGGATTGAGCCAGTCAAAGCCGCGGGGCTGCCAGCGGTCAGCTCTTTTAGATCCGGTAGCGTGCCGGATAGCTGCAGATTTGTCGGTGTCCGGCCAAGGTCTTCAACTGTTGCCGGCAAGTCGATTGTGCCTTCAAGATGAAGTTCGTTCTGGTTCTGAACAACATCGGCTGAGTGCAGCGTCGCTTTCCCCTGCCCGGCGGAAACGTCGGCGGCAACCTTGTCAAAGGTGATTCCCTGAAGATGGACATCGGTGACGCGCAACGACATCGTGCCGCTCCATGTTCGCGGCGCGTCGAGCACGCCGGCTCCAACCAGGGTAAATCGATCGATCTCACCAGAGATGTAATTCTTCGGGAGGAAAAGGAATTCGCTTAACGAATCCAGCGCGATCTTCTCTGCGTCCGCATTGACTTTCAGCTTCAGGGAAGACTCCGTTTGATTTAAATCGATGGAAGACGACAACTGTCCGCCTCCCAGCATGCATTCGAGTTTTATTGCCAGTGCTCTGGAATCGATAAGCGATGCGTCAACCTGCAAGAGCCGGATCTGCAGTTGATCGTTGAGAACCAGGTTTCGCAGAATGAGATTCCTGTCTGTGTAGGAAGTCTGTGCTGAAAGCTTTGACCACGTGTCACCGTACGGGAGTTGTAGTTTTGCAATCCGCAATTCGCCCGGAGCGTGCGGATTGAAATCAAGATCGACGTGTTCGACGACCAGGTCGTTCGGGCTCTCTCGAATGACAAGAGTTGTGTCTGTTAGTTTAATCTGCTCTGGAAAAACTGTCGGTAAACTGAGTCTTTTCTTTGGACTAGGTTTAGGAGGGGGCGCAGCTACAGGATTCAACACGACTGTGGCATCACGCAGTTCGATATCCTGTAACAGATGCGAATACCCATGGAGTAGAAGGCCGAGCAAACTGTAATCGACATACAACGAGTCGATATCGACCGATTCTATGGCAGCCGGTCCGGTCGCAACGACATGAAGATTTCGAATTCTCAGATCGCTTAATGGGTCTCCTTCGAGACGAAAATCCGCCTTCAAATTCTGCGTGCCAGCGTAGTGAATAGCGTACTTGCGAATAATCATCCGCAAAATTGGCCCGTGAAATACGATCAAGAGCGCGACGCATACGGCCATGCCAATCATCACCCGACGCCAGATATGCCGACGGCGCCTTCCCTTTGATTGATCGTCCTGAGACACACAAGACTCTATTGCCGCTCCCGCATGGGGCAAAGACAAATGGGCAAAACCGTATCTAGCTTTTGATACTCCATCATTGCGTAATACCAGGTCTCGCGTGAACCTTTCGCCGATATTTGTAGGGCGTTTGTGTGCCAGCCGCGAAAGCATCCGGGGTTCACAGAAACGCCCTACAACTTCCCAAGCGATGAACCCCGACAAACTTTTTGATTACCTCGAAGGTCGATTATCGGCGAAGGAACGGACGGTTCTGGAGGAGCAATTAATGTCGGACAAACAGTTGCAACGCGAACTTGCAGTAGCACGCCAGATCCATGCGGGAATCCGCGGAAACTCGCGCGAGGTTATGCTGCCCCCAGGGGACGTTTCGCAGCCGGACCGCACAATGGCAATTCGCATAGGCGTTGCATTCATGGTTCTCGTGGCTGTGAACGTCGGTATCGGTCTCTGGTTTATCGTGCGGCACGAAACCAGCAATCCCAATCGCCCACTCCTCGAAAAACAAATGCGCGAGCAAATCGCGAAATCGATTGAGCGTGCTGCAACAACGTTCACTCCTTCGCCAAATGCTTTGGGAATAAGCGAAATCAGAATCCCGGTAGCGAACGGAAAATTAAATTCCGTCGCGGATGACGTGGTCTCAATCGCCGCTCGACTGGGCGGTTCGGCAACGAAGGGAGTTCAGGATGGCAATCAGCTCAGCGTTCTTGGCGATATGCCTTCAAATCGAGAATCGGAATTTCGCAATGCGATTGCCTCAATCGGCGGAACAGTGCCGGAGACGACGACTCCGGCTACAATAACCAACCAAGCCACAGTTCCGCCGGAGTCAGCGCCTCCGGCTACAGAAAAGAAGAGCTTTGTCGTGCAACTCGTGGAAGCGCCGTCAAAATAAGAATGATTGCAGTCACATTTGCTCTGCCGGCGGAAAGCTCGGAATTCTTGAAGCGTTTGGGCAATAAATCTCAATCTGATCGCACTGACGTCAGTATCGTTCGCGGCAACATCGGCGATCGCGTAGTTGAAGTGATGGATACCGGCGTCGGAGAAAAGGCTTGCAGAGAACGGCTGCCGAAATTCCTCGAGGACCGGAAGTTTGACCTTTTGATCAGCTCCGGATTTGCCGGTGCACTCAATGACGAATTTGAAGTCGGCGATCTTTTGCTGGCCAAAAATTTCTCGACGATCGAGCTGAACAAGGGCCGCTCATCATTTTCAGAGTTGCGAATTCGTACCGACCATCTGGTAACACTGTCCCGCTTGATCGATTCCGCTGACGAGCGAAACAGAATTGCTCGCGCCTCCGGCGCGGCCGCGGTGGACATGGAAACGGAATTCATAGCGCGAGCCTGCGCGGAACATGGTATTCCACTGCTGTCACTTCGAGTAATAAGCGATACACCGCGCGAACTTTTCCCGGCACCAGCAAACGTCTTGTTCGACATGGACCGACAGCAAACGCCCATGCTGAAATTGGCGAGGTATTTTCTTGCGCATCCCAGCCGCGTTCCCCGCCTTCTTCGGTTCGCGAAGAGGATCAGGCGCGCACGAAAGGTTCTGGCGGATGCACTTGTGAAGGTTGTGCGAGGACTGTGATCGAAGTCCTTCGCATCGGCAGCCGCGGTCAGCGACCGCGGTTCCAATCGTGCGGGCTCGATCTTTCTCCGCTTTTCTTCAGGTGCCTGTGCTTCTTCTGCCCTGACCATCAAAAGGACCTATTCAGATCAAGGCGACTGGTGTTGCTGTCCTTTTTGATACCCTATATTTTCATAGGAAAAACAGTCGAATCCATTTTCCGCTGGCAATGTGTCGAAAAACTTATCGGTCATCGCATGACAAAATGGGTCGCCGCTTTTTCTACGCAAGTTGTGTAGCGAAGTTCTCCGAAACGTTTCGAAATGAGAAACCTAGAGATGGCCTAGTCTCCGGTATTTACGGTGTCGGATAATACGCGGCGGCGCCGGAATCGGCACGCGAGACGCAGACGCGGGCGATCTCCAGGGCTCACCGCGCCGGCTCAATGTGCACCAGCACGTCGGCGACGCGGGAGTCGCTTTGCTGTATCGCCGCCTTCACCCGATGCGCAATCTCGTGGCCTTCGTGCACGGAAATTTGGCCGTCGACCCCGACGTGTAGATCGACGTAATAATCCAGGCCCATCTTGCGCGCATAGCATTTCTCTACATCGACCACGCCGGGCACCGAGCTGGCCGCGTCGTGGACGATCCTGATTATTTTTCCACCAGGGGCAGTATCCATTATTTCGTGAAACGCCGGCCAAGCCAACCGGAGGCCATTAGTGGCGATAAGGGCGCAGGCAGCAAGCGCGGCCCAGTCATCGGCGGTTTGCCATTTTTCGCCCCCGATGAGCGCAATGGAAATGCCAACGAACGCAGCGACGGAAGTCATTGCATCCATTCTATGATGCCACGCATCAGTCTTGACTGCGGTGCTCTCAATTTCTCGTCCAAACCTAATCGTATACCGAAACAGTGTTTCCTTGATCGCGACCGTCAGCACCAACACCACCAGTGTCCAGGGTGCTGGCGCGTGATGCGGCAAGAAAATTTCGCGCACGCTCTGGAGAGCGAGGACAATCGCGGCGGTCAAAACGCCAATCGCGACAATTATGGCTGCAATGGGCTCCGCCTTGCCATGGCCGTATGGGTGTGTTTGGTCCGGCGGTCGCGCAGCGACACTTAATCCACCCCAAATCACAATCGAACCGCCGACATCCAACGCCGATTCGATCCCGTCGGCGATCAGCACGTAAGCGTGGCCTATCACACCGGCGAGGATCTTTACCACTGCAAGGAAAACGTTAACGAATAAGCCAAACAGAGCGAACCGCGCGCCCATGCGCCACAGCGACCGGTTCCTTGCTCTGCTCAACAGCGGAGTTTGCACATTCCGATTAGACGCATCAGCTTGCGGTGGCATCGATGAACAAAACTATAAATGCAGCGGTCTACGAAAAGCACGGAAATCCGACAGACGTTTTGCATATCGACACCCGCCGATGGCCAACTCCAGCCGCCGACGAAGCAGTGGTGAAAATGCGCGCAGCGCCTATCAACCCAGCGGATCTAAATCAAATCGAAGGAAAGTATCCAATTCGGCCTGACTTGCCGGCCACGCCCGGATTCGAAGGCGCTGGCATCGTTGAAGAGTTGGGCGCGCAGGTAAAAGGCCTAACAAAAGGTGCGCTCGTGATTCTGCCGCATAACATCGGCACTTGGCGCGATGCGGTCGCAGTGAAAGCGAAAGAGCTGGTGATCGTACCCAGGGACATCGATCCCGTTCAGGCAGCGATGTTAAAGATCAATCCGCTTACCGCATGGCGATTGCTCCATGACTATGTCGAGTTGCAGAAAGGAGACTGGCTGATTCAAAATGCAGCAAATTCTGCCGCGGGTCGAGACGTAATCCAAATTGCACATGAACTTGGCTACAAGACGGTAAACGTCGTTCGACGCACAGAAGTGGTTGACGAATTGCGCGCAGAAGGCGGCGATGTCGTTTTAATCGATGGCGACGGTCTTCGTGAAGAAGTAAAAAGTGCGACAAACGGCGCATCAATCCGGTTAGGCCTGAATTCCGTTGGCGGCGACAGCGCTCTGCGCCTCGCCAATTGTCTTGCTTTCGGCGGGACACTCGTGAGCTTTGGCGCCATGAGTTTGCAACCATTGAAAATTCCCACTGGGCTACTCATTTTCAAAGATCTGCGTTTTCGCGGCATTTGGATCAATAAATGGTACGACAACGCCACCGCAGCTGAGCGAATGGAGACGTTTCGACCGATTTTCGAAATGGCCAGACGCGGGTTGCTGCGAACGAAAGTGGACCAATCTTATCCGCTGACTGAAGTCTCCACCGCGGTCGCGCACGCTGCGCAGGGCGAACGTAGCGGGAAAATCATTTTGGAATTCAATGATTGAATTGTCGATCTCTGGCATCTGACGCGCTCGGTATTGAGATCCTCGTCAAAGTGAGTCCCCTGTCATGTTGAGCAAAGCGAAACATCTCTGGTTATTCCGACCCTCTTAACCAACTGAGATTCTTCGCTGCGCTCAGAATGACATACCAGGATGGCTTCCCGCTCGCGACGTGATTTAGCAATTTGCGGGAATGCCGCGAGGCGACTACGCTCAGAAATGCTTCGATCGGGCTGTCTTCGCCTGGTTCTTTTGATCGCGTTGGCCAGTGCTTTTCCCGGCGTACACGAAGCCAACTCCGCAGCCGTTCCTAAGCCGGGCGATTTGCGTGGCGTTGGAAACGTCACCTTTCCGATTAGTTGCAACCCCGACGTTCAATCTGACTTCGCTCGCGGCGTGGCGTTGCTTCATTCGTTCTTTTACGAAGAAGCACGCCGCATTTTTACGAACGTCGCCGAACGGGACCCCAATTGCGCCATGGCACAATGGGGAATCGCCATGACCTGGTGGCATCCGATATGGACGCCGCCGAGCCCAGACGAAATGCGCGCCGGCAAAGCCGCTATTGAAAAAGCGATGGCAATGAAAGCCGGCTCGGATCGGGAGCGCGGATTTATTATCGCTCTTAACACTTATTACAACACACCGGACGGTTCAGCCACGGGACCGGTTGGACAATCGTGTCACGGACCAGTTGGATCACGCAACCGGGTGATCGCCTACGAAAAAGCCATGCACCAGCTTCGCGACAACTATCCCCATGATTTCGAAGTGCAAACTTTCTACGCTTTCGCTGTCCTTGGCGTTGGTTACGCGACGCCTAACGATACTAAATTGGCAAAGCAACTTGAGGCAGCCGCGATTTTGGAAGACCTGCGGAAACAAAATCCGAATCATCCCGGCGTGGTTCATTACCTAATCCATGCCTACGATTATCCTCAGCTGGCGCGCCGCGGACTTCCTGCGGCCAAAGCCTACGCCTCCATCGCCCCGTGGGTTCCGCACGCGCTGCACATGCCTTCCCACATCTTTACGCGGTTAGGCATGTGGGATGAATCAATCGCTGCCAATCGAGCTTCAGCGGAAGCTTCGCGGGCCTACGAAGCCATGCGCCATCGCCACGCCACCGAAGCCGAAGAATTACACGCGCTGGATTATCTCGCCTATTCGTATCTGCAGGAAGCTCGCGACTCCGACGCGAAAAAGATTGTCGATTTTGCGGCGACAGTGCGGGAAACAAATCCTGAGTTGGAATTCAGCGCGGCATACGCGCTGGCAGCCATTCCCACACGCTACACGTTCGAGCGAAATGACTGGGCCGCGGCAGCCGCGTTGCCTATCCCTGACGTCCCGCACTGGTCTTCGTTCCCGTTCATGGAAGCATTGATCGAATATGGTCATGCACTTGGCCGGGCGCATACCGGCGATCTGGACGGCGCACGCAAAGCGATTACTCGAATGCAACAATTGCGCGACGCGACGAAGGACCCGAAATTCGATTACTTCAAGAACCATCTTGATCTTCAGATGCAAGCAGCCTCGGCGTGGGTCGCAGCAGGTGAAGGCAGAAAAGACGAGGCCATTGAAATGCTTCGGCGCGCCGCGGACGCCGAGGACACTTTAGGAAAACACCCAGTATCACCTGGCGCGTTTATCCCCGTTCGCGAACAACTCGGCACTTTGCTACTCGACTCGGGGAAATCGAAGGAGGCGCAGCACGAATTTGAAGCCGAACTAAGAATCTATCCCGGACGATTCCGGGGATTGTACGGAGCGGCGCAAGCAGCCGAACAAACCGGCGACAAGAAAAGCGCCGACGTTTATTACACGAAGCTCGCCGAACAAACATCCAAGGCTGATGCTTCACGAAACGAACTGAATCACATTCGCGAATTTCTATCCGCACCAGTCAAAGCCGACGATTCGAATGACGTCGCTGAAGTACGTGAGTAGCGCGAGCCTCCGCTTGCGCCGGGTCGCAGTCTGCGCGGCGGCCAGTGTGGTAGATTGAAATCCAGATGCCGTTTGCCATCGCTGCGTTAGGCCTAATCCTTGCCCGCGTCATCGCTGAACTCTGGTTGAACGGACTGAACTTGCGCCATGTGCGCGCGCACGCCAGTGAAGTGCCGCCGGCGTTTCGTGGCTTTATTGATCAAGCGACTTATGACCGCTCGGTTGACTACACCCTGGCAAAAAGCCGCTTCGGAAATGTCGTTAACCTGTTCGACACTGCGTTACTCGTCGTTGTACTTTTCAGTGGCGTTTTACCGTGGGGATTTCAAAGATTCACGAACCGTATGGGCACTCCAGTCTGGGCAATGGCTGGCTTTCTGTTCATTACCGGAATCGCTTTGAGCATTCCCACATTGCCATTCGCGTGGTACGAGCAATTCAAACTCGAACAGCGATTCGGCTTCAACACGGCGACCATAAAGACATGGATACTAGATCGTGTGAAAGGAGTCCTGCTCGCATTGTTGCTAGCTTATCCACTGCTGGTGTTGATGTTGAAACTGGTTGAATGGACCGGCGCACAGTGGTGGCTGTGGGCGGCAGCGGTTTTCATCGTGTTTCAGTTGATCCTGATGCTGGTCGCGCCGGCGATCATCATGCCGCTTTTCAACAAATTCACGCCGTTGCCAGCGGGATCCTTGCGTGAGCGGCTTTTCGCACTGGCGCAACGTTCCGATTTTCCTGCGCGCAGCATCGAAATCATGGATGGCAGCAAACGCTCCCGCCACTCAAACGCATTTTTCACCGGATTCGGACGTTTTCGAAAGATCGTGCTTTTTGACACGCTGATCGCGCAACTCAGTGAGCCGGAGTTGGAATCGGTATTAGCGCATGAAATCGGTCATTACAAAAAACGCCACGTAATAAAGTTGCTTGCCGTTTCCAGCGCCAGCGTGTTGGTGGGATTCGCTGCGATCGCCTGGCTGGCGCGTCAAAAGTGGTTTTATTACGCGTTTGGGTTTGAGTATCACGCTGGCTTCTCTACAGCGAATGTCGTCCCTGCGATGCTTCTGTTTGCGCTCCTCGCCGGCACTATCAGTTTTTGGTTCTCGCCGTTGATTCATATTTGGTCGCGCCGTTTCGAATACGAAGCGGATGCATTTGCCCTTGCGACAATGGAAGAAGCCCAATCGCTCATTCATGCCCTGCGCAAATTGACTGAGAAAAATCTGAGCAACCTCACGCCGCACCCGTTGTACAGTGGATTTTATTATTCGCATCCGACGCTGCTCGAACGGGAACGCGCACTACAAATGGTGAATTAACATACTCGGTTTCTTTGCAGGGCAGGCGCTTGGTCCGCGTTGCCGGCAAGCGGAGCGGTTGCCCTACAAATGAAGAACTCGGCGCTTGACACAAGCGTCGCTACAACGTCGCTGTGCCAAGATGTCGAGAGTCATTGTCGTCGGCGCGGGGATCAATGGCGCTACTTCCGCGATCGAACTGAAGAAGCGCGGTCACGAAGTGGTGCTCGTGGATACCGGCCCACTTCCGCACGAGTTGGCAGCATCAACCGACATCAGTAAAGCGGTGCGTGCAGCATACGGTGCAGACGAGGATTATGCCGCACTGGCTCGACGCTCGATAGAGCTGTGGAACGAATGGAACGAAGAATTCAGAGCGAAGTTGTATCATCAGGTAGGCGTCATGTTCGTTCGCCGTTGGGAAATGGCGCCCGGTGATTTCGAATATGAAAGTTTCAAGCTTCTGCAAAAGCAAGGAGCCAGGGTTGAACGCATGGACAGGCCGCAGTTGTGGAAGCGTTTTCCGGCGTGGAATTCGGAGCTTTACCGAGACGGAGTTCTGGAAATTGAAGCGGGTTATGCAGAAAGCGGTCGCGTTGTCGCGACATTAATTGACCACGCCAAATCTGCGGGGGTACAACTACACCCCGGAAAATTCGCGGCGTTGGATGAAAGCGGTTCGCGCGTAAACGGAATCGTCTTGGAAGACCGGCAACTCACGCAGATTCACGGCGATATGGTAGTCATGGCCGTGGGCGCGTGGACGCCATATCTGCTGCCGTTTACCAAGAAGTTTTTTCGCGCCACCGGCCAGCCAGTGTTTCACCTCAAGCCTTCAAAGCCTGAGTTGTTTGTGCCGGAGCATTTTCCGGTTTTCGGCGCCGATATTTCAACAACCGGTTATTATGGTTTCCCGATCAATGGCCAGGGCGTGGTAAAGATCGCAAATCACGGTCCCGGACGGGAGATGTCGCCTGATTCTCCCGAGCGCGCTGTGACTTCCGACGATGAAAAGGATCTCCGCGAATTTCTGTCTTCGACGTTTCCCACGCTCGCTGATGCGCCGATCGTGTACAGGCGCGTGTGCATGTACTGCGACACGCACGACGGACATTTCTGGATTGCGCCCGATCCGGAGCGCGACGGATTGGTTATTGCTGCAGGTGACAACGGGCACGGCTTCAAGTTTGCGCCGGTGCTCGGAGAAATTATTGCAGACGCCGTGGAAGGAAAAAACAATCCGCTCCTGCAAAAATTCCGTTGGCGACCAGAAGTGCCTGCCCAAACTGGCACAGACGCAGCGCGATCGAAGCCAAAGCAGTAAGAAGCATCCGAGAATCTCATTCTATGGCTTTCGAATCAGCACACTGGCTTCACTGGATGCCCCATCCAGAGAGCCGTGACGGAGATGAACCTTATGCGTATCGCTGGCTGGCGCCATTCGCCGTATCGCTCGGGGTATTTCTTGTGGCGCTTGACATTACGATCGTAGGCGTTGTCGGGCCGGCGTTGAGTGATGGCTTAGGCGCAACAGCCTCGCAAATACAGTGGGCCTTCGATGCCTTCACGGTGGTGATGGCTGGGTTCGTCGTGTTGTGCGGAGGGCTGGCTGAGCGTTACGGACGCAAAGGACTCACACAGCTCGGAATGCTCGTCTTCGCTCTTGGTTCAGCCATATCCGCTTTCGCGCCAACTCCGACCATCTTGATCGTCGGACGAATTGTCGCTGGTCTCGGGGCCGCAGGCGTATTCCCGGCCCTGTTTGTCGATCATCACCGTCATGTTTCCGCCCGAACAACGGCACGGTGCCATTGGTATCTTTGCTTCAATTTCAGCAATCGGCCTGACCGCCGGTCCGATCGTTGGCGGCGCATTGATCCGCTGGTTCTGGTGGGGAGCGGCCTTTCTCATCATCGTGCCCGTCTCCTTGTTCGCGATTGCCTCCGTTGTTCCGCGATCGCGCAGATCGCAGAAAGGCTCTCTAGAAGTCGGCCGCTGCTTTGCGCCTCGACGCCATGGTAGATGTTTCGATGACGAAGGGCGTGTCGCTGGCAATGATAATTGCCAGCGCGATCTGTGTGCTCGTTGCGGTGATAGCTTTTTTCGGCTTACCAAAAAAACGGCCTGAGCGAGCAACGCGCAGCAAAGTTCTCGTTAGGTCGCCGGATTCATTGAGACGGGCCATCAGGCCGCACAAGATACAAGCGTTGCAATAGCACCGGAACGAGCCTTCGACGCCGAGCGCTGGTGCTAAGTTGCATGCGGCGGACTGGACACCGCCGCGCTTTCTCTTCTCGGCTGCCTTTTTAGTAACGTTATTTGCTTGATGCGCGCGGCATCCGACGGACTCCATGTCGCGACTTCCGGATCGTCTTTGAAAGCGTTATGGACAAGACGCCGCTCGTACGAATTCATGGGTTCCAGCTGGAGTGAACGGCCGGTAATGCGTACACGTTCGGCCAGTTCGCGCACTCTCTGCACGATGCGATCTTCGCGCATCGACCGATAATGCTCGCAATCGACGATGACTTTCTCTGCGTTTGGATCTCTGGTTTGCAGCAAACGGTTCAGCAAGAATTGCATGGCTTCAAGTGTCTCGCCATTGCGTCCGATGAGTCGCCGACTTTCCTCTGTGTAAATCTGCAGCGTAGGGTTACCGCCCTCGTTCGTGGTTTCCTGAATTTCCACCACGAAACCGAGGTAACCGAGCATGGTGTCGAGCAGATCTTTCGGCGTCATCATCGTTTGCGTTTTCCAGCGGGCGCAATTTTTTCCAGCGTCGGCATCGGTTGCCGTTTGTTCTGATAAAATTGCAGAATGCTGAAAAGATTTTGTGCGGTGTAATATAATGCCAGAGCCGCTGCAAAATTGTAGCAGAAAAATAGAAACATCAGCGGCGTAAACATCATGATGCGGCGTTGAGTGGGATCACCCGTCTTCGGCGTCATTGCCATCAGCCACAGCTGCGTAGCGGCCATCAACAGCGGAATAATGTTGATCGGCCAGCCGAGCACCGGCAAATGCGCCACGGTGTCGGGTTGCGAAAGATCATGCACCCAAAGAAATCGCGCGTTTCGCAATTCCACAGCCTGCGCCAGCATCTGGTAAAGACCGAAGAAAATCGGAATCTGAATCGCCATTGGCAAGCAGCCGCCCACCGGATTGATGCCGTACTGTTTGTACAGTTTCATCACCTCCTGATTCATTCGCGTCGGATCGTCTTTGTATTTTTCGCGCAGCTCCTGCATTTTCGGCCCGAGCACTGCCGTTTTACGCATTGTTTGATTCGCTTTGCTTTGAAGCGGCCACAGCACGAGGCGAACGACCAAAGTCAACACCAGAATGGAAAGGCCATAGCTCTTTACCGCGCTATGAATGGTGTTGAGAAAATTCAGCAGAAACTGACTGACAACCTTAAACATGCCGAAATTCATGATTTCCGCTTCGTTGTGCTCGAGCTGGGCTAACCGATGATAAATTTTTGGTCCTGCCCAAATCTGAAATCGCGCATTATAGGTTTGGCCCGGTTCCAGCTTAAACCCTGGCATGCGCATCGCGCCTTCGATGCCCACCATGTTTTTCTCCGCCGAAACTTCAAACGAATGGCCCCAAATACCGGTAGCTTTCGCGTTCAGCGGCACGATGATCGTGGCAAAGAATTGATCAGTCACCGCTGTCCAATCCGCTCCGGCGAAGTTTTCCTGAAAAACTGGTTGTGCCGGATGCTGCCCGAAACCGAGAAAACCGCCGCTTCCCTCAAAGGAGCTCACAGTTCTATCTCTAGCTTTGCCATTGCTGTACCACACCAACCGTGTGTAATACGGATAGTCCCGTGGATGAATCGGTGCAGTCGACCCCAGAGCGACAAAATAATCAGCTCTGTCATAAGGTTGCGCTCCGGTATTTTGAACATCCAAATTGAGCTCAATTAGGAAATTGTCCTTATTGTCGGTTGATCGGAGCAGGGAAAACTGTTTTCGCATCGCGATTCCATCCGGAGTAGTTCGCTCGCAGCGAATCCGGCTTTCCGATTCACGTGACAACGTAAATTCTGTAAGCGCAGGCTTGGCGGGATCGTCAACCATCGCGCCGATCGGCATGTGCTTCGGAGAATTCAGAACCACCGGCCTGGATTCTTCGGCGATGTGATTGAGCATCACCGCCTCGGAAATGCCTCCACCGCGATTGGTCAGCCGCAATTCGACGTCAGAATTGCGTAACGTCTCGGTTGCCTCGGCAAACGTTGGACCTGACTCAACGTTCTGCGGCGTAGCTTCCGGCGTGACGAGCGGGGACGGCAACGCCTGGGAAGTCGCTGGCGTCGCCGTGGACGACGTTGGTCCATGCGCGGCAGCCGCGGGAGCGGGTTTGGGTGAGATTTGTTTTGCGAGGTAAAATTCCCAAAAGACGAGCCCAATTACGCAAAGGCCGACAACAATCCATGCAGTTCGATCCATAAATTTTGTTTTGCACGATCACACGCAACGACGGATGTCGCTCGGAGAATCGCCGGCAATGAGCAGCGGTACCGGGTCGCACCCAGATCCGCCCCACGGTTGACACCGCGCCAGACGCTTGAGTCCCAGCCAGCTCCCGCGGCGGACGCCATGCATCTCAACCGCTTCCAGAAAATATGTCGAACAGGTCGGCGTAAATCGGCACCCGCAATCAGCACCGCAAAGCAGGCGAAGTAAGGGCGACAGCGTGTACTGGTAAAGTCGGATAGCAAAACGAACCAATCCAAGCATCAAAGCAGAATAGAAGCGCGCCTCGCGAGGCGCAACCATTCATCTTCCAGTGCACCATACGCCGCGGCCGCGGCTTCGTGTCTCGCCACCAGTACAAACCAGAAGCCTTCTTTCAATTGGTGCTGATTCCCCCGCACGATTTCTCTCAAGCGACGTCGCACCCGATTGCGAACCACCGCGTCCCCCAGCCTGCGCGCTGTGATGAATCCTGCGCGCCAAGGGTTGAAATTTTCCTGCAGCAGCGTTGTCAACAGCAAATGCTTCCCGCGCCGGGTAACACCGTCGCGTTTCACGCGTTCATATTGCGACGGACTTGTAAGCCGGCGCGCCTTCGGAAATGCCAATGAATGGCGCAACCCCATGTTATTGCTTCGTTTGCTGCTACACATCGACGCTTGTCAGAATCACGCTCGTCAGCTGTGGCCCCTACTTGGGTACACAAGAAGTCTTCCCCCGAAAGCTCGGCGGAAGACTTCTGGGGCGAAATTCCGACAGCTTAAGAGCCCGGTGACTGAGCAGGCGATTCGGTTGTTTCCGCCGGTGATTCGGTCGTTTCCGCTGGCGACTCCGTTGTCATAACAGGAGCTTCCGTTGCAGCCGGACTGGTCATTTCAGTCTCCGCCGCCGGAGGAGTTGTGGGAGTGGGTGATGCCGCAGGAGCGACTGTTTCAGTTTTTTGCTCGCATGCCACGAGAAGCGCGGCACCAGCCAGGATGCAGATATATTTCTTCATATTTAGAAACTAATATTGGTTTAATTGATCAATCGCAGCAAGCGCAGTTTTTGGACCGCACCGAATCTGTTTCGAAAGACAAATGGCTCGTGGCGAGCACTAAAGTGGAGCCTCCGCTTTCAAAGCGTGTGCCTCGGCGACCGCTGCACAAGTGAGCCGTCCGTCGCGCGTATTAATTCCGCCCACAAGCGCCGGTTGCTTTTTGCACGCGCCTTCCAGGCCAAAATCGGCCAGTAACTCGACATAACGGTATGTCACGTTCGTTAGTGCCTGGGTCGCGGTGCGCGCATACGCTGCAGGCATGTTTGCCACGCAATAATGCGTTACCTCCTCCTCCACGTAAACTGGATCGAGATGCGTCGTAGGGCGCGAAGTTTCGGCACACCCGCCTTGGTCGATCGAAATGTCTACGAACACACTGCCGCGTTTCATCTGGCGCAACATTTCGCGCGTGACTAGCTTTGGCGCCTTGGCTCCCGGGAGGAGTACCGCGCCGATGAGCAGATCGCAATCGGGCATTAGCTCGTCCAAATTTGCCTGGTTTGAGTACAGCGTGTGGAGGTTGTCCATCGCAATATCCAGAAAACGCAGGCGTTCGACATCGATATCGAGAATCGTGACATCGGCACCCAGACCTTTGGCCATTCGCAACGCGTTTACGCCGGAGGTTCCACCGCCGACTACGACAACGCGGCCAGGCAGAACTCCCGGCACGCCGCCCAGCAAAACGCCGCTGCCACCATTATATTTGGCGAGAAAATTAGCCCCCATCACTACCGACATACGGCCAGCGATCTCGCTCATCGGTTCCAATAGCGGCAACCGATGGTCCACTTGGATCGTTTCGTAAGCCACGCCGATCGCGCCGGATTGCAGCAACGCCTCTGTGAGAGCTTTGCTTGCCGCGAGATGGAGATACGTGAAAAGAATTTGCCCTCTGCGTAACAACGGAAACTCAGCCTTGAGCGGTTCTTTGACCTTCACAATCATGTCGGCTCGCGCGAAAACCTCTTTCGCGTGCTCAACAATCTCCGCGCCCGCTTTGACGTAGTCCTGGTCGGGATAACCGGAACCGATGCCAGCATTTTTTTCTACCAGCACAGAATGACCGAGTCGGGTGAGTTGAATTGCACCGGACGGGAGCAGAGCGACGCGCTGCTCTTGTTCTTTGATCTCTTTTGGAACGCCGATAATCATTGCGGAGTGATTAGGGAGAAGAGGCGGGCAGAATCAAGCTAAATCACACCTCACGTCCCGCATTGGCGCTTCAAATTAATTCAGCGAGGGATCGTCCGGAGCAGCGGCGAGCATCTTATACCACGGCCCCAGTGTGCGCATGATGTCGAACCAGAGATTGGACAACCGATCCAACTTGAGCAGCGAAGGATTAGCTTTTTGAATGAGCCATGCTTTCTGTTCCACTTCGGTTTCGAGTTGACCGGCGCCCCAGCCTGCATAGCCGACAAAAGCACACACCGTAAGCAGGTTTTTTGGGCCGCCTTCGGTGCTCGATTCGTTCAACGCTACTTTATGATTGAGCTTCATGCCGGAGCCCTTTTGCCATTCAAATGCAGCGAACATTAATTGGTTTTTACCAACAGGGCCGCCAAGGAATACTGGCACGTTGGCAAATTCGGCAGGTGGCATGTCTGACAGTAAATCGGCCACTGGTTTATCGAGCGGACGGTTAATGATTACCCCTAGCGCACCTTCGGTCGGGTCGTGCTCGGAAACGAAAAGTACAGATCGGCGAAAATTTGGGTCGAGCATATTGGGATGAGCAACTAGCAAAGAACCGGCAAAACCGCGCGACGACCGTTCATCGTCCAAATCACGCATACCAAACTAGAAACCGCCACGCGCAATTCCGCAACCTCTCGATTATGCCAGGCATAAGGTATGTTCGGACTCTCCTGTGACCGCCGGTCTTACGCCCGCTCGCTTCAGTTGCAGTGCGACGGCGCGCGACAAAAAATTGCAAAAGAAATTTTCTTCAAAATCTTGTTGCCAGCAGCTGCAACTTCGCTTAGTAGACTGCCAGCTTTCTACGATTGTTCTGGGGGGAACAGCCGCCCTTCACGCCTATCGGGTGTGGGGGGCGGTAATTTTTTGGCGAATATCCGCCTGTTTTTTCTTGCTCGTGAGCATGCTCTTGCTCGATTGCGCCTGAGCAGAAACACTAAACCTCGAAGCATAATGTTGAACTCAGCAAAACCGCGCCGCTTCGTGTGGCCGATTGCGTTCATCATAGCTGCACTTATCACAGCGACTACGATCGGTTTTATCTTTTGGCGTCTCGAGAGCTGGCCGTTGCGAACTGCAAGGCAAAGCAGCGCCGAGCTTGAGCGACTGGGCGGAGACTTGCGCGCGGCTTTTATCGACATCGCGCACCTGCAGCCACGGATCACAATCAACAACCGCGTCTATATGGAACAGACCACAGCAATGAGCGAGTTGGTAGTTCTTGCGCGCCGCATTGAAGTCGAGCACGAACTCCTTCACACCTGGGTGGGCAGTTCAAAGCGCGTCAAACTGCACGGTACTTTTCTGGCCAAAGCCGGATTCGATTTACAGCAAGGCTTCGCTATCGACATACGCCCGACAGAAATCATTGTGCAGGTGCCGCATGCTCAGATTCTTGGAGTTGAACAGCAACAAGTAGACGTCCTTGCATTCGAGAACGGGTTATGGAACCGGATTTCCGCACAGGACGTTCAAAGCGAATTGTCTGTCCTGCCTCAACTGGCCTTGGAAAAGGCGGCGGAAAGCGGCCTGCCTGCTGAAGCCGAGCGAACATTGCAGCGGCAGATCGCGGAACGGATTCAAACGCCGCAGCCTTTGCATTTGCTTTTCAAAGCTGCTCCGGAAAAGCAATGAAATGAATAACGAGCCACGAATTTTGAACGGCGGAGCGAAGTCAGACTTCCATGTAACAAGAGAGGTCACACGCGCTGGCGACGCCCTGGCGACTCGGACTTCAACATTGATTTGGCCCTCGCCATTTGGCAGTCGCCGATATCCAGGATGGTGGAAATGCCATTAAGGAGTCGCTTCGTTCTTAGTGTTCTGTTGATCTTGGTCGTCGCCGTTTTGGCGATAGCTCTTGCGCCATTTGCAGTTTCCAACGGCGTGCGCCTTTGGGTCTCGTGGTTTGCGCGGCAGCAAGGATTCGTCGCCAGCATCGACAAGGTTGAGGCACCGTTTCTGGGTCCAATTGTAATTCGTCAGCTCCGTTTAAAAAGTGTC
This sequence comes from uncultured Verrucomicrobiae bacterium, assembly GCA_963807435.1. Classification (GTDB taxonomy): domain Bacteria; phylum Verrucomicrobiota; class Verrucomicrobiia; order Chthoniobacterales; family UBA10450; genus Udaeobacter. The sequence goes on from CAWECA010000006.1 coordinate 212,113, forward strand.
CACGATGAAACGTTTCGCGTAGAAGTGACCGCGACAGACGTGCGACTTAGCTTGAATTTGAAGCACATTTTTCTGCACCTGGGCGGGCATGATATTCGCAACATCAGTATCCAGGAACTCCGCGCGGAATTGCACCGTTCGCAGCCGACCACGCGCACGTTAAGCGAGAGCGGTTGGACAACTCTGCATCGCTTGCTACCGGAAAACTTCAGCATCGCCAAAATGGAAGCGCGCATCGAAAACGGACCGACGTTGATCTTGCTACGCAATGCCTCGCTCTCCGCCAGCGAGACGGAACCGGGCCGCTTCGTCGCTCCCGAACTCATGGTCGCGTCACCATGGGTCCGCCAGACCTTCTCCCAATTGCGCGGGGCAACGCACTGGGAGGCAAGCCGGTTGACCATCGCCGGAATTACCTTAACGCGTGGACTCGATTTACAGTCGGCTACGGTCGACCTTTCGCGTTTGGAAAACGAGCGAGTCGGGTTGCAGTTCGATGTTGATGCTTTCGGTGGCAAACTTCGTGGAAACATTTCGCACGAGTGGCATTCCCACCACTCTACCTGGAAAATTGCAGGCGTTGCCGGCGACCTCTCCCTGGCGCAAATCTCCGATGCGCTCGGATTCGCCGACCGCCTCAGAGGCGTGCTTCATGCCGGCAATTTCACGTTTCGCGGCACTCTTGCCGAACCGGACCGGGCAACTGCGTCGCTTTGGTGCGAAATAACCGACCCTACGTGGCGCGAACGTACCGCAGAAGCCATCATGGTCGGCGCTGCCCTCTACAACCGCAAGATCGAACTCCAGCAACTTTACATCCGGCAAAAAAGCAATCAGTTCACATTGAGTGGCGAAGCTGCATTACCGCAAAGCCCCTCGGAATGGCTGCAACCGGATTTTCGCGGAAACGTTTCCGCGTCGATCAATCAGCTTGGCGATTTCCTCGCTCTTTTTGGTGCGAATCCAACTGATTTCGCGGGGAAAATCAGCGTCGAAGGGTCAATGGATACTGGTGGACGCAAATTTGGCGGGCACGTGGTGGCACAGGGAGAGTCGCTAACGTTTCTCGACAACGCCATCGACAGTCTCGAGGCGACATTGAATCTGAAACCAAGCGAGTTGGAGATCGAGGACTTGAATCTGACTCGGAAAAACGACTACTTACGGGGGCAAGGCAATATCGCCCTTTCCCCCGAGCACAACTATGACGGGACGCTTGATGCCTGCACTGAAGATTTGCGCGATTATTTCCCAAACCTTCGCGGATTACCGGGACAAAAATCGCGCGCAATTCCGGGAGAATTACAAGCGACGATCTATTCCAATCAATGGGACGCACGCGGCACGATTCGATTCCCAAAATCGAGTGCAACGATTTTTGCTGCAAATTTCGAACTACCGATTGGGCCTACTTGGAATGTGTTTCGAATGTCACCCGTTCAAATTTCGGTCGATTTTCCGGCGATCTTCCTGGCAGGCGCACCACTGTCGTTCCAATCGAAAATTTTCCAGGACGGCATTTTGAGCGGAAATATTTCCGTCTCGGAAACCTTGCAGCATCCACGCATCAGCGGCGACGTGCAGCTTACGAATGGCAGATTGTCCAGCAGCAGCGATTCTTTTTTCAATGTAACAGATGCCAGTGGTAGGATTATTTTCAATGATAGAGCTGCTTCGCTGGAGTTTTTGAATTTGGCAACGAACGATGTAGATCTAGCGCTTCGAGGAGAAGTTCACTTCGAAGACATCAGCAACATCGCGATCAGAATAATCACGGCGACACCGGTGTTCGATCTCAGTTCGCATCCAATTGACTGCGTGAGTAAAATCGAAGTCGCGCCGACGGCGCTATCGCTCGCGCCCGCCATAACCGAGTTGGAATTTCGTGGCGCCCTTTTTGAATCAAACTGGAGCGTCAGCCTTGAAGAGGAAATCAGTGGTCAGTCTTTGAGTAATTCTGCTTCCGACAACGCCAGTCGCACATTTCCACTCTGCAGTGCAACAGGAACCGGGGACAAAACATTGTTTTTGGGCGCCGTCGCCCGCGGAGGCGTCTTAACCCCTTCCAAGAATTCGCAGAAGGAACGATAGCGCAGCTTCAGGCTACTTAGGTTGCTCGTTTACCAGCCACCGCGAAAGTTTCTCCCGTAAATCCGGTGTAAGATTCACAGCAAACTCCGTCCCGACTTCCATTCGCAAAAAATTCCCGTTGCCGCGTTCAAACAATAATTGTACGGACTGGCGTCCCGGTGAACTGACTAAAATCTTACGGACCTGACGCAATTCATCGCCCGTCGTACCCGCGGAAAATCGCAGAAGAATCCCAAACTGCTGCGTCCTATCCGCCGATGTCTCAACCGCGCCATTAGTTTCTCGCGGAGCCAACGATTTGATTTCCAAGACCGTAGCGCGAAGCATCTCGTCGCGCCGATCGAGTGTTCCTTTCACTTCGACCACGCTGCCGGGCACGAGGGCATCTGAAATCTTGAGGTAAACGTCGTTCCACACGACCACTTCAAGCATGTCAGTGTGGTCTTCCATCCACACTACTGCGAACGGCTTGCCCTCCTTCCTTGTGAATTTCTTTTCCACTTCCACAATGGCTCCTGCGATCTTGAACTGTGCACGATCATCGAGTTCGCCTAACGAAGCGATAGATCGATAATTTTTAACGGCAAGAATTTCGGCATACGCGTCGAGCGGATGACCGCTGACGTAAAACCCGAGAAGCTCTTTCTCGTAGGAAAGTTTTTCGTGCTCGGTCCACGGTCTGATTGACTGTGGCCTCCCTGCCGTAGCCGCATGGGTTTCCTCATCGAACAGCGATACCTGCCCCGCTACCCGATCACGTTGGAGAGCCGCCGAAGACGCCAGCGCATCGTCGATACGGGTGAAGAGGTCCGCGCGGTCGCGACCGATAAAATCGAAGGCTCCTGCCTTGATGAGACTCTCCAGCATTTTTCGATTGGCCACCCGTGAATCAAGCCGGCTGCAAAAATCCTCAACCGAGCCGAATTCACCGTGGCGTTCGCGCTCGAGAATGGCCATTGCCATCGCCGCCTGGCCAACGTTTTTTATCGCAGCCAGACCGTATCGAATCGCTTTGCGCCTGGACGCGGTTTCGTCGTCATTACTGTCGGGAAGCTGAGGTCCGTCCCACATTTCCGGCGTGAACTTCAGACCGCTCTTGTTGATGTCTGGCGGCAGAATGGAAATCCCCATGCGCCTGCATTCTCCTACGAACACAGAAATTTTTTCCGTGTTGTTAATTTCGTTGCTAAGCAAACCCGACATGAACTCGACGGGGTAATGTGCCTTCAAAAAAGCTGTGTGGTAGCTGATCACTCCGTAGGCCGCGCTGTGACTTTTGTTAAACCCGTAACCGGCAAATTTTTCCAGCAAATCGAAAATGGCGTTCGCTTTCTTCTCCGGAATTTTGTTCGTGCGAGCACAGCCTTGTATGAAGTTCTCACGCTCCTTTGCCATCTTCTCCTTGTCTTTTTTGCCCATCGCGCGGCGGAGTAAATCGGCTTGGGCCAGGGAATAACCGGCAAGCTTGCTCGCGGCGGCCATAACTTGTTCCTGGTAAATCATGACGCCGTAGGTATCGGCGCAGATGTCTTTCAGTAGCGGATGCAAATATTTGATGGATGTGATGCCCTTTTTTGCCTTCACATACGCCGGTATCAACTCCATCGGGCCGGGCCGGTAGAGCGCGATCAACGCAATGATGTCGTCGAGCTTTCGAACATCGAACTGCTTTGAGAGACTGGTCATGCCGCCGGATTCCATTTGGAATAGACCGATCGTTTCACCACGGTTATAGAGCGTGAAGGCGGCAGAATCGTCGAGTGGAACATCCTTCAATGAAAAATCCGGCTGATGTTCGCGAATCAAAGCGAGGGTATCTTCGATAACGGTCAGCGTTTTTAATCCAAGGAAATCCATTTTTAGCAGGCCCAAATCGTTGAGGGGTCCCATGGCATATTGACTGATCACGTCGTTGCCTTTCACATCGCGACAAAGCGGGATGTAATCGGACAAATCTCGATCCGCGATCACCACGCCTGCGGCGTGCACACCGGCGTTGCGGGACAGGCCCTCGAGCAGTTTGGCGTGCTCGAAGAGCTGCTGCGTCGCTGTTTCGGTGGCCACCGCTCGTTTCAGTTCCGCGTTCTTTTCCACGGCGGAATCCAGGGTAATGTTCAGCTCATTCGGAATCATCTTGGCGATGCGATCGGCATCGCGATAACTCCAACCCAGCACTCGGCCCACGTCGCGCACGACACTTTTCGCCTTGAGTTTGCCAAATGTAATGATCTGTGCGACCCGGCGCTCACCGTATTTCTCACGCACATATTCCAGGACCTCCCCGCGGCGCGCTTCGCAAAAGTCCACGTCGATGTCTGGGGGCGAAACACGATCTGGATTTAGAAATCGCTCAAAAATCAACCCGAACTGGAGCGGGTCGATATCGGTGATCCCAAGGACAAACGCGACCATCGAGCCGGCAGCCGAGCCGCGGCCGGGTCCGACAGGGATAGCTTTTCCCTTGGCGAAATGTATGAAATCCCAAACGATCAGAAGGTAACTAACGAAACCGGTGGCCTCCAAAACGCCAAGTTCGTATTCAAGTCGTCGGCTCAAATCCGGATCGGTCTCGGCACGTTGACCGTATCGCGCACGCAATCCTTCGTAACAGAGCTCACGCAGATAGCCTCTGCGCGTTTTACCAGCCGGAGCTGGATACTCCGGATATTTCGAGCGCCCAAATTCAAGGTCGAGATGGCAACGCTCGCCAATATGCAGGGTATTCGTTATTGCCTCGGGAAAATCATGGAACAGCTGCCGCATCTCAGCAGGTGATTTGAAATACAACTCCGGCAGATAACGCATTCGCGTTTCGTCCTGCACCATCTTTCCCGTGCCAATGCAGAGCATGACGTCGTGCGCTTCGTGATCGCTTCGACGCAGAAAATGCACGTCGTTCGCTGCGACCAGACCAACACCAAGGTCTCTCGCCATGCGCACCAATTCCGTGTTGCAGGTCTTTTGTTCTTCCATTCCATGGTCGTGCAATTCCATGAAAAAACTTCCGGCACCAAGGATGTCTCGATATGCAGCCGCGTTCTCTCGTGCTTTTTCGACGTTGTTAGCCTGAATGGCGCTATTAACTTCTCCCGCTAGGCAACCGCTCAGTCCGATTAAACCAGTCGAGTGCGCCGCCAGCAATTCCTTGTCGATCCGCGGCGCATAATGAAAGCCATCCAGATGCGCCGTCGTAACGAGCTTCACGAGATTGCGATAGCCCGTCTCGTTTTCGGCCAACAACGTGAAGTGATACGCCGAATCACGTCGCGATGGGGGTCGATCCTTATGGGATCCCGGAGCCACGTAAACCTCGCAGCCAATGATCGGTTTTACTCCGGCGCGCTCCGCTTCCTGATAGAATTCGATCGCGCCAAAAAGGTTGCCGTGATCAGTCATCGCAACGGCAGGCATGCCGAATTCTGCAGCTTTTTTCATCACCTCTTTCATCCGGATGCTGCCATCCAGCAGCGAATATTCCGTGTGTAGATGGAGATGAACAAAAGAGTCGCGAGACATCAGTTTTCAGTATTGGACGCCAAAGAATTTTGGCAAATTTACCTACGTATCTGCCTTGCCGAAACGTTGAACGATTAAAGCATTCCAGCGGAATTGCCGGCTGACGCTGCCGCTTTTATTCTTCAACGCTTTGACGAACGCGAAATCGTTCGAGGACTTTTCCAGTGCCGGTCACCAGCACAAATTGCGCGCACTTCCGGCCAATCAGATCAGCTTCGGACCTGTTCGGCGATCTTTTTCAGTGGGGGAACGTTGATACAACGAGCTAGGGCCAGACGAATGACGCTGTTCGTATTTCATCAATGGGCGTCCATGAAATACAACAACGCTTCGTGAACGCCAGCGCCGTGCTCTTTCTGTGCGACATAGCCTCCGGCTTCGCGGACGGCATGTTGCACCTCGGGAATAGCGTTAGAGGGACACGATGGCATGGCCGCAAACGTTCCGTTCAACATTGAGACGTCATTGTGATGATCGCCTGCCGCAAAAATGTTTTCGCGCGGAATTTCAAGCAAACGCGCCAACTCGGCCAGCGCCGCACCTTTATGATAATCGGCATGACAAAAACGCAGGTAAATTCCGTTCCGTTGGTAACCCAGCTTTGGATGCCCGGTCCGCGCCTCCCGGATAAAATCTGTGATGCGCTTCATCTCTTGCTCGCTTTCCGCTGCAAGCCCTTCGAGTCCCGCGAAATTATAGATAAGACGCGCTTTCGTTTCATTCGTCGCGAAATCCACAAACTCCGCCAGGACTGAATCAGCAGATGAAAACATTTCGGCGTGATCGTGCGCACAACGCTCGTTCCATTCACCAAACGGCTCCCACTGGTCGCCATTAGATGTCGGACGAAAAACGTCACGCTCGGTGGTAAGAATGAAATCCGGACGAATCGGTAGCCCAAACTCCGCCAGACCGGTTTCGAGCAAGTCGACCGAGCGGCCCGTATTGATCGCCCAGCTGGCGCCGCCCCTCTGCAGCTCGCGAATCAGGTCCATGCAATTCGCGTCAAATAAGGGCCCGTGGGTTCGCGAAACCAGCGTGCCATCAAAGTCGATACTCAACAGTCGAATTGGCGAACACATGGACGCAATTTAAGAATTGATTTTGCAGACGCAATTCACCACGTTGTAAAGATGTCGCGTTGCGGCGTCCGAAAAACGCCGCGCGTTGTCTCAAGCATCATGAAATCGGCTTACGAACTTGCAATGGAAAGGCTGCAAAAAGCGTCGCCCTCGTTCACGCCAACTGAAGTTCAGAAGAAAGAGCTTGCCGAAATAGATTCGAAGTATCGCGCAAAAATCGCCGAAAAAGAGCTCTTCCTGAAAGAGCAAATTCGAAGCGCTCAAGCCGAGAACAAGCTCGAAGACATCGAATCGCTTCAGAAGCAACTTGCCTCCGATGTACGGCGGTTACAGGAGGAGTGCGAAATCAGCAAAGAAAAGCTTCGCGCCGGCTTTGCCAAATAGGCACTGCTTCAACGGACCTCCCGCGGACGATTTAGGTCAATCGCCCTCGACTTCGATCCCTCGTTCTGCCGGCGTTTTGGCAAATCCGGATCCAAGAAACCAAACATGTGGGCACGTTTGATTGTCCGAACGCCCTCCTGTTTCTGCAGATGTTCGATGTTTCGACGGAAACCTTCCATCTTCGTCCAATGCACTTTTGGACGGAAGTGATGCTCGGCGTGATAGCCGTTATAGAAAAAGAGCCAGTTATAGATTCTTCCGTAGCTGCTCACGCCCCAGGCAATCGGTTTATCCGGATCCGCGCCATAATGGCGGTAAAAGCCGTTCAAATAACTGAAACAATGCCCGAGATACCAAAATGGTAGGAAAAACAACACGAACCGCCAGTTAAAGAAATGAATAGTCCAAGTCGGAACGATGACAGCCATTGCCAAAAGCGTCGTGGCGAATGCGGCCAATTCGAGGTTACCCCAGAAATGATCGCCGTTGTTGCGCTTTCGCAATTCCTTTTGGATCGCACCGACATCGTCGCGAAAGAAACCTAGAAAAACATAGCTCCACGGATTTTCGGCTTCGCCGTCGTGACCGTGTCGATAGATCGACAACCAATCCGTCGTGTCGCCATTCTCATCCTGTCGATCCGAGTTTCCTTTGTGATGCTGCATGTGCACGGCGTCGTACATCGTCTGTGAAAAACAGCACGCGATAGACTGCGTGATTCCAAACATGCGATTGAGCGGCTTCCAGCGGAAAAAAGCGTTATGAATGAAATTGTGCCCTACCCCGTTGATGTTCGCGTTGATCATCAGCGAATAAATGAACCCCAGCACCAGCATGGCCCACAGAGGCGCGTGCGGAAACAAGAAGTAAAGGCCTAAAAGATAAGCGAGATGAAAAAGGCCTGCCGCGGCGGGCGCAGCGTCCCAGCGCGTATGCGCAAACAGCTTCGAGTTTGTAGTCGGGCGTTCTATTCGAATTACGTCGGCACCCATCGGGCAACACCTCCAGCAAAAATAGTCGTCACGCAAATTACCCTTGGCAAGTTTGAGGATTGCCATTGTCCTCCGTCGCTGACTAAGTTAAACGCTCTCCATGTTTGCGCTTCAACCAGAGTTAAAAATTTTCAGCGGCACGGCAAATCCCGATTTGGCAGAGCGAATTTGCCACTATGTGGGCGTGCCGCTTGGTCAGGCGACAATTAGCTCATTTCCTGATGGCGAAACGTACGTCAGAATCGAAGAAAACATTCGCGGGCACGATGTGTTCATCGTTCAGCCAACGTCACCGCCCACCAATCAGCACTTAATGGAATTGCTGATAATGGTTGACGCGGCGCGCCGGGCCAGCGCGGACCGGATCACTGCTGTGATTCCATTTTTCGGATACGCTCGTCAGGACCGCAAGGATCAGCCGCGGGTTCCGATTACTGCAAAACTTGTGGCGAATTTGCTGCACGCCGCCGGGGTGGATCGCGTGCTGACGATGGACTTGCACGCGCAACAGGTGCAGGGTTTTTTCGATATCCCAGTCGATCACCTCTATTCACTGCCGGTATTGATTAAGTATCTGCGCAAGCGGCTCACCAGTAACACGACAGTCGTTTCTCCGGATCTGGGAGGACTGAAAATGGCATCGGCTTATGCGGAAGCGCTCGGTGCAAATCTGGCAATTGTGGCAAAAGAACGCAAAAGCGCCACGGAAACTGAAGCGCTCTATTTGATCGGCAATGTAAAAGATCGCGACATTCTGATGGTTGATGATCTCACCGAAACGGCGGGGACGCTCACTTCGGCGGCTTCAATCGCGAAAAAGCATGGTGCGCGGGAGATCTACGCTGGCGTCGCACACGCTGTGTTGGTGGATGTCGCCATTCAGCGGTTGCAAAAATCTCAGATTACGGAATTAGTAACGACCAACAGCACCCCGGTGCGCACTGTGGAAGGATTTAAGGTCACGGTGCTCTGCGTCTCCGAGCTGCTCGGAGAAGGCATCAAGCGGATTCATAACGATGAATCGGTGTCGTCGCTGTTTAACATCGAGAGCGAAAAAAATGGCAAAACAAGTTAAACTTAAAGCAGAACCGCGACCGGAGGTTGGACGCTCCGCTGTGAACAAGCTGAGGGCGCGCGGGTTGATCCCGGCGGTTATTTACGGAGCCGGAAATAAACCGCAGCCGCTTCAAGTGGCGGCGCGCGACATCAACGCAATGATGAGCCAGGCCTCAGGAGAAAACGTTCTGGTCGAACTGGAAATTTCAGGAGAGGCGCCCAGCCGCACAGCACTCGTCCAGGAGGTGCAACATTCGCCTGTTGGTGGTGAAATTCGACATGTGGACTTTCACGCCATCTCCATGGATCAGATGATCGAAGCTGAGGTGCCGCTGGAACCGGTGGGCACTGCCGTCGGTGTGAAGACTTTTGGTGGATTGCTCGAGCAAAGTTTGCGCGAGTTGCCAATTGAATGTTTGCCCGCCGATTTGCCGGACCGGATTACGGTGGACGTTTCGAATCTGAACATTGGCGATGCAATTCATGTCCGCGACATACAATTGCCATCGGGAGTGACGCCAAAAGTGCAGTTGGATCTAACGGCCTTCTCGGTGCTCGAGCCGGTGGTAGAGGAGGAACGAGCTCCTGCGGAAGCAGAAGCTGCCGCCACGGGACCGGAAGTGATCACCGAGAAAAAGGAAGAGGGCGAAACTGCAGCGCCGGCCGCGGGTGCGAAAGAAAAGGCTCCAAAGGAGAAAGAGAAGAAATAATCCAGTTTCGATTGTCGATTTTGGATCTCCGTTTGTTCGCGCGTGGAAGAGACACCAACCCGGCTCATCGCCGGCCTCGGGAATCCTGGACCGGAGTATGCAGCTACGCGACACAACGTAGGCTTCATGGTTGTCGATCAGCTCGCGGCGCAGTGTGGATCGATATGGGAGCGACCGGGCAAATGGGACGCACTCTCAACAAAGTGTGGTGATGTTCTTCTGGTTAAACCGTTAAGCTTTATGAATCACAGCGGCTATCCGCTCTCGTCGTTTGCCCAATTTTACAAAATTACGTCGCAGCAAATTCTCATTGTGCTTGACGATTTAGATCTGCCACTGGGTCGCCTTCGGTTGCGGGAGGGTGGCGGGTCAGGCGGCCACAACGGTCTTGAGTCGATCATAATGCAATTTGGAACCGAAAATATCCCGCGTCTCCGCATTGGCATAGGCTCGGCGGCACAGAAAGGCTCAGTCGATCATGTGCTAGGCCGTTTTTCCGAAGATGAAAAGTCTCTCGTCCGATTAACAATCGAACGAGCGGTGGAAGCGCTGAAATGCGCAATTGACAAAGGTCTCGTTTCAGCCATGAACACTTTCAACCCCGACAATGTCCGGGGCGAACAAACCTGAAGAAATATGAATCGCCGTTACGAAGCTCTGCTGGTGCTAAGCACCCAAGCCAAAGAAGATAATATAAAAGAAATGATCGAACGTCTGGAAGCTGAATTCGAGAAGGAAGGGGCCCGGGTCGAGCAAGTGCAAAAAATGGATAAAAGGCACTTCTGTACATGGCCGGATCGCTCGATGCAGGTTATTACGTGAACTTCATCCTGAACTGTGACCCGGGGGCTATTGGTCGACTGCGGACAAAGTTCAAGTTGGACTCCGATATTTACCGCCAGCATTACCAGCGCCTTGAAGACAAGGCAGAGAAAGCGCCGAAAAAGTTGGCCAAAGCGAAATAATTTCGCTATAACCGATACATGGCGAATCTCAACAAAGTTCTCTTGCTTGGAAACGTCACACGCGACCCTGAGGTGCGTTACACGCCGAAAGGCAGTGCAGTGTGCGATCTCGGCGTGGCGGTAAATCGTGCCTACACCACCGACAGCGGCGAGAAACGCGACGAAGCCACATTTGTGGACGTTACGCTCTGGGGACGGACAGCCGAGGTCGCCAGCGAATATCTGAAAAAAGGCAGACCGGTTTTTATCGAAGGCCGGCTGCAAATGGACACGTGGGATGATAAGCAGACCGGACAAAAACGAACACGTCTGCGCGTAGTGGCTGAAAATATGCAACTGCTCGGGGGACGACCGTCAGGCGGAAAGAGTGAAACGCCAGAGGAAGGCAGGCAAACCACCGCACCGCCAAAATCGTCTGCGACATCAGAACCCGACGAAGACGAAATCCCTTTCTAAGATGAGGCAAGCCGCTGGCTTGCGCCTTAAACAGAGACGCAAGCGCCATGTGCGCGACATTCCCCCATGAACGCGACTGAAGCCTGCATCGCGCTCAACATGTTGCCGACCGTTGGGCCCGTGCGGTTGCGCAGATTGCTTGAGATTTTTCACGAGCCGCAACAAATCCTGGCAGCGAAACGGACTGAGCTTCGTAACGTCGGAGGCATCGGCAACGAAGTTGCCGACCAAATTTCCAACTGGGAATCGACCATCGATCTTTCCACGGAGCTTCATCGGATCCGAGACTTCGGCGCGACGGTGATTACACAACAGTCGCCATCGTATCCCGGTTCGTTACGCGAGATCCACGCGCCGCCCATTGTGCTTTATGTTTGGGGCCAAATCGAAGAGCGTGACCATCAGGCAATCGGCGTTATCGGCGCACGGCGCACCACCCACTATGGAATGGAATCGGCCAAAAAGCTCGCTTACCAACTTGCTTATGCAGGGCTAACTGTGGTCAGCGGATTAGCGCGAGGAATTGATACTGCCGCTCATCAGGGGGCTCTGGCGGCAAAGGGCCGGACCATTGCGGTTGTCGGCTCCGGATTGGCGCAACTATATCCGCCGGAGAATGCGCCGCTGGCCGAAAAAATCCGGAGCGGCAACGGCGCAATAGTTTCCGAGTTTTCGATGGATATCGAACCGGATCGGCAAACGTTCCCGATGCGCAACCGAATTATTTCCGGTTGGAGTCATGGCATTCTAGTGGTGGAAGCAGGTTTGAATAGCGGCGCTCTGATCACAGCTGCTCAGGCGTTAGAACAGGGTCGTGCTGTGTATGCAGTGCCGGGTCACATAAACGCGCCAAGCGCGATGGGATCGAATCGTCTTATTCAGCAGGGCGCGAAACTGGTAATGGACGCATCCGATATTCTGGATGATTTGGAAATTCTGGTGCCCGAGGCGAAACCGGCTCCGGGAACAGCAGCACGACCACTGCCGCCTCTCTCTCACGAAGAGCGCAAAGTCTACGACGCGATTGAAGCCAGTGAGACCTCCATCGACGACATCGCCACTAGGAGCGCATTGTCAAGCGGAGTCGTTTCAGCTACACTCCTGCAGCTGGAACTGAAACGGCTGGTCAAGCAATTGCCCGGAAAATATTTCGTTAAGCTGGGCTAAACGAAAGATTCTTGGTAGGGCGCGTCACTCCGTGCGCGCCGAACGAACGGCGTGCAGAGGACTGCTCGCCCTACCCGTTACAACGTCCTGCATGACACATGCAAGACTGCTCCCACTTGCAAAGCCGCTGTAACTGGGTTCGATTCCTGCCCCATGTCCAAGTCCCTGATCATTACTGAGAAGCCTTCCGTCGCTGGCGACATTGCCAAAGTGCTGGGCGGCTTCAAAAAGGGGAAAGACTATTACGAGAACGACGATTTTGTCATCTCTTCCGCGGTGGGTCACGTCGCCGAGCTCCTGATGCCCGAGGATATCGACAAGAAAAAATACGGCTTCTGGCGGCTGGAAACGCTCCCGATCATTCCGGAGAAATTCGAACTCAAGCCGATCGACAAGTCGAAAGACGTTTTCGACAGACTGAAGAAGCTCATCGCGCGAAAAGACATCGAGCTTCTCATTAATGCCTGCGACGCCGGCCGCGAAGGCGAGCTTATCTTCAATAATCTTTGCCGACTCGCGAAAAACAAACACCCGGTCAAGCGCCTTTGGTTGCAATCGATGACGTCGCAGGCCATTCGCGATGGCTTCGGCCGTCTGCGCGACGAGGCCGAGATGCGTGGCCTAGCTGACGCGGCCCGTTCGCGCAGCGAAAGCGACTGGCTCATCGGCATCAATGGCACCCGCGCGATCACGAAACGCATATTCGGTTCGCGCGCCGGCAACGTTGCCTCCGTCGGACGCGTGCAGACGCCGACGCTCGCGATGGTTTACGAACGAGAATTGGAAATTCGTAGTTTCAAACCGCGAGCTTACTGGCGCATCACGGCGAAATTCGAAATCGAACGAGGCGAATACGAAGGCGTTTATCAACGTCCCGATTTCAAAAAGAGTAACGATGAACACGATCGCGCGGATCGCGTTTGGGATCAGGCCGCGGCGGAAGCAGTCGTGGCCGCGTGTCGGGGAAATCCGATTGCCGATGTTACCGAGGAGAAAAAAGCCAGTTCGCAAATCGCGCCGCGCCTTTATGATCTGACTACCCTACAGCGCGAAGCGAACGGCCGCTTTGGTTTTTCGGCGAAACGCACCCTGCAGATTGCGCAGGCGCTTTACGAGAAGCACAAGATGCTAACTTATCCGCGCACCGATTCGCGCGCCTTGCCCGAAGATTATTTGCCGGTGGCGAAACAGACTCTCGGAAATCTTTCCGGCTCCTTAGGCGCACACGCGCAAAAAGCCCTAACCAATGATTGGGTACGGCCAAACAAGCGCATTTTTAACAACGCGCAGATCAGCGATCACTTCGCCATCATTCCGACAACCTCGGAAGCGAAACATCTCGATGAAGCGGAAACGAGAATTTTCGATATGGTCGCGCGGCGCTTCCTGGCCGTCTTCTTTCCGGCGGCGGAATTTGATGTCACGACGCGTTTCAGCCAGATCGCGCAATGCAAATTCAAAACCGAGGGCAAAGTGCTGACCGCGCCAGGCTGGATGGAAGTTTACGGGAAAGGAACCGTAGATGAAGACAAAGCGTTGCCGGCCTTATCGCCTAACGACAGCAAGCAGGCGAAAACACTGGAAGCAAAATTGATTACGGAAGCGACCAAACCGCCACCGCGTTACACGGAAGCGACGCTGCTGTCGGCGATGGAGACGGCGGGAAAATTGGTCGAGGACGAAGACGCCGCCGACGCTATGAAAGAGCGCGGACTCGGCACACCCGCGACGCGCGCCGACATCATCGACAATCTCATTTATCAAAAGTACATGGACCGCAACCAGCGTGAGCTAGTGCCGAACGCGAAAGCCGAGCAGTTGATCCAGTTTCTTGAAGCGGTGAAGGCCTCCGACCTGACGAGTCCGGCCATGACCGGTGAGTGGGAATATCAGTTGCGCGAGATGATGCGCGGAAAAGTTTCGCGGCAAAAATTCATGGCTGAGATCGTCGAAGAGACCAAGGGCATCGTCGAGCGGGTGAAAAACTTCGAGGAAGACGACTCGATCGCCCGCGAGACCGATATCATTTCGCCGACCGACCACAAGCCGCTCCGCGAAACCCTGCGCGGCTACAAATCGCAGGACGGTGAGTTCATGATCTACAAGGTCATCGGCGGCCGAAAAATGGAAGAGAGCGAGATTCGCGAGCTCGTTGTTAAGGGCTCTGTCGGACCGCTCGATGGGTTCATTTCCTCGAAGACGCGCGCCCCCTTTGCCGCCACCCTCAGGCTCGCAAAAGACGAGAAGAACGGAAAGTGGAAAGCCGAATACGACTTCGGAGACAAAGTCGATCTCGGATCGGTGGAACCGTTTTGGAAGGACCCGGCGACAGGTGCCGAGTTATGCGAGGTCGGTTCGAACTACGTCCTGCGTGAGCGCGAGAACGGCGAATGGAAACAAGCCTTCCGGGTTCCCCGCCTGATGTGCAAAAAAGAGATCTCACGAGAAGAAGCGGTGCATTTGATCGAAAAGGGCAAGACCGATCTGATCAAAGGATTCACTTCCAAGAAGGGCCGACCGTTCGACGCTTTCCTCGTGCGCAACGACGCCAGGATCCGCTGGGAGTTTCCCCCGCGCGCAGCCAAGGTTGGCACGGATAGCAAGCCGATCGCGCGGAAGGCGCGCGCGAAAGCCGATCTTTCAAAAGCAAAGGTCATCGGCGGAAGCAAAATGCACGACGGCGAACTCGTGGAATTGGAGGACGCCTACTATGTGCGCAAGCCGGACCAGGACAATCGCCAGGTGTTTGAGTTGACCAAGAAACTTTGCGAACACGAAATCACGACGGACGAAGTGAAGGAATTGCTGTCCGAAGGAAAGTCGCCCTTGATCGAAAATTTCGTTTCGAAGCGCGGCAATAAATTCTCCGCGTATCTTGTTCTCTCGCCGAAAAAAGACAGAGCGAAATTTGAATTTCCACCTCGTTAGGAGCGGCGCTTCGCGCACTTACGCGAGCAAAACGATCCTCGGTCGCGAAATTTCAAAAGAGCAGGCCAAA
Organism: uncultured Verrucomicrobiae bacterium; assembly: GCA_963807435.1. Lineage (GTDB taxonomy): Bacteria > Verrucomicrobiota > Verrucomicrobiia > Chthoniobacterales > UBA10450 > Udaeobacter. The sequence goes on from CAWECA010000006.1 coordinate 227,530, forward strand.
AAACTTCTCATCAATGGGAAAGCGGATCTGCTGGACGGCTTCATTTCGAAACGCGGACGCCCCTTTTCAGCCTTTCTAAAATTGGAAGATGGAAAGATCAGTTTTGAGTTTCCGGAGAAGACGGTAAAGGCATCGGAATCGATGTAGCTAAACAACCACGTCACCAACGAGCATCCTCCGCCGTCTTAACTTGTTGTTGCACGTGGTGCACCATCGCCACGGCAGCAATCAAGATCGCCGCCGCAATGATCTGGTGTAAATGAAGGCTGGCATGGAAGATCCCCCAAGTGATGCAGACAGCAGCCAGCGTTTGCATCATTTCGAAGTAACCAGCCGTAGAAGCCTGCGTGACATGGAGCCCTTGAAAATAAATCAAGAGTGGAATGCCGCCTGATATCGAAGCGAGGAGAAACAGCAAAAGAATAGCTTTGCCCGGGTGTGCCTGAGCAGGGCTTGGCCAAAGGGCCGCGCCGTTCAATTTGCCGTAGGCCAAAAGAATCAGTGTCATACAAACGAGACCGATAACGATCCGCATACTCGAGGCAAGCCGAAGCGACATGTCCACCATCACACCGCGCCCTGCGACAGTAGCAAGTCCCCAGAACAATGCGCACACCAGCGCGTACCCGGTGCCCAAATTTAAACCACTGCGTTGCAAAGAAATTCCGATCTGCATCGGATGGGCAATAGAAACGAAGATGCCTGCCAAAATCGCGATACTGGCATACAGGTAAAAGCGGAGGGATAAGCGATCACCGAAAAGCAGGAACGCGCCGATGGTCGAAATCACGGGCTGAATATTCAGGATAACATTCACCACCGTGGGATTGCCGTATTTCAACGCTAACGTGAAAAATATTGTGCCGACGGCGGATCCGGCGAAGCCGGAAAAGATCAAAAATCCCCATGTGCGCGGCTGCACTTTGGGGATCTCAGGCAACTGCAAAATCAAAATCGGCAGGAAGATCATCAGAATGAATACGTGCTCCCAGAAGACGATGACTTTAGCGTCGAACAATTCGTTGAGCGGAATACGCCATGCGCTCTCCGTTCCCCAAAGCGCAGCACCGAGACCAACCAGCCACGGCCCGTAACCTGCGCTGCGCGTTTTTCGGTTCTGCATCGGAACGGGTGTAACGTTCTTGAATGGCTGCGTCAAATGTAGCGCAGTCCGTTCCGGCGCGATCCACGGAATGTTGCAAGCCACAGCCCGAGCTGTTGTCAAAGAATCATTGACGCCGCAATTTGTAGTGTGCTAAGTAAACAGAAACACTATGCGTTGCCCCAAATGCGGGTCGCGTGAAGACAAGGTTATTGACTCCCGTCAATCGCGCGACAGCTCGACTATTCGTCGGCGCAGGCAGTGTCTAAAGTGCAAATACCGCTACACGACGTACGAAGAAATCGAGCGAACAGACCTGCGCGTGGTGAAGCGCAACAGAACCCATGAGCCATTCGACCGTCGCAAACTTATTGCGAGTATCGCCAAAGCTTTCGAGAAACGCTCCGCCAGTCTGCTTACGTTGGAGGATTTGGTGGAGAAAATTGTCCACGAACTCGAGACGGGCGGACGCGAAGTTCCATCCTCGGTAATAGGCGCCAAGGTTCTCCAAAAGCTGCGCGAGATGGATGAGGTCGCTTATCTGCGTTACGCATCGGTTTATCAGCGCTTCGAGGATGTCGACCAATTTGTGGACGCCATTCACACGCTCGGCCGCCGGGTAAGACCAAATGTTCTCCAACGAGAACTGTTCCCGCCTGAGACGATGCCGAAAACCTCAAATGCGGCTCTTCGACCGCGCGAGACCGCGGGTAAAAATCATGGTCGCGTTTAAAGAAGAATTCCCCTATCTCCGAACCAGTTCGGGTCAACTCTTCGAGTTCAATCGCGATTGGCTATATGCAGCGATCACGCGGGCAGCTGACGAAGCAGGGTATCCGGGGTGGTGGCTTACCGAACATGTGACGGAAAGCATCGCTTTTTATCTGCACCTTCGAAACCACGAAAATGTAGTTGCGTTCAATCAACTCTCGCAGACGGTGCGCGACGTTTTGAAAGCAATCGGTTACAAAGAGATTTGCCGGCATTTTGCACCCGCGCCGCCGCCTGTTTCCATTTCGTTGGTGGACATCGCCGATCGTGCCGGAGCGGGCTACGAGCTGGCATTTTTCCTTCTACTGGAAAAGCGAATCAACGCTTTGATCGAAGCTGGCGCTGATAATCTTCAGCTTTCCTCGTTACAACTGTGTGTAAAGCATCTCCGGGGGGCCAGGACGTGGACGCGCGGCTGCGACGCGCTACGCGAAGAAATTGTCTGCTTTGTCCGCGAAAAACTTGCCTCCTCCACCGACCGCGTGCGGCTTGATTGTTCACTTCGGTAGTGAAACGCTAAGTGACATGACAATTTTCGAGAAAATCATTTCGCGTCAAATTCCCGCGGAGATTATCTGGGAAGATGACGACGGGATTGCTTTTCATGACGTAAACCCGCAAGCACCCGTGCATGTGCTGATTGTACCGAAAAAAACCGTTCCCCGGCTTTCCGAAGCGACGGAGAACGATCGTGCGCTTTTGGGTAAGCTGCTTCTCGTCGCGCGCGATCTCGCCAAAAAGCTAGGATTATCCGGCGGCTATCGCGTGGTGATCAACTGTGGACCCGATGCGGGTGAAAGTGTGCCGCATCTGCATGTTCACTTACTCGGCAAACGTGCTCTGGCGTGGCCTCCTGGTTGAACTCGCACGAACACCCCGGTTCGCTTGCGCGTTCACTCGCGCGCAAGCCAGAGGCTCGCATTACCTTGTAAGCGCCCAGTCGATTCCGATAACACGCCTGTCCGCGAATTGCTTCAGCGACTTCGGAAAAATCAAATACTGTGCTTCCCTGCTTTCCCGCAAGCCGATAATTCCAAAATCGGTTCCGGCATCACTTTTGAGGATTGTCATTACGCGGTTTTTCTTCATTTGCCCCTGGAAATGACGGTCCGCTGAAGGCTTAAGCCAAAGCGTGTAAACCTGCGGCTTCCCACAGTCTTCCAAGACCTGCGAGAAGCGGGCTGTTTTCACTGTGATGAGTTTCATGGCAGCGCTTACATCTCGCTGGCCACGGGCAGCATCGCAAACCAGGCCTGCCCACTTTCAGAAAAAGCCCGCCAGAGAACTACAGCAAAGAGGATCATGCTACCGTTGCTGCATTCCTGCCCTGGCGGGATTCGTATGTCCTCAATCCATAGCCCCTGACGGGCAATGAATTTCCTCGCGAAGACAACAACGTGCAACCCCGAAACGGTGTCAGCGATACGGCGCAAGGTTCTTAATTCCCGGGGGGCATTTGACAGCACGTCGCGTTTCTTGTTGCATCAACGCCGTGAGATGGCCAACGGTAACTTTTTCTGGTCGGCTTACTTGCCGGAGCAACGTCCTGCACAACATTGGTCAATCGCCGCGACCTCTATAGCCCGGAACCCGGATCTGATTCGTTGGAGGCGGCCCGACAATGGTATGGCGTAAGGACAACAACCGCTCTCACTCGGACGCGGATGCGAAACGCGGATGGCGCATCGGCGACCGATTTCCGGTATTAGAAAAATCAATACCCTTTCAACTGAATGGGAGATTAGCCTTGACTCGCGCCACATCCGTTTCGTGGACACGCGCGGCTTTGCCCAGCCGTCGTTTGCGCTTCGCACTCTTCGCGGATAACAAGTGACGTCGCGAAGAACGTGCTCTTAAAATCTTACCTTTCGCGGTCACCCTGAAGCGTTTCGCCACCGATTTGCGCGTTTTGCTGCGTGCAATGGACTTCGGCATAGGGGGAGAAGGTTAATTCGCGGACGCGCAATGACAAACGGTTTGTTTAGCGAGGCGGCAACTCCAAAAGCTTTCGAAGTTTACAGAGCGGACCCGGTCGGCGCCGATAACCCCCTACGGGGAGCCTCAAACGAGGCAACTGGCGTGAGCTAATCAAGCGCCTACAATTCTAGATGGTAAAGAACATCTCAAACAAGCCGCAGGTGATTATTGTTGGATCAGGATTTGGCGGGCTCGAAGCGGCGAAGAATCTTGCCTGTGAAGGTGTGTGCCTCACGGTGATAGACCGCACCAATTATCACCTTTTTCAACCTCTCCTTTACCAGGTCGCCACAGCCGCACTCTCACCTGCCGACATTGCAGCGCCGACACGAGCAATCCTGAGCGCATGCAGAAATGTAGAGGTTTTTTTGGCCGAAGTAGAATCAGTGGACGTGGTAGCGAAGAAGTTAAAAACGAAAAACAGGGTTTTTGAATACGACTTTCTCATCCTCGCCACTGGCGCACGGCATTCCTATTTTGGGCATGAGGAGTGGGAAAAACTCGCGCCGGGACTAAAGAGCCTTGAGGATGCCGTTGAGCTTCGTCGCCGGATTCTTTTGTCATTCGAATTTGCCGAGGAAACGACAGACGAAGCGGCGCGCAAAGCGGCAATGAATTTTGTCATCATCGGCGGCGGACCGACTGGCGTCGAAATGGCGGGCGCAATCGCTGAAATCTCCCGTTACACACTGGCCAAAGACTTTCGCCACATCGATCCATCCCAGGCGCGCGTAATCCTGATCGAAGGCGGACCACGCTTGCTGTCAGCGTATACCGAGGATTTATCTGAGAGCGCGCGAAAACAACTGGCCGAGTTAGGCGTGGAGGTACGCACCAACTCACGCGCCACGAACATCACCGAAGCCGGTGTGGAACTGGACGGCCAGCTCATACCCTGTCGCGTGAAAATTTGGGCAGCCGGCAATAATGCGTCATTCGTTGGCAGCACACTTGGCGCACCGGTTGACCGTGTTGGCCGCGTCATCGTAAACGATGACCTAACGATCCCGGGACATCCGGAAGTGCAGGTAATCGGCGACTTGGCGAATTTTACCGGTCAAAATGGAGAGCCGTTACCGGGAGTATCACCGGTCGCAATGCAACAAGGCCGTCACGCAGCACGCAATGTTCTGCGAATGGTTGCTGGCAAACAAACACGAAAATTTCGATATTTCGACAAGGGAAGCATGGCCACAATCGGACGCAACAAGGCAGTTGCGGACTTAAAGTTCGTTCATCTCACTGGTCTTCCCGCATGGCTGGCGTGGTTATTCGTGCATATCATTTTTCTGGTCGGCTTTCGAAATCGTGTGCTCGTGTTCATCCAGTGGGCGTGGGCCTATTTGACTTTCGACAAGGGCGCTCGCTTGATCACGCGTACTTTCCAGTCCGAACTCAGACCACCGGTCTAGAGACAAGCCGGTATTGTGAACGAATAGTCGGCGCTGCTATTCGAGACCCAGCGCTTTGAACGTCGAGTTGACGTGTTTGAAATGAGTATCGAGCGAGCAGAGACGATCGATTTCTTCCGATGAAAGACGGCTGCTGATCTCTGGTTCATTCTTTGCGTTATCGGCAAATGTCCCCTCGCCTTTCCACGTTCTCATTGCTGCACGTTGTACTGCTTCGTAAGCGATTTTTCGCTCTGCGCCGGCACGCGTCAATGCAAGCAGGATCGACTGACTAAAATACAAACCTTTTGTGAGAGCGAGATTTTCCGCCATCCGTGCTGGATATATCTGAAGCTTTTCGACCACGTCGTGTAATTTTGCCAGCATGTAATCCAGCAGAATGCACGAATCCGGTAGAATAATGCGTTCGGCGCTCGAGTGACTGATGTCCCGCTCGTGCCATAACGCAACGTTCTCCAGCGCGACGACCGCATTACCGCGAATCACACGAGCCAATCCGCTCAAACGCTCATTTGTAATCGGGTTACGTTTGTGCGGCATGGCCGAGCTGCCTTTCTGTCCCTCGCCGAAATATTCTTCCACCTCCAGAACTTCAGTGCGCTGAAGGTGACGAAATTCGGTTGCCCACCGGTCGATGCTCGACGCAATAACGGCCAATACCGCCACGAACTCGGCGTGACGATCGCGCTGCACTATCTGCGTCGAAAGCGTTGCCGGTTTTAGTCCGAGCTTTTCGCAAACTGCGCGCTCAATTCTTGGATCGATGTGTGCGTGCGTGCCGACCGCGCCGCTTATCTTGCCCACCCGAATCCGTTCGCGCGTCTGCGTGAGCCGTTCGATGGCACGCCCAAACTCGTCATACATTAGCGCTAGTTTCAGCCCGAATGTGATTGGCTCGGCGTGTACTCCGTGGCTGCGCCCAATCATTGGAGCTTTCTCATGCGCACGGGCCTGATCCGCAATCACTACTCGCAGAGCCTTAAGATCGTCTAAAAGAATCTGACACGATTCATTCAGTTGAACCGCGAGCGTGGTATCGAGAATGTCCGAAGAAGTGAGACCCTGATGGATCCAGCGCGACGCCGGACCAACTGACTCAGCAACGTTCTCAAGAAAGGCGATAACATCGTGATTAGTCCGCTTTTCGATTTCCAGGATTTGTGGAATCGAAAAACGTGCTCGCCCTCGAATCTCCGCAGCGTCTTCCGTCGGGATCAATCCCGACTCTGCCATCGCCTCACACGCGAGGTACTTCAATCTCCAGCCAAATTTCAAATTTGCGCTGGTCCGACCAGATTTTGCTTATTTCCGGTCGCGAATAGCGATCAATCACGAAGCCACCATAAAAGCGAGCGGGAGTACCCGAAAAGCCTTTTGTTGCTACGGACACGGCATCACGACAGTTCGCGGGTCCCGCATTCTCCAACCAAGTTTTAATGGAGGAGCGGATTCTGCCGATTAGCACACACGCGCACGCAGGTAGTGTCCATTATCCTGCAGTCGGACCTGCCCGCTGGCCAAGAGATCTGCAACCGTAGCAACCATTTCTCTGCTGCTTTGCGTGCAGGAGCTGACCGCCAGGATTAGATCACCAAGCGAAGGCCTGTTGCGCGTTCTGATAATTTGTCGATTTCGTCGATTCTTTCTCATGTGTTTACCGTTTGTCGTCGGAGCAGATCCAATGCCACCAGTCATTATAAGTATCCTTTCCGTCGTAACAGCTGTGGTTATTCAGTTCTCAACCACTTTTGAACTGACCGCCTGGCAACACTTTTGTTCAATTTTAAAACACAAAGTTCAAACTGCCGGTTTTGGCTTCAATTTGTCCGAGAACACCGGACTTTAAACAGAATTCGTATTGCAGAGCTTCTTGAATGCCCCAGTGGGGACCTTTCAAGACATTGGACGCGCTTGACTTGCGTTGTCCCAGGTCCGTCAGCCCTTTCGCCTTTTACCGGTCAGATTCACCACGACCACGTACAGACACGCAAACACGACGCAGGCAATCACCATAATGTGGAAATTGCCGCTGCCCTTTACCGCCTGGATCAAAGCTGTGGCATCTTTCGACTCAATCATCGAGCGCGTCAGCACTTTTTGGCCAAACCAAGTCAATACACAACACCAAAGCGCCGACCCAGCGAGGGTCATGACGCTGAATGTTGCGAAGTTCATTCGAATAATTCCAGCGGGAATCGAAATGATGTGACGGATTACTGGCAGAAGTCGCGCAAAGAAAATCCCGCCGGCCTCGTATCGATGAATCCAGTTCTCAGCCCGTTCCAGTTTCCGTTCACTTAACAAGATATAACGTCCCCACTGGGAAATGAACACACGTCCCAACCATAACGAAACCCAGTACGTGACCGTTGCCCCAAGCCACGAACCGAATGTTCCCGCGGCGATAACCCCGAAAGTGTTCAGTTTTCCTTCCATGGCTAGAAACGCGGCAGGAGGAATAACGATTTCGCTAGGCACAGGGAAAATTGAGCTTTCCATCGCCATGAGCAGAATGATTCCCAGATAACCCCACTGCTCGACCCATTGAAACCATAATTGAATCAGATGATGCATATTGTCATTCAAAGGCCTTCGACTAGGCTCAGGACAACACTATCGTGATTCTCACGTCTTGAACCGAATGAATTCGCCCTAGTTCAGTCTAAAAACCAAGATCCGCAATCTTAAATTTAGATGTCTGTTCGCCAGCGCATGCATTGGTCATTTTGGAGTCGTATATTAAAATGTCCCCGCTTTCTGTCAGCTGTAACACGTTCGTGCCAGATCCAAATTCGGTATGTCCATGATCTTTGGGTGGTCGAACCAGCTATCTGAACCTTCCAAATGCCCATTTATCGGCGCGTCCTGCAATATTACAAGCCGTTCTGGGGGCAAACGATAGCAGGTCTGTTGCTCTCGCTGGTGGGCATTGGACTTAACCTGCTCAAGCCGTGGCCGTTCAAGATTATCGTGGACGATTTTCTGCGGCCAACATCAGCCCCACGCGGCGATTGGCGCATGTGGGTTTTCCTCCTCTGCCTTAGTCTCATCGTAATTCAGTTCGCCTGGGGAATCATCAATTGGATCACCAACTATTTGTTCGTAAAGATCGGGCTCGAGGCACTGCTGAAGTTGCGCACGGATCTTTACGCATACCTTCAGTCGCTTTCGCTAAAGTTTCATGATACGCGGCGCTCCGCCGACTCCAGTTTTCGAGTCGCCTACGACTCACAGTCGATCCAAACGATATACAACAAAGGTTTCACCAATATTTTCGCATCGGTCGTCACCTTGATCGGCACGTTCGTCGTGATGGTGAAAATTGATTGGGTATTGACGCTGCTTTCTCTGACCATTGTTCCATTGATTGTGGGCGCGATTTATGTTTTCGCGCGCCGAATTCGGCTCGAATCAACCTCGATTCAGGAACAGGAAAGCGCCGTGCTCGCGCAAGCGCAGGAGGGATTAAGCTCGATCCGGATGGTGCACGCTTTCGGGCGGGAAGACTTCGAGGTCCGGCAATTTCATCAGCAAGCGCACCAGAGTTTACAGGCGAATCTCCGGTTAACTTTAACGAACGTGAACAGCGCGCTGGTGATCAGCACGCTCATGGTGATTGGCACGGCGGCGATGTACTACCTAGGAACAGTGCACGTAATAGATGGAACCCTCAGTCTGGGTTCGCTGCTCGTCTTCAGCGCTTACCTGCTAATGCTGTACCAACCACTGGAATCCCTGACCTATACTGCATGGGCAATGGAAGGCGCCACCGCCGGAGCCCGGCGCTGCTTCGAAGTTCTCGATCGACAGGATGACGTGCGCGACTTGCCTAGTGCCGTTGCGATTTCATCAGCCGCAGGCGCAATCAATTTTCGCGGCGTCAATTTCGGCTACGCGGAAGAGCGAAATGTCTTGCGCGACATTAATCTGAACATTGAACCGAATCAGATTGTGGGACTCGCGGGCGGCACTGGTGCGGGTAAAAGCACACTTCTCAGCCTGGTGCCGCGCTTCTACGATCCGAGTACTGGCTATGTAACGCTCGATAACAAGGACGTTCGTGAAATTACGAAGAAATCCTTGCGCGCTCAGATCGCCATCGTATTGCAGGATACGCTTCTCTTCTCGACGACTGTTCGCGAGAACATCGCCTACGGTCGTCCTAATGCGACGGACGAAGAAATAATTGAAGCGGCGCAGCGCGCGCAGGCTGACGAGTTTATTCGACAAATGCCAGAAGGATATGCCAGCACGGTCGGCGAACGCGGCGGGCATTTGAGCGTGGGTCAACGGCAGCGTATCGGAATCGCACGAGCGTTTCTGAAGAATGCACCGCTCTTATTGTTGGACGAACCGACGTCTGCGCTCGATCCAGCGACTGAAGCCGCCATTATGGAAACGATCAAGGAATTGATGCGCGGACGGACAACCTTGATCGCTACTCATCGCCTGGCGACTATTCACAGTCTTGATCAGATTATTGTGCTCGATCACGGACGCATTATTGAACAAGGTCGCGGGCCGGAACTCCTCACCCGCGGCGGCATCTATGCAAAACTTTATACCTCTGGAAAATTCCCAACATAGTAGCGCATGCGTCCCGCTAGCGCGGCTTCGATTCGCAAACGGAACGGTCGCGCTACCATGAGTAACGTTAAAGACGATCGGCACGTGGAAGGCGATTGGTGGCGCGAACCAATCCCGCTGAATGTCATATTTGGTGAGGGCTTTTATTGCGAGACCGCGCAAATCTTTCGATTCCTCCGAAGCAAAATACCGCACGCGGTGGTCATGGGTAAACATGTTTCGTGTTACGCAGGTTGCTCGTTTGCGATCGGCGAGAACGGCCGCTGCACGGTCGGCGATTTCACACTGCTCAACGGCGCCCTGATCATGGCGGAAGAAAAGATCGAGATCGGCGCACATTGCCTTGTTTCGTGGAACGTCGGGATCGCCGATTCCGATTTTCATCCCATCGAGCCGGCGCAACGGCTGATCGACGCGCAAGCGCTGGCGCCCTATTTCAAGGACCGGCCAGCCCGTCCAAAATTGAAAACGATGCCAGTTAAAATCTGCGACAATGTCTGGATCGGAATGAATGCCGTAATTCTGAAAGGCGTCACCATCGGGGAAAATTCGGTGGTTGCGGCGGGAGCAGTTGTGACCAGGAACGTTGAACCAAACACAGTAGTGGCTGGAAATCCTGCGGTTGACGTGAAGAAATTCCAAACGTGAGTCGTTCTAACGGGCAACGCCGAATTCTCTTCGTACGATGTTGGCTGCTGAGGATTGAACGTTCGGAGTTTTCGTCGCAATGAAACGCAAGCGCATCGTCATCATGGGATTTATGGGCTCGATGCCCATTGCCGGCGTGGTATGGCAGCACGTTCACTACGTGCTTGGAATGACACGGCTCGGGCACGACGTCTACTACATCGAAGATTCGGCGCGTCTTCCGTATAACCCGGAAACATTTGAAGTAACCGACGAGTTCGTTTACGCGGCAAAAGTTCTCAAGCGCGTGGCCCGCGAATTTGGTTTCACAAATCGCTGGGGATATTGCGCACGATATTTGCCGGGTACGCCTGCTGCGGGACTTTCGCTAAAAAAAATCCGGCAACTCTATCGCGAAGCGGACGCAATCCTTAACGTTTGCGGCACGCAGGAGTTCAATGACGATTTGCTTGTTTCCGATCGCATCCTTTACGTCGAAAGCGATCCGGGCGTTGAGCAAATTAAGATCGATAAAGGCGTGAAAACGACCGCAGAGTATCTGCGAAGACATCACGCGATTTTCACATTTGGCGAAAACATCGGGACAAAAGATTTCCCGGTGCCGCTGCATGGATTCAAATGGCTGCCCACACGACAACCGGTGGTGACCGATCTTTGGAAAACAGTGCCTTCCCCTTCCCGCGCCGCAGTATTCACCACAATCGCGAACTGGTCCACGAGCGGTTTGAAAGACATCACCTGGCGCAAAAAAAAGTATCTCTGGAGCAAGTCACGCGAATTTCTTCGTTTCATCGGCGCGCCGAAGAGGGCCGGCGAAACGTTCGAGATGGCTACTAACATCGGTGAGCCGCGAACGCGGAAGAAATTCGAGCAAAAAGGCTGGCGCCTGATTTCGCCGCTGCAAATGAGCGTCGATTACTGTTTGTATCGCGATTACGTCCAGCGTTCCAAAGGCGAGTTTACAGTCGCCAAGGACCAGTACGTTCGGCTCAACACTGGCTGGTTCAGCGACCGCAGCGCATGTTATCTGGCCGCAGGTCGGCCCGTGATCACTCAGGAAACTGGTTTCACCAAAAACTATGGCGGAGACGCGGGATTATTATCGTTTCGGACCTTGGAGGAAATCGACGATGGGGTGAAAGCAATCAATGCCGATTACAAAAAGCATTCCCGCGCCGCTACTGCCATAGCATGTGACGTTTTTGAAGCCGAAAAAGTGCTGAAAGCCATGCTGGATCGAGCCGGGATCTGAACAATCCCGTGCCACCGTTTCGCGTGGAATTTTCAAGATTGGAATTCCGACTCCATCGAGCCATGCTGGTAGGATGAATATCGCTACGGTAATTGCTCGCGTTCTTCTCGGACTCGTTTTCGTCGTGTTCGGTTCAAACATCTTTTTGCATTTTATTCCGATGCCGCCGCCTCCGCCGGGGCTGGTTGGAGATTTCACGAAGGCGCTTTTCCTGAGCCATTACCTTCATGTCGTTGCGGTATTCCAAATCGTAGGCGGCGCACTGCTCCTGATCGGACGTTTTGTTCCTCTCGGTTTAGTTCTGCTTGCTCCCATCATTGTGAACATCGATCTCGTTCACAGCTTAATGGACCCCAGTGGCCTGCCGTTAGCCATCGTCATTTCGATCTTGGAGCTGTTTCTCATCTGGCGATACCGCGACGCATTCGCGGGAATCCTCCGTCCCTGATCCGGCGCATGACTACGCAAATTGACAAAGAGCCACCGCACGTCGTCGTGCTGGGCGTTGCCGAAAGTTTTGAGCAGGAAATTAGTGTGGGGAAACATCATCTCGTCGCGGACGAACCGGCAAGTGCCGGAGGCAACGATGCCGGTCCAGACCCATACGATTATCTGCTGACAAGCCTCGGCGTGTGCACCTCAATGACGGTCGGTTTGTATGCACGCCGCAAACAATTGCCTCTCGACAAAATCACGATCTCGCTCTGGCATTCGCGCATTCACTCAAACGATTGCGAGGAGTGCCAAACCCGGGAAGGCATGCTGGACAGGATCGATGTGAAAGTGGAACTGACAGGATCATTAAGTGCGGATCAGCACGCAAAACTGATGGAAATCGCCACAAAGTGTCCCGTTCATAGGACGCTCACTTCCGAGATCAATATTAGATTGTGTGGCGCGGAGGAGTCGGCAGCAAAGTAGCGCGACCCTCTCGGTTGCGGAGCTTACGCAAGCCAGAAGCTCGCGCTATTTCTAGACTCGCGGCTCCTCCCAATGATCAGCGCAGTCCCACCGCTGATGGTGAATCAATGCCAATCTGCTGGCGTTCATTAAAAGCTAAGCGATGTCAATTCGGATAGGAGCGTGCAAATCGATTGATTCGATCCGCACCTGAGTATTAGGCTGAAGCGCGATCAAGCAAACATCCGAGACAAGAGAGCCCGGTGTCTGCATAAACACTTCTCTTGAGAGCAAACTTTAAACCAATAGAAAGAAAAGTTATGGCCACACAAAATAAGTCTGCAGATTCAGTTTACCGAGTAACCGAAGTAATCGGAACGAGTGCCCAGTCGTGGGAGGACGCGGCAAAGACTGCGGTGCAAACTGCGGCGGGCACGCTGCGGGATCTTCGCATCGCCGAAGTTGTGAAGATGGATGTGAAGGTTGAGGATGGCAAAGTCACCGAGTTCCGCACACGGTTGCAGTTGTCCTTCAAGTACGAAGGCTAATCCGCACTCGTAATCGAAACGGTCGGACCTTAGCATTTCCCGGTCACCGACCTACGAGGTAATCGAAACATCATGACTCTGTCCGCCTACAAAATCAATCAAGCGCTCGTTAGCCTCGTCGCTATTTCCGGCCTAGTCGTTGCTGTGTTCGGAACATTCCATGCCAAACGACTCAGTGCTTGGACGAAACGGTTTCCGATCCGGACTATTTTTACAATCGCTTTGGTGGTTTTGGTGTCCCTGGTGGGTTGTTCTCGCAAGACGACCCAGGTCGATCCTGCCGCGCCCGAAGTATTGGTGACCACGGTGACGCCGCGGGATGTCCCACGTGTGTTGGAACGCGTAGCCACACTGGATGGCTTCATCAATGCGAATATAAATGCGCAGGTCCAGGGCTATATCATCTCGCGCGATTACAAGGAGGGTAGCGTCGTAACTAAAGGCGATCTTCTTTTTCGGATTGATCCGCGCCCATTCCAAGCCGTGCTCGATCAGGCAAAGGCAAATCTGGCCAAAGCTCAAGCAACCCAGGCAAAGGCCGACGCCGATGAAAAGCGAGCGATTGAACTCTTTAAGAACAAGGTCACTAGTCCGCAGGAGCGCGATACGGCACTACAAGCAGCAGCCGCCGCGAGAGCTGATACTCAGGCCGACCAGGCTGCCGTCGAGCAAGCCGAGCTCAATCTCGCATACACCAGAGTGATTGCGCCCATCGATGGGATCGCGGGAATCGCCAGTGCGCAGGTAGGCGATTTAGTCGGTCCGAGCACCGGACCGCTCGCGACGGTTTCGCAAATTGATCCAATTAAAGCTGTCGTCATCGCCGGTGAAGGACCGTTTACAGATTTCATCAGCCGTCATCCGGATCCCAACGAACGCCAACGTTACGTCAATTCGCTCCAATTCGACTTGCTCCTCGGCAACGGAAACCTCTACCCACAGAAAGGAAAATTTTATGCTTTGGATCGCAGTCTCGACCCGAGGACCGGTTCTATTCGCTACGAAGTTACCTTTCCAAATCCAGGAAATATCCTTCGGCCTGGTCAGTTCGGTAAGGTGCGTTTTGTTGCCGACATGAAGAAAAACGCGCTGGTTGTTCCACAAGAGGCCGTCAGCGAATTACAGGGGAGCTACCAACTCGCACTGGTTGGTGAGGATAACAGGGTGAGCATCCTTCCTGTGAAAATGGGGGAGCGCATCGGCACCATGTGGGAGGTGACTGAAGGCGTGAAGCCAGGTGACAGAGTCGTGGTTCAAGGTGTCCAAAAAGTCCACCAAGGTTCGCCCGTCACGGTAAAAGAATGGACACCTCCCGCCGACGCGCTCGTTTCAAAATCAGATCAGCCAACAAAGCAGTAATTGAATGTCCGAGTTTTTCGTTAGGCGGCCAATCGTAGCGATTGTCATCGCTATTCTGATGACACTTATTGGGGGTGTCTGCATTCTCGCATTGCCGATTGCGCAGTATCCGCAAATCGCGCCACCAGAAATTCAGGTGCAAACACACTACACCGGGGCAGACGCGCTGACGATAGAGCAATCGGTCGCGGCGCCGATCGAGCAGCAGATGAGCGGCGTGGACAACATGAATTACATGTACTCGATCAACGCCAATAGCGGAGACATTCGATTGATCGTCAATTTCGACGTCGCGACGGATCCGAATATCGATCAAGTCCTGACACAACTCCGGGTAGCGCAAGCGCAATCGCAATTGCCTGCGGACGTGAACAATTACGGCATCACTGTTAAAAAATCGACAACGGCGCCGCTGATGCTGGTCGCACTGTACTCGCCCAAAGGCAGCTACGATGGAACCTTTCTCGCCAATTACGGCTACATCAATCTCTTCGATCCACTGACACGCGTGCCCGGAATTGGCAATGTGCAAATCTTCGGCGCAGGCCAATACGCGATGCGCCTGTGGGTCAAGCCGGACCAGCTGGCGAAGCTCGGCATTACTGTGCCGGAGATCATCACTGCAGTGCAAAAGCAGAACACAGTGAATCCTGCCGGCCAGATCGGAAGCGAACCGATTCCAAGCGGGCAAAAGTTCACCTACACAGTCCGCGCGCAGGGCCGATTACAAACGCCGGACGAATTCGGCGAGATTGTCGTTAGGGCGAATGCGGACGGTTCGTTTGTGCGCGTGAAAGACATCGCGCGAATTGATCTCGGCGCGCAAACTTATAACATACGCGGCAATCTCAACGGAAAACCCTCGGCGATTCTCGCTGTGTATCAGCTTCCCGGAACCAACGCCGTTAAGGCCGCACAAGGTGTGCGCAAATTAATGGCGGAAGCAAAGGGGCGGTTTCCCGCCGACATGGATTACGCTGTTTCACTCGACCAGACACTCTCGGTTACTGAAGGACTGCATGACATCGTTATTACGTTATTTGAGGCCCTCGTGCTTGTGGTGCTCGTGGTGTTCATCTTCCTCCAAGGCTTCCGCGCGACGCTGATCCCGCTCTGTGCTGTTCCGGTTTCGTTGGTCGGCACGTTTGTGGTGTTCCCGTTGTTCGGATTTTCAATCAACACTCTTTCACTTTTCGGACTTGTGCTTGCCATCGGTCTCGTGGTTGATGATGCCATTGTCGTCGTCGAAGCGGTCGAGCGTCACATCGAAGAAGGCATGTCTCCGCGTGACGCCACACTTCTGGCCATGCGCGAAGTCTCCGGCGTGGTAATCGGCGTCGCCCTCGTATTGTCGGCCGTGTTCATCCCGACAGCCTTCCTTCCAGGCATTACCGGCAGACTGTATCAACAGTTCGCGCTGACAATTGCTATCTCCGTCATTTTCTCCGCGTTCAACGCGCTTTCGCTCAGCCCCGCGCTTGCAGCCATGCTACTTCGCCCGCGAAAGAAAATGCGCGGCCCGGTGGGCTGGTTTTTCGATCGATTTAATCGCGTCTTTGCGAGCCTGAATCGCGGCTACGTGAGTTTGTCGCGTGTCGCGATTCGGAAAGCGGTGCTCAGTTTCGCTTTGCTCGCCGTCCTTGCGGTCGGTGCCGCTCTTTTTGGATCGCGATTACCGAGCAGCTTTCTGCCTGAAGAAGATCAAGGTTACGTTTTTCTCTCGCTGCAACTACCGGAGGCGGCTTCGCTTGAACGCACCAATCAGGTCTGTCGCAAGATCGAAGATTTTCTGAGCAAAACCCCTGGTGTGCAATACACCACCAGCGTGGTCGGGTTCAGTCTGCTGAGTTTGGTGCAGAATACGTACAGCGCGTTTTTCTTTGTCACCTTCAAACCATGGAGTGAACGCACTAAGCCAGACGAACAGTATCAGGCGATCAAAGCGCGCCTGAATAATTACCTCTCAACTCTTCCTGAAGGTATCGCTTTCGCATTTCCCCCACCGGCAATTCCCGGCGTCGGCACGTCTGGTGGATTCACGTTTTTGCTTGAAGATCGCTCGGGCAGGGATGTCGGGTTCCTCGCGCAAAACCTGAAGACGTTTTTGGATGCGGCACGCAAACGACCCGAACTCGGCTCGCTGATTCCGACATTTTTACCGAATGTTCCGCAAGTTTTCGTCAAGGTCGACCGGGATAAGGTCATCAAGCAGGGGATCGATCTTGGTCAGGTATATCAGACATTGCAAACGTTCATGGGAGGGCTTTTCGTAAACTACTTTAATCGGTTCGGGCGAACATGGCAGGTCTATATAGAGGCCGAAGGCGACTATCGCACCGACGCGAAAAACGTTGGGCAATTTTTTGTTCGCAACGCGAACGGCGATGCGGTCCCGCTCGACGCCATCTCGACAATCGAGAACATCTCCGGCCCGGAATTCACCTTGCGTTACAACGAATATCGCGCCGCCCAAATCAACGGTTCCGCTGCGCCCGGTTACAGTTCGTACCAGGCGATGAACGCGCTGGAGGAAACTTTTCGCCAGACAATGCCTAAAGAGATGGGTACGACTACTCAGGCCTGTCGTTTCAGGAAAAAAAAGCGCAACAAGGCGTATCCCCAACTATCGTCTTCGGAATGTCGCTCATTTTCGTGTTCCTGATCCTTGCCGCGCTTTATGAGAGCTGGTCGTTGCCATTCAGTGTGTTACTAGGAACACCGGTCGCGGTGTTCGGCGCGTTTGCAACGCTCTGGTTGCGCGAAATGCAAAATAACATTTACGCACAAATCGGCCTGATCATGCTGATCGGCCTGGCAGCGAAGAACGCGATCCTCATTGTCGAATTCGCGAAGGACGAATACGAAAAGGGGAAACCGCTCCTCGACGCCGCGCTCGAAGGGGCTCGCCTGCGTTTACGTCCCATCCTGATGACGTCCTTTGCCTTCATTTTCGGCCTTCTGCCACTTTGGTTTGCGAGCGGCTCTGGCGCAGTGGCGCGACGCGTGCTTGGCTCTACCGTTATCGGTGGAATGATCGCCGCGACGGGGATCGCGACCTTCCTCATCCCAGTAACATTTTACGTGATGGAACGGCTCTTTGCTGGTCGCCAACATGCACCGGAAGAAAAACCAGCTATCGCCAAATCGCCCGAGTCAGTCTCTACGTCGTGATACTTAAAATCTACACGATCGTTCATACGCTGATCAGTCTGGTGGCAATTTTCACCGGCTTCGTTGTCCTGTTTGGAATGCTTTCAGGCAGGCGACTCGACATTTGGACCAAGTGGTTTCTCGTCACAGCGATCGGAACAACCACTAAGCGGATTTCTGTTTCCATTTCACGGCGTTACGCCGGCAATAATCCTCGGAATTATCATCGTGCCGGTGCTGGCAATCACAGTTTATCCGCGTTATTCGAGACGGTTCACCAGCGCATGGAGGTGATCTACGTGGTGGGCGCTGTGATGAGTCTCTATTTCAACCTCTTTGTCTTGGTTGCCCAATTGTTTCAAAAAGTTCCGGCGCTGCATGCGATAACGCCTACCCAAACTGAGATACCATTAATGTTTACGCAGCTCGCGGTCGTTATCGTGACCGGCATCCTGGCAATCGTCGCCGGAGTGCGGTTCCACCCGGAATCTACTCGCCCTGCTTAAGCTCAGAATTTTCACGGGGCTGATGAATAATAAAATTCCTGGACTACATCACGTCACTGCAATCGCGAGCGACCCGCAGCGAAATCTCGATTTTTACGTTGGGTTGCTTGGCCTGCGTTTCGTCAAACGAACAGTCAATTTTGACGATCCGGGAACTTACCATTTCTATTTCGGCGATCAGCGCGGCACGCCCGGAACAATTCTTACATTCTTTCCGTGGCCGGGCGCACGGCGCGGAACGCGCGGCACCGGTCAGGTAGAAGCGACGGCGTTCGCGATTTCAGCGGACTCCATCGGTTATTGGCTGGAGCGCTTAAAACAAAACCGCGTTACGACGGAGAAAACATCGGCGCGCTTCGATGAGGAAGTCATTCGATTGGTTGATCCTGATGGACTTCCGATTGAGCTAATCGGTGCAAGTTCTCACGGACAATTTGAGCCGTGGTCGGATAGTCCGGTCCCAGCAGAACATGCGCTTCACGGTTTCCACAGCGTGTCTCTGGCTTTGGAAGGATACGAGAAAACAGCTCAATTGTTCACGCAAACGTTCGGTTATCGTTTGCTCGAGCAATCCGGGAATCGATTTCGTTTTGCCTCAACGGATACTGCGGCGCCTGGGCGAATTGTTGATCTGCTTTGCTTGCCCGATACAGCGATGGGCCGCGTCGCGGCGGGTTCCGTGCATCACATTGCGTTTCGCGCAAAGGACGATGCCGAACAGCTGTTATGCCGCGAACATCTGGTCGATCTCGGTTACGACGTCACTCCGGTGATCGATCGCACTTATTTTCATTCAATCTATTTTCGCGAACCCGGCGGCGTTCTGTTTGAGATCGCCACAGAACCGCCTGGTTTTACCTGCGACGAAAACTTGGACAAACTCGGTATGCACTTGCAGCTCCCTTCCTGGATGGAATCTGCACGCTCACAGATCGAAAACATCCTCCCGCCGATTCAGGTGCGGGCCAAGCCATGAGGCCGCAGCCGGATTTCATTCACGAGTTCATTCCTGGCAATTCGTCACGCACACTTTTGCTTTTGCATGGCACGGGAGGAAACGAACGTGATCTGATCGGACTTGGGCACGAACTTGATCCGAATGCCGCATTGCTCAGCCCACGTGGGAAAGTTTTGGAAAATGGAATGCCACGCTTCTTCCGCCGAATTGCCGAGGGCGTATTCGATTTGGAGGACTTGGAACGCCGCACCAACGAGCTGGCCGACTTTGTTGCATCTGCTGCACAGCATTACGGATTCGCAAGTAACAACCTGGTTGCCGTTGGTTACTCTAACGGCGCAAACATCGCCGCGAGCATCTTATTGCTCCGGCCAGAGACATTACCCGCGGCAATACTTTTTCGAGCGATGCTGCCGCTAATTCCCGAGAACCAACCAAATCTCTCGTCCGCCCGCATATGGATTGGTGCAGGACTACACGACCCAATCGTGCCTGCGGATCAGACGAAACGATTGGCTCACCTTTTTCGGAGCTTGGGCGCGGACGTGACAATGCAACATTTCCAATCGGGCCACGAACTCACTTTGGCGGATGTGGAGAATGCGCGCGCATGGCTGAAGACAAAAAGATGAAGCGCTGAAGGTTGAATCGCAGACTTGGGAGAGAGTGATACGCGTGAACACCTGCTACAGCGACCTGCGAAATTAGCAAAATCCGCGACCCTCGAACATCCAAGAATACTCTTGTTACACGGTGCCTTCTTGCTTGCGCGCTATCGGTCCAATGTAAGGAATGTCCCAGCGCACGCCTGTGAAGGCTTTCACAGTGGCCACGATCCAGACTACCAGAAAGCCGATGTGAACAAGCGCTTGGAGAATGCCCCAAAAAAATACCAGAATTCCACCAATCGCCGGAATCGACCACAGGATCATGAAGAGAATTCTTGAGATAATGTTAAACAACAGCCAGGCTCCTCCGAAGATAATCGATTGCATTGCATAGAAGCGTACAAACGCGTCGTGCTTTTCGATAAGGTAGAAAATGATACCGCCAATCAGAGGAATGCAGGCGAGTGCTGCCGCCACGTTCGACGGTAAACCGGTCGATGCTGATTTTGGGCCAGGTTCGGGACCGGGATTTGATGGAGGCAGAATAGGCTCTGGATCAGGCATAATCTACATACACCGGATGCAATTTGCCTTGTCAAGCAATCTTGCTTTTGCAGCTCTTTTTCGCTTCCCATTCCCTTGCAAACGCCATATCCTACTCGCTGATTTACGTTGGCCATGGCCAAAAGTTCCCCTCCCAAGTTCGAACGCGCATTTACGTTGATCGAGATGCTGGTTGCAATCGCCATTATCATCATACTCGCCGCGATCCTCATTCCGTCCCTCAGTAGCGCTCTGGAGAGCGCAAGAGCAACAAAGGATCTTAGCAACCTGAGACAGATCGGAACCTTGATGCAGACTTATCTCAATGACAAGGACCAGGTTCTTCCCACCACGGGGACTTGGCCCGGGACAGGTGTTTCGCCTGTCCTATATCCCAAATACACGGGGAGCAGACGCGTTTTCCAATCGCCTTTCGACAAGCGGTCAAGTTTGGAAACAGATTCGGCCCCGGTCAGCTATGGCATCAACACGAATATGTACGCGGCATCGCCGGGGATAAGTGGCAACATGCTAAAAGTTGTCTCGCCCGCCGCGACGTTTTTCATGGCACCTATATACGGCGGAACTCCGCAAAACGCCGCCTCTTGGACCGGCACCGCTGGAAATGCACCCGATTTGGCGGCAGGCGGCGGCGCAGGGGAAACAACGGGAACCCACCGCAGTGGCAAGAAGATCAATGTCCTATTCTGTGACTGGCATACAGAAACCGTGACGTTTGGTCCCGGCAGGTACAGCAGGGGACATATCAAGATGCAAAACGCTTCCGTTGGGTCGAAAACATTGGGATCCGACGCAATAAGTGCAGGACGTTTTCGCGCCGCCGTTTGTTTCGATGACCAGAGGTGTCGGGTTCTACTCGGCAAGGCTTGCTTAGGGCAAATCGGGGCGCGGGCGCGGCAGTATCTCGATAGCGAAACCTGCGCTGTAATTTGCGACCAGAATGTCGCACCGCTATTCGCCGACGCGTCAAAAAGAGCCTGAGAATCGGCCGGATTTCGTCTCAACTCTGATCGCGATCCCCGCAGGCGAAAAATCGAAAACTCTTAGGCAAACTGGAACGATTTGCGACCAACTATCGCAGCAGGACACGACCGGAATTCATTTATTATTGGTCTTGGAGGCGGCATGATTGGGGACGTCTCTGGATTTGTCGCTGCGATTTATCATCGCGGCATTCCGCATATCCAGATCCCCACCACGCTCCTAGCGATGGTTGACAGCTCGATCGGCGGGAAGACGGGTGTAGATACCAGCAATGGCAAAAACCTGATCGGCATATTTCATCGTCCCGTCGCTGGTAATAGGCGACATTGATGTTTTAAAAACATTGCCGCTCGGCAATTCAATCAAGGCTTCGCCGAAATCATCAAGCACGCCGTGATCGCTGAGCCAAAAATGTTTCGAACAGTTGCAAGCAGCGCGAGCCTCCAGACTGCGCCGCCCAAGCGAGGCGCAGGCGCTACTTTCACTCATCAAGCGCAACATCGAGATCAAATCGAGGATCGTTGCGAAAGATCAGCGCGATCGAACAGGCACGCGCGCTGTTCTGAATTTTGGTCACACAATCGGCCATGCAATCGAGCGGGCCGGAAATTACCGGAAATTTTTGCATGGAGAGGCCGTCAGCCTTGGGATTGTGGCCGCGTCCACCATCTCGGTGAAAAAAGCCGGACTGCCGCCAGATCAGCGCGACGCCATCGTTGATGTTCTGCGACGATTCCACTTGCCCACGGAGTTGCCGCGAAGTTTCCGCGCAAAAAGAATCCTAGACGCAGTGAAATTCGATAAAAAATTTGAAAGGGGGAAAAATCCATTTCGTCGTCACATCGCGCATAGGCACTGCGAAACTCAGCGATCGCGTAACCTTCGATGACATTCGCGAAGCGGTGAATCAACTATAGGACGCCTGTGTCAGCTCCGAATGCTTTCGGAGTTCAAAGACCCCCCTACAACAGGCTATTGAAAGTCAATCGCGTTCCCCCGTGCTTTGGAATAATAGGCGACCAATCCGTCCGCTACGCTGTCGGCATATTCGCGGAAGATGCTTTTACATTCAACGCCGTTGACGTCTCTCATTCCTTCGTAATCGCCAGCTTGGATCCGGGCAAAAACCTCATTGCTATTCATGACGTACGGCTCGCAATACACCACGGGGCAACGATAAAGCCGAGTTGCCAGTAAATTGCGCGCATACACATAGCCGCTCTTACCGACTTTCGTCGTGCTGTTCGTTGTTGGATACTCATAGGGTGGCAGCCCGGTAGCCTGCGCCATGCTCAGCGCAATCGTATCCGCCAACGGCAACTCCTCATCATACGCTCGACTTAGAAGCCGCCGAACCATTTCAAAACGTTGATCATCCAATTCGAGTTCCTCGGCCAGGTACGATCCGTTCACAAGCAGGTGGAGATGATTGATATCGGTGAGCATCGGATTGTTCGGGTCCCCCCACCCTTCCGCATTGAAATGCAAACAAAGCACCAGATCAGGGTGCAGCTTGAAATTCACACGGGCCGCGCGACGCCGGATCTCGCTGTAACGGTAAAACAATATTTCACTCTGCCAGCGGATCGTCTGCGTCCTTGCTGGATCGTCGGTATCAAGAACGTCCGCGCGGGGCCGTGGCACGCCGTTTTTGACCAGAATTTTCCTGGCTAGTTCCCTGAAATCATCAGGTCGCATCGACGTGGTTGGTTCGTCCTTGTTTCGGACAAACGAAACTTTAGCGCCGAGTTCGCACAACCGCCGCGCTAACAGCCGTGCCACGCGCAAGGTCAAATCGCCTTCCTGAATCGGTTTGCTGTCTCCGACTTTAAACCAGCGCTCTTCCATTTTCGCCCAGTTCCCGCCGAGATGTCCCGGATCAAGGGCGATCTTAAGACCCAACAACGGCTTGTTCTCGGGAGCCGGCGGCAGGGATTTCGCCTGCCGCCAAAGTCGCGGCACCGATTTTCGGTTCGTATCATCAGGAGCGAACCTCAAGGTGAAAAACCGTTGTGTTTGACGGTTCATGAGAAGCTGGGCTTTGTCCTCGCCTATCTCGATCAGATCCGGAGCAAATCCATGAGGGCAGTAGACATCCTTAATCAAATGTATGAACTCGCCATGCGTGATCGTTTCCTGATAATGTTCGAGGATGTCCCATCGTGGCTTGGATCCGAGGACACTGATGTTCTCCTCGGCATCCAGAGCGAGCGGAAGGAGCAATGAAAGGAACGCCGTATAACGAAGGACAAATCGTTTCGGCGCATTAAACTGTTGAACCGTTAAATCGTTGAATCGCAAATCCGATGTTACTATGTAACGGTTCAACCAATCACGCCTCTCAATGCTAACGGTTCTTTTTCTTGGCGACATAGTAGGCCAGCCGGGCCGAGCGGCTGTAATTGCCCGGCTACCGGAACTCAAGGCGAAGTACGGCCTGGACTTTGTCATCGTCAATGGCGAGAACGCCGCAGGCGGCCGCGGTATAACGGGCAAAATTACCATCGATCTCTTGCGCTCCGGCGTTTCAGTGATCACAAGCGGCGACCATGTCTGGGATCAGAAAGAGATTATTTCATTTATTGATACGGAGCCCCGCTTGCTGCGTCCGGTTAATTACCCAGATGGCACGCCTGGAAGCGGATGCATCGTCCTTGAAACAGCTAAGGGTAAGATCGGCGTGATCAACGTTCAGGCGCGGACGTTCATGCAGCCAATTTTGGATAACCCGTTTCATGCTGTCGACACAGCGGTGACGAAGGTGCGCCGAGACACCTCTAACATCGTTATTGATGTGCACGGCGAAACGACCAGCGAAAAAATCGCGCTCGGCCGATTCTTGGATGGTAGAGTATCCGCGGTAATTGGCACGCACACGCATGTGCAAACGGCCGACGAGCAAATTTTTCCCGGCGGCACCGCTTTCTTATGCGACGCTGGAATGTGTGGCCCGGTGAACTCGATCCTTGGCCGCGCAATTCATCCGATCATGAACAGATTTGTCTCAAACCTGCCGGCTTCGTTCCCGGTGGCCGATGGAGAAGTTCGCTTGCGCGGCGCGCTGATTGAAATCGACGAAATGACCGGTAGAGCCCTTCACATTGCGCGCATAGACGAGCCGGTTCCTGCTCCCTCAACTTCGTCAGAGCCAGAGTTGAAGGTTTGTGCAGAACAAACGCCCTGTCCGGAACAGACTTGAAACTGTCCGAGTTAGAGCCAACTATTCACGCCTTCAGGTTCGAATTTCCAATTATTAACCACGTCCAATACAAATCATGAAAAGATCCTTTTCTCTCATCCTAATCGCGACTTTAACCTTCTCTGTTTCGCAGGAGTGCCCGGCGGCCAAAAAAAATGTCGAAGCGAACAAGTTAGCGCTCGAAGGCGCGGAGGCTGCCAAGAAAAAGGATTGGGACAAGGCTGTGGAATCCCTTCGCAAAGCCACGGATCTGGACCATAAATATGCCGACGAGTTGTCGGCGGTTTACCAGCAACGCGCATATGCGGCTGCACACGAAGAGAAATACCAGGAGGCCATCGACGACTACAATGAAGCGCTTAAGCTTACGCCGCAGGACGCGCGGATTCACGAGCAACGCGCAGCGGTAGAAATGAAGACCAAAGATTACGACAAGGCGCTCGCTGATTATTCCGAATTAATAAAACAAAAACCGAATGAGATCCGCTATTACAATTATCGCGCCTACATTTACGAGCTGAAGAATGAACTAAAAAATTCGCTGGCCGACACCGAAAAAATTCTACAACTCGATCCCAACAACCAAGACTCGAAAGCTCGCAAGCAACGTCTGGAGCAGAAGATCGCGGATAGAATCCAACCAACTCCGCCACCACGATCCCCCACTGCGTCGCCTGCCCATTCACCGACTGGCAAAAAGAAGCCCTGAAAGATCGCCGTATCGAAGCCCTGACGGCGTCTCCGTAACACGCAAAGCGCCCATGGCAGACGGGCGCTGGGTCGCGACAAACCTCTGAACCGCGTCGCCGATACACGAAGTTTTCCTGCCTGTTACGTTTGCGCGCTATTCAATGAACCGGGTTCCTCGCTTTGCTCGTCCGCTTGCGGCAGCAAGGTGAACTTTCGTTTCCGCCGGTTTGCCGGCAAAGGCGCAAGGGTCATGGTGATATTGCGACCGGCAATCTTCGGGTCGGTTTCTACTTGGGACATGCTCGAAAGATCGTCGCGCACTTTGACCACCAGGTGAATGCCAAGCTCCTGGTGCGCCATTTCCCGGCCACGAAATTGCAACTGCACCCGCACTTTGTTCCCGCGGTCCAGGAATTCTTCAGCGTGTCGCACCTTCGTCAGGTAGTCGTGCTCGTCGATGTTCACCCGGAATTTGATTTCCTTCAGCTTCGCACCCGACGATTTCTTGTCCTTTGAATGCTTGGAAATATCGTACCGGAACTTTCCGAAATCGATAATCTTGCACACTGGCGGATTGGCAGTGGGCGCGACTTCGACCAAATCAAGGCCCAAAGTTTGGGCCTTGCGCAAGGCATCAGTCAATCTCATGACGCCGAGTTGTTCGCCGTTGGCTCCAACGATGACCCGGACTTCGCGAGCGCGAATCCGGCCGTTTACACGAATTTGTGGTTGCAGATTAGATCCATCTCCTCACCGGCGAAACGGGAGTGCACCGCGCCGCCGTATTTTCAATTATCGCAATCTCTGCGTCGGCATTCGCAAACGCCAGATCACTCAATCTTCGCCACGGCTGCGATTCACCGCCACGAAGCGCTCGCATTACAATTCGCAAGTCGAAGACAAGTTGTAGGCAACAATTTCACACTGGCAAGATCAAACTGTGGGCAATTGCGATTCAAACTAAATCGAAATCGTCGCGACCGATCAAAGCAACAAACACTTCCTCCCAACTTTCGCCACTTTCGATCAGCGCTCCGGTGAATCACCAAAGTGAGCTTTGTGCGCGGCATATCCGGCCGCGTCCTCCAGCATCGAGTCGATCGTTGCCGCCAGCGGCTCAAGCCTAACTACGCCGGAAAAAATGGCTCGGTCGCCAATGTCGGTATCAATCACAAAGGCCGGGCGTTGCGTAATTCTAAATGCACGAAATTCAGACGTTGATTCCCGCACGCGGTCTTCGATCGCGGTTGATTTCGCGCTCTCCATTAATTCTGCAGTATCGATCGCACCTGCCTTGGCTCCGATTTCAGCCGCAACATCCCATTCACCAATTCTCTTTCCGTGGCGCAGAGCGGCGCGTGCAAGGGCAAGCCGGACGCGATCGTCCGTAACACCGAAATCCTTCGCCGCCTCGGCCACGCAATTAGGCGCGAGCCACTCTGGAAAACTCGGATCGTACCAATCGGTATTGAGCATAAATGGCGAGCGCATCATCATTCCGCTGCGTCTATAGAACCATTCCTCTTGATCGCGTGAAATTGGCAAGCCACTGGGATCCATTAGCGCGATTTTCCATTGAAACTGAACCTCGCCATCGTAGCGACGTTTCAATTCCGCCCATGTTGGCTCGGACCAAAAACACCAGCTTGAAATGACATCCAAGTAATCAGTGACAGTGATGCTCATCGGTTGAATGTTCGAAAAGTTACAACCATTACGCAAGGAAACGTTCCACTGTAGACTTCGTTTAACAATGTAACTGTTTTAACTTCGACTTTGAATCTTAATCATATCCTGCTCTTCCTTGCGATCGTTTCGCCGCTCCTGTTATTCGTCCGCGCCTTACGGTCAAACTCACCGCATCGCGGCTGGCGCTTCGCTGCGCTCGCTGTGCTTGCCGATAACAGGCATGGCCTGGTTCCTTCGGTCCGACCTCGCCGGATATCTCGGCGGCGTCGCCTGGTTCCTCGTCCTGTTCCTGCCAGCAATTGGATTGCGGAAAATGACGCAACTCGCCACAGATGGAAATTATGAGTCGGCCGCAAACCTCGGCGCGGCTCTTCAGGTTTTGCATCCCAGTCGCGATTTGCGCAACCAGGTTCAATTATTTCGCGGCATGAAATCGCAGGTAGAAACGACGCATCGGGGACTTCGCGCCACGCCGCGCCCCGACAACACCCGCGTGGTGCCACAAGATCAGTTCCGGATCACCCCCGCGGTGCTCATTTTGATCGTGGTTAACATTCTCGCGTTTCTCTTCGAAATGACCGCTGGCGGTTGGAACGATCCTGATGTGCTGCATCGAATCGGGGCACTCGAACCCTACGCGGTTGTCAGGCAGGGTGAATATTGGCGCTTACTGACCGCACTTTTTCTTCATGGCGGTCTTCTGCATCTCGGTTTCAATCTCTTTGCTCTCTATATTCTTGGGCCGCCGCTCGAACGCTCGATCGGCTCCATTCGGTTTACGGCCTGCTATCTGGTCTCGGGACTCGCTTCCAGCGCGGGGGTCGTCGGTTTAACCGTAATCGGTCTCGTTCAGGTTGCTCAAGTCATCGGCGCTTCAGGCTGCATCATGGGCGTGGTAGGCGCGTGGGCTGGATTTTTATTGCGAAATCGCCGCGCACCTCTCGCTAAACAACGGCTTGCTAATATCGGCTTGATCGTCGCGATCCAAATCGCGTTCGATCTTTCGACCCCGCAGGTCAGCATGGCAGCACACATCTGCGGATTGGTCGCGGGATTTTTTCTTGGTTTGATCCTCGCAAGACAAGTAGTCTCCAGTCCGCGCACGACCGACCTCGAAAGAGTTGATAAATTCCAAGCCCAAGAGTGACATTCGTGGAAAAGCCGGTGACTGGACTTGCTGGACAAGGTTTTCTCGGTTAACTGCGCGTCTGTCACTCCGGTGCCCGAATGATAATTTCTGGAACCCGCGACTTTGCAACCGGGGTTGCCATCCCCCGTTATAGAAACTGCTAGCACGCATGCCGACTTTTCAGACCTACAACGTAACGCCGATTCTGCCGCCGGCACTGGAGCCGCTGCGGGAAATGAGTTTTAATCTCTGGTGGACGTGGGAGCCAGCTGCCCGGCGTTTGTTCTGGCAACTGGACCCCGAGCTTTGGAACCGCACCAATCATAACCCGGTCCGCATGCTTCAGCTTTCAAGGCAAGCCCGTCTCGAAGAACTCGCCCAGGACAAAACGTTTTTACGGGAGCTCAAACAAGTCTTCCAGCAATTCGAAAAGTACCTTGGTCGCCACGATACTTATGGGAAAACCGGGCCCAGCGCTTCGATCAAAAATCCCATCGCATATTTTTCCGCCGAGTTTGGGTTTCATGAATCCATTCCGAATTATTCCGGCGGCCTCGGCATTCTCGCCGGTGACCATTGCAAATCAGCGAGCGATCTCGACCTGAATTTCGTTGCCATCGGTCTGCTCTACCGTCACGGCTATTTTCGGCAGCAGATCGACAAGGACGGCGTTCAGGAAGCGATCAATCTCAATCAAAACTTTTATCACCTGCCGATCAGTGAAGTTCGCGGGGGCGACACGAAACTTCTAATCTCAGTGCGGATCCTGGACCGGGAAGTTTTCGCCAGACTCTGGGAATTGCGCGTGGGCAGGATAAACGTCTATCTGCTCGACACCGATATTCCGGAAAACAGCGCCGAGGATCGGTTGATTACCGCGGAGCTCTACGGAGGAGATCTCGAGATGCGGATGCGTCAGGAAATCGTGCTTGGCATAGGCGGGGTTAAGGCGCTCGCTGCGCTCGGCATCGAACCGGCCGTATTTCACATGAACGAAGGGCACTCAGCTTTTCTGGGACTGGAGCGAATCCGTCTCAATGTCTTGGAAAAGAAACTTGGCTTCTATTCGGCGCTTCAGGTCGTCGCGGCGGCAAACGTTTTCACCACACACACCCCGGTGCCCGCCGGAAATGATTCATTCTCGCGCGAGATGATGCAGAAATACTTCGGCAAATTCGCGCCGGAGCTGAATATTTCATTCGACGAGTTGTTTTCATTTGGTAACACGCGACTAAATCCAACCGATCCATTTAGTATGACAATTCTGGCGCTGCGTCTCAGTCGGCACACCAATGGCGTCAGTAAACTGCACGGTGAAGTAACTCGTTCGCTGTGGAAGGACGTCTGGACCGGCGTTCCGATCCATGAAGTGCCGATCAGTAGTATCACCAACGGCGTTCACACAAAAACGTGGATGGCGCCGGAATTTGCAGCTCTTTACCGCAAGCACCTCGGCGACTGGGAGGAGCATCTGACAGAACCTGAATTTTGGCGCGGTGTCATTGATATTCCCGACGCGCAGCTTTGGGATACACATCAACATCTCAAACGCCGCCTCGTTGACTTTGTTCGTGATCGCGAGCGACAACGCCGTGAGCGACTGGGCGAGTCGCCGGAATCGATTCGAAGAGTCAACCGAATTCTTGATCCTGAAATTTTGACCGTCGGTTTTGCGCGCCGCTTCGCCACTTACAAGCGGGGCACGCTTTTGTTCAGCGACAGGGAACGGTTGAAGCGACTGGTCAATGATCCCACACGCCCGGTGCAGTTCGTTTTCGCTGGCAAAGCGCATCCGCGCGACGACGCAGGTAAAGCGCTGATTCAGGAAGTTTACAAATTCAGCCGCGAACCCGGCCTGGAAAATCGCGTCGTTTTTCTCGAGGACTATGACAGCTATATTGCACGCCGACTCGTCCAGGGAGTCGATCTTTGGCTAAACCATCCGCTTCGTCCGCTGGAAGCAAGCGGCACAAGCGGAATGAAGTCCGCGCCGAACGGCGGAATTAACCTCAGTGTGCTCGATGGCTGGTGGCGGGAAGGCTGCAACGGAAGCAACGGTTGGGCCATTGGCGCCGAGATCAATAATGGCACGAACGAATTTCAGAACGAAGTTGATGCAGGAAGTCTCTATCAGTTACTCGAAAACCAGATCGTTCCGCTTTATTACGCTAAACCGGATGGGAAACTTCCCCTGGCCTGGCTGCAATTGATGCGTGAATCGATTCGCAGCGTCACACCAGTGTTCAATACACAGCGGATGGTCAAAGAATATACCGAGCAGCTTTACATTCCCGCAGCCCTAGCCCATCAGAATTTTTCCAGCAACGCTTGCGGTGCCGCAATGCAACTCAGCCAGTGGAAAACGCAGATACGGAAGGATTGGCCGCAAGTCCAGATTTCCGACGTTCAAGTCACCAACAAAGACCGGCAAAGCATTTCGGTTGGCGAAGCATTACAAATCAGCGCACGCGTGCATTTGGGCGCAGTCGACCCACAAAATGTCCGCGTGGAAGCATACCACGGTGAAATGAATAACGGCGATATCCGAAATCCTGCTGCAACCATTTTGATCCAAGCCAGTCAAGCCGATGGCGATGGCAATTACATCTACCAGGGAAATGTGCCTGCCACCGAAAGCGGCACTTATGGTTTTAGTGTCCGGGTGGTACCTACCCATCCCTGTCTGATGCAGGCGCATGAGTTGCGCCTTATCACCTGGTCCTAGCGCTGGTAACGAGCTTTGTAGTCAGGGTTTTAACTGTTCTCGCAACGACGGTACCGGCCGCACGCGCTCCGTCAGCTTGCCATACCCATAGCGGCCCGAAATTTCTTTCCGTGACATTAGGATAACCACGGGTTTCTTGTACTGATTCAATGCCCGACGCCAAGGAATCCATCGAAGAACGAATCGTGCGATTGCATGCCGGCGGCGTCATAGACATGCATTTCGATTTGCTGATGGATTTGTTCGAAAAACGTGACCGCAAAAATGTCCTGGAAACGGAATTCCTGAAGGAGTTCGAAGACGGAAATATTAGCGTTCTCGGAGCCGCAATTTTTGTTGAGGACCGTTATCTCCCAGAAAAAGCACTGCGCGTGGCGCTCGATCAAATCGCCCGCCTGTATGCGGAAACAGCGGCGTCGGAGCGGTTCACGGTTTGCAAGAGCTATGGCGATATTCAGGCGGCGCGGGAAACAGACCGAATCGCCATTCTCATCACCATGGAAGGAGTTGAACCGCTTGGGACGGATTTGAATCAACTGCGCGTGTTTTACGAACTCGGTGTGCGGTCGATCGGGCTTACGCACGCGCGGACTAACGCCGCAGGCCACGGCGGAATCTTCGCAGCAAGTGGATCGCCAATTGACGGTCTGACCGCATTTGGTCGCGACCTGGTCCGAGAGTGCGAGATCCTTGGGGTGATAATGGACCTCGCTCACATTAATCCAGCCGGATTTGAAGAAGTTCTCTCGATCACAACAAAACCGCCGATTGTGTCCCACACGAACGCGCGCCGCTATTACGACATCGAACGCAACATCAGCGATGAACAGATCAAGATGATCGGGCAACGGCGCGGAGTCATCGGCGTTAATTCCATTCTGTTGAGCCCGCGAACAGAAGAAAGCACGCTCGATCGCTATGTAGATCATGTCGAGTACATCGCAAATTTGATCGGCATTGAGGGAGTCGGGGTTGGCTTTGATTTCTTCGAGTTTATCTACAGACAGTGGCCTGAGTCGCGGCAAAAGGAGCTCGCCGCGAAACTTACGACGCCCCGCTTTGTTCCCGATCTAACGAATCATTCGAACACGCGCAATCTCACCTGCAAGTTGATCGAACGTGGGTTTAGCGACTCGGACATTGCGAAAATTTTGCGGGACAATTGGTTGAGGATTTTTGAAGAGCTGCTTTAGCCTCCCTGCGATCGGGCGGGAACAGAAATCGTGTAGGTAATCAACGCGCAAACGACCACCATCCCGATCATGGCGACGATAAATATTCCATCGGCGATCCTTTCGAGGCGATGCATCCTGTGAGCCGATCGGGAACGCAGAGCCCAGTAGGATAGGAGACACGAAATCAGAAACAGCAGCGCATCTCCGGCCAAAAAGTCATCTACCACTGTGTCAGCCCTCCCAAGAGTGATGACTACCCGAATTAGTCCGATCACAGTCAGACAAACGCCCACCATAGCGGAGGAAACAGTGAAAATGTGGATGCAAATATCTTGCTCTAAATGCGCGCGTTGGTCGCGGTCCTCTTCCGTTTCTCCTTCCATGGCGGCGAACTAATTAGACCGCCCGCGAAACCGGCTCGTTCAGCCAAGAGTCGCTCTGATAAGGAGATAGCCAGGAGGTCACGGAATCCGGAATCGCTCTTGAAATTCACTAATCTCACCCGGCGCACGGAGATCGGCTCCAATTCCTACTATCTTGAGATGGGCGGTCATCGGCTGTTGCTGGATTGTGGAATGCACCCAAAAAACACGGGTGAGGATGCGCTGCCTTTGTTCAACGCAACTACTGTCCGCGACATCGAAGCCATCCTGATTTCCCACGCGCATCAGGATCACATCGGCACCCTCCCGCTGGCCATGCGGCGATTCCCAAATGCGCATGTTTTCATGACGGAACCTACAGCCGAGATCGGCAGTGTGCTTTTGCACAACTCGGTAAATGTTATGACACGGCAACGCGAGGAGATCAGTGAAAGGTCATATCCGCTTTTCACGCATCGCGAGACAGATCGCGCCTCAGAGCGCTGGCATCGGTGTCCGTTACGGCGACGCATTTCGATAGCAGGCGAACGCGCAAGCCATCAAGATGCGTTGACATTCGAGTTCTTTGACGCTGGGCACGTACTCGGCTCCGCAGGAGTGATGCTGCGCGGAGAAGGCCGAACCATCTGTTATACCGGTGACGTTAATTTCGATAATCAAACGATTATGGAGGCTGCATCGTTTCCCGCGCAAAAGATCGACTTACTGATCATTGAATGCACCCGCGGCGGTCACGCGAGTCCCGGCGGTTGGACCCGCGCGGGAGAAGAGGAGCGTTTCGCCCTCGCGCTCGAAGCCGCCTTCGAGCGCGACGCCTGCGTGTTGATACCGGTGTTCGCGCTGGGTAAGACCCAGGAGATTCTGGCGATGTTTTACAAGTTTCGCCGTCAGTCTCGAAAGCTTTCAAGAGACTTTCCCATTTATATAGGCGGGTTGAGCTCGAAGTTTACCGACATCTACGATCGCCGCACACATTCCACGCGAAGGCAATTGCCACGGCTGAAACTCATGAGAGAAGTGGCGCCGTTCGTTCTGAACGATGAAACCGTGCGCGGTGCGCCAATGCGCGGCGGGCGTGCGTACGTTCTCTCCAGCGGCATGATGATCCCAAAAACGCTCTCCAATGTTTTCGCTCGACGAATGGTTGACGACCCAAAGCAGTCGATTTTTTTCGTCGGCTATGCTAGCCCTGAATCGCCGGCCGGAGTTCTCCGCGATGCGGGTAAAGGCGGCGAGGTGGCGCTCGATCCGGATAAACCGTCACAGCGCGTCCGATGCAACGTCGAACAATTTCAGTTCAGCGCGCACGCAACGCGCGAGTCGCTCGTGGACTACGCCAAAAAAATTTCGCCGAAGAAAATTCTCCTCGTACACGGCGACCCGCCGGCAGTCGAATGGATGCGCTCCACATTATCGCGGAAGTTACCAGACACGGAGGTTATCGTGCCTCCACCGGGAGTTGAATTAGAACTATGAGGGTATTGAATCCGACGCTCGACTTCGCACGGACGCCATTCTCTTTCGACCAGGAGCGGTGGCGACCCGGGCATCAGACGAATGAAAATCGCGTCATGGAACATTAACTCGCTCCGTAAGCGGCAGGCCCGCTTATTCGCGTGGCTTGAAACAACCAATCCGGATGTTGTTTGTTTACAGGAGACCAAATGTCCCGACGACCAATTCCCCCAGCTTGCATTACAGGCCGCTGGCTATAACTCGGCCTATCACGGAGAGAAATCGTATAATGGGGTGGCGATCCTGGCGAAAAGCGATTTGCACAACATTCAGCCATCGCTGTGCGACAAGATAGTAGATGCGCAGGCGCGCGCGATCGCTATCACGACGCGAGACGTTCGCATTTTTTCAATCTACGCCCCAAACGGCCAGTTCGTCGGGTCGCCGGCCTATCAATACAAACTGCGATGGTACCAGCGACTTCGAGACTGCGTCGCAAGGGAAGGGTCAACTGATCTCATCGTTTGCGGTGATTTCAATGTTGCTCCTGACGATCCCGACGTTTACGACCCAGAACTTTGGCGGGGAGCTATCATGGCTTCCGATGAAGAACGTGCGGCGTTCCGGCAACTATGCAGCCTCGGCTTACGCGATACGCTTCGGTTACATCACCAGGAAGGCAGCCTTTTCACTTGGTGGGATTACCAGATGCGAGCATTCGAAAGGAATCGGGGTTTACGGATCGATGCCGTTTTAGCAAGCGAATCACTGAGCAGAAAATGCGTAGCCTCTGGGATCGATCGCGAAATGCGGGCCGGACCGGACCCTTCTGATCACGTCCCGGTCTGGGCGGAATTTGATACGTGAAAAGGCGAGCTTCCATGCCTAACGAATCGCACGTTTGTGTCTCCAATCCACCACCAAGGCCGCTTCTTATCTGGGATGGCAACTGCGATTTTTGTCGGTTATGGATCGAACGCTGGCGCGAGATCACCGCGGGTAAAGTCGAGTATGTTACCTGCCAAGACGCTGCGATGCGTTTTCCAGAAATTCCAACCGAGCGTTTCGAGCGCTCGATTGTTTTCATCGAACCGAACGGCAAAGCGTTCTTCTCAGCGAAAGCGGTCTACCGCTCCCTGGCATATCGGCGTTCACGAGAATGGATGGTCTGGAGCTACGATCATGTCCCCGGATTCGCAGCTGTTTCAGAAATCGGCTACGGCTTCATCGCTCGCCATCGAAGATTTTCATCCAACGTTACGCGATTGCTCTGGGGCAAAGATCTGCGGCGGCCGACCTATTTCTGGGCGCAACGCTGGTTTCTGCGCGCGCTCGGCTTAATTTATTTGATCGCTTTCGTGTCGCTGTTGGTCCAAGTGGACGGCCTGATCGGCAGCAAGGGCATATCGCCTGTCGATCAATTCCTCCCGGCAGCTCACGCACAACTCGGAAGAGATGCTTACCCTGTATTACCGACGCTCTGCTGGCTCAGCTCCAGCGATACGTTTCTTCATGTACTTTGCGGCAGCGGTGTTCTCTTTTCGCTGCTTCTGACTTTTGGAATCGCTCCGGCAATTTCGCTGCTCGCGGTTTTCATTTTTTACCTTTCGCTCACCGTGGCGGGACAGGTTTTTTTCAATTTTCAATGGGACGTGCTCTTATTGGAGACGGGATTCCTGGCGATTTTTTTTGCGCCATGGCGTCTCTTGCCAGGAGAGCTTTTGTGGTGGCGGCGGTCATCGGAGCCAGTTACAGCCAGACCGGTTTCTCGGGCTGGCTTATTTTTGCTCAAACTTCTTCTGTTTAAACTGATGCTAATGTCAGGCGTAGTGAAGTTAACCAGTGGCGATGACAGCTGGTGGAATCTAACGGCGCTCGATTATCATTATTGGTCGCAACCGTTACCCACAGTCTTCGCCTGGTGGGCGGATAAGAGTCCGGAATGGTTCAAGCATTTTTCGGTCGCGTTTTGTCTGGTGGTGGAAATCGTCGTGCCGTTGTTCATCTGGGCACCTCGACGGCTAAGATTTATCGCCGCGGTGCTCATGATTGCTTTGCAACTCGCGATCGCGCTTACAGGGAATTATTGCTTTTTTAACCTGCTGACGATCGCACTTTGCTTGTTGCTAATTGACGACTCACTAGCCGCCTCGCTGCGTCGAAGCCTGTCTTCGCATGGACCTTCGGCAGCGGTGCCGCAACGTCGCGGGGAGAACGCACCCGGAGGTCGCACTCTGCCGGATCGACTAGCAAGTTATAGCGCGATAGTTGTGATCATTGTGGTACTGCCAATTAATGGATCGCTAATTTTAAGCGCATTCAAACCGCTCGCCCGGCCACCAGGCACTTTGGCGAACATTTACGAACGGCTTGAACCTTTTCGAATTGTAAATGGCTATGGTTTATTCCGCGTGATGACAAAAGACCGCGGTGAGATAGTGATTGAGGGCAGCGCGGACGGGATTGATTGGGTGCCGTACGAATTCAGATGGAAACCTGGCGACGTGAAGCGCGCACCGCGCTGGTGCGCGCCGCATCAACCGAGACTCGATTGGCAGATGTGGTTTGCTGCTTTGGAATCGCCGCGAGAAAATCCGTGGTTTATCGCTTTGATTTATCGACTGCTGCAGGGCTCGAACGATGTTAGCGAATTGCTTGCGCGGAATTTATTCTCCGCGAGACCACCCCGCTACATACGCGCAATGTTTTATCGTTACCGCTTCACTACTCTGGACGAGCGTCGCCGAACGGGGGCATGGTGGAAACGTGAGGAACTTCGCGAATATCTCCCAACAGTGTCTTTGGAGCAGTTCAAGAGAAACTAATAACGGAGGCGCGCGGGCGCTGGCCTTGAGACAGACGCGTGAGGGCTTATATTCGACACGCGATGGCGAAGGAACAACAGATCATTACCGAAGGTACTGTGACTCAGGTCCTGCCTGGCACCATGTTCCGTGTCGATCTTCCCGGTCAACGCAACGTCCTTGCCCATATCTCCGGCAAGATGCGCAAGCATTTTATTCGGATTGTGCCGGGTGATAAGGTTTCCGTAGAGCTTTCGCCGTACGATCTAACAAAAGCGCGAATCATTTTTCGCGCGCAATGATTCGTCTCGCTGTCCGGTGGGCGAGCTGGATTGAGATTTTTAGAGAAACAAGACCGCTTTAAAGCTGGAACACGTTTACCCTTTAGCAACATTGAATGTTTGCCCATTTAGCGAAGCACAAGGATAGTCGCCAGCGAACAAGTTAACCGGAGATCATCAAATGGAAGAACAAAGCAAACCAGGAGAACAGACATCGTCAACAGGCGATGCTCAAAATAAGTTGCAAAGGAGCAAGGAACATGCTCGCAAGGCTGCAGACGATTTGAAATCGGCCGCGGGTGCGTTCGCGGACGAATACCGCGGCAAAGCGGAGCAAGCTTGGGGAGATGCACGCGGGAAAGCGGAACAAGCATGGGGAGATGCGACGAGTCGCGTTCGTACCTTCCAGGAAGATGCGGAGCAGTACGTGCGCGAGAACCCCACCAAGGCGGTCTTCACGGCGCTCGGGATCGGGTTTGTGCTCGGCATAATCTTTCGACGTTAAGATCGAAAATTCTCAGAAATGAGCAGCGAGCGATCTCGATCTCGCAATCCTGCAGGGCATTCCGGGTTGATCGACAACACCCTGGCGCTGATTAGCGCTGTTACTGGGTTTTTTGGAAGCCGGTTTGCACTCGCCGCACGGGAATCGAAGGCGGCCGCACTGCAAGTGCTGATTTTGGTGGTGTGCGTAATTGGCGCGCTGGCGCTTTGCGTGATGGGATATGTTTTCCTTATCGTCAGCGCCGTGGTCGGCCTCGCGCACTTGCTCGGAACGTCGTGGGCGATCGTTGCGCTGATCGTTGGTCTGCTGCATTTCATAGTCGCCGCAGTGTTATTACTGGTCGCGCGGAGCCGCGTCACGAAACCAATATTTCCCGCAACAGTGAGTGAATTAAAAAAGGATCGCGAATGGCTGAAGAATCTGAATCAATCAACGAGCTGAAATCGGAGATCGCAGGTTCCCGAGAAAGTGTCGCCCGCGAGCTGCGCGGCCTTCGCTATGAAGTAGATTTGCCGGCGAAATTCCGCAGGTCATTCAAGCGACAGACGGGTTCCTGGCTTTCAGTCGCGGCTGCTGTCGGGACGCTAATCGCATTAGCGCCAATGCGTAAGAAGAAGGTGTATATCGACGCAAGAAGCCGGCAAAAAACTGATAAGAAGTTGTTGGAAACGGGCCTGGGGCTGGCGGCTGTCAAGCTAGCAACAAACCTGGCGCGACCAGTGATCCTGGAGTTTCTAAAAAACCGCTTTTTTTATTCTGGCGAACCGTCCCGCGGCAAGAAATAATGCGCGCCTGTCTTTAGGACCTCAGCGGTTCAACAAGACTGGTGATTGCTTTGCCGCATGATGTCGAAGATTTCCGTTCCTCCCTGCGAGTCGCATCCGCTTCCGCACGTCGATAATTATCTCGACATCGCGCAAAAGGCCGGGGCGTCGGACGTTCATATCGGCGTTGCCGCGCCACCAATCTGGCGAGCGCACGGAACGTTGGAGCCAATGTGGCCCGATGCTCTGAGTCTGACCGCGGAGCAAACAATGTCCTTGGCGGAGGCTTTCATGCCCGAAGTCTACAAGGAGGAACTCAATGTGCGCGGCGATTCCGACTTCGCTTATGAAAACAAGTTCGGTCGTTACCGCGTCAGCGTCGTCCGGCAGCGACTGGGAATTGAAATCGTATTTCGACTGATCAACACGCATGTCAGAACGATGGACGAATTGGGTTTGCCGGAACACCTCAAATCGCTGACTCGTTATCAGAACGGGCTAATCCTTGTCACCGGTTCGGTTGGCAGCGGCAAATCAACGACCCTCGCATCCATGGTGCAGCAGATAAACTTGGAACGGCACGATCATATCATCACCTTGGAGGATCCAATCGAATACGTCATCCATTCCAAGACTTGCCATGTTAGCCAGCGCGAAATTTTCACGCATAGCAAATCATTTGGCGCCGCGTTACGCGCCGCGCTCCGGGAAGACCCGGACGTAATCATGGTGGGCGAAATGCGCGATTTGGAAACGATCTCTCTTGCAATTACCGCGGCCGAGACGGGGCATCTAGTCCTGGCGACGCTGCACACCGCCAATGCTTCGCGCTCACTTGCTCGCCTGCTGGATGTCTTTCCGGCGGAGCAACAGGAACATATCCGCGTGATGGTTGCCGAATCATTGCGCGGCGTTATCAGCCAGCAACTAATACCACGAAAAGACGGGACCGGTCGCGTCCTAGCGCTGGAGATTCTCACCAACACCCCGGCTGTAGCGAACGTGATTCGTGAAAACAAGACTTACATGCTGCCGGGAATCATCCAGACCGGAAAGAAACAGGGCATGCGTTTGATGGACGATACATTGATCGACCTTTACCAACGCGAGATGATCAGCGCAGAAGAAGTCTATGCGCGCGCGGACCAAAGGCATATCGTGCAGCAACACTTGAAAATTTAGGCCAAGTTTTATGGCTGACCTCGATCAGTTCTTGCGGATCGTCGTAAATCAAGGCGCTTCAGATCTGCACATCGCCGTAGGTCAACCGCCAAAACTGCGAACGCATGGCGACATCGTGCCGATACGATCCGAGCCAATGTCGCAGGACGAAGCCAGGCAAATGTTGAGCGAAGTTTGCGGCCCGCGTAACTGGGAGATCTTTGAGAAGGATGGCGACCTCGATTTTGCCTACCAGATGGATGAACACTCGCGATTTCGTAGCAATTACTTTAAGCAGTCCGAAGGTTACGCCGCAGCATTTCGTCTGATTCCGACGAAAATCGCTACGCTCGAACAGTTGGGCATTCCCGAGGTAGTCAAACAATTTGCGCATTTACGCGGCGGCCTCCTTCTCGTTACCGGCCCTACAGGTTCGGGCAAGACAACAACGCAGGCTGCACTTCTTGATTTCATCAACGAAAATTTCGCCAAGCACGTTGTAACAATCGAAGAACCGGTCGAATTCGTGCATCATAATAAGCGCAGCATCATCACACAGCGGGAGGTTCCTACTGATTCGATTTCATTCGCCGCGGGGCTCAAGGCCGCTTTGCGTGAAAACACCGACATTGTGCTGGTCGGTGAGATGCGGGACCTGGAAACAATCTCACTCGCTTTGACCGCAGCTGAGACGGGTCTTCTGGTGTTTGGTACTCTGCATACAAATAACGCTCGCAAAACGGTGGACCGGATGGTGGACGCTTTCCCTACCGACCGCCAACCACAGGCGCGGGCTCTGCTGGCGAACTCACTTCGTGGCGTGGTAGCGCAATTGCTTCTAAAACGATCGGACCGGCCAGGGCGTATCGCTGTTAACGAGATTCTTATTTCCAATGCAGCCGTGGCCGCCATTATCCGTGAAGGCGCTACCCACAAGCTCCAAGACGTAATCGTCTCGGGGCGAGCGCAGGGCATGCAGTTCATGGATGACGCCATTTGGTCCCTCTTGCAAC
This sequence comes from uncultured Verrucomicrobiae bacterium, assembly GCA_963807435.1. Classification (GTDB taxonomy): domain Bacteria; phylum Verrucomicrobiota; class Verrucomicrobiia; order Chthoniobacterales; family UBA10450; genus Udaeobacter. Next base: position 267,829 of record CAWECA010000006.1, read on the forward strand.
AAGGCATTGTTTCCCCGCACGAAGCCTTCATGAAGGCGATCGACAAAGGCCGGTTCAAACCGTTCCTCTCACGGGAGGAAGAGGCACTCGCCCACGCCGCTGGTTCCGTCCAGAACGACGAAAGACGGCCTGCAGGGAATCTTGTTAGGCAGTTCGCCACTGGAGCGCGGGTTGCCACTCAATAGGTCTGCAAACGGCTCGAGCACAGCAAATTGTTCTCGACAGGGTGCGAAAAATTTTCGGAGACTCCTCGCATATGAAAACCAGAATTCAATCCATTCTCATTGCAGTCACTTTCCTGTTCCCTGGATTCTTGGCACAAGTGCAAGGAGTCAGCCCGGCACCGGACGGGTGCTATCCCAATTTCACCACAGCGGAAGGGTGTAATGCGCTTAACTTTCTTACCACAGGCGCTGGAAACACAGGAGTGGGTTGGTATTCGCTCTACGTGAATAACACGGGCAGTTATAATACCAGTCTTGGAGGTGGAGCCCTGGCTCTCAACAACGCGGATTCCAATACCGCAGTGGGCGCCGGTGCGCTTTTGCTCAACACCACTGGCCCTGAAAACACGGCCATTGGAACTGACGCGCTCCTTTACAACGACAGGGGTGGCTTCAACAGCTCGGTTGGCGCCTTTGCTCTATTTAACAACACCATGGGAGCATCCAACAATGCTTTTGGTGATCATGCGCTCTTTGCAAACACCACCGGCTTCCTTAATGTGGCTGTCGGTTCCTCTGCGCTCGATGGTAACACGTCCGGCAACAACAATATCGGTATTGGTTTTTTCGGCGGCTCTAGTATCACCACTGCCAATAACGTTATTGCGATCGGCAAGTCCGGTGTCTCTTCTGTTTTCGGCCAGGTCGATAACGCTTGCTATATCGGCGGCATCTACGGTCAGTCGGTTGATGCCGGGGCCTACTATGTTGTGGCCGTCGATGCCGATGGAAAGTTAGGCACGTTCCTCATGGATGCCAATGGAAACAAGGCGACTGTACCTTCTCCCTTGGGTCTCCAGCAGCAAGCCACGCTCAACCGCAAGGTTGAGGAACAGCAAGCCACCATTGCGGAGTTGAAATCGACCGTCGCGCAGCAACAGAAAGCAATGGAGGTCTTGACAGCTCAGCTCAAAGAACAGGCGTCCCAAATCCAAAAAATGAGTGCACAGTTGCAGGTGAACAGTTCTGCCAGGCAAGTGGTTGCCAATAAACGCTGAGCACGTGCAGTGTGCGTCCGGGTAGCGTGACGCGCGTCGCCTCACTTTCAGAGTTGCAGTCCCAATGGCCAACATCGAGGAAACCCCTACCTACTGATTCACAACCAGAACGGCGGTGCCTTTCAATTCGCCGGCGCGAAATTGGTCAAGCGCGGTGTTGGCTTCTTCTAACGGAAACGCTTCCGCCTGCGTTTGAACCGGAACGCGTGGCGCAATTTCAAAAAATTCGTCGCCGTCGCGCCGTGTCAGGTTTGCCACCGACGTAATCACGCGTTCTTCCCACAGATCGGCATATGGAAATGCAGGGACGTCGGTCATGTGAATTCCGCCGCACACCACTACGCCGCCTTTGGCGAGTGCCTCCAACGCCGCCGGGACGAGTGGACCAACCGACGCAAAAATAATCGCGGCATCGAGTTTTGCCGGCGGCATCTCGTCGGAACCGCCAGCCCAAATCGCGCCCAACTGCTTCGCTGACTGCTGTGTCGCTTCGTCGCCCGGACGCGTAAATGCGTAAAGTTCTCGTCCTTCGTAAAGCGCGATTTGAGCGATCAAGTGCGCGGCATTGCCAAAGCCGTACATGCCGAGCCGGCGCGCGTCACCTGTTTTGCGATAGGAACGGTAACCGATCAGTCCGGCGCAAAGCAGCGGCGCCACCTCGATGTCATCGTATTCCTTGGGCAGATGAAAACAGAAGCGTGAATCGGCGACGGTGAACTCGGCGTAACCGCCGTCAATTGTGTAGCCGGTAAAACGCGCGTTATCGCAGAGGTTTTCTCTGCCGGATCGGCAATAAGCACACCCACCGTCTGTCCAGCCAAGCCAGGGGATGCCGACACGTTCGCCGAGCTTAAATTGCGGATCGGATTCGCCACCAATCTCTTCGACTCGTCCAACGATTTGGTGACCGAGAACCAATGGTAGCTTCGGATCAGGCAACTCGCCGTCCACCACGTGCAGGTCGGTTCGGCAAACCGCGCACGTGCTGACACGCACGAGCAGCTGTCCCCTGCCCGGCTTTGGTTTAGGCACATCGCGGAGTTGCAAGGGATGTTTCGCTTTGTCGAGAACCATCGCACGCATAGCGTAACTTAAGTTAGCAATCACGAATGACGAATTAGTGCCGAAGCTGGAATCCCGACCGGCTGTAGTGTCCGCTGTTCTCAGCGGATTTGGTAAAGAAACAATCTGGTGCGCTAAGCACAGCGCACGCTACAGCATACGAGGCGCTCACCGGGCGCCGGCTGGCTGGGGTCGCATCTGTCCTCGCGCTGGCTCACCTTCGTGCTCGTGATAGTGCGCGCTTCGCAAAAACGGTACCTTGTCCAGCACGTGCTCCTGGAACCATTCCAGCCAGAGGTATATCACCGGCGTAACAAACAATGTAATCAATTGCGAGAAAATCAGACCGCCTACAATTACCAAACCTAACGGCCGCCGAGATGCGGCATCCTGACCGAACCCGAGCGCGATCGGGATTGCGCCCATGAGCGCGGCGAGCGTCGTCATCATAATCGGCCGAAACCGTTCCATACTGGCTTCGTGAATCGCAGAACGAAGATCCCACCCTTCGTCGATTCGTTGCAAGGCGAAATCAACTACCATAATTCCGTTTTTCTTGACTATGCCTAACAATAGAAACAGTCCAATCACGCTATAGAGTGACAACACTGAGTGAAAAACGTATAGTGTAGCCAAACCACCCACGACCGCTGGCACAATCGCCGGAAAAAGAACGGTGAGCGGATGCACGTAACTTTCGTAGAGAATTCCAAGGATCACATACATGACAAAGACCGCGGCCAGCAGCAGCAGCGGCAATGAGCGGAACAACTGCTGAAACACTAGTGTTTCCCCTTGAAAGATCCCCTGGACGGTCGGGTAATGCGGATGGATTTGGTCGAACGCATCTTGGATGACCTTTGTTGCGTCGCCGATCGCTACGTCCGGCAACAGGTTGAAATTGAAGGTGACGCTGGTGAACTGATTCAAATGGTTAACAGCCTGAGGGCCGATAACTTCCTTTGTTGTCGTTACAACACGCAGCGGCACAAGATTTGCCATGTTACCCGAGGTCGTAGCTATGACCCCACCGCCCGAACCACTAGCGCTGAAATTGCCTCCGCTGTTGCTGCGGACATAGAGATCGTCCAAGTCCGCAGGGTGCGCCCGGTCCTTGTCTTTGACTTCGAGAATGACTTGATACTGATCGTCGGGCTCCTTGATGAGATAGATGTAATTTTGCGAGTATGCGTTGCGCAGCAGGCTTTGTATGGCAGAAGTAGAAACGCCGTAGGTTGCGGCGCGATCCCGGTTCATATCGATCCGAAGGTTTGGCGTATCGTGGTAATAATCGGAGCGCACGCTGGAGAAACCTTTGAATTGCTTAAGTTTCTTCATCAATTCATCGGCCATCGCATAAACATCCTGAGGCACAATGCCACTAATAGTGTAGGCATACTGCCCCTGAGTCTGGCTGGTAGCTCCGACGCTGATTTGTAGCACCGGACTGGGTGTCAAGACTGCGGTTATCCCAGGAATTGTGCCCATCGATTTCTGCAACCGCAAAATAATTTCGTCAATAGGCGAACGCTCGCTGCGCGGCTTAAGGAAAAGAAACATTAGCCCTTGCGACAATGCGCTGCGCGAGGAAAAACCAGCAAGTGTGAAGAATTGCGCTACAGCTGGGTCCGCTTGCAGCTTCTTATTGACCTCTGATTGAAATGCCCGCATCTGCGCGGGTGAAGATCCCTCCTGGGCGATGAAGATACCCCTGATAAAACCGCTGTCGCCCGGAGGAAGTAACGTGAAAGGAATGTTTGTAAAGAAGAACCACAGTCCAAGAATGCAGGCGATCAGGATCGGTATGGTGAGCCATGCGTGGTCGAGAAACTTGTTAAGCGCACGGCCGTAGACAGCGATCACACGTTTAATAAAAGCGCTTGTGTGCCGTTCCATCCACGCGCGCTTATGACCCGCCTTCCGCTCACCCAGAATGCGTGCACACATCAGAGGCGTAAGCGTAAGCGACACCAAGCCTGAGGCGAGAATGGCCACGATAATTGTGATGGAAAACTCGCGGAAAATGCGGCCGAGCAGTCCGGGGATGAAAACCAGCGGGATGAAAACCGCAGCGAGCGACAGAGTCATCGACAAAATGGTGAAAGATATTTCGCCCGCGCTATTAAAAGTCGCTTTTAGGATCGACTCACCGTGCTCGGCACGACGCACCACGTTTTCCAAAAACACGATGGCGTCATCGACAAGAAAACCGATGGCAAGGGTCATCGCCATCAAAGTGAGATTGTTGATCGAGAAATCGAGCATGTACATCACGGCTACGGTGAGTAATAGCGACATGGGCAGAGCGACGGCGGGAATCAACGTGTCGGTCGCGCGGCCAAGAAAGACATAGATGACCATCACGACCAGCACGAACGCGATCAACAGCGTCCATTTCACTTCGTCTGCTGAATTGACGATCGTTTGTGACCGGTCGAACACCGGTGTGAATTTGATCGAGCCCGGCAAGCTCGCGCGCAACTCAGGAAACAGCGCTTTTACAGAGTTAGCAACCTCGACCGCGTTTGCGCCTGCCTGGCGCGACACCGCTAGCACAACCACGGAGCCGGGGGGCTTAAAACCGCGCATCCAAAAAAAGCGCGAGATGCGTTCATCCTGAACGCCCTCGTAAACGTCGGCCACATCGCGCAAGTAAACCGGTAAACCGTTCGCGTTACGGGCTACAATCAGGTTGCGGTAATCTTCGGCCTTGGCGAGCTGTCCATTGGGCTGAAGCACAAAGGTACGATGGGCCCCGTCGAATTGTCCTGCACCGGCATACACTGTGCCGGCCCTGATCGCGCTAGCTAGATCATCCATCGTTAGGCCACGCACAGCTAGCGCCGAAGGATTCGCCTTGATTCGAATCGCGCCCTGCACTCCATAAATGTTCACCTGCGAAACGCCGGGCAGAATGTTGATTCGCTGCGCGACAACCGTGGAAGCGTACTTGTAGAGATCGCCGTCGGTGAGTGTGTCGGACATTAAACCGAGCAGATAAACCGCCTGATCGTTAGGATTGGTCTTTTTAAACGTTGGCGGGCTTGGCAGATCAATCGGTAATTTCCCGGTGGCGCTTTGAATCGCCGCCTGCACGTCGGTCGCGGCGTCGGTGATGCTTTTGCTTAGCACAAATTGCAAGGTCAACGACGTATTGCTTTGCGTGCTCGTGCTGGTGATGATGTCGAGCCCGGGAATTTGCAAAAACTGTTTCTCCAGCGGCGTGGCGATGTTGTTGGCCATCGTCGTAGGATCCGCTCCAGGGTAGGAGCAACTCACCTGAATTACTGGGTAATCGACCGCCGGCAGGTCGTTAACGGCAAGTTTCCCGTACGTCGCAAAACCTGCGACGATGATCGACAGGGTCAGCAGCACGGTCATTACCGGACGGCGAATAAAAGGACCGGATAGTCCCGAGCCCTTAACCGGGACTAATTTTGCCGTCGACTGAGGAACGTGTCGGGCTAACGATTCCGACTTGGCGCGGCCGCGATCTTTTACTTCGCGCTCGCCGTCGTGTTCTTCACCGTCATTCATACGACATCGCGCTCTTCGCAGCGTTAGAGCGGTCACCTGTGCCCGCTGCGTTTGGGGCATACGGCTGCGGAGCTACGCTAGCGCCCGGCGAAAGCGCAAGCTGACCGGTCACAACGACTGTCTCGCCAGGCTTTACACCGTTCTCGATAACGATCAGATCGCCCTGCTGACGTTGGCCCGGTGTTACTGGCCGAAGCTCGACGGTATTGTCGGGTTTCAATACAAAAACGAACGGGCCGCTTTGGCTTACCTGGACTGCTTGCGACGGCACGAGCGTCGCATCCTTCAGAGTGTCCAGAATGAGACGGACGAGTACAACTCCGAAGGCCACAGTGCGCGATCATGATTCGCCGTGACCCCGCGAACCCTTACGGTTCCTGACCCCGGCTGCACCGCGTTGTCGATAAAGTACAAATCGCCGGTGCGCGGCGAAATCGAACCGTCGGCAAGAGATGTCTCCACTTTCACGTTCGGGCCGCCGAGATATTTTCGTACAAGCGGCAGATCGTTCTCAGCTACGGTGAAATCGGTGTAAATCGGGTCCAAACCCTGGATTGTGACCAGTGGCTGAGTCGACGGTCCAACCAAGTTGCCGACGTCAACATTGCGCAAGCCCACTCGTCCGTTGATGGGCGACTTGATGTAGCAATAATCAAGGTTCACCTGCGCAGCTTCCGCGGCCGCCTGAGACTTTTGTGCATTCGCCAGTGCAATGTCGTACTCCTGTTGAGATATTACCTTCCTCGCGTGCAGCTCCTCCTGTCTCTTGAGCGTTGCCTGGTCTAACGCAGCCTGCGCTTTCGCCTGGTCGAGAGCGGCCTGATACGGCCGGGGATCGATGGTGAAAAGCGGATCGCCTTTTTTAACGTCGGAGCCATCCTGAAAATGGCGCTCAATAATTTTTCCGCTCACCTGCGCCTGCACCTGTACCGTCTCGTACGCTGCGCATGTGCCAATCTCGTCCAGGTAAAGTGGAACATCCTTTGCAATGACTTTGGCCACGGTTACAGGACGCGCCGGGGGCTGAGCGGCCTTAACTTCGGTGGCCCTCTGTTGAAGAATTCGGTAGGTCGCGAATGCAGCGAGAAGGATGAAAAGCAGGAAGGCCCACTTGGGAATCTTTTGATTCGTGGTGCGGGTGCGTTTTGCCTGGGGTCTGGTCAAGTGCTGCGGAGCCCCGTAACCCATGACTTTATGCTCGCTCAGCGGTGCGTTGGCTTTCATTTGGACTCCCTGCGAGACGACCCTTTTGTTGAAATCGCGTCTCGCCGGTTGTTGCGGCCTTTGCGCCTGCCGGACGTACCCACTGAAATGCCGTTGTCTTCGGAACGGATTTTGTCATTGTTCTCGGCTCGTTCCCTAATACGTGCTAAAACATTCATGCAAATCTCAAGCTGAGACATTGAAATCCCTGCCAGGAGTTCGTGCCGGAGCGTGTGAGCGCTTGAATTGATTTGGGCAATCACCCGTTGAGCGCGTCGTCCGAGCAGAACCATCTTGCAACGACGATCCCGCCGCGAACAGCTACGCGTGATCCAGTCCTCGCGCTCGAGCCGATGCAACAGCGTCACGACGCTGGGTTCTTCGACACCGAGGCGTGCGGCAATCTCAGTCTGTGTGAGGGGGTTTTCCGCGAGCGATAAATGCAATAGCGTGCGCCATTTCGCCTGGCTCAGCCCCATCGGTTTGAGTCGCTGGTCCAGTTTCTGGCGCCACGCGCGCGCGGTGCCATGGAGTAACTGGCCAAATATTTCAGTGGGATCCGCTCCAGACATACGTCGCAAGATCAAATTAGTTAGTATGCTAACCAATTCGAATCTGCGATTCTGTCAATCCTCCTTCGCTGGCGCCACCTCGAAGAGCGTCATATTACGTTTGCTGTAATCATGGACGCGGGCAATTGGACGGGCCCGCAGTGGTAGCCATTTTCGCGCCGCCAATGCCTCGGCTTCGTCATTGCTCCGAACGAGAAAATAATGCGCATCATGCGGCAGCTTTTCGATGCAACTGACGTATTCCACCGGCGCCTTCACATAGAAAAAGACCGGCTGGTAATCCGGATTAACGGCATAAAGCGTTTCGTTGGCGGGCACACGCGAATTAATCTCTGCTGCTGCCTTCTTCACCTGCTGCCGGTTTTTCAAAATCACTGCGGTTATGGGATAACCGATGAAACCGATCACGAGACCAAGCGCGACGAAAACCGTGATGACCGTCGTCGTCCATTCGCGTTGGTTTCTCGCCCAACGGGGCCATTGCAACGCGTTCGCTGCACAAATCATCGCCAATAGCCAGCATGCAGGCGCAATCGCCGGCATGCTGTACCGGGCAACCGCTCCGGGAACGAGGTTGACGCCTATGAAAGGCACCGCAATCCCCCAGGACAATGCGCACGCCAGTCGGCGCTGGGCTTCATCATGAAATTTTGAAAATCGCGCAAACGGGAACAGAAGAAGCCATGGGAGAAAATAGATTAGCCCTCGCGGGACATTTTGAAGCCAGCTGAAGAATTCAAAATCGACGCCTTTCAACCGGCCAGTGTACTGGACCGACCACTTCTCCATCGCATAATTGCCTGTCGTGCTGTAGAGGAACGGAATCGCCCACGCCGCTGCGATGACAACCATCACCGCGAGCGCAACGAAATGGGCGGGATGAAATAGCAGCCGCCATTCCTTCGAATACGCCAGAACCGCTACGACCACTCCATAGAAGAATACAAGGTGTATCGGCCCTTTCGCCAGTAGACCAAGCCCGAGAAAAACGGCTGCGGGCAGCCAGATGAGCCACGCAGATTTCCTTTGAAGAAAAAAGCTCAACCAGAAAATAATCGCTAGCCCGCAGAGCGAGACATAGAGCGCCTCAATCTCGATCAATCGGCCCTTTTCGATGATGCCAATGTTGGTCATCCACACCAGGGCCGCGATTACCGAACCTTCCGCGCCAAGGCTGGCGCGTGCCAGTGTGACAAACGCCACTGCTACGGCCAGCACGGAAAAAGCTGATGGCAGTCGTGCTGTCCACTCATTGCGTAGTCCAAAGATTTTGAAAGACGCAGCCACCAGCCAGTTCACCAGCGGTGGCTTGCGGTAGTATGGATAACTTCCTACTTGAGGAACAATGTAGTTCCCGGTTTCGAGCATGCGCACCGCCGGTAAAATTCGCCGTCCCTCTTCTCCCTTGATGGCAATCGATCCTAAAGCGGGCAAATAGATCACTGTCCATGCGAGCACAACGGCAGTAACCGCGCGAAGCTGCGAGTTTATCAAGTCTTTAGCACTCAATTGTTGCACGCGATTTATCCAAAGATGAGCGCGGAACGTCAAATCAAACCGAACCGCAGCTTGACGCGAGAATCCCGCGAAGGTAAACTAAAAACCTAGTCCGCGCGCTGATGGGAGTGGGAACTGGTGTCCCACTCTTTTTAGTCTGCGGGCTGCATGTTTTTTATGAACGCCGAATTTATCGCAATGCTCGATTACCTGGAGCGGGAGCGTGGGATCAAGCGCGAAATCCTGCTCGAGGCGGTCTCGAATGCTTTACTCTCAGCGTCCAAAAAGAGCGTGGGAGCATCGCGCGATCTGCACATCGACATTAACCGCAAGACGGGCGAAATCCGGGCGCTGGCGAATTTGCTCGTCGTCGAAGCAGTGGGAAATCCTCAGGACGAAATCGAGCTCGTCAAGGCACGCAAAATTAATCCTGCCGCAAATATCGGCGACACTGTAGAGGTCGAAGTTACCCCGAAGAATTTCGGGCGCATCGCGGCGCAGACCGCGAAGCAGGCGATGATGCAGCGGATTCGCCAGGCTGAGAAAGAAATGATCTACGAAGAATTCAAGGATCGCGCCGGCGAAATTGTCAGTGGCACCGTGCGACGGTTCGACCGTTCCGACGTCATTCTCGATCTCGGCAAGTTCGAAGCCGTGATGCCACAGCGCGAACGGGTCGCAGTCGAAGATTACAATGTGGGTGATCGTTTCCGCGCTTACGTGGTGGCAGTGGAAAATGGCGTTCGTGGTCCTGAGATCATAGTCTCTCGGAGTCATCCGAATTTTGTACGTCGTTTGTTTGAACTGGAAGTAAGCGAGATTGCGGACGGCACTGTGGAGATTCGCGGCATTGCCAGGGAAGCTGGTTATCGGACCAAGATCGCGGTGTGGAGCGCAAACGAAAAAGTGGATCCAGTCGGCGCATGCGTAGGCATGCGCGGGTCGCGCGTCAAAAATATTGTTCGCGAGTTGAACAACGAAAAGGTTGATATCATTCGTTGGAGCTCGGATCCGAAAGAATATATTCTGGAGGCGCTGAAACCGGCGAAGATTAAGAATTTGACGTTCGATACCGAGAAAAAGAGCGTGCAAATTGCCGTCGATGAAGATCAGCTCTCGCTCGCTATCGGGAAAAAGGGGCAGAACGCAAGACTCACTTCGCGACTAACCGGCTGGGAAATTAACATTGGCAAGGATACTTCCGCGACGACCGTAGTGGAACAGAAGGTTGCACAAGCGGCGCAAACTCTCGCCGGCGCCCTTCCGGTTACTGAAGTACAGGCGCTGACTCTGGTGAAATCTGGATTTACCAATTTGGAAGGATTGCGCGATGCAGATGTTCAGGATTTGGTGGATATTCTGGAAGTGGACGAAACGAAGGCGCAAGAAATTTACAACGCAGTGCCCCGGCAGGAAGTCGTACACTAGCTTGGCTCCGTTTGAGGACGCTTGAGCTATGAGCGGAATTTGTAAGGAAGAAGGATGGCAACTAAGACGAGCAGCAAGACTGCAACGCGTAAGCCAGCCCCGAAAGCATTCGGGTCTGGACGCAAAACCACTGCTGCCCCGAAGTCTTCCAGCGCCACGCCTAAATCCAAGGCGCCCAAAAAGAGCTTAGAAGCCGAAGCAGCCCCCGCGGTAGCGTCTGGCAAGCAACGTACGGGGCGTCACGAGAAGGCGGACGTTTCCGAAAAACTCTCTCCTCACCCCGAAAGCGTTTCTCTTATCGATCCGAAAACAACGGAGAAAAAAACACCGGAAAGCGAAGTAAAAACGAAACGCGCAATTCTGCCGCCAATCTCACGTATTCGCGCGTCGTTCGAAGCTACAGCTGTTACAGCAAAGACCGCGCCACCGGCTCCGGATCAAGCTCCACAACCTGAAGAAGCGCCCGTTGAACATGGAGAGGAATCTTCCGCCGAAGCGGACTCGATTCCAACTGAAACGGAAGCCGCGTCGCAGCAGAAGGTCCTTCTTATCAAGCCTCCGATCGTTGTTAAGCAATTCGCAACTGAGCTCGGACTAAAGCCGCATCAGCTGATCGCGGAGTTAATGACGCACAATGTCTTTGCCAACATCCATCAGACAATCGAGCCTGATATCGCAGCAAAGATTGCGGAGAAGCACGGCTTCATTCTGGAAAAAGAGCGGCGGGAAAAAGGTGCCGGCGTTCACAAGGTGGAACAGCCCGTGGTCGCGCCGCCTCCTCCAGTTATCGAGAAAGAAGAGGAACTCAAATCTCGTGCCCCCATCATAACTTTCATGGGGCACGTTGATCATGGCAAGACCTCATTACTGGATGCGATCCGTAAGACGCGTGTTGCAGCCGGTGAAGCAGGCGGGATTACGCAGCATATCGGTGCGTACAGCGTTGAGCACAACGGCCATATGATTACGTTTATCGACACTCCGGGTCATGCAGCCTTCACCGCGATGCGCGCGCGTGGCGCTAACGTGACTGACATTGTCGTGCTCGTTGTAGCGGCCGATGACGGGATCATGCCGCAAACCGCCGAGGCGATTAATCACGCAAAAGCCGCACCGCATGTGAAGATCATGGTCGCGATCAATAAAATGGATCTTCCGGGCGCAAACCTAGATCGCGTGAAGAAACAATTGCAAGATCAAGGCCTAACTCCGGAAGATTGGGGAGGCGAAACGATCGTCTGTCCGGTGTCGGCCACCAAAGGCACTGGAATCGATCATCTGCTCGAGATGATGACGCTACAGGCCGAGGTAATGGAATTGAAAGCGTCCCCCACAGCCCGGCCACGAGGCACCGTTATTGAAGCGCAGCTGGAAGCGGGTCGAGGACCCACCGCCACCGTCATTGTGCAGATGGGCACCTTGGAAATCGGCGATCCATTTATCTGCGGCGATTACAGCGGCAAGGTAAAATCCATCCTCAACGACCGAGGCAAAACCGTCAAAGAAGCCGAGCCATCGACACCGGTGAAAATCCTCGGTTTTAGCGGTCTGCCGAATGCCGGAGACGAATTCCTGGTAATGGAATCGGAGCGCGGCGCAAAGCAACTGAGTGACGAACGAGTTGAAACCAAACGCACCACCAAACTTTTTGTTCCACAACGCGCCACGCTTGAAACCCTGCTGGAGACCGGCGACGGCAGAAAGGCTTTGCGGATGGTTTTGAAAGCCGACACACAAGGTTCGGTCGAAGCAATCGCAAACGCGTTGAAGCAAATCGAGACCAAAAAAATCGATTTGGCGATTATTCATTCGGCTGTAGGACCAATTTCGGAATCAGATATTCTTTTGGCCAGCGCGTCCGATGCTGTGGTCGTCGGTTTTAACGTGAAGGTCGAAACGATGGCTGTTCCGGCTGCGAAACGCGAAGGCGTGCAAATCAAGCTCTACAGCATCATTTATGAATTGCTCGATCAGATCAAAGACGCCATGGCCGGTTTACTGGAACCGGAGTTGCGTGAAACAGTCATCGGACACGCGGAAGTGAAGCAGGTTTTCCAATTGAGCAGAGGCATCGTTGCGGGTTGCCTCGTTACCACCGGGCGTATTGCGCGCACGGCGCGCGCGCGAATTCTGCGCAAGCGTCAGCCCGTTTACGACGGCGGGATCTCGACGCTACGCCGTTTTCAGGATGACGTGAAGGAAGTGCGTTCCGGTTTGGAGTGCGGAATCAGGCTCGGCGATTTTAGCGAATATCAAGTTGGCGACATAATCGAGTGCTATCAACTCGAACAGGTCGCCCAAAAACTTTAAGCAGTTAATCCTCCGAAAAGTCCAAGGTTGAGCAGGCTTCCGGGTGTACCGCTGTAACCCTGATAGACTTTGACAGTGGATTACACATGAAACATCGACAACTACGTGTAAACGAACTGGTGAAACGCGAGTTGAGCGCCATCATTGCGCGAGAAATCAACTTCGGCGACGCTCTCGTCAGCGTTAACGCTGTTGACGTCGCTCCCGATCTTAAAACCGCGCACGTTTTCGTAACTACGCTCGGTGCGGAAAAGGGCGCTGGCGTGATCGACAAACTGGAAGCCCATCGGCCCGCGCTGCAGGCGGAGCTTTCCCGGCATGTGGTGTTGAAATATACTCCCCAACTGGTTTTTCATCTGGACGATTCCATCAAACGCGGCGCGCGGGTGCTCGAGATTTTGGACGGTCTCGGAAAAGGCGACGACCACGAGTGAATACTATAGCCACTGCCATGAGGCACACCTACCATGCCAAGCCGTCCCTGAGCTTTGTGTATCGATTACACGGGGAGATCACTAAATGACGACCGAAATTTTTAGCGAAATTAGCGAGGCCCTTCGCGGACATCAACAATTCGCCGTGCTAGGTCATGTTCGGCCCGACGGCGATGCGCTAGGCAGCCAGCTCGCGTTAGCTCTTTCACTCCGGCAACTCGGAAAAAACGTACGCATCTGGAATGAAGAAGGGATACTGGAAAAATATGCGTTTCTCCCTCGCGCGGAGTTGCTGACAAAACCGCCCGCCACCGCGGAGCACGTCGACGTCGTAGTTGCGCTTGATACGGCAATTCAAAACAGGTTGGGCAATACCCTCCAGGCGATCGCGTCGGCGAAACTTTGGATCAATATCGACCATCATATCAGTAACCCAGGTTACGGAGATCTGGTTCTCATCGATCCCGAGGCGCCTGCAACAGGCCAAATTATTTTCAACCTGATCAAGAGCCAGGGCCTGCCCATGGATCACGATATTGCAGAAAATCTTTATGTCGCGATCTCGACCGATACCGGCTCATTCCAATATCCACAAACCAGCGCACGCACGTTTGAAATCGCTGCCGAGTTGATACGAGCTGGCAATCTGGACGTCGGAAAAATAAGCCGGAGCTTGTACGAAAACTATCCTCGCCGAAGGCTGGAACTTTTGCGCGAACTGCTGCGAACGATGTGCTTCAGAGAAGGTGGCCGGGTCGCAGCGTTTAGTCTCAGTCTAAAGACTGCCGCGGAACTCAGAGTCATTCCTGAAGACAACGAAGGTCTGATCGATCATCTGCGAGCGGTACATGGCGTCATCGTTGCGGTATTCTTCGAGGAACTTTCCGACGGGAAAGTACGCATAAGCGTGCGTTCGAAAGATGAGATGATCGATGTCTGCGCTATTTGCCAGAAGTTTGGTGGTGGTGGGCATGCACTTGCTGCCGGCGCCCGTGTTCGCGGGACTCTCGCCGAAGTCGAACAAAAGGTCCTGGAGGAAATTGGTGAAGCCGTTAAGCGAATCTGTGTCCCCTGACGGTGTGTTATTGGTAGATAAAGCCGAGGGGATGACGTCACACGACGTTGTAGCGTTGGCCCGGCGAAAGCTCGGAACGAAAAAGATCGGCCACTGCGGTACACTTGACCCAATAGCTACAGGTCTCCTCCTTCTCACTGTCGGTCGCGGCACGAAGGTTCAGGATTTGTTGATGAGCGAGGACAAGGAATACGTTGGCACTTTCATGCTTGGCGTGACCACCGATACGCAGGATCGAGAAGGCGAGACAATTCAAGAACGGCCTGTGCCTGCACTCGATGAAGATCAAATCAAAACTGCATTTGAGAAATTCCGAGGCGACTTTTATCAGTTGCCGCCGATGGTTTCCGCAAAAAAGCATGGCGGTGTGCCGTTGTACAAGCTGGCGCGCCAAGGAAAAGTCGTAGAGCGCGAGCCGCGTCTGGTCCATGTCTATCGCTATACGATCGACAGCATCGCGTTGCCCGAAATCGATTTTAGCGTGCTGTGCAGCAAAGGGTTTTATGTACGCACGTATGTTCATGATATCGGCGAGACACTGGGTTGCGGCGCGCATTTGAAATCGCTGCGGCGCACCAGATCGGGCCGCTTCGATGTAGCCAACGCGATCTCGGTCGATGAAATCAAGAACGCAGCACCGGAGGCAATTTTTAACCGAATGCTGAGCCTGCCGGAAGTCTCGAGGATGCGCGGAGCATGAAATGAAGATCCAACTTTGCCGTGGTGGCTCGTTAAATAGTTGCACCCTTACATCGAATCCGGACTCTTATGCTTGTGACACTGCAACGATTCGAAGGGTGAATGGTCCGACCCAAGCAAGCTGTCCATCATTTCTATGATGCAAGTCCTCCGCTCGATTCCGGAGCTTTCAAACTTTCCCGGACCGCTCTTTCTCGCCATTGGCGTGTTCGATGGTGTGCACCTGGGACATCAGGCTGTGATCTCGACTTCCGCTGAGCACGCTCGCAGGGAGAACGGCACCCCCGTGGTGGTGACCTTTGACCCACACCCGGAGAAAATAATACGGCCCGAGAAAGCGCCGCATCTGCTCACCGCCACTGCGCACAAGATTGCCCTGATTCGGGCTCTTGGTGTCGGGCATCTTCTAATCATTACATTCGACAGACAGTTCGCCGCCACCGAACCGGAGTCTTTCGTGCAACAGTTGGTCCAGCATTCCAAACCGCTACGTGAAATTTGCGTGGGACATGAGTGGTCCTTTGGGAAAAATCGACGCGGCAATCTGGAACTGTTGACGCAATCAGGCGTGAACTGCGACTTTCACGTCGTTGGCATTCCGCCGGTCGCCGTTAATGGCGAAATCGTGAGCAGCACAACTATCCGACGCGCAGTGGAAGAAGGGGACTTAAAGAAAGCGGCCGTAATGCTTGGACGCGAATACACGATACTGGGAACCGTTGTGCGCGGGGACGATTTGGGCAAGAAAATCGGATTTCCCACAGCCAACCTCAGCGCTCACAGCGAAAAATTTCCGCCGAACGGAGTCTATTTTGCGGAGGTGAGGCTGGCCGGTGCCGTTTATCCAGGCGTCGTGAATCTCGGCTTTCGGCCCACGATAAGCAGCGGAAAATCGGACCGGACGCTCGAGGTTCATCTTCTCGATTTTAACCGCGACATTTACGGCAAAGATCTGGAACTGCGATTCGTTCGTTATCTTAGACCAGAGGCGAAATTCGAAAATGTTGAAGCGCTCGTAAGGCAGATCGAACGCGACGTACAAGAAGCGCGTGAATCGGCTAGGACGAACGCGGCCTCGTTGCTCTAAAACTCAAACCGCGTAAGATCGCGCACTTCCGGCGTCTTGCGAATTGCAAAAATGACGGCGAAAGCGCCGACCACAAGCCCGCAGCCGAACGCAAACACCAGCAGCAGCCAAATCGGAAAGTCGGCCATTTGGATCACGCCTTCGCGAACGATGCGGCCGCCACCGGACAACAGGTATGCGATTCCGCTTCCGAGCAACGCCAGCCCGAGTAAAACCATCGCACGCAACCATCGGGATTCGCGTGGGGCCGCCGGCAGGTTGGACATTACGCGTGCGGTAAAGCCGTCGTCGTCGATGTATGACGTCGCTTCGCGCAATTGCCGATCCAGCATCTCGTCGTCGATCATGCCATTCATTGTATCAATTCGGTGCCCATGCGGCTAGTGTGCGTTTCAATTTTTCGCGGCCACGCAGAACATTGGTCTTAACTGTGCCCAGCGGAATTTCCAAGACCCGCGCCGCCTCGTCATGTGACAGACCATTTTGGCAACAAAGCACAATGGCGGTGCGTTCATGTAAAGGGAGCAAACTCAGTGCGTGCATGAGATCATGTCTTAAACCGGGATCGACGGTATGCGGATCTCGCTCGGCCTGCCACTGCTCTTCATCCACGCCCACCAACTCCTTGCGGCGCCGCGCGTTCTCGCGAAAGCAGTTATACGCGATTCGATAAAGCCAGGTTGAAAATCGCGCTTCGCCGCGGAAGCTGCGAATGTTTTTGTAGGCGCGAAGAAAAGTTTCCTGGGCAAGGTCGTCGGCCAACGCGATGTCAGTCCGGGTGAGCTGTCGCAGCAAACCACGCACGCTGGATTGATGCCGGCGCACCAGTTCACCGAAGGCGTGTTGGTCGTCGTCGGCAAGAACTCGTGCAATGAGGTCCGCATCGGTAAGCTCCACAGCCCCAATATTACGGTCTCGGTGGCAGAGGAGGAATGTCCTTTTTGCCTTCCAGTTTCCATACAATCAAATAGCCAAGTCCAATGAGAAACGGAATTAGTCCAAAGGACCATACGCCGCCCTCCCAGTCATTTACGGCGGCAAGCCAGATCATTAGGCCAAGCCCCACCATGGTCCAAATGACCCCGCGCCGCACGTCCGATCGTCGCCGTACCCGTCGCACTTCTGGCGCAAGCAGTTCTGCCGGAACCGGCTGGCCTTTCTCGACCATCATCCGGATCGTGCGTTGACGCATCCGGTTTCCTATGAGCGCGAACACTCCTATTACCATCACGATTAGCACAGGGGCACCGAATATGGACATGAACACAATCGCTACGATTGGTATCGCTATCATTTTTCCGAGGTCGCTAGCGTCATCATTATCGTCCGCATCAATAACGATTCCGTGCTTGCCCCCGAGCTTTTTCTCCAACTTTTTATGAATCTTTTCAGCGAGATCTGCCGACGGAGAATTGGCGCTCGCGCTCGGGCCCACTGTCGCAGTGAATAACGGAGCTGCCGTTGAAGTTGGTGCGGGGGCTGTTAGTGACGTTGTTGCTGCCCCCATGGCCGCTGTCGGGCTGGGAACGGGCGTTTCGGTGTTAACTTGAGCAAACGAGCTGCCGGCCAGCGCCACCGCGCAAATGCAGAGGAGGATTAACTTATTCATAAGATGTTTGACCATAGGATGCAGCCGCCGGCACATTTGGATTCAACGATTTTAGCCCTTCTACGACAATTAAAAAGGTTGCGTGGCGCAACGGGCTGGCCATTATTGTTCCCTCTTGAAACTGCGGGTGTAGCTCAGTTGGTAGAGCACCACCTTGCCAAGGTGGACGTCGCGAGTTCGAGCCTCGTCACCCGCTCCAGCCTTACGCGTGTACTTGTGGCACAGAGCAGCCAGAATCGATTGGGTTAAAACGCACGACAAGCTTCTTCAGGTTCATGCTCATGGCCAGCTGGTGACCATACGACGACCAGGCCACAAGCTCCTTCAACTGGAAATTGTCTGTAATTCCTTAAAAGCGTCGCGCCGCCTAGTCGCGGAGTTTGGCGGGCATGTCGAGAGATTGCCGCGCAATTGGTTCGAGCGCTTTGCACTTGAGGAGTCCAAACCGATTAAGATTGGTCATCGCCTGATCGTCGCGAGACTGCCAGCAGTAAAACTCCCCAAGGCGAGACCGTTTTTGGGGAAACTGCGCGAGCCAAAGATTCTAGTGGTGCCAGCTTCAATGGCCTTTGGAACCGGCGAGCATGTTACCACCGCGATGTCGCTGCGTCTCTTGGAAGAATTGACACGGCAATGGAAACGTGGCTGGTCAATCGTGGATCTCGGCACCGGCACCGGAATACTTGCTTTGGCGGCGAGCCTTTTTGGCGCGACTCGCGTTCTTGGACTTGATAGCGATCCCGCAGCGATCGCGGTGGCGAAATCAAACGCGCGACTGAACAAAATTCGGGGCGTCTCGTTTCAAGTGACAGACGCGTGCAAATGGAAATCGCCCTACGCGCCCGACGTCGTCACCGCAAATCTTTACAGCGAATTGCTGATACAAATCCTGCCTAATTTGAAACGCTGCGTCTTGCTGATTGTTTCGGGTATCCTTCGAAGCCAAGAAACCGCATTCGTCGGCGCCCTGCGACGAAACGAGATGAAGATCGCTCGGGTCAGGCGTCGCGGGAAATGGATCGCCCTTCTGGCGGTTCGTCGAGGGACTGTGCCAGCGCGGGAACATGCACACGGCCAAGTTTTGCGGTCGACTACGACCCCCGCTACAGTATGGACCGATGCAAAGTGAACAGCTTGCCTACGTAATTGTTACCCCGTATTCGATGCGGAAATCGCGGACCGGCGGCATTGTGGGCCGGTTAATTTCCCGTACCGGCCTCGACCTGGTTGGCGGAAGGATGTTCGCGCCTGGCGCAGAATTGACCCGACGCTATGCGGACACGATCGTTACGGAAACGGATGCGCGACATCGCGCTACGCAGCACCTGATTCGCCACTATGTGCTAAAAAATTTTGCCGGCCTAAAGGACGGCCTGTCTCCCCTTGTTTTGTTTCTAGTTTTTCGCGGGCCGGACGCTGTGGAAAGGATCCACGATGTCGTTGGCCACATCGTACATGAGCGGACAAGTGGCGAAACGATTCGTGACACTTATGGTGACTATATCACCGATGATTCTGGTAACGTCGTTTATTTCGAGCCGGGAGTGGTCGCGGTGTTCGATGCCGACGCCGTTGAGCGCGATTTGAAGCTCTGGGCAGAATTTTCCGATTCCGACGGAGGGATTCTGGGTCGCGCCGTCCCCCACCCTTCCGGCGAGCAAACCGAAAAAACGCTTGTGTTGATCAAGCCGGACAATTTCCGGTTCCCAAACCTCCGGCCCGGTGGCGTGATCGAAGTATTTTCGCGCACGGGCCTTTCGATCATAGGATTCAAAGTGCACCGGATGACTGTGGCACAAGCTGAAGCGTTCTATGGACCGGTGCTTTCTGTTCTTGAACAAAAACTCGGCCCGGAAAGCGGCCGCGACAACTGGGAGAGCATTATCGAGTTTATGGCTGGCAAAAAGCCGAGCGAATGCCCCTCAGAGAAACGCGACGCTCCCGGGACTGAAAAATCGATCGCCATTGTTTACCAGGGCATAGACGCTGTCCGGAAGATCCGCGACGTCCTTGGCCCGACCGATCCTGCAAAAGCGCCGCCCGGTTCCATCCGAAAGGAATTTGGGCAGACCATCATGGTTAATGCAGCACACGCATCGGATTCCGTCGATAACGCGAAACGCGAGATGGCCATCGTCAGGGTCGACGAAAATAATTTCAAACCTCTCATTGAAAACTTCTATCGCCGCCAATAGTTTGCGCTCCCATTTTGGATTACCTCATTGCCATGGAAATTTCCGAACGCGCCGCTCAACTGACTCCGTCGCTTACACTCTCAATTGATAGCAAGGCCAAAGCCATGAAAGCTGAAGGCATCGATGTCTGCGGCTTCGGCGCGGGCGAACCAGATTCCGATACACCCGAGCATATCAAGAGGGCTGCGATCGAAGCATTGGAATCCGGTTTCACGAAGTATACGCCAAATGCCGGCATCCCGGAGTTGCGCCAAGCGATCGCCGAGAAACTGGCCGCGGACAACGGATTGGATTATCGCGCGACACAAGTTGTGGTGAGCAATGGTGCGAAACATTCATGCTATAACGCGATCCTCGCTACGTGTCAGCCAGGCGATGAAGTCATTATTCCGGCGCCTTACTGGGTCAGCTACCCCGATATGGTGCGACTGGTCGGAGCCGAACCGGTTATCGTACCTACCAGTGAGCGTAACTCCTGGAAAATGCGGCCGGAAGATTTTGAGAACGCGATGACACCGCGCACAAAGATGCTGATCATGAACACCCCGGGAAACCCGACTGGTTCGGTTTATACACGGGAAGAGTTAGAGGCGATCGTTAACGTCGCGGCGGAAGAGGATATTTACATCTTGTCCGATGAAATCTACGAGAAGCTCATTTACGACGATGCCAAGCATGTGAGCATCGCGTCGCTATCAAAAGAGGCCTACGACTTAACGATTACAATCAACGGATTTAGCAAAGCCTATGCGATGACAGGCTGGCGTCTCGGTTATCTTGCGGCTCCAGAGGCGGTGGCCAAAGCAGTGAATTCAATCCAGAGTCATACCGCTTCGAATCCGTCATCGTTTTCACAATACGGCGCGATTGCCGCTCTGAAAGGCGACCAACAACCGCTCGCCGATATGCGTGAAGAATTCGATATGCGTCGTAATTACATGTTTGACCGCATTTCGAAGATCTCCAACGTCACTGCGATCAAGCCGGAGGGGGCGTTCTATGTGCTGGTAAACATTAGTCAGCTTGGACTGACTTCTCAGAATTTCGCGGACCGCCTGCTAAGCAAAGCAAATGTCGCCGTTGTACCGGGTGCCGCATTCGGTGATGATCGCACAGTTCGGTTTAGTTACGCAACAAGCTTGGACGTGATTAAAAAAGGATTGGACCGGTTCCAGGATTTTTGCCGCACGCTGTGACCTGACGGAAGCCGTCCTCGGTTGTGGGCGGCCCTCTGACTTCCGATGTACTCCGGCGAGATGTCCACGTTCCCCTCACCGACGCCGGCTGTGCTACGATAATCGAGAATGCCCGGCGATCTCGCCCTTATTCTCCACGCTCATCTCCCATTTGTTCGTCATCCTGAGCACGAGCAATTCCTCGAAGAAGAGTGGTTTTTTGAGGCGATCAGTGAAACATACATTCCTCTACTGCGCATGATGCAGCGGCTGGTCGACGATGCTGTGCGTTTCAAACTCACCATGTCGGTCACGCCGACACTCTGCGCGATGTTTCAAGATCAGCTTTTATGCGAGCGTTACGTCCGACACCTCGATCTTTTGATCGATCTTGCGAGTCGCGAACAAAGACGAAATCGTAAACATCCGGTGCTGCGTGAGCTCGCCGATTTCTATTTCCAGCTGTTTTCAGAAAACCGCCGCCTCTTCGCGGACGAATGGAAACGCGATCTCCTTGCGGTCATTCAAAAGCTGCGACAAACGGGCGCGCTGGAGATCATCGCCAGCGCGGCTACTCATGGGTTGCTCCCAATTCTTCAACAGCAATCTCCTGCGGCCGCACGCGCCCAAGTCTTGATCGGACACGATATCTACGTCGAGATCTTTAGCACTGAGCCCACCGGATTCTGGCTACCGGAATGCGGTTACGGTCCTGGTTTGGACACCATCCTGCGGGAAGCGAACCTCCGCTGGTTTGTTGTCGACGCGCACGGGTTACTATCTGGACAACCACAGCCGCGGCGCTCGATCTACGCGCCTTGTTATACACCATCGGGGCCGGCTGCTTTCGCCCGCGATCCGGATGCCAGTCGCCAAGTATGGAGCGCGCAAGAAGGTTATCCCGGCGATCCAAGCTACCGCGAATTTTATCGTGATATTGGCTTCGATCTTCCTCTGGAAGACCTGGGACAGATCGCGCGCGGCACAAGAAGATTTTCGGGCGTGAAGTACCATCGCGTCACCGGACGAGGCGACAACAAAGACCTATATGATCGGATGACAGCCCACGAAACGGCAATCAAACATGCCATCCACTTTTTCCAACGACGCCGAGAGCAGATGCGCGAACTTTGCGACGCTGGTCTCCATCCGATTATTGTCGCTCCATTCGACGCGGAATTGTTCGGTCATTGGTGGTTTGAAGGTCCGACGTTCCTGGAACAATTCATTCGCAGTGTTGCAAGCGAGTCAGATTTCCAACTCACCACACCGAGCGAACATCTGGCGGCACACTCCACGCAACAAGTCGTCGAGCCCGCCGCGTCGACTTGGGGTGAAAACGGCCATCTAGGCGTTTGGCTGGATCCAGCTAATGCATGGATTTATCCCCATCTGCAATCTGCGGTGAATCGCATGA
Source organism: uncultured Verrucomicrobiae bacterium (assembly GCA_963807435.1). Classification (GTDB taxonomy): domain Bacteria; phylum Verrucomicrobiota; class Verrucomicrobiia; order Chthoniobacterales; family UBA10450; genus Udaeobacter. The sequence continues at coordinate 290,351 of CAWECA010000006.1, forward strand.
GCAGGCTTGCACGAGAACATGTCGAAATATTTGCGGAGCCACGGATCCGATTGCCCGACGAAGCGTCCGCCAGCGCGATGCCGGCCCTCCAACTTGTTGATCGCGCTTTGAAACAACTCGTCCGCGAGCTTTTGCTGGCGCAATCGAGCGATTGGGCATTTCTCATGAAAACCGGAACCGGACGCGAATACGCGACGAAACTGTACAGTAGATCATCTTGCTCGATTTAATCGCCTGCACGATCAGTTTATTACTAATAATCTCGATGAAGAATTCTTGCGCGACTGCGAATGGCGCGACAACATTTTCCCCAACGTGAACTGGCGTTACTATGCTTAATTTATCTCAACGAACAGAAAGCGACAGCATCACATTTCCACGGTGTTGCCGACAAAGCGCGATTAATATAAAGAGCTAGAAATGTCCCGGTTTCGCTCGGCATGACAGCAAGGCGTATCATGGCGCTCTTAATCGCCATATTCTCCGTGGCACTCGGGCAGGAATCGCCCACTCCATTTGCCCCACTGCCACCGGGAGAGTCCGCTGAGCCTTCAGCAGCCCCCCCGGAATCAGTCACGCCCACGGGCGCTCCGGAACAATCACCCGGCTTTTCCATGTCGCCCTCGGAACTCCTCACACCATCGCCCGCACCCACACCGGAGCAATTGCCGTCAGTTTCATCTTCCAGGAGCGTTCGCATCAGTTTCGTTCCTCCTCCGCTGGAAGGCACGATCAGCCTGGGCATCTATGACAAGACCGGCAAACTTGTTCGCGTTCTGCAACAACACGCGCAACTCGATAAGTTCGCGGTCGGCGCGGATGGACTTGTTACGCAATGGGACGGCAAGAATGACGCAGACCAGGACGTCCCCTCCGGAAAATATCACGCGCACGGGTATCTGATCGGAGCGATGAAATTGCAGGATTTGGGCGAGAGTGCGTCGACGATACAAAACGACGCGAATACTTCGGTTAAAATAAGACTCATCCGCAATCCATTGCGAAACGAGAAGAAACCTTCCATCGAGCTCGGCATCGCCTTCGATAGTGACGGAAGTTATCTAAAAACAAATGACGGCCTGCCGCTGCTCATTGTAAGCGGAACACCGAATCTTACCCGTGCATGGATCGTAAAAGAAAGCGAGAACGCAGTCGACGTCTGGCAGGATAATGGAGTGAAAATACATCAGTTCCGTGTCTCGAATCTTGACCAGATGATGGCTTTCGACTGCGGGCGGGTTGAGCTACGGTGATCTCCCGAAGCGCATCAGGGCGTGCTCCCGAGTTCCTCTCCGGGCGAAGCGCGAGGCTAATATTCGCCGCACGCGAGCGTGGATGCAATTTTCAGAACACCGGCTGGTCACAAACCGAAATTTCTGTTATTTAAGCGCGCAATGGCTACCCGCGAATTTCAGCAGACACTTGGCAAGGTTTCCGAATTCAGCGGTACCGCGCTTCATACTGGCGAGAAGGTAGTGCTCAAGCTTCATCCTGCCCCGGTAGATCACGGAATAAAGTTTAAGCGCAAAGATCTGCAGGACGAGCCAACTATCGACGCGGCCATCGAAAATCTGAAGACGGTAGAACGCGCAACTACGATTGGTGAAGGCTCAGTGCGCGTGCACACCGTCGAACACGTGCTCGCAGCGCTGTGGGCCATGGGAGTGGATAACGCCACCGTGGAAATGGATGCAAACGAGCCGCCAATCGGCGACGGCAGCGCACAAGTCTATATCGATCTCATCCGGAAAGCCGGTGTGACGACGCAGGAAGAACCCCGAAAATTTTTCGACGTGCGCGACCCGATACACGTCGAATCGAAAACGGGCACGCTGCTCGTCTTGCTACCGGACAACAAGTTTCGCATCTCGTGCACCCAGGCCGGCCCTAACAACAGGTTCACCCAATTTCTGTCGATAGAGGTAACGCCGGCGGCGTTCGAGGGCGAGATCGCTCAAGCGCGGACATTTGTGTACTACGAAGACGTCAAGCCGCTAATGGATAAAAACCTGATTAAAGGTGGCAGTCTCGAAAACGCGATTGTTGTGCGGGGCGAAGCGGTATTAAGCAAAGAACCGTTGCGGTTTCCCGACGAATTCGTCCGTCATAAAATCTTGGATATAATCGGTGACCTCGCTCTGGTCGGACGACGCATTCGTGGCCACGTGGTGGCCATCAAGCCAAGCCACGCCGCGAACGCGGAGCTGGCTCGATTGATCGCGCGGGAGCAGACACGCAGAAGCGCCGTAGCTGTGTCGCGTGTCGTTCCAACCGGCGATGGCGGACTAGACACCGATCAGGTGATGCAAATCCTGCCGCATCGTTTTCCGTTCCTCATGGTCGACCGCATCATTAGTTTTGATACCGAAACCAAATGCGTCGGCGTCAAAACGGTCACAATCAACGAGCCGTTCTTTCAGGGACATTTCCCGGGTCACCCGGTCATGCCCGGGGTATTGCAGGTTGAGGCCATGGCGCAGGTGGCCAGTATTCTTCTATTCAAGCTTGCGAAAACCACCAGCAGGATCGGTTATTTCATGAGCGCGGACGAAGTAAAATTTCGAAAACCCGTCTTGCCGGGGGACACCATTTTCATTCACGCCGAGCTCACGAAATCCCGTGGCGAACGCCTGGCCAAGGCCAAGTGCCACTGTGTTGTTAATGACGCCATCGTCTCCGAAGGCGAACTGATGTTTACGTTCCTCGATAAATGAGCGAGGTGCAGATTCATTCGACGGCGATTATTGATCCCGGAGCAGAACTTGGTACCGGGACAACCGTCGGTCCATACTGCGTTATCGGACCTGATGTCGTACTCGGCACAAATTGCTGGTTGCAACACCACGTTACGCTTTGCGGACCGTTAAAAGCGGGCGTTAACAACAGGTTTTACGCGTACTGCTCGATCGGCCAGCAAACACAGGACCTAAAATATCGCGGCGAACCGACTTATCTGGAGATCGGCGACGAGAACACGTTTCGCGAATTCGTTACCGCAAATCGCAGCACAACCAGCGAAGGAAAAACGCGGATCGGAAATAGCGGGAGTTTCCTCGCGTACAGTCATATTGGTCACGATTGTACCGTCGGCGATCATGTCGTGTTTTCCAATAACGGCACGTTAGCCGGCCACGTTCGGGTGGGAGATCACGCGGTTATGGGAGGCCTAACCGCTGTACATCAGTTCTGTCGCGTCGGACGGTTCGCCATCACCGGCGGCTGCTCGAAAATTGTCCAAGACGTACCGCCGTTCATGATCGCCGACGGAAATCCAGCCGAAATTCGCGGGATTAATCTGATCGGCTTGGAGCGCAAAAATTATCCGCGTGAAAGTGTTAAGCTGATCAAAGAAGCCTTTCGCCTGATTTACCGCTCAAAATACAACACCCGCCAGGCCATCGAAGCCATGCAGAAGGAGTTGCCTCAGACCGAGGAGATCACGGAACTCATCCAGTTCATCCAGCAAAGCGAACGTGGAATCATTCGGTGAAGTTAGCCCTCACAGCAGCAGGCATAGTCTTCTAAAGTTGAAAGTCGACTGGTGAGAGTTTGAAATTGTCCAGGATCAATCTCTCATCACTCGACAACGATTTTCTGCGATGGCCACTGTCCTCTCATTATTGCGAATTAAGAATCTCGCGCTTGTGGAGGAGCTTGAGTGGGAGACGGCACCCGGGTTCATCGCGGTCACGGGAGAAACGGGCGCGGGGAAATCGATTATCATTGGTGCGCTGCAACTCTTGCTCGGCGAGCGCGCGGACAAATCCTTGATTCGCACCGGGGCGGATCTTTGCACGGTTGAAGCAGTTTTTAGCGGTCCGGAGGTGCAAAAACTCAATCCGCAATTGATCGAAGCTGGAATTGATCCATCCGAAAGCGATCTACTCCTGAAGCGAACTCTCTCGTCGACCGGGACGAACCGGCAGTTCATCAACGGTTCGCCGACCACCTTGTCGATTCTGAAAACTCTAGGCGACGAACTTGTCGATCTTCACGGGCCGCACGATCATCAGTCCCTGCTCTCCCCCGATAAGCAACTGGTGTTACTCGATTCCTTCGCTCGCTCTGAAAAATATCTCGAAGAATATAGAAACTCCTATCGACAATTGCAGACGCTGCTCTCCGAACATGCGGCGCTCAATTCGGCAGAGACGGCCCGCGAACAGGAGCTGGATCTCCTCCGGCATCAGATCGCCGAGGTCACGTCGGCGAATCTTGCTGCTGGCGAAGAGGAAGAAATCGAGAAGCGTTATAAACTCAGCAGCAACAGCAAACGATTGGTTGAACTCGCCGGCGCAATCGCCAACAAACTTTCAGAAGCGGATGAGTCAATCCTCTCCCAGCTCGCAGAAACGCAGCGATTGCTGAGAGAATTGGAAAAAATCGACAGTTCAATCGCAAATTTTGCATCGGCTCACGCTGCGAGCGTGGTGGAACTCTCGGAGATTGCCGACGGGCTTTCTCGTTATGCAGAAAACCTCGATCTCGATCCGGAACAGCTCGCCGCACTCGAGCAGCGCGTCTCTTTGTTTGAAACCTTGAAACGCAAATATGGCGGCTCGATCGCTGACGTGATCGCGTTCGGCGAGCGCGCGGTTGAACGAATGCGAAAGATCGAAGGCCGCGACCTGGAATTGGAGCGTTTGGCCAAAGAGATTGAAGGTGTTCGAACGAATATGAGCGCCGCGGGTGACGCGCTGCGCAAGATGCGGATAAACGCCGCACCAAGACTTTCTGAAAAAATACGGGCCAACTTGCGCGATCTCGGGTTTCGACAATCGGAATTCGAAGCACAACTGACCGCGCTCGATCAACCCCGTTCGAGTGGATTCGATTCGATAGAACTGCTTTTCTCACCGAATCCGGGGGAACCGCTGAAACCGCTCCGTGCTATCGCTTCCAGCGGCGAAACTTCACGCTTGATGCTGGCAATCAAATCTGCGCTGGCCGGACAGGACTCGATCCCACTGCTGGTGTTCGATGAGATCGACACAAACGTCGGCGGTGAAATTGCGAATGCCGTGGGGGCAAAAATGAAAACCCTCGGGCGCGATCATCAGGTGATCTGCATCACCCATTTGCCGCAGGTAGCAGCGACGGCTTCATCGCATTTTGTTGTGAACAAGGACGTCTCGCACGGTCGCACCTTTTCCAATCTGCGCGAAGTCGAAGGGACAGCCCGCCAGGAAGAAATAGCGCGCATGCTTGGCGGCAAAAGCGAGTCCGCACTTAAACTTGCGGCGAGCTTGTTGAAGAACAAGAACTGATCGGAACACACTTACTGGGCGTTTTATGATGCGCCAAGCCAAGGCCGGGCTCGTACACAGACGACCTGGATTTATCTCATCACCGGACCAAGTGGCAGAACAACTTTGCCATAGACTTCGTTGAGCACCTGCGCGAGGCCAGCGTAGATCGCGGATAGACCGCAGAAGATTCCTTCGTAACCGGTAAAATGTTTGAAACCAGGGCCTGCGCCGGTGATATCGCCAATCGCGAGCAGAAAGAAAAGAATAGTCAGTGAACCAAAGACGATTTGACCAGCCACATGTAATCTCAACGTGCCGATAAACATCACGGCAGTGAACAAGCCCCACATGAAGAGATAAGCTGCCATGGCAGTCTCATTGGTCGGCGTGGCCCATCCCAGCTTTCCAAACACGATCAACGCCACGAGCGAGAACCAAAAAAATCCATAGGAAAGAAAAGCTGTTGTGGCGAACGTGTTGCCCTTTCGCCATTCCATCGTCCCGGCAACGATTTGTGCCGCTCCGCCGTAGCAGATTCCCATCGCAAGAATCATGCTGTTCAGTTCGTAGAACCCGGCGTTATGCAGATTCAGCAGTACCGTAGTCATGCCGAAGCCAAGCAGCCCAAGCGGTGCCGGGTTCGCTGTTGTATCTTTGAGCTGGGTAAATGAATCACTCATAGCACCGCTAGTCTGCCGAAGGGAGCAGTCACAAGGCAAGAGAGATTACTTTGCCTGAATAGCCCGATTTTCACCGCTTTTTACGATTTCGCTTGTCTGCGCACCTGCACTGAAATTATGGTAAACGTTTCTGTATGATTCAGCGCGATTATCTTGTCGTCGGTGGAGGGGTCGGCGGAGCGAGCGCATGCGAAGGAGTCCGCAAATACGACAAACGCGGCTCACTCACGCTCGTCGGGGCGGAAGTGTCTCCGCCTTATAAGCGCTGGATACTTTCAAAGAGCTTCTTGCGCGATAAGGAGGCGAACTTGAAAAAACTGCAGGAACTCGACGAGCGCTGGTTTGAAGCCCACAAGATCGAAGCCCGCTTTGGCACGGTAGTAACTCAACTTAACATTGATCGCCGGCTGGCGGTGCTGGCCAACGGTGAGAGCATCGAGTTTAACAAAGCATGTCTGGCGATGGGCAGCCGTCCGTTGCGCCCGCTCGTAGCAGGAACAAGTCTCGGCAACGTGATTTATCTGCGAACAGTTCGCGACGCCCTGGCGCTACGCGAAATGGCCAATTTGGAGAAAACGATCATGGTGGTCGGTGGCGGCCTGCTTGCCTGTGAGACCGCGGCAAGCTTGCGAATGATGAAAATGAAGGTGGGGCTAATGCACCGCGACCAATATTTGTTGAATCGTTATGTCGATCCTGATACCGGAGCATGGCTATCCGATTATTTTGCAAAGCACGGCATCGTGTTGTCGATGGGAGAAGCTCTCAACGGATTCGAAGGCAAAACCGTCCTTCGCAATGTTCAGACCAAGAGCGGGAACCGTTTCCCGGTGGGCCTGGCGGTAGTCGCGTGCGGTTCAGAGCCGAATCTTGATCTCGTCCGCAACACCCCATTGTCTGGGCCGCACGGGTCGCCTGTTACCGAATATCTTGAGACGGAAGAAAAAGGAATCTATGCCATTGGCGATCTTGCATTTTACCCGGACCGCATAATGGGCGGAATGCGGCGTCAAACCCACTGGGAAAACGCCCGGGAACAAGGCCTGGTAGCTGGCGCAAACATGACAGGAAAAAAGCGCATTCGCTACGAGCAAGTTCCCTATTTTTGGACAGAACTCTTTGATCTGCGGATGGATTTCGTGGGCGATTTCACGCTCCCGCCAACTCGTATCGACCTCGCTGGCGGCTACACGAAGAAAAAGTTCATCGCCCGCTACTACCAGGGAGAGAAGCTCCGCGGCGTGCTGCTTTGCCAGCAGGGCCAGCGCGAAGTCGATGCAGCCAAGAGCCAGCTGCGTCAGGCACAGGGAAAATAACCCGGCAGCGACGGCTTTCACGAGCCATCGCAATTCAGAAAACTTCAGATCTAGTACGCGGTCTCCGCTGGGATTTCAAAGGAAGGATTGCTCACCCCAACAAGCCCCCAATCCCACGGTCTACCCGACACCTTCCGCCATTCGAATTGGAACGGGGTGGCCAACTTGTTGACTCGTTCGTCGAGCACCTCCATCACGCCGTCGTCATTGCTGTAGACCATGATTTTACCAACCCAAATCGCGCGCTGCGTTTCAACTCGTACGTAGGGATTGGCCGCGGTGATCCTGGAGCCACGCACCCATCGGAATCCATCCCGCATACGACCGAGAAGACGCGCCCGATCGTTGTTCCACTGATCACGATAATCCGCGTCGACGAGACTGGCTGCAGTTTCCCAATTTCTAGCGTCGATTGCGCGGAAGAAGTTTTCGGTGTGCAAGCGGACTTGATGCCCCGGTTGCCAAAGCCAGAAGAGATATACAGCCGAGGAAACGACTAAAGTCGTTAGGCCAATGAAAGCTCCACGTAATGTAATCGTCACGCTCACGATTCAAGCAGAGGCCTGATGCAAAATTATACGTATATCGACAATTTTCGACTCTGCGGGGTCAACCTGCATCGCGCGCGTACCAGTCGATCTTGCGGGTCACGTACATCACAATGGATAACACGACGAAGAGAGCGATTGCGCCCATGAGAAGCGCATAATCCTGCTGCCGAAGAGTAATATAGAGAAACAAATAGACGCCCGCTAACCCGGTACCGATCATGAAGGTCCGGACGCCGCCGGCGAGAAAAGAGCGGCAATACCAGGCGATCAACGCAGTCGATGCGACTGCTGCGATCAGATATGCCCAACTGAAACCGATAAATTCCGAAACCGACAACAGAAGCAGGTAAAACAGGCACAGGGCCGCGCCGACCATCAGATATTGAAACGGATGAATTTTCTGCTGCGCGGAGACCTCGAACAGGAAGAATGCGGTGAAAACGAGCACCAGAAAGAGCACGCCGTATTTGATTGAGCGTTCGACGTAACGATACGCGTCCAGGATCGACAAAAACTGCGCTCCAAAAAGTGAATTCGAAACGGATTGCGTTGTGAAACGCTCGTTACCGGAGCGACTCGTCCACGATTGTGGGTAATCGCGACCATAATACGAAACTTTCCAATTCGCGTCGAATCCATCGGGTCTCAGTGACCGTTCCGCTGGAAGAAACGCACCACGGAAACTCACGTCGGGCGAGTTCGATTTCAGGGTCGCTTCGTTTTGTACACCGAATGGCGCGAAGAAAATTCCTTCGCTGCCATTAAAATCCAGTGGAATTGAAAAAGAAATCTCGGTGGCAAGGGGCTGGTCTTTGCCGAGCAATGCAGTTGCGCCGGTTGTATAACCCGGAACCTGTGAGCCGGGCAGCATCGAACGCTTCTCGCCGTTCCAATCAAGCACAATTGCCTTACGCGTGCCGCGCAAATCGTTAATGGCAATCGTCACAAATGCGTCTTTCCACTGCACGTCTTTCAAATCTATCTTGAGCGGGCCAAAATCCGGCGCGGCAAATTTGCCTGAAAGAATGGTCTGCGCTCTATACACAACAGCGTCGTAAATCCCGCGATGCAACTTCTGTGTCTGCACGTCCCCGGAAACATTCAAGGTTTCAGGAAGAAAATAGGCATTGGCCGTTGCCGTCTCCTCCACCTCGCGGCGCTCCATTTTACCGTCTGGCGCCGGAACTTCTTTGACAGTTTTAAATGTATACTGATACGGAATCCCGAGCACTGGCCCAATCACGTTTTGTTCCCTGCCCCAGGACGAAGTGATATCGGTCACCGCCTCATTCCGCCGCGCCAGACGTTCGCGCAAAACCCCGGTTATCATTGCCAGCGGAATGAGTAAGATCAACACGAGCGCGCCGACTCCAAGCAACTTAAGAATCGTACTGTGACGCCGCCCAAAGAATGGCTGCGACTTTGGAAGAGGTGGCGGGGCTTGAACCTCAGACATTGCGCGGACCTTGAACAAACAAAATGGATTAGGCAATAACCTTCACATCGGCTCCGGATTCTTAAGCCTGGGGACGCTGCTAGCGCCCTCGGCTGCGAATTTGCGCAGCTTCACGCATAAAGTTGGGATTTGGAACTATCTTTGCAGGATCTTGCGGAAGTAAATCGCTGCGGACGAAAAGCGATAAACAATCGATTAAGCGTCTGCCTCGCCAGTTAACAAGCTCCTGACTGATGCACGTCAGTCCATTCTCTTTGCACAGTGCTTGAAATAGCTCCGCAGTCATATCGGGATTTCGATGATGCGCCCAATCGAGAATCCCGACCTTGATCAACGGCTTGGCGAGAAACGTCGGTAGCCGTTCGCGCGGTGAATCGACGTATGCGCCAAAATTCGAATGATGGATGAAACCTTTACCGCCAATTCTTAATTTGGCTCTGAGTTGGCGCAGGTAGCCTTCTACGATTTCCCGATCTGGATGCACGAAAGAATCGAAGCTGAAAACAAAATCGACCGATGAATCGGGAACCATCTCCAACGAACGGCCGTCGTTTAGATGACAATGCACGTGCAAATCACTGCCAAAACGCTCGCGACAGGCGTCGATGCAATCCCTGGACTTATCAACGGCCCACAACTCCTGACAATAATCTTTCAAGTAATGCGTCCATCGACCGAATCCCGGCGCGATTTCCAAGATCGTGCGAGCCGGCAAACAGTCGCGAATCCGCGGGAAAATAGCACCCTCCCATTGTGCTGCGGAACTTCCCCAGGGTTGCGACCATTCTTCGCCTGCCTCTTTCCAATCATACTTCATCGGCCGACGATCCATTCAAACAATGTCATAAATCTCACGCTGTGCGAAGAGAAGAATCTCCGATAAATCGTCTGTCTGTCGCGGCCGATTTCTTGGTATCGCATTGGTCAATGTGGATTTGAACTCCGCCATCTAAATGCCTACTGAGATGAAAACGACCGCGAGTGTGCAAGCTCTCAATTCGTGCTCTGGGGAGCCACACATCATTAACATTGTGCCGTTACATTCGTGCAAATTAGTTTGCATAACGCATTCTCAATGCAAAGGTGTGCTCGTTGGAACTTCGGCCGCACCCCCATGCGCACGCGATTCTTATTCCATAAACATGATACTGGATGAGATGGCGATCTTCATCGCTCCACAGGGAAGACACGGAGTTTTGCTGCGGAGAGCTTTGAAGCATATCGAACTGCTTCACTCGCCGTAGCGATCATTGTCTTGCGCCGGTTTTGTCGAGCAGATGACAGTGCAAAGTAACACCTAACACCTAGAACATTTACAAATCCGGACGCTCCAACAACCTACAGTCAATGTTGAAAGAAATCCCTTCAGCTCAATCGGCACACGACCTGCAAGACCACGGGCGGGAAACGAGTCAGGCAAAGACGCGGAGGCGAGTCATGGTCATCGGACTGGATTGTGCAGCGCCTGAGTTAATCCTCGACCGCTGGCTTGATGACTTGCCAAATTTGAAATCGATCTGCCGGAATGGGTTTTACGGACCCCTTCGATCATGCGATCCGCCGATCACAGTGCCGGCTTGGTCGGTCATGATGGCCTCCAAAAGCCCAGGCCGGCTCGGAGTTTACGGTTTTCGTAATCGCGCGGATCATTCATACGATCGTTATTCGATCGCCAACTCTCTCGCGATCAAGGAAGCCCGCCTTTGGGAGATTCTCTCGCAAACGGGCAAACGTTCGATTGTGATTGGTGTGCCAGGAACCTATCCGCCCAAGCCCCTCAACGGCATTATGGTGACCGACTTCCTTACCCCGGATATATCCTGCGAATACACCCATCCGCCGGAACTAAAAAAGGAGATCGAGAATCTCGTTGGTGAATACATTCTGGACGTCCGCGATTTTCGTTCCGGTAACAAGGAAAAGATCCTGGCTGACATCTACGAGATGACAAGGAAACGTTTCCAGTTAGCCCGGCACCTCCTCGGACGGGAAGAGTGGGACTACTTCATCATGGTGGAGATGGGCACCGACCGCATCCATCACGCGCTCTGGGACAACATGGACCCAAACCATCGGTTCTACGAAGCGGGAAACAAATTCGAGAATGCGATCCACGATTACTACAAGGAAGTCGATCGCGAGATCGGCGAACTGCTGAAATTTGCCGATGCCGCTACCGATGTCTTTGTGGTCTCGGATCATGGCGCGAAGCGGATGGATGGCGGCATTTGCGTGAACGAATGGCTGATGGCGAATGGCTACCTCGCCTTGAAGGAAAAGCCGTCTGGACCGGTCCCGCTTTCGAAGGCGAAAATCGATTGGTCACAGACCAAGGCGTGGGGCGACGGAGGTTATTATGCGCGGGTGTTTCTCAATGTCGCCGGCCGCGAACCGGAAGGAACGATCCCGCCTAACGATTACGAAAAGGTACGCGACGAACTAATCGCCGGACTCAAATCGATCCCTGATGAAAATGGCAGCAACATCGGAACTCAGGTTTACCGACCCGAGGAACTTTATCAGGAAGTGCGCGGCGTCGCGCCGGACCTAATTGTTTACTTTGGGGGCCTTTATTGGCGCTCCGTTGGCACTGTGGGTGGCGGAAAAATTCACACCTTTGAAAACGACACAGGACCAGACGGCGCGAATCATGCCGAGAACGGCCTAATCATTTGGCGTCCCGCCGGCGGCTCCAATAACGGGCCACGCCAACTGACCGGCGCTAAAATCACGGACGTGGCGCCTACAATTTTGCAAATTTTCGGACTACCGATTCCGGCGGATATGGAAGGCAAGGCACTAGCCGGATAGCCAACGGCCCTGAGCACCATGACACAGCCCAAGAACTTCCTAAGCCAAATTCGAATGGTGCGAGCACGAACACCGCTGCGTCTGAGCTTTGGGGGCGGAGGCACCGACGTTTCACCTTACGCCGACACGCACGGCGGTTGTGTCCTTAACGCCACCATCAGCCGTTATGTTTACGGCACGCTTGTGCCGAAGTCGGAAAAGTCGATCGGCTTCCGTTCGTTTGACTACGGTACGGTGATTTACTGGACACAGGAAGATCACTTTAAGTTCGATGGGCAAATGGACCTTGTGAAAGGGGTGCTAAAACGCTTCGAACTGGATAAATTCAAGAGCGACGGATTCGATTTGTTCGTCCATGCCGACGCCCCGCCCGGCTCTGGTTTAGGCAGTTCTTCCACGTTCACAGTCGCGCTTATCGGTTTGTTTCGTGAATTATTGGGGTTGCCGATTACCTCCGATGGCATGGCTCGGCTGGCCTATGACATCGAACGCAACGACGTCGCGATCAAAGGCGGCCGGCAGGATCAATACGCTGCCGCGTTTGGCGGCTTCAACTTCATGGAATTTCATGGCGAGGAGGTCGTAGTCACTCCGCTCCGGCTAAGCGAGTATCTAATCAACGAACTCGAATACAACCTGATCCTCTGTTTTACTGGGAGCCGCGAATCGCAGCCGATTATCGACAGTCAGATGAAGAGCGCGGAGAAGCATGAAGCGGAGCCGCTCGCAGCTATGGATCAAGTTAAGGCAATAGCGATGCAAATGAAAAAGGCGTTGCTCGCGGGAGACCTCGATCGTTTTGGTGAAATGCTGCACGAAGGCTGGTTGCAAAAGAAGAAAATGGCCAAGGGAATCACCACGCCCAGAATCGACGAGTTATACGAAGAGGCGCGCAAAGCCGGCGCGATTGGTGGCAAGATTACTGGTGCCGGCGGTGGTGGCCATCTCTTACTCTACTGCCCGTTTAACAAACGGCACATCGTTCGGGAGCGTCTCCATGCACTCGGAACGTCAGTAACCGATTTTCGCTTCGATCCAGTCGGCATGCAGACTTGGAAGGTTTACAAATGAAAGATCCAGCACGCGGCCCCGCCCAGCTTTACTGGAACCAGCATGACGCTTAACGTCCTCTTTGCATGAAAAACGTTCCGAAAGTAGTCATCATCGGCTTGGACTCCGCAACATGGACACTTATCCGGCCATGGATGGCGGAAGGAAAAATGCCGAATTTGGCGAAGCTGATGCAAGCCGGCGTGTCGGGTAGGCTCGACTCTATTCTTCCGCCGATTACGCCACCAGCATGGACCTCGTTCATGACTGGAAAGAATCCCGGAAAGCATGGCATCTTTCACTTCGTCGAAACGGAGCATGGCGGTTATGCGATGAACTATGCGAATGCTACCTCGCGTCGTTCACCGACTGTCTGGAAGCTTTTGAACGATGCCGGCTACTCGGTCGGCACCATGAACATCCCGTTCACCTATCCGCCGGAACCTCTTAACGGGTTCCAGATTTCCGGAATGGATACGCCTTCTGAAACCAGTCCTTTCATACATCCTCCCGAGTTGCGCGCGGAGTTGGTCAAGCATCTGGGCGAAATCCAGCTCGACCTCCGGTTCCTCGGGGCAATGTCAACCGACGAACGGCGCAACCAAGTCCTGGCGGAAATGAAACAACTGGACGACCAGTGGACGAAAGCAGCGCTCTATTTGCTCGAGAATCATCCTCAAGACGTGATGATGTTCGTTTTCATGTCGATCGACACAGTCCAACACTACTTTTGGCAACACATGGACAAGGATCATTTCATTCATGATCCGAAGCTGGCATCTAGATTTGGAGATTCAGTCCGCAACGTTTACGAAAGACTTGACGTTGCAACCGGTCAGATCATCGATCGACTTCCAGCGGAGACGACTGTCTTCGTTGTCTCAGATCATGGTGGCGGCCCCGTGGTCGATCGGACGATTTTCCTCAACCGCTACCTTGCCCAACTCGGTCTCCTGCATTATCACGAGAACGCGACGTCCGGCATTCGGACGTTCGGCAAAAAAATCCTGCGAGGCGGTTTCTCTTTGCTTCGCAGCACGCTTAGTTCGCGGCAGAAAAGCCGTCTCGCTTTGCTTTTTCCCAAGATCCTGAAGAAGAGCGAAATGGCTTATACATCATTCACGAGCATCGACTGGAATCGGACCAAGGCTTACTGCAGTGAAGTACTCGCCTCCCCTCCTAGCATCTGGATTAATCTTACAGGCGTAAAGCCGCAGGGCACGGTAAATCCCGCAGAATACGATACTCTCGTTGACTTTATCATTCAGAAGCTCGCCGAGTTAAAAGATCCGCGTTCGGGTAAACCAGTCATCAACCGGGTCTACCGCCGCAACGAAATCTTTCACGGTCCATTCGCTCACGAAGGCGCTGACATTATCCTCGACTGGTGGAGTGAAGATAGTCTTTTCTCAACTCAACCCAGCTTTCCGGAGGATACTAATAAACCGGCCTTGGTTATTCGGGAACATCGACCGTCCGAGACATCTGAATGGGGTGGCACTCATCGTCGCGACGGGATTCTCATCACCACGGGACCTGCCGTAAAAAGAAAAGCTGAGATCGAAAATGCACAGCTTATCGATATAGCGCCAACCCTTCTCCATTTACTCGACGTTGCTGTGCCAGAAGATATGGATGGCAAGGTCCTGATGAACCTCTTTCGGCCTGAATTCCTTTCCGCGCACGCGGTCCGGGCCGGGGCGGCGTCCGGAACGTCGGAGACTGATCGGCCTGGCGGTTATACTGAAGAGGAGTCCGCTAAAGTCGAGGAACGCCTCCAGGCCCTGGGCTATCTGGAATAAAGCCAAACAAACATTCCTATGTTCGAAACCATTCGTGCCGACCTTCGACGTAAGACAATCGCCTTCGGCGTACGTCCGGAAGACCAGACTTTTTTTCGTAAACGAATCACGCCTTTCCTGGAGTTCGGCACCTTCGCTGTCATGGTCTATCGCTTCGGTGCCTGGGCATACACGGTCAAAATCCCAGTTATTCGACAGATGCTCATCGCTCTTTATCTCCTCGTTAACGTTGCGTGCATGATCGTAACGGGCATTCACATCTCCCGTGAAAGTGACATCGGACCTGGGTTGGTGGTCCATAATTTCTGCGGCATTCTCGTCTTGGCGAAAAAGATCGGTCATAGCTGCACCCTCAACCAGGGAGTCAGCATCATGAACGTGCGGGGAGTCGGTCGCGCAACAATTGGAAACAATTGTTACTTCGGGGCTGGTTGTAAGGTCGTCGGGGCGGTCACGATTGGTGACAACGTCGTGGTAAGCCCTAACTCTGTTGTGTTTACCGATGTCCCAAGTGGCGCAACTGTTCTCGGCGTGCCTGCCCGCGTGATTTCGCAAGAAGGCACCAGCCCCTATCTCAAGTTCCCCATCGTTCCGGTTGCCTCGGGAGCGGCTAAGGATGCCGGACGGGCCGTAACGGCACCGGCGTCGACTTCGGGTGTCTCGTGAAAAAGCTGACTTCTACGGAGCGCAGCCAGAAGGACGGTTACTCGATCGCCGTGGTCGCAGCATGTCCTTTTCCGGCCAATTACGGCTCCGCCGCCAGCATCCGGGAAATGTCCGACACCCTAGCGGATATGGGTCACGACGTTCATATCGTTACTTATCCATTTGGTCAGGGGGATATCCGGGTGCGCCGGGCAAAAGTGCATCGCACCGGACCGTTTCACCCCGAAACTAATCCGAAGGTTGGTCCATCGCGCGACAAATTTTTTCTCGATCTTCAACTTCTGCGAGTGCTCTGCCGGGTCATTCGCACGGAGAACGTCGATATCATTCACGCCCATAACTACGAGGGCGCGCTCATCGGAATCCTGGCGAAGTGGTTGACGGGACGTCCGCTCCTCTATAACGCAGTCAATTTGCTCGGTGACGAGCTCGCCGGCTACAAATTTATCCGCCCGGCATGGCTAGCCAACTCCATTGCGCATGGCTTGGACTGGTTTACGCCAATTTTCCCCAATCATATTACTGCCGTGTCACCGGAACTCCGCGACTGGTTTCTGCAACGTGGGATTCCCGAGCGGAAAGTAGACATGATCCCTGCAGGAATCGAGCCGGCCTTGTTCGATCACCCCCAGCCCGAGAAGTTTCGCGAGCAATACCAGCTAAATGGTCGCCCCATAGTCATGTATACTGGCGTGCTCGATGCCTACCAGCGGATCGATTATCTTTTACGGGCCTTCGCCGTCACTTTACGGGAAAGTCCGGACGCGTTGCTTTTAATGGTCAGTCCTCTGGTTTCACAAGCGTGCGAAGACGAACACAAAAAGCTGGCTGCCCAGCTCGGAATTTCCCGTTCGATCGTCTGGATTTCACCTCATCCTCTCCACGAATTGCCTAGCTATCTCGCTCTCGCAGACGTTTGTATCGTTCCGCGGCCGGAATGTCCTGGTCATCCCATAAAACTGTTGAACTATCTATTGGCGGGCAGACCAGTCGTTTCGTTTGCGGGGGGCGCGAAAGGCGTCCGGCACATGCACGATGCCTTCGTGGTGCCGAATCACGACGTTGAGGCCCTCGGCCGTGGTGTTGCCACTCTACTGAAAGATCGCGCGTTGGCTGAGAAATTAGCGGTAAATGGAAAAGCGACAGTGCTCGCTGAGTTCGATTGGCGCCATATTTGCCGCAAGATCGAGTCTGTTTACAACAAACTTCTCGCAGCTCCGAACGAGACCTCTGCGCGCAACCAAGACCAATCTGCACCCTTTGCCACGCGCGTGCGTTAAGCCTGTACGCAATTGACACGATGGCCTCGCCAATTGCACGTAGCTTCGCTGGACTTTCCCCACCTCAACAGCGCGGTCCAAGGCGCGGTTAACTACGCGCTGGCGCGAATATGTTCCCCGTCTTGGAGTATTGATATTGCTGGCCAACGCGCCTGATTTGGACCTGTTCCTGCCGCCTGGTTTCCCCAACAACGCACTGCATCGAGGTTCACACACAGCCTGACGATCGGCATTTTGATATCCATAACTCTAAGTTGCGTTTGGCGGATCGCGCCAGGTTTTTGGCGAAGCGCCATTCTCTACTTCGCTGCATACAGCTCACACATCCTCATCGATTTCTTCACCGGAACCAAGATCGGATGGACTAGTACTGGATTTGGTATGCCGCTGTTCTGGCCGTGGCACGAAACTTTCAGCTCACCCTTGATATTGATTTCCGGTATCCGCCATAAAGATCTCGCCGCGTTATGGAGCCTCGACAATCTTTGGGCGTGCACTTATGAAACATTGGCGTTCGGCGCAATCACCCTGATCCCCTTTTTGCTATGGAAACTTAAGAGGCAATCGTTCCCTGGTTTCGCAGGTCGGCCATTCTGGCAGCTTTTGCAATCTCCGACGAATAACCTCCGGCGCATCGGTGAGCGGGTCGCGTTGCTCTTGTCAAAGAGGGTGTTCTAGTTAACTTGATTCTCCTAACCATGAAATTGTACCGCATTGCTCTTCTGTCGAGTATTGTCGCCCTTGCCTTCGGATCCTCCGCTTTGGCGCAGTCCCTTTTTGTCACGAATAGATACTCCAATAACGTTGCTGTAATCGACAGCTCAACGAACCAGGTTCTCACCGAGATTCCTGTTGGCAGTTTCCCTATTCGTGTAGCCATGACACCGAATCGCCTCAAGGCTTTTATTTCCAACGCACATTCCAACACCATCTCGGTTTTAGACACGGTGGCACGCACGAACATTGCTACAATTCCGGTAAGCAGGGTACCCGGAGAAAGCGCCGTTACGCCGGATGGCGGACGCCTCTTTGTCGTGCACCAAGGCGGCCAACATCAAATGTGCCCGGTCGATGTAGTTGATACGACAACCGATGCCCTGATCACCAATGTTTTTCTTCCCGGGACTTGGCTCAAGGATATTTTGTTCACGCCGGATGGACGCTCCGCATATGTCGCGAACCAATCCGCGGGAGAAGTGGACGTGATTGATACCGCCACCTATCAAGTAACGAATATCCCCGCCGGCGCCGCGTCGCGTCGCCTGTGCATCTCGCGCACCGGGGACCGCGTATACTGCGCAAATTACCAGGGCAACTCCGTAACGGCCGTCGACACCGCAACGAAGCAAGCGATCGCGACTATTCCTGTCGGACAAAGGCCGAGAGCAATTGCTGTTACGCCCAACGGCAAGGAGGTTTATACCGCCGACGTCCTGTCTGGCACGGTGTCGGTCATTGATACCGGTACATTACATGTGATCGCGACCATCCCTACAGGACAGTATCCTTGGGAACTGGCGATTACGGCTAATGGAAAAAAGGTCTTCGTGTCCAACACATATTCCGATACGGTTTCGGTCATTGACACAGGCACGCACACGGTGATCGCAACGATCCCGACCGGACACGGACCTTTCATCTCGCAAATCAGTCCGGATCAAACGAAACTGTACGTGTCGGATACCAGGTCTACAACTGTAACGGTCATTGATATCCCATCACTAACTGTTTCGGCGACCATTGCTAATGTAGGTATGCAGCCGTTTGACATGTCATTTGGTCCGTAGTCGTTAGGACCGGCGACGAACTGCGCTGCCAGGTCGATATCCCTATCCGCGTAACACTTGGGGTGAGACTCATATCGTTCGCGAATCTGTTCCCGGGCGCATTTCATGATTACAGACATGGTTTATTGCTTCGCTTGAAGCGTTGGCAAGCTCAACGACTCTCTTGAGCTTGTTAATTTCTACCACTGACAGCGTTCAAAACCGCTTTCCCTCCCACTGCTCCGTGTGCAAGCGCCAACCAGCTTGAATGCAGATCGCCACAAATCGGACGTTTCCTAAAATTCGGCTGGACAATTCGCGTTGGCGTGGCTAATTCGCGGCTCATCTTGATTTGCTTAACTATGAAAACATGTCGTCTGCCTTTGCTGTTAATTATTTTCACCTCTGCCTTCGCCTATTCGGCCTCAGCCGCACAGAATCTTTTTGTCACCACGAGATACTCCGATACGACTGCTGTAATCGATACTTCCGCGAACCAGGTTGTCGCCTCAATCCCCGTGGGCTCTTTCCCGGTTCGTATCACGATGACACCGGATCGGTTGAAGGCCTTTGTCTGCAATGGGCATTCCTCGAACGTCTCAGTTATTGACACCATGGCCCAAACGAACCTTGCCACCATTTCGGTGGGTGAAGGACCCGGAGAGGAAGCTGTCACGCCGGATGGTGCTCGTCTCTTCGTTGTGCACCAACGTGGCCAGCATGGATTAGGCTGCCCCGTATATGTTATTGATACGGCAACATATGCAGTTCTCAACGTCGTCTATCTCCCCGGGAATTGGTGCAAAGACATCTTGTTCACGCCGGACGGACGCTTCGCATATGTCGCGAACCAATCCCACGGAGAAGTAGACATTATTGATACCACTACCTACGCGGTAACGAGTATTCCCGCTGGAGCTGGCTCCCGCCGGCTGTGCATCTCTCCCCCGGCTGATCGCGTCTACTGCGCCAACTACGTTGCCAATACCGTAACGGTCGTTGACACAGCCACGAAACAACTTATCGCGAACATTCCGGTTGGACAAAGGCCGAGAGCAATTGCCATTACGCCTGACGGCAGGGAGGTTTATACAGCAAACACCCGGGATGGGACGGTCTCGGTCATCGATACCAACACATTGAATGTGGTTGCTACGATTCCAACTGGCGGAATATGGCCCTGGGAACTGGTAATAACGGCTGACGGAACAAAGGTCTTCGTGGTCAACACAAATTCCGACAATGTTTCGGTTATTAGCACGGCGACGCATACCGTCATCGCAACGATCCCGACCGGACATGGGCCTTTCATATCGCAAGTCAGTCCAGACCAAACGAAGGTATACGTGTCCAACGCCAGGGCTACAACTGTGACGGTGATCGATATTCCATCACTGAGCGTCGTTGGGACAATTCCTGATGTAGGCTCGCAGCCGTTTGACATGGCATTTGCTCCCAGTACCTGGTGGTCCAACCCCAACCCCAACAGCAACTCCTTCGGCGACACCAACGCCTGGACCGGTTCAGCTCGTCGGCCGGCCGAGAAGGGTGGGGGGAATCAACATATCACGTCTCGAATGGACGGGGGCAACCTCGACCAACGTCGATGTCTACCGCGACGGGAATGTGATCGCGACGACGCCGAATAATGGTGCGTATGACGACTCCACCGGCACCAGCGGCCAGGCTAGTTTCACGTATCAGGTGTGTGAAGCTGGAACCGAAACCTGTTCTAACACTGTGACTTTAAATTTCGGGCCGTAAAGGCTAACAAGCAAACCACTTCTCTATCCATCGTGCCTCCATTACCCCTGCGTGAGCTTTTTGTCCCCGCAAAGCTATTCTGGATCAAGCCCGTCGCTTAAGGAGTTTGTCTGCATTTGGCTTTGTTGCATTTACTATAAACATATTGACAAACTTCGTCGCTGCTTGCCAGATTCGCGCCCGCGCTAAGTTCGCAGGTGGATCTTTACTTTAAGTTCCACCTGATGGTCTTTCGCACCAGATAATCGCGAATGAAAACCTGTTCCCACAATGAATTGATTAATCAATGGCGCATATTATGAAACCACCCTGCAAACTCTTATCAAACGCACCGCAGTCGCGGCGCGCTGCTCGCCTCCCAGTGTTCGGTCGCCGCCTGGCGTTGCCTTTCTTTTTCCTGTGCGCAGTGCTGGTGGTGGAGCCCTGTGCCGCTCAATGGGACCTTACTGAGAACCTGAATGTTGCCCGGGACTATCATACGGCGACGTTACTATCCAATGGCAAGGTGTTGGTCGCATCCGGTTCAACGAATGGCCCCCAAGCTTTTCAATACCCGGAGATCACAAGCGCAGAACTTTACGATCCGTTATCGAGAACTTGGACGCTAACAGGCAGCCTCACTGATGCTAGGGTGCTCCACACCGCGGCGTTGCTGCTTGACGGTCAGGTCCTCGTCGTGGGAGGCTGGCCCAATCACAACCATACGGGCGGAGCACTGGCAACCGCGGAACTCTACAACCCGGCCACGGGAAATTGGAGTTTCACCGGTAGCATGAACATCCGGCGCGTCTACCACACTGAAACATTGCTCTTAGATGGCAGGGCGCTGGTTGTTGGCTGCTTCACAGATGGCTTCACCAACAGCGCGGAACTCTACGACCCAACCACCGGAACGTGGAGCCTCACAGGCAGCACCATTAATCCCCACTTTGGTTTCCACACAGCGACCTTGCTGCAAAACGGAAAGGTGTTGGTGTCAGGCGGATACGAAGGAACTGAACAGATCTCTGCCCACGCGGAACTATATGATCCAGCCACGGGAACTTGGTCGGTGACCGGCAGCCTCAATGTGGCGCGCCAGGCCCACACGGCAACGTTGCTGCCCAGCGGCAAGGTGCTGGTGACTGGAGGGACGAATACCGGCATACTGGCAAGCGCCGAACTCTACGACCCGGCCACCGGAAATTGGACACTGACCGGCAGCATGAATGTTGCCCGCTGGCGCCAAAGCGCAACATTGCGTCAAGATGGCAAGGTGCTGGTGGCCGGTGGCATGAACGGAAACAACAATTCTTTCACGAACACGGAACTTTACGACCCAACCACGGGAACTTGGACGACTACAAGCCCCCTCAATATTGCTCGGGGCCTCCACACGGCGACCTTGCTTTCCGACGGCAGCGTGCTCGTCGCAGGAGGAATTGATCACGAGAACATTATCGCGAGCGCGGAAACATTCAGTCCTGGTGGGACGCCAACTCCGACGCCGACGGCGACTCCAACTCCAACTCCAACTCCGACGCCGACGGCAACACCAACTCCAACCCCGACAGCAACCCCTGGACCGATTCAGCTCAGAGCTTCGGGACAGCAGGTGGGCGGAATAAACACATCGCGCCTAAAATGGCGAGGCGCGACCGCAGCCAACATTGACGTTTATCGTCAGGGAGTTGTGATCGCGACGACGCCGAACAATGGACAATACGTCGACTCCACGGGGACGACCGGCCAGACTAGCTTTGTGTATAAAGTATGTGACGCAGGTGCTCAGAATTGCTCCAACAATGTGACGGTGAATTTCGGGCCGTAATGGCACAAACGAGCCACTTCTTTATCGACGCGACGTCCGGCACTGGCGCTGTCTCTGGACATAGCATCTTGCGATAGCTTCGTTTCCACCCATCTTCCTCAACCCCCTGTCGTGGCGCGGGCGATGAAATGCTTCGTCTCATAGCCGTCAACGCATCCAGCGCAACTGTTCGTGCCGGCAAAGGAGCGATGACCCGAGTCTTCTGCAAACAACCGATCTTTTTCCTTGACCGGTTGCACCTCGAGTCGAGCCCATTGTTAGTTTGCAGCTCGGGGCGCGGGTACACCACGAAAATTTGGCTTGCACGGCGTATTCTAATTTCGGGTTGGTAACACTCGTGCGAGTCCGAGCCACCTACGTGCGCGGGATGGCGGACATCGCCATAGATATACCCACGGCCTAACAAATTACGCCGACCCTAATCGGCGCTCCGGTATGTTTCGATGCGGACGAAATGCCAAATGAAAGAGGCGATTCTGCCGGAACATTATTTGGCCTCTCCGCAAGCCTGGTTATTGTTCACCGAAGTAAGAACAAAACGTTTGTTCCCATATGAAAGCTGAAGTCAGTCTGTATTCATCAATTCTACTTGGAGCTCTTTTTGTGATCCCCATGCAACTTTTTGCTGAGCAAGAAGCCAAAATCATACATAAAGCTACGCCCACCGGGATCTGGTGCTTACTGCCCTCCTATGGCTACAAGCATCCTAAACAGATAGATAAGCTGAATAACACACCATGCTGGACGAATCCTAAAGTGGATGGCATCGTATTACGCGCGGATTGGGATAAAATTGAACCCATCGAGTGCAAGATTGATTTTAGTTATTTCGATCGGGGACTCGAGCTGGCCAAAAAGTACAATAAGCGAATAGAAATACTAGTGCCAGCGGGAAAACATTCGCCCGAATGGATTTACGCTGCTGGCGCCGAAAAATTTTACTTTCATCACCGTAGCGGAAAACCAGCTGATCACATGCCGATACCGTGGAATCCGGTGCTTCAGGAAAAATTTGGTAGTTTGATCAAAAAGCTTGGCGAACGCTACGATTCCTCTCCTTATTTAAGCTTTGTCATTATGACTGGATTCGGACATTCAACTGAGTCTTGGTTCGCAGGTCCGAACGATATGGAAGAATATAATGCTATCGGAGGCAGTGCGAAATGGCTGGAAGGTGCGCGATGGATTGCCGCTCTCTATAGCAAAGCCTTTCCTACCACCCCTTTTCTTATCGCAATGTGCCCTCCGTCTAGAAATGATGAAGGTAGAGCCACTCTGAAAAAATTCGTTGAAGCGGGTATTAAAGATTATCCTCATCGCTTTGGCCTGAAGGCAGCTAGCCTTGAGCCAAATGATAAGCCAAATAGCCATAAATTATCGTATCAATCCGTGAATAGATTTTCGGACCAAACCGTTACAGGTTTTGAAATGCTCTTGGCAACGAAGAAGCTAAGGGGCACCCTCAAAGAGGCGTTGGATACTGCTATTGCCCTTAGAGCGCAGTTTGTGGAGGTTTACGAACCCGATCTCATCGATCCCAAACAACAAGAAGTATTAGCAGATGCGATGTACCAAGCTGAAGAAAAATTTGACCTGGAAATGAGAAGTCGCGGTCGCTTTCAGGAATCCTTTTGCGTCGCCGACGATCTAGGCTGCTAAACAACTCGCATTTCTTGCGCGCCCCAACATCTACGCGTCCTGAGGCGTATCTCTCGCGGCATACAGTATTGCGGATGCCCGCTGTTGCGGGGACGAAGAGGTTACGAGTAGAACATGTGAATGCAGAGCCAGGCAGTCCACCAATTGCAGGTTCCGATTGACAACAACGCCATCGAGGCTTTCCCACGAGCCGAGTTGAAGCACTGCCGCTCAGCTACCAGCACGAGTAAGCTGACCCAATTACGAGAATGTCGTCGCTAACCTAAGGGTTAAGCAGCACCGCATTCACAGTATTCAACATGAACTGGGACGTATCCCCAGTTTCCACGACGCTGCCGTTAGGGCCGACCACAATAAAGGCATTTCGAAACGTCCTAAAGCTTCCGAATGACAGAGTCACGTAGCCATATTGATCACCAAAAATTCCAAAAACGTTGATAGGCGGGGTGAATCCGCCAAGCTTGGTGATGCTAAAGTCGCGTTTGCTGATCTGAACCGCCTCCGGGCTCTGGTCCGTTCCAACGAAAAGGAATTGCTTATTTGCCGCCATTTGTGCGGAGTGCGGGTTGGTGCCACCAACCAGAGGTAAACTAATTGTTTGGGATAGAGTAACGGTAACCGTATCGGAATTCGCGGTAATTGTGTCTACCTTTGTATAAACGTAGAGCAGAACCCCGTTCTGATCGGTGCTACTCGCCGTATCCAGGATATAAATGGAGCGAGTTACACTATTCGTAGCGCGGTCTGTCTTGGGCTCGCCTTCCATTAGTGCAGCAACCCTCCCGAACGGACCCAGGCTCCCGGAGCCATAGCATCCGCTCGAGCCCTGCAGAGAACCGCACACATTCCAGTTAACGGTGGTGTGGGCCGGATTCATGTTATACCGGGTATATAACGTAGCGTCGATTGGCGCAGCGGGCGCGGGCGGAACGATATTTCTCTGATCATGCCGATAGCGCGACCGGAGATCCCGAAGAGGATTGGTAATCCCCGCGTGCGCACCAACTTTGACCGCCTGCGAAGTGTTCAACAGGAACTGAGATCCATCGCCATCTTCCACGGTGCTGCCGTCCAAACCGACTACAAGAAAGTTAGTGTTCGGAGTGCTAAAGCTTCCGTATGATAAAGTCGCATAGCCATATTGATTAGCTGTAATTGCAAAAAGGTTGATGGATGGAAACCCGTCAAGCTGGGTGACACTAAAGGTGCGCTTGTCGACCTGAACCGGGTTCGGGCTAAGATCTGTTCCGATGAAGAGGTATCGCTTATTTGCCGCCATCGATGTCTGTGCCGGAAAGTCACCAACTAAGGGCAGACTTACCGTTTGTGATAGCGTGACAGTAACTGTATCGGAATCTGCGGTAATCGTGTCGACCTTTGTATAAACGTAAAGCACGACCTCGTTTAAATTGGGGCCACTACGATAATCCAAGACATAAATGTTGCGAGTGACACTATTCGTAGCGCGGTCTGTCTTTGGCTCGCCTTCCAACAGTGCGCCAATCTGTCCAAAGGGGCCCAGGCTCCCGGAGCCATAGCATCCGCTTGAGCTCGATAGAGAACCGCACACCGCCCAGTTGACCGTCGTGTGCGCGATGTCTGTGTTGTATCTCGTGTACAACGTCGCATCGATTGGCGCAGCGGGGGTCGGGACTTCGCCCTGCTGTCCATAGCTGAGACTAGCCCAAATCAGTGCGGTAGCGACAGCCGTCGGAATTCCTATTCGAGTTCTCATCTGGTGTCTTTGCCAGCTTTGCACAGGTGTGTCAAGAAATAACACTATAAAACAGTGCACGCCGCTGTTGTGCCCGAATATTCTCTCCAACAAGAGTTGCTCAGACTTAGACCGAGCAAACAAACCGCCGCTCAAGATACCCGCAGCAAGATACGAGAGCCCGGCGAGCTAATATATGTTACCGAGCATGCGGTGGAAAGAGCTGACCCTCAAAAATGAAAGTGATCAGCGAACGTCGGCCCGCTAATCAACGCCCAATCCATACCCACTGGCCGCCGGTGGCTTCTTGATAAAGCGCATAGCGATGGAGAAGATCGTAGTGCGCTTGTTCGACCTCTTCTCTTTTCTCAAGAAGTTTCAACTTGGATTCGTTAAGTTCACCCAGAAGCGCTTGATCAAGTTTCGCCTGTTCTTCGAGACGATTGGCCACGCGCTGCGCTTCGGCAACCTCTCCCTGTGCTTTGGCAAAACTCCCGACGGACTGCTTGATTTGGATGACGGCATCCATCAGTTCTTTCTGCAAGTCCCGCTGCACAGCCTCACGCCGCTCGATCTCCGCTTGCAGTTTCAAACGGGCCGCTTTCGTCGCCAGATATGCCTGTCCAAAATCAAAAACAGGGACGTGCACCGTTAAAACCGAGGCCCACTGATTCGCCGCGTCCCCGTGAAAATCGCCGGTACTGAAAATCAAAACTGTCGGCCGACACGCTTGGTAACATTCGGCTTCGCTGGAGCGCTACGTTAGCGTCTGCGCCTCGAATGGCAGCGTCTTGAAAGCGCACCTTCGGGTGGCCCGTCCCGCTAATTGCCGCAATTGTTTCAAACTTTGGTAAAGGAGCCGCTTCCGGGAAGTTATCCTGTATTCGGACCGTTCCGACGTCGCGACCAAGGAGGGCAGCCACCGCTAAAAAGGAATAAATTGCTTCCCCGCTCGCTGCTTCAAAGGAGGCTCGGCTGGTTTCAACCAAGAGTCTCGCCACGCCTAGTTCTTGTGCGGTTGCCAAGCCACTCGTAGCTCTATTTTCGACTCGCTCAGCTTCTTCCTGCGCCAAAGTCAAATGTCGGGTACCGAGTTCCAGCACGTGCGAGGCCTTAATCGCCTGGAGATAAGTGTCGGTCGCTGAAAGAATCACACTCTGCGCTTCCAATGATCCCTTGAATTTTATCATCTGCCTCAGCGCACGCTTGCGCTCTACTTCCGGTGGCACGTTAATACCAAGGAAACTGCCATCCTTAAAAACGGGGATGGTTAATCCTGGGCCCTCTTGCGTGAACCACCGGTCTGAAATTGACGATGACGGCACGCTGTTGGAACCATTGAAAAATCCCGCCAAGGTCCTGCCTTTAATGTAGCCAACTTGCGAACTAAAACCGAGGTAAGGCAAATACCCGGCGTAGGTGGATCGCGCTTCATAGTAAGCAGCCGCCTCGTCCAAGCGCGAGGCTAAGATCCTTGGACTTTCGACAGCAATTTTGGCGAGGTATTCTCGCAAATTCAGAAAGACAATTCGCTCGACCTTAGTGCCTTTGCTGCCTTCATTAGTCCGAACGCGGGAGGAGGGTCCAGCGGAGAGCTGTGTCGAAACAAGCAATAACACGAAACAAGCGACGAGTGCAATCCGCACGGTTAACCAGATCGCTTTAAAGTTGCGTCTATAGGGACGAAGGTTCATCAGAATATGGCTTCTCGGGCTCGCGAGGGGGTTGAAGTGGCGCCACTTTTAACGCCGCATTGGCGCGGGCTGGATCGCGTTCTGAAATTTTCTGTCGGGTCCATTGGGGATACAGAGTTGCTTCGGTGACCCGCGGATATTGCAACGGTGATGGATTTTGCGCCCAATTGCTCTCATCCGTTAGACGGTCCTGAGGGGTCGGATTCTCGGGCGGCAGATTAGGTTGAGGAGGCAATGCGGGACTAGCCACCGTCTCTTGCGCAACAGGTACCAGTGCCGTCCCAAAGGTAAACCTTGGAGTGATACGTCGCATAAACAATCTTCGATCGCTGAAGAACGAGGTCGAGCGCTCCTCTTAATTCTTTCGCTTGCAAATTCACCGACCCGCCCCCCAGATACCAAACCCGCCGACCTTGGTCAAAGATCTTCTGCATATCCCGCAGATTACGTACCATCGGAATGCCAACGAATTTATGGCGGTAAGCAGCGTAGTCGTTCAAATAGACCATGCGCGAAGCAAGTAGCGTGTTTATCCCAAAATCCGACATTCGTCCGCCGTAGAGATAGAATGCCTGTGTTAAATTTGCCACCACAATATCGCCAGGTCGCAACTTTGAAGCCACAAATTCCGCCGGAGCCCGAGTCTCCTGTCTGACGAGCCCGTACCGCAAACTTGGTTGGACTCGTGCGCGACCTTGAGCCGTCTGATCCGAGAGGCGAAAGACTTTGAGACCGCTCTCGGTTGCCGTTCCGAGAACCAGCAATAAAGCTACTACCCCGCTCGCCCATGCCAGAAAGCGGGCTGGTCGCCAATCCACCGTCAGGGCGCGGATTCGATCCCAAAGAAGGAAGAATACTCCGCAGGCGAGTAGGATTAACAAGAATTGATAAAAATAAAAATAACGAACTGAGTAAACCGGCAGGAAAAGAGAATAGGCAACCAGCAAGGCCGAGAATACTACCAGGCAAAAACGCACCGCCAGATTTCGCCATACAAACGCGGCCCCGGCGAGGCACAGAATACTTAACAGGATGTGCGGCTCTGTCAGAAGAATCGATGAAACGTAGTAGGAGGGCATCGAATCCGGTAGGAGGAAACTAGTGAGCGATGGATTCCGAAACCCGTATCCCAGAAAGATGTATCCAGGCGCCAGCATTTTCCGCATCGACATTTGAATCAAAACGACTGAACCTGCGACGACCAACCCAATCCACAGATGCGGCTGCCGAAGCCAACCCCAACGTCCGGGATGCATTAAAAGTAACGCCCCTGCAAGAATTGGAACCAGGAAACCAGAACCCTCCCATGAGAAATACGTCAGACAGAAAAAAAGGCATGCCGCATAGAAGTATTTTGCATTTAGTTCGCCCGGTCGACGAATCGCCCGGTAAAATGACCAGATCGCCAATAACGCAAAACACTGATCTTCCGCGGGATGGAAGCAGTGTTGCGACCAGAAAACATTGAACGGATTGAGGGCCAGAATGAGTGCCGCTGTCAAACCAGTCCTGGAATCGAATAGGTCACGGCCCATCAAGCCTATCAGCAGCGTAGTCACCGTGCCGAAGACTACTGCTGGAAGCAGAACTGCCCAATCGCTCCATCCAAAAATGAAGCATGAAAGAGCAATCGGATACGGCACTAACTCGTAAGTGGCAAGTGGGAGGACGATGTTGTAAAAATTGAGCGAAGGGTATCCGCGGTCGAAAATTCCCACGGCATTGTTGCGAATCAAGATATCGTCCTGGTCCAGGGAAAATGCGGTTAGATTGTGCAGCCGCATTGCTAACGCGGCAATAACGATCACGCCTAGCGCGAGCCAGAAGCCATTTTGGTAAATCCATCCCTGCCAGGTACCCGAACGGATCGCTCCGATGCACGCGCGTCGCTTCGTCTTGCCCAAACCGGCAGGCGGGGAATAATTAGCAGCGCAACCAGTCCGAGGAAAAACACAACTCTCACCGGCGAGTCCGGGCGAAACCGAATATCGTAGCGAAGCAAAAGCAATGTTATCGTGGCGATCAGAGCGGGCAAATGCATGGCGGCATCGATACCCAGTGCTCGCGCCGCGTCCCAGTGGTTCCTCTTGGCCAGTAGTCGACCGGACCAAATCCAGCCCAAGAACACGGCCGAGGCAACTAAGAGCATGAGACCAATGCCGGTGATCGTCTCGCGTGTAGCCACAACGCTCGGCGACCCTGCGGCAGAAGCCGCTTTCGGAGGAAGTCCCCAGTTTTCGCCTGCGTAATTGTAGGAACCTATGGAATTCGCGAACCTCGAGTCCGGCACAGTCCATTCACGATCCGAACCAATCGAGCTCATCATTCGGGCGTCGCTAGAAAGAAAGGACACCTCTGCAATCATCGCGGGTAGAGCATCTATACCTCGCACTTGGATGGATAGATCGTTTCCGTATGGCTGCATCCATCTCTGGAGACGCACGAACTGGATCACCGGAGACGAATCGTCAAAGTTCCCAAGAAAATGCCCGTTAAGAACGACCGAGAAATTGCCATTCGCTGCGACTTGAAGCCAGGCATCGGTATTTCCGTTTGGCGCATCAAAGCGTCTCTGGAACGTCGTACTGCCGACGGATTTCGGACGCTCGTCGATGATCCACTTCCCCTTCACAGCTTCTTGGAAAAGGGCCGGCGGTACCTGTGACGGGCTGAGTGTAAGCGCTTCTCTCAGACGCTGTTTCTTCGGCGTGAGCCCAGCGCGCGTCGTCCATTTTTGAATCAGTCCACGAAATCAATGCCGGGATCGTTCCAGGGGTCAAAGCGACTCTCCAACTGTTGTCAGAGGAGAATTCGGAGAACTTCCCGGTTTGATCCAGCACGGCTCCCCGACAAACTAACTTGGCTCTTCCCGGAAAACTGCCCCGAGTGACATTCACGGCAATAGTGTTTTTACCCGGAGCAAGATAGTGCGTGATATCACTTATGACCGATTGGTTTCCGCCCGCGTTCCAGCTAAGAACTTCGCTCTCTAATTCCGGTTCAGCGGCTTGCCCGAAACTCAAGTGCTTTCCGTTGACCGAAACTGTGAATCCATCGATTGCAACGATTTGCAGCCATGCGTATCTCGGAACGGCGCTAAGGTAAAGATTTTTACGGAAGCAAACATTGTTACTGGGCTCCGACGCCTGAATCCATTGGGTCGATCCAAAATCGAGGTAGTAGGTCGGAGGCGGTGGCGCCGCGAGAGCAAGCCAGCCGTAATAACCGAGTATAAACCGGTCACTCCGACGAGTGAAAGTGACATGCCACCTTGACGCGATTGGCACCATTCCCAGAATCTAAAGGACGATCTCATTTGTAGTAACTCTCAGTGAGACTCTTTAGCGCTCGGAAATTCTCTGTGTCGGCCCATTTGCGGGAGGCCATGTAATACTCCCGGGCCATAGCCGGATGCCCTAATCTGTACCAGCAGTCGCCGAGTTCACTCTCCGCGTCGGCAAGAAGGTTTGGCTGCGATGTCTTCTCAAAAATAGGTTCAAAATGTTTTATCGCTGACGAGTAATCACCCATATCGCGGAAGGCGCGTCCGGCTCCAAAAAACCCGTTGACCTTGTCCGGAGCAGCTTCAATGCTGACAAGCCAATAGTGACAGGCGCCGCCAATCACGCCTGTTTTATAAAGGGAGCCCGCGTAATGACCCGCGAGACGGGCTTTCTCAATCAGCGCTACGCGACGCAACTGTGGATCGTCTCCCTCGGCGGCTCGATCGTAATAAAATAGCGCTTCGGGGACCAAACCTCGCGACTGGAGGGCCACGCCGCGGGCGAAGAGGGCTTCCGGGCGATTAGGGGAATGCATTTTCTGATACAGAGCGCCAAGACGGATAAAAGAGGCTGACTGCAAACGCAGCCATTGGTCGATTGTCATGGCCTGATGCACATCCTTCACAGCACCTTCCAGCGCTCCGTCTGTTTCCTTTATTGCCGCCGACGCCAAAAGGCGCTCCGCAGCTATTGGCCGCCAAAGTTGCAATCCTGCTAATATCGCAACGAGAATGGCAAAGGCAGGCAACACAACTTTCAGCCGCGTCCGATCGGTCATTTGGGACAAGCCGGCGGCACATATCCAAATGGCACCAACGGCAAAGAACGCCAATCCCGGACCAACCGCCGCGAGTCCCGCGGAAAAACGGGCGGATAACACTTCGATCGGCGAGAAAAGCCCTAACGCGGGGGAATGGATCACCGCGTTTGGAATGCTGTAAGCCCCTTCAAAGTTGTAGCAGTGCTCAAAATCCTCCCCACCTTCCAGAGCCATTTTCAGCCACGTCGGTTCCCACGACACAATTTGGAGAAAAAACGTCATTGCCAACGCCAACAACAAAATGCCTGCACAGAAAACCGGCAGTCCCTTTCTCGTCCACCAAGCGACTGCACCCAACGCAAGCAGTACCGATTGCCGTCGTCCCATAGGAGAAAAGAATAAAATGCGGCCAGAGATAAGCGGAATGCGCAAAGGGGAATTTCAAAGCGTTAAAGCGAGGAGTAGTCACCGGATCGAACCAAGGGAGCAAAAGACCAAACACCGCCACCGCAAACCCCAACGGCCAATAGTTTACCTTCATGCTTGCCCTTCCAACTTTCGCGACGATGCACGGAAGTAAACGCTCACAAAACCAAGACCTTCGCGCATAAGGCGCAGCTCATCGCTCGAAAAAGTTCGTAGCAAAAAGAGAGCAACAAAATATACGATTCCACCAACCACAGCGACAGGGAATGCCTCCAAGAGCGGCAACTGACGAGCCGGGAAAAGGATTGCCGCCATCAGAAGGCCGGCCACAGTCGGTTTGATTAAGAAATTGGCCATGTGAAGCGGATAGCCTTTCCGCTTCAGGAAAAAGGTCAAGAGCGCGAAGGCAGTAATCTCACTAAACACCGCAACCATAGAACCGCCGATGTATCCCAGACTCGGAACCACGGCCAAGTCAGCACCGACGCGCATTAGCACGGTCATTGCCATCGCCAGGCAAAAAACTGGAGCCAAGTGCAGAGCTGTGTATATGAATGGCGATAGTGCGGAGACAAACATCGGCACGAATGCCAGACCGAACCATTGCATGGTGGATTCAGCCCCGATAAATTTGTCACCGAGCAATGTGTGAATCAGCAATCGGGGCCAGACAATAAAAAGGACCGCTCCTGGCACACTTAGGCAGCAAAACCATTTCATTGCTCGATTATAGAATTCCGTAAATTTGTCAGCTGAACCCTCGGCTGAGCGAATCATTGCTGGGTAAAGCGGTAGGGCAAACGCCATGGAAACGAGCCGCAATCCAAGCAGAATCCGGTATGGTCCACTAAATAAGCCCAGGGCATTTGCATCAACCAACCACATTAGAATTAAGACGTCTGCCTGCCAGGCGAACTGACGAAGCACCAGCCCGCTGCCCAGTGGTATCGCCTCGATGAGCATAGACTTCCAAACAGCTAGATCTATCCTCGGCGAAGCCCGCACTACCCGCCAGCTCACAATCCGCCAGTTGAAGAACCAGAAGATTATAGACGAAGCAAGATGGGAAAGCACAACGCCCCATAACCCCCAACCGCACGCTAGACTCACAGCAACGAAGCCAGCAAAAATTCCCTTATGGAGAGCGAAGGCGATGGCATTAAACTCCATCGCTTCGATCGCCCGCAAAACGGCGGAATAGCTAATGGCTTGCAAGAGCATTAGACTGCCGAGGCCCATGACAAACGATTGCGCCCGCGTTTGCGGCGGTAAATTCAGCAATAGTACAGTCCCGAGAAGCAGGGCAGTCGATAAACAAAAGAGACTCCACATCAGACCTTTGGCGCTTCCCAGGAGACGCCTCACATCATCAGGATGACGGGCCACTTCGCGGGTAAGGATGTTTGTGAGACCGAAATCAGCCAGAAACTGGAAAACAATGGCAAACGACAGCAGGTAGTTAAAGATGCCGAAGTCGGTGAGCGACAGGCCCCGTGCCGCTAGCAGAACGGCAAACATTTGCAGGCCTGCACCAATCCCGCCCGCCACCAACATCCAGGCAATGTTCTTGCCAACCCGCTGAGATGGCTTCATTGAGCGGTTTCCACACGGACCCGGTCATTGTCCACTAAGTCGACAGTTCCCGCAGTTACAACGAGGCTTCCCTCTTTTAACCCGCTGACAATCTCCATCATTCCGCCGGCTTCCAAGCCGACGCGCACGGGCGTTAGGATCGCGTGCCCGTTAGAGTCAATTGCGAAGAGCCTGGCATTCTCGCCGAAGGGATTTATGACAGCCGTCGTGGGAACGGCGAGCGCGGTTTTTTCGATCCGGACGCGCATGAAACCAGTTAGCCCCGGCTTCAACTTCAAACCAGGATTGTTAACAGTCACGTAAGCGGTGAAGGCGCGGGTCTTTGGGTCAACTCGAGGATCAACATGCTCCACCGTACCTTTGAATGTGGTAGTAGGATATGCTGAAAAGAATACTTCGGCTGGCTGACCGTCGTGAATCTGAGCAACCGATTCATCCTGCACCTGTGCCAGTAGGTAGACTTTCTCCAGGTCACCCACTTGCAAGAGCACTTGATTGACCTCGACGCGCTCGTCGGAATTGACGAAACGGGCAAGGACGATGCCATTGACAGGCGAGGTGAGTCGCGTGGCCTCCAGATCGAGTTGTGCTTTGATCAGCTTGACGTTTGCGTCCCGGAGAGCAGCTTGCTTGGAAGCCAGCGTCACAAGTGCATTGTTGACTTCCAGTTGAGTGGCCATTTTTTTGGCTTTCAAAGCCTCCATCGACTTTTCCTCGGCGGCAGCTTTTTCCTCATCAACGCGCGCCGATTCCACTTCGGCCCGGGCAAACTCCAGTGCCGCTTCCAACGGTGCCCTGTCATCCTCGATGAGCAACGCGCCGGATTGGACTGTGTCTCCAACATTTACCAAAACCTTATTTATCCTCGCAGCAATACGTGAAGTGAGCGTCACGGTCGTGTGCTGCAAGACCTGCCCGGCCGCTCCGACACTTGTTTCAAGCTTGGTGACTTTGGCACGAACGGCGCCAACCGGGATTGGAAGTGATGCCTTTCGCGCTTCCGAGGCCGTGTACCGCCTCTGAAAATTTCTGGCTTTCCATACAACTAAGAGCGCGACGAGGAGAAGTGCGATCAACAACAGCCTGCGAAAAGAGGGTGAGCGGGTTCTAAGCATGCCGGATTATGATAAAAAGGGAGGCGACAAGTCCACCGAATTCTACGGAATGGTGTTCAGCCTTTTTTGAGCGTCGTATTGAAGAAGAGGTCCGCATCTTTGACGACGTTCATCATGACTGACCGATGTCCCACCCCGGGTATGATTTTTAACTTGGCGTCCACGCCAGCTTTTCGCAGCTCTTCGTACAAGCGCTGACTCTGCCGTAATGGAATCACTCTATCGCCTTCGCCATGCATGATCAGAAAAGGCGGATCATCTTTCGAGACATAGTGAATCGGGCTGGCAGCGATCGCTTTCTTATTATCCTCGAGAGGTCCGCCAAGCAACGCTTCAATGGCAACCCTACGTTTGGGACCGACATTTGTCATGTCTGGCAGATCCGTCGGCCCAGCCACATCGCATACCGCTTGAACCCGACTCGAATACTGCATGTTGTCTCCATTCCCCTCCAGCTCAGGCACTCCACCAGATGTTCCTAAAAGCGCAGCCAAATGTCCACCCGCGGACATTCCCCAGGCACCAATGTGGTCCGGATCGAGATGGTATGCGGAAGCATTGGCGCGAAGCCAACGCACCGCCGCCTTGCAATCTTCGATTTGCGCCGGGAAAGGCGCAGTGCTGGTAAGACGATAATCGATACTCGCCACCGCGAGTCCATTCTCCACTAGAGGAACCGCAGGACACCGCCTTTTCGCACCCCTGTGCCACCCTCCGCCATGGATCCAAACAACCACTGGCAGAGGACCCGAGACCTTGTCCGGACGATACAGATCAAGCATGAGTGCTGTGCCATTGACGCGTTTGTATACCAAATCTCGATCAATCGCCACGCCTGCTTTCTGAGGCAGCGCCTGCCCCCGGACCATGTCCACTTGCGCCGTCAATCCACACGACGCCACAATGGCGAATAAATAGGCTATCCATCCCCGTACGTGTCTCATAAGCCAACACCTTAGATATCTCGGTTATCGCAGCGACGCAATCTTGCTCAATATCGGGCCGCCTCGCACTTACTTCCGTCCGAGTCGATAACTTTGGTTCGACCATAGGATCACTTGAGCGTTCAAAACTTGCTGACACTCAAAAGAGACTTGTTCGAATATTTCATCAGACTCTCCTAGTGCAGACAAGCTTGGATTGAAAACTGCAACCTGCATCAAGCTTTAACGGCGTCATGGGGTGGCTCTCAATGACACTGGACTTGGATTGCCAACAGGAAAGCGGACGGCTGGTTTTACAATTCTCATTGTCGGTCCGATCAAAGAGGTTGATCCAGTTATGTTTTTTCCGTGGCTTGTTAACCGCTTCTTTCCTCGCCCAACACTTTGGCAAAAGTCGTGTGTTGCGGCGGCGCTCACAATCGAAAGTCAGCCACTTTCCCACCCTTTCTCAAAAAAGTTTCCTTGACCACTCCAGATGAACTCTGTCATTCTCGCTTTTGGATCAGCGGTGAAGACCCGACCTTGGAAGCTTGCGTTCTGTAGGTAGCTCGTTACGGCTAGAGCGCACCAGATCTCAAGCAGCGTACATGTCAATAACATCGGCCGCAACAAAGCTTGCCTTCTGGCTCAAACGATTGGTCGCGTGGGCTGCTTTCTATTCGCTCCGATTCTGTGAACGCCGGATGCCTGCGAGCCTACTAAGCCTTCTATTATGGCCTCCTCTTGCAGTTTGGGACTCGCTGCAGCTTGTTCAAAGGAGCCCGTTGACCTGCTGGCGTCGTCTTCCGGCACCTTGGCGTCGTAATCGTTGGCGCTTTCTTCTAAGACAAAGCGTCGGTCTCTCGCATTCCCAAATTTTTTCTATGTTGCCAGACCGCCTCTCTGAACAACGCTGGCTTAGTCGATGCCATCTCGAAGGTGAGGATAACTTGTTCCGGACGCCGGCGGGCCGAAGTGCAGTTCTAGCTTCATTGCATTTCGGACCGTATGAGTTATTGCCATATTTGTTACGCGCCAAGGGTATCCCAACTACGAGCGTGCGAGTGAAACCCCCTGCCTCATTGAAGAGCCTCACGGATTACTACTGCTCCTTAACTCCGCCGCCAGACGTCCCGGTATTCCTATACGTCGAGGATATGGTCCCCTTACCGCGTTTTTCACACATCCGCACGATCCTGGGACCCGGGCGGCGCTTACTGGTGATGGTTGACTCCGGCGGAGGCTCACAAGTTGATGTTCCCTTTGAAGACCGTCTTTTTCAAATGTCGCCCGGAGCAATTCGACTGGCCATAATGGCAGATGCCGATCTAATTCCTTGTTTAATTGCAGAAACCGAGACTTGGAAGTTTTCCATTCATTTCGGTGTTCCGGTTCCCGGACAATACCTTGATAAAAACCCTGACGGCCCCGCCATTGGCGTCCACTTGTTAAAGGAATTCTCCAAGGTCGTTAGTCGTTATCCCGAACAATGCAAGATGAGGCTAGCACGGGCAATGTTCCCACGGGATGAAAATGTGACAAGACCTTCTACGCTATCTCACGCCGCAACGACAACCGCGGTTGTCGGATCACGCTAGGATGCATTGCCTATCAAGAGTTCATCCGATTCATCCTGGCCAGACCTGCTAACCGCTCGATCCGTTGCGCGATCGCCGCACCTATCGAATGAATTCAAGTCGCTTTCGTCACTCCAGCAATGCGTGGTTGTTGGGTTCGACGCAGGCACTCCCTTAACCGGGAGCCGACTTCAGTCACG
This sequence comes from uncultured Verrucomicrobiae bacterium, assembly GCA_963807435.1. Taxonomy (GTDB): domain Bacteria; phylum Verrucomicrobiota; class Verrucomicrobiia; order Chthoniobacterales; family UBA10450; genus Udaeobacter. The sequence goes on from CAWECA010000006.1 coordinate 327,497, forward strand.
TTTGTCCTCAAAACGGCGCGCTTTAATCCGGGAATCTCATAAACATCCACGCCTCGCACGGCAATGCGACGCCAGCCCAGATCTGACCGCTCGGACCGAGTATGGGTACTTTGGCTGGAACGCAGCAAGGTTATGCGGCCTGGATAACTACGGGCCGCATCTTTGTCAGCCGCTTCTCCCATGAGGCGCGTTGTGTTGCGCAGGGACTGCGGTAGAGAGTGGCCGATCCGACGAAAAAACCAACGCGCCATTCGCCATGACCGATAACTAAACTGCCAATCGATTGCACGAAATCCCGCGCCAATCCAATCCATCTTCTGTTGCAAGCTGCCGTGCACTGCATAACGCAGATGCCAGACCAGTGGACTAATCAAATTAATAAGTGACTGCCCATGCGCACCTTCGGCATACCCCGGCGCTGATATATCGATAATTGCAAGAAGCGCTACTTCTTCGCCTTGTTGAAACAGTTCACACGCCACGGCGAAGGCTACGTGTCCAGCCAGGCACCAACCTCCCAAATAGTAAGGGCCCTTTGGCTGGTGATGACGGATGCGGTGAGCAAGTTCTTCGGCCAAATTTCTTAAGCCACGCTCTGTGTCGTTCACAAAGAGGTCGTCGTAAGGAACAACATATACTGGTTGTTGGACACCGAGTTCCGCAGCCAGCGGCCGGTATCCGACACGTGCCTGAATCAAGAACAGAGGAGGCACCAGAGGATCGCCAGGTTGCATCTCAATTAATGGACTCGCCTGCCATGAATCCCGTCGGAGGATAGCTGCAAGCATCTTTATCGTGGGTGCTTCAAATAACGTGCCTGCGGGCAACTGCCGGCCAAATTCTTCCTCGATTCTCGCATATAACTGTGTGGTCAAAAGCGAATCGCCGCCAAGTTCAAAGAAGTTGTTTGTAACGCCTACGGGGTGAACATTCATGAGCGCTTCCCAAATTCTCGCCAAGCGTATTTCGATTGGATCCTCCGGCAAAACCAGCGTCGTTTCCTCAGCCTTATATTCTGCTGGAGGTAAAGCGTTTCGATCAAGCTTTCCGCTCGGAGTCCTGGGTAACGAGTCCAATACAACGAACGCGGAAGGGACCATGTAGTCGGGCAGGTGCGCTTGCATATAGCTGCGCAGTTGAGACACACTCAGATGACCGCTGGCACTGACTGGGACGATATAAGCCACCAGACGTTTATCCCCCGCTACGTCGCCTCGCGCCTGCGCTACAGCTTCTTGCACAGCAGCATTCTTTGTTAAAACTGCTTCCACTTCTGCCAGTTCAATGCGAAACCCGCGCACCTTTACTTGAAAGTCGTTGCGACCCAAAAACTCAATGTTGCCATCCCGGCGTTGTCGAACCAGGTCTCCGGTTCGATACAGGCGTTCTTTGTCTCCTCTGAAACATCGATCCGTAACGAATCTCTTCGTTGTAAGTTCTATTGCTCCACGATATCCGCGCGCCACACCGGCGCCGCCAATGTACAACTCTCCCCGAACGCCGATGGGCACAGGTTCCATATTTCGATCCAACACGTACATCGTAGTGTTACCGATTGGTCGACCAATCGGCACAATAGATCCCTCGTCGACCTTTACTGCATGGATGGAGGACCAAATCGTGGTCTCTGTTGGGCCATACATGTTCCAGAGCGAACCACAGCGGGGCAGCAACTCAGTCGCCAGCGAACTGGAAAGAGATTCCCCGCCGCACAAAGCTTTCAAGCCTGGACGGCCCATCCACCCAGCAGCCAGCAACATCCGCCAGGTAGCAGGTGTGGCCTGCATTACCGTTGCCCTCGACTCGCCCAGAATGCTCATCAAACGCCGGCCATCCGCGGCCTCTTCGCGACTCGCGATGAGAACCGCCGCACCAACCGTGAGGGGCAACCACACTTCCAACCCGGCAATGTCGAACGATATGGTCGTCACGGCCAGTACCACATCCTGTCGTGATAACCCAGGCACGTCCCGTGTGGTCACTAGAAGATTTGACAAGTTACGATGTTCAATCTCAACCCCTTTTGGGCGACCTGTAGAACCGGACGTATAGATTACATAAGCCAGATTATTTGGCCGCACCGGCACCTGCGGATTGCAAGTAGGCTGGCCTTTGCTACTGGCATCTTTAAACAAGACTACTGAGCATGCGCTGGTCGCGATTGTGTCTGGCGAGCCCGCTCGATTAGGTTGGTCGGTAATTAATATCTTTGCTGCGCTGTCCTTCAAAATCGCCTGACGGCGCTCGGAGGGATGGTGGGGATCGAGTGGGAGATAGGCAGCGCCAGACTTCATTACCGCAAGCAACGCAACGACCAGGTCTACCGATCGCTCCAAGCAGACCGCGATCACAACTTCAGTCTCTGCTCCTAGACTTATGAGATAGTGCGCCATCTGATTAGATCGAGCATTCAGCTCCTGATAGGTTAATTGTTGGTCTCCAGATTTGACTGCCAGTGCGTCCGGTCTTCTTTCGACCTGCGCCTCGACAAGTCGATAAGCGCAATCAGGGTTAACATCATCTTCACAAGAGTTATTCCATCTCAGCAGCAACTCCTTTCGTTCCGTATCACCCAGCAGCGGCAGATCGAACACTTTGCATTGAGGATCCTTAACCGCTGCTTGCATTAGATTTTCATAATGCTCAAGCATTTCCCTGGCTCCCTGGGCCTCCAGGAGATCCTTGTTGTACTCAAGAGCGAGACGCAAGCCGTCACCGTGATCGACGACAAGGAGACTGAGGTCGAATTTTGAAGTGCCGTTATGAACTGGGAGCGCCTTGCATTGTGTGTCGGGAATCTCGAGATGCCTCCAAGCTGGCTGCTCGACCTCCAGCATTGCCTGAAAGAAAGGATTTCGTCCGGGAATTCGCTCCGGTTGAAGCTCGGCGACCAGCTGTTCGAACGGTAAATCTCGGTTTTCGTAAGCCTGACCAACAGTGTCCCGCACTGTATTCAATAGTTCGCGGAACGGAGGATTTGCTTCCAACCGTGCGCGTAACGGCACCATGTTTGCGAAGAACCCGATCACCCGCGAAATTTCCGGTCGCGTACCATGCGTCACTGGGCATCCTATACAAATGTCCTTCTGCCCAGTGTAGCGAGACAACAGCACCTGAAACACAGCCAAGAGCGCAATGAACTCGTCGGCTCCATGGGCACGGGCAAGCAATCGGAAATCATTGCTCAGTTGCCGCGAGAGACTGCGATATTCGATGTCTCCATGAAAACTGGTAGGTACCGAACGCGGGCGGTCCGACGGAAAATCCAAGGCGACGGGACAATCGCGCAGCTGTTCCCTCCAGTAAGCTAGCTGCGCATCTTGAATTTCCGGTACCAGCTGACGCTGCCAAACAGCGAAGTCAGTATACTGCAGGGTGGCTGCGGGAATGCGAATGGGCCGATCATTCTGAAAACCGTCGTAGAGCGAAGCAAGTTCCTCGAGCAAGATCGCAGTCGACGGTCCGTCACAGACAATGTGGTGTATTGTGAGCACAAGAATGTGCTCACAATCTTCAACACGAAAAAGAGCGGCCCGCAACATGGGTCCGGCAGACAAAACAAATGGACCCTGCACCTCCTCGCGGATGCATCGGCCAATCTCATCCTCGCGCTGCGAACGTTCAACAATTCGCAGGTCTCTCGTCTTAAGAGAGACTAGAAGAGTTTTGTTTATGATTTGCCGAGGATTCCCATCGACTACGGCAACCGTCGTGCGCAAAGCTTTATGGTGGGCCACCAGCTGATTCAGACTACGATGTAACACGGAAACGTTTAATGAACCCGCGATACGCCATGCCATCGGCGCATTGTATGCGACAGAACCTGACTCTAGCTGTGACAGAAACCAAAGCCGCTGCTGTCCGAATGACAGTTCCATTGCGTCAGACCCTTTTTTGCCAACTGTCTGCTCGTCGCGTGGCATAGATTTTCTCATGCCGTTTCCCCGATTCACCCCTCGTGACAACGTGCGCGAATGAACTGCCGCCTTCATGTCTGCGTAGCAGTTACTTGTCGTCCCTTATCGACACCACTACCTCGAATCGCCGCTTAGCCCTTCTCAGCAAGGGATGTTTGGTTCTGGTGATCCAACCCTCCTAATTTGCGCGCGATAAAGTTTTCGACCTCATTTAGAGTTTGAAAGTTTTCCGGCACCATATCGGTGTCTTCTATGGTCAGGGAGAAAGTTTGCTCGAGAAAGTCGATCATCCGGAATGACCCAAGAGAGTCAATGATGTCACTAGTTAGTAGGGGTTGATCGTCTGTCACTTCGGTCAAACCCTTGCTACCCGCGTATTCCAGAACGAATGCGCGAACTTTTTCCTTTACGTCTGCCACGGAATTGTCTGAATTATTCACTCCCATTTTGACATCCTGACAAACGAGAGAAATTTGTCGAGCACATTTTCAGCAGACGTCTGGTCGTATGACCGAGCCACGGGGTAGTAGCCGCGTCAACGAAGCTTCTGCTTTTGATGATTGACAAAGTTTTTCTCGGAACGCAAATACTATTGGCATTAAAGTCGCCTGTGGTGGGGGACTTCGCAAAGGGACTACCGAACAAAGACTATGAGAGCAACAGTCGGAATTCTGGCGGCGTGTTGTCATCTGCCTCGCAACAAGCGCTCGACCGAAGACATTTTTCGGGAGGAAGATGCAACCTTCAACTCCGACATCGCAGCAAGACTGGGCATCAAGCAAGTGCCCATTCGAAATGGCGATCGCTGTGAGACCGCCTCGAACATGGCAGTGGCTGCCGCTCGAGAGGCGTTGCAGCGTGCCGGAGTCGCCCCACAAACGGTAGATGTGGTGGTTGAGTATTCCATTTTGCCGCAGGAGTATTTGGTTCCGGTCTGGAACATGAGTAACAAGGTGCAAGCTGAAGTAGGAGCTAGCAGGTCTTTTGTCGTAGGATTCAGTGGTGGCGGGTCCAGCAACTTCATGATCGCTTTAAGTTCTGCTTCGGCGATGTTAGCTGAGAACGATTCCACCAAGACCGCACTGCTGGTTGCCGGCGATACGACCATCTCAGCGAACCGTATTCTTAACCCGGATGATCCCGTGACTGTTATGGGCGACGGAGCGAGCGCAGTCGTCCTGCAACGCGATGCGCCGCGGGGAGTTGTGATCGATACGGAGCTATGGTCGGACGGAAACAATCATGATATCTGCTACATCCCCGGCGGTTCCTTGATTCATCCCGACGACATAAGCCTCTACAGAATGCAATTAGACAAGGCTCGCTACGACGCTTTTCCAAGGGCAGAGACGCTACGCCGAATGAGTGACAAACTGCTGGAACGCACGGGATTGAGGTTTTCTGACATCGCCTGCGTGCTCTGTTCGAACATTTCGTCCCAAGACCAGGATGCGATTCAGGATGCTTTCGAAGGCAAGGTGTCACCGGTATGCGCTTCAAACCGCGAGTCTCACGGACACCTGCAAGGCACCGATTTTCCGCTCAATTATCTTTCCTTGATCGAGAGTGGAAGTGTTAACCAGGGAGACAATGTGCTTGGCGTCTCTCACGGTATGGGCGCCACAGCGGCGGTAAGCTTGCTCCGCTATTAGACTAAGCTATGAACGCAAACATCGGCATCTTCGAAGCAAACTACTATCTGCCCGGAACCAAGAAAACCTTGTCGCAGGTGTTTGAAGATGAAGAAAAGCCCACCGAAACATTTGCGGCGAATGTCGATTTTGAGAAAGACATCGGCATTGACGCGCTTCATGTTGCGAAAAATGAGACGGCTGCCGATCTCTGTATTAATGCCGCTAAGCTGACCGTGGCCAATTCCGGGATCGATCCGAAAGAGATTGACTTGATCATCGATTTTACCAGCATCCCCGAAGACTACATCGCGCCTACATGGTCCGCCGCTGGACAGGTTCAGAAAGCGATCGGAGCTACGCGAGCCTTTACAACCGCGGTGAACACCGGTGGCTGCGCCAGCTATCAGACGACGCTAAAGGTCGCTTGCTCGCTCATGGCTGCCAATGACCGCTACAACACAGCCTTACTCGTGGCGGGCGACAAGACTCCGGAGTTTAACCATAATTACTTTCCAATAACGGTCGTTTCAGACGGCGGCAGCGCGGTGATTCTAAGAAAGAACATGACTAAGCGCCGCATCTTGGCTGTCGAAGTCTCTACCGTCGGAAGGCTCCACGACATGTGGTTTATTCCTGGTATTCATAACCGCAAGCCCGAAGACATTGGCGGAAAGTACCCTCGTTGGCTCCATGTCTGCGGAGATGTGCAAAGGTTCAACAAAGAGTTGATTCCAATAAATTTGTTCATGTTCCGCAAGGTCATGCTTGGTGTCCTAAAGCAGGTCGGTAAGAAAATGGAGGACGTTTCGTTCTTCGTCTATCCTACTTTCTCTAATTGGGATCTGAAGGCTTTCAGTGAAGCTTTTAGAATTCCTCCAGAGAAATTTTCCACCGAGAATATGCACCATGGTCACCTGCAAGAAACCGATATGGTTGTAGGATATGTGGATGCACTCAACGCTGGACGCATAAAAGATGGCGATCTGGTCATGCTCGCGACAAATGGAGCAGGCTTCTCCTGGGGAGCATCATTAATCCAACATTGACAGCCGGAAAACAAACCGATGATTATCCAAGGATCACAACACGACTTTGACGTTGTAATTCTCGGCAATGGTTTCTCGGGTTCACTGCTCGCCACGATTCTCGGCAAGCAAGGAGTGAAGGTCGCCTTGATTGACGAAGACCAGCATCCTCGGTTTGCAGTGGGTGAATCCACCATTCCTCACACCTCGCTCGTCATCTCACTTCTAGCCGAAAAATATGGTATCCCGGAACTCGACCATCTAGTGGACACTGATGGCTTGGCGAAGCACGTCTGTACCAGCTGTGGCATCAAACGCCACTTCGGTTATATCTATCATCGCCGAGGTCAGAATTACGATCCGAAGGAAGGGCTGCAATTCGGCACCGCAGCGCGTGATGAAAATCACTGGTTTCGACAGGACACCGATGCTTATCTTCACAACCTGGCAATACATTATGGCGCGATACCTCGACAGCGAACCAAAATCACGAGTATCGAGATCGGCGAACAAGGTGTAAGACTCCGGACCTCGGCCGGTGAAGAGCTTCGCGCCCGCTATCTTGTCGACGGCACGGGACATGAGAGCGTTGTCGCCAAGCGTTTTGGCCTCCGCGAAAATCCCACCCGACTCAAGCACCATTCACGCACTCTGTTTACGCATATGGTGGATGTGCCTCCTTTCGATGAAGCTAATAACCCTCTGCCTATTTCTTACCACAAGGGCACGCTACACCACTGTTTCGAGCGCGGCTGGTTCTGGGTAATTCCCTTTAATAATAATCCGCTTTCAACCAATCCATTAGTTAGCGTCGGGTTGACCGTTGATCCACGTCGCTACCCCAAGCCGAATTTAACTGCGGAGCAGGAATTCGCCGAATTCCTCAAACTATATCCTAGTACGGCGCTACAGTTCAAAGATGCGAAGGCAGTGCGGCCATGGGTGTCCACAGGCCGCTTACAGTATTCCTCTAAACAAACGGTTGGAAGTCGCTATTGCCTGATGTCGCACGCCTCGGGCTTTGTTGACCCCCTCTTCTCGCGCGGCATGTTCAACACTGTCGAGATCATCTACGCGTTGCTGGAACCACTCATGGAGGCATTGGCCACTAACAACTTTGACGACGAGGCATTCCTTTGTGTTGATCGGCAACAGCAAAAAGTGCTTAACTATAACGACGACCTCGTAAATTGCGCCTTCATATCCTGGGACGACTTCGATCTATGGAACGCCTGGCTTCGTGTATTCAGTCTTGGCACATTTCTGGCCGAATTTCATTTGATGAACGGCATGAGTGATTACACTCGCACCGGTGATCCATCTTACCTTACCGGGAAAACCCAAAACTCGGTCTTTTGCGACTTCGAGGACCCTGATTACGCGGACTTCTTCCGTAACTCGGTCAAAGCCGTGGAAGCGTACGAAGCCGGCGGTCTGACATCGAGCGAGGCCGCCCAGCGTATCTTCGAGATGGCAAACAAATACGCGTTTCCTGTTCCGATTCGCAAAGACGCTTTGGTTCGCGCACGTTGGATGAAGGAGGAAGACCAAATGACTGAACGAGACTTGGGCTTTGTGCGGCGCGGTTTCCGCTGGGCGCTGACAACTCCGTCGACGCGTGATCTTGTCTCAAGTTCAGCGACGTTCTTCCGCTGGTGCGCGCATCGGCCCGATCCCCACCTCAGCGTTGATCCTAACTCTCGCCCTCGAAGCTTGGACGCTCCGCAACGCTGGAGCGAGCGTGAAGAAGAGCGTCCGTCGCTGGCGTCTCACGTCTGAAAAATCCGGACGCAACTAATTGATTAGGGCACTCTCGTTAAAGATGTCGAAAGGTATCATCTGCGAGCTTGCGTTCGGCGACTGAGCAGCAGCTCGGCGATGTCCAGCACTTTTACCTGTTCTCCTCCTGGAGTGCCTGCCATTCCGTCAGTCATCATGTTCAAGCAGAACGGGCACGCTGTTGCCAGAGTGCGCGCCCCCGTCGCGAGCGCTTCCTGTGCTCGCAAGCGCGAGACACGTTGCTCTGGCCTTTCGTCAAACCACATCCGACCGCCGCCGGCCCCGCAGCAGAAGGTCTTCTTTCCACAGCGAGGCATCTCACGATACTGCGCGTCGTCGGCAGCACCGATGACCGTTCGTGTCGCATCCACTTCCTCATTAACACGCGCAAGGTAACAGGGGTCGTGCAAGGTAATTCGATCGCCGTAACCTGCACCCCTGCTTAGCCTTCCGGTGTCGAGCAGCTCCGCGAGCATTGCCGAATGATGTTGCACTTCGTAGCGGCCTCCGAACTGCGGATATTCATTTTTTAGCGTGTTGTAACAATGCGGGCATGGAGTCACAATCTTCTTAACTCTATGGCGGCTGAGCGTTGCGATGTTGGTCTGGGCGCATTGCTGAAAAAGGAACTCATCACCCATTCGGCGCGCGGGATCACCAGTGCAACTCTCCGCTTGACCAAGTACTGCAAAGTTGACGCCCGCGTCCTTGAATAGTTGTGCCGTCGCACGCGCCACCTTCTGCGCTCGCGGATCGAACGCCGCAGCGCAACCTACCCACAACAAGTATTCAAAGTCCTGATTGGATGCGGTCGTAGGTACGTCAAGGCCTTCTGCCCAAGCCATACGCTCGGAGTTAGATCGGCCGTAGGGATTCGACTGGCCACTAATTCCTTGCAACGCTTTTGCCGGTGAACCGGCGAGTCTCCCCTCGCCTATTAGATCGCGCCGCATGTCGCTGATCAAATCGACCTGCCCTATCAAAACCGGGCATTCCTGAACGCAGGCCTGACACATTGTGCAAGCCCATAGCGTTTCATCATGAATCGTTCCGTGCACGTCGCCCCCGCCGCGCGACATCAAACCGCGCAAATCGATCACCACCGCCTTTGGCGAAAGCGGTTTGCCAGAGGCGGTTGCTGGACATGCATCCTGGCAGCGACCGCATTCCATGCAGGCATCGAGACTGAGCAACTGTTGACGATTGAAATCCACAAGTTCGTGGACTCCTGTGCGACCGGTTTCCTCGACCTTTTCGATCTCCAACGGCACAAGCGCACCCATCGGCCGCTGGGGACGACCCGCAATGTTGAGCGGACCGGTGATCACGTGGAGAAACCGATCTAAAGGAATCGTGGCGATGAATGCTGCTACCAAAATTGCGTGCAACCACCACACAGCCAAGTGCATCGTCTTCGCTGTGCCAAGGTCGATTCCCCGCAATAGGGTAACATCTATCAACCAGCCGACGATCGACCAGTGCGCCAGATCCGGCTGTACTTGCGTGTAACAAAGGCGCAATGCTTCCACCGCGAAGCCGGTGATCCCTAACGAAAGAAGCACACCCAAAAGCCACCAGTCACTTTTATTGTGACCGAGACTTATCTTTCGCTGAAATGCACGGCGATATAATGCCAGCAGACAACCGATGATGAATGCCACGCCGAAAACGTCCATTGTAAGTTCATAAATGAGATAATACCAGCCGTGGTGGAAGTTGTACGGCCCATCGTATGCGATCGCTAACAAAGTCGTGCCGATCGTTAACACGACGAAACCACTGAACAAAAGCAGGTGAAGGAAAGCCCCGAGCGATTTTTGATGAACACGTTTTTGCACCAGCGCATATTCGACGAGACGCCGACTCCATACCCGCCAGTCGCGCTCAAATCCGCCCGGCTGACCCTTACGCCAAAGCCAAATTCGAGTTGCAACTTGCCATACAAGACTGGCAATGCTGACCGCGATCATGGTGAAGAACACCACACGCATCCATGGCGCGATGTTGCCGAAGACTTCGCGCGTGGCGTTGTTCATATCGCTCATCACATTTTGGCTTACGCTCGAGAAATCAATTCGATAAGTTGCGGGACAATCTGATTCAGATCTCCCACCAAACCGTAAGTTGCCATCTGAAAGATTGGCGCGTCGGGATCCTTGTTGATCGCGACAATGATTCGCGAATCCTTGATACCAGCTAGATGCTGAATGGCGCCGGAAATTCCGACCGCAATGTATAACTCGGGTGCGACGACCTTTCCCGTCTGTCCGATTTGATAATCGTTAGACACCATCCCTGCATCCACAGCAGCACGAGTTGCGCCTACTGCGCCACCTAAGGCGTCCGCTAAACCGCCGACCAGTCGCTCAAATGTTTCCTTGTCCCTCAGTGGCCGGCCCCCAGATACTACTACGCGAGCCTCAGCGAGATCAGGTCGCTCCAAGTTGCGCTCTTCCCGAGAGACAAATTTCATGCCGTTTGGCAGCGAAGCTGCCTCAAAGTCGAAACGTTCGATGCGACAAGAGGCTGTGTTCTCCGCGGGAACTCCGAATGCCGTGGCTCGGATTGTTAGCATGCGCCGGTCACTCTCCACGCTGACCACGGCAAACATGCTGCCTGCGTTGATGGGGCGTCGATAGGAAATCGAGCCATCCACTTTTTCGATCGCAACGACGTCGGTAACCATAGGCGCATCAAGCAGCGCAGCGGCTCGAGGCAAAACGTCCTTGGTAAATGTCGATGACGTTCCGAGGATCGTCTCCGCGCCGCGGTCGCGCGCTGCTTGCGCAATGACTGCGGCGTAACGATCTGCCAAAGGCTCCGCCAAAGCCGGGTCGTCGGCTACGACTACGGCAGACGCCCCGTAGCGACCGAGAGATGCGGCGATCTCCTCCAGGTCACAGCCGATAACCAGTAGCACGTACTCACCACCGAGTTGTTGCGCCACGGTAATCGCATGCAACGAGGGACGCCTTGCCTGTCGACGATCGTGTTCGATTAATACCAGCGACTTAGGCATATTACAGCACCTTCGCCTCTTGTTTTAGTTTCACGATTAACTCTTCAACCGACTCAACACGCGTGCCAGAAGCGCGCTTGGGGGGACGCGCCACGGAGAGCACGGTGGTAAGTGGGCGCACAGCTACTCCCAATTCTTCGCAGGTTAGAATCTCGATCGGTTTGCGACGCGCCTTCATCAGCCCGGGAAGCGAGACATAGCGGGGTTCGTTGAGACGAAGGTCGGTAGTTATAACCGCCGGCAGACTGACCTCGACGATTTCAAGGCCGGCGTCGGTTTCGCGGGTGCAACGGACGCATGCCTTGTTATTCAAAAACTCAATTTTCGAGACGAACGTCGCCTGAGGCCAGCCTAGCAACCCCGCCAGCATCTGGCCAACTTGATTTGAATCGTCGTCTACAGCTTGCTTGCCCATGATCACCAGCTGTGCCACTTCTTTGTCGACCACCGCACGGAGAATGCGCGCTATTGCGTAGGGATCGAGCAGACGGGAATCGTCGATGCGAATAGCGCGATCAAGTCCCATTGCCAACGCCGTTCGTATTTGTTCATCAACTGCAGGCGCTCCGATTGTCACGCCTACCATTTCTCCTGTATCGCCGCGTTCGCGAATTCGCAGCGCTTCTTCGATGGCAATCTCGTCGAAGGGATTGATGACCGATTTGGGAGCCGATACTTCTGTGCCCCCTATGTTTGCGTCGCTAGGGTCAGGTACGCTCTTAAACGGAATCAGGATCTTCATCAACCGGGAGGCGCCCTATCAAAGTCCCAACATCGAAGCGACAATATTCCGCTGGATTTCGCTGGTGCCGGAGTAGAGTTTACTAGCGATTGCATCGCGCAATTCCCGCTCGACCTCATATTCGGTCATATAACCGTAACCACCATGGATCTGGATGGCATCCTCGCAGCATTTCACCCAACTATCGCTAATGTGGAGCTTTGTCATAGCAGCTTCCAAATACACGCTTTTGCGGCGCCCGCTCGACCACGCGTAGTGGTAGAGCATGTGCCGGGAGCTTTCTACGCGCATTTTCATATCCACGATCTTGCTGGCCACTAGCTGAAATTTGCCTATCGACTGGCCGCCTTGTTTTCGTTCGTTCGCGTACCGGATGCATTTCTCCAACAGCCGCTGCATCGACCCGACCGCACTCGCTAGGATGCAGCCGCGCTCCCAAGTCATTGATCGCGTGAACAGAAAGGCCCCCCCACCTTCTCTTCCCAGAAGATTCTCTTCCGGAATTTCGCAGTTGTCGAAAAACACCTCCGCCATTGGGGACGTGCGGACACCCATTTTCTCCAGTTTACGAGTGACGTCCATCCCTGGCGAATTCTTCTCGACCAGGAAGGCGCTGATGCCGTCCGGCCCGCGAGCTTTGTCTGCCGTGGCAAATACAACAAGCAGGTCGGCGATTGGACCGTTCGTAACGAATATCTTGCTGCCATTCAAAACGTACCTGGAACTCTTCTTGGTGAAGGTCGTAGCGAGGTTAAATGCGTCGGACCCGCTATTCGGTTCACTCATGGCATTGCCGCCGATGAGTGTGCCGTTGCAAAGACCAGGTAAGTATTTTTGCTTTTGTGCCTCGGAGCCGTTATAGATGAGCGGAGTAACCGCCGTCCAGAGATGCGCGTTGATTGAGAAAAGCAGGCCGTTATCCTTGCAAGCGTACCCCAGCCGCTCCAGAGCACCCACCGTTGTGAGTGGATCCATACCAAGCCCGCCATATTCGGTCGGGACGGGCAGGCCTTGGATCCCGAAGCTGCCGCACTTTTTCCAAGCGTCATGATTGAAAACACCGTTGCGGTCGTTTTCGATCACATCATAATTGAGTTGCTGGCCGGCAAAGCGACTGACAGCTTTCAATAACTCTTGTTGTTGGTCTGACCAAGTGAAGTCCATCCCGTCGAGTTTCTTATCGTCTTTGAACCGCTTTGCCCGTTCTTCAGCTTCGGCAAGGCCGCTGCTGTACGCCGCTTGGGCATCACGCGGAAGACGGCGATTCTACAGGCGCGCGTCGGAGCGGTCAAGCAAACGCGTTGTCCGGTAGTGTATCATTTTGAAATAACTGATACACTACCCCTTGTCCCTAATGAGAGGATAGCCGCCGAAACTGTTGCCAGCCACAACGAGCTTGCATCAGGCTTTGGAGGTCCCGCCGCTCGCAGCTTTCGTCGACACTACTCTCTCTAAAGTTTCCTGCGACGGGTCGGAATTAGCGTTCGGCGACGTACAGGAAGCCAATGGCGTATCAGTGTCGAATCCTGGCCGAGGTTAATTTCGGTGCCCTGGAAAGAACAGTCAGATGGTTTTAGTGAACGCCCTGATGTTGGCTTTCGGTGATCTTCCAATCGGCTAGAAGAAGAACCTGTTCGAGCAATTTACCACCACGTCACAGCGTGGCGTGAAAATAAAATGGTTTCTTAGTAATGAGACCGATCGAAAAGTTCCAAGGGCTATCGTCAGAATCCGCAGGTCTTTTCCGGACCATAACCTGCTATCTCATTACAGTTATTTGAAGACTGACTCGCCTATTTCGACACGCGGCTAAGCGCTTACTGCCAATTTCGCCTTGCGTTCTGCATCTCGCTCGATCATTTCGCCAAAAACAACCTGCCAAGGGCTATGGCAACTGGGTTGATTCAAATCTGGGCGATCGATCACCACCCTCTGGTACCGCCGAAACTGTTTCGGGTCTTCGAGGAGTTTAAAAAAATCGTCAAACTTCTCATAATTTTCAAAGAAATCCCCAGACAGCATGTAATGACCGGCAGCCATCGCGCTCTCATGCGCTTTGTGTGCCGATCCATCCGCACCCGCCTGCGCCCATGTCACAGCGTGAGGGTTATAAAAGAGACGAATCATCCGGTGAACGAAGGTATAAGCTCCAGTGACGAGCCGGTACGCCTTCTCCATCTCCGGATTGCTGCCGTTCAGTCCCTCGGAGAGCTGCTTGTGGATCGCTGTGGAAACAAGAAAAGAGGTCTTGATCGAAAGGAAGACGCCACTAGAGAAAATCGGATCGATAAAACCCCGCGCGTCTCCGACCATCGCATAGTTTGAACCGTAGTGGTTTTTGACTTCATAAGAATAGTTCCCATTGATCAAAGTCGGAAGGAGCATTGTACTGCCCTCCAGTAGTCCGCGAACAAATTTCGACCGCAGAAGCTCTTGCATGCAAAGGTCATACTTCCAATCAGTTGAACCAGCCTGCGTAAGTCTCCGTTGTTGATCGCGTATATAGGAATTCTGGGCAACAAAGCCTGCGGTGATTCGGTTTTCACCGATAGGAAATACCCAGATCCAGCCTTTCTGCTCGAGTCCCATGTAAATAATAATTGAAAGTCCTTCTTCGAGGCCACCGCTAAGCTTAACATCACCCCAATGAGACCAGATCGCGGTCCGATCCAGCTCTTCGCGGGATTTTCGCCAGCCATGTTTGGTACCGATGAAAGCGTCTCGTCCGCTTGCGTCCACAAGAAAGCGGGCCCGATGCACACTCTTCCGGCCAGCCGAATCCACGCTTGTCACCATCACTGAATCGCCCGCGCTAACGTCTGCTTCGATAACCCTTGTCTCCTCTCGAACCTCGGCGCCGTTTTTCGCAGCATTTTTCAAGAGGATGTGATCGAATTCGCCGCGAATCACTTGGAATGAAAGGTATGTCTCGTCTTTAATGACATGATCAAAACACCAGGTGGTCGATATGTTCCCGTCGCGATCTATGAAGCGCACACCGGGCTTCCGGACGAAGTTCTTCTTTACCTGGTCGACCACCCCGAGATCGTCCAAGAGGGAATAGCAAAACGGCAAAAGAGATTCACCAACGTGTTCTCGGGGGAATCTTTCTCGCTCGAGCAAAAGAACGCTGTGATTCTGCCGGGCCAGCAATGTTGCCGCAGTCGACCCGGCCGGACCGCCGCCAATAACGATAACGTCGTGTAAGGTTTCTTGTTCCATAGTCTTTCAAAACTCTGACAATATTTACCCCTCAATGTCACGCACTTGTATATAAGTGCCACATATCATGTCATCGATACCGCCGAATGTTTCTGTAGTACCAGACCTTACCGACCACGGGTCTTTCGACGCGCTCTGAGAGGTTTTCAAATGCCCGACAAATATTGGGTAGACGAAACAGAAAGAAACCAGCCACCAAATCCCCAGCTTAATCTTGGAGTAGGTCACCGGACCGAGGTCAATCAGAAGCTCCGGATGAGATGAGAAACCCGCGGGGTGATCGCACTAAACCGACGAATCCGTGCTAATCTGACCTTTTTCTTGGCGAGCGATGAATTCCTGCCCCTCCTTAATGGACATTTTTTCTAATTTCCAATGGAGCGATACATCCAGTGTTGAGCCCGGATGCGCTACCTAATGCAGCGGTTGGATTCGCAGGAGCTTTTACATTCTTTTGATCGGCACTTCCAAATGCGGAACTCAGAGGACAAGAATGCGTATATGGTATTGAGATCGGAAAATTGAGGATCTCATGGTGAAACTAGTCGCATTCTGTGGTTTTTTTACACGATTCCCCAGGCGGGTATTACCGCCGAACACACTTAGGCTCTTGTCATGGCCTTCCGGAGCAAGTTGGGCCTTGTTGCGCCCCTGGCCGTACACCGCTAGACTGCAGGTGCCAGTCTCGGAGGCATGGCATCAGTCATGGTCACCGTTCCACGCCGGACAGGTTCGCGGAATTCAAAATAGCGATTGCTAACCACATTAAGTTTGCGAAAATTAACTCCTGAAAACTGACATACGATTATGGTATCTTTGAAGACACACGATGTGATGATTATTGGCGGTGGCCCAGCGGGATCGACAGCAGCCACCTTGCTCGCGAAGAATGGGCATTCGGTCTTGGTTTTGGAAAAAGCGAAGTTCCCCCGCGATCACGTAGGAGAATCGCTGCTCCCGTTCTGTTATCCGCTCTTTCAACAGCTCGGGGTATTGGACGAAATGAAGAAAATGTACGTCCGTAAGCCGGGCGTGCGGTTTCTGGACGCCGATGGCAACTTCTACACGACATGGTGCTTCGGTCATGTGTTGCACGGACCTGACTCTCTCTCGTTCCACGTGCCGCGAAACGTGTTCGATAAGATGCTCTTGGAAAATTCGCGCAAACATGGCGCGATGGTCGAGGAGGAAACCAAAGTCAAGCAAGTGGACCTCGACGACCCGGATGGTGGGGTGGAGGTGACGGCCACGAAAGCGGATGGTGCTACAGTGAAGTACCGCGCACGCTTTCTGCTCGACGCCAGCGGTCGCGACACATTCATGGCCAATCGCAACGGTTGGAAGAAGCCGCATCCTCAGCTCGACCGCACCGCACTCAGCACCCATTGGATGGGCGGGAACCAGCTCGGTGGGATCGCTGAAGGGCTCTTACAGATTCTTTACCTCGGAGGCGAAAAACAGGGGTGGACGTGGGTCATTCCTATTCTTGAAGGTCGTCTCAGTATAGGAGTCGTGTTGAATGACTCATATATTCGGGAGCAGAAGAAGAAATTGTTACCGGCGCACGGAAAGGAATGGCAACTGGCGCTCTACAGGCAGGAGTTAATGGAATCTTCGTTTCTGAGAGAAGTCCTTGATGGCGCCCGCATCGTTCAACCCTTGATGATCAATGGTGACTTTTCTTATTTCATCGATTCGAACAAGAAACATGGCACGAATTTTGCCCTAATCGGCGATGCTTCAACATTTATTGATCCCATTTTTGCCAGTGGTGTTTATCTCGCGATGAATAGCGCACGGATGGTAGCCGAGGCGTTGAATTCATGGTTTACCCAAGGGGAGGAACAAGGCGCAGCCGCTATGGAGCGCGTTTACGATCAGATCGATGGTGCCTACAAGTTCGTTAATAAAGCGATCATGTATTTCTACAATCCTCAAGCGATCAATCTCGCGCAGGCCGGACACGCAGCGCCGCTTATGAAGGATCACCAGTACTACGAAGATATTATGGCCCTAGGCCATTATGTTCTCGCGGGCGATTTCTTCGAAAAGCACAAGGAGTATAGTGAGTTCCTAGACATACTTCAGGATGAACGCTTTTTTAAGAGATACAAAAAACTGGTCATCGAGCGGCCCGAGTTTCAGGCAAACACTTGTGGTCTGGCCCGTTCATCCGTTTTTCCCGTAGAACCTCCTGAACTGCCGGTTATGCAGCCTGAGACGGCTGCTTCGCAAGTGTAGTCGCAGCCAGTTCGCTAGCCTTGGAATTACACGAGTCGCGTCCCCAGATTGAGCTAAAGACTTAGTTATGGAGTTTGGAGCCAGCTACTATTTCAAACGCTCCGGGCTGTCGTATTCGCTCAAGCATTTTTAAGAATGAAAAACTGATAGTACGCAGTCACATTTCGGAGAATGGCCTACCTCTTACATCAATTGCTGACAGAAAGCGCGCAGCGACGCCCAGATGCCGAAGCAGTGAGACTTCTCGATCACTCATTGACATACGGGGAGTTGGAGAAAGTAAGCAATCAACTCGCGCACGCGCTTATCAAAATCGGAGTCGTTTCCGGCGATCGAGTAGGAATTTATCTGCACAAGTCATGCTCAGCGATTGCCAGTATATTTGGAGTTTTGAAAACAGGGGCGTGTTATGTTCCGGTCGATCCAAATGTTCCCGGTCCACGTCTTGCCGCAATCGCCCGGCAGTGCAGTTTTCGTGTGCTCATCACGAATTTCTCTCTGTATGAGAAACTCGGCGCCGCCTTTTTGGATGAATGCCCGATGCCAGCTGTATTCTTCGTCGATAAGTGTCCTAAGTCCGTGGTTCCTACACAGTCATTCACCTTCGCTGATTCACTGCCGAGTCAGGCGACTGAACCGCCCGCAGTAAATGTCGTTGACCAAGACCTAGCATATATTCTTTTCACTTCCGGCTCCACCGGCAGTCCGAAGGGAGTGATGCTTTCCCATCTCAACGCGCTGACGTTTATTAACTGGGCATGCGACACCTTCGCTATCTCTGCTACCGACCGTCTGTCCAACCATGCACCGCTGAACTTTGACCTGTCAGTTTTCGATATCTTCGCTGCGATAAAAACCGGGGCTGCAATCTCGCTAGTTCCGGAGGGATTGTCAGCATTCCCCTCCCAGCTCTCTTCCTTCATCCAGGATCAACGGATCACCGTGTGGTATTCTGTACCGATGGTGCTGATGATGCTCACCACCCGTGGCAAGTTGGACCAACGCGACTTAAGCCTGCTACGGCTGGTACTTTTTGCTGGCGAAGTTTTTCCGATCAAACATCTGCGGACTTTACGTCAAATGCTACCCTTGTCGCGAATGGCCAACCTTTACGGACCGACGGAAACAAATGTTTGCACCTGGCACGACGTTTGCCGAATACCCGAAGATCAAACTACCCCGGTCCCAATCGGCCGCGCCTGCGCAAACATGGCGGTTATTGCCATTGATGAAGCCGGCAGGCGTGTGGTCGCGCCAGGGCAAGAAGGTCTACTCTACGCTCGCGGTTCGAACGTCATGCAGGGCTACTTCGGACGCCCTTCAGAATCCGCCGCTTGCTTTATCAGCAATCCATTCGCGCCCGGTCGGGATGAAAAACTGTACTGCACAGGTGATTGGGTAACAGTTGATGAGCAGGGTAATTTCTTGTTAATCGGGCGCAAAGATCACATGATCAAAACACGCGGCTATCGCGTCGAGTTGGGTGAAATTGAAGCTGTGATTGTCGCGCATCGGGATGTGGAGGAGGCCGTGGCCGTGGCCGTTCCAGACGCGGCGATCGGCAATGCGATTCGTGCGATTGTTACGGTCAATGACGGCAATTCACTGACGCCGACGGAGTTGAAACGACATTGTGCGACGAGATTGCCACCTTACATGGTGCCAGAACACATCGACTTTTGTGATACTCTGCCTAGAACTGGCACAGGGAAGGTCGATCGACAACGTCTCCAACGCGAGACAATTAAGGGCGCGTAGTAAATAGACGGCAAGCGAACCGATCTCCGGGAACGTCTCAAGAGCACATTCCCCATCCAAAAAATTCAAAAGATCGGCTACACCGTCGCGTCTGGTGCCTCTCGCACCGAAACAGAAACTTGCGCATCTAGCCGCAGATCAACGGCAAGGTTTCAATTCATTCCAAGCGACCTGCAAGCACATTGACACAACAACCGCTCGATTCTTTCGATTAGGATACCTTACATCGGCGTCCTTCCCGAATACCGCGACCAACCTGTTTGACTTTATGCTCGTGGGGTTCCGGGGACATAACAATAGATCGCTTTCATCTAAAGGTCGTAGCATTCGGTTCATTCGAATAGTCCGAATCAAGCGTTCCGTTGGTAGCCCGGATCCTGTAATAGTATTTGGTGTTGGAATCAAGCCCTGTATCCCTATAGCTGTGCACATTCGCACCTACTTGGGCGATCTCCGAATATGTGCCACCGAATAACCTTTTGCGTTCAACCTTATACCCAGTCTCGGAAACTGAATTGTCAATCCAAGTCAGATCGATGCGGCTGGAGGACATTGCCGTTGCACTGGCTGAAGTTGGCTTGGCTAAAGCTGTAGCGCCACTCGCTGCATTCGAAAACACAGAGTCTCCAGTCGCGTTGGTCGCAGCCACTCGGTAGTAGTAGAGAGTGCCATCTTTAAGTGCGGTATCGTTATCGTTGTAGCTCGTTACATTGGCTCCCGTTGTTGTAATATCGATATACGTTCCTGTAACCCCTTCTTTCCGCTGAATCTTAAAACCTGTCTCATTGTCAGAATTGTCCATCCACGAAAGACTTACCCGGTTTGACGAAACAGACGTGATTGTAAGATTGGACGGCGGCGCCGGGGCATCCAGAAACGTCGTAGCAGACGGTTCATTTGAGTAGTCCGAATCAAGCGTCCCATTGGTAGCCCGGACCCTGTAATAATATTTGGTATTGGAATCAAGCCCCGTATCTCTGTAGTTCTGCACATTTGCACTCACTTGGGCGATCTCTGCATACGTGCCACCGAATAACTTTTTACGTTCAATCTTATATCCGGTCTCAGAAACTGAATTGTCAATCCAAGTCAGATCGATGCGACTGGAGGATATCGCCGTTGCACTCGCCGAAGTTGGTTTGGCCAACGCTGTAGTTCCGTTGACTTCATTGGAATAAGCTGAATCGCCAGCCGAATTGGTGGCGCAAACTCGGTAGTAATACAATGTGCCATCTAAGAGCGCCTCATCGTTATCTGTATACGTTGTTGCGTTTGCCCCTGTTGTTCCAATATCGGCATATGCTCCAGCAGCCCCTTTTCGTTGAATTCTGAACCCTGTTTCGTTGTTTGAGTTGTCGATCCATGCGATAATGATTCTGTTTGACTGAATGGTCGTAATCCTGAGCCCTGATGGGGGCACCGGAATATTCCAGAGAGTTGTGGCGTTCTTCTCATTGCTATAGTTGGAGATCGCAATGGCATTGTATGCTCGCACCCTGTAGTAATATTTGGTCCCTTCATTGAGCCCTGAAGCGCTGTAGGAAGTTATATTCGCACCGACAGTCCCCACTTCGGTGTAGTGCAAATTGTCAACAGCGCTTTGCTCGATTTTGTAACCACTCTCGCTCGAAGAATTGTCACTCCAGGTAAGATTTATTTGAGATGAGGACACCGCTGTGGCAGTAAGAGAGGTCGGACTGTTTAAAGGCGTAACGGTCGATTGTTTATTGGAATAGGTGGAAGACCCTCCCGCATTGAAAGCCAGAACCCGATAATAGTACTGCCTCCCATCAAGCAAACCAGTGTCCGTGAACGTGGTGGCATTAGTTGCCATGTTCGTTAAAAAAGCATAATTGGCGTTGGATCCTATACTTCGCTCGATTCGGGTCCCGACTTCATTGCTCGCATTGTCAATCCAACCGAGGTTAATGCTCGATGAAGAGGTCGCTGTCGCTGTCAATCCGCTGGGAGCAATTGGTATGGGTGGAGTCGTTGTTAAAATAGCTCCCCACGCTGTAAGCACCGGAGCCAGGATAGGAATGTTGCAGTCGAGCGCATAGACCTCGATGAAGTGCGCGCCAAAGTTGTATCCTCTTTCCAGTCCCAAATCTAACATGAACCGCCCGGTCGCTGGATCAGTATAGGGGCCTTGTGGTCCGTAAAAACAAAACCCAACCGTCGAGGTTGGAGATAAAAATGGTATCCACTGCGCTCCGTTTGACCCGGGGTCGGGACCACTAGGATATTGCAGGCCGCAGGACATTACCCCGAAGTGGTTGCCGGGATATTGAGCC
This sequence comes from uncultured Verrucomicrobiae bacterium, assembly GCA_963807435.1. Lineage (GTDB taxonomy): Bacteria > Verrucomicrobiota > Verrucomicrobiia > Chthoniobacterales > UBA10450 > Udaeobacter. The sequence continues at coordinate 349,128 of CAWECA010000006.1, forward strand.
GCCCCGTATGCAACCACCGCATCTAAGGATGCATCTCCATCGTCCGTCGGAATCGGGTTCGCCATGGCCAGGATGAATGGCGTATTGGGGAAGTATGTTCCGTATTGATCGATGATCCATTTGACCCCCAGTTCCCAGTTAGGTAATCCACCCAGCGTATTTATGAAGTAATCCATATCGTATGGGGTAAAACAGAAATACGATTCCCGCCTCCGACCCGGGCCACCCATTGTCACATAAGCAACATTCGGATTGTTGCCGTAACGTGCGGCAAGTGCTTGAATAAACGCGCGCCATTTCTGTTGAAATATCGGGTCCCACGGCAGAGGCATCGGCTCAATCATGGCGGTGGTGATTGCCACTCCCCTAGCCGATTCCGTCGCTGGCGCAGAAATCGTAACCTTGCTGCTTGAATTAACCGATACGATCGTGGCTCCGGCCGGGATGCTGCCTCCGAATATCTGCAGCCCTACGCTGGCAGAAGAATCCCAGGCGGCGGTATCGCCGGCACTTCTCACCGTAGTTGACCCGGCAGTAGTCACTCCATCCGTGATCGCCGAATAACCATATTGCTCAGTGACCATGAAAACAGGCGCTCCAGCATCATATACCCACTGTGGAGTCTCCACCCCTGCCTGCACACTAATGGAAACTTTCTTCCCTTGAGCAGCTGCCCGGGCTACGCCCTCATCGAGATAATCCCAATAAAAGTCATTTGCATCTGCGTGTTCGTGCGGCTCGACTCTGTTCCACTGCGTTCGCAGGGCGAGGCCTTGCACGTATGGGTTTGTCAGTCCCTGATCCCTATCCCAATTATATGGCGGATCACCAGCGGCATCGGAATTTTCCAGATACATGATCCCGATCATCGGCGCCGGCTGCGATTGTGCACCGGCGTGGTTTGCACGGCAGAGCAGAGTCGCGGCGACGATAGCGGAGACACAGCATGACAGAAGTGGTCGCGAATAGGTTGGTCTCAAGAGCGCAAGCAGCGTGGTAAGCGATGCCGGCCCTCGGAGCGTCGTCTTCGGATTGTTTGGTATTCTCGACGTTCCGAAAGAAACCGAATGACCCTCCGTCGCGCCCATTTCACGCGATCATGAGCAACCACGCAATGGAGGCAAGATTTTTCTTAAGAATTTTCTCTGAGTCGTAGATCCGACATTTACCGAGGCTCTAGGCACGTGAGGTATCCATTATTGACAGCGCTCTCCCATAAATGATCCCTTCGCGTGCCTCGACCGTTACACCGGCGCGCCTTTCGGCAACCGACTCGCTAGACTTTTCCCGGCCAAGGGGTATACCCAAAATCCCGCCGTCGCGGTCACCTGAAAGTGACTGCAGAGGTTTCATTCGAATAGTCGGAATTCATCGACCCATTGGTAGCGCGGACTCTATAGTAATACTTGGTATTGGGGTCAAGCCCAGTCATATCACTGTAGTTTTGCTGATTTGCGCCTACCTGGGCAATCTCTGAATAAGTTCCTGTAAGCGTCTTTTTGCGTTCGATCCTGTATCCCGTCTCAGAAGCTGAATTATCAATCCAAGTAAGATTGATTTGGCTGGATGATACTGCCGTTGCAGCCGCAGCGGTCGGCTTAGCCAGGGGAGTAGTACCACTAGCTTCATTGGAATAGGCAGAATCCCCAGCAGTGTTGGTAGCGCAAACCCGGTAGTAATACAACGTGCCATCGGTAACCGTAGTATCGGTGTACGCTGTTGTATTGGCTCCAGTTGTTGCAAGATCAGTATACCCTCCGGTAGCCCCTTTCCGCTGAATCTTGAAGCCTGTTTCATTTCCAGAGTTATCAGTCCAGCCGATAATGATCTTATTCGACAGAAGGGTGGTAACCGTAAGTCCTGATGGCGGCACCGGAGTATTCGAAAATGTGGTAGCGTTCTTCTCATTACTATACCCGGACATGATGACCGCATTATAAGCTCGCACTCTATAGTAATATTTGGTCCCTTCGTTAAGACCGATATCGCTGTAGTTCGCAATATTCGGGCCAACGGTGGCAACTTCGGCATAGTGCAAATTGTCAACAGGACTACGCTCGATCTTATAACCACTCTCACTCGAGGAATTGTCAGTCCAGGTGAGATTGATTTGAGATGATGATACTGCCGTGGCGGCGAGGCCCGTCGGCGCCCAAAAGGGAGTTATTCCACTGATTTCATTGGAATAAGCGGAATCCCCAGCAGTGTTCGTCGCACAAACCCGGTAATAGTACAACGTACCATCCGGAACGGTAGTGTCGATGTACGATGTTGCATTGGCTCCAGTTGTTGCAAGATCAGTATACCCTCCAGTAATCCCTTTTCGCTGGATCTTGAAGCCTGTTTCATTATTAGCATTATCAGTCCAACCGAGGATAATTCTGTTTGGCTGAAGGGTCGTAATCGTAAGCCCCGAGGGCGCGACCGGAGTATTTGAAAAAGTCGTGGCATTCTGTTCGGTGCTATATCCAGAAAACGTGATCGCGTTGTAAGCGCGCACTCTATAGTAATATTTGGTCCCCTCACTAAGGCCCATGTCGCTGTAAGTCGTTACATTCGGACCAACCGTGGCAACTTCGCTATAGTGCAAGTTATCAACAGGACTACGCTCGATCTTATAACCATTCTCACTCGAGGAATTATCAGTCCAGGTGAGATTTATTTGAGATGATGATACTGTTGTAGCGCTAAGAGCCGTCGGAGTCCAAAGGGGAGTTATTCCGCTGACTTCATTGGAATATGCGGAATCCCCAGCAGTGTTGGTTGCACAAACCCGGTAATAATACAGTGTGCCATCCGAAACAGTAGTGTCGATGTACGCCGTCATATTTGCGGAGATTGTTGCAAGATCGACATACGTTCCAGTATCCACTTTTCGCTGGATCTTGAACCCTGTTTCATTATTAGAATTGTCAGTCCAACCGAGGATAATTCTGTTTGGCTGAAGGGTCGTAATCGCGAGTCCTGAGGGCGCAACAGGCGTATTTGAAAAAGTCGTGGCGTTCTGTTCGGTGCTATATCCAGAAAACGTAATCGCATTGTAAGCGCGCACTCTATAGTAATATTTGGTCCCCTCACTAAGGCCCGTGTCGCTGTAGGTCGTTACATTCGGGCCAACGGTGGCAACTTCGCTATAGTGCAAGTTATCAACAGGGCTTTGCTCGATCTTATAACCACTCTCACCCGAGGAATTATCAGTCCAGGTGAGATTGATTTGAGATGATGATACTGATGTAGCGCTAAGAGCCGTCGGGGTCCATAGCGGAGTTATTCCGCTGACTTCATTGGAATAAGCAGAATCCCCAGCACTGTTCGTAGCGCAAACCCGATAATAATATAATGTGCCATCCGAAACAGTAGTGTCGATGTACGCCGTCATATTTGCGGAGATTGTTGCAAGATCGACATACGTTCCCGTATCCACCTTCCGCTGGATCTTGAAGCCTGTTTCATTATTAGAGTTGTCAGTCCAACCGAGGATGATTCTGTTCGGCTGAAGGGTGGTAATCGCCAGTCCTGATGGCGCAACAGGCGTATTTGAAAAAGTCGTGGCGTTCTGTTCGGTGCTATATCCAGAAAACGTAATCGCATTGTAAGCGCGCACTCTATAATAATATTTGGTCCCCTCACTAAGGTCCGTGTCGCTGTAGGTCGTTACATTCGGGCCAACGGTGGCAACTTCGCTATAGTGCAAGTTATCAACAGGGCTTTGCTCGATCTTATAAGCACTCTCATTTGAGGAATTATCAGTCCAACTCAGACTTATTTGAGAAGATGATACCGCTGTTGCGGCAAGTCCCGTTGGAATCGAAAGCGGCGTTATACCGCTAATTTCGTTCGAGTATGGAGAGTCCCCAGCTGTATTGGTTGCACAGACTCGGTAGTAATATTCTGATCCATCTACGATAGCGATATCATTATCTGTATAGGTTATTGCGTTCGCTCCCGTAGTAGTTATATCGGCATATATTCCTGTAGCTCCTTGCTTCCGCTGGACCTTGAACCCTGTTTCATTTCCAGAATTGTCAGTCCAACCGAGGATAATTCTGTTTGGCTGAAGTGTCGTAATCGCGAGTCCTGATGGGGGCACGGGAATATTTGAAAGAGTTGTGGCGTTTTTCTCATTGCTGTATCCGGAGATCGCAATTGAGTTGTATGCGCGCACCCTGTAATAATATTTGGTTCCTTCATTGAGCCCTGAAGCGCTGTAGGATGTCGCATTCGCTCCGACAGTTCCCACTTCCGTATAGTGCAAATTGTCAACAGGGCTTTGCTCGATTTTATAGCCACTCTCGCTCGAAGAATTATCAGTCCAAGTAAGATTTATTTGAGATGACGATACGACTGTTGCGCCAAGAGCTGATGGTTTTGCCAGATCGGTGATGCCATTCACTTCATTGGAATAAGCTGAATCGCCAGCCGAATTGATGGCACAAGCCCGGTAATAATATAAAGTCCCATCCGTAACGCTGCTATCGCTGTAAGATGTTGTGTTGGCTGCCGTTGTGCCAATGTCGGCATACGTCCCCGTGGCTCCTTGTTTCCGCTGGACCTTGAACCCTGTTTCATTTCCAGAGTTGTCAGCCCAGGCGATAGTCACTTTGTTCGATTGGACAGAGGTGATCCTAAGTCCTGATGGTGGCACCGGAATATTTGAAAGAGTTGTGGCGTTCTTCTCATTGCTGTATCCTGAGATCGCAATCGCATTGTATGCGCGCACCCTGTAATAATATTTGGTTCCTTCACTCAGGCCTGTAGCGGAGTACGCCATTACGGTCGCCCCAACAGTTCCCACTTCCGTGTAGTGCAAATTGTCAACGGGGCTTTGCTCGATTTTATAGCCACTCTCGCTCGAAGAATTATCAGTCCAGGTAAGATTTATTTGAGATGACGATACGACTGTTGCGCCAAGAGCTGATGGTTTTGCCAGATCGGTGATGCCATTCACTTCATTGGAATAAGCTGAATCGCCAGCCGAATTGGTGGCACAAATCCGGTAATAATATAAAGTCCCATCCGTAACGCTGCTATCGCTGTAAGATGTTGCGTTGGCTGCCGTTGTTCCAATGTCGGCATACGTCCCCGTGGCTCCTTGTTTCCGCTGGACCTTGAACCCTGTTTCATTTCCAGAGTTGTCAGTCCAGGCGATAGTCACTTTGTTCGATTGGACAGAGGTGATCCTGAGCCCTGATGGCGGTACCGGAATATTCCAGAGAGTGGTGGCGTTTTTCTCACTGCTATATGCGGAGATCGCAAGCGCATTGTAAGCTCGCACTCTATAGTAATATTTCGTCCCTTCACTGAGACCTGCGGCGCTATAGGAAGTTGCGTTCGGGGGAACGACCGCAATCTCATTGTAGTGTAGATTATCAACCGCGCTTTGCTCGATTTTATAACCACTCTCACTCGAAGAAGTATCACACCAGGTAAGGTTTATTTGAGATGAAGACACCGTTGTGGCGGTAAGACATGTCGGGCTGTTTAAGGTTGTAACAGCCGATTGTTCGTTGGAATAGACTGAAAACCCTCCCGCATTGAAACTCTTAAGCCGATAATAGTATTGGGTCCCATCAAGCAAACCAGTGTCCGTGAACGCAGTTGCATTAGCTACCGCGTTCGTTAGGAAGCCATAATTGGCATTGGATCCAACGCTGCGTTCGATTCGTGTCCCGACTTCATTGATTGCAACGTCAATCCAGCCAAGGTTAATCGTCGATGAAGAGGTTCCTGTCGCTGTCAAAGTGCTTGGCGCGGCTGGAACGGGAGGAGTCGTAGTCAAAGTAACTCCCCACGCTGCAAGCACTGGGGCTAAGATAGGAAGATTCCAGTCGATGGCATAGACTTCGATGAAGTGTGCGCCAAAGTTGAACCCCCTTTCCAATCCCAAATCCAACATGAATCGTCCGGTGTCTGGATCCGTGTAAGGACCTTGTGGTCCGTAGAAACAAAATCCCACGGTCGAAGTCGGAGACAATTTTGGTATCTCGATTGATCCGTTTGAATTGGGGTCTGGACCGTTAGGATATTGAAGACCGCAGGACATCACGCCGAAGTGATTGCCGGGATACTGGGTCGCCCCGTAATCAACCACCGCCACTAAGGAATTCTGTCCGTCGTCCGTCGGAATTGGGTTCGCCATCGCCAGGATGAATGGCGTATTCGGGAAGGCAGTTCCGTATTGATCGATAATCCATTTGACGCCCAGTTCCCAGTTCGGTAGTCCACCAAGCGTGTTAATGAAGTAGTCCATATCGTATGGTGCAAAACAGAAATACGCTTCCCGCCTCCGACCCGGGCCACCCATTGTGACATAGGCAACATTCGGGTTGTTGCCGTAGCGCGCGCCAAGTGCTTGAACGAACGCGCCCCATTTTTGTTGAAATATCGGGTCCCACGGCAAAGGCATCGGCTCAATCTGTGCGGTGGTGATTGCAACTCCCGTAGCCGATTCCGTCGCAGGCGCAGAAATCGTAACATTACTGCTTGAATTAACAGTGACGATCGTAGCTCCGGCCGGGATGCTGCCCCCAAATATCTGTAGTCCCACGCTCACGGCAGAACTCCATGCGGCGGTGTCCCCAGCACTTGTCACCGTAGTTGATCCAGCGGTAGTTACTCCATCGGTGATCGCCGAATAACCATATTGCTCGGTTACCATGAAAACAGGCGCACCAGCGTCATATACCCATTGTGGGGTCTCCACCCCAGCCTGCACACTAATGGAAACTTTCTTTCCAGCGGCAGCTGCCAGGGCCACGCCTTGATCGAGATAATCCCAGTAAAAGTCATTTGCATCCGCGTGCTCGTGTGGCTCGACTCTGTTCCAATGCGTTCGCAGGGCAAGGCCTTGCACGAGTGGGTTTTTCAATCCCTGATCCCTATCCCACCTATACGGCGGCTGTCCGAGGGCATCGGCATTCTCTAGAAAGAAAAGCCCGATCATTGGCGCCGGCTGCGACTGCGCATCGGCGTGGTTGGAGGCACAAAGCAAAATCGCGGCGGCGATAGCCGGGAGAGAGCCGACAAGCGGTCGCAAATGAATGACGCCAATTGCCCTGTTAATCCTCTGTCGCTGGGAAAAGGCTTTTCTCAGGAGCGCCAGCAGCCCGGGCGCGATTACCAGAATACCGGGTAAACCCGACATTCTTAAAGGTAGTATTTTGGATTTTCTATGACGTTCTACTTCCGATGCGAAAGAGGGGGCATTCTTCATTCTGGGGGGGCTTCATGACTTGTTTGCTAATTTTGTTGGGGAACTCCCCCCTTCTCTCAGCCATTTATCATAAATGCAAGTTTTTTCTTAAGGATTTATCCGTAGGTCAATTGGCGCTCGTGTCCTACATTTTCGGATCCCTCTACGAGCTTGATACGGAACTCCCTGCCGACTTACTACGTAGGCCTCAAAAGAGACCCTCCCCAGGATCCAATCTCTTGCGGCTTAAGCTTGCCGACAAAAATCTAAAAAGCGCGATTTCAGGGCACCGTCCTGCTACCGATCGATTCTTAATTACCTTGGATTGCAGCAACGCAAGCTGACCTCGACATATTATATGTCATGTGCGTAGAAACAGGCCGACCACCACACGAGGTGCTGAATTTTTCCGCTTGCAACAGTTTCAATGGAAAGCAACTTTTTGGACAACTTTAGGTTGGAAATTCCGTAAGGCGCTTGTGTAAGATAGGTGTTCCGCCCACGAGAACAGTCTCGCGCGCGGGATCAAACTGAAAAATAAACGATTATGAAATTCGTCCAGCTCGTCGACTCAGAGCCAGACAACGGAGGTATGCAGCAACCATTCCTTTGATTTTTTTCAATTATGAAAACTGATGTGCTAATAATCGGCGGCGGTCCCGGTGGCGCGACCGCGGCGATGTTTCTTATTCAGAATGGAATCAAGCCGATCATTCTTGAACGAGAGGCGTTTCCGCGCTTTCACATTGGTGAATCGATGACTGGTGAAGCGGCACAAGTTCTCCGCCGCCTCGGCTTGGAAAAGAAAATGTCGAGCACCAATTATCAAGTGAAGCATGGGGTAAATGTTTATGGATCGGACGGTTCGAATACCTGGTTCATTCCAGTTTGTGCACGCACGGCGGATTGGAAGTTGTCGCCAGGTTCAACCTGGCAAGTTCGCCGCAGTCATTTCGATCGCATGATGCTGGAGGAAGCTGAGGCGCGGGGTGCCAAAGTTGTTCGAGGCAAGGCAGTGAAACCGCTACTCGTCGAGAACGGCAACGATAGTCATGTGCGGGGCGCAGTTGCTCAGCTGCCCGATGGAAGCCTTGAGAACATCGAAGCAGAGGTAGTGCTCGACTGTTCCGGTCTCTCGACATTTCTGGCAAATCACCGTGTCACAGGGCCCAAATACGTCGGAAGTTACGACAAACAAATCGCTTTTTTCTCTCACGCGACAGGAGCTATCCGCGATAGCGGTTCGTCGGGCGAGCGCGCGCAAGGCAACACATCAATCTTTTATCAGAAGAAATTCCACTGGGCGTGGTTCATTCCGATCGATGACCAAGTGGTCAGCCTCGGACTAGTTGTGCCGACCGCCACGTTTCAGGAGTCAATGCAAACACAGGAAGATTTCTTCCGCAGCACAATTCTTGCAATCAATCCCGATCTCGCACGAAGGATTTCCGACGTACAATGGATAGAGAAGGTGCGCGTCATCCCGAACTATTCCTACCAGGTTCGCAGGTTTTGTGGAAAAGGTTACATCTGCATCGGCGATGCACACCGTTTTATCGACCCCATATTTTCCTTTGGCATCTCAGTGACGTTACGGGAAGCGGAATTTGCTGTACCTCACGTGCTGGCATATCTGGAAGGCAAAGGACGTGATCTGCCGAATCCGTTCGCCGAGCATATGGTCTTTTGTGAGAAGGGAGCCGACAATCTCGAGGACATGATCGACCTCTTCTGGGAACAACCTTTCGCCTTCGCAACTTTCGCCCATCGACGCTATCGTGAAGAATTAATCGATGCTTTTGCCGGGCGGATTTATGAGACCGAGCATCAGCCCTCCCGTGCTATCCTCACGTTCCGCAATATGCTAAAACGTACGCGCGAGTACGACCACGAAGACGATTATTCTATTCCAGTCGGTTCGCGCTACCACCCGGAGAGGGCCGCTATCTGGGAGCCTAATTCTCCGTTGGCAGACGTCGAGGAGTTGGTAGGCGCGCAATAATTTGTCGCGTTCGCCGAACTCGGCGCCAGACGAGGGGTTGCGACGTTCAACCCTTTTCCGAGCTCGTTCCTTACAATTATGCGCGTTCGCGCGCAAATTTGTTGGCACATAAACTGATGGTTATTGACAAGCTTCGTCATCTGCGGCAGCTGCGTTTCCGATCGGCGAAACTGTTCCATACGCTGCTCCGGTCGGAGACGACGATGCGGGCCGATGTTTGACAGCGTCTTGAGTTGAAACAAATTCACAGCCTCCCGATAGCACATCGCTTTGAGAGAAAAGAGGGACGGGTATCCCAAGGAGATTATAAGAAATGCGAGCAATTCCACGCTGGAGCGACCTTCACGAAGGGACGGTCAGCCGGCTCCGTTTTCTTCGATTCTCAGCTTCCAGTAAATCGTTGCTGATCGTCTGCTTTTTGCTCGTAAGCACCATAGCATACATCGATTATTTGACGGGCTACGAACGTTCGCTGCTTCTTTTCTACCTTTTGCCGATTTCACTGGCTGCATGGTTTGGAACGCCCGTCTTTGGGTTTTGCATTGTTATCCTCAGCGTGACCGCATGGGCTTACGCAAATCTTGCAGCTGGAATCCCAGACATTGGATTTTGGACGATCGTAACGGTTCTAGTGTCCTATGGGCTTTTTGCCGGCGTATTGTGGAAGTTAGGAACGTTGATGCGTGAGTTGGATCGACGGGTGCAAGAACGGACGAAAGCGTTAGAACGGGAGGTTGCTGAGCGGCAGCGACTTGACCGAGAGATTGCGTTAGTGGCGGATCGTGAACGACGACGTTTAGGACAGGAGCTGCACGACAGCCTCGGACAGCATCTCACCGGAACAGCGCTCGCAGCGCAGGTCTTGAGGGAAAAGCTTGCCGCAAGATCGGCGCCAGAGGTGCCTGAAGCGGAAAGGGTCGTAAATTATATTGAAGAAGGGATCGAGGTCGCAAGGAGTTTGGCGCACGGTTTTTTTTCGCCAGAGCTAGAGGCCGGAGGCTTGGTTATGGGCCTACAAAGCCTTGCTCAGGACATTAGAGAACGATTTCGTACGGTCTGCGTTTTCGAGGGCCGAGAATTTATCTCCGTCCCCGATTCCGCTACCGCAACTCAACTTTATCGAATCGCTCAGGAGGCGGCGACTAACTCGGCCAAGCACGCTGGTGCAGGACAGATTATTATTCAAGTCGAGACGAACGGTCCGGAGCTTGTCCTGTCGGTTGTCGACGATGGAGTTGGATTCCCAGACAACCTCCCTGAGAAGCAAGGCCTCGGCCTTCGCCTGATGCGTCACGGGGCAGCGCTGATCGGCGCAAGTTTTGACATTCGGCGCAACTCCGGACGGGGAACAATTGCAACGTGCAAGTTGAAAATTCCTACCAACGGTGCTCCAAATTGGTAGGGATGGACCCAAATTCACTGCCACACAAGCGTCGCGTTTTTGTCGTTGACGATCATGCCCTTGTTCGCGAGGGACTCGCTAATCTGATTAACCGACAGGATGATCTCATGATTTGCGGTGAAGCTGGCGACTCAGCAGGAGCCATCGCCGGGATTGCGGAGACACAACCGGACGTCGCGCTTGTTGATATCTCCCTCAAGAACGAATCGGGGTTGGAATTAGTCAAGAATCTGGGAAGCCAGTCTCCGTCGGTTTCCCTAATCGTCCTCTCGATGCATGATGAAACTTTGTACGCCGAACGGGCCCTGCGAGCTGGCGCATGCGGTTATCTCATGAAACGCGAGACAACGAAGAGTGTCCTTACCGCTATCCGTCGTGTGCTCGAGGGCAGCGTATACGTTAGTGAGCGAGTTGTGAATAGAATGGCCCGCAGATTTGCGATACCCAAAAAGGAGTTGTCTAGTTCCCCAGTAGATCAGCTCAGCGATCGCGAACTGGAAATCTTTCGGCTTCTCGGGGAAGGCCGCACCACGTCCCAAATCGCGGGCGACTTGCATTTAAGTTTAAAAACGGTGCAAGCCTATTGCAGCCGTGCGAAAGAAAAATTCGGCGTGGATTCTTTCGCTGAGCTAACTCGACTAGCCATCCGCTGGGAAGACGCTTCCCACCCGAGATAGTGAACCCCTAGGTAATAGTACTTAGGCATGATGTAGGTTGGTGTACCTACACAAATATGCGGTAACGCCTCGATTGTTCCCGATCCCCAGGCATCTAAAGTTACAGTGATGGAACGAGCAAAAAATCATGAGAACTGATGTGTTAATAATCGGCGGTGGGCCGGGGGGTTCCGCGATGGCAATGTTTCTCCTTCGGGAAGGAATTAATCCAATCGTTTTGGAACAGGAAAAATTTCCGCGGTATCATATCGGCGAATCGATGACCGGCGAAGGCGGACGAGTTGTTCGACGACTCGGCATGGAGGCACAGATGATGAAGAGATCGCATCCAGTCAAGCACGGCGTCAAGGTTTTCGGCGCAACCGGCCACAATTCCTGGTATGTTCCGGTCTCTTCTCGCGATAAGGAATGGAATCTCTCGCCCTCCACCACATGGCAGGTACGGCGCAGCGATTTCGATGCGATGATGCTCAAGGAAGCTGAGACGCGAGGAGCAACGGTCCTGCAAGGCACAGCGACGAAGCCGCTACTGACTGATGATGGTGCCGTGCGCGGCGTAACGGTACTCTGGCCTGACGGTAAAACCGAGGACATCGAGACCCAGATGGTGCTTGATTGTTCGGGCCAAGGCACTTTTCTCGCCAACCATCGCGCAACCGGTCCAAAATATCTCGGCAACTACGACAAACAGGTCGCCTTCTTTTCACAGGTGACAGGTGCCGTCCGTGGCTCAGGAGTTTCCGGCGAAGAGGCGAAAGACAATACTCTAATTTTCTACGCGAAAAAGTTTCATTGGGCATGGCTCATCCCGCTCGACGATGATGTCGTCAGTGTTGGAATGGTTACGCCGCGCGCGGACTTCCTAGCCAAGAAGCAAACTCCCGAAGAGTTTTTCCGCAATGAGCTGTACGACATCAACCCGGAGATCCGGAATCGCATCCCCGAAATGAATCTTGTTGAAAAGGTGCACGTTATCCCCAATTACTCCTACCAGGTGCGTGGCTTCTGCGGGAGAGGCTTTATCTGCATAGGTGACGCACACCGTTTCATCGATCCGATATTCTCTTTCGGACTGACAGTGACCATGCGCGAAGCAGAATTCGCGGCGCCCCTTGTCCGAGGGTACCTCGACGGTAACAGGCGAAACGGGGAAAACCCATTTGCCGAGCACCAGTTGTTCTGCGAGCAGGGGATCGATAATCTTGAAGACATGATCGACGTCTTCTGGGAACAGCCCTTCGCATTCGCGACTTTCGTCTACCATCGGTGCCCAGACCAAATGAGTGATGCTTTTGCCGGACGGATTTATCCAAACGAACGTCAGCCTTCGACATCGGTTTGCGCTTTTCGCAAGATACTTAAGCGCACGCGCGACTACAATAACGGAGATGATTACTCCATGCCAATCGGTTCGCGCTATCACCCGGAGCGGGCCGCACTTTGGGAACCAAGTTCGCCGGTCGAAACGACCGAGGAGTGGATGGGAACACGGTAATTCTCGCGTCTCTCAGAAGCTGACGCAACAACTGATCAAATTAGGCGTATATTATTTTTCGCAAAAAACGGTTGGCAACGACCTGACTCTGGCGAACATAGGGGTTAATGGAAATCCCACATAAACTCAGAGAGTACATAGATAACAATCGCGGTTCTTTGCCCCCCGTAACCGATCCAGACGAGCCGCTGCAGCTTGACTCCCTCGCTTTGATCCGGTTAGTGGCATTTTTGGAAAGTGATTTGGGTATTCGGGTTGAAGACGACGAGCTCATAGCCGACAACTTCGCGACCCTTCGCAAGCTGGGAGAGTTGATTGCGACTAAGACCCCGGCCACAATGACGACGGAGAGCAAATCTTCGCCCCAAGAAGGTGTTCCAACGTTTTCAGAAAACCGCGAGGACTCCTGATCCCCACACGCTCAACGAGCCAAGAGCGGATTCCTTCGGTCCATAGTAGGCTGTAAGCACTCACTGAGCCGGGTCTCTCGCTCGGCACGGCCTTTATTCCTGCGTTGCTATGACGATCGAAAAACCGAAGGGTAACCCAGACACGCTAAGCACAATTCGCGCCTTTGTAATTTGTGGCGGCCAGGGCACGCGAATCCGCTCGGTACTGGCTGACCGGCCAAAATCGATGGCACTGGTCTCGGGAAAGCCTTTTCTACAGCTGTTGTTAGACAGGATTAGTTGCCAGGGAGTCACCGATGTAATCTTGGGGACCGGCTACATGGCCGAGAAAATTGAAACCTACTTCGCCACCGGAAGTGAGATTGCATTGCAAATCCGTTACTCGCACGAACACGAGCCACTAGGAACGGGAGGAGCCCTGAAACTTGCTGAATCCCTCATTACCGACCCGATTCTGGTCCTAAACGGCGACAGCTACGTGGAATGGAATCTTCGTCAAATGCTGAATCTCTTTGCAACAAAAGATACCGCAATGGTGATGGTGCTGCAGGCGGTCGCCGATGTTACACGGTATGGAAGCGTCGAACTCGACGAAAATAGCCGCATTACTGCATTCGTTGAAAAGGGAGCTTATAAAGGTCCTGGCTTGATCAACGCCGGCGTCTATTTGCTTCGAAGGCAGATCGTGCGAGAGCTCCCAGCGGGAGCGAAGATGTCACTGGAAAAGGACGTTTTTCCGCACCTTATTCGTCGCGGCGTCTATGGGTTGGTTTGCAGGGGACTTTTTATCGATATCGGAATCCCGGAGGATCTCACGCGTGCGCAGACGCTGCTCGCCTCTTGCGCCAGATAAGCTTCCCACGACACACGTCATTCCGCACCGCACCACTGAATTAAACGTGTCTTAAGTCCACTGCACGTCTCTACTTCGAGCGGCTGAGCGAACTCAGCAGTTGGAGGTCCCTGCCGTGATGGAGCATCCGCAAAGTACAGGTGGCTTTATCCCACGAGTGACGTCGCCGTCGGCACTGGACGAGAGGGCGGACGAGATGACTCGAGATGCCTTAGGTCGAGGCCGCGAGTCTCGGTGCCGAAACGCAGGAACAGGCCAAGCGAAATTACAACCGGGATCATGACGAGAACGGCAGTCACGCCCATAGGTGGAACTAACGCAGTGATAGCAAGCAATTGCGCGAACACGCCCCCTCCCTTCGTAAACATTGCCACCCAGCCGGTGGCGCGGCCGCGAATCTTAATCGGGTAACACTCCGAAGCGTACGGGAGTAAGATAGCGATGATACCGTTGCTCCCAATAATAAGTAGACCTACCGGCCAGACCGGGTTTCCACCAGCGTGCATTTCCAATTGCAGCACCCAAAGCAAGCCAAGCAGCGTCAGACCAATGAACGCTGAGAGAGTCCATTTTGTACTCCATCGGCTGTAGAGGTAGGTGCAGAGGAAAACGGTCGGCAATGCGATCAGGGCCGATTCGGCCAGTAGCTTGCTGGAGAGGGCCATGGAGTAACCCTTTGAAACAAGATCGTTAGGCATCCAGAGCAGCAAACCGAAATTGATCAATCCCCACGCCAATGCCGCAACGGTAAGCGCGATTGTTTTGCCGAACAGCTCCGGAGTCCAAAGCTTTGCTTCCTCCACAGCCTCCTCAGGGGTGTGATGGTGATGGTGGGGAATTAATTCGCTTTCGTCTTCCTCGCCTTCCGCCAATTTGTGGCTCACTGTGCCGAAGCGTTTCATGACGGCATGTGCCTCGGCTTTGCGTCCCCGGGCGAGCAGGAATTTGGCCGACTCTGGAATGAAGCCACCGAGCCCAAGAAGCATCAGACCCGTTGGCAGATTCATCAGCCAAAGAATGCGCCAGCTGAAAATTGGTTCGAGCGTGGCTGCGAAGCCGCTCGCCACAAAATAGCCGCCGACCGCGCCGAGGCCGCCAACCAGGACTAACGACCACCCTCGATGCTTGGATGGCATCATTTCGGCAAGGAGCGCATAGGTCACCGGTAACATACCGCCCGCTCCAAATCCCATTAAAAAACACATCCCGATATTCCAGTTGATCGACGGCATTGCGCCACAGATAGAGGTACCGATAAAGACAACCGCCGACAAAAGAATTGCCGCCTTGCGCCCATAGAAGTCGGCCAGAATTCCCCAAAGAATCGACCCGCTCGCCGTCCCGATAAGAGCCATGAACGGAACCAGCGAAGCGTGCGCTTTGGTTGTTTGATATTCCCGGACCATACCGGGGATCGTGAACCCGAGGGTGGCCGGTTTCATCACATCGATGATCAAGGCGATAACGAGCGTCAACATCAACGTCCAATGGGCGCGATTTAGCGGCGCGTCCTCCGGCGCCACAACGGTAACGCGCGATGTGACGACCGCCGTGTAAGCCGATTTGCTCGGGAGAAGACCGTAGCCCGCCGCGATTACGCCGGCAATGATAAGATACATCCCGAAGATCATGCTCGGATCCATCGGCATCCCGTAGAGAACGAACCCATTATTGCGGCCCATCCAGAACATCGGCAGATGCAACAGAACGCCGATGGTGACGGCTACGCATCCGAGTCCGAAGACCCAGACTCCACGTCTGTCGAGAAAAACCTTAGCGTCGATCATTTTAGACTCCGGGCTTTGTCTTGGGGTGATAAATCTCGCCTATTCGCATTGAACAGTAGCGTTTCAATCTAAAGATCACAACTATAGCGTCATCGATTTCGCCAATGCTATAATGGACGGCAAAATGTGCAAGTCTTTTTTTAGCTGATCGCGGCAGAACGTCCGCCGATCCATCTCTCGATATGGAGACGACGCCTTGTTAATATGTCCGTTGAGTAACGGTTGCCGACACCGGCCCAAGTTATAAGCCTTTTCGGGCGCGCAGGCGGCCAAAAGCGCCAATCCGTTGCGCGACTAGTTTCGCCGCCGCGCACATCGAACTACCTACTTTAAACCCTAACAGCCAGGCTAAATCGGGAGCAACGCTATTTCCTGATCATCTTTGGCACGGCCGCTCGTGCCAATTTCGTGAATTCGTCGACCGCGTTATTGCTACCGGAATCGATTAAACGCAATAGGCCTATTTCAAGGGCGAGATTTTTACCTTTGAGCCGGATGGGAATCAAGCCGTTTGTTCCACGCAAGGCGATCTTCGGCATGAGCGTCGCGGCTTTCAACGGAGCGAGCGCACTTAGGAGCGTCCCGATAGCGTTGATTTCGGCGACCGTGCGGGGACGGACCCGATGCTCGCGGCATATCGCATCGGTCATGCGGCGCATAACGAAACTGTCCGGCAGTTGGAGAAGACGTGCTTGATGCAGTTCGCTGACATCGATAACGCGCCGCCTTGCCCATGGGTGGCTTTTATGAACAATCAAAGCAAATTGGTCAGTGCAAAGGCGCTCGTAGCGCAGATTGGGCGAGTGGCGCGTGAGAAAGCCAAGCCCGACATCCATCCGGCCTTCTTCCAGCGCAGTCTCAATTTCAGTCGAGGAAATTTCTTCAATATTCAAGCTTATCGCCGGGTGCGTGGAAGCGAACATTCCGATCAACTGCGGTATCAGCGCAACGTTAAGAATTGGCACGACACCGACATGAAGCGCACCTCGGATCTGGCCCGGCTCAATACTCAATTCCTGAAGGAATGTTTCAATCTGACGCAGGATGGCGCGCGCATGCTCTTGAAAAATCTGGCCCGCGGAAGTGAGGAGAATGCGCTTCCCGCGCCGCTGAAATAAGGCGACTCGAAGGGCCACCTCCAGATCGCGCATTTGTTGAGAAACATTGGGCTGAGATATACCAAGACGATCGGCGGCACGGCTAAAGCTGCCCGCCTCCGCGACGGCCAGGAAGTAGCGCAGGTGGCGTATCTCCAGAGGATCATGTGTCATGGCGCTTGCAATATGACCTCACCCGCTGAGCGAATGCAATGAAACTTAATCGTTGGTCACTATGACTGCGGTGCTTCCGGTAGAACCGCCACTTGTTCGGCCTGCCGCAGGTTATCGGCGGTTCGGGCATCGTCCTGCTTATTCGTAAAAATCTTTTAGATTATGCTTCCATAAGTCTAATCTATTGTTCTATTGTTTCAACTTTGAATCGAAACACATTATTTGGCGAAGCTTGTTGTCACCTCTTCGTTATCCGCGTGCTTTCAAACGCCATCCGAGCAAGCCTTTCCGCACTTAAATCGATTTCCTAGACAGCCAAAATATTTGACGAAATGCTTCGAAGCGGCGCTCGCGTTCCTTATCATTCAAGCCTCGGTGGCTCTCGGCCAAGCGGTCGAACCGTCAGAACGCCTCACTGACAAGACCGTCATTAAGAAAGCGCCTGAGCCGAAACCACTTTGGTTCTTGGATGGCAAGATCTGCTTTGACATCCCAGGAGCGCCTGCGTTGGGAGAATCGGAACAACAACTTCGACCTCAACAGCGTTGTCGATTCACTAACGGACGATAACTGGTTTCAAATCGCTTTCGCATCGGTATGGCAATTAGTCCGGTCAATTGGTTGCGGATCTATGCTCAGGCGCAAGACTCAAGGGAGTGGTATTCCGATCGCGCGAATACTCCGGGCGTCACGGGGGCGGAAGGCGACGATAAATTCGATCTCCGTCAGGGTTACATCCAACTGGGCCCAAAATGGCTGAATGCCGACCTGGGCGGGCTGGAGCTTGCCTACGGCGATGAGCGGCTGATCGGGACAACTCGCTGGAACAATTTCGGCCGTACTTTCGATGCCGCGAAACTTCGCTATGAGTAGAGCAAATTTTCGGTCGATTTCTTTTCCTCGACGGTTGTTTTTGTCCTCCGTGATTCATTCGATTATTCGGATTTGTTTAACGGGGCCGAGACCCATTGTGATAGCTATGTTTGTGCGACGGGACCATGCGACGACGCCGACTTCGGCTACGTCCAGGCAACCTTGAGTTTTTGAAACCTTTATCGACGTACAGGAGACGTGATTGATTCGAGTCGAAATTTTAGGCTTCCAAAACTCATGGTTATCGTTCTATTGTTAAAACCTTGAACCACAATAATGAATCCGACAGAGTCAATTACAGCATTCGTCGTCTCGGCCGCGCCTTGGCTGGTTCCAGCAAAGAATCCAGTATCGAGAGCGGCGAATTCGAAATACGTCAGGATTCGCTTGGTCGCGTGAACCGCGGAAACCTCACTTTCACTAAAAAGAGCTCCGTTCACGGACGAACCAGACACGTGATCATGACGGTTTGGAACGTCGTTGCACAGTTTGATGGGGAAGAAACGAACGCCGGCCCCACCACGTCGATGGGCGAACAAATCGGAACCCCCGCGTCAACGCAGACCTAACCTCATGTCCGTTGCACCGCGCAGGCATCACCTTTGGATTTGGTTTCTTTGGCTAGCCTGTTTCTATGCTGTTTGGGGCTGGCTTGTTTTCGGGCTTGGACGTTGGAGCGAAGCGACGGTGCATTGGCCGATCGCGATCGCCATGCTTTTCGGAAGTTATGTGGCCGGATCAACTCCCATGGGGGGCGGCACCGTAGGTTTTCCTATCCTGGTATTGCTATTTAAAATGCCAGCCACCCTCGGCCGTGATTTCAGTTTCGCGGTACAATCAATTGGCATGACCAGCGCGAGTATTTTCATCCTCGCCCGACGTCAGCCGCTGGCGTGGTCGATGCTCAAAGGCGCCACCGTCGGGGCTTTTATCGGTGTACCCGCGGGCATCTTGTTCGTCGCTCCATGGATCCCCGCACTCTGGATTAAACTGATCTTTGCGATAGTCTGGGCGAGCTTCGGACTACTCCATCTTCTGCGGATCAACGAGATTTCTTCGCACGATGGGATGACAGAATTCGACGAGCGCTGGGATTTTCGGGTCGGCTTAGTCCTGGGTTTGTTTTCTGGTGCGACTGTCGTGGCGGTGACTGGCGTCGGAATCGATATGGTTCTGTACGCCGCGCTTGTACTGCTTTGTCGTGCCGATTTGAAAATTGCCATTCCGACTTCGGTCATCATCATGGCATTCAGTTCGGTTCTCGGAATCGTAGTGAAGAACCTGTTTACGGGACTGCAACCTGAAACCTATTGGAACTGGCTCGCTGCGGCACCGATTGTGGCGTTGGGCGCACCGCTCGGAGTGTTCGTAGTAAATTTGATCGGTCGAAAACCCACCTTACTCTTAGTGTCTGTCCTTTGTGTGGGTTCGTTTGTTTGGACCTGTAAAACCGAGTGGTCGCAGTTGGGGGTGTTTGGTCTGATAACATCGCTGGCTGGCGTGGGCCTCCTCCTCCTCGGGTTCGAAAAGTTGCGGGCATGGGGGGCCGTGCTGGTCGGAGAAAGGAAAGCGAAAAATGCGGAGCAGCATTGAGTCAGGGATTATTCGTCAGATGCATGTCGGCGATACGAAAGCATCCAATGGCGAGGCCGGCCAATTCCATGATGTCTTTTCAAACCGAGAGCGAATTGCGCTTTGAGACTGTCCTGGGAGTTCTTCCACCAAAATCGAGCCTACTGGAACGGCTAACGTAATCGATCCTTTGATTGAAGTCGCAATACATCAAATACGAAGTGTCCTCTGATGGCGCTGCCCCCCGCCATGATACCCGTTCTCGCGGCTTGGGCCCAATCCTCCGACGCATCTGCTTCTAATCCAGCGGCTCAAGTATCGGCTGTCGTTGTCCTCGGGCAGCTAACCCCGCCTCCGGGAGCCACAGTCGTTGTTCCAACGCCAGAACTTCAGCTCGCCGTTTCTGCATTCCGACACTGCCTCGCTGCTCGAAGAAGTTCCAGGCGCCGCTGTGGTGCGCAACGGACCGCTCACAGGGATTGTGCAATTGCACAGGCTGAGTGACGACCACGTGGGAGTTTTGATTAACGGGATGGAGATCACTCCGGCATGTCCCAATCAAATGGATCCGCCGTTGCTCTACATCGCGCCTTCCCAACTGCACTCGCTCACTGTCATACCGGGAATAAGCCCGGTAAGTCTGGGAGGTGATAGCATTGGCGGCATGGTTTTGGCGGAGCCAAAGCCACCCGCGTTTGCGACAATTTCCAACCCGCTTTTCACCGGCGCCCTTGGTTCGTTTTATCGAAGCAGCAATGACGGCTTTGGAGTCAATGGTGGATTCCCGCTCGCGAATCAAACTTGGAGCGCTTCGTATGACGGATCCTGGCAGACCGCCGATGACCTACGCTTTCCTGGCGGGCGGGTACGGACAGCGGGATTGGCGAATATCAGCAGCACGAGGGGCAGATAGCGACCCAAGTACTCAACGGTGTCCTTGACTTTTTCGGCGGGAGAGCCGCATCCGCGATGCGGGCACCCCAGCGCAGCCGATGGATATGATCACGGACGACGGCTGGAATGTCGGGACACGACTCACAGGCGATTACTCCTTAGGCAAACTGGAGGCACGCGTCGGCTTCATTACCGCCGACCACATCATGGACAACTTCTCCCTGCGGCCTCTCACGAGCATGGCCATGATGGCCGCTCCCTTCACCGCACCGAGCCAAAGCGACGACCTGAGTAGCAGCATTGGCCTCACCCTTCCGCGCGACAGCGATACCTTCCGCACCGGTTTAGACTTTCACTGGAGCCGACTCGACGCGTTTGAGAAAAACCTCTCAGATGGCACGGCACAGGAAGACATCAATAACGCCAACCGCTCTCGCGTCGGAGTTTATGTCGAGTGGCAAAAAAACTGGAACGCCCAGTGGACCATCCTCGCCGGTCTGCGCAGCGACACCGTATGGAGCGATACCGAAAACATCGGACAATTTTACCCAGACTCGGCGGCCGATGCGGCAGCCTTTAACTCCCAGCCGCACGAAAAGACCAACGTCAATCTGGATGCCATGGCCCTCCAACCGCTTCACGCCCGACAATAATCAGAGCTATGAGCTGGCCTTCGCGCGAAAGACCCGCGCGCCTAGCATTCTCGAACGCTACATCTACACCTTCTTCGCGGATCTCTCTGGCAATTCCGATGGGCGTAACTACGTTGGTAATCTCGACCTTGTCCCGGAAGTTTCACACGAAATCGCACTTACTGGTGACTGGCATGGAGATACCTGGGCTTGCGAGTGACACCGTTCTACAACTTTGTCAGCGACTACATCCAGGGCACCCCCGACAGATACCTTCGTGGACGGTCTTGCCGTCCTGCAATATCAGAGCCTCGATCGCGCAGACCTGTACGGCGTCGATAGCGAAGGCCATTGTGATCTCTCGAAAATATTCACTCTGCGCGGGCAGCTTAGTTATGTGCGCGGGATCAATCGCGACAATGGCGACAATCTTTATCGGATCGAGCCGCTGCACGGCAGAGTGAGCCTCGAAGAGCATTGGGCTGGATGGCGCAGCGCTGTAGAACTTGTATGGGCCTCGCCGCAGCACAAAGTGTCTGCCTTCAATGACGAGTTGCCGAGTGCCGGTTACGCGATAGTGAATTTACGCACCGGTTATACCTTCCGCGAACACCTCAGTATTGATGCGACCTTGCAGAATGTTCTTAACACTCATTACGAGGATCACCTCACCGGTATCAACTACGTCTCAAAAAGTGATGTGCCGGTTGGCGCACGGATTCCTGGGCCAGGCTGGTTCGTCGGGGTATTGATCGGCCATCATTTCTGAAGCGAACGTTCAGAACAGCAGCAGCGCCGCCACCTCGACATTCAAACTTCCGTCCTCATCAGAGAAGTGGGCGTGGAAACTCTGGGCCAGACTCCGCGATCGTCCTAGCCTCGATCATTGGATCGTCACTCGTCTGGCTTTCGAAGCGATTCCGTTTGCCACGACTTCAATCCTGCTCAGACCTGTTTCTGTGCTAACTGGAACGTCGACCATCGTGGACACAACCGTGCTACCTGTGGCTATGGCCATGGTGCTATGGTCGTGGGTGCGAGCGTAAAATACATGCCTGGTAGATTGGTTGGTGATGCGAACGATCGGATAATTGGTGGCATTAGTACAGTCGTCCCCATAATCGGACCCGACCGAAAGCCCATTGAACTGAGTGCCCGAGATCTGCACGGTCGTGCCACGAGTTATCGTGGCCGGCACGGAAGTAATTTTAGGCCGCCATGCAGCATCAGGCCGCCCGCTGGACGTGAAGAGTTCGGCATCGATGTGGTTTTGCAGGCCGTCGGCCACCAAAGACAAAACCTGACCAGTGGGTAGCAAGAGGAAGCGTTCCTGGTAAGATGTGAGGCTCTGTGATGTTTGCGTGGCCGGTGCCTGAGTAAAAGCGGTTCCATTAAAAGTAAAGAACGTTACGGGTGTCTGAAAAACGCCTGGGCTGGTGGCGACCAGCACGGTGCCATCCGGTAACAGCGCACAAGGAGCATCAGCCATATCGTTACCATTGGGGAAGTCAACCGTGGTAGTCCAAGTCCCGGTAGCAAAATCATAGATCGCGTTGTGAACCGTTCCTCCGAAGGCAACACTTGTGCCGTTTGGACGTTGGATGTGTGGACCGATCTCGAGACTTCCCGCATCGGGCAGCCTAACGATTGTGCTGCCGGCACTGCTCCACTGGCCGGTTGCCGGATCAAATAATTCCGAATTCGTTGCATTCGAGCAATCGACGAGCAAAAGCTTGCCGTTTGGCAGCAGGCAAAACCCTTCTTCAGAAAAGTTGTCTGCTTTACCGGTCCCGGTAGCTGTCCAAGTCAAAGTAGTTGCGTTAAACAAGACCTGGCTTCTGGAGTTGATGTTGCCTATCGTGAAGGTTCCATCCGGCAGCACGGCCCCAGGGGCGTCACCAACTTGCGACCAACCGACTGGTGGATTAAGGGCGGTCCAGCTGTTCAGGACAGGATTGTAAATGGAGCCCTGGTTTGTTTCTACTAGATTGAGGAAGTTGTATTCACCACCTTCCACTATCACCCGGCCATCCGGCAGCACCGCTGACGCGAAGTAGAGAGGTCCATAAGAGGAGGACATCGATGCAAGCTGAGACCATTTGCCATTGAGATAGCTTCCATTGAGATCAGGAGTCAGAGCCCACCAATTATTCATGCCCTGTCCACCGTGCTGCGGGTCCCCGTACTGGTGCACCATCACTCTCCCATCAGTGAGCAGGAGAGCGGTATCACATAGGAAGGTTGGTTGATTAACCAGCCTTTGCCATGTGCCCGTGGTCGGCTCTTCCGAGCCCGAGATCTCCATACGTTGTCCTTGAGCAGTTCCAATAATCATCCACGTCGCTACAATTGCGGCCGCCCCTCCCACAAGGAGATCGCTAAACCGCCGGAGCCTACCAAAATTCGATCTGTTTCTGGTCATATTTTTCGATCCTGACCAGTTTGTTACGCTCTTCGCAAGACAAATTCACAGCGTCTTTGTCCGACCATGGATCGGAAAAAGTAACAGCATAGGAAACGCCGGAGATGTCTCTGGATGAAGGCCGAACTATCGCCAGCCGTACCGAGATTTGACGCGACGATAACTATCTGAGCGTGACGGCGACCAATGAGTGTGGCTGGGGGCGGAATCGAACCGCCGACACGTGGATTTTCAGTCCACTGCTCTGCCGACTGAGCTACCCAGCCATGATCGACATCGATCTTGCGTCGCCGTCGTGGGGTTGTCACTATGCAGCAATCTGGAAATGGGGCAAGGTCATGAAGTTGAACTCGAAGCCGTCTCCCAAAGCGTCATGGCCGTGGCAATAAGCTGCGTTTCGATAACGGCGAATCAACAGAGGGGCGACCGGCGCTCAGCGCCGGGCTGCATGCCGGCATTTCGACTCTGTGCCACTTCATTGTGTGGCGCGGATTTCCAGTTACAATCGGCCACATGAAGAAGTCCATTTTTACAAACGAAGCACCAGCTGCAATCGGCCCATATTCACAAGCGATTCGCAGTGGACGCTTGCTGTTTTGCAGCGGCCAAATTCCGCTCGACCCGAAATCTGGCGAACTCGTTTCCGGCGACATTGCAACGCAGACCCGAAAAGTGTTGGATAATATCGGCGCGATTTTACGGACTGAAGGCCTAACCTTGGATCACATCGTCAAGACAACCATTTTCCTGACAGACCTCGCTGATTTTCAGGCGGTGAACGAGATTTATGGCTCGTATTTCAAACAAAGTCACCCAGCGCGTTCCACGGTCCAAGTTTCCGCGCTGCCGAGAGGAGCGAATGTGGAAATTGAAGTAATCGCTGCAGCAGCGGAAGCCGATCACACCGCCTATGACACATCTGGTTGAAAAGCACAGCGGAGTGGGTGAGGAGCGGGCGCTTCTCGCCGGACAACTCCGCGGCAAGTTTCGTGCCCTCCGAACATGAGCGAAGATCTGCTGCCATTGTTCCGCCAAACCGGCGCACTTTTGGATGGCCACTTCGTCCTGCGTTCCGGTCTGCACAGCCGGGAATATTTCCAGTGCGCACTACTTCTCCAGCACACCGACATCGCGGCAAGGATTTGCGGCTGGCTCGCGGACAAACTGCGTCAGTTCGAATGCGACGCGGTGATCTCCCCTGCCCTCGGCGGCATCATCGTTGGTCAGGAAGTTGGTCGTTCTTTGGGTCGACGCCATATTTTTGCGGAGAAAGAGGATGGCAAACTTGTCTTGCGTCGCGGCTTTCAAATTGCGCCTAACGAGACGTTCATGGTGGTCGAGGACGTCGTTACTCGCGGTGGACGCGTGCAGGAAACATTGGATATCGTCCGCGCCCATGGCGCTGCGGTCTCAGCCGTTGGCGTGGTTGTCGACCGAAGCGGGGCAGCGAAACCAGATTTTGGCTGTCCGTTCGTGAGCCTGATCGAGATGAATGTCGAGACGTTTCCTGCAGACCAACTCCCGCCCGATCTGGCCAGGATTCCGGCAGTAAAACCCGGCAGCAAATAGAGACCGAATTATCGCGTTAGTTAGGCGGCGGTAAGATTCTCCCAGTCACTTCTCCGAAACCGACTCGATAACCATCGCCCTGGCACCAGCCGGTGATCGTCAGGCGATCGCCGTCTTCCAACCATTTGCGTGTTTCCCCGTTCGGCAGTTTTAACGGATTAGCGCCGCGCCAGGTTAATTCCAACATACAACCGCGGGATTCTTCGCTTGCGCCGCTGATTGTACCGCTGGCCAGTAAATCGCCGGGCTCCATGTTACAGCCATTGACCGTGTGATGCGCAAGCTGCTGGGCAATGGTCCAGTAGAGATTTTGAAAATTGCTGCGAGTGATCACGTGCGGGGTGCCCATTGACGACGTTTGGAGCTGCGCTTCAAGCTGAATGTCCAAGGAAAAATCCTGTTTTGCGCGCAGATACGGCAACGGCTCGGGATCCTGTGGCGGCAGCTGCTTCCGGAAAGGGGCCAGGGCTTCGAGTGTTACGACCCATGGCGAAATACTCGTCGCGAAATTCTTCGCTAAAAACGGGCCGAGCGGTTGGTACTCCCACGCTTGAATGTCGCGCGCGCTCCAGTCATTCATCAGAACCAGTCCGAAGATGTGATCGGTGGCGCGGTCGATCGGGATCGGCCTGCCTAACGAATTAGCCGGGCCGATGAGAAATGCCATTTCCAGTTCAAAGTCCAGGCTTTTGGTCGGACCGTACGCAGGCGCGGCCGCATCGGGCGCCTTAGTTTGCCCACTCGGCCGACGCACATCCGTCCCACTGAGCACGACGGAGCTGGCGCGCCCGTGATATGCGACTGGCAACCACTTCCAGTTCGGCATCAGTGCGTTCTCGGGACCGCGCAGCATCGTTCCAACGTTGTGCGCGTGATGGTAAGATGAATAGAAGTCGGTGTAATTGCCGATGCGAACCGGCAATTTCATGGCTACGTCCTTTTGCGCGTAAAAAATCCTATCCCGCAGCCGCTTGTCGTCGCGCAACACAGGCGTTTCCGCTGAGAGGAGATGCTGAAGTGTCTCGCGTGTCTTTCGCCATGCCGAGCGCCCAAGCGCGAGAAACGAATTTAACGAAGCTTCAGAGAATACCTTCTGATTCAGAAATTCTGCCGATTGAAAATGCCCGAGTTCCTCCAACGCGGACAGATCTAAGATCAAGTCCCCAATTGCCACGCCAACGCGAGGTTTGCCTTGCTTCGGCTCAAAAATTCCGAACGGGAGGTTCTCCAGCGAAAAATGTGAATCCGGTGAGAGCTCGATGAACGACTTCAGGGACATTCGTGCAATTGTAGGGTGTTTCCGTGAAACGCCAACTCGGTCTGACACAGAAGTCCTACATCAGGCCGAGCCCGCGCAAATCCTCTCGCGGCTCGTCAAAACTGCAACTGCCAAAGGAACTGACAAATCGCCGCCGGTATTGCAGGCGTTCCGTATCGATTTTCCAGTCGCGCCACGCGAAAAAATCGTCTGTAAATGAAAATGAGCCCGGATCTTCGTCATCGAGCATCATCGAGGCTTGATCTGCGTTCCATCGATGCTCCGCCGCAAGCACCGCGGCTCCCAGGACGTTCAAGAACCCATGCATCTTGGCTTCCACTTCATCTCGAAATTGTCGGACTGGATGATGCAGCCCCGCCGTAAACTTGATGGGAAGTTGATGCGTCGCCGGCTCTACAAACGCCCGCGCGATCTGGGCTGAAGTCGGAAATGCGTTCGCCGTGACGCCGCCGGTCCGCAATTTGTAACCGAATGTACCGACTTCTTCATCGGAGTTGTGCGAGGACAGCAATTCAATGGTTCGCTTCGCTCGCTCTGGCTGCGCCTCCCAGAAAACCGGCAATTCACCAACAATGCCTTTCGCTTCTTTGAGAGCAGCCGACTCCACATCAGACGGCAAAAACATCTCCAAATGGCTGACCGAAACCAGATCAACGTCGTACTTCGAGAAAGAACGAATCGCCGTGTCGGCTTCGTAGAGCGCATCGAGAAATTCATCCAGGTTTGGGGTTTTTGGGCCGAGCGCAGCAACGCGCAGCGGATGCGCTAAATCAAATTGCGATAGAAGTTGCCTCGTTGCCTGGAATTGTTCGACCGGCAGCACAAAGCCATTAAGCATCCACGCTTCTGGCGAACGAACATAGTTCGCGTGATTCTGCAATGCTGGTTCGAGAGGCAGACTGCAAGGCGGGAACATCCCCGCGTAATCGATTGATTTATCGAGCAGAACGCGAAGCGAAGCAGGAAAAGACATAGACGGAGATATTCCACCACAAATCCGTCTTCGCCAAGGTTACGGGAGGCGGACACAATGATTTTCAGGTAAACTGTCGTTTGAATGCAGTCTCCTGCGCTAGTTTCAGATATCGTTCGGGGTTGCTGGATTGTGTTCGTTGCAACCTGGCTACTGGCCGCCGTATCCACAAAACGCACGGCATATCGTGAAAGCCGATCGCAAAGATTAAAATACTGGTTGCTGCTGGTGGCCGCCTACCTCTTGCTAATTCGCGGCAGGAGGCTGCCGTATCCGCTGAATCTTCAAATCGTTTCTTCGGCAGCGCCGATTCAATGGACGGCGGCGATATTGTGCATAGGCGGCCTGCTGCTTGCTCTTTGGGCCAGATTCGTTCTCGGCCGCAACTGGAGCAGCACGGTAACGTTGAAGGAAGGACACGAACTCGTCGAGCAGGGTCCATATCGAGTTGTGCGTCACCCCATTTACACGGGAATGCTCGCCATGTTTCTTGCAACGGCACTCGTGCAAGGACACCTGGCCGGATTTGTCGGTGTGCTCCTCGCGTTGGTGAGCTTCTGGATCAAACTGGCCTACGAAGAAAAGTTGATGCTTCAACAATTCCCCGAGCGATATGCCATGTATCGACGGCGAACGAAACGCATCATCCCATTTGTCTTTTGATTCTGGCAGCGAAATCGACGGACCCAAGACCGCCGCTCTTCCGTTCGTTATTGCCTTAGTCGCACGAAGCGAATTGCGGAGTCATACTGAATGACGCGCGCAATTCGCCACCAGGCGGAATAATTTGGATGCCTTGTTTATGCTCGAACGCGCGTTGCTCATGGTTGTCAGGCAAACCCCAGCACGGCTCGACGCAGAGGAAGGTTCCGCCGTCGGACCACAACGTCAGGTACGGAACACCGGTTAGATCCAATGTCACCCAGCGACCGCTCGGCGGGTCGACATACGAAAATTGCGGTCGCCGAACATCCACCAACTCGAGAAGGATGGCCCCTGGCAACTCCGTTTTTGAGAATGGCATTTCGCCACCTGAAAACTCGATGTCGCGCGTCTCTCCGGAGAGAAAATTACCCGGCGCAAAGTACCTGCGATAACGACCCCGCGGCATCTGTAGATGAAAACTCTCGCTGGAGGTTGCTGCGAACCCAGGGTGTAATCCAAAGGATAGGTGCGCAGTTAAGTCGGGTTCATGGTTCCGAAACGCAAACAGCACGCGCACTTCGTTTGCGTCGATTTCGGTACCTCAAATCCACGCTTACCTTTAGCGGATACTCGACTGGAGCGAAGTCGTCCGGTGTTATCTGGTATTTCAAGGAGGCGCCGCTCCCCTCTGTAGACGACCCAATGAGGTGCCATACTTTGGAACGAAGAAAGCCGTGGGTTCCGCCTTTGATTTCGTGTCCCCGGTACAGACTCCGGCCATTCATAAGCCGGTGAACATAATAGCCCATCACCGTCGCATGATGTGCCCAGCCTTGGGACGGCGCCGAAATGTCGTTATCCCGATAAAGGAAGCCAAGCCAATGCCCAGCTTCATTCACTCGCGCAATGCTGATTAGCTGCGCCCCCAACCGCGAGATAATGATACGAAACCCGTTTTCTTCATCAGTCAGAATATCTAGCTGCCGTCCGTCCCGGTTTTCTTCGGAGTGCGAAAACTTCATTGGTTGGTTGGGCTGTTCACCGAACCGCTTTCGATGCAATCGCGAAGGCTGGGCGATGGATGTCGATCGCGCTACCTTGCGAAAATTCCATTGTCGCTTACGGAAACAACCCGCGCATCTGCTTGGCCTTGATGACGCGTTCCACACCGATCGCCATCGCAGCCATTCGATGTGAAATCTTGTGATCCTTTGCGCGTCTGATCACTTGTGCAAACGAATGCTCCAGAATCCGGAAAAGCTTATCGGTGACTTCCGACTCCGACCACAGAAACGCCTGCAAGCCTTGTACCCACTCGAAGTAGGAAACTATGACCCCACCGGCGTTACAGAGAATGTCGGGAATGACGAAAACTTCATCCCAGCGCTGATCGAGGACTAGATCTGCGTCCGGAGTGGTCGGGCCATTTGCGCCCTCGGCAAGAATGCGACACTTAATTTGGCCGGCATTTTTCCCGGTGATCACGCGATCGACAGCCGCAGGAACAAGTATGTCGCATGGAAGCGTAAGAAACTCGTTAGGATTCACATGATCGTTCTGAGCAAACGCTCGGAGGTTACCCTTCTTTAGCATGTGTTGGTCGGCAGCTTTAACGTCGATTCCCTTCGGATTATAAATCGCCGCGTGCGCGTCGCTGATGCCGACGACTTTTACCCCACTTTTGTAAGCGAGCGACAGCGCCGCTACCGAGCCAACGTTGCCGAAGCCTTGCACGATCGCGGTGCATTTTTCCGGATCCATCTTTAGCATGTTCATGGCTCGCTCAACCAAATACACAACGCCCCTCCCGGTCGCTTCGCGCCTGCCTTCAGTGCCACCAATGGCGACCGGTTTCCCGGTCACGATTTCGTTGACGGCGTACCCCATGTAAACAGAATAGGTGTCCATGAACCAGCCCATGATCTGTTCGTTCGTGCCCATGTCGGGGCCCATAATGTCGGTATGCGGCCCTACGAACGGAATCATTTCCTGCATGTAACGGCGCGAAACCGCCTCGAGTTCGGTGCGCGATAAACTTGTCGGATCAACAGCAACGCCGCCCTTCGCGCCGCCGTACGGCAATTGCGCCAGCGCGCACTTCCAGCTCATCCACATCGCCAGCGCCGCAGTCTCACCCATTGACAAGGAAGGCGCGAACCGCGTACCGCCCTTGGTCGGGCCGAGTGCAATATGATGCTGCACCCGATAGCCCTGAAAAGCTCTGGTGCTACCGTCGTCCATATGCACCGGCAGCGTCACGGCAACGGCGCGCTTCGGATACGTGGCCCATTCGCGGTCGTTCTTGTCGATATTCAGGTAATCGGCGATAACGCGAAACTGCTCACACGCCATTCGGAACACCACGTCGTCGTAAATCGTGTGCCCTGCTGAATCTTTGCAACTTCCGGAATCCATGGGAAAGCTGCTATTTGCGCTCAGCAAGTCCCGCCGTCAACTCCGAAACTTTGCGACACATCGCCGTTTCCAGAATCGCCGACCCGTGCCGGCACTAAAAACACGCAGCATCGACAAGGCCACGCTCGACCGGTAACCTCGCGGGCACAAATGAAGATTGAAACCATCGCCGTTCACGCGGGACATACAGTCGATCCTGCTACCGGAGCAGTCGCTGCTCCTATTTATCTTTCTACGACGTTCGAGCGCGACGTTGAGGGGACGTACTCGCGCGGTTTCATGTACACACGCAACGATAATCCCAATCGACAAGCACTGGAGCGCGGCGCCAGCATGCTCGAAAACGGAATTGCAGCGGCGGCATTCGCCTCCGGAACGGGCGCGACAACGACCCTCCTGCAAGCGCTGTCCCCAAGGGACCACATTCTCGCGCACATTGACGCCTATTACGGCACCTCGCGGTTGATCCGCGAAATTTTCATGCGCTGGGGACTGGAAGCCGATTTCGTGGATATGAGCGATCTCGCTGCCGTGAAAGCGGCGCTCCGACCAAATACAAGGTTAGCCTGGGCCGAGACGCCTTCGAATCCGTTGCTGAAAATCGTGGACCTCGCCGGCATTGCGGAAATTGTTCACGATACTGGCGCGCTTTTTGTTTGCGACAACACATGGGCGCCGGTGATACAACGGCCGTTCGATCTGGGTGTCGATTTAATTCTGCATTCGACTACGAAATATTTCGGCGGTCATTGCGATGTTCTCGGAGGATTGGTGGTTGCCAAAGCAGACACAGAGTTTTTCCAGCGAATCCGCAGCATCCAATTCGAAGGCGGCGCTGTCCCCTCGCCTTTCGATTGCTGGCTTATCATGAGAGGCATGCGCACGTTGCCGTGGCGAATGCGCGCGCATTCGGAGAATGCTATGAGAGTCGCGGAGTTCCTTGAGCGGCATCCAAAAGTGGCGCGCGTGCATTACCCCGGATTGCACTCGCATCCCGAACACAGGATCGCAGCGAGACAGATGTCCACCTTTGGCGGGATGCTCTCATTCGAGTCGAAAGGCGGCTATGACGCGGCGATGTCTGTCGCAGCGAGAACTAAGATTTTCATTCGCGCCACAAGCCTGGGCGGGGTTGAGAGTCTGATCGAGCATCGTGCGTCGATTGAAGGCCCAGGCACGACGTCACCCGAGGGTCTGCTACGCTTGTCGATCGGCCTCGAAAACGCCGAAGACTTGATGGAGGACCTCGACCGAGCGCTAGGAGGCAGCGATTGACCTCAACCGCTGCGGGTCGGTTCGCATGAACAACGCCTACCTCAGTCGTCGCCGGAACACATCGATAATGTCCTGGACCTCGCTAATACGCAGAAGAAACGCCGCGCTGAAAAAAGCCGCCATGCCGACTGCGATCACCCCAAGCAGACTAAACAACTTCTGGAAGAACCGCATGCCGGACCACGCATCCAGCCACCAGTAATTCGCCGCCCAGCAAATCAACGCCAGCATTCCGCCAGCCACACAAATCTTTCCGAGCCCGGCCAACATCTGGCGCGTCTCAAGTCTACGCGTGTGTCGGCGCATCAGCGCGTAGAGTAGAAGAAAATTAATGGTCGCCACGAGACTTGTCGATAGTGCTAGTCCACGGTGTCCCCATCCGAGGCGGAAAGTGAAAAGCCAATTGAGAAACAGATTCGCACCGATGGCGAAAAAACTGACCACCATTGGCGTGTTACGTTTGCCAATAGCGTAAAATGCCGGCACTAACACTTTCAGCGCAGCGTAAGCAACCAGACCGATCGCGTAAAACTGCAGCGCGCCCGCAGTCTGCCGCGTCATCTCCGCCGTGAACCGGCCGTGCTGGTAAATTACGCTAATGATCGGCGACGCCAGCATGGCGAGTCCGATTGCAGACGGGATCGTCAGCAAGAACGCGAGACGCATGCCACGTGCGAGGATCCCGCGAAACTCACCGGTGTTCCCAAGCGCAGCATGCTTCGATACCAAAGGCAATGTCACCGTGCCGATTGCGACGCCGAAAATCCCGAGCGGCAACTGCATTAAACGAAACGCAATGTTGAGCCAGCTCACCGGCCCGTTCCCGAGGCTCGCCGCGAACCCGCTGTTGATCAGCACGTTCACCTGAACCGCGCTGGCAGCAATAACCGCGGGCGCCATCAGAGTAAGAACGGTACGCACCCCCTCGTCACGCCAACGAAAATCCAGGTGAAACCTGTAACCGACTTTCCAAAGCGACGGAAATTGTCCCAGTAACTGCCACGCGCCACCGATCAGCGTGCCGGTCGCCAGCCCGATAAGCGAGCGAGCGCCAAAATGCGGATCGATCCAGTAGCCGATTGCCACCCCGGCAATTATCGAACCTAGGTTAAAGTAGCTCGACGCCATTGCAGGCGGCCCAAACACATGCTTCGCGTTCAGCATTCCCATTACCAGCGCCGCCAGCGAAACCATCAGCATGAACGGCCACATGATCCGGGTGAGGAGGATCGTGAGCGCAGTTTTCTCCGGCGACCAACTCCCCCATGTCAAAAGATCGACCAGTTGGGGCGCGAATAAGATGCCGAGCAAAGAGATCGCGCTCATGAATAGCGCAGTGAGCGTCGCGACCTTGTTTGCCAAACGCCACGCCGATTGATCGCCTTCGACTGCGATCTTTTTCGAGAACGTAGTAATAAATGCAGTCGAAAGCGCCCCCTCGGCGAAGAGATCGCGCAACAAATTCGGCAAACGAAACGCCATTAGAAACGCGTCAAGGTTTCGTCCGGCGCCGAATAAGCCGGCAAACACCGTCTCCCGAATGAGCCCAAGCACGCGACTCGACAAAATGGCGACACCGACAACACCCGTCGCGCGCGTGCTTATTCTTCGCTCGTCAGCCGCAGCCATTGGCGAACAAAGAACAGCGTGCGTTGATTTCCGGAAAGAAAAATTTTATCCAAATCGTGAGTCGCTGAGGCTAACCCGCGGAGCGCATGGTTGCATTCGGCCTCCGTTTTCGGCGGCCGCGCACCAACCCCGCCTAAGCTACGGCAGAGATTCACGCCGATGCTGAAGACGCTTAAGAGGTGCCATCTGTAGTATCGCCGGTCATTCGTGAAATTTTCCTCACAAAGACAACGCGCCGGGAGGAATTTCTCCTCCCAGCGCTTGCTTTCTTCTGGGGGTGAGTTGTCTTTGAGTTCGGGGGGACTATTTCTCGGGAGACTGCTTGGGGGGAATTCGCACACGGGCAGATTGGATTGCCTTCTCGCTATCGGAGCGTCGATGCCGCGTCACAAAGAGATCAGGCTGGCGGTTGCCAGACGTTGAGGAAAAATTGGAACCTAAATTAGGCACGTTCGGTGGTAAGTGGCGGGGAGTCTGGTCAGTCCAAGGGGGCCTGTAAAGAGAAAATTTGAGCTTCGATGTAGGGGAGAACCCCCTATTTTTCAGGGTAAATCTCCCTAGGGGATATCAAGCGAAGTTATTATAATTCTTTTCAGTTCGCCTAGGTATCATCTCTTAGGGCGAACGCAGAATTCCTCCCCGGGGAGAACTAAAATATAGCTTAAGTGAAGTTTCCTGTGCCCTTATGGAGTGCCGAGCAACCGGTTGTCAACGAACCCAAACCACGATTACGCAGCAGGGAAGCGGAGGACTTTCTTTTTGCCTTTGTTCAGGACGTTCGTTGGCGGCAGCGACGTCAGTTCGGCATATTTTTTGGCACAGGCTATCAAATCTTCGCTACAACTCAGGCTCAGCTTGTGTTTGATGTGTTCGCGATGGCTCTCGATAGTTTTCACACTTAAGTTCAGGGAGCGCGCGATTTGACTGTTCCCAAGACCTGAGCCTAGCAAAAAGAAAATGTGCATCTCACGATCAGACAATCTTTCGATGCCTATGGACGGCCGGGCCGAGCTGTGTTCCGGTCGCGACTCTAATGATTTTCTGAACGCCTGCATCGCTACGTGATGGCTGACGTAGATATTCCCGCTAACAATTTCACGAATCGCGGCCAGCAATTCTTCCTTCGGCGCACTTTTCATCACGTAACCCCCCGCGCCAGCGCGCAGCGCGCGCTCTGCAAAGATCTTCTCTTCGAAAGCAGAATACACGAGGATGAGTAGCGTCGGGCGCTCGGCATTGAGCGATTTGACAAATTCGAGGCTGTCGCCGGTACCCAACCGCAGCGCGGTCAACAGCAACTGAGGTTTGCATTCTTGAATTTTCTGTCGGGCATCGCGAATATTATCGGTTTCACCGCATACGGTCATATCCGGTTGAGAATTCAAATAGTACGCGATCCCCTCACGGAGCAGTGGGTGCTCCTCCAAGAGCAGGACCTGTGTCTTTGCAGGATGCTTTTCCGGTCCGGGCATATCCTCGCTACGCGCAAGCTTTTGCCACTCCCGTGGCCCGATTGTCAAGCCAGGAATTTCCTTGTTTTTTGGGCCGGCATTTCATGCGTTCCCTCTCTCTGGGAAGACGTTTCCGTCTGGCCGTTCTCACCAATGCACTGAGATTCATGGTTATTGCTGCGAAGTCTATCATATATCTTATTCTATCCCTGTTATGGCGGCGGCTTTTCGGCAGGGAATTTAGAGTTGCTCGATTTTGCAGCCACGCGACTTCAGCAGAGCGAGAAGACCATTTGGGCCGCCCATGTGTCCTGCGCCAACCACTACGAAATGTGTTTTTCCACTGCGAAGATAGCCGTCGATCTTCGGGAGCCAGTTGCGATTGCGTGCATCGAGGAGGCCTCTGGCCAGGGACGGGAAGTCTTGAAACGATTCCAGAACAATGCGGTGAAGATCTTCGGCATCGCCCCGACGCCATGCCTTGATCATGTTGCCGCTACTTGGACCCTCGCGAGCAGCATCGATGAACAGAATCAACAGCAAAGCTTCCGACTCACGGTCGGTGAGGTTAACGAAGAAGGCGTTGTGCTCCTTTGACGATTCCAGACCGGCTATCGGCTTGGACTTTGACGCAGCCCGGCGCTGAAGGTACCTGCTCTATACCCAGTTGCCAGTTGTCCATGGAAGGCGACGAAAGCATCAAATTGATGAACCACGGTCGATACTTGGAAAATTCGCTCTCGGGTACATTCACCAGCGCGAAAAATCGACGGACGTACGTGTACGTGCGCGGGTCGACGTGATTCTTCAAAGTGTCACCCTTTGGATAGGCGCCCGCACGCAACAACTCTTTCGCACCTCTGGCCTCGCTTTTTGGATCGTCCTCAAACACAACCCGCGAAGAACCGTCTAATGCGCGATCGTATGCTGCCGGCAAAGGATAATCGGCGTTGCGCAAGGCGTGCACCGAGCCGCCAAGGTACATCACGCCTCCATTGGGTCCCGTTACTTTCCACACACAGGAAGAAGCGCTCGCGATGCACGGAAAACAAAAACAACATGCGACTGCGACAATCGGCGCAAAACTGAAGAGACACGATTTCAACTGCAGCTCGTTCTCATATCAACCGAGAAAACAAACAGCAAGCGTTTTTCACTTCGTTTTTGCGGACGGCTTGTTAGTATCGGCACTGGTGAGAGCCGGGATTCGAGTTGTCCACAGTTGCTGCGTCTTGTCGATAGGTATATGCGTAGCAACCGCCTCCGACGATGCTTCGATCAATAAGTTGCTGGGCAAACTGCCTCCGCCGGAAAAGATCATCAAACCGTCGGCTCCGCAGCAGACCCAACGTGAGGACCCCGCTCTTCAAGACCCATTGGTCGTTTACGCTTTCACAGCCTCATATCTGCGAGACTTCTCGCAAGCGCGATTTTATTGCCGGAAGCTGGCAGAAAAATATCCTAAGAGCGAGAACGCGCTGATTCTTTGGGGCGAGTTCGCGTATCGTCTGCGCTATTACGACGAAGCCGCAAGCGCTTTTCGCCGGGCAACTGCTTTGGATTCCCGCGACGGATACTCGTGGATGGAGTTGGCCAAGGCAGAAAACTCCATGGGCCACACGGGGGCGACATTAAATGCCATGTCCAAAGCTGCCGAGGTTTCGCCGAAAGATGGTGAACTCGCCGCGGTTATTGGTTTCAGTTACATTAACTTGAACCAAGTTCCGCAGGCGATCCCCTCGCTTCAGCGTGCGGCGCGATTACTGCCTAACGATTACCTTGTGCAGTCTCAGCTTGGGTATTGCCTGCTGACTACGGGACAAACGAAGGCAGCAATTGGATACCTGCAAAGGGGTGCAAGCTTAAATTCGAGATATGGTTACGTGTGGGAGCATCTCGGCATCGCTTACAAGAAACAAGGGCGCAATGGCGATGCGGTTATTGCGCTGGAAAACGCCACCCGCCTGTTGCCCTCATCTGCACTGTCATGGAAGCATCTTGCAGATGTCTACCAGGCAACCGGGCGCAACGCGGATGCTCAGAAGGCTGCCGCCCGTGCGCAACGGCTGGGCTATCCCGCACCCAAGGCGAATAAAAAGAAGGTGTAGTCGCCGCGTCTCTCAGTGGCTAATTAGCGCTCTTCCATCGCCAGTTGTTATAGTGCCCAGCGTTTCAGCCGACGACTCCGAAAACAATTGCGCCGGAGACAGCACCCTCTACCGATCAGCCGCCGATGTAGCGATCTACGGTTTAACAAATCACCCGAGTCCGAGCCTCATTTCAGAAATAAATTCAGACCCTCAAGATCAATGATGGCGTGGTGGATGTAGAGCGTGTCCATGCCAAGAATACCCGCGATTCTGCTGTCACCTTGCTGCAACGCAAAAGCAGGCAGCCGAGCTACACCGAATTTTTCCGAAGGCACCTTAAATGCGCCAATGTGAAGATCGTTGATCTTCGCCGCACCAAGCCGTTTCGATTCGCCGCGGCCGAACTGTGCAGAAATCCGCGTCGGTTCTGACGCGATTCCGAGCGATTTAACGAAAGCGTCGTGCAGGGTCGTGACAAACGCGCCGGTATCGAGCAGCAGACGCGCCGGTCGACCTCCGATCGAGCACAGCACAGTCAGCGCACCGTTCTCCTCCCGCTGGATTGGCACACGTGTGAATCTTTCGGAAGCAGCAACAGAACTGAGATTGATCCTCCGGTCTCGATCGACTTTGAAGAATATGAGTTTCGTCCGGCAATTAATCGCGGCTCTATAGCGAAGGAGAATGTCGAGCCCGAGCACACCGTCAACGTGACCGGCACCGGTGCGGCTGCTCGAATGAGATGAACTGCGGATCGCAACCCGAGTGATACCAAAATTCATGCCTGCGGCGGTAATGCTCTGTGCGAGACCAACCGGTAGCAATTGCCCGTTAATTTCGCTACCCATCGTGAGCACCTGCGTTGGCACCGAAAAGTGGACCCGGTTTAGGGATCGTTGCAATGGTGTGACGCCGGCAGATTCGGCCACGTCCTTATCCAGGATGATCTGGCTCGCTCCAGTATCCACTAGCAGATTGGCTGGCTGCCCGTTGATCCGAACGGACATGATCATTTTATTGAAAGGGCCGTAGTGCACCGGCACGGCTTTAAATGCGGGCAAGCTTACGTCTGAACGATTTCTTGCTGCGCCAGAAATCCCGACCGGTGCGATAGCGAGAAGGAGAAAGATCAGTAATGCGCGTAAGCTGCGGTCAAGGCCCATCAAACGGATGGCTGAAGTGCGCGCTGTATCCTGTGCCACTTTCACAGTCCGGTCGGAAAATCGATGAATTCCCACGGTACCCCGAATCGCTTTGAGAGATGTGCAGCGAGCGCCTTGACGCCGAACACCTCTGTTGCGTAATGCCCGCCAAGCAAAAGGTTAATACCGAGTTCTTCGGCCGCAACTGCTGCCCGGTGCGGGGCTTCGCCGGTGATAAACGTGTCGATGTTTCCCTGAGCCACGCGGTAAATCTCCGAGCCTGCGCCCCCAGTTACAATTCCAATTACCCGTGTCCGGATCGGACCGAAACTGAAATCCTTCACCGGACCGTCTAGTGCTTCTTGCAGTTTTCGAATGAGTTGGTTTCGCGGCAACGACGCGGAGAGTTTCAGTCCCACTGGTTGACCTTTTTCTTCCAAGAACGGTTGCGCGTGCTTCAATCCGAGCGCAGCAGCCAATAGCGCGTTATTGCCAATTTGAGGGTGGATATCCAGCGGGAGATGGGCGCTATAGAGAGCGATATTATTTTTAAAAGCCAGTCGCAGCTGCCGGCGTAACACCCCTCGTATCGGCTGCAATCCAGGCCAGAACAAGCCATGATGCACAATCAAAAGATCTGCGTTCAGTTTCCCAGCCTCAGTCAAAACACGCGTGGAAACATCAACCGCTGCTCCGATGCGCGTAACGCGGCCGGAATTTTCGATCTGTAAACCGTTCAGCGCATTGTCCCAGTCGCCTACGGTACCCGTCCGTAGAAAGCGATCGGTATAACGGACCAGTTCAGAAAGCGATACCACGGATTTGAGTGTAGCGGCGTTCATGCCAGACGCCGAGGCAAAACAGAAGCGCTCGCCGCTCCCGGCATTTCTAGGCGCCCACGGCGAAAATCAGAATGCGGCCCGCGATCCCGCGGACCTCCTGCGGCGGCAATTCCTCAAACGTAAATAAGTCGCAAGAGCGATCCCGCACCGCGGCGGTAACGAGCAACGGTCTGCCCACCGTTTTTGTCAGGCCTTGGATGCGCGAGGCGACGTTCACAGTGTTTCCAATCGCAGTGAACTCAAGCCGTTGCGGCGAACCGACGCTGCCCACAATGGCCGGGCCGGAATGAATTCCAATTCCAATGTGAATCGGAGCACGACCTATGGCTTTAAGCTTGTGATTTAGCTGCTGAACTGCTTCCAGGATTTCGCAGCCGGCTGAGACGGCATCGCAGGCGTGATTCGAACCCGATTCGTCTGCACCGAAAATCGCCATGAAACCGTCTCCCAAATATTTGTTCACCATACCGCGATGTTGTTCCTCAACCGCTCTTACGCTTAGGCGGAAGAAATCATTCATAATTTCGACAATTTCGGCGGGGGGTGACACGCTCGCGCGGGCAGTCCATGAACGCATATCGACGAACATGACGGTTATTTCTTCTTCAATGCCGCTCAACCCCGGGTCGCGCGCAAGAATGCGATCCGCCGCGCGTCTGCCCACATGCAGGCCGAACGTCTGGCGCAACTTTTCTTTGTCTCTGAGCTCACGAACCATCTGATCGAATTCACAGAGCAACCGTCCGAATTCGTCGGCTCGCGCGGCCCCTGCCGAGCCGAGATCCACGGCCAAATCTCCGCGCGAGACCGCGTCGGCTGCGCTGCGAAGTTGATCGATCGGTTTGGCGACGAGGCGGCTCATCATCAGCGCCGTGAAAATTCCAAACGCTACGCCAACTAGACCGACGAAGACAGCCAGCCACGCGGCGCTCGTTCCAGGTGAACGTGGTGCCAGTAGCAGTAGTAACAGTGAAGCGATCGGACAAATAGAGGCGGAGATTGCCCATACGATTCCGCGGCCGCGCAGCGATAACGTGAAAATGTCAGGGGTGCGATCGGCTCGTTCGTCATGAAAGAAAGCAGGAAACAATCCCCACTGGCTGGCGAGTTCGACCAGAAAAAATGAATGCGTCACCGCGATGAAACCCGAAACGCAAAATGAAATTGGTAGATGCCATAGCAAGCGCGGATCTCAACGGGCGCTGCACTTGAAGCAGCGCGCCGATAAAAACAGGTATGCATACGAACCAGGCGACGCCACAAATCGCCGCTGCAAACCATGGCAAGTGAATCAATCGCCGACGCGCTTGTGTGAGGTTTTGTGAAGTCAGTTTCTGACCGGTGGCTCTTGTCTGAAGCCCATGAAGCACTTCCCGAAACGAACAAATTCTTCTCAACCACAGATAGACTCCGACAGGGTACACAACCGCGTTGTAGACGACAACAGTAGCGAAGAAGCGTTGTCGTAACACCGGCGTCAGCATCGGTTCAATAACTGTGGCGTTGTACCAGATGTTGAAGGCGC
Organism: uncultured Verrucomicrobiae bacterium; assembly: GCA_963807435.1. Classification (GTDB taxonomy): domain Bacteria; phylum Verrucomicrobiota; class Verrucomicrobiia; order Chthoniobacterales; family UBA10450; genus Udaeobacter. The sequence continues at coordinate 389,445 of CAWECA010000006.1, forward strand.
TCCCCAGGATCTGCGGGACCAGCGGCGCCAGGGCGGTAAGAATCAACCCATAACTTTGACGCCAGGAATTTTCCGGAAGCATTCTTTATCTCAACTCACTTGCCGGAAAGTTCCAAATCCGAATTCGCAGTTCGTAAGCAAAGAGTGCTCTCCAGCGTTGAATCCTTCGGATTTGGATACCGCGGTTTAGCGGCTACTGCTTCGGGAGTGTCCACGGCTGAAAATAATCCAATAGTATCAACTGGCTGCGATTCTCGGTCGCACAATCGCGGCGGATGCGAGGGAAATCTGTGAGAAGCCCGAATTGAAAGCCGGCGCTCAATGGCCGAAAGAAATTGTCCTGATGGCTCGGCAGTATGTAGCGCGGCTTTAAGCGTTCGAGGGCGGCAGCCAGTCGTGCACGTGAATCCGGCAATGCCATGCCAAGAATGGCGAGGTCCACGCGCTCGTTAGGCGGCAACTGCGCGGGCGTTCCGCCGGAGTCAATGTAAATACTCTGGCCCTTCACCTCTATTAAGAAGGCAAGCGGTTCGCCGCAAATCCAGTCCGCCGGACGTTGGGGCAGTCCTGTCTGCGATCGCGGCTTTTCAAACGGTACCTTACCGAAGAGCCGATCGTGCGTCGCGGGCAGGACGCGAACTTTCCATGGTCCGATTCGTCGCACGTCCCCGGGCCCGACCGTTAAAGTTTTCTGGGACGATACGCCTGCGCGTCTCGCTAATTCGACGCTCGATTTCGAGCCGATTAACGAGGCTGGCGTCTTTGACAAAACAGCAGGCACATCCATCAAGTGATCGAAATGTCCATGCGTCACCAGAATTGCGTCCAGCTGGCAGTTGTTAGGCGCGATGCGCTGAAGTCCATCATTGATGCGCGACATGTTTGGCTTTAACTGCGAGCCAAGTGCAACACTCAACAAGTCGACACGGGAAAAGTAAGGATCAACAAGTAGACTGTGTCCTCTGAATTGGAGTTGATAACCGTTCGTACCGAAATAGGTCAGGCGCACGCCCTTTCGAGGATTTGGTTGAGAATCGCTCACAACAAGCTGCGAATAAGGCACGAGGCCTGTGCTGCAAGCTTGCGCTGAAAATGTAATCAAAAGAAAAAACCAACGCACTGCACTCCACCGATACGACGGTTGTCGCGGATGCGGAAGGAAAAGGTCAAGATTCGCAGGTGAGATTCTTGCGAGCAGAACCAAGCCGCTTCCAGCCCACTGTCTTTGCTTGACGAATTCCACGCGTCTTGGGACTTTCAGGAACTAGTATGAAAGTACAATACACAGACGCGCCTGTTACGAGTGCCGAAACGGGCGTCGGCGATAAAATGGCCTGCCCCTACTGCGGCCATCTTCTCCCGAAAGATGCCGAGCGTTGCGACCGCTGCGATTGGGAACGCGGCGCAACAAAAATGGAGGAAGGCAAAGCGAGCGACATGGTAGCGGTCATGTTCAGTATTATTCCCGGACTGGGACACATTTATAAGGGCCACATTTTGGCGGGAATTCTTTGGATGCTGGGGGCGATCCCAGTGGGCATTTTTGTTTTTCTTGCGGCGTTCGCCTCCGCCGGATGGGGACTTGGCCTGTTTCTCTTTTATCTCGCTGCAGTCATGCTTCACGCCTACGGGATCGACGATCGAGTCGTGCCGCCCGAGAGAGACGAAGGCGAAGAGTACTGAGTTTGTCGAATGTTGAAGCGTTGCGTGGCGTCTCACAGAGGCGCGCCTACAACCGCAGCGTGAATTTCTTCCAGGATTTCGGATGTGCCATAATGAAACTTCCAATTTGGATAATGTGCCTGAAATTTTCGCACGTCGCTGATCCACCAGATGTGATCGCCGATGCGACTGGTTTCCTCATAAGTCCATTCTAATTTTTTGCCGCTGATCTGTTCGCACATTTCGATAGCTTCCAGCATGGAACAATTACTGTGGCGGCTGCCACCGATGTTATAGACTTCGGCCGAGCGCGGGGCGCGAATGAATTCGGCGAACGCTTCGACCAAATCGAAACTGTGTATGTTGTCGCGCACCTGCTTGCCGTTGTACCCAAACACGCGATAAGGCCTGCCGGTCACGGCACAGATCATCAGGTAAGAAAGAAAACCGTGCAGTTCTGTTCCGGCGTGCGCGGGACCGGTGAGACAACCGCCGCGGAACGAGACAGTGGGCATGCCAAAATACCTCCCGTATTCCTGAACGAGGACGTCCGCTGCGACCTTCGAAGCGCCAAAAAGAGAATGCTTAGTGTAATCGATGCTCATGGTTTCTGAAATACCGGGCTCATACTCGTGGCCCGGTTCAATTTCCCAGCGTTTCTTCAGTTCGCGCAGCGGCAACCGGTTGGGCGAGTCGCCATAAACCTTGTTGGTCGATGTAAAGATGAATGCTGCTTCGGGAGAAAACTTGCGAGCGGCTTCTAGCAAGTTCAGCGTGCCGTTGGCGTTTACAGTGAAATCAGTCTGCGGATCGCGGGCCGCCCAGTCGTGTGACGGCTGCGACGCCGTATGCACGATGGCTTCGATGGTGTTTCCATCCTGCTTAAACAAATCCATTATTGTCGCGGCATCTCGAATATCGATGTCCCGGTGTTCGTAGCCTCGGACATTCGCGATCAAATCGTCTCGCGTTTTCTTTGTGGAAGCTTCAACGCCAAAGAACTTGGCTCGCATGTCGTTGTCGATTCCAATTACGCGGGCGCCTTCGCGCGCGAAACGCCTGACAGTTTCCGACCCGATCAATCCCGCCGACCCCGTTACTATGAACGTGCGCATGGGATTACGATGTTACAGCGGGCATTCTCCGGAGAGCATACAACCCTCGCACGCGGCATTTTGCGCTCTCACACAGACTACTCGTCGATCACCCATGTCACTGCGCCCGCGCTTGGATTCACTCGCGCGGCGGGAAACTGCCGGTCGCCCCTGATCACACTCTCAACCAGCTCGGGACTTTTCGCCGCGCCGACGAGAAACAAAATGTTCCGGGCCTGATCGATCAACGGGAACGTGAACGTCAATCGCCACGCGTCCAGTTTGGGAACAAAGTTGGCGACGACCGCATGTGTCGCCTCGTTGAGCGCATCAGTACCCGGGAAAAGCGATGCCGTATGCCCATCAGGACCGAGACCGAGAAGAATCAGATCGTGCCGATATATCGGTTCACCGCGCTGGCTGGCGATATCCGCGAGTTGCTCTTCGTAATCGCGCGCGGCAGCCTGCGGCTCAATTTCACCGCGCATGCGCATGATCGATTTCTCGGGAACACCCGCCGGCACAAAAAGATTCTCGCGCGCCATTCTGAAATTGCTTTCCGGATTGTCCGGGGACACGCAACGCTCGTCTCCAAACGTGAAGCGAATCTGCTGCCACGGCAATTCATTCCTCTGTGCCGCCAACCGGGCGTAGACGGGCGCGGGCGTGTTCCCCCCTGACAGCGCAATCCGAAACTCGTCGCGCTCGGCGATGGCCTGGTGCGCCCGCTCAAGAATGAAAGCAGTTGCATCGGCAACGAAACTTTTGGTGCGAATGATTTTCGGAGAGCCCACGGTTACAAAACGCAATAGTTCACTACAGGGATTGCCCTTCGATTCCCTGCCTAGATGGCACAATGCGATTGGCCGCGCTTTTGCAGATAACGCTGGTGATATTCTTCAGCGCGCCAGAACGTCGATGCGGGTTCGATCTCCGTTACAATCGGTCGATTGAAACGGCCGCTCTTCTCCAGCTTTTCTTTCAAAGCAGCCGCGGCTGCCTTCTGCTCCGGCGAGTGATAAAAAATCACCGAGCGATATTGCATCCCCACGTCCGGTCCCTGCCTGTTCCGCATCGTCGGATTATGGTTCGCCCAAAAAACATCCAGAAGTTGGTCGTAGCTCACCTGCGCCGGATCAAATTCTACTTCCACTACCTCGGCGTGTCCCGTTTTGTCGGTACATACATCCTGATAAGTCGGGTTCTCCATTGCTCCGCCTGCATATCCTACACTCGTGGACAAAACGCCTTTGACGTTGCGAAAGTTTTCCTCCACTCCCCAGAAACATCCCGCGCCGAATGTAGCTTTCTCCGTTTGCATACGACCATGATCAAGCGATTGCGTGGCGGGTGCAACCAAATGCTTGGACCACATGGCAATCGAGTGCAATTGCAGAGAATCGAGATTTGGGTACTGCTAAGTGCCTTGACCACAATGAACCGCTCCGTAACAACTTTGCAGCAGATCCAGCCGTTGCTCCCTGTTCGCCTTGTCAATGGTTTCGGCGCGCTGTTGGAGAAAACGCAAATTCGATCCACTCAGATCTTTGCTGCAAAGCTGATCGAGACTGCAAGACGACGCTGCAGCCTGGAGGATTTCGGCGAGGGTGAATTTTTTGAAGCCTTGTCGCGCTTGCTTACGGCGTGTCACGACGAAGCCCATCTCAACCTGATCGGTAAAATGGCCTTAAAGGTGGACGTTTTGGAGACCTTGTGCACACGTCTGCAAATGGAGCGTGACCGAAGGATTTATCCCGACATCGCGCGTCAGGAAATTCACAAGCCGCTTTTTATTCTCGGGTTGCCTCGGAGTGGCACCAGCGCATTACACAGGCTGCTCAGCGCTGACCCGGAGCACCGATCCCCTCTAATGTGGGAAGTGAGAGCGCCAAGTCCTCCAACGTCCGCCGGCGAGAAACGCCGGATTCAGCGTGCGAAGCAGAGTTGTACTTTTTTCAACTGGCTAGTACCTACATTTCGTTACGCGCATACGGTAGGACCGAAAGTTCCCCAGGAATGCGTCAGCCTTATGACGCCGACATTTTTAAGCGACCAGTTCGACGCTATGTACTATGTGCCCTCGTATCGGAAGTGGTTTTTACGGCAGGATTTGAGGCCCGCCTACAAATTTCATCGCCGGTTTCTTCAACACCTGCAGTTCCGCCGGCCTGCGGTTCGGTGGATACTGAAAGCGCCGACACACATGTTCGCCCTGCCTGCGCTACTGTCGGTCTATCCCGATGCGCTGTTCGTACAGACTCACCGCACGCCGATTGATGCGATGGCATCCGTGTCGAGTCTGGTGACTATCCTTCGCAGCGCCTTTAGCAATGTTATCGATCCCGTTACCGTCTGCCGGGAGGCTATCGAATATTGGTCCGAAGCAATGGAGAGATTTTTGGGCGAACGCGATCGTTTGCCGAGCAAGCGTATCTGCGACGTTAAACATGAGGAGATTCGTCGAGACCCAATTGGTGCCGTACAGCGAATCTACAACAATTTCGGCTGGTCATTGTCGCCGGAAGCGGAGCGCCGCATGCTGGCGCTCGTGGCAAGCCAGCGGCAGACATTGTCGAACCACCGCTACGATCTATCACAATTCAATTTTTCGGCCGAAGCGGTTCTCAAGGAATTCGCGACGTATTCCCAGCGATTTGGTTTTACCCAACAAACGCATGCGCAACGAGAACAACCGACTCGTTAGGTAGCGAATCCATGGAAGGAAACCGCCCCCGTGATTTTTGAGGTGCGCCGCGTAATCTGCGCCGACCATCCAACTTTGCCGGGACATTTCCCGGACGCTCCGCTGGTGCCGGGAGTGGTGATCCTCGATGAAGTGCTTGCAGCACTATGCGAATGGCAGCAAACCTCACGGCTCACCGGCATACGAACAGTGAAGTTTTTGGCACCTTTGAGACCTGACCAGCCTTTCACGATATTTCTCTCCGTGGAAGACGAGCGATCCGCTGAGGTCAACTTTTTCTGCCGCGCGGAAGATCGCGTTATAGTTGAAGGTCGACTTGAAGTTGGCTGGGGAGCAAAGTGAGCTGGTGAATGCGGCCGCATTTGAGGCGCAAAAATTTGAAACCGGGCGAAGCGACCCCAGGCTCGCAGAATGTCTAAGGAAATTTCCGCCCTCAGTATTCAGCGAATGTTTGTATCAGAGTATCGAGCTGATGGAACGTTACAGCATCGAACTGGCGGTTGACTTGTTAGGCCGTCTAAATGTTGTGGAACAGCTCGGGGAATGGCGAACCGTGGAGAGTCTTGGCACGCTGCTTGGTTTTCAGCCGCGCTTCAGATTCCCATTGGAATGGATCCTTACCCGCCTCGCCGAAGCGGGATGCGTAGAAATACAAAATCAAGGCACTTCCCGGTCCTATCGTTTAAGAGAAATCTTGTGGCAACCCGATCTCAAACGCCTTCGTGCGCTGGGTGTGGAGATCGATCCTTCGAACGCGGCGACGCTGGATTTATTGGATCACGCAGCAAGCCTTTATCCTGCAATTGCAACTGGCCAGCAAAGCAGCGATCACAACCTGTTCGGCCCACATGGTCTTCCGCTTTGGCTCAATTATTTCCATAACGAAAATCCCACCTATGCAGTCAACAACTGGGTCGGCGGCACTGTGGCTGCCGAGCATCTTTCCTCTCGACAGAAGCTAAGAGTCCTGGAGTTAGGAGCGGGAACAGGTAGCGGCACGGAAGTTTTGTTGAAACTGCTGGACGAACGAGGCCTCTTACCTCGCCTTGAGCGCTATCTAGTTACCGAACCAAACGCGTACTTCCGGCGCTGCAATCAACGCAAACTGGCAACACAATTTTCAAACATCCCGATGGAATGGTCGACTTTGGATCTCGATCTGCCATGGAACAGACAGGGCATTTCTCCTGAAACCTTCGATCTGATCTACGCCGTTAACGTGATGCACATCTCGAAAAATCTTCTTTTCAGCCTGAACGAGGCGCTCTCGGCGCTTGCTGCGAATGGCTGGCTTGTAATAGGCGAGTGTGTCCGTCCTTTCGCGGATCAACCGATGTATCCCGAGCTGATGTTTCAAATACTGGACAGCTTTACGGATGTCGAAACAGACCCTGAGATCCGTCCGAATCCTGGCTTCATGACCGCGGAGCAGTGGCGTTGCGCTTTTTGTCGGGCGGGCTTTGCGCACACTGAAGTTGCGCCGGACATCGATCGGATCCGCGAGTTTTACCCGCATTTTTTTACCAGCGCGATTTGCGGGCGAAAGAGTCCTTGAAAAATGCGGGCCGGACACAGCCGCTCCGAATTATGGATAATTACACAGCCACAACCGCCTCAGAGAAGCGCGGCTGCAGTACAGCAGATCGAAATTCCACGATTTCGGAGGCAGATCGCTGGGTTGGTTTGCCCGAACGCGGCACGTCAGGTTCGCTGCAATTGATCGCCTGGATCGCGGCACGGTTCGGTCGCGCGGTCGCAAGACTAATATTGTACCCGATTGCCCTTTACTTTGTGATCACAGCAGATGCAGCGCGCCGTGCATCGTATGAATTCCTGAAGCAAGCCCAAGGTCGTTCGGTTCATTGGTGGCAAGTGTTCCGCCATTTTCATTGCTTTGCCGCGACAATTCTTGATCGGTTTTACCTGCTTCGTGGCGAATTCGAAAGGTTCTCCGTCATCATTCATGGAAAAGATGTCTTGCAACGCCAGAGGGAAACCGGCAAGGGCGCCATCCTGTTAGGTTCGCACCTTGGAAGTTTCGAGGTGTTACGCGCGTTAGGCGTGATGACACGCAGTTTTCCGCTTAAGGTGTTAATGGACACCACGCATAATCAGAATCTCACCCGTTTTCTTGACGCCCTGAACTCGACAATCGCCGGCACAGTCATCGCGCCCGACCAGCCGGATACATTGATAAGAGTAAGGGAGAGCTTGAATGGAGGCTGCTTCATCGGCACGTTAGGCGACCGCGTTTTCGGCGCTGACAAGACATCGCGAGGCGAATTCCTCGGCGCCACGGCGACGTTTCCAGCCGGCCCCGTTCTGCTTTCTGCCTTGATGCATTGTCCCATTATCTTGTTCTTCGGTCTCTACCGAGGAGGGAATCGCTACGAAATTTACTTCGAACAGTTTGCCGCCGAAATCGGCTTGGCTCGCGAGCATCGCGCCGAGGATATCCAGTCGTGGGTACAGCGATACGCGGAGCGGCTGGAATACTACGCACGCCTAGCGCCCTATAACTGGTTTAATTTCTATCCGTTCTGGGACCAGGCTCCGCCAAGTTTAGGAATTGAATCTTTGAAACGTGAGACCGCCAAATCACGTGGCGATCCGTTTCATTTTGTAACCTTCTAACTAATCCCTGGAACTCATGGCAATCAGCAAAGCCGAAATTCGCAGCTTGATCCCCCACTCCGATCTGATGTGCCTTCTGGATGAGGTGATTCGATGGGACCAACGATCAATCGTGTGCATCAGCAATACACATCGTGATCCAGCCAATCCGTTGTTTCGAGAAGGCCGGCTGGCAGCCCTCCATGCGTTCGAATACGGCGCGCAAGCCGCAGCGATTCACGGCGGTCTGCGTGCGCGCGCGGCGGGCACCGTCGCTGCCTACGGGTATCTTGCCGCGCTTCGGGAGGGACGGTTACATGCAGCACGATTGGATCACATCCATTTGCCGCTTCGAATCTGCGCAAGACATCTGTACAGGGACGGCGCAAATAGTGTCTACGAATTTTCTCTCTCGGCCGCTCCGGTTCTTGTCGCCGAAGGTCGAGTCATCATTGTTGAACGCTCGTGAGCCATGCATGGCCGTCTCCATACGAGATGCCATCGGATTGATTAGCCGACTATCCTCGGCGCTCAGACCTGTTCTCGAAGAGCAATGCTCACAGAGTGGTGTTAATCCTCACATCACAATTCCGCCATCCACGCACAGGACTTGCCCGGTGATGTAAGCCGCATCCGCGGATGCCAGGAACGCCACAGCCCCGGCGATTTCTTCTGGCGTGCCAGTCCGGCCGAGCGGAATCTTGCTGTGGATTGTTTCCTTGATTTGATCGGACAGACCTGCGGTCATATCGGTGATGACAAAGCCGGGCGCTACCGCGTTAACGGTGATGTTGCGGCCGGCCAACTCGCGGGCCAGTGACTTGGTGAACCCAATCAGTCCCGCCTTACTCGCGCCGTAGTTCGTTTGTCCCGCGTTGCCCATCAAACCGATCACAGAACTGATATTGATAATCCGTCCGCAGCGTTGTTTGGTCATCGTTCGCACAAACGCGTGCGTAAAACTGAACGCACCCCGCAGGTTGGTATTGATGACCGCGTCCCAATCTTCGGCCGACATCCGCATGACAAGCGCGTCCCGAGTCACACCCGCGTTGTTCACCAGAATGTCAACGCGACCAAAATGCTCCAAAACGGGAGCAGCAATTTTTTGAACGGCTGCGTGATCTGCGACATCAACCGCGTAAGCTTTTGCTGCATCGGCGCGGGTTGTATTGATCTCGTCTGCAATTTTCCTGGCGTTTTCCTCTGTCCGACTCACGCACGCCACCCGTGCGCCTTCGCTGGCGAATCGCAAAGCAATTGCGCGTCCAATCCCCCGACCTGCTCCGGTGACGATCGCAACCTGACTTTCAAATCGCATGTCGCTTTTCATTTGTGGCCGCTAATGGATACTAGACTACGGCGTTGTAGCGGGGTTTGTGTCAAGCACCGAAACATTGGCAGGCAGTCGACGCAGCGAACGCCTCTGCAACCAATCAGCGGGTCATCACCTACTCGACCCCCCCGTAACGGCGTTGACGACGGCCGAATTCTTCCACCGCGGCAACGAGATCTTCCTTTCTAAAATCAGGCCACAGCTTTGGCGTGACGTACATCTCTGTGTAAGACGTTTGCCACAGCAGAAAATTCGACAAACGCATCTCGCCGGAGGTGCGGATCAGGAGATCGGGATCAGGATAGTAACGTGTGTAAAGATGCTTGCTGAACATCGCCACGTCGATCATTGCACGGTCGATGTGGCCAAGTTCAATCGCACGAAGCAAGCTCTTGATGCCATCGATGATCTCCAGTCGCCCGCCGTAGCTAAGCGCCAGCACCAGGGTGAGCCCGGTATTTCCGGCGGTTTGCTCAATCGTTCTGTGAAGTTGTTCCTGCGCGCTGCGGGGCAGATCGGTCAGCCGCCCAATCGCCTGGAGACGCACATTCTTTTCGTGCAGTTCCGGAGTTTTGTCTTTCAAAAATTTTTCAAGCAAACGCATCAACGCGATAACCTCTGCTTTGGGACGCTGCCAGTTTTCAGCCGAAAACGCGTAGAGAGTAAGATATTCCACCTTTAACTCACCGCAGCCTTCTACGCATTCGCGAACGGCCTGCGCGCCAGCTTCGTGGCCTTTGATACGCGCCAGCCCTCGCGATTTCGCCCAACGACCATTGCCGTCCATGATTATTGCAATGTGGCGGAGAACAGTTTTGGAGCTCACAGACATCAATGAACTGGGTTAACTGCTGGAAGGCGCGACGGAAAGGCAAATGTTACTCGCCGAAACCGGAACTTCGATACGAATTCCAATTCGCAACTCCAAAGCAACAGCAGCTGTTGCATCCGCTGTCGTCTGCGGATTTTTGGGCCGTTGCTACAGCGTGGATCACAACATGATCGTCTCACGGCGTGTTGGCCCAACACTTACCATGGACAATTTCGCACCCGTCAATTCGGAGATGTATCTCACGTATTTTTTCGCTGCGGCAGGAAGGTGAGAAAATTTCCTGGCAGCGTGAATCGACGTATTCCATCCGGGCATCTCTTCATAGATGGGTTCACAATTTGCCAACTGAATCGCATCGCAGGGCGGGACACGCAGACGTTTACCGTGCAGCCGATAAGCGACACAGATCCGAATCGGATCAACGTCGTCGAGTCCATCCAGATTGGTGATGGCGATCTCATCGATTCCGTTGATCATTCCTGCATAACGAGTGGCCACGGCATCGAACCACCCGCAGCGGCGTTTGCGCCCGGTTGTCGCGCCAAATTCGCGTCCCAAATTGTGTAACATTTCGGCCAGTTGCGCGTCTTCGGTCGGCAAAGCGCCTTCGCCCACGCGCGTGGAATACGCCTTCATCACGCCCATAACCCGGTCCATGCGATGCGGTGGCACTCCTGTTCCAGTGCATGCGCCGCCCGCCGTTGTATTAGAGGAAGTCACATAGGGATACGTTCCATGATCGATATCGAGGAATGTTCCCTGCGCACCTTCAAATAATATTCTTTTGCCACGCTCCATGGCTCGGTGCAGGTAAACCACCGTATTCGTCACATAAGGGCGCAACTTTTTGCCGGCCACCAGATAAGCTTCGTTTACCTCGCGAAAATTGATCGGTTTCGCACCGAGTGCCTGAAGGATTCTGTTGTTCTCAATAATCTTCGCCTGCAATTTTTTTGAGAACAAAATCGGTTGCGTCAGGTCGGAGACACGTAAACCTGTGCGCGCTGCCTTATCTCCGTAGGCTGGTCCGATACCGCGCTTCGTAGTTCCAATCCGGCCGCGGCGCAGTTCACGTTGTTCGTCGAGCAAGCGGTGGTACGGAAGGACGAGATGTGCGCTGTCGCTAATGAGCAGATTTTTGTCGATCTTGACTCCCAACCTACGCAATCCGTCGATCTCATCCACCAGCGCGACCGGATCGATTACCACACCGTTTCCAATCACGCCTACTTTGCCTCGCCGCACAATTCCCGACGGAATTAAATGCAAGACATATTTGACGCCGCGATGGATCACAGTATGCCCCGCGTTGTTACCGCCCTGGCTGCGGACAACAATATCCGTCCGCGCGGTAAGCACGTCGATAATCTTGCCTTTTCCCTCGTCGCCCCACTGCATTCCGATCAAAATTGTATTGGCCATGGAAATCAAATGGGCAAAAAATTTTCCCGATGCATCCGGCAAGGACACAGTCGGGACTTGCCTATAGATCATAAGTTAGCAACAGCGTCGCGCAACAGATTTTGCGTCCGTAGCATTCTGCGGTACCCACTTCTTCACCAGGGTCCGATAAGCGCGAAGTATTGTTCCGACGCCGCGTCTCCGTGTCCCTATTAATACTCACCTGCCTGAAGGGGATGGGCTGGGAGGCTCTCTACCGGATTCAATCATCGTCGGCCGAATCGGGCCGATGCCCTCCAGGTTCGTACTCTGCGACTTGGAAGAACCAGAAGAACTTCTTCGTTCCGCTTGCGTTTCCCTTTTGTCCGGCCTGACTGATTCAACAACAGGCGAATTTTGCGTCGGAGCGCGCTCCACATCCGGTTCGCGACGCCTTGGTGATTGCGGAAGGGACCGGTCGTTCGATCCTTCCGCAGCGCGTTGCCCCGCAGCGCGCATTTCTTCAAGGCTTAGCGTCGCAGGGGCAGACTTCTTCTCGCGCAACTTGGGTGTCCGGGATGCAGGAGTCGGCGTCTCTGAGGGAATCGGTTTCGAAGGCTTCGCAGTTGGTTTGGGAACTTCCGCGCTCTTTTGGCGGGCAACGATTACTTCCTGTGCACCTGTGTTTCCGATGACAACGACACCGAAGGTAAGGGCCAGTAACAGTTGTTTCAGCATGATGTCGCCAAACAAACGGATGAACCCGCTCCCAAACCCCCATTCATGAGAGGTTGCTCGATCAACCCGCGGGACGCGGCACTTGAATCACCGGTAGCGGGAATCGTAACTGCAATTCGTTCTCGAGATAAATCTCGACGTGATGCAACCCGTACTGTTGAAACTGCACACCGCCAAAGTAATGAACGTTGGTTGCGTGGCCTTCCATTTCTTTCAACACAAATTCCACTTCCGCCTGCGCAATGACCTGCTGTTCATCCACGCCCACGATGCGAGATCTTTGCCGAAACTTGCCGGAGCCGGTGCACCAGCGTGTCCAGATGCACATCCGGAAATAATTGATCGGCAACGTCGGCGCCGGCACCACACTCAAAACGCCGATAAGGCTTTGCATGCCGTTAACTTCGCAACGGACGTCTTCACAAATCACCGCGCTCTGCAGATCCGGAAGAATAATGTCGGTTTCCATTTTCGTCTGGTTACATCATCCCACGCATCAACAGCATCAACAATACGAGACCCAGTAGAATCCGGTAGACCGCAAACGGCACAAATCCCCGCGCGCGCACCCAGTTCATAAACCACGCGACGACAGCCAGCGCGACAATGAAAGAAACAACGAGTCCAATCCCAAGAACGACCCATTGATGCGGAGTAATCGCGAGCGGCGCCACCTCCGCTTCCTGATGATGAGTACCACCGATTTCAAAAAATCGTATCCGGTCGCTGCAGCCATCGTCGGCATCGACAGAAAAAATGAGAACTCCAGGGCGGCCGGACGCGACAATCCGGCAATCTGCCCAGCGGCAATGGTGGACATTGAGCGCGAGGTGCCAGGAAAAACCGCGGAAAGAATTTGCGCCGCGCCGATCCAGATCGCTTGCGGCAGCGACATTTCCTCCATGTGCATCGTGTGCGGACGCCTGAACACGACGTCGACGATCCACATGACTACTCCTCCAATTAGCAGCGCCAGTGCCATCACCCAGATGTTTTCCAGATTTTTTCCTATGACTTTCGCCAGAGCCCAGGCTGGAATTGCTGTTACAACAAACGCGATCAAGGTAAGACTTATCGGGTGCGTCAGGATCGTGCGATCCCCACGCTCGCCCTTGGGGAAGGTGCTTATAAACTTCAAGATGCGATGCCAGAAATAAACGGGCAACGCGAGGATGGCACCGAGCTGGATGACGACCGTGTACATCTTCCAAAATCCATCGTGTAGATCGATGTGCAGCAGCGCCTCGCAAATACGCAAATGCGCGGTGGAACTTACCGGGAGAAATTCGGTGATTCCTTCCACGATTCCGAGAACAATCGACAGTAGATAATCGTACATTCGTTACAAAGTTAAGGGGTTGGAATACGCCTGTATTGGGGACTGATTGGACACAACGCGCGAGAGCGCCCCGCCCGCCGTGGTCACAACGCTTCCATTCCCCGTTCACCGGTTCGGATCCGCACCGCTTCTTCGATTTCAGTCACAAAAATTTTCCCATCGCCGATCTTTCCCGTCTTGGCCTTTTCCAGAATTGCCTCGACTGCGCGCTGCGCCCGATCGTCAGAGACCACGATTTCAAATTTGATTTTTGGAAGGAAATCCACGGTGTATTCGGTGCCGCGATAGATTTCGCTGTGCCCCTTTTGACGGCCAAAGCCTTTGACTTCGCTGAGAGTCATTCCTTCGACGCCTGCCGCAATTAAAGCTTCTCGCACCGGCTCGGCCCTAAACGGCTTGATGATTGCCTCGATTTTTTTCACCGTGGCAAATTAAACGCGGCGGCGTTTGAAATGGCAAGCCTGCGAGTGGCGCAATGCGGGATCGCTCTCGCAGTCATATTTTGCGGCCGAATTTTTTTTCAAGCTCAGCCAGCGAAATCTGAATCATGGTCGGCCTTCCGTGTGGACAGCAGTAAGGCAGATCGCAATCGAGCAAGTCCCGGATCAGTTTTTCTATTTCAGGATAACGCAACGGATCGTTGGCTTTGACCGCGTGGCGACAAACGGTCTTTGCAATCATTTCTTCCCCCAAACGCATGGTTGATGCCGTGTTGCTCGCGCCCGTTAGATCGTCAATCACCTTCCGCATGAATTGCGTCCCATCCGCGACGTTCAAAAAACTCGGGAGACTATCGATCTTGAAAGTTCCCGGCCCGAAACTGTCAATGCCTATTCCCATGCGTTGCAGCACCGAGATATTACGCTCAACCCAATCCGCGTCGCGCGGCGGAACATCGAACGTTTGCGGTAGAAGCAACTTTTGCGTCGGCACCCCCTGCGCTTCCATTTTGCGCCGCAATTCTTCGAATAGAACCCGTTCGTGCGCCGCGTGCTGATCAACAAGGACCAGACCGTCTGCATTTTCCATAAGAACGTAGAGCTTGCTGAGGACACCGATGATTTGGAACTGCTGCTGACCTGCTTGGGTAGCCCGCGTTTGCATGGCAGGCGCTTCGCCTGCCGGTTCCGTTCGCGTCGGAGGCAGGTAAGATGCCTGCCCGGCGATCTCCGATTCCTTCCGGGACTCGACACCAAGGGCTACGGCACCCAAATGTGGTAAGTCGCGATCTGTTTGCTGCGGACTGGGTACCTCGGGCCGCAATGTTAAATCGGGAGTGTTACCAGGTACGACGAGCGCGGGTCGCTCAGGCGCACGAAATTTGTCCTGCCAGTCGGCTCGAGCGCTTTCTAACGTCTTTTGGATGCCACGAACAATCGCTTCGCGGACGCCGGTAGGATCACGAAAACGCACTTCGCGTTTCGCCGGGTGAACATTCACGTCGACACTCGCGGGATCGATTTCAAGAAACAGAAACGTAACCGGGTATTGGCCTTTCATCAGCGCGGTGTGATACCCCTCCCGGATCGCCGACGTGATCAGATTGCTTTCAATGGCGCGGCCGTTCACGAAAACGAGTTGTTGACTTCGCGTCGGCCGGCTCACGCCCGCCTGTCCGATAAGACCGGTGATTCTAATTTTGCCTGACTCAGCGTCACGCAGTTCCACAAGACACTGCAGCAGCTCAACGCCGTACAAATCGCGAATCCGATCGCTCAACGTCGCCGTAGCCGGCAACCGGAATGTTACACGATCGTCGCGCGTCAATGAAAACCCGATCTCAGGATGCCCTATTGCTTGCAAATGAATCTGGTGTTCGACGTTGCGGTTTTCGGTGTTTTCCGAACGAAGAAATTTCCGGCGCGCAGGAAGATTGTAGAAGAGCGAGCGAACCTCGATTTGCGTTCCCGGGGCTTCGCCGCCGTCGCGAACAACATCAATCCTGCCGCCGCTGACGATAATCTCAGTGCCTGCGATTGCGTCGACTTCGCGCGTGGTCAGCCGAAATCGCGACACGCTGGCAATGCTGGGCAATGCTTCGCCGCGAAACCCCAGTGTCGACACAGCCTGGAGATCAGCGGCAGACCGAATCTTGCTCGTAGCGTGCCGCTCCAGCGAAAGCAGAGCGTCATCGCGATCCATCCCACAGCCGTCATCGATTACGCGAATCAGCGAAATTCCGCCGCGCCGAATCACAATCTCGATCTTTCGAGAACCAGCATCGAGACTGTTCTCGATCAGTTCCTTCACCACCGAGGCGGGACGTTCCACCACCTCACCTGCCGCCACCTGGCTGGCCACGGTCTCAGAGAGCAATCGAATCCGACCCATTGTGTAGCACAGATTGTAAATTCCAGTTTTTCGATTGCGAAGAAAATCAATTCTAGATACGGGTTGCTACGGCGTCCAGTCAGCGCAACGCGGCGACGCTGCCGAATTTTGACTTGGATACCTCGCAGTCGTATTTTTCGTAGCGATGATTGAAGTCACAGACAACGCTGTTCGACAGTTACGGAATCTCCTTTCGCAGACACCGGAGAATTCCCAAAAGGGCCTGAGGGTGCACGTTGCCAAAGGGGGCTGTTCCGGTATGCATTATGAGATGACGCTCGATGCACAAAAAAGTGGCGACGCGATCGTTGAACGCGATGGCGTGCAATTTTTTATAGACGATCAAAGCGTTCCCTATTTGCGCGGGGCCACCCTTGATTTCAGCGATGGTTTGACCGGCACGGGTTTTCGAATCGTGAATCCAAACGCATCGCGAACCTGCGGATGCGGTTCGTCCTTCGAAGCTACGCAGTGAGCTGGGAGCCACAAAGTTTTCGTGGGCTGGGCTGATGAATTATAGCACTCCTCCGTACGACGAGCCGTACGCGCGTCCGCCTGAGCGAATCAATTATTTTATCTGGACAGTTGCGATTTTACTTTTGATCGGGTTCGCGCTCGCCGCATGGCTGGGAAGTTTTTACATCTTCAACCAACCTGAGCGGCCGGACAGCTACCGGATCCTGCAAAAACTGCACAAGATTGAGCCACCGAAACGGTTCGAATTAACGGCTGCTCCGGTTGGCGAATTTCTTAACGCGAGCCAGATGTACGAACGTTATGTGAGCATGGGCGCTGCCGAGCTTGCAAGAACGAATGCCGAGCTGCTGCGCAATTATATTCGAAATTATCAACAGGTCCGCGGCCTCGTGCCGTACGTAGTAGGTCGCTACATGATTATCGCGGTGCGCGAACTCGGCCCTGGAGATGTGTTTCCGTCCGGCATGGCAACGCTAACCGCTGCAGTGGATAACGGCACGCTGCTGATGGAACATGTTTATCCAGCGAAACCAGAAGCGCTGCCGCTGATGAAACAGACGCTCAGTGTTGGATTGGAATTGAAACTGGAACGGTCGCACGACATTTCCGCGGTGGTTCACGCAGAGCGTCTGATTGATGGCCGAATTCTGGTCACCGCGGTGCCTTTACTTTACGGAAGTTATACCGTTACCCGTGGCCTCGGGACCTTTCGCCTTGAACCCCCACCTTCCCTTAATCTGGCTGCTGGTTGGCCCCTGTTTAAATCGCACGAACGCGCTTCGATCGAAAAAAATCTGGCCGAATACCGGCAAAAGATGGCAGCAGCTCAAACCGGCCCGATCCCCATTCCGGGTTTAAACGCAAATGGAACTCCGCCGCCTGCCAGGAATGAATTGGTGCGCATCGAACAAGCCAGGCCTGTTGCGCCGCTCGCCCTGACTCCACCGACAGTTGCCAGCAATGCTAGGGCCCTTAAGCCAACGCCGGTTCCAAAAGGTAAGAAGGGCAAAAAGCAAAAGGCAGAGTCGCCTGCGCCTGTGTCGGCTCCTGCGCAGGCAGTTGTCGCAAACGCTAAAGCAGCGCCCACTGGTTCTCCGATCGCTTTGACATCTTCACTTGCGCTCCCACAAGGTGCCAATCTTCCTTTAGATACGCCTGCGCCCACATCTCCCGGCTCTGCAGCTGGAGTGCCGGCAGGGGGTTCATCGGTTGCGATGGCTACACCTGTCCCGGTTCTGCCTGCCCAGCCCGCTCCGCCTGATTCGACTAATGTCGCTCTGGCCTCAAACGCCGGTGGCGGCAGTTGGAAAACATTTCCAGCCGGAAAAATGCCGCTAGGTAGACTCATTGGCACCAGCGACCTCGGAGACGTGGCCGATCATGGACTCGCGGCCGAGCGCATTTATTTGAAAGGGCAATTTGTGGTGAATTTCTCCGACGCCAGTAAAGCTGTGTTACGTCCACGCACATCACTAACGAGAAAAATGCTGCATCTCGGCGGCGGTTCATCGACCCGCATCATTGTGGAATTTCCGCGCGGTTACACTCCTCCGGCTCAGGGCACCGTGGTGGACAGGGACGAAGTTCGGCCCTATGAGATCACAGAAGTTCGCAAGCAGGACGATGGTCAACTCAACGTTTTCGTGCGCGAAATCATGCAGCCGAAGTGAGTGGCAAGCTCTTGTGAACGGGCAGGGCGCTTAGGTGCAGCGCCGCCTGGCGCTCGGCATCGGAAATGAACGCCGGGGTTAACGGGGTCCACGACGAAATTTCGTCGCGCCGCATTTCTATCTCGCCATCCATATCTCAACTCTATAGTGCTTACCCTTCAAACAACGATTTTCATGCACGAATTCGAACAATTCATCGGGAAAGCCAGCGACATTGTTTGGGGGCCTCCCCTGCTAATTCTTCTGCTGGGCACACACATTTTTCTCACGTTCCGACTTCGTTTCATCCAGCGATACATCGGGAAGGCGATTAAGCTCTCTGTTCAGAGATCGCACGAGGGACAAGGAGATGTAAGCCAGTTTGGGGCACTAACAACCGCATTGGCTGCCACTATCGGCACAGGCAACATCGTCGGGGTGGCGACCGCCATCGCTGCGGGCGGGCCGGGCGCCGTGTTCTGGATGTGGATAACCGGTGTCTTCGGAATCGCTACTAAATATTCCGAAGCTGTTCTTTCTGTGAAGTACCGCATCCAAAATGAGAGAGGGCGGATGGCCGGAGGTCCGATGTACGTTCTCGAAAGAGGCATGAAACAGAAATGGCTTGGAGTGATTTTTGCCATTCTCACAATGATTTCCGCGTTCGGCATCGGGAACATGGTCCAGGCGAACTCCATTTCCTCGATGGTAAATGAGACTTTTCGCATCGCTCCGTGGATTACAGGCATCGTCATGGCGGCGCTAACGGGCTTCGTGATTTTGGGTGGAATCAAATGGATTGCCAGAGTCTGCGAGTTCCTGGTGCCGTTCATGGCTATCTTTTACGTCGGCGGCTGCGTCGTTCTGCTGCTGCTGAACATTTCGGGAATTCCCGCGGCGGTACAGCTCATCGTCCGAAGCGCTTTTAGCGGACACGCCATGTTCGGAGGATTTGCGGGCGCAACGATTAAGGAAGCGATTCGCTTTGGTGTGGCCCGCGGATTATTCTCAAACGAATCCGGCCTGGGCAGCGCACCGATCGTCGCCGCCGCGGCGCAAACAAAAAACCCGGTTCGCCAGGCGCTTGTCTCTTCCACCGGAACTTTCTGGGACACAGTCGTTGTGTGCGCAATCACGGGATTGGTGCTGGTCAACTCAGGCGAATGGATAAAGGGTCTGAAAGGAGCGGCGCTTACAAAGGCCGCCTTTGCCGACATTCATATTGTGGGTCCGATCATTCTCGTAATGGGTCTTTTGACCTTTGTGTTCTCCACCATTCTGGGTTGGTCGGACTACGGGGAAAAAGCCGCTGAATATCTTTTCGGAACAAGGGTGGTCAGGCCGTATCGTTGTCTATGGGTGATCGGCGTAATGGTCGGCTCGATGCTTTCGCTTTCGACAGTTTGGTCGTTAGCCGATGTAACCAACGGGCTGATGGCGATCCCGAATCTCATCTCGCTCATCGCCCTCAACGGCGTCGTCGTCGCAGAGACTCGACACTACCTGTGGAACAACAACCTCGACGCAGATGCTCCGCCCGCCACGGAGTTAGTCGGCGCGTGAGCGCAAGGTCACCTTTCCATCGCGTATCTCGATCGTACCAATCTCGTACGCGTTTCGCTGATCGGTCAGATAATCGCGCAACTTCCGAGAGCGATATTTCCAGTTCAACAAATCAGTCGGTACCGTATCGCCGTTTACAGTGATGCGGCTGAATTGCGGGTTATCAAGGGATTGGGCGCCGTTCAACTCGATGAGGACGTCCCCGTTGAAATAATAACCTTGCCTCCCGAGAAATCTTCCAATCGGCAAACTCGTCTGGAGGCGAAGCTGATTATTCTCAACGGACGCAAAAACTTTACCACGCAAGTCCTCGCTCATCGCTATCAAGCTATTGATGTCGTCCGCGCTCATCTCGATTTCAGCCGGTTGCCCCGCGCGCGTCCTCTGTTCAAAATCCTGCCAGCGTTCCCGAATGGTCCGAGTCTGTCTATCTGAAGTACTGTATTCCGGGACGGGGCTCGGCGCCTCCGCTATTGAGCGTGTCTTGGCCATCCAATAACTGCCGTAGAACAAGACCGAATGCCGATGAAGTCCCCAATACATTCCCGCAAAGCAAGCAATCGCCAGCACGATCGCAAATATCAAAACAATGAGGCAACCCCTGATGAAGCAACTGAAACCCTTGCGTGGCGGAGGCGCTTCGACCCAGGTGTTCATGAAGCTTACATGGTTGAATTCGTCACCGCTCCATTGGATTGAGGGTTCAACATGGCTGCGTCATAGTCGCCTGCACTTCCATCAATTTCCCATATAACGCACCTAACCCGTCCGATAGCACGCGCGCTCCGCCGGTGATGGGCATGAAGTTCGTGTCCCCGGTCCAGCGCGGCACGATATGAATGTGCAAATGATCGGGCACACCGGCACCCGCGCATTCGCCCAAATTCAGGCCGATGTTGAAACCCTGTGCCTTGACCGCCGCACGCAGAAGCGCCTGCCCGTGTACAACCAAGCTCCAAAGCTCTACAACCTCGTTTTCGCCGAGCGCGGAAAGCTCCGCTATCTTCCGATACGGCACTACCATGAGATGTCCCACAGTGTACGGATAGCGATTCATCATTAAGAAGGAATTTTTCCGGCGGGTTATCACCAGATGTCCTGCGTCATCGCTCGTGCGCCCCGCTGTTTCAAGAAAATCGCGGTCACGCGGTTCCTTCTCGAAGTACTCCACGCGCCACGGCGCCCAAAGCGTCTCCAATTCCTTCTTTGGAAATTCCTGGTCCGACATTTGTTTCGTGCACTGAAACTAGAATCCCGCGCTTCAAAGTCGAGCCAGCATTTCGTTCTCGTTACTGCTCTCCTGAACAAAGTCGACAATGAATTATGCAATGGGAGAGAACAAGTGAAGCTGAGCGAATTGAGCTCTGCGTGTTCTTTCGCTTCGACTATAAGATCCTGCTCCTGGGGAGCGGCACTCCAAGTTTGACCTTGTTGTGCTCGGTTGGTGTCGCTAAGGATTGTCGCCACGTGGGCGAGATTAGTAGAGTTTTCTGATCACCTTGGAGATGTGCCGCGTTCAGATCAGCTACCTCATTGAGCATCCGGAATACGTCCAACAATTGGCAAAATGGCTTTTCGCTGAGTGGGGTTCTATCCTTGAAGAAGAGACGCTCGCGACTCGCATTAAAAAACTGCAGGCCCACCTGAATCACAACGAGCTGCCTATCGCATGGGTTGCACACGAAAATGGCCAAGCTATCGGGACCGCCGCCCTGCGGGTACATGATCTGGAAGGACGCGAAGATCTGACTCCATGGCTGGGCGGAGTATTTGTGACGTCAGAGTTTCGGCGCCGCGGTGTTGGCGCGGCTCTGTGTGCGACCGTCGAGGAATCAGCTCGAGCACGAGGTATTCAGACACTCTACTTGTTCACGCTGGACAAACAGGCATGGTACGTGCGGTTAGGCTGGACCCTGTGTGAACCGTGTGTGTGGCACGAGCGCAGGGGTGACATAATGACCAAACAACTGCACATAGCCTAACAAATCAGATATGACAGTGGAATTGTGGCTTCTCATTGCCAGTGTTGTGTTGGGTATTGTGCATCTGATTGCCAGTTCACACCTTATCAGCTGGCAGCGTGGTTATCGCTGGACGGCGGGTAACCGCGAAGAGGACGTCCCTCCACTTCGCGGACTGGCGAATCGGGTGGATCAGGCAACAATAAATTTTCTCGAGACTTTCCCATTCTTCGCCGCAGCGGTTTTGATTGCGCGCGTTACGGATCATCACAGTTCTCTCACGATCATTGGTGCGCATTTGTATTTCTGGGGGCGCGTGGGATACCTCCTCGCGGCTGCGGCCGGTTACGGTTTGCTTCGTTCCGTCCTGTGCTGGAATGCAGCTCTAGCCGGAATTCTGCTGATTCTCATTGCGGTAGGCTTCCAAGGTCAGGCGCACCAAAGCAACAGAAGTGCCAGCCATGGCGGGCTTCAAATTCTTCTCGCGCCGCGCAAAAACGTGGCTTCGTTTGTTTGAAGTGAGTTTGCCAATGAAGAACACACGCAGGATTCACGATGGCATTGTCGGCGTAATAATCCTGATCAGAGTGGCGCTCGAATTCTACGTAAATCCAAACTGGCTTTGGGCTTCCTGGAATCGTCGGCGCTGTGATGATTTAGAGCGCTTCTACCGGCTTTTACCCCGTCTATTTTTTTCTAGCGAAACCTGGCTTTGCGATTGACAGGATTGATGAGTAATCCAGCAGAAGGTTATGAAAACTACATGGTGCCGACGCTCTTCCAGCCGTGCGCAAGGAAGCTCGTAGAGGAAGCAGCCCCGAAGCCAGATGATCGCGTTCTAGACGTAGGGTGTGGCACCGGAATCGTTGCTCGCGAGGTTGCTCCGCGTCTCGGTGCTGACGGCGCAGTCACAGGCGTTGATCTCAGCTCAAACATGCTCGCCGTGGCGAAGGCAACTGCGGCCCGGCAGGGTTTAACAATCCAATGGCATGAATGCAATGGCGAGCAACTCCCATTTCATAACAACACCTTTGATCTTGTTCTTTGCCAGTTCGCGTTAATGTTCGTCGCGGATAGGGCGGCCGCTCTCTCGGAAATGCATCGGGTTGTAGTAGCGAACGGTCGTGTTTTACTTACCGTGTGGCAGGGCCTCGACAGGCATCCGTTCTATCAAACTCTGCACCGAGTTATTCAAGAACGCGTTGGCATATCAGCGCTTCAGGACATCTTCTCTCTCGGCAATACAGACGATTTGCGCGAATTGGTATCGGAGGCCGGATTTCGACGAGTAGATATCGAGCCTTTTTCCATCACGGCGCGTTTTCCAAATCCCGATGCGTTTATTGCTGGAGAGATCGAGGTAGATACTGCTTCGATTCCTTCGATGCAGCATCTTGAGCCTCAGGCTCGTGAAACAATTGTCACGACTATTATTAACGATATGCAGTCGCCGTTAAAGGCGGTAACACGAGAGAATCACGTCGTAATGACTTTCCATGGACAACTGATTAAAGCACGGCCATAACAACAATTTAGAAGCCTGCTGAACGAACTACCGCGTGATTAAAACGTAGTCCGAGCTCAGTGGCTCCTGCGAATCAGTGTAAACAGCACCTTGAAGCTGCGGAGTTAGCATCGCGGCTTTCTCTCTCGAAGTCACCAGCGCATCGATCGTTCCATCGTTCCATTCAGTCACGGCACGCTGCGGAACAATAAAATGTGCTTTTCTAAAGTAGAGCAGCAAACCCTCATCTTTTGCGGAAATAACTTCATAACGCCAGTGATGTGCTTCCGCTTCATGGCGCACATTTCTTCCAAAAACCGCAAGAGCATCGCGATGATCACGATAGCCGGTGAAAATCTTCCAACCCGTATAACCGAGGGTAAACAGGATCGCCACGACCAGGGTAGTCGTGAGCAAAACGTGAAGATGCCGTGGTGGTCTATCAGATCGGCGCTGCGCGCCAATTTTGCCAACCTGCGCCGCGAGCAGCAAACAAAAGGGCGGAATCACCGGAAAAATTCTATCAACACGCTTCGACGGAATCAGCGACATCACAATCAGCCCGCTTACACTCCAGCAAAGCAGCCAGAGTGTCTCATCTGAAATTTGCCACCATCCTCGTGAACGCAGATTTGACAGGTTAAAGCCGTCACGTTTGCCAGCGGCGGCGGTGTCCGTAATTGCGATGGCAACAATGAGCACGCTCCATGGAGCAAACTTGTGCAAGAGATGCGGAAAATAAAAAAAGAGCGGCTGCGGCCGATGAATTGTCTCGCCGAAACGGCCTAGAAATTCCCGCAATACAACTTCCTGGTAAAACCCTGGCTGTAGCTGAATGCCTCCGATAACCCAGATAAGAAAAATAGCGAGGGAGGCCACCCATGGCCACCAACCCGGCCATGCGCTCTGTTGCCGGCTCGCTGTGCGAGGCGTGCGTGTCTCCCGCCGAGAGACAGCTACAGCGTCAATCACGATGCCCGGTAGCAGAAAAGCGTAGACGATCGGGCCTTTAATCAGCATCGCCGCGGTGAGCAGTAGAAACACGTAGATTTGTTCGCGCCGTGTCCATTCCGTTCCGGCCCGGATTTTTCGCCAGAGCAAGAATCCAATCAGAAAAACTACCAATGCCAGCGGCATATCGGTACGTACGAGACTGGCCAGGCGCGGACTGAGCAGATTGAATCCAAATGCGGCGAGTGCAATCAACCCTGCGGTTGCACCGTATGCGCATTTGGCGGCACGAACTAGAACCGTTGCTAGTGCGAGCGCAGACACAATTGATGGTAATCGCCAAGCGATGTCCCATGAGCGCGTTACTTTGAACAGTGCAGCCGAAACCCAGCCCACGAGCGGGGGCTTCGTCGCCACGCGTTCATGCGGCGTATTTTGATAGAGCCAGTGACCTTCGTTGACCATTTCAAATGACGTGTATGCTTGCTTTGCCTGGTCGTAATCGTCGAGTTGCCAGGGCAAATTCGCAGTCGTGAACAAGAGCGCGACCAAACCCGCAATTAGCCAGAGTGTCCGGCGATCTTTAAGGAAGCTCTCTCTCATTTTGGGCGGGGCTGGAACATCTCCAGGATCCAGAGATTTCCCGCCTCTGCTCGGAATGACAAACATGTTGTTATTCGCGCCAAAGCGCCGCGCGTAATGGCGCGCCGTCAGAACCGGCAATTTTCAGAGGCAACGCAGCGAAGTTGTAAATACCGGGCGCGACATCGCCAAGGTCGAGCGATTCGATGATGGCGACGTCAGCGCGGGCGAGTGCATGATGATTCTGCAACGATCTCGAATCGATCTCATCCATCGACGGCAGGTCCACACCGATCAGCTTCACTCCATTTTTCTGTAGCCATGCAGGCACATCCGCTGCCACCACCGGAATTCGATCCGGGAAAGCTGTCGAGTCGCTCCACCGACCGGTTTTAACCAGCAACCGTGAGGTTGCTGCAATCGCCTCGGCCTGTGGTCGGAGGTCCTCGATCGTGATCAGATGTTTCTCCTTCGAACACGAAAACGCCTTTGAGAGATCGACTACAGTTGCGCGGCCAATGTAAACATCGAGCGCGACTTTATCGACCGAAGCGCCTTTCGTGTCGAAATGAAATCGTGCATCGGCGTGGGTGCCGTTATGCACGCTCATTGAGATCGCGCCCAGATTTACGGTCGCGCCTTTCGCGATCTCGTTCGTCAAACGATAACGAAATGGCTGGTCTCCTGGCCATTCGGCGAAGTCGTCCGTTAACGTTCGTGAGATGTCCCAGATTTTCATGGTAAAAATTGGTCTTACTTTTCAATGATCCGTGCTTCAAGATGCAGTGTTCTCCCGATCGTCGAAGGACTCTGATGATTGTCTCTCCTTGAGTTCTCCAATAATCGCTCGCGCCGCTCTTTCGCTGGCGCCGCTGCTACCCAACTTGCCAATGATCGCATCAAAGTCCGACGTCATGCGGGCGCGCACGCTTGGATCTTCCATCAGGAACCGCACAGCTCTTGCGACCGTGTGCGGTTTTGCTTTGTGCTGGATAAACTCTTGAACGACCTCCTTATCCATGAGCAAATTCGGCATACCCAGATAATCGACCCTTACAACAATTCGCGCCGCGATGTACGTCGGCCACGCAACCTTATAAATCAACACAAACGGCATTCTGAAATAGGCAGCCTCAAGTGTGGCGCTTCCGGACGCCACGATGCCAATGAAAACGCTCTGCATTATGTCTGCGCTTTGCCCGACCATTATTTCAATTGGTTGATAGCTTGGCGATCTTACAAATCCGCGATCGGTTGCTGCCATCTTCGCACCGTCCGGCACCTTGGCCAAAATTTCGCGCATCTCCTCTGCTAACTCTTCGGATGCTGCAGCGACTCGAAACCGCAAAGCAGGCTTAACCCGCAAGAGGATGCGTGCCGACTCAATCATTACAGGGAAAATTTTTCGGACCTCGCGCGAACGACTCCCCGGGAAAAGTCCGATCGAATTCGGATCCCGCTGAATATCGATCTTCTGCCTCTCAAGTCTTTCAATCGCCGGATGCCCGACGAACACCGCGCGAAGGCCGGAGGCGGTGTAGAGATCGGCTTCGAACGGGAAAATGCAAAGAACAAGATCGATGGAAAACGCCATATTTTTGATGCGGCCACGGTTCCATGCCCAGACCTGCGGACTAATGTAGTAAATTGTCTTCTGTCTTTGCGGTTGCCTTCGGAGGGCCTGAGCCAATCGCAGATTGAAGCCTGGATAATCGATCAGAACCACAACGTCGGGGTGGCTCTCCGCAATTTCATCGAGCGTCTGACGGAATTGCCCGCGAAAGTAACGGTATTTCCTGAGCACTTCCCATAAGCCCAGAACGCCGGCATCCCCAATCCAGTTCTTGAAGGAGGGACCAGCAACGCGCTGCATTTGCGGGCCGCCGCGCCCGATGAACTTGAGAGCGGGATCTAACTGACGTAGTGCGCGCATCAGTGCAGCGCCATGATTATCGGCGCTTACCTCACCAGCGACGAAATAGATAGTGCTCATCGGGAGCGCACGCGTCCAGCCTCCACCTGCCGGCAGCTTGCCAGCATTATCGGTTGTTGGACAAAACGCCCAACACGGTATTCAGGGATAGGTGCGCTCTCGATGCTGCCAAACGGCTTTATCAAAGAAAAGGCGACGCGGCTCTTATCCACTCGTTGAGATGTGCTTGGAGATTTTAACCGCCAGATCCAAAGCTGCTGTCGCTTGAGAGCCAGATACCCGCGGCTGCCTTCCTGTGATTGCGCAGTCGACGAATGCCGTCAACTGGAGCTTGAGCGGCTCGCCGTGTTTGATCTCGACTCTGTCGCGCCAGATCTGTTTTCCAACGCGCCGATAGATTTCGCCACTCTGATTTTGGTAATCAAGCGAGAGATAGGCGTCTTCCTGAAAAATCCGAATTTTTCGCATCCGCTCGGGACTGATGCGGCTGGCCGTAACGTTGGCCACGCAACCGTCTTCAAAGTGGAGTCGAGCGTTAGCGATATCTTCACTCTCACTGAGCACGGGCACACCTACCGCGTCGATGCTCCAAAGCGGCGAGCGCACAAAATGGAGAATGACTTCAAGGTCGTGGATCATTAAGTCGAGAACGACGCCTATATCGGTCACTGCGCTCCGTATACGGTGCGAGACGATGCGCCTCGATAAACCGCGGATGAATCAAATGTTTTTCCAGCGCACCCAGCACCGGATTAAAGCGCTCGACATGGCCCACCTGAAGAATGAGACCGTTGCGCTCGGCCAATTCCGCAAGCTCGGTAGCGTGCGAGGTGTTGTCGGTAATCGGCTTTTCGACCAGTACATGTTTGCCCTTGGCGAGAAGAGCACGCGCAACTTCATAATGGGTACTCGTAGGGGTCGCTACAGAAGCGGCGTCGATTTTTTCTATGAAATCATCGAGCGAAATCGCCGACTCCGGGCCGAATCTGCTCGCAATAGTGCGGCTCCTTAATGGTTCGACATCGTACACCGCAGTGAACTCAGCCGAAGGCATTTCGGCGTAGAGCCGTGCATGATTACTTCCTATGTGTCCAACTCCTACAACGCCAACACGCAGTTTTTTCATCGGTCCGCATCGCAGTCAAACTCGAAAGCTTTCACCGGTCAACGCTCGAAACTTAGGCCGCGGGGTCTACGAGCCCGAAAATACGTCTGAAATGCGAGATGAATCAGGTCGCGCGATTCGAGAGAAACCATTCGTAGGTTTGCGCGAGCCCGTTTCGCAGCGAGATCGTCGGCTTCCAGCCCAATGCATTAATCTTGCTCACGTCGAGAAGCTTTCGCGGCGTGCCGTCCGGCTTCGTGTTGTCCCAGACAAGCTCGCCTCCGAAGCCGACCACATCGCAGACTAGTTCGGCAAGCTCACGAATGCTGACGTCTTCACCGCAGCCGATATTGATGATTTCCGGCGAATCGTATTTTTCCAGCAGCAGGAAACAGGCGGACGCCAGATCGTCCACGTGCAGAAATTCGCGGCGCGGCTCTCCGGTTCCCCACACGATCAGTTTTTTTTCATTACGAATTTTTGCTTCATGCGCCTTCCGCAAAAGCGCAGCCAACACATGCGATGTTTCAAGATCGAAGTTGTCGTCAGGCCCGTAAAGGTTCGTGGGCATCACAGAGATGTAGCTCCTGCCGTACTCGCGGGCATATGCCTGGCAAAGCTTGACGCCGGCAATCTTGGCGATCGCGTACGCTTCATTCGTCGGCTCGAGCGGGCCGGTAAGCAACGCGGTTTCCGGAATTGGTTGCGGCGCTAACCTCGGGTAGATGCACGAGCTTCCAAGAAAGAGCAGTTTTCGCACACCCGTTTGGTGTGCGAACCGAATCACATTATTTTGGATCAGCAGATTATCGAGAAGGAACTCGACTGGATAATCAATGTTAGCCTTGATTCCGCCCGCTCTCGCCGCTGCGAGAATGACCACTTCGGGGTTTTGTTCGGAGAAAAACTTCAGAACCTCACTCGCAGCCGCGAGATTCAGCTCGGATCGATCGCGCCGTAGCAAATTGGCGAAACCTTCAGCCTGAAGCCGTCGCATCAATGCGCTGCCGACCATGCCACTGTGGCCTGCAACGAAAATCTTGTCGGATTTGCGTAAGGGCACGCGTAGTCTGTAGTCAGAAATTGCCGGACAGGCAAGATACTCCGCCAGACACCCGGCGGAGGAATCTCCCCTAGCGAGCGTTTGATCTTGCGGGAGGAAAGCGGGTCCCTTTTGATTCCGAAGATGAGATTCGTTCTTTGGCTTGCCGCCATAGCATTGGCGATTAGCGCTTTGGCCCAACCGCCCGCCAAGAAAAACCCGGTGGACCAATTGATTCCATGGCTACTGAATGAAGATCAACAACTTCGCGGAGTTCCGTTCAGTCAGGTAATCTTCGATACAACCGGTAGACGAGTGCTCCCGTTTGACCCGAATAATGCCGTGGACCAACGAGTGGCAGAAGCCATCAGCATCGCCTGCAATGAAACAATGAAGCGACTAAATGCACGGGACAGCATCATTCAAAACGTCGATCGGATCAACGAGGTCAGCAGCCATTTCGAAGATACGTTGCGCGACCTGCTGAACACGACCCCGGGGTTGCAATGCAATTTCCCACTCACGGCGCAGGGAAAAATACAGCGCTCTGGTTATCCCGACCTGCGCATTGTCGACCGGCAAAGCAAGCGCGTGTTTTATCTCGACCCAAAACTTTACGCCGTTGGCAGCCGCGACAGCAATTTTCGTGCGTTTTATTTTGAGCCTAGGAAAGCGACAAACAAAGTGCATGATGACGCAGTGCATTTCGTCGTGGGATTTGGGCATTCACCACGAGCAAGCGGATCGGGTTCTTCTAACGCCACCTGGCAATTCATACGTTGGGATCTTGTCGATCTTTCCCAATTCACAATGAAACTGAAAGCCGAATTCCAGGGTAGCAACCGCGACATGTACCGACCGCAGGCAATTGTCGCTTCGAGTGAGAAATGACCGAGCTCCGCGCCAGGGACGCCGCGTTGCGCTTTCCGGACGGCCTAGTCGCCGTCCGTCCCGGCGATTTCTACGCGAGTGGGAGTTGCTGAACAACGCTACGGAAGTAATGGTATCATGCTCGATGATTTCACAGGCAACATTTCAATTCGACACCATTGATGATGTGCTAAGCGACATTGCCAAAGGGCAAATGGTGATCGTGACTGATGATGCCGATCGTGAGAACGAAGGCGATCTGGTTATGGCCGCGGAAAAGGTGACACCCGAAGCGGTCAATTTTATGGCGACTCATGGCCGCGGCTTGATTTGCGTCCCGATTTCCAATGAGCGAGCCGATCAACTTGGGTTGCAACGAATGGTGGCGCAGAATCGCGAGAAACATAATACCGATTTCACCGTTTCCGTGGACGCCGCGCGCGGCGTGACCACCGGCATAAGCGCTTACGATCGCGCGACCACCATACTGGCTATCGCGAATCCGAAGTCTTCACCGGAAGATCTGAACCAGCCCGGTCATGTGTTTCCGCTCCGTGCGAAAGATGGCGGTGTGCTACGGCGAACCGGTCACACTGAGGCAGCTGTCGATCTTGCAAGAATGGCGGGACTACAAGCCGCAGGCGTACTGTGTGAGATTTTGCATGATGACGGCACCATGGCACGGCTACCGGAGTTGATGGAGTTTCGCAGCAAGCATAGCCTGCGTATTTGCACGATCCAAAGCTTGATCGCTTACCGGCGCAAGAGCGAGAAGTTGATCGAGCTGGAGCAAGTCGTGAACATGCCGACCGATTACGGCGATTTCGAGTTGCATTTGTATCGCTCCCAGCTTGACGGGCAGCATCATCTTGCGCTGGTAAAGGGAAAAATTGACAAAAACAAACCTACGCTCGTCCGGGTACACAGCCAGTGTCTGACCGGCGATGTTTTCGCTTCGCGCCGATGCGACTGCGGCAATCAATTGCATGCAGCTCTTCGCCAAATCCACGAGGAAGGCCACGGCGTTTTGGTTTACATGCGACAGGAAGGTCGCGGCATCGGGCTGGCGGCGAAAATTCACGCTTACAAGTTGCAGGAGGAAGGCCTCGATACGGTGGAAGCGAATGCGAAGCTCGGTTATCCGAGCGACCTGCGCGATTATGGACTCGGCGCACAAATTCTTTTCGACCTCGGTGTGCGACGGTTCCGTTTTCTCACCAATAATCCGAAGAAAGTTGTGGGACTGGAAGGCTACGGATTGGAAATGACAGAACAGGTGCCTATTCGGACCAAAGCCAATCCGCATAACGAAAAATATCTCGAAACAAAAAGGACGAAGCTCGGGCACCTGCTCTAACGCGGTCGCGCGGATGACGAAATCTGAATGACGAAAGAGTCGCCATCTCGCCCCACCCCCTCGGAGAATAAGCGCAGGTTCTACATTGTGGCGAGCCGGTTCAATGCGCAATACGTAGACGGGCTCGTCGATCACACGACAGTGGAACTACGCACACTTGCGTCCGGCGCGACCATTTCAACATACCGAGTTCCCGGCGCGTTTGAGATTCCAGTAGTCGTCCGCGAACTGGCAGTGCAAAAGCAAGCCGACGCCATCATTGCCTGCGGGGTGATTCTGCAAGGCGAAACCGACCACGCACGAAATCTGAGCAGGTCTGTCACCGACGCGCTCCAGCGCATCGCTGTCGAACAAGGTGTTCCGGTAATCAACGCCGTGCTCAGTTTCGATAACGCAGATCAGGCGCGGGTCCGTTGCCTGGAAAACAAGATCAACCGAGGCACCGAAGCCGGGCGTGCAGCGGCGGAAATCGCGAACGTTTTGTCCGACGTTCGCCACCAACAGGGAGCGGCAGTTTCTGAACCGCCGAAACAGGATGGGTAAACGTCGACGGGCTCGGGAGGCTGCAGTTCAATATCATTTCTGGCGGGATCTCCAGCATGGTGAGGGACCAGAAAAAATCGGAGATTTCTGGGAATTTTGCCCGGCACCGCAGCGGGTGCGCGACTTCGCCCAACCGCTGATCGAAGGCATGGTGGCGCATTTGGCAGAAATCGACGAACGCATTCGCCGTTACTGCGAAAACTACGAGTTTCGCCGGATCTCGGCAGTCGATCGTAACGTTCTCCGGCTGGCGATCTATGAAATGCTTCACCGCGACGATATTCCGCCAGTTGTCTCGATTAATGAAGCCATAGAACTTGCAAAAGCGTACGGCGGCACGGACTCCGGTCGTTTTGTGAATGGAATTCTCGATCGTATTCGAAAAGATTTGGATCGACCGGCGCGCGAGGCGGTGAAAAAGGAATCGTAATTCTTTGAAACGCTAAAACGTTTCAACCACATTGTCACTCCTGGCGAAGTCGAGGAATCTCGGATTAGTTGTTGCCAACGCTAGGATCAAAACCTGAGATGTCTCGCTCCGCTCAATATGACTAGGCGAATTTGACCGCTCCATTCGCTTCAACTTTTTAACGCTTTAACGACTAGATGAATTTTCTTCAATCACTTGCTAAACAATTCGCCGGCAAACCGATCGACTGGGATGAGTTGGAAGAAGGCCTTATCCGCGCGGACCTCGGCGTACCGATGACGCTGCGAATTATTAAGACGCTTCAGGAACGCGAAGCTTGGGCATTGCTCGGAATTGGCGATGTCGTTAAAGCGGTGCGTGAGGAAATCGCTCGCGTGTTGCCGCGGGATGCAACGCCAATCCATCAAGCGAACGGTAAACCCGCCGTCATTCTGATTGTCGGCGTAAATGGAACTGGAAAAACAACATCGACAGCGAAGCTCGCGAAAAATCTGATGCGAGGCGCCGATCATAAGGAGTCTGGGTCAGACGCCCCGGCGTTTCACAGAAATGCAACACAACAACGTCATCCGCAAGTCGTGCTCGCGGCGGCGGACACATTTCGGGCGGCAGCCATCGAGCAGCTCGACATATGGGCGAAAAGACTTGGCGTCGAAATCGTTCGCAGCCAGCACGGCGCGGATGCAGCCGCGCTTTGCTATGAAGCGTATGAAACAGCAGCTAAAGGCAACGCCGACTTCTTACTTTGCGATACCGCCGGCCGCCAACATACCAAAACGAATCTGATGGCCGAGCTGCAAAAAATAAAACGCACGCTCGGCAAACTGGACCCGGATTCCCCGCACGAAACTTTGTTAGTAGTCGATGCGACCACCGGCAGCAATGCGCTCGATCAGGCGCGCGAGTTTAACAATGCTCTTGGACTCACGGGTCTCATAGTCACCAAACTCGACGGGAGCGGCAAAGGCGGAATTGTAGTTGCAATTCAGGATGAACTCAAAATTCCCACCCGCTTCGTCGGGTCCTGGCGAACGCGTTGATGATTTCGCGCCTTTCAATCGGAAAATGTATATCGAAAACTTGATATAACTGCCAGCAAAGACTCGACGCAGCGCAGCTAACGGGTGCCAGCAGCACTTGCCTACAATTCAAAGAATGCCAGGGAGACGAAGATTGCCGCGAACACGCAGATCAGGTCGACGAGTAACATTGTGCTCAACGCGTAGCGGGTATTTTTGATCTTCACACTCCCAAAGTAAACGGCGATGACGTAAAATGTCGTCTCCGCTGCGCATTGAAAGACGCAGCCCAGCCGGCCCGTAAAGGAATCGGCACCGTACATGTACATTGCATCCAGCAGGAATCCGCGGCTTCCGGCCGAGTTGAATGGTCGAAGAATTGCGATCGGCAGCGCATTCACAATCTGATCGCTCACGTGGACAGCGCGAAACATTCTCACCAACGCGGTGGCGAACATCTCGAACAGTCCACTATTCCGAAAAAGCGAGATCGCGACTAGCATTCCAAGGATATACGGGAAAATGATCCGCCCGACTGCCAGCCCGTTGTACACCCCCGTCGACGAACGAATTGAAGATTGTCGTGTTTTTTTCCGCGAATTGCTTCTCGCGGAGTAAGCTGTAACCGAGAATCGCGAAGATAAGGCCGAGCAGCAAACCGCTCGAAAGATTGCCGGTAAAATGGTTTTTGCTGATCAAATCCAGCCGCGTGATATAAGCAAGTAACACGGCTATGACCGCGGCGATTCCGCCTATTGCGATCACGATCCTGGCCTTGAATAAATTGATCCGCTGTCGAATACTGACGAGTACAAGAGCTGCCACCGTGCCGACGAATGAGGTGATAATGCACGGTAGCATTACGTCCGCGGGGTTCGTCGCATGTGCCGCTGCGCGATAACCGATAATCGACGTCGGGAGGAGCGTCAGCCCTGCCGCATGCAAACACATAAACATGATCTGCGAATTGCTTGCACGGTCCTTCTGATCGTTCAGATCCTGGAGGCTCTCCATCGCCTTTAAACCGAACGGAGTCGCCGCGCTGTCGAGTCCGAGGAAATTCGCTGCGAAATTCAACGTCATGTACGAGATCGACGCGTGACCGCGCGGCACTTCCGGAAAAATTTGGACGAAAATGGGACTCAGGAATTTTGAGACCCGTTCTGCAGCACCGCTATCGATCAGCAACTGCAGGATACCGCTGAAGAACGACAGGTACACAATCAGCGGCAATAAGATTTCGAAGATCGTAGTTTTACATTGCGGCACGACGCCGTCGGCAGCCTGTTTGCCAGCGTACAGCTTCAACACCTCATTATCGATCGCGTATTGATACTCTTTCTTGTCGACCGTGATCTTGTGATCGGAAGCGCTCTGCAAGCCGCGCTGCAATTCCGGCGGCAGGTGATCGAGATAATATTCCCGTTGCAGCAGCGGGTCGCCCTTCTTGCCGCTCACGGCGAATTCAATGGAGTAGAATCGACCGGTTAAGAGCTGGACGAGAAGAAAAGCAATCGAGCAAAGGAAAAGGGCGACCCAGAATCTGCTTAACGCCATTTGTAGCTAGTTCGCGGGCTGAAATCCTGCCACGACCGCACTTAAAGCATTACGCTCGATTCGTCGCAAGCCCAATCTGAGCCAATGCGACGGAACAACAGATCGGGAACATTCTGGCACGGAGTTACATTCGTATCTCTGAAGCCGGCCGAGAGGATTGAACGGAGCACGCCCACTTCATGTCTCATCTGCGAATTTACTGGACACGAAACGCACCCCGAAGTGCGAATCGTTGCGAGATAGCAGGGTGAGAACAACGGAGCTAACGTTAACCTACAAACGGCCACGCAAAACCTTTTGGTTCGGTTTGGCCGGCGCAGTTCTCGTAATTGTCTGCTCGATATCGCTTGCGTATGCTCAAGAACAAAAAAAAGAACCCAAGAAAATGGATACTCCCACTAAAGCTGTTCCGACCGAAACCGACTTGCGAAAGAAGTTGACCGAAGACCAGTACCACGTGACGCGAGAGTGCGGAACGGAACCGCCGTTTAATAACGCCTACTGGGACAATCACAAGCCGGGCATTTACGTCGACGTTATCACCGGTCAGCCGCTGTTCAGTTCACTGGATAAGTTCGATAGTGGTACGGGATGGCCGAGTTTCACGAAGGCCATTAAGAATGATAACGTGACGGAAAAGCGCGATGTGTCCTACGGAATGGAACGCACCGAGGTCCGCGCGAAATCGAGCGATTCGCATCTCGGTCACCTTTTTAGCGACGGCCCGGCGCCCACCGGTCAGCGCTTTTGTATCAATTCCGCCGCGTTGAAGTTCGTTCCAGTGGAGAAGCTCAAGGATGAAGGTTATGGCGAGTATCTGGCGCTCTTTCAGCCACAGCAAAGCGCACAAAAGCAGCAGGAAGTAGAGGCCAAACCGCAGAGCAAATAAGACATGCTGGGGTCGGCCCGCCGCGCCGACCGCGGACGCCTCAGCGCGGCGTCTGTCCCGGCTGATGATCTTTGAGACATTTCCCCCGCACGTTACAATTCGCCCCTCGCCATGACCAAGGACGATTTCGATTACGCAATTGAAAATACTCACGTGATTGTTGCGCCAGACCGTCAGATTGCGACGTTTGGCAGCACCAGTTTTAACTTTTATCTCATCTCGGAATTGATGGACCGGGTAAATCAGGTCCGGATTCGCAACGGAAAAATCCACGCGGAACGCCCGCAGATTCTTACGCCGGAACATTATTGCCGGCTTTTGCTGGAAGGCTTTGGGGAGAAAGCGGAACGATACGTGGAGCAACTCCGCGAGCACGCGCGGAACGTTGCTGTGCTCCGCTACGGTTTTCAATTTCGCAAAACCGATCTGAACGAACAAACTCTAAGCGACTCGGTCAGCACTGTGATCAATCGCACCAAACGCCAGGTCGAAAGAAAGAACGAACCGCTCAGCGCGATCATCCACGGCGTGGACGACGCGTGGGAAGTTTGTCTGCTCAAGTTCACGATCGATCTGGTGGAACGCTCGTCGGGAAGCAATCTTGGCGATTTCCGCAAGCGCGGCCTAATTTAGTGCGTTTACTCAGAAGGGGACGACTTTCATATGGAGTCGACTCCCTTCTAGTGCTCGCCATAATCGCTATCGGCGACCTGTTGTGGTTCCTTTTTTTTTGGGAGAAATCGCCTCTCGCTTTCGCAATCGCTATTCAACATGCCAGCAATCAACAGGAAAAGTATCTACTACGTGACGTCGACCGTCGTGCGCTCGCGCACGAGCTACGTGACCTAGCAGATCGACAAGAATGGAAAGACATTGATTAGGGGGCCATCGGAATGACATGAATTCCGAGGTAACGTGTTTAAACATGCCTCCGGATAAATGCACCGGCGTTCATCAATGCACGACGCCCATCTTCCAATTTTGCATTCCACAACGGCCACGCATGGATCATGTGCGGCCAAATCTCCAACGTCACCGCAACGGCAGAAGCGCCGGCTTTCGCGGCGACTCGAGTAGCATCATCGAGCAAGGTCTCATCCGAACCAACCTGGATTAGCGTCGGCGGAAATTTCTCGAAGTCGCCGTAAAGCGGAGAGACGCGGGGATCTTTTCTATCCATTCCAGCAGGCAGATAGCCGTCGGCCAGCTCGATCAAGTATTCCTTCTGAATAATCGGATCTACGGCGGCTTTACTGGCAAAGGTTGAACCCGACATTGTTAGATCGGTCCATGGCGACAGAAGCCATGCACAAGCAGGAAGCTCATCGAGCGCATCTCGCAGCTGGCCAATCAACGCCATGGTAAGTCCGGCGCCCGCGCTGTCGCCACCAATAGCAATGTGCGCTGCGGCTATACCTTGCCTTCGCAGAAATCGCCACGCAGTCATCGCATCCTCGCAAGCTGCGGGGAACGGATTCTCAGGAGCAAGTCGATACTCGATGGCAAGTGTTTGTATTCGCGCGGCTCGACCAGCCTCCGTCGCCAACCGGCGGTGACTCTTGATCGAACCGGAACAATAGCCCCCTCCATGGAAGAACAGCAGGATCCGAGAGGGATCGCTACCCGGCACGATCGAGTATTCGCCCGGCACGCCGTTTACGTCGACCGCTGCAAGCTCTACGTCTTCAGCTATCGGCCAGATCGAACCAATGGCATCGAGGCGCTTTCGCCGTTCAGGAAATCCGACTGGCCGTTTCCTGGCAGAAAGCAGTTCCCGGACAGCGTCGATTTCGCTCATGGCCCTTGTTTTTGAAAATTTTTCCTCAACCATCGTCGATTAGATGAAAACTTTCGGCTTCCGCCAGCCGGCGTAGCTTGGCATTCTGCGCACTCGTAGCAATCAAATTTTTCCTCGGCTTACGCGACTATGCCAGATCAGTATGATGCCATCGTTGTCGGCGCAGGGCACAATGGATTGACGTGCGCATGTTATCTGGCAAGGGCCGGATTGAAGACTCTCGTCCTTGAAGAATATCAAACCGTTGGCGGCATGACTGTCACCGAAGAAGAAACGCTGCCGGGTTTTTGGTCGGATATTCACGCGAGCGGGTATCAACTCGCAAACATTTCCCCCGTCCCGCATGAACTCGGTTTGCTTGATCGCTACGAAATCATCGAGCCGGAAATTCCCTTCTCGCATGCCTTTCCAAGCGGCGACGTCATTAGCGTTCACCGCGACATGGAAAAAACCGCGGCCGGCATTGCCCGCTATTCAAAGAGGGACGCCGATACGTGGCGCTCCTTGATGAAACGTTTCCTCGTTGAAAAAGATGCAATCACAGAAGCCATGTTTTCACCGCCTCCTGCGTTTCCGGCGGCCGCCGCGGACTTTGCCGCATCGCCCGCGGGAATGGATGCGTATCGATTCAGCATGCAGAGCGTCCGATCGTGGGCGAATCAAACATTCGAAGCAGAAGCGACTAAAACTTTATTCTGTTCGTTTGCCACTTTCCTCGGCACATCGCCGGATGATGCCGGTGGCGCGGAGCTGAGCTGGCTGTTTGCCTCTGTCTTGCAGAACGCGGGAAACAATCTGGTAAAGGGCGGAATGCATCGTGTCACGCTCGCGCTCGCCGAGGATCTCAAAGCACACGGCGGAGAAATCCGCACCCACGCGCTGGTCAAAAAAATTCTGGGCGATGGGAAACGCGCCGCCGGCGTTTGTCTTGCAAGCGGTGAAGAAATTCCGGTCCGGAAGTTGATCGTCTCGAATGTCGATCCTGCGCACCTTGTGATCGACCTGTTAGGCGAAGAAACGCTGGGAAAAAAAGTCGTCGACAAAATGCGACGTTACGAATGGGGAGATTCGGTTTTTGTGATGTTTGTCGCGCTGGATAGCCCGGTCAGCTACAAGGCGGGACTGGCCGCACAGCAATCCGCGCATGTTCATCTTAGCGAGCCGTCACTCGACTTCTTTGCCCGGATCTATTTACAATGCCGCGGAGGCGAATTGCCCTCCGCACCCATGATCGTCAGTTGGAACGATTCCGCGATAGATCCGAGTCGCGCGCCCGATGGCAAGGCATTGATGAAGTTCGTAGTCCTGAGCGTTCCCTATACGATCACAGGCGATGCAACTGGGAAGGTTCCGGGACGCAGCTGGGAGGAAGCACGAGAACCGTATGCGGATTATCTTATTGAACTCATTACTGGCAACTATATTCCCGACCTGCAAAGCAAGATTCTCAAGCGCACCGCTCATTCCCCGGTCGATATTTCGCGCAAAATTACCAGCGCCGTGCGCGGCACGCTTGGTCAAGGCGCATTTCTGCCTTATCAAACCGGCTCGCTCCGCCCGATCGCCGAGCTAGGGCAATACAAAACCCCTGTCTCCAATGTTTATCTCGCCAGCTCCGGCAGCCACCCGGGACCCGGCGTCTCGATGGCGCCGGGAAGAAATGCGGCACAGATGATCTTCGGAGATTTGGGATTGGATTTCACCAGTGTCATTCGGATTTCGCATGAAAAATTACATCCGACTTAATCTCAGTCTGCTGTACTGGATTTTGGTTGCGCCGTTCACCGGACAATTTTTCAAGATCGCGCCAATCTTTCGTCAGATTGTGTTCATTGGGGTGCGTGCGGCGCCTATGGTAGCGCTCACCGCATTCAGCGTAGGCGTGACACTGGCAATGCAGGCGGCCCACTCCCTCGAAAGCC
The DNA here is from genome assembly GCA_963807435.1 of uncultured Verrucomicrobiae bacterium. GTDB lineage: Bacteria > Verrucomicrobiota > Verrucomicrobiia > Chthoniobacterales > UBA10450 > Udaeobacter. Next base: position 428,626 of record CAWECA010000006.1, read on the forward strand.
TCGGGGCACAAATTTATATTCCCGATTTGGTAATGCTCACGCTGCTGCGCGAGATGGGGCCTGTCCTGATTGCGGTGATCGTGATCGGTCGCAGTGGTTCTGCGGTTGCCGCGGAATTGGGCACGATGAAAGTTTCCGAGGAAATCGAGGCCCTCGAGGTAATGGCGATTAATCCGGTGCAATTTCTGGTTGTACCGCGTTTCCTTGCCATGATGATCATGCTGCCAGCACTCACAATTTTCGGAAATTACATTGGCATCCTCGGGGGCTGGGCCGTTTGCGTTTCTGCTCTCGATTTCAATACCGCCGGCTACATCATGGAGGCGCTGCAGAGCGCGACTGCATGGGATTTGTATTCGGGAATGATCAAGAGCGTAGTGTTCGCCTGGATCGTCATCACTATTGCGTGTACCGCGGGACTAAACGTGGAAGGCGGCGCTGAAGGCGTCGGCCAGGCTACGACTGCGTCGGTAGTGCAAGCTTTATTGGCAATGTTAGTCATGAACGCCGCGCTCACCGGTATCTTTTTCTTCGCAGGATGAAAGTCGACGACAGAACCATCATCGAGGTTGATCGCCTGGTTCGAAAATTCGGCGATCGCACCGTGCTCAACGAAATTTCGTTTAAGGTTCATCCGGGCGAGACAGTCGTCATCATGGGCGGAAGTGGCTGCGGCAAAAGCACGTTGCTGCGTCATCTGATTGGGTCCATGAAGCCCACCGGAGGCAATGTGAAACTCTTTGGAGAAGAGATCTCCGGTATGAAGGAGCGCGAGATCCTACGAATTCGACTGCGATTCGGGATGCTCTTTCAATCCGGCGCGTTGCTCGCGTCGATGACCGTAGGTGAAAATGTAGCGCTGCCGCTCGCTCAGCATACCGACAAATCGGTCGAGGAAATTGAAGAGATTGTCGAACGAAAACTTCAGATGGTCGGACTGACCGGCTTCGAGAATTTGAAGCCGGACGAAATCAGCGGAGGAATGAAGAAGCGCGTCGGTCTTGCGCGTGCCCTTGCGCTCGACCCGGAGTTATTGTTCAGCGATGAACCGACCTCAGGACTCGATCCGATTATGACCGCAGTCATCGATGAGCTGACGCTGAAATTGACCCGGGACAGAGGCATGACCGCAGTGGTGGTCAGCCACGATATGACCAGCGCTTTTCGCATCGCCACGCGCATGATTATGCTTGGACACGGCGGAATTGTAGCGCAGGGTACGCCGGACGAAATTCGCGCCAGTTCCAATCCAGAAGTGCAACAATTTATCCACGGCGAGGCCGACGGTCCTGTTCCTCTGAACCTTTCACAGGACAAGCATGAGCATCATCCACACGTGGAACCGCGCCCATTCGCCAGAGCGCGCGGCAGGTTTCATCGCAAAACCGGATGAAGATAATCGGATGAAAAGCACTTTAACCCTTCAACGGCTTCACTCTATAAACAAGGCGAAGCCATGAAGCGTAACCTGTCGGATTATCTCGTCGCGCTGTTCGTGATCGTTTGTAGTGTGGTCCTGCTCGGCGCGCTCACTTTTGCGCTCTCAGGCTATCGCTTGGAAAAACCAACACGCACCCTTCAGATCAGTTACGAAGATGTGACCGGCATAAAAGTGAACTCCGAGGTGCGCTACGCGGGCGCACCAGCGGGACGCGTCATTGCGATGCGTCACCTGACGGCACAAGAGCGCGAAGCGAGCGAAAACAAAAAGGACGCAGTGCGCGTGACAGTCAGTTTGGACGAAGGGATTCCCCCGTTGCCCGTAGATATTACGGCCACGCTCAGCTCCGATACGATGTTATCGCCGAAATTCGTGGCGCTTTCCGCCGGAACACCTGGCGGTCGGACCCTGGCGAACAACGCGATCATTGAAGGCCATCCCTCCTATGGCCTTGAGCAGATTACCGCTGAGGCAGGGCCGCTGTTCGAAAACGCCAACAAATTGCTGGATAACATGAACGTCGCGGTCACAGATCTAAAAAAGGATCTGGACGATTTCGCGCCGAAGCTCGGACCGCTCGCTGACTCGTTGAAAATGGACGCGGACAATATACAAAATGTGATTACGAACGTGGATGGCCTCGCCAAAGGCGCGGACTCCGTACTCGGGACCGCAGATCGGTTTATCAGTACGACCGACAAACAACTCAACGAACAATTAAAACAGCTTCACGTCACACTTTTAAATCTGAAAGTTGTCACGACGTACGCCAAGGAGCTCGTCGAAACGCTGGCACAAAAACCGAACCGCATCATTTTTAGCGGTAAACCCGCGCAGCTCACGCCAGAATCCGAAATTCTCAAAAGCTCCAAACCCCTGCCGGCTACGAGACCGTGATTGGGTTTTGATTGAGCGTTGCCTCCCCACCATCATTAACTTTTCCCGATGGTTCTAATGCCGATATCGGGACGACGAGATCAGATTGCTCCCGCTTCGTAGCGTCGCATCATTTTGAAAAAACGAAGAGCATCGCGCACTGGATGAATCTTGCTCACCTGATCGGTATAAACAGTCGTGACCGGAACCGACTCGATCGCATATCCTCTGCGGCTGACAATAATTAGCGCTTCGGTCTCGTAATCGAACCGGTGTCCGCCGCCTAACAAATCTGGGACCAACTGCCGATGCAACATTCGGTAACCGCACTGGGTATCAGGAATTTTTTGTCCACAAACACGACTGATCCGATTGCTCATGTAACGATTTACGAAACGGCGAAGCAAGGGCATGCGGGAAACGTCATTCATGCGGTTGCCAATAAAAAACACAGGCTTCGTCGCATTGGTCGCTGCCAGAAGAAAGCGGTCAATTTCCTCTGGAAGATGTTGACCGTCGGAATCCAGAAGGATGACCCAGTTGATCGGAGTCCGCGGCAGCGAGCCAGTGAATTAGGCCTGTCTTGATCGCTTCGCCCTTGCCCTGGTTTTGATCGTGCACAATAACTTCGGCGCCAGCTTCGCGCGCGCGCTGGGCGGTTTGATCGGTTGAGCCGTCGTCAACCACAAGCACGTGATCCAACCATTGCCGGGTCCGGCGCGCGACGTCGCCGATATGTTGCTCGTCCTGGTAAGCGGGAATAATCGCCGCCGTTTCCGATCTTATGGCCGTTTGTGTCATGTTGAGCGACGTCGGGCGGAGTTACAGTTTATGCCAAAGCTGAGAATCACAAATTGATCCAGAGATTTGATTCGCTCACTTCCCGTTCGCTCAACCTCCGGTCTTCCCGTCTATGTCGCGGCTTCCCAGCCGCTCCATTCTCAATTCGCGGAGTTTATCCTGAGCGAGCGTAGCGAGTCGAACGGACTTCGCTCGGAATGACAAACTATGCAAGCGGCGGTGTAGAGTGCGCTGTCCTCAGCGCAAAACGTCTGGCAGAGTGATACGAAATCCGCTGAGGACAGCGGACACTGCAGCCTGAAGTTTTCGTGCGCGTTTTTGTTTACCGCCGCACCACGGGATGGAAATCGGACGCGTGATAAGAGCTGCGAACCAGCGGACCGGAGGCGACGTAGAGAAAACCTTTTCGACGGGCGATGTCACCGTAGTAATTGAATTGCTCGGGTGTGATGTATTCGACGACGGGCAAATATTTCGGACTCGGACGCAGGTACTGGCCCATGGTCAACACTACACAGCCGACGTCGCGTAAATCATCCATCGTCTGAAAGAGCTCGGTTTCTTTTTCGCCGAGTGCAAGCATAATCCCGCTTTTTCGCGAGAAGTCTACCGTTAGGTCAGCGCCTTCTCGTCTTTAGCCTGATGACATTGGAATTTGGGCTCGTACCGTTTTCATTGTAGGCGCGTAACCGGTAGTAATAATTCGTATTCGCGGTCAAGCCGGTCACGTTTTGACTAGTCGTATTGCCGACATCCAGGTTTTCGTACCCCGGCACATAAGTGACGAACGAACTGCTCGTGGAGACATCCAAGAGATAGCCATTCGCGCTAGTAACGCTTCTCCAGTTTGCAGTGAAACTACTGGCGGTCACATTGGTTGCGTTCCTAGCCCTCGGAGCAGCGGGCGTGGGTGCCACGGTTGGAGTAGCTGCAACTGTTGCCGTCGGCGTAGGTGTCGCAGTTGGGGTCGCAGTAGGTGCCCCATCGAAGAAGACATCCTGCTGGGATATGGGTGCAGGCGTGGGCGAGGGGCAGGGGGTCGTGCAAGGGGTGATGCTCACGCGCCCATCCACCCATGTAGAGAGGTGCTGGTCGAGCACCGAGACGCCGTAGTCGTAGTCGCCTACATAGATCGCTACGATGCCCGGATCAGGTTGCAGCGGCAGCGGGGTGACTACGTCTGAGAATTCTATTTCAGGCAACCAGGTCGCACCGTTGTCAGTGGACTTGCGCGCCCACATCCTATAGCACGGGGTGCTGGGGCTGGAGGGCTGGCAACTGGCCGCTACCCGCTCGCGCTCATCGTACCAGACTGCCAGGAGGCTGCCATCCGCGGCTACCGAGAGGTTGGGTTGCCACTGGGCTTTGGTGGGGTCGGTATTGCTGTTAAGCATGAAGGGAGCACTGAAGGTCACCCCCATGTCCGTGGAGCGAATGTAGAAGACGTTGCCTGGATCCCCGTTGCCGGTGTTACGTGCGGCATAGACGTAGGAAACTATACCATTGAGAGCGGCAGGCTCACCCCAGCCCATATGCCGCCAGTAAGCGGGGTTATCGTACATGGTGGCGAAGTAGCCCGAAAAGCTGCGTCCGGGCCCGGCGAAAGTGGGACCGACGTATGTGTTGGTCCAGGTGTTGCCGCCGTCAGTGGACCTGTACAAGCGGTTGGCACGGTTGCCGAGGCCCCCACCCATTTCGTCCATCGCGGCGATGTACACCACACCCGTGGCGAGGTCGCCAGTGATCTGCGCATTGCGGAAGAACGTGCTTGTCACCTGCCGCTCGTTCGTCCAGGTGAGACCATTGTCAGTAGAGTAACGGACGAAAACCCCCTGGCCGCGAGCAAAGTCGTTCCAAGAGGCGTACATCCGCCCGAAGAACGGAGAGGATGTGTTGTTGTCCGCCCAGCCAGACTCTCGATCGTCACTGCCCCCAGTGTGGATACAATAATGGATCCAGCTATTCGCGTCCGAAGGCGTGGTGGACTTGTACCCGCCGAGGCCCTGGCCGCCGCAGCCCGCATCCAGCCAAATAGTGAACCAAGTGCCGGAAGGCTCTGTTGTACAGAATAACAGGGTCGCCCAAAGTATTATTGAAGGGGCTTTGACCGCTGGCGGTGGTGAGCCGGACAAAGGTATCACCACCGTCGGTGGAGACCGATGCGCCGGAGATGTTGATGGGGCTGGCGTTGCGGCCGCGGGAGTCGTTGTAGGCGACAACTATTTGCTCGGGATTGTCTGGATTAGCCGCAGTAAACGTCTCCGACTGGGTGATGTTGGGATAACGGGCACCGGGGGAAGGGTCGGGGGTCACCCAGTCGTCCACACCCCGGTGGTGGGAGTGAGGCGTTAGGGGGCGCAGCAATTTTTGGACAAACTGAGAAAAGATGCCAGCCGGGGAAGTTGATCCTCCATCTGCCTCACCGCAGAAAATCATGATCGCTCCGGCCGGCAAGTTCTCTTGCTTATCGATGCCCAGTTCATGAATCTTAGAACAGTCAAATCCGGCGGGGACGAGGGGGTCGATGGAATTGATGGTAACATCATACTTCTGCTGCCGCGCTTGTGCGGAGACTACGCCCAAGCCGAGCAGCGCCAGAAAGGTGCCGGCCAAGCAGGAAAATGAAGCGAGTAAAACCCGAAGATTGAAGAGGGCTGCTGCTGAAGCAGATTTCGGTTTCATTGTGGAACTTTAAACTGAGCTTTTAGTTTTCCTTTCGATTCTGAGTGTGCCTATTTTCAAACATTCCTGGTTCTACTGGGCTTTCAATCTTCGGCTGCGGCATGGAAAGCGCCACATCTAACAGTTTGAGCAATTTATTCCGCGCAACCAACCATTCTAGCCACGCAATGATTGGCACACCGGTGCCAACAATCAGTGTGAAAACTTCACGACTCTTTTGAAATCGCCCGTGTGCTCGTGCGTCTCGATCACGTCGCACGCTCATCATCAACATGCTTGCCGTCTTTGATCTCTAACTCACGTTATTTAGGGCGAGGTGTTGGAGAAACTTTCCTATCCGTTTTCTTTCCGCCGCTGGTTTTTGCTGATTTCGCTTAGTTCCAGCATTTGTCTTCTGTGTTCCACCACCCGTCGGCCGTCCTACGTCTTGGTGCGACGACGACAAAACGATATCCTGAACTTTTCCATCGTTTCTCCCAATATAATGTGTCTCTTTCTGATGGTTCCTAAATCCCTTTCCAGCGCCCGCTGTCTGCGCACTCTGTGACGACTGCGGCACCTGCTGCAAAAACCCGTCGCTCCTCCCAACCAGAGCAACGGAGGAGAAGACGCGTATCACGATCAGATTTTCCTTGAGGACTTGAAGCGTACACTGGTACCTATTTGACGGCCCTCTGCTACCGGATTGCTGTGCTGATTGCGCATGCGTTTTCTTCGGTGTTGGCTTCTTTGACTTGCTTTCTCCTTGCGCACCTGCGACGGACGCGAGCGCTAGACTGCAAATTAAAGCAAGAAGCGTTCTCATACGCGGCGTGACTCCAATGCAACTGGCACACAATAGTATCTAAAGGTAGCGCGAAAGTCCAGCGAACGTTCGTATGAAACAATTGTCGCTTGGGAGCCTCAAAACGCTCGGAACCCCAGCGGCTCTTTGATGACCCACGGAATGGTTTGCCTGCTTCATCATAACCCGGATTACAGCATCATACCGTGAACAAGGAATAGGGTCAGTCCTCACCACTTACACAAGCTTATCAGAAGTGATGTCGGTCCTTACTTTGAGAACAAGCAAAGGGAGAGTCTTCACACAACTGAGAAAGAAGAAAGGGGGTCAGAGTTTGCGCAGCCTCCGGTCTTCCAGTCTGGTCGCGGCTTCCCCAGCCGCTTCATTCTCGACTTCGTTCGAACCGACAACGGCGGGTACGCAGCGGGAAGATCCTTGAGTGCTTCACTTATCGCCGTGCCTCGGCCAGGGCTACAGAGGGCGTCGAACGACCGGATGAAAATCGGCGGCGTGATAGGAGCTACGGACCAGCGGACCGGAAGCGACATAAAGAAAACCTTTTCGACGCGCGATATCGCCATAATTGCTGAATTGCTCGGGTGTGATGAATTCAACCACGGGCAAATATTTCGGACTCGGACGCAGGTACTGTCCCAAGGTCAATACTTCGCAGCCGGCTTCGCGTAGATCGTCCATTGTCTGAAAAAGCTCTGTTTCTTGTTCGCCGAGCCCAAGCATCACGCCACTTTTGGTCACAATATCAGGCGCCAGTTCTTTGGCCCGTTGCAACGCTTCCAGCGACGTTCGATACTTCGCGCGCGAACGCACCACGGGTGTGAGTCGTTCGACCGTCTCCATGTTGTGATTGTAAATATCCGGGTGAGCATCGAGCACCATCTGGATACACCAATCCTGTGCGTGGAAATCTGGAACCAATACTTCGATGATGATTGAAGGATCCGCTTCGCGGATCGCAGTAATCGTGCGTGCAAAATGGTCGGCGCCGCCATCCTTCAAATCGTCGCGGGCAACCGCGGTAATAACGACGTGCTTTAAGTTCATCCGCTGCACCGCCTCGGCCACACGCTGTGGTTCATCCTCCTCCAAAGCAAACGGCTTCGCGGTGGTTACGGCACAAAAACCACACGCGCGCGTGCAACGGTCGCCGGCGATCATGAACGTCGCCGTGCCCTGGCTCCAGCATTCCCACCGATTTGGACATTGCGCGCTCTCACAAACCGTGTGCAACCGCAAATCAGAGATCAACGCCTTGGTCGAAAAGAATACCGGATTGGACGGCAGCCGCACCTTGATCCAGGGCGGTTTCTGCGCCTGATGCAACGCCGGATCGATCTTCACGCACGACATGGAGCAAAGATTACAACGATAAAATGGTTACAAAAGTCAAATCGCCATTCTGTGTGTCAATCCTTCAATAAGGCAGCGTGGTCCGCACGACGCCGCGCACTTCCTCGGACAAGTTTGCTTTTACCTGGATTCAGTGAGCGCTAACATCGGCAACGTGCAGCCGATTTTCCCTCTTGGACTGCGAAAGGCCGAAATCGAGCCAGGATTTGGGTCTTTCTCTTAAAATGCCTAAAATTTGGATAGAATTCTCGTTAGGTGTATGCGCGTGCATGCTCTTTGCAACGATGCTCGCGGTCGCCGGATGCGCCACTCAACTCCAGGTCGTTGGACGGTATGCGGGTCAGCTTTCACAGTCGAACATTCAGAAGATCGCAGCGCTCATACAGCCAAGCGGAATCACACATCACGTCTACACTAGGATCGCCGCTGCCCGGCCCGATAAAGTCCGTTTAAATACGGCAGTCGTGGTCGCTCGCTCGAAGGTGCGTATACTTCTGACCCAGCCGCGGAATACTTCACAGCGTTCAAAAGTCACGGGTGGTGGATTGCCGGCGGCGAAAATGGAAGATTGTCAATGTAGAGCACTGGATGCCATGATAAAGACATCGACCGAAGCGATCGAGTTGACTGCGACTTAGCTTACGACCTTGTTTTGCATGAGTTCTACACCTTCATTCCGCTGCGGTGACGCCGGCGGTCGCGGCAACTCATTTTGGTATCGTTAGGCTGTTTTTACCGTGAATAAATTCACCGCTTCGCTTCTGTCGCTTCTACTTGCCGCAAGTTTCTGTATTGCGGATCCGTCGGCTCGTGCGCATGCCAGCCGCGAAGCCGCTATTCAGCTATTGCGCCGCGAGCATATCATGGACAGCAATACGCGTGTGACGGACGCCACTTGGAGTGGCACATTTTGGATCATCAGCTTGCGCCACCAAGACGGTCACACCACGAACTGGACAGTAGATGCCGCCGCCAAAGATTATAGCTACATATGCTGGCGTTGAGAGCGCCGCGACACCCTTTATTCTCCAATTGGACCATAGCTCGCTCTTAGTGCAGTAACTGAGCTTCGTGTCGCTATCTATTACACGCGTCTCGGTGATCGTCGCTACTCTCACCTTCTGCAGTCTGGCGCTAATCGCGCAGGTTGACGACCTCTCAGCAAGGGAGTCGCATCGCTTTGCCGGCACATACATACTTTGTTACATAACCGGCTGTGGTGGTGTTAAATATCCTGTCGCTCGGGGTGATGTCAGGGCGGTTACGCTCCGCTTTGGCTTTGCTGGCGCGCCTCGCGATGTCATTAGAGTTGCGAGAGCTGCCGGCAGTTAGTCCCAGAATAGCGCTTTCCAGCCAATGCCACGAAAAAAACCGCCCCAAATGTCCGCGCCTGAGACGTGCCCGATTTGCGGCGAAGACGTTCCAAGGAGGGCGCTCGCATGCCCGGAGTGTGGCGCGGACCACAACTCCGGTTGGAGCGACGAAACAGCTTACGACGGTCTGGATCTCCCAGTCGATGGCTTTGACTACGGCAAGTTCGTCCGGGAGGAGTTCGACGCCTCACATGGGTCCATCATGAAACCTGCGTGGTGGATCATAGGCGTTTTGCTGATCCTCGCGCTGATAATCCTCTATTTTTGCAATGCACGGTAACCATCACTGGTCTAACCAAATTGTCGTTTTCTCTCTTTAGTTATGTGACTGCGGTTACGTGAATTTTGCGCTGCGGCGTCGGCTTTCAGGCCCGCAGCGATTCCCGTTCGATGCGCGTACCCCGGTTTTGCATTGATCATATTTGCTCTAGTGGACGTCATCGAACGGAGTTGTTGAACTCAGATTCATATTCTCAGCAGCTCCCACTATGCTTCACGGCTACCTCTTGGCTCGAATATTTGCGAGGATTGTCGAAATGGCCGCGGTTAGAGACCGCCGCGCAGCGGCCGGGCTGCAGGCATCCTGATTTCCTGATTCGATTATTTGTATTTTCTCGTGAGGATTCGGTTGTTAGCATGCCTCGCATGAATAACGATATTTCAGTTAGCACTGGTCGGAGGGGGAGCGGATGGTCGATGGTCCTGGGAATTCTAATGGTGATCTGCGGGATCCTCGCCATCGCTTTGCCGCTGGCTTCGTCGATCGGAGTTGTCATTGTGGTCGGGTGGCTGATTCTGCTGGTAGGAGTCTGGCATCTAATTTTCGTTTTCCATGCGCGCAGTTTCGGCGGTGTTCTGTGGCAATTGCTGCTTGCTGTGGTCTACGGATTTGCCGGTGTTTACATGCTGATGCATCCGCTGCTCGGACTCGTTACCCTGACATTCGTGATTGCGATTTTTCTGTTTATCGAGGCCGGGCTGGAAACGGCGCTCTATTTTACAATTCGCAAGAAAGCAAACGCTGTCTGGGTCTTGTTCGACGCTATCATCACGCTCATCCTTGCGATCATGATCTGGTCGCAGTGGCCATCAAGCTCCGGCTGGGTGCTTGGAATGCTGGTTGGCATCAGCCTCATCTTTAGCGGGATCTCGCGGTTAAGCCTTTCGGGACCTCCTCGCCGGGCGGGGTTCACGGCTCCGGCGGCCAGCTAAAAACTGGTTTAGCAGACCGCGGAGACAGGCCAAACAGCGACGCCGCACAGCTCCGGGAGCCTTCGCCGGGCGCCGGCGCGGCGTGGCTTCCGATGTGTGCATTCGCAGTAACTTCTAGCGGCGGAAGCGCGTGCGCTTCCCGGAACATTTGAATTGTCTGCGTTCCTGCTTGACGCACCGTCGAAATGCTCTTCACGCAGGCCGTTTAACAGCAATATTGCGACATCGGGATTCGCGAACGATAGAAAGACCGACCCATGTCACTCGCCCTGAAACTTGGATTGATTTTTCTCGTATCGGAGATTGCCCTGACCGTAACACGGCGATCACGCAGCAAAACGGGCGCAAAACAGGATCGCAGCACATTGGGAGTAATCTGGCTGGTGATCGCGGTTAGCATCACGGCGGGCGTTTTTGTCGCGCAAAATTTCCCGGCCGCCGCGTTACCGCAGGGACAGCTCTTAGCGAGCACGTGCGTGGTGCTGTTTACTGTGGGACTGATTCTCCGCTGGTGGGCGATCATGATCCTCGGACGTTTCTTTACCGTAGACGTGACAATTGAAAGAGACCATGAACTCGTCGATCGAGGCCCGTTTCGGGCTGTGCGTCACCCTTCTTACACTGGCGTCTTACTGGCATTCCTGGGTTTCGCTTTATCTCTGGCCAACTGGGCAGCGCTGCTTGTAATTCTTCTGCCGATTGGCGCGGCTTTCATTCGCCGCATGAATGTGGAAGAGGAAGCGCTTTTGCAGGCGCTGGGCGCGCGCTACGCCGATTATATGAAGCGCACCAAACGGCTGGTCCCTTTCATTTATTGAGATGTCGCGAAACTCCCAGAGAGGGACGCCGCGCGCTCGGAAAGCTTTAGCGAGGAGTCGGCGTGACTACGGCGATAATTCGCGTTGGTCCGTTTGCCGCGCAATTCCTTGTCGCGACGCGTCTGTTTTTGAATCTCTTTCCTCGATTTCTGGTTTCCTGATCTATTTGTTCTGGTAAATCAATTGCATGGAGATCAGAGGTGGATGCGTGTGCGGGGGGACCCGCTACTTGTTGAAGAACCGGCCTTTGGCCGTCGTAGATTGTCATTGCATCGACTGCCAAAAAAGCGCGGGTGCACCGTATTTGACGTGGGGAACCATGCCGCGACAGGATTTGATCGTGACAAAAGGCGAATCGCGCAAGATTCAATACGAAAACCGACTCCGCTCGTTTGCCGCATGTTGCGGCACACATCTGTTTTTCGAGGACAGCGCAGACTCGGACAACATTGATATTGCGATCGCGACACTCGACGATCCGACACCGTTCGCGCCCCAGAAAGTGATCTGGCTCGAGGACAAATTGCCATGGGTTGCGGTCGACAAATCGGTCCCCTCCTTCCTCAAAACGCCGACACACGAAGGCTAATCACGATGCTCCGTGGCCGGGCCACCCACACAACCGCCCCTTGATTTTCCTCTACGAAATATTTCAGATCGACGCAGTGTTGAAGGAACCGGAGCAGGTGGCGCAGCGAGTCCGACGAAGATGACGATGCCGTCCCCGCCAGGGTTACCGCTAACGTCGGTATCTAAATCGGGTTTCCAATTATTAACCGCGCCATTGAATAACTGGCAGCCACCGTGGTCAGCTCATTGATGGTAACCGGAGTCCGGAAGGTTCGGACCAAGAACGGCCAACAATTCCACTCCTCGCGTCACGACTGCGCTCACAAAAAAAATGCTCGACGACGTGTTCTTCGAGGAGGTGATCGTGAACTGACCTGACCCGTCCGTTGTCGCCTGACCAAGCACTGTCGGCTGTCCGTCGGTCGCTTCGAACAAGGTGACGCTGACGTTGGCCAGCGGCTCTGTAGAATTAGTGCCGCCAGTCTGAACGACACCGTTAATGGAGTAAGCGCTCGCTGACGATATGCCCGCGGCTGCCAACATTACAGCTGCCATGAGTACGCGCTGGGTTGTACGTTACGAATTTTTTCATATTTGAAGAGAGGGGGAAACCTGACGGTCACGATCTAAAACCAAGAACCTCGAGGTGCAAAGAGAATTTTGTTTTTGAGGGTCATTGCGGCAGACGATTCTCGATCAAATTTGCTCGGGGCGTCGATGATAGATATCAGCCGGCTCGATCGTTCAAGATCGTACTTTTCGACCGCCTAAAAACGAGTATATCATCAGCCACCTCTTTTTTGCTCCTGTGAAAACAAAAACTGTGAGTGCCCTTCTTACACTCGCTCTCGCTGCCGCATCCGCCTGGGGGATTACGGGCTGCAGCCTTACGCTACGTTCGCGGACATGAACCCCGACCCGTCATCCAGACCAAGCTCGCCGCGGCCTACGCATCACCTGACGATCTCGATGTCTGGCTCGGAGCGCTCGCGGAAAAACAGAAGGCCGGCATGATGGTGAGCGAGACTACCTACACGATTTTGAAGGACCAGTTCGAGCGCCTGCGCGACGGGGACCGTTTTTGGTATCAAACCTATTTGCCGCGTGTGCTCGTTGCTGGGCTCGAGCGTCAACCCTTGAGTGAAATTATTCGGCGCAACACTACCGTCGGTCACGAGCTGCAAAAAGACGTCTTCCGTCTGCCAAATGGTTACTAAAACGTCGCCAACATCGCTTAGAAGAACAACTCAATGAAAGTCACTAGGATTACATACTATTTCCACAGGTTGGCCATCCTCACGGTCTGCTGCAGTGGCACCGCACTTGGATCGCTTCTGGACGCGGCCGAGCCGGACTCCGCCAGTTGGGTTCAACTTTCGCCCGCAAATTCTCCCACGGCGCGCTCATATCTTGCGATGACCTATGATGCAGATAGCGGCAAAGTAGTCATGTTTGGCGGATTCGATGGCACAGGTTATCTGAACGACACGTGGACATTCGACGGTGTTACTTGGGAGCAGGTGGTGGTTTCACATTCGCCTCCCGTTCGCGCTAACGCCCAGATGGCGTACGATAGCATCACTCACAAAGTGGTGCTCTTCGGCGGATACAATGGAACAAACTATTTGGGGGACACTTGGCTGTGGGATGGAACAAACCGCCGGTGGGCGCGTGCCAGAACTGCGCATCGCCCCACGCCTGTAACCGGTCCGATGCTGTTTCCGGAACCAAACGGCAGGGTCAATCTTTTCGGCGGGTTTGACGGACATTTTTACCAGTTCACGATGTGGCAGTGGAACGGCTCCGACTGGACACAGCTGTCTCCTTCAACACTTCCCTTCGCTCGCTCCGGAGCAGCGGTCGCGACAAATCCTACCATCGACCAGGTGGTCTTGTTCGGTGGCCTCGCCGACGTCAATCCCAACAATACTTGGACTTACAATGGAACAACCTGGACTCTGCAGTCCCCAGTAGTTCAGCCTCTCCTGGTATACTCAGCCTCAGCTGCTTTCGAGCCAAACATCAATGCGGTCATGCTCTTCGGCGGTGGAAGCGGCGGCGTAGACCAGAACACGACATGGAAATGGCTGGTGGCCGGCAACTCCTGGAACTGGCAACAAGTGGCTACAACCCAGTCACCTCCAGCGCGCGAAGGTGCGGGTATGGCCTATTTGCCTGCGTTGGGCCATCTGATTGTCTTTGGCGGGCAGGACAATGTCACACCGCTGAACGACACCTGGGAATTTGTACCGTAAGGCCGCTGGCCCGACGGCGACTGCGGTAAAACCGAATCTCACGACTGCAGTGGCATTCGATCTTCAACCGAGGCTAACAGGCAAACTGGTAGAACTGCGACCGCTCAAGCCTGAAGATTGGAACGATCTTTTCGCGGTTGCGTCTGATCCACTCATTTGGGAGCAGCATCCCGAGACCAATCGTTTCCAGGAAGATGTATTCAGAGTCTTCTTCACTGACGCTCTGGAATCCGGCGGTGCTTTTGTCGTCACCAACACCGAGAGGGCACAAGTCATCGGGTCGACGCGATTCTACGGTTACGATCCGGAGAAATCCGAGATCGAAATTGGTTGGACATTTCTAGCGCGGAAATGCTGGGGCGGCCGTTACAACCGGGAGATGAAGGACCTTCTGCTGGCGCACGCGTTTCGGTTCGTCGATCACGTGGTATTCTTTGTCGGGGAACACAATGTTCGCTCCCAAAAAGCGATTGAAAAGATTGGCGCACTCAGAGAAGGGATGGTGACGCGAGCATTCGGAAATCATCCGCCCGCTCTCAACGTAAAATACATCCTAAAAAAACCGATCGGGGCTCGAAGTTGATCGTCGGGGACTTGATGTTGCGATCGAGAACCCGGATAATTGTCGACAGCGCAGTATCAACAATTCGGAAAAATTTAGGAATTTCCTGTTGACGGAGGCTGTCTCACTCGTATTTTGACTGTCCCGCGAAACAAGCGGATCCCGCATGCGCGGGATGTTCTTAGAGGCTCAGGGTCGAGCCGGTCCTTGGTCAGATTGATGATAAAGGTCAGGTCGTGCCTTGTACTGAAAGAATTCAGGATCTTTGATAGTTTGGTCCCGAAAATATTCGGGATGGGACAGCAAAAGTCAGCAAACATTGAATTGTGCGTTATCTGTCGATCTTTTTTGAATTTAAGATTTAGATCGGACAAGCCCTGCGGAAGATGTGCCGGGATCAACGATTCCGGCTACAGCTGCAGGCAATGAAAGTCAGATCGGTCCCCGTTTTCACGGGGGCTTCAAACTTCCCCGAAGCGATTCGGGGGTCGTTTTTAACGGAGAGTTTGATTCTGGCTCAGAACGAACGCTGGCGGCGTGGATAAGACATGCAAGTCGGACGAGATTTTTTTCTGTAGCAATACGGAGAAACGTCTAGTGGCGAACGGGTGCTTAACACGTGGGCAACCTGCCGGGAAGTGGGGGATAGCTCGCCGAAAGGCGAATTAATACCGCATGTGATTAGAGTGGACATCCATTCAAAATCAAAGTCGGGGCAACCTGACGCTTCTTGTGGGGCCCGCGGCCTATCAGCTAGTTGGTGAGGTAACGGCCCACCAAGGCATTGACGGGTAGCTGGTCTGAGAGGACGACCAGCCACACTGGGACTGAGACACGGCCCAGACACCTACGGGTGGCAGCAGTCGAGAATTTTTCTCAATGGGGGAAACCCTGAAGGAGCGACGCCGCGTGGAGGATGAAGGTCTTCGGATTGTAAACTCCTGTCATTGGGGAACAATGGTTGCGCGTTAACTGCGCGTGACTTGATAGTACCCGAAGAGGAAGAGACGGCTAACTCTGTGCCAGCAGCCGCGGTAATACAGAGGTCTCAAGCGTTGTTCGGATTCATTGGGCGTAAAGGGTGCGTAGGCGGCGCGGTAAGTCGGGTGTGAAATCTCGGAGCTTAACTTCGAAACTGCATTCGATACTGCCGTGCTTGAGGACTGGAGAGGAGACTGGAATTTACGGTGTAGCGGTGAAATGCGTAGATATCGTAAGGAAGACCAGTGGCGAAGGCGGGTCTCTGGACAGTTCCTGACGCTGAGGCACGAAGGTCAGGGGAGCAAACGGGATTAGATACCCCGGTAGTCCTGACAGTAAACGGTGCACGTTTGGTGTGGGAGGATTCGACCCCTTCTGCGCCGGAGCTAACGCGTTAAACGTGCCGCCTGGGGAGTACGGTCGCAAGATTAAAACTCAAAGAAATTGACGGGGGCCCGCACAAGCGGTGGAGTATGTGGCTCAATTCGATGCAACGCGAAGAACCTTACCAGGCCTTGACATGCATTGCTAAGTTGGTGAAAGCCAACGAGTGGAGCAATCCACGCCTTGCACAGGTGCTGCATGGCTGTCGTCAGCTCGTGTCGTGAGATGTTGGGTTAAGTCCCGCAACGAGCGCAACCCCTGTGAACTGTTGCCACGGAACCGAGAGGTTCCAGCACTCTGTTCAGACTGCCCCGCTTTAACGGGGAGGAAGGTGGGGACGACGTCAAGTCAGTATGGCCCTTACGGCCTGGGCTGCACACGTACTACAATGCCCAGTACAGAAGGATCCGAGACCGCGAGGTGGAGGAAATCACCAAAACTGGGCCCAGTTCAGATTGAAGTCTGCAACTCGACTTCATGAAGCCGGAATCGCTAGTAATGGCGCATCAGCTACGGCGCCGTGAATACGTTCCCGGGCCTTGTACACACCGCCCGTCACATCATGGGAGTCGCTTGTAGCCGAAGTCGGCGCGCTAACCGCAAGGAGGCAGCCGCCTACGCTATGAGCGGTAACTGGGATGAAGTCGTAACAAGGTAGCCGTAGGGGAACCTGCGGCTGGATCACCTCCTTTCTAAGGAGAAATGCCTTCGGAAGTGAAAAGCAGAAGGATGAAGAAAGAAATTTCTTACTTCAGAATTCCTACTTATTACTTTGCCGGTAGGCACAGGTCGACGGCTAACCCCGCGGGTGAATCATATGATCATCTGCGGATATGCCGTGAAGACTTTGGAATCGAAAGAAACCAAAGCTTCGAAGGAGATCACGGTAACGCACAATTCAGTCTTTGCTGCACATCGACTGTAATGCCGAATGACGTTCGCAAGATCGACATTCGGCATTTTGTTTGTGCAGAAAAGTCGAACCAGGAAAGCAGGGAGTCCAAGTAGACTTAGAAGCGGGTCCGCCCCCGCTGTCGATGTAGCCAGGCTGGCACGCTATTTCTCAATCCGCGAAACATGCCCTGCGACCAACTGCCATCGTCCGTCGCGCTTGATTAACGTGTCAGTGAATTGCACCACACGATCGAACGACTTGCCTTCTGCGGTCCCTTTCACGCGTGTTTTTCCCAGAACAACTGCTACATCATTGCCGTAAAGCCGCGCTACCATATCGTAGTTCTCAAAAACGTCGTAATGGACTTTGCCGCTGTGCAATTCGTTAATTTCGTCCGCACGCGTGCTCACTTCACCATTCGAAAGCGTTAGCGTAAAACCTGGTGTGAGTACGCTCTCAAGTGCAACTACATCTGCCTCAAGAAATGCCTTGCAGGCGTCACGCTCGAACTGAAGCACCTCCTGTTGAGCGGCAGTTTGTGCCAGCGAAAATCCGCGTATCGACACAATCAACACAGTAATAAATGCGACTGTTTTCATTTCCTATTCGAGGACGAGTTCTGGCGAGCATTCTTGAACTGGTCAGATAGTTTCAGGGGACTGTTACGTCAGGACGGCTCACGGCGTTCCCTCGGCTCCCTCCCCTCTTCGGCATCGTGCAGATCCGTCCACGTTTGAATGTCTTCACGCTCACCGAATCCTGCATCCTTCTTCGATTCGGCGAGTTCTTCGCTCGCATCATCCCGCCAACCGCGTTTTCGGAGAAACGCATTCCAAACATAAATTTCTTCGGCGCTGGGCCGTCGGCCATGGACGAAACACCATTCGAGGATTTCTTCGTCCGATCCGCCCTGCAGGGTGCGCTTTGCAAGCTCATCGTATTTTACGGCGAGAAATCTCGTGCAGCGAGCATCGAAATGGGTCGGATCCTCGACACCTGTAAAGTAGTCGGCCGGCAATTTGCCCGCTGCTTTTAGACGCAGCTTGTCCAGCATTCGAGCAAAGTAAATAAGCCCCTTCGTTTCAATGTAATCGGTGCACGGAAATTGAGTCTGCATTTGAACGGAAGCTTCTGGCCATGTGGTAAGGTGTCAACAATCCACTTGCATCGAAATGGCCATACCACTTTCGAAGGATGGTTGCTCTTACTCCCGCTCGCGCTCATGCTCCTGTTCAAATGATCGGAAGATCCCGAACACCGTACACGGAACATCCCACGCCCAGCCTTCACGGAAAACGCCGTCGCTATTCACTAGTAGCTTTTGAAATGGTCCGACTGGATCGGGCAGCGGCCGAACCACTGCACCAACAACTTTACCGGCAGATTCGCGATGAACTTGCATCGGGAAGTTTCAACCACGGATCGTCGCGGCTGCCCTCTTCTCGCGCATTAGCCGCCGACTTCGGTGTATCACGTTTCACGGTAAACCTCGCTTTATCGAGGCTTCATGCAGAAGGATATCTTCAATCCAAAATTGGATCTGGCACCTTCATTTCGGAAGCGTTACCGGAAACGTTTTTGAGTGTGCGAACAACCAAAGCAGCGCCACCGGTGGAACGGCCGTCGCGGCTTTCCAAGCGTGTAAAAGATATTCCGGATCACCGAGCCGGTAAGCAATTCGATTTCGGAATAGCCGGGCCGCCCGGTGTCTCCTTTGTTCCAGCTGTCGCCGCTCTGGATGAATTTCCAATCGAAGTTTGGGAACGACTCAGAGCACAAGTTCTCGCACAAAAAGGAGCGCATCTGCTTCAGTACGCCTCGAGCCGGGGCGATCCCGAGCTACGTAAGGCGCTTGCAACTTATTTATGCGATTACAGAGGCGCGCGGTGCGATCCGGACCAAATCATCATCACCGCTGGAACGCAGCAGGCAATGATGATTAGCGCAATGGCACTGGTAAATCGCGGTGAGGTGGCGTGGATTGAGGACCCGGGCTTTTACCAGGCTCGTCGAACATTCGGCTTTGCGGGGGCCGATGTTGTGCCCCGACCCGTTGACGAAGAAGGAATCACCATCGCGCGCCCGTCGAAACAGCGTTCGCCAAAAATAATTTACGTAACGCCTTCCCATCAATTCCCGCTCGGCATGACCATGAGTCTCGGCCGACGAACGGCGCTTATCGATTTCGCGCGCGCTTGCGACGCGTATGTTTTTGAGGACGACCACAACTCCGAATTCCGTTATACCGGTCCCCCACTTCCATGTCTTCAGGGTCTGGATAATGTGGGACGTGTCATTTACTCAGGAACGATGAGCAAGATCTTGTACCCATCGTTGCGGCTGGGTTACATCCTCGCGCCACACCAACTGATCGAACCGATGATCAAGATTCGCGCCGTAATGGATCAACATTCGCCTGCCATCGATCAAGCGACACTGGCCCGATTCATCACGGAAGGGTTTTTCCTCACTCACATCAAACGGATGCGAAAGTTGTATTCAGACCGAAGAGACTTCTTTATAGAACAATTCAACAAGTCGTTAGGTAAATATTTCAATCTGGAAATTCCCGAAGCTGGATTACACTTCGTAGCCTGGGTGCGAAGGAGAGAACAGATGCCGTTGATTACGCGCACATGCACTGACATCGGTATCAGGCCCTCCCCTTTGTCATCATGCTTCATGAAAGCGGAGCCGAAGCCCGCGCTCACATTCGGCTTTGCCGCGTGGTCGCGCGCGCAAATCCGTGAGGGGCTTACCAAGTTCGCCGCGGCACTTCATTCAAAATTGAATTAAGCGACTTCAATCCGCGAGCTATCGGCGGCACTACACGTGCGTCGCCAATTGACTGTTTCGAAATGGCTCGTACGAAACGTGCCAAGTGGCTCTGGCAGGGGTTCACAGCCACTCCCTAATGTCTCGTCATGAAAATTCAGCAAAGGAGACAAAGATGACAACACAACTCACAACCAAAAAAGGTAACCAAAATCTTCTCATTGTTCTGATCACCGTTTGTTTCGCGGCGATTCTAACATCCCTGCAGGCACAAACTCCGGAAGCAGCGGAGGCGATGAGGCAATATCAGGTATCAGACCTCCCTGATCTCGGCGGAACGAGTAACGGGGGGAATAGTATCAATGACCGGGCCTGGGCCGCAGGCTATGCCAGACTGCCGGATAGAAACCGGCACGCTGCGCTATGGCGAAACAGTTTACTCACCGACCTCGGCACACTTGGCGGGCCCAACAGTAGCGTCACATGGAATGTGAAAAATACAGCGGGAATAATCGTCGGTATCTCGCAGACCGCCGATCCGGAACCACTGGGAGAAGCTTGGAGCAGCGCGGCCTTTTACAGTTCGCCTAACAACGTTGGATATATCAATCTCGGGTTCATCTGGGAAGATGGACAAGGCCCAATGAGGGGACTACCCAACTTTCCGGGTGGAAACAACGGCTTTACCACAGGAGCCAACAACCTTCGTCAAGCTGTCGGATGGGCGGAAAACGATGTTCATGACCCGTTATGCGTATCGCCTCAGGTGCTACAATTTCGTCCAGCCGTCTGGACTTTGGGGCCACCAGACCAAATCCGGGATCTTCTCTTAATTACCGGCGACAGTTCCGGTGCTGCCACGGCAATCAACGATAATGGTCAAATCGTAGGCATTTCTGGCATCTGCGATCAAGCCGTTGGGAGACATACCGCCAAGCATGCCGTGCTCTGGGAAAATGGCACAGTGAGGGATATTTATCCGAACGCGCCAGCGCCGTGGTGGAATACGCCCACGGCAATCAATCAACGAGGAGATGTCGTCGGATTTGCCGGCGACCCGGCGTTTGTTGATGGCGAAATAGTACACGCATTCATGTGGACCAAGGAAGAAGGCATCCGAAAACTGAAGCCATTGAAAAACCGTACACCAGAACACGTCGACAGCGAAGCCTACGGTATCAATGAAGCCCGTCAGGTAGTTGGTGTTTCATGCGACGCGGACTTTGTCGATTGCCGAGCAGTTATTTGGGACCACAGCAACACACCAAGAGATTTAAACGATCTCACAGCACCCGGCTATTCTGCAATTCTCGCAGGCGCGAAAGACATAAACAACGCGGGCCAAATTACAGGTAGAGCCGTTGATCCTAATACGGGTGTGTTAACAGCGTATTTGGCAACCCCTTTGGGAGGTCACTAACAAAGCGCAAACAGCGCGTTTTCAGGGGCGATGCCATAACCTTGCGGTTCAAAAACGCCCCAATGCCGGATGGCAAACAGCATAGCCATCCGGCATTTGCTTTTATTCTCTTGCAATCGAAAATGTGCAATCGACATTCGAAACTCCTGCGGGGGGCATAGCTCAGTTGGTAGAGCGCCAGCTTTGCAAGCTGGAAGTCAGGGGTTCGAATCCCCTTGCCTCCAGTCTTCGCTCACCGCCGTAGAGAAAAGCGAAGACTGCCGCGCTGTACCCTTGGCAAAGACGGAGTGCATCTGAAACGCACATTCAGGCCGCATTTTCACACAACAAAATGGAATCCGCGGCAACCCAAAACCCACTATGCGCTTGCGAGTCGTCGTCGGACGGTACGGCGCGGACAAAATCTGAAATCCGCTTGAGGTCGGGCGTTAGTAAAGCGTCGTTTGTAATTCGAAGGAGCCGGCGCCAACGACACTTAGTCCCCGCGTTATTTCAGATTCCCAATTTCACATTTCAGATTTCGAAAATGCGCGCTTGCGCGTCAGTTATTCCAAATCGACAATCTAAAATCCGGCGGTTATGCCGCCGAAATGGGGCCTGTAGCTCAGTTGGTTAGAGCATGCGCTTGATAAGCGCAGGGTCACTGGTTCGAGCCCAGTCAGGCCCACTACATTTTGGAACTTCGATATCAGATTTTCGATTTCGTAGCTCGCGCATTCTTCGGCCAGCAATTGCCACGCGGTCATTCGTAAGGACCAAGCTCCAGCCATTCCTTAAAACTGGAAATAAACAAACGGCACTGGACCGGTAGCGGGAAACAGTTCCAAAGTGAGAAACGCCAGAACGTATGCGGGGATTTGAACCCGTGCCGGCTGTAAGGCCAGCCGATCAATGAATTGGCTGCGTTCCTGCGCGGCAGCCAGAAACAGGGAAATAAAGATCAACAAGATCGTTCCGGTCGTTAGGAGAAATTCCCCGGTCAGATGCTGAAAGCCCAATAAGGCACTCAAGACGTGTCCGCTAGTCTGCAGAGTCCTGGGACGAAAGAACGCTGCGCTAAACACAAAGGCGGCGAACATTGCCCCGATATTAAATGGCAGAAACCAGCGTTTCTTCATCACTCTATTGATGGCCGTTCCTGCAGTTGACCGATCGAAAAGACGATAACCGATTAAGAGAAGACCGTGATAAGCGCCCCAGGCGATGAAAGTCCAATTCGCGCCATGCCACAAACCAACGAGCACCATCACCACAAACATATTGCGATATAACGCCAGGCGCCCTTTCCTGCGCCGGCTAAACGGCATAAACACGTAGTCACGTACCCAGGTGGAAAGCGTTATATGCCAACGTTGCCAAAGATCGGGCGGGTTCCTAGCCAAAAATGGACGCGCGAAATTGAGCGGAAATTCAAAACCGAGGAGCTTGGCACAACCGCGGGCGATATCGGTGTATCCGGAAAAATCGAAGAACACCTGCATGAAGAACGCAAGGCAGCCTGACCAGGCTGCCAGCCAACCGGGATGCGCCATTGGATTGTTAAAATACGGATCAGCAACTGCGGCGAAACGATCCGCAAACACCATCTTCTTTAACAGACCGCAAACAACCAGGATGATTCCACTCTGCACTACAACCGCAGTAGGCCGTCGCCAGGACCAGATCTGGGTGATGAATTGCCGGGCGCGAATGATCGGGCCTGCAATGAGATGAGGAAAGAAAGCTATAAACAGTGCATAATCGATCGGGTTCCTGACGGCCTTCATCTTCCCCCAGTAGACATCAATCGTGTAAGAGAGACTGGCGAAGGTGTAGAAGCTCACTCCGACCGGAAGGACAATCTGCAAGACTACCGATTGCTGCGGAATGTGAAGCAAACCGGCAAGCGAGCCAGCAAAAAAATCGTAGTACTTGAAGAACCCGAGTATTCCGAGGTTAACTACCAGACTAACAATAAGTAGAAGCTTCTTCCGGCGACCGCTCGCGTTCTCCAGTGAAATCCCCAGGTAATAGTCGACGATAGTGGAGGTCAGAATAAGCACGATAAAGCGCGGGTCCCACCACATGTAAAAGGTGTAGCTCGCCAGTACCAGGACGACTTTTCCAAAGCGAAATGGCATGCTGTAGAACAGCGCAGCCACAATGAAAAAGAAGATCCAATACTGAAAGCTGTTAAATAACATGATGCGCCGGCTGTATTAAAACCTAGTTCACCTCAATCCCAGACGGATCATCCATCGCAATTTCAGGCTCAGGATTGCGCCGTCACTTTGACTTTGCTGATCGAACGTGCCCGATAAACTCCGACACCAGCGTTTCCGTGAACCGCTGCCGGCCTTTCGCGTTAAGGTGGAACGCGTCGAAGTAGTACTCCGGCTTTTCCAGGAAATCGAACGAGCGTCCAGGCAGAGAAAAGGCGCTTCTTTGAATCAAAGAGCTTGGAAGAACAGAATCGTATACTGGCGCAAATCCGGGGAGCTGAACAAAGGGGCCGCGTGGGACAGGCGTCAGCACAATTGCTGTAGAGCTATTCGAATAACGATTCATTATCCGGGGAATCCACTCGCGTTGTAGTTGGATGGAGTATTTCTTGTCCGATTCGGAAGGCCGTATCAAACTCTTCCGCAAGGCCAGTCTCTGAGCTTTTGTTAGCTTTTCCGCAAACCCAATCTGCCCAGTTGCAGCGTCATAAGTGGTTCCCACGAGATCGTAATCGCGTCCTTTGTAAACCGCGCGAGAATACATTGCAGCGCGCTCTAGTTGCAGACTCTTTATTCTTTCAACGGGATGTTCAAGGAGATCGACGATATCGTCCTGGTAAGCCGATCCCCGCAGTATACAGGCGAAAAAGGCCCTGAAACGTCCGGACCAACGTTGAAAACCAGAAGCAAAACCAACGCAATCTAAATATCGCAACAACGGAGCGGTCATAGAAATTCGCAGTGTATCAGCGCTGTTTGGTTCGTACCCGAGACCGTAAGGAATGACGATCGCCCAGTAACGTCGTTTGGTCGGATCAACCTCCCGGACCATGTAATACCAGGTGTTAGCCGAAGCCGCCGGCTCAGCCAAACTAACAAACCTAAGCCCGGCGGATAAACCAAGCTCATTGGCAAGCGTAGCCGAGAAGCCCTCCGCTATCCGCGAATCGCCCAACACTAATACTTCTTTTAACCCCGACGGAGCACGCTCCTTCTCTGCTCGAGTGATTTCTGCGATGCGTCCTGCATATGAAGCCGGCGCTAAAACCGAGACGTATAGCCCCGAGTGAAAGATAATGCCATCGACACAGATGAACGCAGCTATGCCGAGAAAAAGATTGCGTCCGACATGGAGCGGCCGAGACGCCGCTGTCGGCTCTGTTGGGAAGGTGGTTCGCAGGGGCCCCTTTGAACTGAGGTAAACGACGAAATATACAACCGCCGCCAATGCCAGGATCAGCGCTACACGCGTTACGCCATGCCACGATACTGCGTGGTTTGACGAACCGCCCTCAGGAGAGCCGGAAACAACCACGCCGGCGAGCAACCCTTGTCGTTGGAGGTCGCCATATAATTGGAACGTGTATCGATGTCTGCTAATCCAGGAAGCTGTCCGCGTGCCTCGTGCGCCATTGGCAAAGAGAACAGGTTTACCCTCATCTGTTGTGACGAAAACGAATCCCGTCCCTCTGTTTCCGGTATCCCATTGAATTTTTGTGTGACCATTTCCATTCGTGAGCAAGACACGCTGAGGGGTTGCTTTGATAACAGGGGCGCTGGAAGGCGGATCCGCATCGTGTCCGGATGCATTGTGCGCGAGCACTGTTCCTGACATGACCGTTATAACCAAGGAGAGGGCTGCGCAGCTTAGAAAAGCAACGACCACCGGACAAAGGGACTGATGTTTTGCGAGCGCATAATAGTTGTTCATCCTTCGCTGCGAATTCTTGTCCGCTTTGGTGGTCAACCGCAGCGCTCTATGCACGCGCAATGATTTCATTCACTCGGAAAGGAACAACAAGAGCACGTCGCTAAGTCGAGTTTCATGATTCATGACTGTGCATCTATGAACCGGCTCGCGGTGGTTCTCTTGTTCTTCTTGGGATCGCGTCGCTTGAAATTCGCCGCAATCAGCACGCCGGCGACCGCGCCTCCAACGTCAAGTATCACGTCGCGAACCGAAGGCGTGCGCGATTTAACAAACGTCTGGTGATATTCATCACTTACCGCAAAAATTGCGCATCCCAGCAAAACAGCGCCAGACAAAATCGATGTTTTCGTCCGCAGACTTGGAACGCTGCCAAGCGCACGCCCGATTAGGAGAGCCAAAATCGCATATTCGGTTACATGCGCGCATTTTCGAATCACGACTAGAACTGTCCAAATGGTGACCGGCGACATTCCCGGTTTCAACCAAAGCAAAAACGGAACCATGTATCGCGAGGTGTGCTCGGAAGACATGGCATTGGTCGAGCCGACAAACATCAGGCCAAGCCATGCCGCAAGCGGCAGCCAGTATTCAAGACAGTTTCGCATTTTTGATTGTCGGGTGCCTATCACAGGTCAAAATAGGTGGTGTTTCACAGAAACGCCCTACAAAATCCGGCAATCTGAACTCCGCAATCCGCAATCCGCAATCCGCAACCGACTTTCCACTCACCTTCGAACCGATTTTCATGGAGCGAATATGGGGCGGACGCCGCCTCGAATCGCAATTCCATAAGAAACTACCGCCAGACGTCCCAATTGGTGAGTCATGGGAAATTGTCGATCGCCCGGAGGCGCAGAGTGTAGTGGCCAAAGGGTCACTGCGCGGAAGGACGTTGCATGAACTCTGGACCAATTGTCGAGAAGAGATTTTCGGCAAGGAACCGAAACATGGATCGACGGAATGCGAGCCCGCAAGGTTTCCATTGTTGATCAAGATCATCGATGCACGCGAAAAACTTTCGCTGCAAGTGCA
Organism: uncultured Verrucomicrobiae bacterium; assembly: GCA_963807435.1. Taxonomy (GTDB): domain Bacteria; phylum Verrucomicrobiota; class Verrucomicrobiia; order Chthoniobacterales; family UBA10450; genus Udaeobacter. The sequence goes on from CAWECA010000006.1 coordinate 454,767, forward strand.
CCCGCCGGAACGTGTTGCCACCAAGTTGAGAGGCGAACCCAAGAGCGAGTTTTGGTACGTCGCTGGTGCGGATCCGGATGCGGAGCTTTTGCTTGGCTTTCGTAATCCCTTCACCCTGGATCGATTTGAAGAAACGTTGTGCGATGGGACGCTGGTGAATCACGTCCACCAAATCGCTGTGCACGAAGGCGATTCCGTATTTCTCCCGGCCGGACGGCTTCATGCTGTCGGTGCCGGGAATCTTCTAATCGAAATCCAGCAGAACAGCGACACTACCTATCGCGTGTTCGATTGGAATCGTACAGATCCCGTAACGGGCAAACGACGAGAGTTGCACGTTAGGGAGGCGGTCCAATGCATCGATTTCGGAGATGTTCAACCAAAGCCAATTGAATCCAAAGGAGAATTGCTCCTGAGTACCAGTCTGTTTGAAATTCGCAGATGGAGTCTTATTCAGCCCCGAGAGACAGCTCCGCTTGGACAATTCGCGATCATTTGTTGTCTTAGAGGGACTGTCAGCTGCGCAAATGTCGGATTCCACTCTGGAGAAGTGTTTCTCGTGCCTGCGCATTTGCAAGATCGCGAACTGAAACCGCTCGCAGCGCAAACAACTCTATTGCGTGTAACAATTCCAAGATTGTAGCGGCAATCTCCGAAGAGCGATCATCGACACGCTTTTTCTATCTTACACCTCGATCCAACTCCGGTGAATGATCTGGTGATTTTCAATCGGCATCGCATTGGTTCGTTGTCGCCATTCTTCGTCCCGAGCCAAGGACACGACGACCGTGGCGGCTCCGCATAAAACGAAGCAGAGAACTACAATAGCGAGTTTCAGCCTACGATTCATAAATTAGCTCCAGCTTGCCGGTTAATTTAGCCGCCATCCTGCCCCAGACGGCGTAGATAGGTAAAGCTGTAAATTCCGGTGTCGTGTCCATCCGCCCAGCGTGGCCGCAATGCATAACCGCCAACCAATTCGAACCCGACAAGAGTGAAGCTGTTGTCGGCGTAGTTTACGTGCGGCCGCGCAATATGACCGAGCACGTCGGGCTCACCCCCGCATGCTGCGCACGGGCAGGCCTGTCTCAGCACCTCAAACTTTAGAAACGATTCGCCGCCATCGTCCCAGGCGATGGCCAATTCATCGCCAATTTGCTGAATGTTAGTCGGCTCGAGTCCCATTACCTAACTTCCTTTAAGAACGGCCGCATTCCAGTGGCGGTGGGAATCCTATTGATCGCGATTTTTTGATTTCCTCTGGCCAAAGATAGCGGTGCCGACGCGGACCAGCGTCGCGCCTTCTTGAATTGCCACCGGAAAATCCTGCGTCATCCCCATGGAAAGTTGAGCGAGATCCACCCGGAATTCCGTTTGCAGGCGATCACGCAACTTGCGTAATTGAACAAAATATTTTCGGGATTCTTCCGCTTCTTCTGCGAAGGGTGGAATTGTCATTAGACCAAGAATCGACAACCGCGGCAGCGGGAGAAGCTCTTCCATCTGTTGGCGAAGTTTCTCCGGCGGAAAACCAAACTTACTCCCCTCTCCCGCCTGGTTCACCTCAAGCAATACACGTGGATGTAATCCTTCCTCGTTCGCGATCCGGTCAATCTCTTGCGCTAGAGCCAGCGAGTCGACGCTATGAATCATTTCAAACAACGGGAGCGCGTGACGAATCTTGTTTTTCTGGAGATGTCCAACGAAATGCCACCGGACGGTTGATGCCAGCTCAGGAATTTTCATACGCGCTTCCTGCACCCGACTTTCACCGAACAAGCATTGCCCAGCTTCAATCGCCTCGCGCACTTTTTCAGCCGGATGCGTCTTTGATATCGCGACGAGCTCGACGTCTTCGATGGCACGACCAGCTTTTCCGGCCGCTAGTGCAATCTGCTCGCGTACACATTCGAGATTTTGCGAGACCGAATTCATGGGAGATGTCCGCTTTAGCGGATGCTTACTATTTCTTTACTTTGGTGCCCGGCACAAGCCCTGGCACCGTGGAACGCGTTATCGTGCGGAAATTGCGTTCTTCAATCTTCGCCGCCGAAATTCCATCGCCCAAAGTGCGGCAATGGTGAGAAGGTCACTAATCACGTGTGTAGTGCGAACGCTTCCATAAGTCGCGGGTGTAAGCGTAGGTTCGAGAAGATCGCGCACTTGTTTCAAGCTGCCTCCACTTGTTCCAGCTGAATCAACTTGTTGGATCGCCTCAATCGTGGCGAACCGTTGCCGGGTAGTGTCATACATTGCATCCAGATTTTCGTAGGCAAACAAGGCAAACAGAAGGGAGACAATCAACGTGGTGATCGGGGCCGGCTGCTTGCGCAACGATGAAAATGCCAGTAATCCACCGACAACCACCACGTAAAGGTTCCAGTAGGACTGCATCGCGACCGACCGCTCGAAATATAACTGGATAAGATCGTTGTAGTTCATAAGGGCAATTCTCGATTATTAGTTTCACGGCGTGCCGGAAGCGAGGAAAAATCAGGCTCCCGAAACAACCAAAAGCAGAAGGCGGCAAGAAAAAAGCCGCCCATGACGTCGATTACATGGTGCTGGTAGGTCAGAACCGGCGACAGCGCGATTAGAACGAACCAGATCATGATCGCAATCCGAGTAAAGCCGCGAGTGTGGCGAAAATAGACATTCCCTAGAATTAACGTGAGCGCCGCGTGAAGCGATGGAAACAGATTGTACGGCGCATCCATGCCACGAAACCAATCGAAAAGCGCACCGAGCCAGCCATTCGCATGAGGTCGAGGAAACGCGAACCGCAGAGGAAACAGCAAGAAGCAGATTCCAGCGAGGACAATCGCTGCCATGATTCGCCTTACCTGCATCGACAACTCTCGATCGGTCCGGCAAAGAAAGGGCGCGCCTACGAAGAAGAGATCGATCGACATGTAGGGCAGAATGAAAAACGGCACAAAGGGAATGCCACGCTCCCAGGAAAAATAGAATGTGCCGATGTTCGCGCGTCGCGAACTGATCCAATTGCAACCGCCGTAAACTATCAGGAAAAGGAGCGATAGACCGGCCGAAGCGATGAGCGCTTTGCTCCACTTAACTCGCACGTCGTGCAACTGATACTGTAAACATTCCCCATTGGTCGATTTCCATTTCGATCTTCTCAAAACCAGCTGTGCGGACCAGTTCGTCAATTTCAGCGGTGGTGCGGCGGCGCATGATCCAGCGATCACCTTCGCGATTGCGCAAAACTTGCGCAATGAACTCAAGCTGGGGATGCCATGGTTGATTCGTGTATATCAAATATCCGTTCCTCTCGATCGCTTCTGCCAGGCCACGCAACGAATTCAAAACCAGAGCATTCGACGGAAACAACTCGTAAAGACCAGAAACAATTCCTATTGTCGCGCGCGGCTGAACTCCGGCCAAGGCATCGCGATCAAACGCATCGCTCCGGCGTGCGACGACTGCGCCGTTGAGCTTGAACTCATCAGCCAACCTGCGCACGGCATCCACGTTTTCCTCCATAGAATCGCAAAGGATCGCTACGATCGGAAGTTCCCGAAAGGCGCTGATCGTCTCGATCACGTAGCGGCCTGCTCCGGCAGCAATATCAAGGATTTGCACGGGGCGATTTTCGCCATGCAGTTGTACTATCAAATTGGATAGAACATGCTCCAAGTTCGCCTTGCGCTGGCGAATTCCGCGCCAGCCGATGCTGTCCAGATACGATTTGTCGATTAGACGCCCAAGCGCACCCCGGCCGTCCGGCTCGTTGTTATAGACATAATCAAGGGAAAGGCCGGAATCGAAACCGCTGCGCCATCCGATCTCGATGCCCCGACTGAGCTGGCCAGCGACCTTGAGCCCTGCGCGCGCGATCGCAAACTTCAGGCTGCCGTTCGTTTTCATGCGCTCATATTCGCGCGCTGTATATCCATTTTCGTCGGCCGTTAACAATGACGGCATGGCTGCCGGTTTGGCGAAACAATTACGAACGAAATCGCGAATCAAATCGACAACAGCGTTGCGATTTGTTTCGTGAAAAATCGCGTGATATGCGTTCGAAAAAATTTCGAAGCGTTTTTCAGTTGAAGAAATACGATCGAAAAACTTTCGCTGGGCCTTCAAACTCACGATCCAATCTTTTCCAGCGCCGATCATCAAGACTGGCGTACGAATCGCACCGGCATCAGCGAGCAATCGATTCGCAATATCATGCAGCTCGAGCAGAATGTTGACCGCGATTTGGCGGAAGATGAGTGGATCGGAATCATACCGCGCCGCCTCGTCGGGATCATGGGTGAGCATTTTCGATTTCACATAGCTCTTCACGAATTGCGGATGAAAAATCCGCAGTGCTGGAATCGCGAGCGGAAGGTACAGCTTCACATCAAATGCAGCCGTCGCGAGAATCATCGCGCGAATTGGCGGCGCGTAATCGTGGACCCAGGCGGCGATGGTCACCGCAGCCAGACTGTGCGCAAGCATAATCATCTTTTCCAACGGAACGCCATGCTTTTCGGTAATGTGGCGAGCGAAACAATCCACATCCCTGATCAAATCGAGAAGACTGTTTGCGGCGCCGCGTTCGCCCGGCGAATGGCCGTGACCGCGCGCATCCCAGGCGAAAATCGCAATGTCATCCAAGTCTAGCGAATCGACCGTTTCCTGCCATCGGCCCGAATGCTCGTGACCACGATGAAAAAGGAGCAGCGCTTTATCGGCGAACCGATCAGGCATCCAGGCCCGGTAAAAGAGGTCAGTCCCATCCCAACTGACGAAGGTTTCCTCAGTTGCTTCCATTTCCCTGGCGTAATTCGTTTACCGCTTCGCGCAATTCAGCTGCAATTGCGCAGATGTCGGCTTTATCTCTCCTCCGCTCCCGGTAGTTCCGGGGTGCGCCCACGATCAATCGAACTTTTCGCGGCCGCGGCAACCGCCTGCCCTTTGGCCACGCGCGAAAAGATCCGTCGATCCAACAAGGGACAACGGGAACGTCGCGCCCGGCAACGAGTGCGCCGATTCCAGATTTGAATTCTCTGAGGTTCCCAGTAAGGGATCTGGTTCCTTCCGGAAAAATGATCAGAATTGTGCCGGCGCTTGCGAGCAGCTCTTGGCAAAGCGACAAACTCCGGCGGACGCGCATTCGGCGGCCAAACGGCAACGCGTTCGCGATCACAGCGGCGATCCAAAGGCGGGCCACATTTTGAAAAAAATAATCAGACGCGGCCGCCGGGAATGCCCGATGCAATTTGCGCAGCGGCAACGCCGCGAGCAAACAAAGTGTATCCAGATGACTGCAATGATTCGCGACGATAACAAGCGACCGGTTAGTGCGCAGATTTTCGTGTCCGACAATCTCGAACCGGTTGTAAATGCGCAGCAGTCCCCGAATGACCAGCGCTACGATCGATCGCAAACCGAACACGAGCATGTCCGGCTCGCGCGGGAATTGACGAAGCCGGTCGAGCGGGGTGCGTTCGAGATCGCCCGTGGAATGATAACGCCACTTCTTCATCGCAGCGGATAGTAATACCCAGCCATGTGCATGAACAATGGCGCTGAATAAATGAGACTATCGATCCGATCCAAAACACCGCCGTGGCCGGGGATCGTTGCGGCCATGTCTTTGGTGCCGATGTCGCGTTTGATCACGCTGACGGAAAGATCGCCTAGTTGCCCGCCAACTCCAACAATCAAGCCCGTTAGAATTAATTGCCAGAAACCAAAGAAGGGAAACGAGAATCGCAGAAGCCACGGCAGAACCATGGCGACTCCAAACGCACCCAGCGCACCTTCCCAAGTCTTGTTCGGGCTAATTTCACTTCGCAGTGGATGACGACCAAAAATTTTTCCAAAAACGAACGCCGCAACATCGGTCACCGCCGTGGCAAAGATGATGTAACAAACAAAACCGTAGGCGTTGATCGCATTGGCGAGAAATCCGAGGTGGCCAAACATCCATCCGATACAAACAAAGCCGAGAATGGCGAGCGACATTCGCTGCAGTTCGCCTCTAGCTCGATTCCGCAAAATTGGAATTAGCAGGATCAAGGCAATCTCAAACGCCGGCATGGAAACAAAAAGAGCATACCATCCGGCGCCTGGTTCCTGGCCCCGCGGATTTGTAACCAGAGATGCAATCCCGACGGCGACAATTCCGGCGTAGGCAGCGCCGGTCATCCACCAGTCACGATACAATCCTGAGGCTCGCGCGAATTCTTTGAATGCGTAGATCGCAAGTGCGGTAATGCCGATGATGGTTGCGATGCGTCCAGCGAACACGACGACCAACCCCAAACCTGCAATAGCCATCCATGACCAATAGGTCTTGAACATGGACGCGGTGTCCTTTTTCAAAACCACTCTCAGAAGCCCCAGCGTTGTTCCGCCTACCGCGAGGGATGTCAATACGATCCAGAAGTAAGCGTGGAAGACTGAACTGTGCAGCGCGCTTCCAGGTGACATCACCCTCTATCTTGCAGCGCCACAGTGATTCGTTTCAAGCGAACAACGATTGTTTGCAAACAACCCGCGATGATTATGAAACAAGTCAAATCCAGCAGCGTGAAGCCTGCAAATGATCGTCTGTCGTCGAAGAACGAAAGCCACGCGCCGATGTGAATCGCAACCATCCGCCACGGTTTCGACATGATTCCGCCAAATTGACGCTGAACCCCGAGGGCTTGACCAAACAAACCCACATACGCAGTCAGCACCGCGAAGATCGCGGCCCAATATCCGACGAGTGGATTCATTAAACCGCTGTGAGCAACGCCGACAAAGATCAGGATGTCGGAAACGCGATCGGGCAGATCATTTAGAATTTCCCCACGAAGGCTTGCCTTGCCTGCAGCCACCGCCACCATTCCATCCAGCATATTCAACCACAGACGCAGGTAGCAAAACAACGGTCCCACCAGGAGAAGCCACCGGTTCTGTCCTGAGCTCCAGAAACAAACCGCAGCCACCAGCGCGGCCAGGATCGATGAATACGAAACTGCGTCCTGATGAATTCCGTGGCGCACGCAGAATCGCGTCGCAGCATTTGCCGTCCGTCGAAAGATAGCGGCAATCGGCCTTCGAAAAGTCGGTTCGTATTCGACCACGTTTGCACTTTTTAGGACAAAACGCGCTCCGTGGCACGTCATTGCTTCAACGAAAATCCACCGAAAGTCTTTCGACCACCATCGGCGACGAGTTGATAGCCATTATTTGCTGGCCAATCGAAAGGTCCTCCGGCTAAAGGTTTCAATACGTTCCTCGCCGAGCTTGAGACCGATGGCTATGAACCAGCGAGAGAGGCTGGCGTTCGCAGCGCGGGAAAATATTTTGCCGCCACATTAAACGGAGTATGGGCGCGTTCGCCTTACCTGCACAATGGTTCGGTCCCCACGATGCAGGAATTTTTCACGTCACCGAACCATCGCGCAAAAAATTTCCATCGCTGTTCGCAACTGTTCGATGAAAACGGAATGGGCTACACTGATGATCGGGTCTACGCCCTCGACACGAGTTCAAGCGCCAACTCAAATTCAGTTCACCATTAAGGGATGAAACTGTCTCCGACCGAAAAGCAGACTTAGCTGAGTATCTTAAACTCGGTGAAGGAAAGACACCGAACGTCCCCCGCTAATTCAGATACCTTCAGGATTGTCAAGACGGGCAGCAATTGTGAATACTCAACGCATGATTACAAAAAATATCGGAATGCTCCTGCTCGCCATCTATCTCATCGCAGTAGGGATCGTTACTCTCACTGGACTCGGCATCGGCATCATTACCGGGATACTGGCGCTGATCGCCGGGATCTTCATTCTGATCGGTCGCTAGATAGTTCAAAAAAAAGTTTAAGAAATCTGCGGCCGGAGCATGTTCTTTAGAACGTGAACTCACCGAAACACAGGGTGTCTAGCTCGGACGATTACGGCTAATCCGCGATCCTTGGGCTCCAAATTCAAGGTGGAAAACCAACCAGGATAACGGACGCCGATATCGACTATCGTAGCATGATCACTTCAATTCACACCTTGATTTACTCCGACGACGCCTCGGCAACCCGAGCATTTTTGAGAGACGTGCTAGGCTGGAAATATGTGGCTGAAGATTGGGATAACGACTGGCTCATCTTTCGAACGGGACCGAGTGAGATGGGGGTGCACCCGACGCACACCGTCTGGGAAGGCAAGATTTATGACCACCCCCGGCACCATCTGATCGCGCTTATGTGCGACGACATCGAGACGACGGTGAAGGAGTTGAGAACGAGAGGCGCGCAGTTCCGCGGTTCGATTAAGGATCATGAGTATGGTCGCGTGATCATGATGATGATCCCCGGCGCCGACGACATGCAGCTTTATCAGCCGACACATAAGCTGGCATATGATCTTTAGCCCAAAGGCTAGAGTGCGTGCTGCGATCGAATGTTTAAGATGGAAATGGCGAGGATTAGGCGGAGCGCTTACGACCACGAGCAAGAAAGATGCTGATCTCAGCGCGCTCACCGCATTCCGCGGTCGGACAACAATTCTCGCCTGTGTTTCTAACGTCTACTTTCTCCAGGCCGGCTGATTCGAACCATCGTGTCAGGTCTTTCCAGTCGAAGCCTAGCCATCGATCATGTTGTTCGGCACGCAACCATTCGTGCGTATGCGAGTCGACATCGGTGATCACTAACCATCCGCCGGGCTTTAGGACGCGGGCCATTTCGCGGATGGCGTTCGCCGGGTCGGGCGCATGATGCAAAACCATGTTTGCCATTACAGCGTCCACCTCGCTGTCCTGTAATGGTAACGCGTCAATTTCGCCAACTCGCGCTTCGAAGTCCTTTCCACTAAATCGCTCACGCACCTGCGCCAGCATGCCTCCCGATGAGTCGATGCCAATCACTCTGGCACCTGCGGCTAGCGCACCTTCGGCAAGGAAACCGGTACCGGTGCCGACGTCGGCGACAACTGAACCATCAGAGATTTCGGCCCCCCCAATCGCAGCTCGGAGGACGCCCTCGCCGAAAAACTGCCTTCGCATCTCCTCCCACCGGTTCGCCACTTGATCGAAGTATTCCCGAGTCTGGTTAGTGCCGCTCATCGCATGTTCTCCTCTTCACCTTCCTGCAGTAGTTTTTCAATGGTCCGCGTGGTCTTCAGAAGTTGTTCCTGTCGGATCCGCCGTATGACGAAGACGAAAGCCTCTGCAACTAAACCCGCGATTCACTTGCTCGACACTGTGGTCTCCAGCAATGCCATCATTTGCTGCGCCAGCTTTGGTCCGATGCCACTTTCTTCGTGTTTAAAGTACACGAAGGCGTCAGTCCAATTCGCTTGTTGTTCTTGAACGAAGCCGGTCCAGCGTTCGACGTCGGTTTTCGAATAATCCTCACGGCGCAAACGGAGATAGCCGAAATCGGCTGTAATTTTTTGCGGCGTGGCAATTGTATCGGTGTTGGCGATGCAGAGCGCGATATTGCGCGATCCGAGCAGCTCGAAAATGTCATCATCAAACCAGGAGTCGTGGCGGAACTCGAAGGCGGCGCGCATAGCAGGAAGTTCCCGCAGGAAAGAACTCAATACGTCGACATCCTTTTTAAAATTCGGGGGCAATTGAAACAGCATCGGGCCGAGTCTATCTCCCAAGCCATCGATTACCTTGCAGAAATATTCCAGCGTATCAGAACAATCGCGCAGCTTTGACCAGTGAGTAATTTTCTGCGGGGCTTTCAAGGCGAAACGAAAGTTTCCGGGCGTTTGCGCTTTCCAGTTCTCGATCGTTTTTAGCGCGGGAATGCGGTGAAAGGTGTAGTTGATCTCGGTTGTGGCGAATCGCTCCGCGTAAAACGGCAACATTTTTGCAGTAGGAAAATCGTCAGGGTAAAAGTTGCCCCTCCACTCCGTGTATTGAAAGCCAGACGTGCCGATCCAGAATTTCATATCCGGCGTGCAGATTAATCTGTCTCGTTCGCAAAACCAGAAACAAAGCGAAGACGCTTTTACGACTATAAGCCAGAAACCGATTCGGCTTCTCCGTTCGGAGCGATTTAGACGGACCAGCAAGACCAATCGTCGGGGGATAGACGATTTACCTATGTCATGAAATTACAAATGAAGGGAACTTGGAACGAAGTTAAGGGCAAACTTAAGCAGAAATATGGTCAGCTGACCGATGACGACCTGACGTTTGCGGAGGGCAAAGAGGACGAGCTTTTGGGGCGTCTTCAAAAGAAACTCGGCAGAACAAAAGACGAGCTGCGAGCTGAGCTAGAGGACATGTGATCCCTCACAGCTTGAACGCAACCTTGCTTACGAGGGATGTGCTTTCCGGCGCACGTCGGAGTCCAAGGATGAAAGATGTTCACGCTGCTAAAGGGTTTCCCAGAACGACCCGAATTTCGTGAGGCAGTTTGTCGTTAGCCAGCATTACAGTTTTCTGGGCTGCCGAAATTCCATCTACCTCCAGCAGGACTACACCTTGCGAACAGCGGTCGGGATTCTCGACCCTGATGCGGTAAGTGGTGTCTTCGAAACGGTATCGCACACGAAAGCCAGGCCAATCTTTCGGTATCACCGGATTGATTGTGAGTTGATCGCCATGACGTCGGAAGCCCAGGACTTCTTCCAGCCAGACGCGATAGGTCCAGGCAGCCGCGCCAGTGTACCAAGTCCAACCGCCACGACCCACATGATCGGTTAACGAATAAACGTCGCCCGGGATAACATAGGGCTCCACCTTGTAGCGTTCGCAATCTTTCTCATCTCGAGCGCGTTCGATTGGATTGAGCATTCGTAAGAGCTCGACTGCCTTATCGCCATCGCCCAGGCGGGCAAAAGCCATCGCGACCCAAGTGGCCGCGTGCGTGTATTGACCGCCGTTTTCCCGCACACCCGGTGGATAACCTTTGACGTAGCCAACGTCGGCGGTGGTTTTGTCGAGGGGAGGAGTGAACAGCAGGATCAGTTTTTCCATCTCACGCACGAGATTTTCCTCCAGTGATTGCAGCGCGACGCGCAAACGATCGGCGTCGCCTGCACCCGAAATGGCGGCCCAGCTTTGTGGCAGCGAATCGATGCGAGCTTCAGGATTCCTCTCGGATCCGAAGGGGGTACCGTCGTCAAAGTACGCTCTCCGATACCATGCTCCATCCCAGGCTTGCGAATCAATAGCTTTCGCAAGCTGGTCGACTCGAACGCGGTAAACACGCGCTTCGTCGTGCAGTCCGCGCGAGACGAGCAACTCTGCAAAATCGTTAAGGACGCAAATCTCAAACCAAGCGAGCCAGACACTCTCCCCTTTTCCGCCAAGTCCAATCCGGTTAAAACCGTCGTTCCAGTCGCCGCTTCCGATCAGGGGCAGACCATGCGGACCGGTAGTGGCTGAATGCGCTAGCGCACGCCGGCAATGCTCCAGAAGTGTTCCCTGCGTCGAAGAAGTAGCCGGGATTGAAAGACTCTCGGCCTGCTGGGCCTCTAGCGGCTTGGCTTCGAGGAAAGGAACGATTTGATCGAGAATCGCGTTGTCTTGAGTGGTGCGGACGTAATGTGCAGTAACAAATGGCAGCCACAGAAGATCGTCGGAGATTCTGGTGCGTACACCGGCGCCAGACTCTGGATGCCACCAGTGCTGGACGTCGCCTTCCACGAATTGCCGCGCAGCAGAACGCAGGATCTGCTGGCGAGCGAGGCTTGGCGCAGCGTGCACGAGCGCCATAACATCCTGTAACTGGTCTCGAAAGCCGTAAGCGCCGCTCGATTGATACAGAGCCGAGCGTCCCCAGACCCGGCAGCTCAGTGTTTGATAAAGCAGCCAGCGGTTCAGCAGAAAGTTCGTAGAAGGCTCAGGTGTTTCCACTTCGATTGTGCTGAGGAGCCGGTCCCACCACTGACGAGTCTCTTGAAATGCAGCTTCGACGTTCGCGGGGTCTCGAAAATGAGCAACTATTCCGCGCGCACTTTCCTCGTCGTCCACCTGCCCCAGCAAGAAAGTCATTTCAGCGGTGTGCCCCGGTTCAATCTCAGCTATGACTTGCACGGCAGCGCAAGGGTCAAGGCCAGCCCCAACGTCGCCAGGCAATTGTACGTACTCCATCGCCACCGGATCACGCAGCGAGCGATTACGGCCAATGAATCCGGAACGATCCGCAGTGGACGACGTTGGCGCCGGACTCGAAGTGGCAAAGGTGATGCATTGGAAAAATTCTGGGTGGTAGGAATTGCGGGCGAAGAGGCTTTGGCTCTGCAAATCCCATTTGGTAACGATGTGCATACCGGTTTCCTCCGCATGGGATCCAATAACAAGAGTTGCGTACGCAGTAACGGTCAGTTTCCGTCGGTGCGAGGAATTGTTGCGCAGGCGCAGCCGCTGCAGCCGCACTGGTCGCCCTCCGTTGTTGTCGACCGGCACGAAGCTAAGCAGCTGTTGCTCGATTGCATGGCTGTTGTGTTCAAAAGTTGTGTACCCTTGTCCGTGGCGCGCGCGATAAGCGTCTTTTTCCCTAATCGGTTTAGGTGTCGGAGACCAAACGACCCCCATATCGTCGTCGCGTATGTAGATAGCGGTCCCGGGTGGATCGCCGATCGGATCATTGAACCATGGCGTGAGACGATCGCTTTGGCTATTCCGTCCCCACACGCATTCAGTGCCAGATTCAGAAATCAATGCGCCGAACTTCGGGTTCGCCATGACATTGATCCAGGGTAGGGGGGTCTCTCTGCCAGGTCCCAGATAAATGGCAAATTCCTTCCCATTTTCTGTAAAGCCGCCGAAACCGTTAAAGTATTTCAGCTCCATGAAGGCCAGCGGCGCCGAAGGTTCTTCCTGAAACTGACGTCCGGGCACGAGGCGACTCGGTTTCGCAGTTGCGGGCGTACTCGCGGCAAGTTGCTGTCGCAAAGTTCCACGAGCAGCGACCAGGACAATTCGGGCAGCGGCTTGAAGTGCTGCCAGTTCTTCTTTCGAAATTTTTGTTGTTGAGCGCAAATAGACGCCGCCAGGTTGATCGACGCCGGTCAAATGCGCCTGAGCTTCGGTGAGGCGGCCCAGGTCGCTGGTCAATGGCTCGTCGTAACTCGGCGCTTCCTCGCTCACCAGGACGAGATCGACTTTCAGGCCACGAAGATTCCAGAAGGTATGAGCGGTCAATATCTCTCGCACCACTTCAATGTCACGGAGGTGCCCAATCATAACGACAACGATTGGCAAATCGCCCGAAATGCCTTGTCGCCAAAGCGCACGTTGACCTTCGGTGGCGCGGCCCAGACGTGCCGACGATGGTCGAAGTTGGGCCTGTGGAAAAATGATGAGGCCCGCCAACTGTTGAAAAATTTGCACGTCGGTACGGCGAATGCGGAGCCGGCGCATCTCCAATTGGGAACGGGTCCACGCGGTATCAAAAACACGCGCGCACGTGTGAAAATCGGCGTATCGCCCCGCAAGCGAAATGACCGCTTCGCGAGACCCGGCCACAAGAGTGACCAGCGCGAGCTGAAATCGTTGATTAGGCAACATCGTCACCCGACGACGCAGGCTGAAAATTGGATCCAGGACGGAGCCGACGCTGTTGGTTAAGTGCCGGGTAAGCGCCTCAGGACTTTCCAAGGTGCGGCCGCGGCCGAGAAACCGGGCGCGGTCAGTTTCAAATTCTGGCGTCCCGATAGAGGACTCGGCAACGATGAGGTGCGCAGCCCAGACAGGACGGTCATCAGGAGAGCGGAGGCGACGCCGGGCAACTAGAGCTTCGCACTGCGGCACCCACTCAGTTTCGATGAATAGCTTGTTGAAAGCGGGGTGCGCACGATCAGTGCGATGCGGCGCGAGCGCCAACTCGATATAGCTGGTCAGCTCCAGTTGGCATATCTTGCGAGAGGTATTCACCAAGGTCACGCGCCGTACTTCTGCATCGTCTTCCGCGGAAATGGCAATTTCCGTGACCGTCTCACAGGGTCCGCTGCTTCTACGAAACTCTGCTTTGTCTGGCGTAAAACTCCAGGAGTAACGACGCTCGGGAGATCTCACCGGTTGATGGGTATTGCTCCACGTCGTTCCAGTTTCCAAATCCTTAACATAACAAAATGGTCCAGAGCGATCGCATGTTGCATCGGCGTTCCAGCGACTGACGTCCAGATCCTGCCAGCGAAGGGATCCGCCGCCTGACCTGTCCACGATAACGGAGCACGTTCCATTGGAAAGAAGATGAATGCGCGGCCAAGCGAACTCCGGAGTCTGCGCCGAAAGTGGACCACCGAAGGCCGGAATGTTCTGACGCACCGGTCGTTCTTCATGCCCCTCGCCTGTAGTTAGTAAGATCCGCTCGGGGATATGTTCGTGCAAAAGAGGTTCGGTGGCGCGAACACGCGGATCGGAATGGAATCGTCGCCGCATAGCATTCCTATGAATGGCATTGTCGTAAGCGATGAGTGACATTCCCTGGTGATGAACCATGTAACACTGGATGACGATACCCGCCGCGCTGTCTGGTTCACCTCGTCGCGAATAATCGATCGCTTCATAGTAGCCGTGGTTGCCGAGCAACGCTGAATTGCCCAGAATTGCGAGACGCCGCAGATTCTTCATCGCGGCAGCGGGTTCCACGCCAAGAGCAAGTGCGGCCGCATAAGGGGCAATCACCAGGTCATCGTCCTGGCCGCGTTTCAAGGCGAGTACCGGCACACCAAAAGCTCGGTACTGATAAACATTGTGCCGGTCGAGCGCGCTGAACGCGGATTCGGAAATGCCCCACGGCACGCGATTTTTCCGGGCATATGCGATCTGACAGTGCACCGCGTCGTAGCAGGCTCGATCCAGTAGGGAATTTTCATTCGTCTGCATGAACAAAAGGGGCATCAAATATTCGAACATCGTGCCGCTCCAGGAGAGGAGCGGCAGCCGTCCGTAAGCGGAACCGAAGGGGCGACTCAAAGCCCACCAGTGTTCTACCGGCACTTCCCCGCGGGCGATGGCCAAGAAGCTCGTTAGGCGTGCTTCGCTGGCGAGCAGGTCGTAAAACGACGTGTCCAGACGGCGTTCGGCCACCTGATAGCCGATGGCAAAAATCCGCCGTTCTTCATCGTAAAGAAAGCGAAGCCCCATGTTCTCTTCCAGCTCCCGGCTCCGAGCGATTAGTTCGTCAAGCTGCGCAAGCTGATCCGAGGCGTTCTCACGGGAACGTCCGGCTTCGGCGACGAGAAGATCAAGCCACTCGCGCACTTCCGGCGAAATTTCCTGGCCCTCTGGCCCCTGATGAAAAGGAAGTAGCGGGACCAAACCGGAAATCCCCTCGGCGGCAATATTGCGGAGCGAAAAGGTGGCCGCTAGAGTTTCCTGCCGCGATTCCTGGCTCGCTTTGCCTAACGAAACCAATTGCACCGGAGGCGACACCAAGATTTCTACCGGCCGAAGGTATTTATCGATGACGCCATTCCAGGCCGCGATCTGATTCGCAATTTGTTGCGGCCAATAGACGAGCGAATCGGTTTCCCGCTCCCGGTAGTGGAGCAAAAGTTCCTGCGCCGGACGGCGAGCTGCCCTGAAACGCAGAATGATTTCTGCCAGGTTCGCCGGCTTGTCCGCAGTAAGTTCGGTCAGACGTAAAAACGCCGGAGGACGCTCCGAGTCCTTCAGGTCGGGCGTCATTTGTCGTAGCACACTCAACGCATCCGCTAGTCCGCGTAGCGCAGACTCATCCAGGAGAGGACGCGCAGCCAGCTCATCGCAACTGCTTTCGAAAGTCCAGAGGCTGGCGAGCAAGTTACCGCTGTCGACAGCAGAGACGTAGCGCGGATGCAACGGCTCAAGCGTGCGCAGGTCGTACCAATTGAGAAGATGACCTTCAAAGCGTTCCAGTCGTCCCACGCTTTCCAGCGTTCGAAGGTTTCGCTCTATCAAATCGTCGAGGGTAATGTAACCGAAGTCACTCGCTGCGATTGTCGCCAGTATGGATAGTCCAATATTGGTTGGCGACGTGCGCATGAAGATCTGCCGTGTCGGCGTCTCCTGAACGTTGTCCGGAGGCAACCAAGAGGTTTCTGGTCCCACGAAATCGTCGAAGTACCTCCAGGTGCGTCGCGCGGCTGCACGGAGGAATCGGCGATCATCTGCGGTTAGTGTCCCTCCTCGCCAGCTCTGTGCCGGCCGATTGATCACCAGCACTGCTGCTGGAAAGAGCGCCCACAAAATGAGGAAGGGCGACATTGCCAGCATCGCCGTCGCTCCGAGGGGCAACGCCGCGATGAAAACCAGCACCGAGGCGGCGGGAATCCAAAGTCGGCTGAGAATAAATTGTCGCTCCCGACTCCGCACGCGTTGGTGGGCGTCCGCCGCTGTTTCCCATTCCAGCATCAATCGATGGGATGTCAGGCGCCGATAGGTGACGCGAATCACGGCATCGATTGCCATGCCGGCATAATCTGCCAAAAAAATGATGGCAAATAGGGCGCGCAGGAGTCGATCGCGCGGGTCTCGCCAAAATCTGGTTCCGGGCGGAGGGGGACTAAATAGCAAAGCAAGTAAGGCATTCAAAACGGGCCATAAAAGGAGACCGGCGATAATTGCACTCCACAGCATCGGAGTCGGTGTAAAAAACCAGCCCACTAGCAAAAGGGCCACAATCGACGGGGGCACCAGGCTTCGGCGAAGATTGTCAAAGATTTTCCAGCGGTTGAACGCGGAAAGCGGATTGGCTTCCATCCTGCCGCCGCCCAATGGGACGCGCAAGTGTAACCAGTCAATGATTTGCCAGTCGCCGCGAATCCAGCGGTGCTGGCGACTCCACCATGCGATGTAAGTGTTCGGAAAGACATCCAGCAGCTCGATGTCGGTGGCCAGTCCAACGCGGACATAGCATCCCTCCAGCAGATCATGGCTCAATAGGTGCGCGGTCGGAAACCGTTCTGAGAGAAGTCTGTGAAACGTCCGCAATTCATAGATGCCTTTGCCGTGATAACTGCCTTCCCCGATCAAGTCCTGGTAAACATCGGAGATCGCATGCGTATAAGGATCGATCCCACGGGGATCAGCAAAGATCCGTGAGAACCACGTAGCTCTGGCACTTGGAAGGGTTGCGCTGACGCTCGGTTGAATGATCGTATATCCGCGAACTACGCGGCGGCCATCTGGCGAAAGCCGTGCCTGATTCAAAGGATGCGCGAGAGTTCCGATCATTCGCCGGGCCGTGTCGCGTAGTAACTGGGTATCTGCGTCCAGGGTAATGACAAACCGAATTCCCTCCAGCTGCACGCGGTCGCCAGCACGGAGAAATCCATCGAGTTCCGGTGCGGACGCGCCGCTGAGAAATCGATTGAGTTGCTCTAGTTTGCCGCGCTTGCGTTCCCAGCCGATCCAGCGTTGTTCGCTCTCGCTCCATAAGCGACCGCGGTGGAAAAGAAAGAAGTGCCCCGCTCCGTATCGACGATTCAATTCCTCGATACCTCGAGCCACTATGTCGAGATATTCTGCGTCCTCCGGCATGTTCTGCAGCGGTGCATCAGAGAAATCTGACAGGAGCGAAAAACGCAGATTCGAATCGGTATTGCCGAGATAGTGGATTTCAAGCCGGTTAAGTTGGGTTTGAATTGCGCCAGGAGTGGTGAGCAGCATCGGCACCACCACTAGCGTACGGCAATCGTCCGGGATGCCTTCCTTTTCGAAGGACATTTTCGGCAACACCTGTGGCGGCAAAAGCGAAGTCACAACATGATTCACAGCTAGCACCGCGAGTTCGCTTGCAGGCAAGAGCAGCACGAGGCTCAGGAGCAGGAGAGTCCACGCAGGCACCAATCCAAAAACAAAAATCGCGGGAGCGGCGACCAATGCAGCAGTGAGCACCACGAGGCTCCCGAAATAAACCCCTACTGCATGAGCGCGAAGCCATCGGCGCGACCGTTCCTGCGGTGGCACGTTCGCGCCGGTAATTTTCTCGAGCGTCCGTCTTCCGGCGTCTATCAAATAATAGCCGACATGGCGCGCAACTTCGTCCTGCGCATCTTTCGCCAGCGCAAGAGAGTGATGGATGGTTTGTTGTTCCGAACAGCTTGACCAGCGGGCGATTTGTTCCACCGCGGCGCGACATCGGTCGCGCGTCTCAAAATCCATGCGCGCATAAACGCCAGCCGGATCCGCGGCCAACTCGCTTTCCGCCCAGCTAACCGATTCGAAAAATTCTCGCCACTGGACCTGCGCAAGGCGGCGACAGCTATTGATCGCATTCGTTAGCGCGGTCTGCTGAACCGCCTGACGTCGATGTTCCTGCTGCATGACATCGAGCAGGGGCAAACGCAGTGAACGCTCCAGCCACCCGCTCACCAGCGGGAGCGCTCCTTCGTCGTCATAAAGATGGGCCACCAGTTCACTGGCAAAATGCGGCGTGGGCTCGGGATACCGTTCCACCAGTTCTTCCATGATCTTGAGCAATCGAGGCAAACTATGACGGACGGCGGTAATAAGCCGATTTGCCCAAAAGTCGGCCTCTTCGCTTTGCCTTTGCTGCTCTTCGACTTGGATCGCGAGGCCGCGTAAACACTCCAGTAACTGCAATCGCAACATCAATGGAAGTGCCCAAAGTTCTCCAATGTCGAGTGGCGTGATCGCCTGAAACCCCAAAAGAAATCTCCGGACGCTATCGGGCTCCAAGGCTCCGCCGCTTTGAGCCACCATTTCCTGAGCGACACAATAAATCCTGGGCAACCCGGCGCTTTTGCCGCGCACGATTAGGGGCAATTTCCCGTACTGTTTTTGCGGGAGACTAGTTCGCAGATTGGTTATCTGTTCGCGAATCAAGTAAGCGTTATCCAGCAACCACTCGGCAGAGAGCGTGAAAGCATGGTGCGCTTCAGCAGACAACGTTAAACTTTGGTTGGCCCATTCCAACGAATCTTCAATCTCGCGTAAGCGGCGCAGGAAAGATGGCCCCTGCGGTTTGGCTTCACGGCTGACCATGAGTGCACGTGCCAGAGTGGCGGCATTTTCCTCGAGCCGCTGGCTCGAAGGCATTTTTTCTTCAGGCGGTCGGGCGGTGGGTTCGACAACGGACGGTGGCGGCGGGTAGAAGCCAAATGTGACCGGCCGCGCTTCAGATTCAACGTCTCGCAAGATTGCCAACGCACGCGAAGCTTCGCTGGCTCCGGCTTCAACCAACACCATCGTTTCGTTCGGCAGGACCGTGCTCGCGAATCCGGCAAGCCTTCCGGCGTCGACATGTCCTCGAAACAATTGCACCAAAATCCAACCGGTGATCGCTCCTCCTATAGCGAACACACCGAGTAACAGCGCTACCCCGGTCGGTCGAAATCCGCCGAGGTTTCCGATCAACCACAAAATGAATACGCCAAGGGGCACGCTGAGTATCAGAGCGGCGATCGATCCACCGATAGCGGGCATCCGATGTTCCTCGAACCGCTGCCGGCCTTTGTTCGAAGCGTGAATTGCAACTGCCCGACGTAAACCCGCACGGTAAAGGCTTTTTAGTCCATCGCGCCCGGCACCCGCGCTTTGAAAAATAGCGACAATCAAAACGCGATCGTCTTTTCTCCGCCAAAATCTCATACTATTTCTTAAAGGAAGTTATTGGTTGAGAATATTGACGCGATTTTTCGACTTCAGCTACGCGGACTGGTTTACTCCGATGAGGCCAGTCGACTAAAACAGCTTTGCACATTCAAGCGCCCAAGCGATCTCCCCAAGAAGTAGCAGGCGACCTTTCTTCACGCCAGTGAAACTCGCGGCGAATTACTTCTGGGAATAGGAAGACGGCCGAAACGCAGTGAAATACGATTTAGGTGGTATGAAAAACTGCATTTACCTCTTGGTTATGTTGGGTTTGTTCGCGGCATGCGAGCAAAAAGAAACAACTATAAATCCGCCTACCGCGCCTGCCGAAAAGAAAGAGAGTAATACCACAATCGTAAATCCGCCGTCCGAGAAGAAGGAAACAAACACCACAGTGGTGAATCCACCGGGAAGCACCGACACAGCAACGAAGGAAGAAAAGACGGACATCAACGTTAACACTTCTCCCAACCCTTAATTGCACTGTCCACGATTCGCCGAGCGCGCGTTGCGGCCTCTACTGATAAAAGAATTGCGGCACAGCGCGCGCTCGACATATGATGACGTTTAATTAAATCTAATTAGTCATGCGCTTTATCCTACTCTTAATATTGCTTCTTCTGGTAATCGGTGCGTTGCCGGCATGGCCGTACAGTGCAGGTTGGGGATATTATCCCAGCGGCTTGGGGGTAATTTTACTCATCGTTTTGCTGGTCGTTCTGCTCCGGTAGCGAGAGCAAATCAGTTCCGCCGTTTGGCGCCGCGACGACCCTGCCGACTTACACCTTATGCCGCAGCGGCTTGAGGGCGTGGGTCAATTTTTGCAGGCCAAGCTCCAGGCGCGTCTTGACCGTCCCAAGCGGGGCCCGGGTCAAAGCGGCAATTTCCCTGTGGCTGAGTCCCTTAAAAAATGCAAGCTCCACTGCCTCACGTTGGAAACGAGGCAACACGCGAATGCTCTTTTTTAAGAAGTTGCGGAGATCGTTTAATACCAACGCTTGAGCCGTATCGCGCCGCGGGGTCTGCGATTCCTGGCTCACACGTTCTTCGTAGCGATCTCGCGCTCGAGAATAAGCCTGACGCCGTCGTAATCGATCGATGGCGCGACGTCGAGCGATGGTAACCATCCAGCCGAGCGGTTTGCCGGCTCTGGGTGAATAGCGACTCGCCTCCTCCCAGATCTGGATAAAAATTTCCTGCAAGACGTCATCGGCTTCCGCTTGTTCATGCACTACGCCGTCGATCGTGGCCCGCAGCCGTTTACTATGCCGACCGTATAATTCCGTCAGCGCTTCATGACGACGATGGGAAATATGTTTCATCAGCACTTCGTCTGGCGCCGATGCCACACCGAACTGATCAAGGTTGGTCCCGATCATACACGACATACCCGCATTTGAAGCGCTAACTCGGGGGCGCGACGTTGGCGTTTCGTCGTCAGATTGCGCCGCCAATCCTTTTCAACCGTTTCGGAAGCAGGAGACGAAGTTGCCCGACGCCATTGATGCAGTGCCGAAGGGCACCCTAGCGTGGGACAGCACAGCTTGAATTTACCTCCAGGCAAACGGCGAATATCCACTTGCCGACCCTTAAATTTTCTTCCGCAAATAGTGCAGATACGCCGGTCGTCGAGCGAACCCCAGTTCCTCACCGAATCGCACGCGCGTAAGATCGAGAGTCGATCATCGAGATTGATGCGAGCGATCACACCAGCACTCTGCGCGTTTCAGTGAGACAGACAATCGGAGTACGGGCTGATTGTGTGGTAAGATAAAATCCTACGGGAAACGCTAAAGTTCTGAAAGTGACGACATTGACTAGATCCAGACCCCCGCTGGGATGATCGCGTTTTTTGGAATCACTACGATACCGTCACGGACGAAGTAATTATCTGCATCCAGGTTTGGCAATTTGCCTTCCGGCGTGATCACCACACCGTCGCCGATGCGCGCATTTTTATCGATGATGGCACGATCGATAACACAATTTTTCCCAATGCCCATGAGTGGCTGCGAAGAATCAGTCTGAGTTAGTTCAAAATAATCGGCGCCCATCACAATGCTGTTGCGAATCGTGGCTCCGCTTTCAATGACGCTACGTATCCCCACTACGCTTCGCTCCAGATGCGCATCGGAAATGATACAGCCATCGGAAATAATAGCCTGGCGTAGCGTAGCCCCGTTAATTTTGCTGCCCGGCAAAAAACGCGGATGCGTGTAAATTGGAGAATCGGGCTCAAAGAAATTGTATTCGGGCACGACATCTGTGAGGTCCAGATTTGCTTCGTAAAACGCGCGGATCGTCCCGATGTCCTCCCAATATCCCTTGAAAATAAACGCGCTGACGTGCAGATCTCCAATCGACGCGGGAATTATGTGTTTACCGAAATCGACGAGATCGTTTTCCAACAATTTGATTAACACGTCCCGATTGAACACGTAAATGCCCATCGACGCCTGAAACAGGTCGTCCTCTTCGTCGGAGCCAATCCCGCGCAGCAATTCCTGACTCATCTTCATTTCCTGCAAACCAGATTCATCCGACGGTTTCTCGATGAAACCCGTGATCCGGCGATCGCCGTCGCACTGCATAATACCAAATTGAGAGACCAGATGACGAGCCACCGGTTTCGTCGCTAAGGTGATATCTGCGCCGAACCGAATGTGCTGATGCAGAATTTCCCGAAAATCCATCCGGTAAAGCTGGTCGCCGCTCAAGATCAGGTAGTAATCGTAAGGTCTTTCCAGGAAGTAGCGCATGTTTTGCCGTACCGCGTCGGCGGTGCCCTGGTACCATTGCGAGCCCTGAGGCGTTTGTTGAGCGGCGAGAATATCGATAAAGCTGCGCGAAAAATTATCGAATTTGTAGCTAGCCTGAATGTGCCGATGTAGCGACATGCTATTGAACTGGGTAAGGATATAGATCGACCGCAGCCCCGAGTTCAGGCAGTTGCTAATGGGCACATCGACGATGCGATACTTGCCACCGAGTGGCACCGCGGGCTTGGCGCGGTCTTTTGTCAAAGGAAACAATCTTGTGCCAGCGCCGCCGCCCATAATGATCGCAAGCGTTCTCTGTAAGGTGCCCGGCGGCAACGCCCCGCTCGTTTTCTCGGCGAAAGGCTGTTGAACTGACTCGCGCTGGGGCTGGGCTTTCACTGCGTCCAATCAAGCCCGAACGCTGCCCTGGTCAATGACGTTGCAGATACCAAATGCAAGAAAGCGACGCGATTGCGATTTTATGCGAAACCTCCGTCCCCTGTTGCGGCCTCAGAGACGCGCAATTACAATCCACGATCATGTGTGGAATTGTGGGCTACGTCGGTCCCGCGCAAGCGACGCCAATCTTGCTCGACGGATTGCGGCGTCTGGAATATCGCGGTTACGATTCCGCCGGACTCGCCGTGGCAGATTCGGGAAATCTCGACACACGAAAATGCGCGGGACGCATCGCGGAGCTCGCTAAATTGGTCCGGAAGCAACCGGTGTCAGGCTCACTCGGCATCAGCCACACACGGTGGGCTACGCATGGCAAGGTAAATGATGAAAATGCGCATCCGCATTTCGATGCCAGCGGCAAATTGGCGCTCGTTCACAACGGCGTGATCGAAAATTATCAGGCGCTGAAGGATGAGCTCATTCGCAGCGGCGACACGAATTTCCGGTCTGAAACCGACACCGAGGTGCTGGCTCATCTGATTGGGAAACTATACTACGATTCATGCGCCACTACGGTGGATGTTGCTGGAAAGAAAGCCCGTCTTTTCGACGCTGTTCGCACAGCTCTCCGTCAGGTGATCGGCACTTACGGAATCGCTTTAGTTCACGCCGATGTGCCTGACTTCATGATTGGCGCGCGTCGCGGAAGTCCGCTTGTGCTTGGAGTGGGCAACGGCGAGAATTTTCTGGCCAGCGACGTTAGCGCTATCGTGGCCCACACGCGGGACGCGGTTTACTTGAACGATTTTGATGTCGTCGCCGTTGGGCCGGCCAAATTTGAGATCACCTCGCTCGCTGGCGATATAACCGAGCATCCGGTCAGCAAAGTCGAGTTCACAGCCGAGGACATCGGCAAGGGGGACTATGCGCACTACATGCTTAAGGAGATCTTTGAGCAGCCAAATACCGTGCGCGACGCGATGCGGGGCCGACTTAACCCGGAGGAATGCACCGCGAAGCTAGGCGGTCTGAACATGACGCCGCCGCAATTACGCGATGTTGGGCGAATCAGTACTCATGGGATGCGGCACGGCGTTGCACGCGGCAAGAGTCGGCGAATATCTCATCGAGCGACTGGCAAACATTCCCACTGAAGTTGATTACGCCAGCGAATTTCGCCATCGCAACACCCCGATGACGCCCGAGACGCTGGTCTTCGCCATTAGCCAGAGCGGTGAGACTGCGGACACGCTGGGCGCGCTGCGCGAAAGCCGACGCAAAGGTTTTCGCACGCTGGGGATTTGCAACAACGTCGCCAGCACAATTGCGCGAGAAAGCGACGGCGGTGTCTACATGCATGCCGGACCCGAGATCGGCGTGGCTGCCACCAAATCATTTACTTCACAACTCGTTATTCTCACCCTTCTCGGATTGCTCTTCGGCCGGATGCGCAATCTTTCGACAGCGGAAGGGACGCGCGTCATCGAAGCGCTGCAGGCGTTGCCCCAACAAGTAGAAGCCGTTCTGGGATTGAACGATCAGATAAAGGATATCGCGGCGCGATATTTCACCGCCAACGGTTTTTTATTTTTCGGCCGGCAATTGAACTTCCCGATTGCTCTCGAAGGCGCGCTCAAAATGAAGGAGATCACGTATCTCTTTGCCGAGGGCCACCCGAGCGCAGAGCTCAAGCATGGCGTGATTGCATTGATCCGTCCCGATCTGCCATCGGTCTTCATTGCACCGGATGATTCTGTGTTTTCAAAAAATCTGAATAACCTAGAGCAGGTGAAAGCTCGTAAGGGTCCGATCATTGCCCTAACGAGCGGCAAATGCGCAAAACATCTGAAAGGAATAGCGAACGAGATCGTCTTGTTGCCGGAAGCGCCCGAATATGTAATGCCAATTCTCGCCGTTATCCCACTCCAGTTACTGGCGTATCATCTGGCAGTTGAGCTAGGCCGCGACGTCGACAAACCGCGTAATCTGGCGAAAAGCGTTACTGTTGAGTGAGAAGGATATTTTGGAAAGGGGCGCAGAGAAAAACTAAAGCTCCCCTGCGTTTGGGAACTGCGCGATGAAAGGGTCGTGGCGCGCGGGCTGAAGCCAGTCAAGCGCGAATTTGAAGAGTGGATTGATCCAGGGCGAAAGGTGGCGTGCATATAGGTCGAGCGGAGCGAGCTCCATTCGAAAGTGAAGCTTGGGATGATAGTTGAGCGGACCGACGTGATACCAGCGCACGTTATTCTCCATGGCCCACTGAAGGATGTCGCGGCGCGTAACGAAATAGAGGTGTAAATCGAACGCCACGGCGTAATCCAGACCGATGTTCAAGTCGTAAATTGTGTCGGCATGTACCATGCAAAGCGCGAACGCAACGAGCTTTCCATCAATGCGCCAGAGAAAAAAGCGCGCTCGATCAGGCATCTCGCGGCCAGCTGCGCTGAGAAATTCGCGTGTCAGCTTTTCGAACCGAAAGTGCGAGCGTTCGTACGTCTGAAGATAAAGCGCGTATACGTCATCGACGAACGGCGTTGCATCCGACACCACTTCCATATCGATCGGTGGAAGGGCCGCAAGTTTCTTGAATTTTCGCCGAAGATTTTGACGGAAAACGCGGCCTATTTTTTTTTGCATGAACTCATCAAAGCTTGCGAAATCGAGCTTGAGTTCGCACGCTGGCATGCTCGGGACACGCCGATAACCATCGTTTGCGAACGGGGCGAGGATATCACGGTAGCGTGCCGGAAAATCCTTCAACAACACGAGCGCGACTCCGGAAGCGCGTCCATAGATTTCAAGGGCTTGCCGCAGTGCAGCAACGGCCCATGGTTGCGTTGAGTCTAGTGCACCTTCCCCCGTGGAGCAGCCCGCCACGAGCATGCGCATGCGAAGCCAGCGCGGGTAAATGCGACGCGGCCAGTCGAGCAGAATCCGTACGCGGGGCGGTAACCCCTCCGTGAGGTCCTGCTCTACGAAAAAAATCGGCTGCACCGCCGACTGCCCAGTGCTGGCATCGCGGAGAACGAGGTATCGATGCTCGAACTGATTCCGAAGTCCCTGTGCGGAGATTTCGTAGTAGCGCAGATCCTTCCACTGCCCAACAAATGCCCCCCGACGAAGCGCCGAATCGAGCTCCCACGCGGAGGCGACCACGCTCGCGCAGCCGAACGGCGTTTCAAAATGCACGGCATCTGCTGGCTTAACGGCAGCGGTTCTCTCATCAACCATTCGAATCATCAAGTTTGCAGTCCGAGTCGTGCCACGACAAATCATTTTGTTTTCGACACGGCAATCGACAAACAGCGCTTTCTGCGACATCCCGCCGACTTGGAAAAGACCAGCGACCTTCTGAAGAGCATATCATCACCAAACGGGATCGCTGGTCATTCACCGCCGCATAATGTGAATGGCAAGAATACGGCTTTGATGGCGTGCAAGCAGGTAATCGACGAAATCGCCGATAATTGAGTTTTGTTTGTTGCCAAGCTTTGTCACTACGCGACAAATCAAAGTTCTGCTGCGCGCATGCCACTCCAGGTTAATCGCCCCATGAAGATCACGCGCGCTGTGTATTTTAGCCCAGCCATGCGGTCGTCCCGTCTGTTTATGCCACACCTTGATGAAGCCGAATTTTTTCTCCAGCTGTGGATCGCTCATGATCTTGTTGCGTAACGATCCGGTCCCGGTCGCGATTACTTGAATCACCGTCTGCATCCCACGGGTAGATTCAACAGAAAATCAATTCGTTTGCAACGTTTTTAGATTCCTTGAGCGCCCTAAACGGGCCCGTCGGCTCACTAATCTCCGAGAAGCGAACGATACATTACGTAGGCGTCCACGTATCCTTGCTTCGGATGCCGAAAAGCCCCGGCCAACGTACCGACGATTTTGAAACCGAGCTCTTGCCAGAGACGAATCGCGTGCGTGTTCGTAGACACCACAAAATTGAACTGCATTGCGTGAAAACCGAGCCGGCGCGCTTCACGCATACTATGTTCTGCCATTGCACGACCGATCCCCTGCCCTCGCGCGCTCGCCGGAACCATGAATCCTGCATTCGCAACATGCGCTCCGCCCCCGCGCTGGTTAGGCCGCAAAATATATGTGCCGACAACTCCGAGGTCAGGATGCTCCGTGACGTACGTATGCGTGCCAGACGCGAACCAGTAGGCCATCGCATCCTCGCGAAGCATGCTCGGGTCGAGAGCGTACGTATCTGCCGTTGTAACGGTTTCGTTAAAAATCTTCCAGATCGCATCGCAATCCGCGTCGGTGGCGAGTCGAATTTCCATTACGGCTTCTCGAACCGGCTAAAAAGCGAGCCAAACGCGCGGATCATTCCAGCACCCGCGCGGCGGGGTCCGCAGATCCATCATCTTGTTCGAAACGTCACTGGGACTGTTACTTTCCATCCCTGACTGGGCGCCGCCTTCCACTGGTGAAGCGTTTTCATTGCCGCCTGATCGAAGTAGGGACTCCCTGTTGATGCAACGATTTGGACGTTGGTTACGTTTCCTCGTGCATCGAAAGTCAAAAGATAACGGCCCGTCCCCGATCGCCCGGGCAGAGATTGGCCAGGGGGAAACGACGGCGCAGGAGCGAAAATCAATCGCGGTCTTGGCGTCGCTTTCGGCGTTGGGCGTGCTTCTGCCAACTGCGGCCAGCGCGGCTGACTATCAGCCGTAATTTCGGACAACATGGAGTCAACCGCAGAGGCCGGACGAACAATGGTTTTTCCCGTAGCGGATACGATCACACCAACAACTTCGCCATTCTCATTAACAATTGGGGAGCCAACTGAACTCGCTGGAGTTATTCCCGCCACTTCCATGCGATCCGAAGATTCCGCTGTAACCGTCGTTTCGCGGGCGGCGCCTTCATTTCCGGCCAGAACACTGCCAACCACGTTCACCTTCGTCCCAACCGAGAGATCGCTACTCTTGTTCAAGTCAAGAAACCTCAGCAGTTTTTGCGGTTTTACATCGGCCTGTAGGATCGCAAGAACCGAAGACTCCGATGCCGCAAGAATCCCAGCCACGTTGTAGATGCCGCCGTCGCCGGTCTTGGCAACGGCGTTAGCGGCGCCTTCCACTGCATGCTCTGTCGTCACAAACCGGCCATTTGCCGAAACGAAAAATCCGCTTTCCGTGCGTAATAAATTTCCCTTCGAATCAAATGCGGTTACCCAAATCACTGCAGGCTGAACCTTGGCTGTGAGGCTGCCTGATTCGGACGCCGGTGTTTGAACGGCGTTCGGCTGAGGCGACTGATCTGCGGTTGCGGCCGGTGATTGGTCGGTCGTCAGAATCGGGGACGGTGATCTCGTTTGCTGCGCAAATAACGAACCCTCCACCGCGTAAGCCGTCGCGTGCTTAGTCGTCAGAAAAGCCGCTATCCAAAATGCGAGCCGAATCTGGGTTATCACGACCCTTCAGTATAACCTCAGGCCATTTGCTCGAATCAAGTCCGAATGCAGGGTAGAACGCGCACGCTAGCGCCGCTTGAAATACTGAATGGCTCGTTCGTGTTTCTTTGCTGCCATCTTTGTCTTAAACGTGCCGAGATTTCTGCGTTTTCCTGTCTTCGGATTTTTCTTCCGTGAATACAGACGAAATTCGCCGGATTTTAGCTTCCTAATCATAACCATTCCTTCGCACGGAACCGGCGCACACATCTATCGCTCGTCGTGCCACCGAATATTCGCACCGTTGGCGATTCACGCGCGTGTTCCGGAGTTGGGAAACCCACCTCGGATTACCGAACCAAGCCAGGTGAGCTACGAAGATTTGTTCGATCGAGTCGAAAACCAGAGGAAGATCAGCGCCGCCAAGATGGCAAGATTTGTCGCCAAATGGGACGCGAAACTCCAGTGTTGGCTGGCGTGACCGAAACAACCGCAGGTAATGTCGAGTCCACGAACTTTTGCCGCAATTGTGGCAAGCGTGAAGACCGCGATCAATGCAATCAAGATCGAAAGCGAACCGCGATATAGAAACCGGACCACAAGTCCGAGTGCGCAAAAAATTTCCAGCCACGGAAGATAAAAAGCCAGCGCGACACTAACCGGCCACGGCAGAATCTTGTAATTATCGATATCGCTGGCGAATTCAGCAGGGTTAGCTAGCGACAAGTTGCTAAGATCGGAAAAAACGCTGGCGAATCGCAGATGTTGAAGGTCACCAATCAATTGGTCCAAATCCAGGATCTTTGCGATGCCAGCGAAAATGAACATTCCGCCGAGAATGAGATCGAGAATGCGCCAAAGGATGTTAGATGTTCGGTGTTTAATGTTTGGCGTGGTAGCGCCCGCGGAGACATGACCGTTGAGGGTTGGGCGTTGAGTGCCCTGCTCGCGAACAATTTCGGAGTTCGGTGTTTGGTTCATCTGTTCTTTTTCAGCCACGCTTCCCAGCCGCCTTCGAGTACAAACACATCGGGAAGCTGCGCTTCCTTACGCAAACGGCGTGCCACCTCCCGGCTGGCGTTGCAACTAAGACTGCTGCAGTAAACGACAATTTTCTTCCCGGGCGACCACACCGTCAGAAATTGCGGCAACAATTCGTTCCAGCGATCCTCATTCAACGAAATCGCACCGGGAACATGGTCGCGGGAAAATTCTTCATCTGGCCGCGCATCAATCCAGAGGGCGTTCTCTCCCCATGCGCGCGCCTGCTCTACAGTCACCATCTCCGACGGAGCAATGGCCGAGCGCCACGATATCTTGTCGCGAAAATAAATCGCCTCGCCAGCCGCCGGGAGCAGCGCCAGCAGGGCCACTACGGCAGCCTGGCGTACTGGTAAAAACCTCAATTCGTCTTACCGGTCGGAGCAGTCGGATGAGCCGGGGGGGTTGAGTTCACTGGAACTACTGGAGCGACCGGCGCGTTGGTTATCCTCGCAGTAGCATAAAAGACCTTTTGTGAATCCTCTGGTTGAATTGTCAGCATCGAAGCAATTGGTTTGCTGGTATCCTGAGGTTTCACATCAATCTTGAACTGGCCTTTCCCGGCATCCTCCACCTTCGTGTGAAAATCCGGAGAGGACGAAGTGACCTTGATATGTTTCACCGTAAACTCTTTGCCGACTTTGACATCAATCGTCTTTGTGTCCGGTTTGTCCCCTTGTTTCCAAAACACGAAGTTTGGCTTGATCTCAAGTTGCTGCGGGATTTCAGCCTTGAGCGTCAACACGGTTTTTTGATTAGTTGCCTCGTCAGTTTCTACCGTCACAGTTTTGACCTGGGTCCCGGTGCGGTCGCCGATATTGAATGTCGCGGTGATCTCCCCTTTTTCCCCGGGCTGCACTATGTCCTTCTGTGTTTGGGCAGTGGTGCAACCGCATGAAGCATGAACGGATTTAAAGTGAATCGGGGTCTTGCCGGTATTCTGATATTTGAAATGGCCGATCGCCTGCTTATCGGCCGGAGCAGGATGCAATTCTACCGCGGTCTGGTCCCATTTGAGTTCGGCGCGGGCAGTCAGGCTGACAACGATCGACAGGGTGAAAGCGAAAATTAGTGTTTTCATTTTTTGGAATAGAAACGCCTAATATAATCAGCAACCGCCTCTCGCCAAGCCCGAGGTGATGTGCCCGTCAATTCTGTGTATTTCGCGGTGGAGAGGACCGAAAATGGGGGCCGGCGTGCAACCCAGTTTTTCATCGTCTCTAATCTAAGGGCCCCGACCGTTTTTGCCTTCAACGCAAATCCGGCTTGCTCACAGCAATCCAGCGTCCACTGCGCGTATTCCTGCCAACTGCATTTACCGGCATTGCAAAAATGCACAACACCTTGGAGACCGCCTGACGCGAGGCTGTCCAGCGCGAGAGCGCGCCGGTTCCAACCGTCCAAGAACCACGCGAGCATCGCAGCAATGTCGAGTGTGTACGTGGGTGTGGAGAATTTGTCCGCTATCGCGTCAATGTTGTCATTTTCCTGTGCACGCTTGATCATTGCGTCGATAAAACTTGGCCGGTCAGGGCCGAATACCCAGGAAACCCGCACAACGAGATGTCGCTCGCCAGAGGCAAGCACGTTTTTCTCTCCCGCCAGCTTGGACTCCCCATAAACGCTGACTGGATTCGCTTGGTCATCTTCCGTATAGGGGGAGCGTTTCTCTCCGTCGAAGACGTAATCGGTGCTGAAGTGAATCAGCTTCGCATCTTTTGCGCCGCAAAGTTCGGCAAGAATCCCGGGCGCCTCGGCATTTATCACAAACGCGCGATCTCGTTCGGTCTCGCAAAGATCCACGTTCGTGAATGCCGCGGCGTTAATCAACACGTCGAATTCGATCGAGCCGAGTTTGTCACGCAGATCATCCAGCTTCGATAAATCAAGCTGTACACGATTGAACTCCGCAACGTCGTACTTCCCCCGAAATTCCCGCGCTAGCGCGGCGCCGAGCCGCCCGCCTGCGCCAAGAATTGCAATCCTCATTTTTCAGCCTGACCGGTCTTTCTCCCTATCCCTGCAATCGAAGTTCAATACCGTCCCGTACGCTCGAGTAAAGGCGTCCACCAGGATGTATTGTCCATATACCAATTTATGGTTTCGTCGATGCCTTCCCTGAAACTGCGGCGCGCTTTCCATTCCAGCTCGCCGCCCGCGAACGAAGAATCTATCGCGTACCGACGATCGTGACCGAGCCGATCAGGCACGAAGGCAATCAGGCTGTGCGGTTTGCCAAGCCTGTCCAGAATCATTTTCACAAGCTCGAGATTCACCATCTCACTGTCCCCGCCAAAATTGTAAATTTTTCCCGGTTTGCCTTCGAAAAGCGCGGCGACTATGGCAGCGCAGTGATCGTCCACATGGATCCAGTCGCGCACATTCAAGCCGTCTCCATATACCGGAAGGGGCTCGTCACGGAGCGCTTTGATGATCATTAACGGGACTAATTTTTCCGGAAATTGAAATGGTCCGTAGTTGTTCGAGCACCGCGTGACTACCACGTCCTGGGCGTAGGTTTTATGGGAAGCCAGTACCAACAAATCGGCTGAGGCTTTGCTCGCTGAATATGGTGAGCTGGGATCGGGGGGCGATTGCTCGGTGAATTTGCCACTGCTCCCGAGCGAGCCATACACTTCATCAGTAGAGATTTGAATGAATCGTTGAACGCCATGACGTCGTGCACAGTCCAACAGCACGCTGGTGCCAATGACGTTAGTGTGAATGAAATTGAGAGGATCGTTGATACTGCGATCGACATGCGATTCTGCAGCGAAATTGATCACCGCGTAGAAGCGATGCTCGGTCATCAATGCGTCCATCAGGTCGGCATCCGCGATATCGGCTTTGAAAAATTCGTAACGCTCGCCATGTTCTTCGACCACGCCGGCAAGGTTGGCGATATTACCGGCATAAGTTAACACATCGACATTCGTGACGTATGCAGGCTTGTAATGTTGCAAAATATACCGAATAAAGTTGCTCCCAATGAATCCGCAGCCACCGGTGACAAGGATGCGCATGGCAGCGCGTACTAGCAGTGCCAGAGACGGCGCGCCAGTAGAATCTGCTCCCGCGACCGCGCGAGGACGCAGTTACGTCGATCAGTGGAAACTTGGCTTCGAAGGATCCGACTGGGTGCCTTGGTTGATTTTGGCCCTGGCTGTATTTCTGCGCTTTTTCCTTCTGGGTATTAAACCGCCGCATTTCGACGAAGGCATCAACGGCTGGTTTGTCGATCAGGTAAGGCACAATGGATTTTATCGCTATGACCCGACCAATTATCACGGGCCGCTACACTTTTATGTTCTACTGCTGTTCGAGAGTCTATTTGGCCGCAATGTGTGGGCGCTGCGTTTGCCCGTGGTTCTGGTAAGCGTTCTTTGTGTATGGCTGGCGTTGAAATTCGAGCCATTTGTAGGCCGAAACGTTACTCGCATTGCCGCGCTGGCGATGGCGGTCTCGCCCGGATTCGTTTTCTACGGCCGATACGCCATTCACGAAGTATGGCTCCAGCTCTTCTCGATGATGTTCATTTTGGGACTGCTGGGCCTGTGGAAACGCGGAACGGTAAGCTCTTTGTGGTGCGCGGGCATGGGGCTGATGGGCATGATCCTGACCAAGGAGACGTATGCCATTCATGTTGCCTGCGCTTTGCTGGCGATTCCAACCCTGGCAGTGTCTTACGCGATAAATCGCGTTCCGGACGCCAAACCTGCAAAGCAAACCTGGAGCTGGATCGATCTGGTTATGGTCCTGATCGTAGCTGTCTTCGCCATCGTCTTTTTCTATTCAGGAACTTTTTTTAACTGGAGCGGCGTCAAAGGTCTATATCTGGCGTTCAAGGCGTGGACCGAGACCGGTGCTGCTGGTCATGGCCATGAAAAGGCGTGGGATTACTGGCTAAAATTGATGGCGCCTTCGTGGGAAGCTCGTCGTGCCGATTTCTTCGGTTACGAACTGCCGATGCTGGCGGGACTTATTTTGTGTCTGTTTTGTCAGAAGTTTAAGAATCTCAGTCTGCGATATCTGGCGATATTAGGCGCAGGCACTTTTGTTGCTTATAGCATCGTCAAATACAAGACGCCGTGGTGCATTATCAGTTTCGGGTGGCCGTTGTTGTTTGTTTTTGGCGGAGCGGTCCTGCTGGTCCGCCCTAAACGTTTGCGTCTCGTTCAAGGCGCCGTCGGAGTGCTGTTGTGCCTCTCTCTCGTCTCAAGCATCTGGCTGAATTATTTCAGATGCTCGTCGCCGGACGAGCCGTACGCGTACGTTCAGACGTACAACGACATGTTTAAGTTGACCGAACCGCTGCTCACGATGGCAAAACGGGACCCGTCCAATTACCATCTCACCGGCCATCTGATCCGCTCCAGCGTGTACCCGCTTCCCTGGGTACTGGGAGATTTCGACAGAGTCGGTTACTACGAAGGAGGAAACATGCCGGCGAATCTCGATGGCGATTTTCTCCTGGTACAGCAGGACAAAATCAAAACCATCGAATCGAAATTAAAGGGAACTTATTACACTGAAATGATGACGCTGCGGAATTATCAGGATCCATCAAAGATCTTTTTCAGGGCAGAGGTCTTTAAGGACTTGTTCTCTGGCAGAAAGCCGGATTTCGTCGGGAGCGAGCCGCATCCCACACCGTCTGCGACACCGGCTAAAAATCCATGAAGTGGCTTACTGCCGGGGTCACCTTCGTTGCTCTCTCAGTGGTCTGCGGACTGCTCATGGGAATGGCCGGAAAGGGACTGAACACTGTGAGCGCGGCGATCGCACTGTTGTGTGGCGCAGCGTTTGCCGTTGCCGCCTGCCTTGGTACACGCGATGAGCGGATTGCAAACAACGCGAAAGACTCTGCCCAAGTAGACACAAAACGTCCTACAGGTTCCGAGCCAAACCAACCGCCAGACACGCCTGCCTCTTCGGCAATGATGCGTTATCGACGCGTGTGGTTCTGGGCAGTCGCAGTCTGCTTCGCCATGTTCGCTGTGCGATCGTTTGTTTGGTTGCTCTACATTGATGGCAGCGATCTAAAGATTCAGTCCCCTAATAACCTCGGCGATCTCTCGCTCCATATAACCCTGATCAAGAATTTCGCTAACGGCGTCGCACTTTGGCCGGACAATCCGATTTTTGCCTTCAGCAAATTAAGATACCCAGCGGGGATCGATCTGTTTAATGCGCTGCTGTCGCTCGTTCATGTGGATCTTCTTATTGGATTGGTCTGGGTGGGGTTGCTCTCGTCGCTCGCGATCTTCTACGGGTTCTATCGGTGGGGCGGCACATTCGCCATAGCGGGCTTCTTGTTTAACGGCGGCATTGCAGGTTTTCAGTTTCTTAAGACTTTTAAGTTTTTGGATTATCAGGGCACCGCTGCTGATATCGCTCATCACCCGATTGCTTGGAAAAGCATTGTGTTAGCGATGCTTGTGACGCAACGGGGCTGGCTGTACGCAATTCCAGCGGGACTCGTACTGCTCTGGCATTGGCGCGAAAAATTTTTCAGCCCTATCCCGGACGACAACTACGCCCTAGCATCGCCAGAGACGGATGACACTGGGCAGCGCGCGCTGGGTGCCCGCGGCCACAGGAAAGGTCCCCTGCCCTTCTGGGTTGAACTCTCGATTTACGCATCGATGCCGCTATTCCACCTGCATACCTTTATCGCGCTGACCATTGTGCTGGTGGTAGGGTTATTCTTAGAGCGCGCCACGGAACTGAAGTTCATCGCGAATCTTGTTAAAAACAACGGAATCGGCGGCATTGGTCGACTAATTTCGCATCCAAAGATGTGGCCTGAGATTTTCAGCGGCGCCCCGATTCGCAGACACGCGGCGGCCTTGCTAATCGCGGCCTTCGTCCCGGCAACTTTCTTCGTTTGGTTGACCACCGACCAGTTTCACGCAGCATCGATCCTGAAATGGCATCCGGGCTGGGCTCAGGATTCGTCTGATCTGGCGGCGCCATTTTTCAAACTCGGCCCGAAAGATTTTGGATCGTCCACCATGTTCGGCTCCTTAGTACAAAAGACATGGAACGGCGTCATCGCTCCGTTTTTCCAATTTTGGCTGCCTAACTTCGGATTATGGGTGCCTCTGGCGCTGGGACTCGTGGGATTATGCGGCTGGCGCATTTGGAAGGGTAAATGGCACTGGGGCGACAAACCGCCGGCGGATATAGCTTTTGTACTGGCAGCCGTTGTGATTTTTGCGCTTGGCTATTTCGTACAAACCGCGCCATGGGACTGGGACAATCTCAAGCTGATGATATGGGGTTATTTCCTCATTCTGCCGTTCCTGTGGAGCGATATCATCGGGCGGTGGGCATTCCCCGAACGAGCAGTGACATGTGTGTTGCTTTTCGGCTCGGGATTCGTGACGTTGCTCGGCGGCCTTTCTGCTGGACATCCCGGCTTCGGATTGATCGAACGGGCGAGACTCGACCACATCGGCACAGCGCTTCGGCCTTTACCAGTCGATGCCAGATTCGCTGCGTATCCCACTTTTAACCACCCTGTTTTGCTGCAGGGCCGCAAAGTTGTCCTCGGCTATCCGGGACACCTTTGGACAGAGGGATTCGACTACGGCAAGACAAATGATCAGCTAACAGCGTTGATGAACGGCTCGGCAAATTGGCGCGATGTCGCGAAAGCGCTGGGCGTCCGTTACGTTTTTTGGGGTCAGGACGAACGAACCAATTACCAAAGAAGTAGTCGTCCATGGGAAACCACGGCATTCCTTGTGGCATCCGGCGATTGGGGGACAATCTACGATCTCGAGCAGGAATCGCCGTCGCATTGAGACCGCCACGCTGCTATTCGGAGGAGAAAAGATTTCACGCACCGCGAAGTTTCCGCCATACTCGAAACGGATGCTTGAGGAAAACGAAATAAAATGCGCTCGCAAAATCGGTGAGACTCGACGGAGGACTCGTTAGGCGCAACGGACCCTTACGCAAACCCGCCAGAACGTTGTCCACCGTAAGCGCAGGCGGCGGAGGCATGGTCGTGTAATGCCGGCCGAAGGCGTGCAGCCGATGTGCATCGGAAGTAGCGATTAATGGTTTACCAAATCGCTTGGCCACCCTTTCTGCACGGCGATTCGGATTGAGCAACGGCAAGTGGAAGTGGCAGTACTCAATGGCGTCAAAGCAATCGATTGCCGAAATGAGTCGCGATCCAATTGAGCCTCCAAGGATGTAGAATGGGTGCGGCGCAATCATAAAAACAGAATCGCCGCGGCGCGCTCGGAGTTGCCGCAAGTCATCAAAATCTTTTAGTTGCGCGACCTCCTCGGGACTCACATTCAGCACGATTACGTCCGCACCGAGCAACCGCACCTCAGCCGCGGGAATTAGAAGAATGCCCATTGCCGCCGCATCCTCGAATACTTCTTTTCGATCAAACACCGCATCATGCAAAGTAATCGCGAGCACACGAAACCCGAGCGAGCATGCTCGCTCCAGCAGTTGATGAGCGGAAAAGTCGATAGCGTCCTTGGGATCATCGAGAGTGTGAATATGCAGATCGATCTTAATCCATTCGGTTGCAGGCATTCAGCCACAGATTACGCAGATTTGCGCAGATTAAATCTGGAAACATTGGTGGTTTGCTGGCCAGTTGATTTCGGCTTCTTGCTTTCCTGAGTTCCTGATTAAATTTTCCGGCGCGCTCGGGTGGTGGAATGGCAGACACGTACGTTTGAGGGGCGTATGCCGAAAGGCTTGCGGGTTCAAGTCCCGCCCCGAGCACGATTTTTCTGAAAATCGTCCATTCGTTCAAACGTTGACGCGGGCGAACCGTACGCGTTGAGCCGCCTTCGCCGAGGTTACGGCGCGCCAAAGGGAGACCGCGGTCCACCTGGAGCAATTAGGCTTTCCGCGCTGTTTCTGTTCAGGTACTCTCCGCTGCAACATGGACTCGTTTTATCTCATCGGTATCGCGGTGCTGGCGCTGTTCGCATTCGTGCTCGCGATCATTCTTTTCAAATTTTTCACAACCTGGCTCCGGGCTCGTGTCGCCAACGCGCCCGTTAGCATAGGAAAAATGATCGGGATGAGCCTGCGAAAAGTGCCGGTTGGCTTGATCGTTGACAACCGCATCACGGCGGTGAAGGCCGGCCTCGATGTCTCGAGCGATCCGCTTGAAGCGCATTACCTGGCGGGTGGCGACGTTAGCCACGTCGTTCTCGCCTTAATCGCCGCTGACAAGGCAGGCATTTCGCTCGATTTCAACCGGGCCTGCGCAATCGATCTTGCTACCAAAGGCACTGGCAAAACCGTGCTGGAAGCGGTGCGCACTAGCATTAATCCCAAAGTAATTGATGCACCGAGCCCGTCGATGGGCCGTACCACTATCGACGGGGTCGCGCAGGACGGCATCGGCGTAAAAGTCAAAGCGCGGGTCACCGTTCGCTCGCATCTCGACCGGTTTGTCGGCGGCGCAACCGAGGAGACAATCATCGCGCGCGTCGGTGAAGGCATCGTGAGCGCCATCGGTTCTGCCCATTCCTACAAGGAAGTATTGGAAAACCCCGATCGTATTTCAAAAACCGTGCTCGCAAAAGGTCTCGACAGCAATACCGCCTTCGAAATTCTGTCCATCGATATCGCTGATGTAGATGTGGGCGACAATATCGGCGCAAAATTACAGACCGAACAAGCCGAGGCAGACAAACGCGTCGCTCAAGCGAAAGCCGAGGTGCGCAGAGCAGCCGCCGTTGCTGTCGAGCAGGAGATGCGCGCCAGAACGCAGGAGATGCGCGCCAAAGTGGTCGAGGCCGAAGCGCTCGTGCCGCAGGCAATGGCCGAGGCGTTCCGGGCCGGGCATCTCGGAATTATGGATTACTACCGGATGAAAAATGTGCAGGCCGACACATCGATGCGCGAATCCATTGCGGGAGGAGACAAACCGCGCACGGATGTTACGTGATTCGGGGAGTCGTTACATTGTTACACTGTTACATCGTGAAAATCGCGAGTCTCGATAATCTGC